>JAXLYI010000021.1:0-217215 GCA_046351555.1 Polyangiales bacterium
TGGCATGCGCGCCTTGACGCCGCGCCCGCCCTCCGGGCAGCGTCGGCCCTCATGACCCCCGCGCGCCCGCTCTTCGCATTCGCCTTCCTCGCAGCGCTCGCCGGCTGCGGCAACCCCGTCTCCTCGGTGGGGGGCGGCTTCGAAGACGGCGGCGCGGACGGCGCGGTCACGCCCGACGACGCGTCGCCCACGGATGGCGCGGCGACCCCCGACGCCCCGGTGACCCCCGACGCGCCCGTCACGCCCGACAGCGGCTCCGGGTACACCGAGACGCTCTGCAACGACACCGCGAGCCTCGCCGACCTCTCCGCGGGCTACATGAACACCCCCGCCGGCCTGCGCGCGGCCGTCCGCGGCATCGCCGAGCGCCGCTACCCGATGGGCGTCGCGGTGATCGACGTGCAGAACGACTCGCAGCTCGGCGGGTGGTTCCGCACGCGCAACACCTTCATGGACGTGCTCAACTCCTTCGAGGTGGCGGTGCACGAGGGCGGGCACATCTGGGACATCACCATGGCGAGCGGCATGTGGCCCTACCGCGTGCGCGACGACCTGGTGATCCGAACGCGGCGCCTGACCAACTTCAACCGCAGCGAGATCCTCACCCTCCACACGAACCCCGCGATGGACACCTACGACGAGGTGTACCTCACGGGGCAGTCGGGCGCGCAGGGCTTCAACACCCTGCTCGACGAGTACGTGCAGTACAGCCACTCGCTCGCGGCGCGCTACTGCACGCGCGACGGGCTCCAGGCGGGCACGCGCATCAGCGCGCGCGACGGCATCCTGACGATGATGTACTACGTGGAGCTCTACCTGAAGATCGCGCGCACCCAGCACCCGGCGGACTACGCGGCGATCGTGGGCGACCCGGGCCACCTCGAGCTCATCCGCACGGTGTGGGCGCGGGCGGAGTTCTGGCTGGCGCGGACGGCGTCGCTCCCGCAGCTCGGGCTGCGCGACGCCACCATCCGCACGTGGGTGTACGCGCCCGAGAACCTGATGGAGATCGAGATGCTGCCGCGGTAGCGGGGACACGGCGGCGGTGTCACCCGGGACGCGCCTCGGGTATCGTCGCCGCCCGCCCTTCCTCGTGTGGAACGGCGCGTGAATCGCCGCCGGTGCCACCGATGAAGCAGCCTTCGAAGCCCTCGCTCCCCGACACGCTCCCCGACCCCAACACCGCCGCGGCGCGCGTCGCCCGCAGCCGCCTGTGGCGCCGACGTGTGGCCGCCGCCGCGGTGGCGGGCTTCGGCCTCGCGCTCACCGGGCTCCTCACGCTCGCGGGCCTCTTCGCGTACTACGGCCGCGACCTCCCCGACGTCCACGCCCTCCGCTCGCGGTGGAACCCCCCGCAGACGACGCGCGTCCTCGCCCGCGACGGCTCGGTGCTCGCGGAGCTCTTCATCGAGCGACGCACCGTCGTCCCGCTCGCCAACCTCCCCGAGAACCTCGTGAAGGCCCTCCTCGCCGCCGAGGACGCGGAGTTCTACGCGCACCGGGGTTTGGACTGGCCGGGGATGGTGCGCGCGCTCTGGGTCAACGTCCGCCGCGGCACCGTCGCGCAGGGCGCCAGCACCATCACCCAGCAGGTGGTGAAGAACGTCCTCCTCAACTCCGAGCGCAGCCTCGCCCGCAAGGTGCGCGAGGTGCTCCTCGCCCGCCGCATCGAGTCCGAGCTCGGCAAGAACGAGATCCTCTTCCTCTACGTCAACCACATCGCCTTCGGCCACGGGCGCAACGGCGTCGAGGAGGCCGCCCGCTTCTACTTCGGCAAGCACGTCGGCGAGCTCACCCTCGGCGAGTGCGTGCTCCTCGCGGGCATCCCCAAGAGCCCCGTCCACTACTCGCCGCGCAACGACCTCGAGGCCGCGCTCCGCCGGCGCCGCTGGATCCTCGGGCAGATGGTGGCCAACAGCTTCATCACCCAGTCGCAGGCCGACATGGCCGCGGCCGAGCCCGTCCACCTCGCCACCACGCCCGAAGACGAAGGCACGGGCGCGCCCGAGGTGGTCGAGATCGCCCGCCGCGCGCTCGCCCAGGCCGCGGGGGACGACGCGCTCCGCCGCGGCGGGTACACCGTCCACACCACGATCGACCCGCAGCTCCAGCGCGCGGCGCGCGAGGCCGTCGTGCACGGGCTCCAGCAGCTCGACGCGCGCCACGGCTACCGCGGGCCGCTGGTGCTCCCGGGCGCGCGACGCCCCGCCGCGAGCGGCAACGTGGTGCGGGCCGAGGCCCCGCCGCGCGACGGGCGTCTGCACCCGGGCCACATCTACGCGGGCGTGGTGTCCGCCGCGGAAGACGGCGCGCCGGGCACGCGCCAGCGCGGCGCCCTGGTGGTGCGCGTGGGCGACGCGACCGGGCGCGTCCCGTGGGAGACGGCGGCCCGCTACGCGAACGGGCTCGCGCCGTCGCAGTTCGCGCCGGTGGGGGCGGCGGTGCGGGTGTCGCCCGACCAGCTCATCACGCCCGAGGCCGTCGGGACGATGCGCCTCGAGCTCGGCCCGCAGGGCGCGATGGTGGCGATCGACCCGGCGTCGCGTGAGCTCCTCGCGGTGGTGGGCGCCTTCGACGCGGTGCCGGGCCTGCTCAACCGTGCGACGCGCGCCGAGCGCCAGCCGGGCAGCGCCTTCAAGCCCTTCCTGTACTCCTTCGCGACGACCTCGCGGCGCTTCACCGCGGCGAGCGTGGTCGACCCCAACCCGGGCTGCTTCGGCGCGGGCCGCGGGCGATGGTGCCCCGCCGAGGCGCACGCGCACGAGGGCGTGGTCGAGCCCCCGATGCGACTGCGCGAGGCGCTCGCGGCGTCGCGCAACATGGTGGCCGCGCGGCTGATGGAGGCGCTCGGGCCCGACGCGGTGGCGACCCACGCGCGCGCGCTCGGGCTCCGCCTGGAGACGACGCGCCCCTTCGACCTCACGCTCGCCCTCGGCTCGTCGACCGTGACCCCCGTCGAGCTGGTCAACGCCTACGCCACGTGGGCCTCGGGCGGGCGCGCGGAGGAGTGGTTCGTCATCCGCCGCATCGTCGCGCCGGACGGGCGCTCGCTCCCGCTGCCCGCGCGGCCCCCGCCGCGCCAGGTGATGACGCCCGCGGAGGCGTACGTGGTGACGAGCATGCTCACGAGCGTCATCGACCACGGCACCGCGCGCTCGGCCCGCGCGCTCAACCGCCCCGCCGCGGGCAAGACGGGCACCACCGACCGCGCACGCGACGCGTGGTTCGTCGGGTACACGACGGACATGGTGGCGGGCGTGTGGGTGGGCTTCGACGACCGCCAGCCGCTCGGCTCGGGCGAGGAGGGCGCGCGCGCGGCGGTGCCGGTGTGGACCCAGTTCATGCGCGAGTACGTGCGGGCGCGGCGGCCGCCGGCGATCGAGTTCCCGCGGCCGCAGGGCGTGGTGACGGCGCGGATCGACGCGCTCACGGGGATGCTCGCGCCGCCGCCGGTGCCCGGTGTGGTGGAGCCCGCGGGCGCGTCGCTGGAGGAGGTGTTCCTCGAAGGGACCGAGCCGCACGAGGTGGCCGTGCCCGACGGCGCCGTGGCGACGGACGCAGCGGCCGTCGACGACGGCGCGGCGCCGGTGAGCGGCGAGGCGCCGCTGGTGCTGACGGTGGAGGAGGCGCCCGCGGAGGACGCCGGCGCGGTGAGCGACGCCGCCTCGGTGGAGGCGCCGGACGCTGCGGTGGGCGCGACGGGAGACGTAGCGCCCGACGCGTGAGTGCAGGTGGCGGCCCGTGGCGCCGCGCGCGCCGCCGCACTACGCTCGCGGCCCGATGAAGCCGCCGCCCCCGCCTCGACCCTCGCGCCCGGGCGTCGCCGGGGCCGCGCTCTATCTCCTTTGGACCGCCCTCGTCGTCGCCGCACCCCTCGCCGCCGCGTGGGTCGCGTCGTCGCTCGCCGCGCACGCCGGGTGGAGCGCGCGGGCCGCCGCGGCGTCGGGGCTCCTGGTGTTCCCCGCGCTGCCGGCCGCGTGGGAGGCGCTGGCCGCGTGGCGCCGCCGGAAGAAGCCGCCCGCGCGTCGCTTCCTCACCCTCACCGACCGCCTCGTGCTGCGGACGCTCGCGGTGAGCCTCTTGTTCATCGGCGGGCTCCTCGCGGCCGACCCCGAGCGCGCCTTCGTCGCCCTCAACGGCCGCGGCGACTGGATGCTCGACGGCCGCCACGACGCGCGCGCCGAGTCCGCCCGCCGCGCCCTCTTCTGGACGGCCGCGCGCTTCCAGTGGCTCCACCGCCTCGTCGACCGCAACCCCTTCCGCGAGGGCGAGCACACCGCGCCGCGCCCGCGCCCGCTGCCGACGCGCGACGTGGCCGTCGAGGTGACGCCCCCGCCCGACCGCCCCACGCCTTCCAACGACCGCCCCACGCCGCCGCCCGCGCCCGAGGCTCCCGCCGCGCCGCCGCCCGACCCGGGCGCGTGGCCATGGGACGGCGCGCTCCACCCCGCGGTGGCCGCGCTCCCGGCCGCGGTGGAGACCTCGCCCGAGGCCGTCGGGCGCCACCTCGCGTCGGTGGAGCGCGACCCCCTGCGCCTCGCCCGCGCCGTCCACGACTACGTCGCCGACCGCGTCGTCTACGACGTCGAGTCCTACCGCTCGGGCAGGTACCCCCCGCAGGACGCGGAGACCACCTTCCGCACGCGCAAGTCCGTGTGCGCGGGCTACGCGGCGCTCTTCGAAGCGATCGGGCGCGCCGCCGGGCTCACCGTCGAGACGGTGGTCGGGCGCGCGCGCGGCGCCGTCGACGGGATGGGCGAGGGCCACGCCTGGAGCGCCGTGAAGCTCGACAACCGCTGGCACCTCCTCGACGCCACCTGGGACGCGGGCACGGTCGGGCCCGACGGCTTTCACAAGCGCTTCGGCACGCGCTATTTCCTCACGCCGCCGGAGGTGTTCGTCGCGCGGCACTTCCCCGACGACGCGCGGTGGCAGCTCCTCGCCGCGCCGCGCTCGGCGGGCGACTTCCTGCGCGCGCCCATGCTCGACCCCGACTTCTTCGCCTACGGCCTCCGCCTCGTCTCGCCCGACCGCGCCGAGAGCGACGCCCGCGGCGAGGTCGCCGTCACCGTCGAGAACCCGCGCCGCATCTCCCTGACGGCCACGGTGCGCCCCGACGGCGGCGAGAGCGCGCGCTGCGAGGTCACGGGCGACGCCGTGGTCACCGCGCGCTGCCCGCTCCGCGGCGGCGACCTCCACGAGGTGGTGATCTTCGCCGCCGAGCAGCGCTTCACCACGCACTGGAGCGTCGGCGCGCTGAAGGTGCACAACCGCTGACGAGGGGCGTTTCCTACGACGACAGCCCGCGCCGCAGCAGCCCCACCCGGTTGCGCGCCGAGAGGAGCTGCTGGCGGAGCGCGTCGGCCTGGCGCTCGACGTCGACGAAGTCCGCCGAGCGCGCCTCCCGCGACACGCCCTGGGCGACGTCGACGGCGGCGTCCATGCGGCTGACGATCTCCTCGAGGCGCGCGATGAGCGAGGCGAGGCGCTCGGGCGTGGTCGGGGGCGCGCCCGCCGCGGTCACCTCCTGCACGAGCGCGTGGATGCCCCGCGCCTCCTCGCCGAGCGCGCGGAAGCGCCCCGCCAGCGCCTCGTGGTCGGCCGCCCGCGCGTCGATCGCCGACACCCGCTCGTTGACCGCCGCCGCCGCGGTGCGCTGCCGCGCGTTGGCCTCGCCCACCTGCGCGACCAGGGCCTGGAGCCGCTCGGCGAAGCGCGCCTGCGCGTCGGCCGCCTCGCGCGTGCGCCGCGCCGCCCGCTCGATCGCCTCGTGCGAGTTGAGCGGGGCCTGCGCGAGGGCGGCCGCGGCGGCTTCGAAGCGCGCGAGCTCGGCCTCCAGCGCCGAGGCCGCGGCGGCGAGTTCGGACTGCCTCCCGTGGGTCTTCGTCACGGCGCGCAGATGGGACCCGCGCGCCGCGACGTCAAGCCCCCGGCCGGCGTCGCACGCGCGGGGCCGTTGCGGCCGTGCGTCAACGTGACGCAGCCACGCGCGCGGCCGCCGGGTGTACGTCCGGTGCATGAGCCCCCGATTCCTCCTTCCCGCCGCCCTCCTCGCCGCCGTCGCCGCCTGCTCCGACAGCACGCCGGCCCCCGCGGGCAAGCCCACCTGCGAGGCGATCTTCGAGCGCTGCCACCCCCTCGACACCGGCAGCGGCGACATCCACGAGTGCCACGAGTTCGCCGAGGACTCGGCCACCACCGAGGCGCAGTGCGTCGCCCGCCGCGCGTCGTGCTTCACCGCGTGCACGGCCTCCGACGCGGGCGCCGACGCGGCCACCGACGCGCAGACCGGCGACGCGGCTGCCGATGGCGCGGCCGCCGACGGCGCGGCGCACGACCACTGACGCACGCTCACCCGCTGCGGGGCGACTCCGCCTCGCTGAAGCGGCGGAAGAAGCGCTGCTTCACGGCCTCGACGGTGAGCACGTATGCGGCGGTGACGGCGACCAGCAGGCCGAGCGTCGCGGGCGCAAGCGGCACGAGCCCGAAGGGGCGCGCCACGGGCGTATAGGGCAGCGCGACGGCGGCGAGCGCCACGGCCACCGAGGTGCCCGCCAGCAGGCGCGACGGGCGCGACTGGTAGAAGCGCCGCCGCGTCCGAACCACCAGCGCCACCGCCACCTCCGTCAACAACGACTCGAGGAACCACCCCGTGCGGAACGTCTCCGCCGGGCCCCCCACGACCCAGTAGAGCGCGGCGAAGGTGAGGAGGTCGAAGGCGCTGCTCACGGCGCCGAAGGCGACCATGAAGTCGCGGAGCTCGCGGAGGTTCCAGCGGCGGGGGCGGGCGAGCTGGTCGGGGTCGACGGCGTCGGTGCCGATGGTCATCGCCGGCACGTCGGAGAGGAAGTTGTTGAGCAGCACCTGCGACGCGGTCAGCGGCAGGAAGGGCAGGAAGGCCGCCGCCGCGGCCATGCTCAGCATGTTGCCGAAGTTGGCGCTCTCCGTGGTGAAGATGTACTTGAGCGTGTTGGCGAAGGTGGCCCGGCCCGCCACGATGCCGTCGCGCAGCACCCCGAGGTCGCGGCGCAGCAGCACGAAGTCCGCCGCCTCGCGCGCGACGTCGGCCGCGCCGTCGACCGACACCCCAACGTCCGCGGCGTGGAGCGCGGGCGCGTCGTTGATCCCGTCGCCCATGTAGCCCACCACCAGCGCCCGCTTGCGCAGCGCGAGGATGATCCGCTCCTTCTGCGTCGGGTCGACCTCGGCGAAGATCGTCGTGCGCGCCGCGAGGTTCCACAGCGCCTCGTCGCGCGTGCGCTGGAGCTCGGCGCCGGTGATCGCGCCCTCCACCGGCAGCCCGATCTGCCGCGCGAGGTGCGACGCGACCGCGAGGCCGTCGCCGGTGATCACCTTCACCCTCACCCCGAGCGACGCGAGCGACGCTAGCGCCTCGGCCGCCCCGGGCTTCGGCGGGTCCGCGAAGGTCACCAGCCCCTCGAACACCATCCCCCGCTCGTCGTCGCGGCCGTAGCGAGCGCGCACGTCGAGCCCGCGCGTCGCCACCCCCAGCACGCGCAGCCCCTCCTCCCCGAGCGCCTGCGCGCGCGCCGTCAGCTCCGTTCGCAGCGCCTCGTCGAGCGCCACCTCCGCGGCCCCCCGCCGCGCCCGGTCGCACACGCCGAGCACCGCCGCGAAGGCGCCCTTGGTCACCGCGCGCGCGCCGCCACCGACGTCGTCGCGCACCACCACGGTCAGCCGGCGGCGGGTGAAGTCGTAGGCCACCTCGTCGAGCTTCTCCGCGGGGTCGACGGGAACGTCTCGGGCTTTCGCGCCCGCGACGATGGCGGCGTCGAGCGGGTTGTCGGGCCCGGCCTGGAGCCGCGCGTTGAGGGCGGCGAGGGCGAGCACCGCGGGCGACTCGGCGCCGTCGACGTCGAGCGCCCGGTCGAGGCCCACCGTCCCTTCGGTGAGCGTGCCGGTCTTGTCGGTGCAGAGGACCTCCATGGCGCCGAAGTTCTCGATGGCGGCGAGGCGGCGGACGATCACGCCGCGCTCGGCCATCGCGCGCGCGCCGTGGGAGAGGTTGATCGCGATCACCGCGGGGAGCATCTCGGGCGCGAGGCCCACCGCCAGCGCGATGGCGAAGAGCAGCGAGTCGACCGGGGGCTTGTGGGCCAGCACCGTGGCCGCGAAGGAGAACACCACCAGCACGAGCATCACGCGGGTGAGCAGGTGCCCGAAGCGCCGGACGCCACGCTCGAAGTCCGTCTCGGGCGCGCGGAGCGCGAGCGCGCCGGCGACGCGGCCGTACTCCGTCGCCGCCCCCGTCCGAACCACCAGCGCCCGCCCCGTCCCCCCGCGCACGCTCGTCCCGTGGAACACCACGTTGCGCCGCGCGGAGAGCGTCGCGCCCTCGGTCGACGGGTCGGGGGATTTCTCCACCGGGAAGGTCTCGCCGGTGAGCACGGCCTCGGCGGTCTCGAGGTCGCGCGCGTCGAGCACCACCGCGTCGGCCGCCACCAGCGCGCCGGGCGCGAGCGCGAGCACGTCGCCGGGCACCACCTCGGTCGCGTCCACCGCCACCTCGACGCCCCCGCGGACCACCTTCGCCCGCAGCGCCACGCGCGAGCGGAGCGCCTCGACGGCGTTCGACGCGCGCCGCTCCTGGGCGGTGCTGATCGCCGCGCTCGCCAGCAGGATCGTCGCCACCACGGCGGCGTCCGTCCACTCGCGCGCGAACGATGACACCACGGCGGCGAACAGGAGCAGCCACGCGAGCGGGTTGCGGAGCTGGTCGAGGAAGGCCGCGAGCACGCCCCGCTCGGCGCGCGCCGTGAGCGCGTTGGGCCCGTACGTCACGAGACGTCGCGCGGCCTCGTCGGGGGTGAGCCCCGCGGGGCCCGAGCGAAGCGCCGCGAGCAGCTCCCCCGGGGGCCGCGTCCAGTACGCCTCGGGGACGTCGTCGGGGCTCGCCATGCCGCTGCGCGTAGCGCGCCGCGCGCGCCGACGTCAAGGCGGCCCGGAGGCCGTCACACGATCACGTAGGTGAGGTGCATCCCGCGGCCCGCCCGCTCGAACGACAGGGTGAGGCGGTCGGTGTTTCGCAGGCGCGCGTAGGCCTCCAGGCAGCGGTCGGGCGAGGCGATCTCGAAGTCGTTGACGTGCGTGAGGATGTCGCCGTTGCGCAGGCCGAGCTGCGCGAGGAGGCCGTCGGGGCGCACGCCGTACACCTGGACGCCGACCACCCGCCCGTCGCGCCGCACCGGCATGATGCGCGTGCTGCGCATGAGGGACGCCTGGTTCTCCAGCGTGGCGTCGACGAAGTGGCGCGAGACGAGGAAGGTGCCGTCGCCGCGGCGGCGCAGCGAGGTGGGCGCGGCGTTGGGCGGCGCGTCGTCCGCGGGCGCGGCGACGTAGAGCGTGCGCCCGACGCGGTCGACCGCGAAGCCGTTCGAGGTGAGCGCCGCGCGGGTCGCCTCCTCGACGGGGACGTCGCGCGTGAGGTGGAGGCGCGCGGCGCGGCCGCCGGCGCCGGGCGCGACGACGAGCTGGACCGACGCGACCCGCGCGAGGCGCTCGGCGCAGGCGTCGAGGGTCGACGCGCAGTCGAAGTCCGCTGCGGTCACCGCGCGCTCGAGCCGGAGCACGCCGCCGGCCTCGTGGAACCACAGCCCCCGCGGCGCGGCGTAGGCGTCGAGCGCCCGAACGGTGTCGGCGAGCGGCGCGTCGAGGGAGCCGGCGGCGATGACCCGCATCGCGGCGCGCCCGTCGACGTCGGGCGCGATGAAGAGCGGGAGGCGCGCGCGGCGGGCGAGCTCCTGCGCGGCGGTGTCGAGGCGCGACTCGGGCCGCATCTCGCGGGCGGAGGCGAACACCTGCGACGCGAGGCGCGCCTGGGCGCGGGCCGCGCGGCAGGTGACGTGGACGGCCGAGACCCCCGCGCCGAGCGCCGCGAGGGCGACGATCAGCGCGAAGACGGCCGTGGCCACGCCCGGAGGCGGCACGGGGACGGCGGGCGAGGGGGGAGGCGCCGTGCGGTAGGGCGCGGCGACGCAGGCGTGGGCGGCGGGCTCGGGGAGGGGCGTTTCCATGCGCCCGGGGAGAGCAGCGCGCGTGCCGTACGAACGCGCCGCGAGAAACCCGCGGAATTGCGCGCCGTGAGGGAGCCCCGCGGTGACATTCCGTCACCAAAGCCGCGGGAGGCGCGTGCCGTCGTGTCAGCCGTAGGGGACGTAGGTGGGCCGGTCGCGCGCGATGAACTCCTGCACCGTCGGGCGCCGCCACTGGCGCTCGGCCCACTGCTTCACGCGCGCGTCGAGGGGGTCGCCGTTGAGGATGAGGCGGTGGAGCATGAAGGCGAGGTCGCTGTCGGCGACGCACCACGCGCCGAAGAGGTCGCCGCCGTCGGCCGGGACGAGCGCCTTCGCCACGCGCTCGAGCTTTGCGGCGGCCTGGACCCCCGCGTGCGAGAGCGGCGCCGTCGCCCGCCCGTAGAACATCGTGGTCGTCGAGCGCTCCTCGCGGATTGGCATCAGGTCGCTGCGGATCCACGCCATGAGCTGGCGGGCGCGGGCCCGCGCGCGGAGGTCCTTCGGGAGCAGGGCGGGGCCGGGGAAGGCCTCGTCGACGTACTCCGCGATGGCGGACGACTCCGCGAGCCAGAAGTCCCCGTGGCGCAGCGCGGGGACGCGGCCGGTGAGGCTGCCGTCGCGGAAGGCCGTCGCGTGCTGCCCCCCCTGGTGCAGCGGAACCTCTTCGTAGTCGAAGGGGACGCCCTTCTCGCGCAGCGCGACGTAGGAGGTGAACACGTACGGGCTGATCCAGAACGAGTCGCCGTAGAGCGTGACGGGTTCGCGGTTCATGGGGCGCGACGCTACCGTATCTCCCTGCCGCCGTCGCCGCCGCGCGGGTACACTCGCCCGCGCCATGAAGCCGCCCCCCGCGCCGCCGCCGCGGCCCACGACCACGCGCGAGGCGCTGCGCGAGGCGCTCCTCGTCACGCGCGCCACCGGCGCCGCGGCCTCGGCGCGCGACCTCGCGGCGGCCGCGTCCATCTCGGAGAAGGACGTCGCCGAGCACCTCGAGCACCTCGCCCGCTCGCTCCCGCGCGAGGGGCTGAAGCTGGAGGTCAACCCCGCGTCGTGCCTCGCGTGCGAGTTCGTCTTCACCGACCGGGCGCGCCTCACCACCCCCTCCGCGTGCCCGTCGTGCCGGAGCGAGCGCGTCGCGCCGCCGACGTTCGCGGTGAAGTCCGGGCCCACGAAGGCCCCGAAGCGCCACCACGCGCGGCCCGCGGACGATGACGACGGGGGCGACGATGAAGGCTGATCGCACCCACCTCACGGCCACGCTCGCGGCCGCGCTCTGCGCCGCCGGGGGCGAGGCGCGCGCGTGGTCGTACGACGCCGACGCGAACCTCTCGGCCCCGTGCCCCGCGGGGGGGACGTCGCTCCAGGTGATCGGCGAGGACGTCGAGTTCGACTGCCGCGACAGCGACCTCGACGGGCTCTCGTGCCGCGTGACCGCGCGCTACACGGTGCACAACCCCACCGCGTCGCCGCAGCACGTGGCCCTCGCGGAAAACGCCGGCGCGTTCTCGCTCGACGGGGCGGCGCCGTCGAGCGCGGTCGAGCTGGCCCTCGCGCCCGGCGGCCGCGCGGTGCTCGTCCAGCGCGTCGAGCGGCGCGACGAGATCGACCGTCGGTGGTTCCGGCGCTGGTACGAGATGTTCCACGGCGGGAGCGCGCTCGGCTTGATGCACCCGCTGCTCTCGCAGGACCGGGACGACGTCGTGCGCATCTCGCTCTCCTACGCGAAGGCCCGGCGGTGCGTCGGTGCACAGGGCTGGGCCGGCGCGGGCCTCGCGTCGGTTCGATCGCGCGTGCCGCGGGGCTGGGCGCCGACGACGGGCTACGAGCAGCACGGCCTCTGCCGCGCGGGCTCCGAGGTCGCCTGCACGCAGCTCGACGAGACCGACGCGGACGGCGTCCACATGAGCTACGAGCGCCCGGTGGCGGGCGACGTTCGCTCGGGCGGCGTCACCGTGGGCCTCGGCGGCACGACGGGCCAGGGCTTCCGCGCGCGCCTGGGCTACGAGTTCGGCATCGGGCGGCGCGTGGTCGGCGCCGCTTCGATCGAGTTCGACACGAGCGGCAACGTGGTGCTCGCGCCGGCGATCGGCGTGGCGATCCCGCTCTGGCGGGTCACCTCGTGGCGTCAGTCGTGGTTCCCGGGCGCGCTGGTCCCGTGGGTGGGCGCGCCGCTCGGCGTGGCGCCCGACCTCCGCGGCGGCGTGCGCGGTCAGCTCTCGCTCCTGTGGGTGTTCGCGGGCATCGACACCGCGGTGGACTACTACCCCGTCGACGGCCGCACCGACGTGACCGTGATGCTGCGCTTCGGCATCTGACCCGCGCGCGTCACTGCCGGATGCGCACGTCGGGCCCGACGGCCTGCGCGACGGCCCGCGCCCGCGCTTCGCGCAGGTCGATGTCCAACACCTCGCGCAGCGGGACCACCCGCACGCCCTCGCTCCGCTGCATCCAGAGCGCGTTGGCGGTCAGCGTCACCAGGCTCAGGTGCGCCGGGTCGCCGAGGTCGAACTGGGCCCGCAAGAGCAGCGCGTCGCGCGTGGACGCGTCCCACATCAGCCGGTCAGCCCCCGCGGGCGGCGGGTTGCGCAGGCCCCGCCACTGCGCGCCGTAGCCCGAGAGAAGCGACCCGATTGACCACACGATCAGCGCGTCGCCGCGGGGCGAGGCGACCTTCTCCACCGCGCCCTGCGCCACCATGCCGCTGCCGACCACCACGTCGGCGCCGGCCTCGACGAGCTGCCTTGCGAGCTGGCGTTGCTCCTCCGCGAGCGGGCGGAAGGGCGCGCGGTTCCACTGGACGCCGGCGACCACCACGTCGGCGCGGGTGCGGGCGTCGGCCAGGGCGCGCGCGGCCCGTTCGCTGTCGAGCGCCTGCGCCACCGTCGCGTGCGCTGCATTACGCCCCGCCGCCATCTGGACGCGCTGGGTGAAGCACACGAACGCCACCCGCACGCCCTCGCGCTCGGTCACCCACGGCGCCCACGCTTCGTCCTCCGAGGCACCCGCGCCGGCCACGCCGAGCCGTGCGCCGCGGAGGATCTCGGCGGTCTCCCCGAGCCCGTCGCCCATCTGGTCGTAGGCGTGGTGCGTCGCGAGGCACACGCCGTCGAGGCCCACCCGCGCGAGGTCGCGCGCCACCGTCCGCGCCATCGCCCGCGGAACCCCCAGCCCCGGCGGAACCCCCGTGAACGGCGCCCGATACGCATCTGTCAGCGGCGAGTCGAGGAAGGTCAGCGCCACCTCGCGCGCGGTCACCAACGGGCTCAACCAGTTGAGCGACCACGCCAGGCCACCCTGTGTCGCGTGCTCTTCGAACGTGTCGATCACCGAGCGGTGGAGCATCACGTCGCCCGTCAGCGTCACCACCACGCGGCGCGGCGCGGGCGCGGCATCCTCGGGCGCGACGTCCTCGGGCACACTCGCATCGGGCACGGTCGCTTCGGGGGCCACGTCCACCCGCGCGGTTGCGTCACGGGGGGCCGACGCGTCCGGCCGATGCTCCCCGCGGCAGGCGGGAACGAGCAGGGCCAGGCACACGGCGGCGCGGCGGAACATCCCGCGAAGGAAACACGCACCCGCCGGCCAGTGGCAACCCCTTCGTGCCGCTCCAACCGATCGGTAGGCCCATCTCCTCGCCTGCCTGGACACTCCTGTGTCCATAGGGAAGGGGCTGTGACCACCAGCGACGGCGGTCTGTGCGCGCCCGGCGTACATCGGGATACAATATGAATCCTCGGCGATTTCACGAGTCGCGCGCCGACCGTGCCCACCCTCTCCGCCGTCGTCAGCCTGTCGCCCATGCGGACCGCTCGCTAACCGATCGGTCAGGTGATGGCACGGGTCCCGCATCGGGGAGCGAACGGGCACGCAACGCCCTGGGAGGTCTCTGTGGACGTGCGAGGTACACACGGGCGGTGGGCGCTGTGCGCGGCGCTGGCGGCGGGCTGCGGGGTCGATGCGAGCGGCGATCAGGGCCGCGCCGACCCCGTCATCGGCGGCGTCACCACCTTCGCACACCCGGAGATCGGCAAGATCTCCGTGGGCTGCACGGCCACCCTGGTGTCGCCGTGGGTCGGCATCTCGGCGTCGCACTGCTTCGGCTACCGATCGGCCACCTCGCCGGGCGCCTACGGAACCTTCACCCTCGAGCACGACGACGGCCGCAGCTACCGCTACACCATCGAGCGCTACGTGTCGTTCTCGCGCCAGCTCGGGCGCGACGACGTCGCCCTCTTCAAGCTGGCGAGCCCCGTCCCCGCGGCCGTCGCCACGCCCGCCACGCTCGCCGCGGAAGACCCCGTCCCCAACGCGACGCTCACCGTCTACGGCTACGGCTGCACCTCGCGCGGCACGGGCACCGACTGGCGCAAGCGGCGTCGCTCGTTCCGCTTCGGGGACAACGTCGGCGCGCTGTGCCCGGGCGACTCGGGCGGCCCCGTGCTCACCGAGGACGGCGCCGTGCTGATGATCAACTCGGGGTACTACTACTCCGGCGCCGACATCTTCGGGCAGGTGCCGCCCAACCAGGTGCGCCTCGCCGCGCAGGTCGCCGCGTGGACGGGAACGCCTGACCCGTCTCCTTCTCCCTCACCGTCTCCGTCGCCATCCCCCACGCCGACGCCAACACCGACGCCCACGCCGACGCCCACGCCCGACCCCTGCGCCTCGCGCGCGAACACCTGCGGTGACTGCACGCCGATCGCGGGTTGCGGCTGGTGCGGCGCGACCAACTCCTGCGTCTCGGTGAACTCCGAGGGGAATCCCCTGCGGGCGTGCGCGTCGGGCTTCGCGCTCAACCCCCCCGACTGCCCCGGCTCGGGTGGCGAGCGGTGCGGCGCGTACGCGGCCTTCCCGGAGTTCACGTGCCGGCAGGGGGCGACGGGCTTCGCGCGGTGCAGGCCCGGCGGCGACCCGGAGTTCCTCCAGTGCCCGACGGGGACGTACTGCCCGCCGGGGAGCCGCACCCTCTGGTGCTACCGCCGCTGAACTACTCCCACTCGATGGTGGCGGGCGGCTTCGACGAGATGTCGTAGACGACGCGGTTGACCCCGCGCACCTCGTTGATGATGCGCGACGAGATGCGCGCGAGGAGCTCGTGCGGGAGGCGCGCCCAGTCGGCCGTCATCCCGTCGGTGCTCTGCACCGCGCGGAGTGCGCACACCCGTTCGTACGTCCGCTCGTCGCCCATCACGCCCACCGTCCGCACCGGGAGCAGCACCGCGAAGGCCTGCCATACGGCCTCGTACATCCCGGCCTCGCGGATCTCGTGCTCCACGATGGCGTCGGCCTCGCGCAGGATGTCGAGCGCCTCGCCCGAGAGCGCGCCGAGCACGCGGATCGCGAGCCCCGGGCCCGGGAAGGGCTGGCGCCAGAGCACGTTGCGCGGGATGCCCATCACCTCGCCGGCCGCGCGCACCTCGTCCTTGAAGAGCTCGCGCAGCGGCTCGACGAGGCTGAGCTTCATCCGCTCGGGGAGCCCGCCGACGTTGTGGTGGCTCTTGATCACGGCGCTCGGTCCCTTGAAGGACACGCTCTCGATCACGTCGGGGTAGAGCGTCCCCTGGACGAGGTGCGTCACCCCCTCGAGCTTCGCCGCCTCCTCCTCGAACACCTCGATGAAGACGCGCCCGATGATCTTCCGCTTGGCCTCCGGGTCGCTCACCCCGTCGAGCGCCGTGAGGAAGCGCTCGCGCGCGTCGACCACCCGCAGGTCGAGGTGGAAGGCGCCGCGGAACACCCGCTCCACCTGCTCGCGCTCTCCCTTCCGCAGCACGCCGTTGTCGACGAAGATGCACGTGAGCCTGTCGCCCAGCGCGCGCTGCGCGAGCACGGCCGCCACCGAGCTGTCGACGCCGCCCGAGAGCGCGCAGAGCGCACGCCCCGTGGGCACCTGCGCCCGAACGCGCGCGACGGCCTCGTCGACGAACGCACCCGCGCTCCAGTCGGGCGTGAGGCCCGCGACGTCGAAGAGGAAGGCGGCGAGCAGCTCCTCCCCGCGCGGCGTGTGGGCCACCTCGGGGTGAAATTGAACGCCGTAGATGCGCCGGGCCTTGTGGGCCACGGCCGCGAAGGGCGACCCCGGCGAGGTGCCGAGCACTTCGAAGCCGTCGGGGAGGCGCGCGACGCGGTCGCCGTGCGACATCCACACGTCGATCGACTCGCCGGCGCGGAAGCGCGCGAAGATGCCCTCCGCGCGCTGCACGGTGACCTTCGCGGGGCCGTACTCCCGGTGGTCGGAGCGCTCGACCTGGCCGCCGAGCGCGTGGGCCGTGATCTGCTCGCCGTAGCAGATGCCGAGCACCGGCACGCCGAGCTCGTAGACGCCGACGTCGACGCCCGGCGCCCCCGCGTCGTACACGCTCGACGGGCCGCCCGACAGGACGATCGCCGAGGGCGCGCGGCGCCTCACCTCGTCGAGCGCGATCGTGCAGGGCTGGATCTCGCAGTACACCGACTGCTCCCGGATGCGCCGGGCGATGAGCATGGTGTACTGCGACCCGAAGTCGAGGATGAGGACGTGGGGGCGGCTCATGGCGTGGAGGCTCCGGAATGTAGAAGGGTGTCCATGGATCTCATTGCCTTCGTGAATACCTGTCGTCCGCGTCCTCGCCCAGGGTTCGCCCGACCTGCCCTCGCTGAGGGGCCAAGGCTCACCCTGGGCTTCGAGCACGGGATCATCCGCCCGGTGGCGGATTCCGGGAGCAGACGCGAATTGCGGGCGTTGCACGTTGCCCCCGTCGCCTCGTTGGGAGCCCGGTACCGACCGGGCGATCCCATGCTCGAAGCCCAGGGTGAGCCTTGGCCCCTCAGCGAGGGCAGGTCGGGCGAACCCTGGGCAATGAGCGCGATCAGCGGGCGTACTCGGACATCGGGGCGCAGGTGCAGGCGAGGTTGCGGTCGCCCCACGGGTTGTCGATGCGGCCGACGTGGGGCCAGAACTTCCCGTCCTTCACCCACGGCGCGGGGTACGCGGCCTGCTCGCGGGTGTACGGGTGGTTCCACTCGCCGGCGAGGGAGGCGGCGGTGTGGGGGGCGTTCTTGAGCGGGTTGTCGGTCTTGCTCAGGCGGCCCTCCTCGACGGCGCGGATCTCCTCGCGGATCGCGATGAGCGCGTCGCAGAGGCGGTCGAGCTCGCGCTTCGACTCGCTCTCGGTGGGCTCGATCATCAGCGTGCCCGCGACGGGGAAGGACATCGTCGGCGCGTGGAAGCCGTAGTCCATCAGGCGCTTGGCGACGTCCTCGGCCTTCACCCCGCTCTTCTTCTCGAAGGGCCGCAGGTCGATGATGAACTCGTGCGCCACCCGCCCCCTGCTCCCCGTGAAGAGAACCGGGTAGTGCGGGGCGAGGCGCGCCGCCATGTAGTTGGCGTTGAGGATCGCGTAGCGCGTCGCGTCGGTGAGCCCACCGCCGCCCATCAGCGCGATGTACACCCACGAGATCGTGAGGATCGTCGCGCTCCCGTAGGGCGCCGCGGAGATCGGGCCGATCGCGCGGTCGGTGGCGTGGGCGGGCGCGACGACGGGGTGCGTCGGGAGGAAGGGCGCGAGATGCGCCGCGACGCCGATGGGGCCCATCCCCGGGCCGCCGCCGCCGTGCGGGATGCAGAAGGTCTTGTGGAGGTTGACGTGGCAGACGTCGGCGCCGATGTGCCCGGGGCTCGTGAGCCCCACCTGCGCGTTGAGGTTGGCGCCGTCCATGTACACCTGGCCGCCGTGCTTGTGCACGATGGTGCAGAGCTCACGGATCCCCTCTTCGAAGACGCCGTGGGTGGAGGGGTAGGTCACCATCACGCAGGCGAGGTTGGCGGCGTGCTCGGCGGCGCGGGCTTCGAGGTCGGCGAGGTCGACGTTGCCCTTGTCGTCGCACTTCACGGGAACCACCCGCATGCCCGCGACGGCGGCGCTGGCGGGGTTGGTGCCGTGGGCGGAGTCGGGGATGAGGCACACGTCGCGGTGCAGGTCGCCGCGGCTCCGGTGGTACGCGCGGATCACCATCAGCCCGGCGAACTCGCCCTGCGAGCCGGCGTTGGGCTGGAGGCTCACCGCGGCGAAGCCCGTGATCGCGCAGAGCCAGCGCTCGAGGTCGTCGAAGACGCGCGCGTAGCCCTTCGCCTGATCGCTCGGCGCGAAGGGGTGCAGCGTGCCGAACTCGGGCCACGTCACCGGCACCATCTCCGCGGTGGCGTTGAGCTTCATCGTGCACGACCCGAGCGGGATCATCGCGTGGGCCAGCGAGAGGTCGCGGTTGCGCAGCCGCGTGACGTAGCGGAGCAGCTCCGTCTCCGAGTGGTAGCGGTTGAACACCGGGTGCGTGAGGTACGGGCTCGTCCGCGCGAGGCCCGCGGGGAGGGCGGTCGACACCTCGGCGAAGATCCCGTCGACCGTGAAGGGAGGCGCCGCGAAATTCCCCGCGGTGTTGAAGCACGCGAGGAGGTCGGCGACGTCGGCGCGGGTCACCGTCTCGTCGAGGCTCACGCCCACGGAGCCGTCGCCGAAGTCGCGGAGGTTGATGCCCCGACGCAGCGCCTCGGCCATCACCGCGCCCGACGCGCCGCCCGCGACCTCGATGCGAACCGTGTCGAAGAACGCGGCGCTCGGGACGCCGTGCCCGAGGCGACGCGCGCCCTCGGCGAGCACCGCGGTGAAGGCGTGGACGCGCTCGGCGATCCGCTTGACGCCCGCGGGGCCGTGGTAGGTGGCGTAGAGGCCCGCCATGATGGCGAGGAGCGCCTGGGCCGTGCAGATGTTGCTGGTGGCCTTCTCGCGGCGGATGTGCTGCTCGCGCGTCTGGATGGCCATGCGGTAGGCCGGGTCGCCGTGGGCGTCGCGCGACACGCCGATGATGCGGCCGGGCATGCGCCGCGCGTGCTCCGAGCGCGTCGCGATGAAGCCCGCGTGCGGGCCGCCGTAGCCCATCGGGACGCCGAAGCGCTGGCTGTTGCCGACGGCGATGTCGGCCCCCCACTCGCCCGGCGGCGCGAGGAGCGCGAGGGCGAGGAGGTCGGTCGCCACCACGAGCTGCGCGCCCGCCGCGTGGACGCGGTCGGCGAGCCCGCGGTGGTCGAGCGCCGCGCCGCGCGTGTCGGGGTACTGAACCAGCGCGCCGCACACGAGGCCCCCCGCGAGGTGGCCGTCGAGCGCGTCGAGCGGGCCCACGGCGACGGTGACCCCGAGGGTCTCGGCGCGGGTCCGGACGACGGCGATCGTCTGGGGGTGGCAGGTGTCGGCGACGAAGAAGGTCTTGCGCGTCGCGTCGTGGCCACCCCCGATGGAGAGGCACATCGCCATCGCCTCGGCGGCGGCCGTCGCTTCATCGAGCAGCGAGGCGCCGGCGAGCGGGAGGCCCGTGAGGTCGCTCACCACCGTCTGGAAGTTGAGGAGCGCCTCCAGCCGGCCCTGCGAGATCTCCGCCTGGTAGGGGGTGTACTGCGTGTACCAGCCCGGGTCTTCGAGCACGTTGCGCTGGATCACCGCGGGGACGAGCGTGCCGTGGTAGCCCATCCCGAGGTACGAGCGGAGCACCTTGTTCTCCGCGGCGATCGCGCGGAGCCCGGCGAGGACGCCCGCCTCGCCGTGGGCCCCGAGGCCGTTGTCGATCGCGAGCGGCGCCGGCAGGCGGATGCCCGCGGGGACGGTCTCGTCGATGAGGGCGTCGAGCGACGGGGCGCCGACCGCGTCGAGCATCGCGCGCGTGTCGGAGGCGTCGGGGCCGATGTGGCGGTGGACGAAGGTGTCGGACGGGTCGAGGATCGACGGATCACGCAGGGAGTGCATCGCTGGGGGCCTCGGGGCGCGGGAGGTGAGGTGTGGGCGCGCCGCTGGGGCGCGAATTAGGGCACACCGGGACCCGAGGTCAACCGCCGGGGGGCGGCGCGGCTAGAAATCCCCGAAAAGGTCTTGAATGCGCGCGTCGAGCGCGACCGCGATCTTGTAGAGCGACGAGATGCTGGCCGACGACTCGGCCCGCTCGATCTGCGAGAGGAGCGACACCGAGAGCCCGGTGCGCTTGGCCATCTGCTTGAGCGTGAGGTTGCGCTCCTTGCGGAGGTTGCGGATGGTCTCGCCGATGACGCGGTGGAGCTGCTCCTCGGGCGTGCGGGAGAGGCCCTTCTTCTTGAGCACGCGGTCGACGACGGCGCGGAGCTCCTCCACCGTGAAGGGCTTGCGGAGGTAGTCGAGCGCGTCGAGCTTCATGCTCTGGACGGCGGTGTCGAGCGAGGGGTACCCCGTGACCATCACCACCGCGAGGTCCTTGTCGATCTTGCGGATCTTGCGGAGCGTCTCGAGCCCGTCCTGGTGGGGCATCATGATGTCGAGCAGGCACAGGTGGAAGCGCCCCGCCCGCACCTCCGCGTCGGCCTTCGTCGGGTCGTCGAGGCAGGTCACCTCGAACCCGTCGCGGGTGAGCACGGTCTCCAGCAGGTCGCGGATCGCCGCGTCGTCGTCGATGACGATCACGCGGATGGATTGGACGGGGCTCGACATGGCGCCGCCGACTCTAGCGGACGCTCTCGGGCGGGAAGAAATTCCGTGCGACTCCTACGCCGCCACGATGCGCAGCGGGAGGCTCGCGTCGGCCGAGGCGAGGCCCCCTTCGAGGAAGTCGGGCAGCGTCCGAAGCGCCTCCCGCAGGGCCTCCCGCGCGCCCGGGCGGTCGCTCGCCCACGCCAGCACCGGGCCGTCGCCCCAGGCCACGAGCAGCGCCCCGTCGTTGGCCGGGCGGTGGTTGACCCCCGCGACCTCCCACCGCGCGCGGTCGCCCGGCTGGCGGGTGGGCTCGTAGAGCGCCCACACCGGCTGACGGTCGCCCGGCGCCTGCCACACCGCCCAGTACGCGCGGCCCAGACCCCCACGGGGCCCGGCGCCGAGAACCCGGCGGGCGGCGCCCCGACGCTCCAGCCCCGGCAGAACCGTGCGGCTGAAGGCTTCGCCGAGCGCGGCGCGGCGGTCGGCCAGGCGTGTGGCCGCCGGCGCCCGGACGTGGTCGCCCTCGTGCCAGACGTAGCGCCGGCCGTGCGCGGAGAAGGCTTCGCAGCGGGCCTCGTGGTCGATCGCGATCGTCATGAACCGGTTCGTACACACATCCCCCGTCGCCGAAAAGCCCCCGTGGACATTGTCTGTCACAGTCGGTGGACATTGCCTGACCGGGGTGGAGTCGGGGGAGGGAGGTGCGGTAGGGTCACGAGCGCCGTGCCCGGAGAGCCGCCCCACGTCCTTCTGGTCGACGACGACCTCGACACGCTCGACCTGACGCGGGCCGCGCTGGCCGGGGAGCCCTGGCGGGTGACGCTGGCAGGCGGGGCCGACGAGGCGCTGGCGGTGCTCGCGCGGGAGCGGGTGGACTGCGTCCTGTCGGACGTGGTGATGCCCGGGGCCGACGGGTTCTCGCTGCTGGCGGCGCTCCGGCGCGATCACCCGGCACTCCCGATCATCCTTCACACGGGCTACGGGTCGCTGGAGGGGGCCGTTCGGGCGACGGGCGGTGGCGCCGTGGCGTACCTGCCGAAGCCTGCGCGCTCGGGCGAGATCAAGGCCGCCATTCGCGGGGCGCTGGCGCGGGCGAGCGTGGCCCCGGAGGGAGCGACCGAGAGCCTCCCGCGCGACGCGGTGGTGGGCAGAGGGCCCGCGGCGATGGCGCTCTACCTCCAGGTGGCGCGGGCGGCGACGACGCTGGCGCCGGTGCTCCTGCGCGGCGAGACGGGCGCGGGGAAGGAGTGGGTGGCGCGGGCGATCCACCGGCACGGCGCCCGGGCGCAGGGGCCCTTCGTGTCGGTCAACTGCTCGGCGCTCGCCGAAGGAACCCTCGAGAGCGAGCTCTTCGGCCACGCGCGCGGGAGCTTCACCGGCGCGGCCGGCGCGCGGCGGGGGCTGATCCCGTCGGCCCACGGCGGGACGCTCTTCCTCGACGAGGTGGGCGACGCGCCGCCGCGGCTCCAGGCGGAGCTCCTGCGAGTTCTCCAGGACGGTGAGGTTCGGCCCGTGGGCTCCGACGAGGTGACCCGCGTCGACCTCCGCGTGGTGGCCGCGACCCACCGCGACCTCGAGGCCCGCGTCGCCGACGGCACCTTCCGTGAAGACCTCCTCTACCGCCTGCGCGGCGTGGAGATCGCCGTTCCCCCGCTGCGCGAACGCCG
The DNA here is from genome assembly GCA_046351555.1 of Polyangiales bacterium. GTDB lineage: Bacteria > Myxococcota_A > Polyangia > Polyangiales > CAISKJ01. The sequence goes on from JAXLYI010000021.1 coordinate 22,168, forward strand.
CGAGGACATCCCCGACCTCGCCCGCCATTTCCTCGCCCACGCGCCCGGCGGGTCGGGCCGCACCTTCTCGCCCGAGGCGCTCGCCGCGCTGGTGGCCCGCGCGTGGCCGGGCAACGTGCGCGAGCTCCAGTCGGCCGTCCACCGGGCGGCGGCGTTCGCGTCGGGGCCCGTGATCCTGCCGGGCGACCTCCCCGCCGAGCTCGGCCTGCGCGCGTCGAGCGCGGACGACGGCGGCGGGCTGCCGGCCTTGTGGGAGAAGCTCCTCGCGAAGGGGGTGGTGCCGCTCGACGACCTCGAGCTGAGCTACGTCCGCGCGGTGGTCGCGCGCCTCCAGGGCAACAAGACCCTCGCGGCCGAGGCCCTCGGCGTCGACCGCAAGACCATCCGCCGCATCCTCGCCCGCGGCGGCGACGAGGAGCCGTGAGGGCCCTCGCGCTCCTGCCGCTCGTGCTCCTCGCGTGCGCGTCGGACGCGGGGCTCCTGCTCGACGGCGCCCGCCCCGACGACGCGTCGTTCGACGATGTGCCTGCGCTCGATGCGCCTGCGTTCGATGCGCCCGCGCTCGATGCGCCCACGCTCGATGCCGTGCCCGATGCGTCCGTGCCCGATGCGTCCGCGGACGCGACGACCCCCGACGCGAGCGCATCCCTGCTGGGCGCGACGCCCGACGAGACGGGCGTGACCTTCCGCGTGTGGGCGCCGGCGGCGACGGCCGCGCGGGTGGCGGGCGACTTCGGCGAGCGGACGATGGCGCGCGTCGAGGGCGGGGTCTTCGAAGCCCGGGTGGACGGCGCGGCCTCGGGCCAGCGCTACCGCTTCGTGCTGACGAGCAACGGGGCGACCCTCACGCGGACCGACCCGCGGGCCTGGGCGCTGCGCGACGGCGACGCGATCGTCCCGCCGCGGGCTCCCTACGCGTGGCGGGCGGCGACCTTCACCCCGCCGCGGCTGCGCGAGGCGGTCCTCTACGAGCTCCACGTGGGGAGCTTCTCGGTGCCCGCGGGCGCGGCGGCGGGCTCCTACGACGCGGTGACCGCGCGCCTCGACGGCCTCGCCGACCTCGGGGTCAACGCGATCGAGCTGATGCCCGTCAACGAGTTCGGTCGCGCGACGAGCTGGGGCTACGGGCCGAAGCTCTGGTCCGCCGCCAACGCCGCGTACGGGCCGCCCGAGGCCCTGCAGCGCCTCGTCGACGAGGCCCACGCGCGCGGCATCGCGGTGCTGCTCGACCTCGTCTACAACCACTACGACGGCGGCGCGACGTCGCCGTTGCGTTGCTACGACGGCGACTGCCCGGCGGGGTGGGCGGGGCTCTACTTCTTCCGCGACGCGATGTACCGGAGCACCCCGTGGGGGCCGCGGCCCGACTTCGCGCGGCGCGAGGTGGCAGACTGCATCGTCGACAGCGTCGCGCACTGGCTCACGGCCTACCGGGTCGACGGGTTCCGCTGGGACTCGGTGTCCAACGTGCGGGCGATCGACGGGCAAGGCACGGTGCCCGGCGGTCGCGACCTCATCGTGCGCGCCAACGCCCTCACGCGGAGCCTCCGCCCGGGCGCCATCGTCGTCGCCGAAGACCTCAAGGGCGAGGCCGCCATCACGCGCCCCGCGTCGGCCGGCGGCTTCGGCTTCGACAGCCAGTGGGACGGCTTCGTCTACCAGGCCGCCGAGCAGATCGCGCCCGCCAGCGACGACGGACGCAACATGGACGTCGTCCGCGCGATGGTCACCGGCGGCTACAACAACGACCCCTTCCAGCGCATCGTCGGCACCGAGAACCACGACACCGTCGGCAACGGCGGCGCGCGTTTTCCGCAGCGGGTCGACGGCGCCGACCCCGGGAGCTTCGCCGCGCGCAAGCGATCGATGCTGGCCGCCGCGCTCGCGCTCACCGTCCCCGGGGTCCCGATGCTCTTCATGGGCCAGGAGCACCTGGAGGTGGGGACCTTCGCGCCGACGCCCACTGCCCTCGACTGGTCGCGCGAGGAGGCCCACGCCCGCGTCCGGGCCTTCTACCGCGCGCTCATCCGCCTGCGCCGCAACCTCGACGGCGCCTCGCCGGGGCTGCTCGGCGCGCGCGTCGAGGTGGTCCATTTCCACGCGGCCAACAAGGTGATCGCCTACCGCCGGTGGGACCGAGGCGGCGACGACGTGGTGGTGATCGCCAACCTTCGCAACCGGGCGTACACGCAGTACAGCGTGGGCCTCCCCGCGGGCGGCGCGTGGCGCGTCCTCCTCGACAGCGACGACCCGCGCTGGTCCACGGATTTTCGTGGCACCGCGAGGGCCTCCATCGACGCCGCCGCCCGCCCCTACGACGGCCAGCCCTTCACCGGGACCGTCGCCCTCGGGCCCTGGAGCGTCGTCGTCCTCGCGCGCTGACCGCCGCGGGGACACCGCGTGGCTCCAGCGGCCCGTCGCTCGCGCCGTTGTCGCGAGCATGAAGACGCACCTCGCCCTGGCCGCGCTCCTCGTCACCTTCGCGCGCGCCGGCGCCGCATCGGCCCAGGCCGCGCCACCCGCCGCGCCCGCGGTGTTCGTTGCCGACGGGGACGCCGACGGCCTCGTGGACGACATGGAAGACGCGCAGGCCCGTGCGGCGGGCGGCGACACCGACGGCGACGGGACGCCCGACCGGCTCGACGCGGACGACGACGGCGACGACGTCCCCACCGTCGAAGAGCGCCCGAACGACGTCGACCTCGACACCGACGGCGACGGAACGCCCGACCACCTCGACGCCGACGACGACAACGACGGCGTCCCCACCCGCGCCGAGCGCGACCGCGGCGTGAGCGTCGACAGCGACGCCGACGGCTACGCCGACCACCTCGACGCCGACGACAACCACACGCCCGCAGCGCTTTCCGCCGCAGCGCCCGCCCTCGCGCTCGCGGCCTCCGTCGGCGGCTACGCCTGCCGCGTGGCGCCCGGAACCCGCGGGGACGCCCCCTTCGGCCTCGCGTTCGTGGCCTTCGCGCTGGCCGCGTGGCGCCGGCGGCGGTAACAATCGCCACTGTTCGCGCGTTTTCACCTGGGATTCCAGGGGTCTCGAGAAAAGTGAGATTGTGCGAAAGAAATCTCAAAAACTTTCTTGACTGGATCGCGTTGTAGGGCCTAGAGTTCACCCATCGCCGGACCCGCAGTGCGGTGCCCGACGATCCCCAACCCAAGCAAGACACCGCCATGACGTTCACGACGACCACCCCTGCCTTCACCGTGCGCGAGCGCGCGGCCCGCACCTTCGGGTGCGCGGTTGCGGCCGAGCCGGTGTGCGGCGTCCAGGGCGGTCATCGCGATCGTCGCCCGGAAGATCAGGGCAATCGCGTCGAGGGACAGAAGCCTCGACCGACAGCGGAGCAAAGGACCAGGCGGCGGTAACGCGCCCCTGACAAGTCCACCGGTCCCCCGAAGGCCGTTGCTCCGCTCCCCCGAGGAAGAGCAACGGCCTTCGCGCATTTGGAGGCCGCGGCGCTCGCGGGGGCGGTCGGAGGCGACGGCCCGAGGCGAAGCCCGGATTCGCCCGCCCAACCGAAGCTGGCGCGGAGGCTCCGCCCGGCGCGGACGAAGGGGGAGGTGCCCGGGAGGGGACCGCCCGAGGGGAGGCGAGAGGCGCCCGACGCAGGTCGGCGATGCCCGGGAGAGGTGCGCATTCAATTGCAATAGATGACGAAAAAACTAATCGAAATTCGGCTGAAACAAACGAGATAGATCGACGTTCAAACGAGATAGATAGCGCGCCGCAGGGGCGGCGACGCCAGACGGATCCGGAACCTCGAGAGGCAGAGGCCGCGGCTCTTACCCGCGCATGTGAGGGTTCAAGTCCCTTCGGATCTACCAGCGCACCACCGCCGCGCGTGTGGGGCGTGCACGTCACCGACGTGCGAACCGCTGGATCGTCCAACGGCAAGGACGGCGGCCTCTGACACCGCATATCCTGGTTCGAATCCAGGTCCGGCGACCGTTGCCTCCGCGCGCCACACCCCCCGTGTCCCCACGGGCGTGGCGCCTGCGCAGCTCTCTGACAACCAGGTGATGACTCTCGCGGGCCGCCGCTCCCCCACCGCACCGACGTGGGGAGGCGACGGCTCGCAAACCCCCACCGAGCGCAATGTGTCTCCCAACGCGGCGCGCTCGGCGGGGATCTCGGCGGAATAGCTCAGCGGTCAGAGCGACCGGTTGTTAACCGGTGTCAGCGTGGGTTCAATCCCCACTTCCGCCTCCGTACACAATGCCCATCGAGTCTGTCGGATGAGGACACTCGGCTACGAACCGGGAGGGCGTGGTTCAACTCCACGGATGGGCGCTGTCTCTCGTGTCTCTCAAGGGTCCGGCCGCCGGGGTGTCCATCCCCGATCGCGCGCCGGGCCGTCTGGAGCCCAGGCTCGATCAGTATCGACACCTGTCTCACACACAGGACTGACCGGGGGCGGCACCCGGGGGCTCCACCGCGTTTCACATCAGGGCGTAGCTCAGTCAGAAGAGCGCCAGTCTGGGAGGCTGGAGGCCGCAGGGGCAGATCCTGCCGCCCTGACCATCGTTTCCATCAGCGTGTAGCTCAGCCAGAAGAGCGCCGGCATCGGAAGCCGGAGGCCGCAGGGGCAGGTCCTGCCACGCTGACCAGTGGGGTGGTCGTTCAACGGCCTAGGACGCCGGGTCGTGGCCCCGGCAATATGGGTTCGACTCCCATCCATCCCTCTCTCGCATCGGGCATTCCGAACGGCAAGGAGCCACCGTGACAAGGTGGTCTGACAGGGTTCGACTCCCTGGCCCGATACTCTCTCCGCGGACGTGAGGTAACAGCAGCCAGGCGTCGTCCCATGTCGCCCGTGCGGGTGCAAATCCCGCCGCCCGCTCTCTCTGTATCTGGTCCCATGATCCAACGGTTCAGGATGGCTGATTGTCGATCAGCTCGTACGGGTTCGACTCCCGTTGGGACCGCCTCCGCTCCGCACGATCCTGTCTGCTAACGGTGAAGCGGGCCGACCCTCAATCGGCCAATGCGGGTTCGATTCCCGCCAGGATTGCCAGCGCCTCCCCGCGAGGCGTGCCTCCCCCGACCCTGTCTGCTAACGGCTCAGGCAGCCCGGTTCTCATCCGGTCAATGCGGGTTCGATTCCCGCCAGGGTCGCCGTTCGTTTGCGAATGTAGTGTTCAACAGCAGCACCCGACCGTGCCATGGTCGGAGTACGGGTGCGAGTCCCGTCATTCGCTCTGGCAGGCGCGCGTTCTCCGTCCAGTCCCGTTCTGGCGCGCCGTTCCTGATCCCGTGGTCCAATGGCTCACGACTGCCGGTTGTCTCCCGGCCAATGCGGGTTCGATTCCCGTCGGGATCGCTGTTCTCGCCTCTATGGTCCCATGATCCAACGGTTCAGGATGGCTGATTGTCGATCAGCTCGTACGGGTTCGACTCCCGTTGGGACCGCCTCCCGATTCCCCTCATGGCCCTGTCGTCCAATGGCACAGGATCGCGGCTTTTCACCCCGCGGACACGGGTTCGATTCCCGTCAGGGCTACCCCATTCTTCGTGTGCGGGCGTGATGTAACAGCAGCAGTGCAGAGCGCCACTCTGTCCGTGTGGGTGCAACTCCCATCGCCCGCTCCCCCGAGTCATCACCCGGTTGTCGCCAACGAAGCTTTCGCCTCCAATGCGTAGACAGCGACGTACCCGGCCCGTACCCGGGCGAGCACCGTGCAAGTCGGTGTGGAGGCTCCAAGGCCTGTTCGCCGGGGAGATGCGTGCCGAGCACGAGCCCCGCGAGGATGAATCTCGCGAAGGGGGAGCGGGGCTCAGCGCCGCGAGGCGCGCGCGCGACGGCGCGACCAGCTCGCGACGAGGGCGAGCATCACGGCGCTCTGCCAGCCGCGGCGATCGGCGCGGCGCGAGAGGTCGGCTCCGACCGTGCAACTCGCGTCGCACGACCCACCGTTGCCAGGGGGCGGACCCGCGTCGGCGGGCGCGGCGACGTCGTCGGCCGCGTCCGCGAGGTCGGCGTCGGGCGCGGCCGTGACGTCGGGCGAGGCGTCGCGGCCCCGGTCGGACGTGGCGTCGGTGGGCATAGGGACGTCGGCGATCGCCGCGTCGTTCGCGGCGTCGGGCGCGACGGTGGCATCGGGCGCGACGGCGGCATCGAGCGTAGCGGCGTCGGGCGTGACGGCGGCATCGGGCGCGATGGCGGCATCGAGCGTAACGGCGTCGGGCGTGATGACGTCCGGCGTGATCGCGTCGACGCCCGCGTCGCGTGCCGCGTCGGGCGGGGCGACAGCATCGGGCGTGACGACCGCGTCGACACCCGCGTCGCGTGCGGCGTCGGGCGCGACGACGTCGGGGCTCGCGTCGGGCGTGGCGGCCGCGTCGAGCCCGGCGTCGGGGGCGACGACGCCGTCGTCACGGACGATCACGCCCCGCACCCGGCGCGCCCAGAGGTCGAGGTCGTACGCCTCGTAGGCGACGAGGGTGGAGCCGCGTCCGTCGGACGTGGTCGCGAACGCCACGGAGGCTGGCGACGTGGGCCCGCCCTCGGAGAGGATGAGCGGCGTCGGGTCGAGCGCGACGCCCGCGGGCGTCACCCGCACCGCGCGCAGGCGGCGCTCGCCGCGGTGAAACCAGACGACGACGAAGTTGGTCCCGTTGAAGGTGACCGTGGTCTCGAGGCCGTGCGGGAAGGGCGTGAGCGTCGGCGGGAGGGCGAGGCCGGAGGTCGCGCCGAGGACGATCTGCGGACCGGGGCTTCCGTCGAGGGCGAGGCGCGCGGCGACGACGCGCTGGTCGCGGTCGACCCAGGTGAGCAGGTGGGTCCCGCCGCCGAACGCGACGCGCGGCGCCGACCAGGGGACGCCCAGCGAGGAGAGGTCGCGCGGCGCGGACTCCACGAAGTCACCGTCGGCGTTGAGGCGCCGCGCGAACATGCTCGCGTTGGCGGGGTTCCCGGCGAGGCCGTCGACGTAGTAGGCGAGGAAGAAGTGGGTCCCGTCGAAGTCCGCCGTCGCGCCGAGCACGTGCTCGGTGGTGAACTGGATCGGCCGGGGGTCGAGGCGGCCCCAGGAAGCGTCGTAGCGGATGACGGCGTCGAGCTGGAGCAGCAGGCGCTGCGTCGCGCTCCGCACCGGGGCCTGGCTCTGGATGAACGCGCTCGACCCGCAGAACCCGGGCGCCGCGACCGCGCGGGTGCCGAGGTTCACGGCGTAGCTCGCGCAGCCGCCCATCCCGTAGCTCGCGGCGAACGCCTGGCCCACCGCGCCGTCGAGCGCGACGGCCGCGGCCGGCGGGGTGTCGAGCCCGGCCGCGACGGGCACCGACGGGTTGTCGACGAGCGAGCCCGCGGTCGAGACGCGCGCGAGCTGCACCGCGAACGGGTCGCGGTACCAGCCCGCGAGAAACGCGCGCCCGTCGGAGTCGACCGCGGGGGCGCTGTCGTACCGGTAGCGCTCGGGCACGCGGATCCGCCCTCCGAGCCGCGCCCCGGTGCTGGCGTACCGCTGCAGGCCGAAGGGCGCGGTGGCGGCCGCGAACACGAAGCCGCCCGGGACGCCGCCCGCCCACACGGTGCCGTCGGCGCCGCCCTCGACGGTGACAAAGGCCGGGTCGGTGCGCGCCCCCGCGGCGTTGAAGCGGACGAAGCGCGACGAGCCGTCGGAGAGGACGTACTGCGCGCCGTCCCACGCGAGGCGCCACACCGGGTAGCGCAAATCGGCGTGCACGCCCAGCGCGCCGAGCGCGGTGAGGTCGCGGTCGAGGAGCTGGGTGTAGGCGCCGTCGGGGCGCGCGCCCGAGGCCGTCGCCGACCACTGCAGGAAGACGTTGGTGCCGTCGGTGGCGAGCGCCGGGTCGCTGCGCACGCCGCCCGCGGTGGTGACGGGGCGGCCGCCCGGGTCGAGCACGCGGCCGTCGAGCGTCACGCGGCCGACGCGGATGTCGTTGGCGCCGCCGGGGGGGAGGTCGTTCCAGGCGACGATGAATCGGTCGGGGAGGGCGACGAGGGAGTCGCGCGTGAAGACCCCGGTGGTGGTGCCGAGGTCGAGCGGCGCGGCGTCGAGCACGCGGCCGTCGACGGCGAAGCGGACGGCCTGCATCCGCGCGCCGTTCTGGAAGGCAACGAGGCAGTGCGTGGGGTTGCATGCGACGCCCGCGGGCTGGTTGTACACGGGCGACGGCGGCGTGAAGAACACGAAGGGCGCGCGGTCGATCGAGCGGCCGGCGTTGTCGACCCGCGCGCCGACGAAGCGATACTGCCGGTCTTGCACGACGACGAGCGCGCCGGCGCCGTACGAGGCCGCCCACACGTTGGGGCGGGTCGATGGCCCGACGAGGCCGAAGGTCGCGGGGATGCCGCGGAGCCCGCCGGGCACGGGCGCCCCCGCGGCGTCGAGCGGCTGCACCAGCGCCTCGCCCACGTCGTCGATCACCTGGCGCGTGAACAACAGCGAGCCCGCCCCCGTGGGCACCAGCGTCGCGAGCGGCGGCAGATCGTCGCCCGTCGTGGGGGGCGTCCCCTCGAGATCGAACGACGGCGAGAGCGTGAGCGCGGCGACCGAGCTGCCGATGCGCTCGTACGCCGCCGGGTCGCTACAGCCGACGCAAATGATCGCAGCGGCCCCGAGCGCGTGGTGCTTCATGACGGTGTTCGAACTCCAGTCCTGCCGGACTGCGTTGCGCTGGGCCGGCGCGCGGTTCAGCCACGACGGCGTACGACGCGACGTGCGCGTTGAATTCAGCGCGGAGGCTCCGTCAGCCCATCGCTCGCAGGCGCCGGGCGGCCTCCACCAGCACCTCGTCGTCTTTGGCGAAGCAGAAGCGGAGCAGCGTCTCCCCCACCGGGCCGCGGTAGAAGCTCGCCCCCGACACCGACGCGATCCCTGCCCGCTCGAGCAGCGCGAACGCCGCCTCGCGGGCCGTCGCCGTTTCGAAGCGCCCCGCGTCGGCCAGCACGTAGTACGCCCCCGCCGGCACGTACGGCTTCAGCCCCGCGTCGGCCAGCGCGCCGCAGAGGATGTCGCGTTTGCGCTGGTAGCTCGCCGACAGGTCGCGGAAGTACGCGTCGGGCATCGCCAGGCCCGCCGCGCAGGCGTGCTGGAGCGGCGTCGGCGCGCACACGTAGAGCAGGTCGTGGGCCACCGCGATCCGCTGCGCCGCGTGGGCCGGCGCCACCGCGTAGCCCACCCGCCAGCCCGTCACCGAGAACGTCTTCGAGCACCCCGAGATGGTCACCGTCCGCTCGCGCATCCCCGGCCGCGTGGCGAGCGGGACGTGCCGGCGGCCGTCGTACACGATGTGCTCGTAGATCTCGTCGGTGATCACCGTGAGGTCGTGCGCCGCGGCCACCGCGCCGAGCGCGTCGAGCTCGGCCTCCGCCCACACCTTGCCGCTCGGGTTGCCCGGCGTGCAGAGCACCACCGCGCGCGTCCGGGGGGTGATCGCGCGCTCGAGCGCCGCTGCGTCGAAGGCCCACGCGGGCGGCGGCAGCGGCACGAGCACGGGCACCATCCCGAGGCCCACCACCGTGTTGTAGTGGTAGCCGTAGTAGGGCTCGAAGAGGATCACCTCGTCGCCCGGGTCGAGCAGCGCGAGGCACGCCGCTGCAAATCCTCCGGTCGCGCCGAGCGTCACCACCACCTCGCTCATCGCGTCGACGGCGAGCCCGTAGTCCTTCGCGAGGCGCGCGGCGACGGCCTGGCGCAGCGCGGGGACGCCCTCGGGCGGCGCGTAGGTGGCCTTGCCGGCGTCGATCGCGGCGTGCGCGGCGGCGGCCACGGGGGCGGGCGTCGGCAGGTCGCAGACGCCTTGCCCGAGGTTGATGCCGCCGACGGCGTCGCAGGCGCGGGTCATCGCGCGGATGTCGGAGACGGCGGCGTTGGCGAGGCGGTTCCCGATGCGCATGGGCGCGGACTCTATCGCAGCGCGAGGGGGATGGCGCGGCCCAACGTTCTGGTAGGATCGCCGCATGGCCCAGGCTGCTGCCCGCTCGTGCGCCTTGCTGGTGGTGCTGGCCGCGTGCGCGCCGCGCCCGGTCGCCGACCTCTGGCTCGACGCCTCCCTCAAGCCCGATGGCGCGCCGGCGGACGTCGCGGGCGACCTCGCCACCGACACCGCGCCCGGCCTCGACGCGGCGGGCGACGTCTTCGTCGACGTCCCTGTGGTGATCGACCCCGACGGCGCGCCGCCCCCGATGGACGCCGCCGCCGACCGCCCCGGCGATGTCCCTGGCGACCGCGCCGACGTGTTCACGCCGCCCACCGACGGGGGGCCGCTGCCCAACCTCATCCCCGTCATCTCCAACCCGCAGATCCAGGAGCGCACCTTCTCCGCGGGTTCGTGCGAGGTGATGGAGGGCTGCACCGTCGCGGGCGACCGGCGGCTGCTTCGCTTCGACCTCACCACGCCCAACGTCGGCGCGGCCGACCTCTACCTCGGCGCGCCCACCGCCGCGGGCCGGCCGCTCGCGATGTTCGAGTACGGCACCTGCCACGGGCACTACCACCTGCGCGGCTACGCCGACTACCGGCTCATCACGCCGGACGGGCGCGAGGTGGGCCGCGGGCACAAGCAGTCGTTCTGCCTGCTCGACTCCGGGCGCTACATGGGCATGGGAACCGACATCCCCGCGGACATGCGGTACAACTGCGGCAACCAGGGGATCCACGCGGGCTGGATGGACATCTACGGCCGCGGCCTCGACTGCCAGTACGTCGACATCACCACCGTGCCGCCCGGGCGCTACCGCATCCGCGCGCAGATCAACGTCGACCGCGTGGTGGCCGAGAGCAACTACGCCGACAACGAGAGCTTCTACGACATCGACATCCCGCCGCCGCCCACGGCCGACGGCGGCGTGCCCGACGGCGGGCTCTCCACCGACCCGACGCTCGCGTGCCCGGGCGCCACCGAGGGCCTCAACCGCAACTGCGGCTGGATGGTGGAGGGCTCACCGCGCACCTGCACGCCGGGCGCGCGCGTCGTCATCGGCTGCAACCAGGGCTGCTCGCCCGCCATCGGCGTGTGCGCGGGCGACCCGATGCTCCGCGTGTGCCCGGGCAACATCCCCTGCACCGACCTCACCGCGATCGCCTCCAACGACGACTCCTGCCCGCCGGCCGACGGCGGCCCGACGCGGCTCTGCTCGCGCGTGGAGTTCACCTGCCCCTCGATCGGCCGCTACACGATCCTGTCGGGCTCCTTCCGCGCGGGCGGGGCCTACGAGTGCCACTTCGACATCCTCTGACCCTCGCGCTCGCGCTGCTCGCCTGCGCCTCGCCCGAGCCGCCCGCGCCCGCGCCCAACCTCGCGCCGATCGTGTCGCTCCCGCTGCTGCAAGAGCGCACCTTCTCCGCGGATGCGTGCGAGGTGATGGAAGGCTGCGCGGGGCCCGGCGGACGTCGCCTCCTGCGCTTCAACCTCTCGACCACCAACACGGGCTCGGCCGACCTCGTCGTCGGCAGCCCGACGTACCCCGACGGCGGCCTGCGGCCGGGCTTCGTCTACGCGCCCTGCCACGACCATTTCCACTTCGAGGGCTTCGCCGACTACCGGCTCCTCACGATGGACGGGCGCGAGGTGGGACGCGGCCACAAGCAGGCCTTCTGCCTCGAGGACACCGACCACGCGCCCTCCTTCCCGCTGCGCATCGTCGCCGACCGCGACCGCTTCACCTGCGCGTCGCAGGGCATCCACGTCGGGTGGATGGACGTGTATCTCCGCACGCTCGCCTGCCAGTACGTCGACGTGACCGACGTCCCCCCCGGGCGCTACCGCCTGCGCGCTACCGTCAACGCCGAGCGACGCATCCGCGAGACGCGCTACGACGACAACGTCGCCGAGCTCGTCGTCGACATCCCGGCAGCGACACCCGACGCGGGCGCGGACGCCGCCGTGGACGCGCCGCCAATCGACCCGACGCTCCCTTGCGCGATGACGGAGCAGGGCGTTCACCGTGACTGCGGCTGGGACGCGGAGCCATCGACGCGCTCGTGCGTGCCGGGTGCACGCGTGGTGATCGGCTGCGACCCGGGCTGCGGCGCGCCCCTCGGGCAGTGCCTCGGCGACCCGATGCTCCGCGTGTGCGAAGGGACGGCGCCGTGCTCGGACTTCGCCTCCCTCGCCAGCAACGACGACTCCTGCCCCGGCGACGCCGGCAGAAACCCCTGCGCCCGCGTCACCTTCACCTGCCCCCCGTCGGGCGTCGTGCGCGTGCTCACGGCCCCCTACCAGGCCGGGCAGGCGTACACCTGTCGCGCGGCCTCGCCGTAACCACGCACTCCGTGCGAGCCTCCCACCTCGCATGAACGCACGGATCCTCCAGTTCGCGGTCTTCCTCTCGGTGGCGACGCTCCTGACGGCGGGGATGCATCGGTTGCTCTGGGCCAGGCTGGTGCGCGACCCCGGGTGGCCGGAGCCCTGGCCGCGCGCGCTGACGGCCGTGCTGGTGGGGCTCGCGGTGACGATGGTGGCGGCGCTCCCGCTCCAGCGCGCGCTCCCGCGGCCCGTGGCGGGCGTGCTCGCGATGGTGGCCTTCGGGTGGATGGGGCTGTCGTTCGTGCTGGTGGTGGGGACGCTGGGGGCGGAGATCGTTCGGGGGGCGTACCGTCTCCTCGCGGGGGCGCACGACCCGGAGCGGCGGCAGTCCCTCGCGCGGGGGCTCGCGGCGCTGGTGGGGGTCGGCGGGACGCTCGCGGGCGCGTGGGGGATCCGCACGGCGCTCGGGCGTTGGCGCGTCGAGACGGTGCGGGTGCCGGTGGCCAACCTCCCCGCCTCGCTCGAGGGCTTCACCATCGTGCAGGTGACCGACATCCACGTCGGGCCCACCATCGGACGGGGCTTCGTCGACGCGATGGTTCGGGCAGTGAACGACCTCCGCCCCGACGCGGTGGCGATCACGGGCGACCTCGTCGACGGGAGCGTCGCGTCCCTCGGTGAGCACGTCGCGCCGCTGGCGGGGCTGCGCGCGCGGCACGGGGTGTTCTTCGTCACGGGCAACCACGAGTACTACTCGGGCGTCGACGAGTGGCTCGCGGAGCTGGGGCGCCTCGGGGTGCGGGTCCTCGCCAACGAGCGGGTGACGCTCGGCGGGGCCGACGGCGCGATCGACCTCGCGGGCGTCCACGACTGGAGCGGACGTCGCCACCCGGGGCCGCACAAGCCCGACCTCGCGAAGGCGCTGGCGGGCCGCGACCCGGCGCGCCCGGTGGTTCTCCTCGCGCACCAGCCCAAGCAGGCGCGGGAGGCCGCGGCGCACGGCGTCGCGCTGGTGCTCTCGGGGCACACGCACGGCGGGCAGATCTGGCCCTGGGGCGCGGTGGTGGCGCTCGACCAGACGTACGTGAAGGGCCTTCACCGCGAGGGCGCGACCCACATCTACGTCAACCAGGGGACGGGCTACTGGGGCCCGCCGATGCGCCTCGGCACCGCGCCCGAGATCACCCGCGTGGTGCTCACCCGCGCGTGAGTCAGAGGTAGTACCGGACGTGGATCGCGCCGCTGAACGACAGCCCGAGGAAGAGCCCCTCGGCGTCGGCGATCTGGAGCCGCGGCGCCACCTCCACCATCACCTCGATCGGGAACTTGAACGCCGCGCCGATGCCCACGGCGGCCTCCGCGCCGAGGAAGAAGCCGCGCTCGTAGAAGCGCCCGCGCACCGAGTAGTACATCCCCGTCGGGATGCCGACGTAGAGGCCGGGGCCGACGTACCAGCGCAGGTCGCCCCAGCCCGCCGAGGCGATGGTCGGGAGCCAGAAGACGTAGTCGACGCGGCCGAGGCCGTAGCGGTCGTCGCTGCGGTAGGCGAAGGAGAGGTCGACCTGGAGCGACGTGTGCTCGGTGAGCCAGGGGTTGAGCGCGAGGCCGACGTCGGGGAAGCCGAGGACGAGGCCGAGGCCGAACCGCCGGGACGTGCCGATGGGCGACGTCTGCGCGGCGGCGGGCGAGGGGAGGGCGGCGAGGCCGGCCAGGAGCGACACGGCGGCGAGGGGCGGCAGGGCGCGCGGTCTCATGCGCGCATGAAACAACGCGCGCGGGCGGCGCTTCAACCGCGGAGTGCGATCAGCCTCCGCGCGGGATGTCCGCGGGCGGGGCGTCGGGGGGCGGCGCGCCGGCGTCGACCAGGGAGTCGCGCAGGGTGACGCAGCGGCCGTCGGCCGAGCACGCGCCGCTCCGGGCGGGCGGGCAGCGCGTGGACGGGCAGCGGAGCGTCGGGAGGCAGTCGAGCGCGTTCGCGCGGCCGCGGAGGTCGTCGAGCAGGCGCATGCGCTCGGGCGAGCCCGTGATGAAGACCTCGCACGCGCAGCAGAGCGTCTCGCACACGCGGACCTCGCAGCCGGCCGCGGCGGCGCACGACTGCCCCTCGCGCACCGCGGCGGCGTAGCGCTCGGCGAGGTCGGCGCAGGGCGACAGGGGCGCGTCGGCGGGCTCGATGAGGTCGGGCGAGGGCGCGTCGGGGCGGGGCGAGCCGTCGGGGGGCGGCCCGATGTCGGCCGAGGCGTCGGCGGGCGGCGCGGCGTCGATGGGGAAGACGGCGTCGGTGGGCGCGGGGCTGTCGGCGGAGGGCGCGTCGAAGATCACCACGTCGACGGTGGGCTGCACGTCGTCGGCGTCGGGCGCGGCGGCGTCGAGGCCCCCGTCGCGCGGGTCGACGATGACGTCGCGCGCGTCGTAGAGGCCCGCCTCCGGGGGTTCGGCGGGCGTGCCCGAGCAGCCCGCGAGGGCGGCGAAGGCCAGGAAGCGGAAGCGAAGGGTCACGCGCCGAGCATAACGCGCATCAGGGGGCTTTGCCCTCGAGCTCGACGCGGCCGTCCTCGATGACGGGGTTGACGAGCAGCCGCTCGACCGCGATGCGGAGCGTCTCCCGCGGGTCGGCGACCGACTCGTCGAGCTCGACCTCCACCAGCTTGCCGACGCGCACCTCCCGCACGCCCGCCACCCCGAGGGCCTCCAGGCCCTTGCGCACGGCCTCGCCCTGCGGGTCGAGCACCTCGCGCTTCAACGTCACATACACCCGTGCACGCATCGCTTCGTCCTCGGTTAGAGAATGGCTCGGAGGGCCGCGCGGAGGCGCGGGAGGGGGTCGCTCACGTCGGCGACGAAGCCCTCGCCGGTGATCCGCTCGTAGGCCGTGATGTAGCGCCGCGCGGCCTCGAGGCGCACCGCGTCGGGCAGCGGGGGGACGGGCCCGTCGCCCGTGAAGCCCTCGGCCGCGAGCCAGCGGCGCACGTACTCCTTGTCGAAGCTCTCGGGCTCCTCCGCCTTCGCGTGGCGGGCGGCGTACGTCTCGGCGAACCAGAAGCGCGACGAGTCGGGCGTGTGGATCTCGTCCATCACCACGATGCCGCCGCCCTTCGAGGCGGGCAGCCGGCCGAACTCGTACTTGGTGTCGGCGAGGATGAGCCCGCGCGCGGCGCAGTGCTCCTCGGCCGCGGCGAAGAGCGCGAGGGCCATCGCGGACACGGCGTCCATGTCGGCCTGCGAGATGGTTCCTGCGGCGACGAGTTCGTCGGCGGAGACGGAGACGTCGTGGCCGCCCTTGGGAGCCTTGGTGCTCGGCGTGACGATGGCCGCGGGGAGCGGGTCGTTCTTGCGGAGGCCGTCGGGGAGGGGGTGGCCGCAGAAGGTGCGGTCGCCGCGGGCGTAGGCCGTCCACACGGAGGTGCTGGTGACGCCGGTGAGGTAGCGGCGGACGACGACCTCGACGGCGAGCGGCTCGCACTCGTGGGCGACCATCGCGTTGGGGTCGGGCGACGCGAGGAGGTGGTTGGGGGCGACGTCGCGCGTCCGCTCGAACCACCACACCGCGAGGCGGTTGAGCACCTGGCCCTTGAGGGGAATGGTGCCGAGCACGCGGTCGAAGGCGCTGATGCGGTCGGTGGTGACCAGCACGCGCCGCCCGTCGGGCAGGGTGTAGTTGTCGCGCACCTTGCCGACGTAGCGGGCGCCGGGGAGCCCGAGGTCGGCGGCGTCGAGCGGGTGCGCGAGGGCCGCGCGCAGGGTGGCGTCGTCGATCACGGCGAGCGCGTCTCTACACCCGCGGCCCACCACCCCACAAGCCGCGCGCGCGCCACCCCCCCGCTGGTGTACGCTCCCCGCCCCGATGAACCGCCGCGCCGCCACGCTCCTCGCCGCCGCCCTCTCGCTCCTCGCCTGCCGCGAGCGCAACCGGGGCAACAACGCCACGAGCACCGCCGTCCCGACGACCGTGCCCACCACCGTCACCCCGCCGCCGCCCATCCCCGCGGCGCCCAACGCGCTCGCCGACGCCGCGGTGGCGATGCCCACGCCGCCGCCCCCGATGGCGCCGCCCGTCCCCCCGATGGCGCCGCCCGACGCCGCGGTGGTGGCCGCCGCGCCCGACGCCGCCGCCGCGCCCGCCGACCCCGCGCAGCCCGCCCAGCCCGCGACCGCGCAGCGCCCGCGCGACCCGTCGATCGCGCCGCTCAACATCCCCTCGCCGATCGAGGGCGTGCCCGGCGTCCGTGTCCGCCGCAACCATCGGACGACCGGGGTCAACATCGGCGGCGTTCAGATCAACCTCCCGTCGCAGTAGGCGCCTCGGTGGGGCTCAGCGACCGGCGCGCCGTCGCGCTCGCCGCCGCGGCGCTGGTGGCGGCGACGTCGCTCGCGCTCCTGGCGGCGGCGGGGTGGGAGCTCGGGGCGGGGGAGTTCCCCGTCGACGACGCGTGGATTCATCAGGTGTACGCGCGCTCGCTCGTGCGGGAGGGGGCGCTCTCGTACAACCCAGGGCGCCCCGAGGCGGGCTTCTCGAGCCTCCTGTGGGTGCTCTCGTCGGTGCCGGCGCAGCTCGCGGCGAAGGTCGGCCTCCCGATCGCGCTCGGGGCGAAGCTCACCTCCCTCGCGTGGGCCGTGGCGGCCGCGGCGGGCCTCGGGCGCGTGGCCCTCGCGCTCGGCGCGTCGCGCGCGGCCTCGCTGGCGACCGTGGCGCTCGCGGCCCTCTCGTGGGGCAACGCCTTCGCGGCGGTGTCGGCGATGGAGGCTTCGCTCGCGCTCGCGTGCTGCGCGTGGGGCGTCGCGCTGCACCTGGAGGGCAGGGCGCTCGGCGCGGGCGTGTGGCTCGGCGCGGCGTGCCTCGCGCGGCCCGAGTGCGCGGTGGTGGCGGTGGCGGTCAACGTCGACGCGCTCGCGACCGCGGGGGGGAGGGTCAAGCGCGCGCTCGCGACGGGTGGGCCCGTGGCGCTGGCCTGCGCGGCGTGGGCGGCGGTGACGTGGTCGATCACGCGGCACCCGCTCCCCAACACCTTCTACGTGAAGTCGCAGCACGTCGACCTCGCCGCCAACGCAGGCGTGTTCGCGCGCGACGTGCTCTCGGGCGCGGGGGTGCCGCACGCGCTCCTGGCCGGTCCGCTCGCGGCGCTGGCGCTGTACGCGCGGCGGTCGCGGGGCGCGTGGCTGGTGGCCGCGGCGGCGGCGCTCGGGGTGCTGGGCGTGGCGCTCAGCCGGCCGCTCTTCCCGGGCGTGACCTTCTTCCAACTGCGGTATTTCCTGCCGTTCTCGATGCTGGCGGCGCCGCTCGCGGGCCTCGGGCTCGACGCGCTCGGGGCGTTGGCAAACGAGCGGGCGCGACGCGGTGCGCTGGCGGCGGGCGCGGTGTTTCTACTGGCGGGGGCGCCGTCGCTCGCGTGGTCGTACCGGACGCACTGCGCGGAGGTTCGGGCGCTCCACACGCAGGTGGCGTGGGACGTGGCGCGCGAGGCGCCCGCGGGGGCGCGCGTCGCGGTGGAGGCCGCGGGGGCGATGCGCTATCTGGGCGAGCGCGAGGTGGTCGACCTCTACGGGCTCAATTTCGCGGCGGTGGCCTTCGCCCGCGGCAACCGGGCGCGCACCTGCGCGATCGTGCGTGCCGGCGCGTCGCTGGTGGCGGTGCCGCCCTGGTGGGAGCCGCGGCTCCGGCCCGCGTTGGAGCTCCGCCCGCTGCGCGCGTACCGCTTCGGCGAGAGCGCGATCATCGCCGTGGCGGGCGCGCGGGAGGTGGTTCTCTACGCCGCGCGGCCGAAGCCTTCGGCGCTGGCGCGGTGCGGGATGGCGCAGTGACGGCGTCGTTCGGGGCGCGCTGTGCTCGCTCTCCTCCCTCCCCCGCTCGCAAAGCCTCGCGCGTTTGCCCTCCCTCCGTCGCCGCGGCGGCGCCAGAGGGAGGGGACGTCTGCTCCCGCGAGGCGCTCATCCGCGTCGAGGCGTCGTGGCGCCGTGGGGTCGTGGGGTCATGAGCTGCGCCGATGGAATCGACGCGCGAGCCCCCGCGCCCCGTCGGTCGTTGCGAGGTGAGCCGATGCCGGGAGCAGACGTCCCCTCCCTCTGGCGCCGCCGCGGCGACGGAGGGAGGGCAAACGCGCGAGGCTTTGCGAGCGGGGGAGGGAGGAGAATCGGGCTCGA
Organism: Polyangiales bacterium; assembly: GCA_046351555.1. Taxonomy (GTDB): domain Bacteria; phylum Myxococcota_A; class Polyangia; order Polyangiales; genus CAISKJ01. The sequence goes on from JAXLYI010000021.1 coordinate 40,535, forward strand.
CGCGGCCGCGCTCGCGGAGGCATCGTGTCGATAAAATCATCGAGAATTGAAGGCTCGTAGCGTCGAGCCACGCAACCCTGCTTAACGGCCCCAGACGCGGTAGCCGTTGTCGGTGGCGAGGTTGCAGCAGCGGCTGGAGTAGTTCACGTAGATCTCGTCGCCGCGGTAGCTGAAGATGTGGTTCCAGGTGCCGAGGTGGAGCCCGGCGCCGCACTCCGAGGTGCTCCCGTCGCTGTTGAGGCACGCGGCGGGCGGGCCGTCGAGGGGCCACGCGAAGCGCGATCCGTCGTACTGCGTGCCGCCGAGCGTCTCGGCCACGCGCCGCCCGACCACCACGGTGCCGAAGGCCGTCGCGCCGAGCCCGCTGCGGATCCACGCCTCGTCGAGCGGGCCGAGGTAGAGCTCGCCGTAGCGCGCCTCGTCGCCGATCCGGAGCGTGCGCGTCCCCGCCATCAGCACGGCCGCCGCGAAGTCGCGCGACAGCTTGGCGGAGGTCGCCTGCGCGGGGTCGCTCACCACGCCCACCGCGTTGCGCGTCCAGAGGCTCGTCCCGAGCGCACGGCCCACCTCGAGGAGCGTCCAGCCGCCGCCGTCGCGCGTCATGTCGCAATACACCCGCTGCGGCGCGAGGGCGCCGTCGCCGTCGGGGTCGACCACGTAGAGCCCCGAAGCCGAGCCCGGCGTCGCCATGAGCACCGCGCGGCACGAGGTTCCCTGCGCGACCACGACGCACGCGCCTGCGCGGCACCCTTCGCCCGCGGCGCACGCACGACCGCACATCCCGCAATGCGCGGCGCTGGTACGCGTGTCGACCTCGCAGCCGTTGGCGGCCATCCCGTCGCAGTCGCCGAAGCCCGTCGCGCAGCTCGCCACCGCGCACGCGCCTGCACGACAGGCCGGCGTCGCGTTGGCGAGCGCGCACGACGCGCCGCAGCGGCCGCAGTTGGCGACGTCGGCGGAGGTGTCGACCTCGCAGCCGTTGGCGGCCGTCCCGTCGCAATCGCCGCGCCCCGTCGCGCAGGAGGCCACCGCGCACATGCCCGCGGCGCAGCGGGCGACGCCGCCGGGCGCGCTGCACGCGACGTCGCAGCGGCCGCAGTGGTCGACGGTGGCGGTGAGGTCGAAGCAGGTGTCGCCGCAGGCCGTCTGGCTGGTCGGGCACACGAGCGCGCAGGCGCCCGCCACGCACGAACGCCCGGCCGCGCAGGTGTTTCCGCAGGCGCCGCAGTGGGCGCCGCTGGTCTGGAGGTCGACGCAGGCGTCGCCGCAGCGGGCCTGGCCGGTCGCGCAGGTCGGCACGTCGGGCGCCGCGTCAGGGAGCGCATCCGGCGTTGCATCAGGTGCCGCGTCGGGGGCTGCATCGGGCACGGCATCGGGCGCGACGTCCGGCTCCGCGTCGGGCGCTGCGTCCATCGGCGCGTCGGGGGTCGCGTCGGGCGCTGCATCCGGCGTGGCGTCGGGCGCTGCATCCGGCGCTGCATCCATCGGCGCGTCGGGCGTTGCGTCGGGGGCCACGTCCATCGGCGCGTCGGGTCCCGCTTCGGGCGCGGCGTCCTTCGGGGCGTCGGGCGCCACCATCGCATCAGCGTCCGCCGCCGCGTCGCCGTTGGTGACCCCCGTGCTGGAATCGCTGCACGCGAGGAGGAGCGCCGTGGCCGCCAGCCACCGCGCCCGCTGCGTCCCACCCACCGCCATGAGGCCCTCGCGCTGCTTCATGGCCCCGACGCTATCACCGCGCTCGCCTTCGCCGACACCCCCCAACGAAGCGGCTTCCCCGCCGCACCCGGTCGCGTGTACACCCTCCGCCATGAGCGATCACCGCCAGCGCGTCGCCCTGGTCACCGGCGGCGGCAAGGGAATCGGCGAGGCCGTGGCGCGGCGGCTCGCGCGCGAGGGGCTCCGCGTGGCCGTCGTCGGGCGCTCGCTCCCCGAGCTCGAACGCGTCGCTGGCGACATCGGCGGCTTCGCGACCGCCTGCGACCTCACCGACGCCACCGCGACCGACGCCGCCCTCGCCGCGGTGGAGGGCGCGCTCGGCCGCGTCGACGTGCTGGTGAACAACGCCGGCCTCGCCGAGAGCGTCCCTTTCGAGAAGACCACCGACGCGGTGTGGGAGCGCGCGATGGCGCTCAACGTCACCGCCCCGATGCGCCTCTGCCGCGCGCTCGTCCCCGCGATGGCGAAGCGCGGGTGGGGACGCGTGGTCAACGTCGCGTCCAACGCCGGGCTCCGCGGGTACGCCTACACGGCCGCGTACTGCGCGAGCAAGCACGCGCTGGTGGGGCTCACGCGCGCCCTCGCGGTGGAGTACGCCGCGCGCGGCGTGACGGTGAACGCCGTCTGCCCCGGCTTCGTCGACACGGAGATGTCGGCCCGCTCGGTGGCGAAGATCTCGTCGGCCACGAAGCGCACCGCGGACGAGGCCCGCGCCGCGCTGGAGGCGCTCTCCCCGCAACGACGATTGATGACGGTGGAGGAGGTGGCCCACGCGGTGTGGTCGCTCGTCCCCCACGAGGCGCGCGGGATCCACGGGCAGTGCATCGCCCTCGACGGAGGACAGACCGCGTGAAGACCGTTCAACCCGAGGGGTGGGCCCCCGCGAAGGGCTACGCCAACGGGGCCGTCTGCGAGGGCGGCCGCACCGTGTACGTCGCCGGCCAGATCGGCTGGGACGGGCAGCAGCAGTTTCACTCCGACGACTTCGTCGAGCAGTGGGACCAGGCGCTCGCCAACGTGGTCGCCGTGGTTCGGGCGGCCGGCGGCGGGCCCGAGCACGTCGTGAAGATGACCGTGTACGTCACCGACCTCGACGCCTACCGCGGGAGCCTCCGCGAGGTGGGCGCGCGCTGGAAGAAGCACCTCGGCCGGCACTTCCCCGCGATGGCCCTCGTCGGCGTGGCGGGGCTCGTCGAGCGCCGCGCGAAGGTCGAGATCGAGGCCGTCGCCCACCTCCCGGAGACCCCATGAGCCTGTCGCCCAAGACGTTCCGCTTCGAACTCGACCGCGGGGTCGGGACGATCACCCTCGACCGCCCCGAGCGCCTCAACTCCCTCACCTTCGACAGCTACGTCGAGCTCGGCGACTTCTTCCCGAAGCTCGAAGCGTCGAGCGAGGTGCGCGCGGTGGTCATCACCGGCACGGGCAAGGGCTTCTGCTCCGGCGGCGACCGCCACGACATCATCGCGAAGCTCTTCGAGCGCGACATGCAGGGCCTGCTCGATTTCACCCGCATCACGGGCAAGCTCATCCAGGCGATCCGCCAGGTGCGCCGCCCGGTGATCGCGGCCGTCAACGGCGTGGCGGTCGGGGCGGGCGCGGTGATGGCGCTCGCGTGCGACGTGCGGGTCGTCTCGGACGACGCGCGCTTCGGCTTCGTCTTCCCGAAGGTGGGGCTGTGCGGCGCGGACATGGGGGCGGCGTACCTCCTGCCGCGCGTGGTGGGCCTCGGGCGGGCGTCGGAGCTGCTGTTCCTGGGCGAGCTGGTCGACGCGGCGGAGGCGCTGCGCATCGGGCTCGCCAACCGCGTGGTGCCGAAGGCCGAGGTGCTCCCGACGGCGCAGGCGTGGGCGAAGAAGCTCGCCGAGGGCCCCGCGTTCGCGCACGCGATGACCAAGCAGATGCTCGAGGCCGAGCACACGATGTCGCTCGCCGAGGCGATCGAGGCGGAGGCGCAGGCGCAGGCGATCTGCATGCAGCACCCGGACTTCCGCGAGGCCTACGACGCGATCACCGCGAAGCGCGAGCCGAGGTTCCGCGGGGCTCCCTGAGCGACGCGACCCTCGTCAGTGCCCGCGGCTGGGGCCGAGCCAGCGCTTGAGCACCGCCGGGCACCACCAGTTGAGGTCGCCGAGCAGGCGCATCGTCGCCGGCACCACGAGCACCCGCACCAGCGACGCGTCGAGCGCGACCGCGATCGCGAGCGCGAGGCCCATCGCCTTCATCGCCACCACCGTCGCGAGCGCGAAGGCCCCGAACACCGCCACCATGATCGCCGCCGCGCTGGTGATGAGCCGCCCCGTGCGCTCGAGGCCGTCGGCCACCGCGGCGGCGTTGTCGCCCGTGCGCTCGTACTCCTCGTGCATGCGCGTGAGCATCAGCACCTCGTAGTCCATCGAGAGCCCGAACACCGCGCAGAACAACAGCACCGGCAGCGTCGGGTCGATCGGCCCGGGTTCGAAGCGGAGTGGGCCGCGGAGGTGGCCGTCCTGGAAGATCCACACGAGCGCGCCGAAGGACGCGCCGATGGAGAGGAAGTTCATCACGACGGCCTTGGCGGGCAGGAGGACCGAGCGCAGGAGCACGAAGAGCACCGCGTAGGTCATCAGCACGACGAAGAGGATGGCCGTCCCCGCGTGGGCGCGGATGAAGGACGCGACGTCGAGGTCGTCGGCCGTCTGCCCGGTGACGAGGATGCGCCCGTCGGCCACCGACCGCCGCGCGCGGATGCGGCGGACGACGTCGCGCGCCCGGTCGCCCGCGGGCGGCCCCTCGGTGAGCACGTTGAGCACCACCACCGAGCGCCCCACCGTCGCGTCGCGGAGAAACTGCAGCTCGGGCGAGAGCTGGTCGCGGGGCGTCGCCGCGACGATGGCCGTGCCCTGACGGTCGAACATCTCGCCGAGGTCGACGATGCTCTCCACCGCGCGCACGCCGGGGAGCGACCCCGCCCAGCGGCTGTAGTCGTAGAGCGCCAGCGCGCGCCGCTCGTCGAGGATCGGGCCGCCGTTGCGCGGGAACTCCGCCACCACGTACACCCGGTTGGCGGCGTGGTCGGGGAAGTTCTGCGCGAGGAGGTCCCAGCCCTGGCGGGCCTCGGCGGTGCGCGGGAGGATGCTCACGTCGGCCACGGCGAGGCGGATGTGGAGGAAGGGCCCCGCGAGCGACACCAGCAGCGCGAGCACGGGGAGGAGCACCAGGAGCGGGCGCTTCATCACCCCGTGGGCGAGCGTGGCCCAGCGGCCCCCCTTGGCCTCGCCGGTGGCCGCGAAGGGGATGCGCCCGGCGTGGATGCGCGGCCCCAGCACCGCCAGGAGCGCGGGCAGGAAGGTGAGCGCGAACACCACCGCGAGCACCACCACGATGCCCCCGGCGACCCCCATCGGCGCGAGGAACGACCCGCGCAGGAAGATGAGCCCCGAGAGCCCGATGCCGACGGCGAAGCCCGAGAAGGCCACCGCGCGCCCGGCCGTGGCCGTCGCGGTGACGAGCGCGTCGTCGTAGGAGGCCCCGCGCGCGAGCTCGTCGCGGTAGCGCGACACGATGAAGAGCGAGTAGTCGATCGCGACGCCGAGCCCGATGAGCGAGGCGACGTTGATGGCGTAGGCCGCGACGTCGACCACGTGCGAGAGCGCCATCACCCCCGCCACGCCGCCCGCCACCGCCAGCCCCCCGACGAACACCGGCAGCGTCGCCGCCACCGCCGTGCGGAACACCACCAGCAGCACCAGCAGCGCGAGCGGCAGGCTGATCGCCTCGGCCAGGATGAGGTCGTGCTCGAGCGTGGTGTCGAGGTCGCGGCGGAAGGCGAGGTGCCCGGTGAAGCGCGTGCGGAGCGGTCCGCCGCGGATGCGGGCCTTGAGCGCGGGGTAGAGCCGGGCGGCCGCGCGGTAGCCGTCGCGGTACATCACCACGGCGATCGCGTGGTGGCCGTCCTCCGAGCGGAGGCGCGCGGCGACGGCGTCGGGGGCGTCGTCGGGGGAGATCACCGAGGCGACGTGCGGGTCGGCCCGCGCGGGCGCGAGCGCGGCGTGCATCGCGTCGACGAAGGCCGGGTCGTCGGCGTAGAGCGTGTCGCTCGAGAACACCACCGTGAACGACGAGGGCCCCGGCAGCCGGAGCTGCGCGTCGAGCAGCGACCGCCCGCGGTGGGCCTCCGTGCCGACGGTGTCGCCGGAGGTCAGCGCGCCGCCGCGGAGGATCATCGCCCCGGACAGGACGAGCACGACCGCGGAGGCCACGATGATGTGCCAGCGGCGCGCGAGCGCGAGTCGTCCCAGGGCCTCGAACACGCGGGGCTTCGTATCGGAATGCGCCGGAAAAGGCGAGCGCTTCGTGATCGCTACGTCCGCGATGATTCCCGGGTCACGGGGCCGGGCGCGCGCGACGGCGTTGATGTGCGGAGGCGCCGACGAGCACCTCCGTGGAGCGGATAGGCAAGACAACGCCCCTTCCCGTCGACACCCCCACGGCGCGCCCCGCCGCGTGGGGGGAGGCGGCGCGCTTGCTCCGCGCCCCGCCGCCGTAACGTTGCTGCGACGCGCACCGCGGCGGCGTCCTCGGCGGGGCGGTGAATGCAACCGACGGCGGCGTCAACGGAGGCCACGGAGGCCGCGAATGTCCGCTCCATCGTGCGCGGGTTCGACCTGGGCAACGCCCCCTGGCTGTCACCGTCGGTCGGCGCGCGCGATGCGGAGGCAGGTGTCGTGAGCACCCTCTCCACCATCCTCTTGTGCCTCGTGGCGCTGGGGCCCGGCTGCGGCATCGGCGCGCTGGTGATCGACGGCGGCGACGCCTCGGACGACGCGGCCTTCCCCTCGCTGCCGCCAGCGCCGCTCCCAGCCCTCGACCTTGGCAATGGCCTCGACGACGACGGCGACGGGCTCATCGATGAGGACGCCGACGCCACCTCGCGGTACGCCTGCGCCGACGCGTCGCGGTGCGTCTGCGCGCTCACCCACACCCGCTGCGGCGACGTCTGCGCGCCCCTCGGCGTCGACCCCGCGAACTGCGGCGCGTGCGGCCGCGCGTGTGAGGTCGGCGACACCTGCCGAGAAGGGACCTGCTTCTGCCCGCGAGACTGGGAGATGCGCTGTGGCAGCGTGTGCACGCCCACCCGAGGGGACGTCTCCAACTGCGGGGCGTGCGGTCGCGTCTGCATGGGCGGCGCGGTCTGCCCCGACGGGCGGTGCCAGTGCGCCGCGGGCTTCGTCTACGACCGCGGGAGCTGCCACGCGAACGGCGGATCGGGGCTCTACTGTGGGGTGACGTGCCCCCTCGGCTACTCGTGCCGCTCCTCGCAGTGCTACTGCAGTTGCGGCTCGACCTGCCCCGACTTCTACAACGACCCGCGCAACTGCGGGGGGTGCGGCACCGTGTGCCCCGCGGGGGTGGCGTGCATCGCGGGGCGATGCGGGTGCGATGCGCCCCTCGCGGTGTGCGACGGCGCCTGTGTCGAGCAGCGCTCCGACCCGCGCAACTGCGGCGCGTGCGGGCGGGTCTGCGGGAACACGCAGGTGTGCCTCGACGGCGCGTGTCGAGCCCGGCTCGGCACGCCCGCCGCGGGCGAGCGCGTGGGCTCGGGGCGGGTGTCGCTCCGCTGGCCAGAAGCTGTCGGGGTCGCCGACGTCTGCGCCGATCGGATGTGCGCTCGCGTGCTGGAGACCGTGGCGCCCGTCGCGGGCGTCGCGTGGACGAGCCCGCTCATCGCGGGGACCTACTTCTGGCGTGTACGCGCGGACGGCGCTGGCCCGTCGCGCCCGGTGCCGTTCCGTGTCGACCGCCGGTCCACGCCGCGGAGCGGCCTGCTGCCGCCGAGCCCCGACCTGAACGGCGACGGGCTGGGGGACGTGGTCGTGTCGACGCACGAGGAGGTGCGCGTGTACCTCGGCGCGCCGTTCCCCGCGCCGCTCGTCGTCGGCCCGCGGCTGGCGGCCGGACCGTCGCAGTGGTTCGACGAGCCCGGGCTGGCGGGCGACTGGAGCGGCGACGGCGTGGGGGACGTGGTCTTCACGAGCACGATGGGTAGCGTCGTGTGGATGGGCGCCGACGGCTCGCTGTCCACGCGCATGCTCACGGGCTGGGCCGAACGGGCGCGGCCGATCCTCGACGTCGATGGCGACGCCGTCGCCGACGCGGCGGTGGTGACCCCCGTCGTCGCGGTGCTCCGGTCGGGGAGCATCGACACGGGCGGGCTCGACGGCTTCGACGGCGGTCCAGCGGCGGCCGGGCCCGTCGGCGACGTGGACGGGGACGGACTCCGTGACGTGGCCTTCGCCGCGTCCGTGCGGTCGGGGTTCCGGGTGGGCTTCGACCCCGGGGCGACCGCTCCCCGCGCGGATGTCTACCTCGGGAGCCCCGGTGGCCTCTCGCGGGCGCTGCGCGCCTCACCGCCCGTCCCCGCAGGCGCGTTCGTCATGGGGGCGATGAGCGCGGGGGACGTCAACGCCGACGGCTTCGCCGACGTGCTGATCGACGTGGGCAGCGTCAACGTCGTGGTCTACCTCGGCGGGGCCTCCGCGCTCACGCGTCATCGCACGGTGATCGCGCCGCCGCGCGGGGCCATCGTGGCGGGCGCAGCAGGCGACGTCGACGACGACGGGGACGGCGACCTCGTGGTGATCCCGCGCGGCGCGGGCCAGCTCTGGCTCTACCGCGGCGGCCCGTCGGGGCTCGACGTCGCGCCGGAGGTTCTTGCCGACCCGCGGTGGGCCGAGGTGAGCACGATCGGCGCGCCGCGCGACGTCGATGGTGACGGCTTCGACGACGTGGTGCTCGGCGCGCCATCCCGCGGCGCCGTGTACGTGCTCCACGGATCGGTCGGACGTCCGCTCGGGCGCGTCGAGACGATCCCCGCGTTCGCGGCCCCGTCGCCCGCGCTCCGCGTGCTGTGACGCCTCTCCCTCACGCCCCGTGGCGGCGGATAGGCAAAACAACGCCCCTTCCCGTCGACACCCCCGCGCCTCCCGCCCCCGCGCCGTACGTCGTCGGGAGGGTGTGTACACGGGCTGGATGACGCGCAGTGTCCTGCGGTGGTCCTATCGGGATCGCGGCGGGTGTCAACCTGCTGCGCGGCACAAGCGCTGCGATGGACCGCTTGACCCCTCGTAGGCGCGCAGGTACACGGATTGCCACATGCTGAAGGCCTCGATTGATCGGTGGATCACCGTGAACCAGTGTGTCCCAGAGGAACACTACGCGCTCAGCGCGGCCTCGCCACTGGACGCGAGCGCAAACGTGAGCAGTGCGTTCCACGGCGTCTTCGTCGATACGCCCGGAGGCGTCGAGACGAACGAGGCGTGGGAGGTGGTCCACTCTGCGCGAATCGACGCGGCACGCATGGCGCGGTTTCGTAAGCTACAAAGCCCCCAGAGCATCATCGAGATGGGCGCGATCACGATCGCGGCCACGGTTCTCGGAGAGCGGAGCAGCATTCGCCTCGGCAACGTGGAGAAGATCGGTGCGCGCACCGACTACACGTTGGTGGACAAGAACGCTCGACCGGCGGGGGTCATCGAGTTCAAAGGTCGTTCTAGCCGATACACCTCCGATGTCGCCGCGGAGGCACGCAAACAGGTACTGCAGTCCAAGGCCTCTCCCAAACGAATCGGTGTGGTCGCGTTCGGACGCCCAGAGGTCCGACTGGAGGTCGTGGGATGAGCGGGGTGGACCTGATCGGCGAGATCGAGCCGTGGCCGTCGTCGCGCGCGTCGCTGCCCGATGGTTGGTCGTGGGGCGACAACCCTCAGATCGCGCAGGTTCAGGCGCACAAGAGCCGCTTGATCCTGCAGGCCGACGCCCTGGCGAACCTGCTCGCGCCAGACGCCGAGGATCGGACCCTGATGCACGCGCTCTATCACGGCGCCGCGGAGTGGGAGCTCTGGCTGCTCGCGCACGACCTCCACGCGACGGCCAAGGCGAAGCAGCAGTGCGCGCACTCCGCCCTCTCGCTCGCTGAGCTGTCGGGCGACCTCGCCCTCGTCGAGAGGGTTCTGGCGCAGTGGCGCGCGGTCGGCCCCACGCACGCGAGATTCTACCGCGATGGGAGGCGACGGCTCGACGCACAGAGCCCGGAGTTCAATCGGCGGAACAGCCAACTGCACGCGACCATCCATGCGCTCGTCGATCGGCATGATCCGCGCGCCGCGACGCAGCTTCTGAGCGCGACGGAGCCCCGCGAGCACGAAGGATGGCGCGGTGAAATCGCTGCATTGCGGGCGCTTGCGATGGTAGTGCTCGGCTTCCCGGGGCCGCAGGTCGTCCGTGCGCGCTTCGCCACGTGCGTCGCGTTCCCGACCGCTGCGCACGCGATCAGCGCGTACATGCTGGCGCTCTCGCGCGTCACGCCCGACGACGACTCAGCCCGCGTGCTCGCGGACGGGTTGCGCTGGTTCCGCGACGACCTCGGGGTGCAGGCGGTCGGGCTGGCGCTGCGGGATACGCGCGACGACGACGCGTTCTTCGGCGAGTCGATCGAGAGCCAGGTCGCGCACGTCGCACACCTCGCGCTGAAGTCGAACGACGCACGCGACGTGGACTACGCGATCTTCTACTGCGTGAAGCACATGCTGCGCGACGGCTCTCGCTCCTCCGAGGCCGTCGCGCTCATGGATGCGGCGCTGCGCAGACACCCGCGTGCGCCGACGGTCCGCGTCTTTCGCGCGCTCGCTGCGCAGGAGCTCGGTCACGCCGACGCGTTCGATGACCTGTCCGCCATGCTCCAAGAGCATCCGGCGTCGCACGTGCCGCAGTGGCTCTGGCAGGTCGCGGGTGAGGTCTTCCAGCGAGGGCAGCGCTGGGCCGATGCGGTGGTCGCCTTCCGTCGCGGCGGGATCGACGCGCCGAAGTTCAGCGACGCCCACTGGCTCAATCAGTACGCCCTTTCGCTCGCCCGAAGCGGGGCCTCGGACGCGGCGCGGAGCGTGCTCGAGCGCGCGGTGCTCCTGGCCCCCGAGGAAGCGATCCTCCGGCACAACCTCGATGTGCTACGTGGTGGACTCGACGAGGCCCTGACCCCGCAGCGAATCGATCTCGGTCCGTTTACCGTCAGAAGAGCTGGCGAGCGCATCCAGCGCGAACTGGATTCTCGCGAGTACGCCTCGGCAGCATAGCCACTCCCGCTCGACACTCGATCGCGGTACCGCTCGCCGAGCACCGCCCCCAGCCCCCGCAAGCACCGTAACCGCCCCGGACTCGCTGTCTGTTCGTGACCGACGGCGGCGTGGCACGCCCGCCCGCGGAGGTCCCCATGCCGCGAGCGCTTCCCGCTCCTGTTTCCCGAGCACTTCGCCACCCCCGCTGGTCCGAGGCCGACGCCCGTCTGGTCTTGGACGCCCTGGCTTCGTCACGTCTGCCCCTCGCCCAGTTCGCGCGGGAGCACGCCATCGATCCGCAGCGCCTCTACGCCTGGCGGCGGCGCATCGGCACCACCTGCCGCGACCCCAGCGCGGCCCCCGGAGCCGATCGCCTTCGTTCGACTCGGCGACGCCGTCGCGACGCCCACCACCGCGCGAGATCGTCCTCACCATCGGCGAGCTCCTTCGCATCGAGGGCGACGTCCACGCCCTCCCTCGCTGCCCTCCTCGGCGTCCTGGCGCACGTGCTGAGCTTCCCCCACCAGGTCCGCGTCTTCGCTGCCACGCGGCCCGTCGACGGCAGGGCGGCATCGACGGCCTCGCCGCCGTCGTCCGGCTCAAGCGACCCGCTCAGCGGCGACCTCTTCCTGTTCCTCTCGCGCAGGCGCGACCGGGCGCGGATCCTGCTGCACAACGGCTACTGGCTCATCCACAAGCGCCTGGAGCGGGGACGCTTCCACTACCCGGGGATCCAGACGCGGGCGCGGCGACGGCCTGATCGACAACGCCCAGCTCCTGCTCATCCTCGAGGGGGTCGACCTGCGCGGCGCCCACCACCGCCCGCGCTGGGTGCCTGCGTCGGCGCCTGCTCCCTGACGCGCGCCTCCATCGCGCCGCTCGGAAATACCCGGAGGCCGCCGCGTTGAGGGCGACGGATTCCGCCGCGCGCCCTCGGCTCGACCCCCATCACGTCGACCTCGCCGGCTTCGAGGCGTGGCTGCGCGAGTGCTGCCGGGGCCCGCCTTCGCGGCGGTGCTCGCGCTCGTGCTGCGGGTCATCCGTGTGCTGTTCGAGCAGACCACTCTCCTCCGCGCGCGCATCAACGGCAGGCGCCCGAAGCCGCCGAGCGAGAAGCTCGCGACGGTCGAGAGGCAGCTCCGGTTCGCCTTCGCGATCCCGACCAACGACGTGACCTCGAGGCGAAGGGCGACGCGCGCCGGGGCGACGCGAGCAGCGGCCCGCAAGGAGAGCGCGAGCGCGCGAAGCCGAAGCCGCGCGAGGGCCTCCTGCTGCACCTGGGGCGCGTCGACTTCAACGACGTCTGCGCCGACGATCGCCACTGCAACTCTGCGATCGGCCGATGAAGACCTTCCACCGCCGCCCCGTCGAGACCCTCGAGCTGATCCCCCCGCGAGGATCGTCACCGACGCTACGACGAGGTCGTCGCGTGCGACGGCTGCGCGACGCGATCGTGTGCGCGCCCGCGCCGCCGACGCTGCTCGACGGCGGCCCGCTGGGCCCGACGCTGGTGACCGAGGCGGTGCGCTGCTGGTGCTCGACGGCACGCCCATCGAGCGTCAGGCCCGCAACTACCAACGGGCGGGGCGCCCCGGCCAGGCGAGCACCCTGGCGCGCCGCGAGTGGCCTCCTCGGGCTGATGGTCCCGCTGGCCGTGTGATGGAGCGGGTCAAGCGCGCGCCGAGCGGTTGCAGTTCGACGCCACGAGCTTGAAGGTGCTCGACCGGCAGGCGCCGATGGGCGTCACCCTCGACATCGCCCTAGTGTTCACCGGCGACGCGAGGGTGGCCCGCCCCCTTCACGACCGGCTTACAGTGACCCGGTGGAGCGCCTGCTGGCCGACGCCGACGCCCGCAGCTTCCAGTGCGACGGCACCTCGGTGACCAACTTCATCGAGAAGAAGCTCCACCGCCGCGGCCGGGGTGCCACTCGACGGGCGGCCGACCTCGCCGCCGCGTCGCGCGAGGGCGACTTCCGCGCCCTGGAGGGGCTGCGCCATCTACGCGAGGCTCTTCGCGGTCGAGAAGGAAGCCGAGCGCGCGAAGATGAGCGCCGACCAGCGGCTCCGCCGGGAGAAGAGCGCGCTGGTGATGGACGACCTGCGCGACTGGGTGCTGAGGTCGCCCCCGACGCCGAGCCGAAGTCGAAGTCGGCGAGGCGCTGACCTACCTGCAGCCGGATGCGGGCTCAACGTCTTCCTCCTCGACGGCGCGATCGAGCTGACCAACAACCGCAGCGAGCGCGAGCTGCGCCCCGTCTGCCTCGGGCGACACACCTGGCCTTCGTCGGCGACCAGATCCACGCCACGCGGTGGACGGCGGGCCTTCACCCTCGCGCACTCCGCGCTCGCGGCAGGGCCTGACCCGCGCGCGTACCTGCACGCGGTGGCGAGGGCGCTGATCGCCGGGCACCTGCACACGCGGCTCGACGAGCCTGCTGCCCGACGCGATGCTCCGCGCCCACCCCGAGCTGGCCAACCCGCTCCACGCCGCGCAGGAGAAGGGCGACGGCGGTCGGGGCGAAGGCGCTTCCCGACCACGTGGCCGAGGCCCGCGCGGCGTAACATCGCGGCCCATGAGCCCCGACGACCCGCCCCTCCGCACGACGGCGCCGGCGAGCGGCGCCGTGCGCGCTGCGAAGCGAAATGGAGAAGCGCTACGAGATGAAGCGCGGACCGGCTCGCCCGCGGTATCCGTTCACGGCGCTCTGCCGCTCGCTGAAGTCGACGCGCACACGCTGACCAAGAGCAGCACGGCGCCGATCTACGTGGCGGACGCGCCGATGCACGCGCGGCTCCAGGCGCGGTGGGCGGAGCGTTGCCGCTGTACGACGACCACGCGCGGCGGCGGCGGGCGAGTTCATCCGCGAGCACTGCGGGGTGGAGATGCCGCCGGCTCCGCGACGGTGAACGACTCCTCCAGGGGCACGCGCGCCGCCGGCGACGAGGCGTCTGGGGGCGTGGAGACGGCGACCGTTCGTACGTGCGGCCCCAGCGACACGCACCTCGCTCCCCTCTCGGGCTCGACGCTACCAAGGCAGTCCGCGGGTGATCGTCCCGTGGGCCTGACTGTTGCGAGCGAGCCCGGGGCGGCCGAGCCAAGCACCGCCCTCGCTTGCCCGAACACCACCCCGCCCCCCGAGCACAGCCCACCGCACGCCGCTCTCGCCTCCCTTTGCGAGCCCCATCCCCCCTTCGCGAGCCCCTCCCCGAGCTCCGCGAGCCTGCCCCTCCTCCGTCCAGTCCCTGCACATGCTGCAAGTGCTTCCGCCCGAGCACTCCCTTCGATCACGACGCGGTCATGGATCGTCGCGATGAACTTCATCGGCCCTTCGCAGCGAGGGCACTTCAGCGCGTCGACGCCCCACACGCGGCGCAGCAGCGTCGCCCAATCGATGCGCGTCGTCGGGCGCGGCGGCTTCGCGACCACCACCCCATTCGCCACGCTGAACACGTCGCCGCCGTCTGGATGGCGCTGCCCGAAGCGCTGGACAAACGTGATCGCCCCCGCCTCGACGCGCGGCTGAGCGGCGGGCGCTACAGGAAGAAGCCCACCAGCGCGAACCGTCGGCCCTCGGTCACGGGCTCCACCGCGTGGAGCACCGCGGCGCCGTACACCACCGCCGCCCCCGTGGCCGCGTCGAAGGTGGCGCCGTACTCGGGCAGGGCGAGCCGTCCGCCCGCGTAGCCCCCGCGCCGGAGGTTGACGCTCAGCGCGAAGCGTCGCCCCGCTGTCGCCGGGTTGGCGTCGTCGCGGTGCGCGCGGAACTCCCCCGCCTCGCTCGCCTCGTAGCACCCCACGCGGAAGCCCTCGCAGCGCAGCGCGTCGTAGCCGAAGGCGCGCCGCATCTCCGGCAGCACGCGCCGCGCGAGGCGCTCGCGCACCTTGGCCTCCAGCGCCCCGTCGCGCAGCACGTGGTCGGTGCGGCGCTTGATGTCGCGCGCCACGCGGTCGCCCACCCCCGCCTCGCCGTCGGCCGTCACGCGCCCCGCCTCGCGCGCGCCGAGCTCCCAGGCGTGGATGAGCGCGTCGCAGAGCGAGGGCTCGAAGACCTCGGGCACCACCAGCACCGGCGCGTGGCCCTCGCCCCACGAGGCCCGCGCCCGTTCGAAGCGGGCCGCGACCGGCGCCGCGGTGACGTCGTGGACCACCTCGGCCACGCGCCCCGCGGGCGTCACCAGCAGCGCCACCGTCTCCGCCGACGGGAGCCGGCAGCGCGCGCGGACCGTCCGGTCGAGGTCGCGCACGGCCGACCAGGTCTCCGGCAGCGAGAGGCCCGCGGCGGGTGCGCCGCCCTCGTCGACGATGAGCCCGTCGAGGTTCGCGAGCGTGCGCGCGGCTGCGGCGCCGCCGTGGAGCTCGCCGAGCACCAGCGCCCACCAGCGGCCGGCGAAGAGGTCGGGCCGCACGTCGCCGGCCTCCGGGTGGCGGAGCACGAAGTCGGGCAGTGCGTCGCCGCGCGCGATGGGCGAGCGGGCTTCGGGCGAAGGCGCGGTGGTGCGGGCGAGGGCGCGGACGAGGTCGAGGGCGTCTTCGAAGCCGTGCGCGTGGGCGTCGCGCTCGACGCGGTCTTCGTCGGGGACGGGCGCGCCGAGGCGGGTCTCGTACCAGGTGTGGAGGAGCTCGAGCGGCGGGGCCTCACTCGGCGGGTGTTCACGCGCGGCGTGGGCCTTCTGCCAGAGCGTTTCGCCCCCGTCGGCGACGCGGAGGAAGTCCGCGAGGTCGGCGGGCGCGAGGTCGGCGACGTCGCCCACCGCGGCGAGCGTGGCCTCCTCGGCCATCAGCCGCGCGAAGCCCTCGGGGGAGAGGTCGCGCGCGCGGCACCACGCGGTCAGCGCGTCGGCCTTCGCGAGCCCGCGCGCCCGGCGGAACGTGGTCGCCGCGGCCCGCACCGCGTCGGCCGAGGGAGCGACCCCGAGGCGCCGCGCGAGCGCGAGCGACTGGCGGCGGAGCCGGGCGCCTTGCATCACGGCGGCGCGGTCGTCGTCGGGCAGGAGGCGGGCGAGGTCGAAGAGGACGTCGTCGAGGCAGGGGGCGTCGGGCACGGCGACGGGAGGCTCCACGGAAGGGCCGCGGCGGTCAACGGGGAGCGTCGCCCGTGACGTCGTGGGGGGCTTGCGCGCGCGCGGTTCGCGCCGATACTCGCGGCCGTGAGACCCGCCCGCGCCCCCGTGCTCCTCGGCCTCGCCGCGCTCGCCTGCGCGCGCCCCGCGCCCCGCGCGCCGTCGCCGCCCGACGTCGCCGCGGCCTCGCGCTTCCCGAGCTTCCCCGCGCGTCCGAGGGCGGGTGCGTCGCGGGATTTCTGGGCGCGCTGGTCGGACGGGCGCGCCGAGCTCTCGGGCTACCGCGCGACGGTCAACCGCTACGGCGAGCTGCGCCCGGCGGAGTTGGTGCTCATCTACGTCACCGAGCCGATGGACCGCCGCACCTGGATCAAGGACGACGCCGCCCCGGAGGCCGAGCGGGTCAACGTGATCAAGCTCAACGCGTCGCTGAGGTTCCAGACCGGGGTGTACCCCTACTCGGTGCTGACGAGCGTGTTCGCGCCGGTCGACCGCTACCGCGACGAGCCCTTCGCGCCGGTGAAGGTCTCGCTCTCGGTGCAGGAGTGGTGCGGCCACGTCTTCCACGCCGTCTGGCCCGGCGACGACCGCTTCGCCTCGCAGGTGATGTCGTACTTCGCGAGCGAGGGAGAGACCCGCGAGGAGGTGCCGACGCCGCGCGGCGCGCTCTACGAAGACGCGCTCCTCATCCAACTGCGCGAGCTCGACGGGCCCTTCGCGGGCGGCGGCGACTGGCGCGGCGCGCTCGTCCCCTCGCTCTGGTCGGCGCGCCGGGCCCACCGCGCGCTGCGCCCCGTGGACGCCACCATCGTCCGCGCCCGCGCCGAGCGCGACGGCGCGCCCGTCACCCGCTTCACGCTCCGTTACGCCGACGTGACCCGCACCTTCGACGTCGAAACCGCCCCGCCGCGCCGCGTCCTCGCGTGGAGCGCCTCCGACGGCGAGGAGGCGCGCCTCGTCGCCACCGAGCGCCTCCCGTACTGGCAGCTCAACCACAACGGCGACGAGCGCGAGCGGGCCCGCTTCGGCGCCGCCGTCACCACGCCGTGAGCGAGCCGTCGCCCGAGCGCCTCCGCCGCGCACGCGCCCGGGGCGAGGCGCCGTTCGCGCATCGACTCTCCGTCGCCGCGCAGCTCGCCGCCGCGCTCGCCGCCCTCGGGTTCACCGCGCGTGCGCTCGGCGCGGCCTTCGGCGCTTCGTTCGGTCGGGCCGTCGCCGCGGCGTCCTCCGCGGAGCCCGTCGTTGCGGGAGACTCGTTCGGGACGGCGCTCCTGGGAGCCGCGCGGGCCTCCGTGCCCACCGTCACGGCGGCGGCTTTCGCGCTCGCGCTTGTGCACCTCGCGCAGACGCGTTTCCTCGTCGCGTGGCCGGCGCGCGGGGCGGGCGCGCGGTCGGAGGCGGCCCTGGCGGCGCTGTGGGGCGCGGCGGTGACGGTCGCGGGCGCGTGGGGCGCGTGGGCTGCGGCGCGCGGGGCGCTGCGGCTCACGAGCGCGGTGGAGGCGGCGGGCGCGGTCGCGCGCGTGCTGGAGGGGGCCGGGTGGGCGGTGGTGGCGTGCGGGGCGGGGCTCGGGGCGGCGGAGCTCCTCTGGCGACGGGCGCAATTCCGCCGCGCGATGACGCCGACGCGCGCGGAGGCCGAGCGCGAGCGGCGCGAGGCGGAAGGCGACGAACGGGCGCGGGCGGCGCGGCGACGGGAGCACCGATCGCTCGCCGGCGGGCATGGGGCGTGACGCGGCGCGGGAACCGTGTTAGTGCGCGCCGCCCCCGATGACGCCCAGAGACAAGATCCGCAACATCGCCATCGTCGCCCACGTCGACCACGGCAAGACCACCCTCGTCGACCACATGCTCCGTCAGGCCGGGATCTTCCGCGCCAACGAGGAGCTCGTCGAGCGCGTGATGGACTCCAACGACCTCGAGCGCGAGCGCGGGATCACCATCCTCGCGAAGAACACCTCCGTCCGCTGGGGCGAGTACAAGATCAACATCGTCGACACGCCCGGCCACGCGGACTTCGGCGGCGAGGTCGAGCGCACCCTGATGATGGCCGACGGCGCGATGCTGCTGGTCGACGCCGCCGAGGGCCCGCTCCCGCAGACGCGCTTCGTGCTGCGCAAGGCGCTCGCCCGCGGCTTCCCGGTGATCGTGGTCATCAACAAGATCGACCGCGCCGACGCCCGCCCCCACGAGGTGCTCAACGAGGTGTTCGACCTCTTCTGCGACCTCGAGGCCTCCGACGCGCAGGCCGACTTCCCGGTGCTCTACGCGATCGGCCGCGAGGGCGTCTCGAAGCGCAACCTCGGCGACCCCAACGGGGACTTCAAGCCGCTCTTCGACACCGTCGTCGAGCGCGTGAAGGCCCCCGCCGGCGACGAGAACGCGCCGCTCCGCATGATCGTGACGAGCCTCGACCACGACGACTACGTCGGGCGCCTCGCCATCGGCCGCGTGGTCGACGGCACGCTCCGCGAGGGCGCGCGGGTCACCGTGCTCGGCGCGAAGGGCAACGTCGAGGGCAAGGTCGCCGCGCTCTTCACCTTCGAGGGCCTCTCCCGCAAGCGCGCCGCCGACGCGGGCGCCGGGGAGAACGTCGCCATCGCCGGCATCGAGACCATCGAGATCGGCGACACCGTGGCCGACCCGGGCGAGGCCCGCGCCCTGCCGCGCATCGAGGTGGAGGAGCCCACCATCAAGATGCGCTTCGGCGTCAACACGTCGCCGCTCGCCGGGCGCGACGGGAAGTTCCTCACCTCGCGGCAGATCCGCGAGCGCCTGATGAAGGAGGCGCGGAAGAACCCCGCCATCCGCGTCGAGGACACCGAGAGCGCCGACCAGTTTCTCGTCTACGGGCGCGGCGAGCTCGCGCTCGCGGTGCTGGTGGAGACGATGCGCCGCGACGGCTACGAGCTCTCGCTCGGCAACCCCGAGGTGGTGACCCGCGAGGTCGACGGCGTGCTCTCCGAGCCGGTCGAGCTCGTGGTGTGCGACGTGCCCGACGCGATGGTCGGCGTCGTCACCCAGCGCCTCGGCGAGCGCCGCGGGCAGATGGCGGATGGCCAACCCGGGCTTCGGCCGCGCCCGCGTCGAGTACGAGGTGCCGTCGCGCGCGCTCATCGGGGTTCCGCAGCGAGTTCCTCACGTCGACGCGGGGCCTCGGGCTGCTGCACACGGAGTTCCTCGGGTGGCGGCCGTGGGCCGGGCCGATGCTGCGGCGGGCCAACGGCGCGCTCGTCGCCGACCGCGCCGGCGAGGCGACGCCCTACGCGCTCTTCCACCTCCAGCCGCGCGGCGAGTTCTTCATCGGGCCGGGCGCCGCGGTGTACGAGGGGATGATCATCGGGGAGCACAACCGCCCCAACGACTCCGACGTCAACGCCATCCGCGAGAAGAAGCTCTCCAACGTGCGCAACCACGGCAAGGACGACAACGTCATGCTGTACCCGCCGAAGGTTCTCTCCGTGGAGACCGCGATGGAGTGGATCGACCGCGACGAGCTCGTCGAGGTGACCCCCACCGTCGTCCGCGTCCGCAAGGCCTTCCTCGATCAGTCGCGCCGCCCGCGGCGCACCGAGACCGAGACCTGACGCAGCGGGTCGCCGTCGCTCCGCCCGGCACCGGGGCGGGGCGACGGCCGCGTCGCGGGGTTCTGTCGAAGAGAATCGGGAGCTGTCGGGGGAGGGGAGGCGCCCGCCGCACGCGCGGCGGGCGCTCTCTGCGTGCGGGGGCGATCAGCCGCCGGTGGCGGCGTCGGCCGGGCGGTCGGCCGAGGCGTCGGCGGGGGCGGCGTCCGCGGGCGCGGCGTCGGCCGGGGCGGCGTCGGCCGGGGCGCCGTCGACCGGGGCGTCGGTCGCGGCGTCGGTGGTCGTGCCGCCGTCACCCGGGATGCCGCGCGGCTGGGCCGTCGACGGGTAGTCGCAGGTCGTCGGGGCGTCGGTGACGGGCATGCCCATCGCGTCCTCGGGGTAGCGGCAGATGTGCGGCGAGCGGCAGTCCGAGTTGCTGGTGCAGCTGCGGAAGATGCAGATCGCGAGGTTGTCGGTGCCCTGCGGCGCGCGCGGGTCGATCGCGTCGGGGTCGTCGGGGCAGCCCGTCGCCACGCGGGTGTTGATGAACGAGCCGCAGATGCCCTCGGTGGGCCGCATCGAGCTCGTGCTGAAGCAGATGCCGCGGCACTGGACGTTGCGCGGCGTGGTCGAGCCGGGGACCATCACGGTCATGCGCGGGTTGCAGGGCGAGCCGTCGGGCAGGCGCGTCATGTCGACCGCGGTCGTGCCGCAGGCGCCCGTGCGCGCGTTGCAGACCATGCCCGCCGCGCCCGTGCCGCAGTCGCTGTTCTGCGAGCAGAACGGGAAGCAGCCGGTCGAGTCGGGGCGGCCGCCGGCGTGCGTGTACCACCAGCCGGTGCAGACGAAGCCCGCGCGGCAGGCGCCGGTGGCCACCGTCATCGCCGCCGGGCGGCACGACGCGGTGCAGATCGAGTTGGGGTCGGTGTCGCCCTGCGTGAGGCAGGTCGAGCCCGCGCCGCCGCAGGCCGTCCGCTCGTTCGCCTGGGAGGCGTCGTTCTCACAGTTGGTGGTGCAGATCGGCGTGGTGCCGGTCGGGATGCAGACGAGCGTGTCGCCGCACACCGGGTCCATCCCGCCCATCGGGTCGGGCATCGTGCAGGCGCGGCCGGCGTTGCTGGCAGGCCCGTCGGCGGGCACCCCCGCGTCGGCGGTGTCGCGCGGCGTGTCGCGCGGCGCGTCGGTCGGCGAGGCCTCGGGCTGCACCGCGGTCTCCATCATCGTCGCCGTGTCGTCGGCCGGCGGCACGTCGTTGGTCGGCGTCGGGCCAGTGTTCACCGGGTCGGAGCCGCAGCCCATCGCCGCGGCCATAAGCAGGGTCGAAAGCCATCCGAACTTGCGCATCGTCTTCATGCTCCTTGTCGTCTCGTGAGGCCGTTCGCCCGCGGGGAGCGCCCGGTGTGGTCCGTCTTCGTTTCGTGCGGGCGCCGCCGTCGGCCGCGCCGTCATCCGTAGGGGAAATCTTCGTCAGCCCCGGTCGGGCAGGCGCACCAGGGAGCCGGTGACGCCGTCGCCGCCGGGGCCCAGCAGCGCGGCGATCGCCTTCGCCACCGTCACCGTCTGCACCCACCGCGCGGGGTCGGCGTCGGGCATCGCCGCCCGGTTGGCCGGCGTGTCCATCATCCCGGGCATCACGGCGTTCACCGTCACGCCGCGGCCGCGGCACTCGGCGGCGGCCGAGCCCACGAGGTGCGCGAGCGCGGCCTTCGAAGCGCCGTAGGCCGCGGCGCCGGGGGAGGGAGCCTCGGCCGCGAGCCCGCACACCGCCACCACGCGCCCCGCGCTCCGCGGCAGCATCCGCCGGAGGGCCGCGCGCATCACCCGCGCCGCCGCCACGAGGTTGAGCCCGAGCATCCGCTCGAGGAGCTCGTCGTCGGTCTCCGCGAGCGTCGCCCCGGCCCAACCCCCGACGCAGTGGACCACCGCGTCGAGCGGGCCGGTGCCGCGCTCCACCGCGTTGAAGAGCGCCTCGACCTTCGCCGTCGACGACACGTCCGCGTCGGCCACCTGGAGGCGCTCGGGCTGCCCGAGCTCGGCCCGCAGCGCGTCGAGCGTCGTGCGGCGGAGGTCGGCCGCCGTCACCCGCGCGCCCGAGGCCACCAGCGCGGCGCACGCGGCCCCCCCCAGCGCCCCGCCGGCGCCGGTGACGAGCACGTGCTGGCCGCGCAGGCTCTCCATCACGCGGCGCCCTTGCTCGCGCGGCGGCCCTGCACGGACTTGAGCGCGCGCTCGGCGGCCTCGGCGGCCTGCGCGATGTCCTCCTCGCGCCCGCCGAGGTAGAGCCGGCCGAAGGCGCCGAAGGTGATCACCTCGAGGAGCTGGATGTTGGCGGCCTTCTCCGCCTCGTTGGCGGCGAGGGCGGCGTAGCCCGCGGGGTGCGTCTCGAGCACGTAGAGGGTCTCCGTCTCGAGCAGGAGCTGGCCGTGGCGCATGCGGTTGACCAGCATCGCCTGGTGGCCGTCGATGCCGTGGATGATCTCGCGCGACACGATCTCGGGCGCGAGGCGGTCGGACTCCTTCACGCCCATCCGCTCGAGGATCGCCTCGCCCGCCGCGCGGACCTCGCCCTGGTCGAAGCTGTGCACCTCGAGCAGGCCGTAGGCGCGCTCGACGATCTGCATGCCCGGGTACACCCGCGTGCGCTTGAGCGCGGCGTCGGTGACGGCGTTGATCGAGATGCCCGGCGCGATCTCGACGAGCAGCGCGGCCTGGCCCGCGAGGGGCTGGAAGCCCGACGCCACCGTCTGGAAGAACCCGGTGAGCTGCGGCTGGAGCACATCCAGGTAGGTGAACGTCCGGAGCTGCACGAACAACCGATCCTTTCGCCGTTCTGGGTGGGCCACGAAGCCCGTCACGCCGCGGCACCTCTCGCCGCCGGCGCCCCGAAAAGCGCGCGGAACCTACGAACAACCGCGCCCTGCGTCAACCGCGTGACGACGGGGCGACGTCGTCCACGGAGGACGGTGCGGCCGTCCCGTTTCATTCAGTGTCCGCGGGGCTCCCGCCGCGGCTCACGAAAAGTTTCAGGAAGGGTGAGCCGCCGGGCGCCCCTCCGGCACACTGAAGGGGACACCCCGATACCCTCGCATGGCACCGGCCCCCCCGAAGCCCCGCCCCCCCGCGCTCGCCCTGGTGCGCCCCCCGTCGGACGACGACGACGCGCGGCTCGTCGAGGCCCTCCAGCGCGGCGACCGCGACGCGCCGGGGCGCCTCTTCGACCGCTACGGCGCCCTCGTCAACCGCGTCCTGCTCCGGGTGCTCGGCGGGGGCGCCGACCACGACGACCGCGTGCAGGAGGCCTTCATCCTCGCGCTCCGCGCCGTCCCCACGCTGCGCGACGCCGGCGCCCTCAAGCCCTGGATCACCACCATCGCGGTGCGGGTCGCCCGCGCGGAGCTCCGACGCCGGCGCGTCCGGCGCTTCCTCCACCTTGCCGCCCCCGAAGACCTCCCCGACGTCGCGGGCGACGACGACCCCGCCGCGCGCGACCTCCTGCGCGAGACCTGGCGCGTGCTCGACACGCTCCCGGTCGACGAGCGCCTCGCCTTCACCCTCCGCTACGTCCACGGCGAGGAGCTCGCGGACGTCGCCGCCGCCTGCGACTGCTCGCTCGCCACCGTCAAGCGCTGGCTCGCCCGCGCCGAGCAGCGCTTCGTCGCCCAGTGCCGAACCCACCCCGAGCTCGCCCGGCGCCTCGCGCAGGGCGGCCGTTGGAGCCCCCCGTGACCCCGCAGCCCCAGCCCCCGCCCGACCTCCGCCCCCTTGGCCGCGCCGTCGCCGACGCGCTCCCCGACGTCGCCCCCGACCGCCTCGCCCGGCAGCGCGCCCGCGTCGCCGGCCTCGCCCCCTCGGCCCCCCGCCGCGCCGCGCCCGCCGTCGCCGTGGGCCTCGGGCTCGCCGCCGCCGCGGGCCTCGTCGCCCGCCTCGCCACGCGCCCCGACGTCCCCGCGCCCGCCGCGCCCCCCGGGCTCACCGCGCGCGCCGGCGCCGCGCCCGTCGCCGTGGGCCAGTGGATCGCCGCCGCCGACGCCCCGCTCACCCTGCGCTTCTCCGACGGGAGCGAGGTCACCCTCTCGCCCGGCGCGCACGCCCGCGTGGTGTCCCTCGACGCCCAGGGGGCGCGCGTCCTCGTCGAGCGCGGCCGCGCCGAGGCCGCCGTCCGCCACGCCGACCGCACCCGCTGGGTCTTCTCCGCCGGGCCCTACGCCGTGCAGGTGACCGGCACCCGCTTCGCCGTCACGTGGGCGCCCGAGCGCGCCCGCTTCGACCTCGCGATGCGCGAAGGCAGCGTCACGCTCCGCGGCCCCCGCTGCGCCGAGGGGCTCGCGGTGCAGGGCCGTGACGAGGTCCACGCCGACGTCGCCGCCGGCACGCTCACCGTGGGCCCCGCCCCCCGCGAGGTCGCGCTCGGTCCCGTCCCGCAGGAGCCCATCCCCGCTGGTCCCGTGCCGCAGGAGCCCATCCCCGCACCGCCGCGCCCCACACCCGCGCGCGTGCGCAGCGGTCACGCGCTCGCGCCGGCCGTCGCCGCGGCCCACGCGCCTTCGCCCGCCGCGGTCGTGCCCGCCGCGCCGTCGGAGCCCGCGCCCACGGCCGACGCCGCGTCGCTGCTGGCCGAGGCCGACGCGGCGCTGCGGGCCCACGAGCACCTCCGCGCGCGGGAGCTCCTGATGGGGCTTCGCGCGCGCTTCCCGGGCGCGCCGGAGTCGACGCGCGCGGCCTTCTCGCTCGGCGTCGCGTCGCTCGCCCTCGGCGCGCCCGCCGTGGCCGCGGGGTGGTTCGAACGCTACCTCCGCGAGGCCCCGTCGGGCGCCCTGGCCAGCGAGGCGCGCGGGCGGCGGGCCGAGGCGCTCCGGGCCGCGGGCGACACCGCGGGCGCGCGGGCCGCGGCGGAGGACTACCTCCTTCACGACCCCGACGGGGCCTTCGCGCCGGTCGCGCGAGGTATCCTCCGGCCGTGAAGTTCCCCGGCGCGGCGCTCACCGTCGCGCTCTCCCTCGCACCAGAGATCGCGCGCGCCGACGACCCCACGCTGGTGCTCGTCGGCGACCCGTCGAGCCCCGTCACCGCGCGCGTCCGCGTCGAACTGGAGTCCCTCGGGCACCGCGTCGTCGCCGAGCCTGCGCCCGACGCGCGCGGCCGCGTGGCCCTCTCGCTCAGCGCCGAGCGCCTCGTCGCCACCGTCGCCATGCGCGACCGCCCGCCGACGGAGATCGCGACCCTCACCGCGACGCGCGACGCCGTGGCGGTGTTCGCGCTCCGCGTGGGCGAGGCCGTCCGTGCGGGGATGCTCGCGCCGCCCCCGCCGCCTCCGCCGCCCCTCGCCGTGCCGACCGAGCCCGCGTTCGGCGTGGCCTTCGGGGCGAGGCTCCTCGCGGCGCCAGGGGGCTTCGCGCCGATGGTGCTCCCCGCGGTGACGTTCCGCTGGTCGCAGCGGGTGTACGTGGCGCTCTCGCTGGCGCCTCTCTCGTGGGGCGGCGGGGCGGCGGGGCCCTCGACGCTGCGGGTCTTCACCGCGGGCCTCGGCGCGGGCGTGGCGCTCCGTCCCTCCGCCGCGCTCCGCGTCGACCTCGGCGCCCGGGTGGAGTACCTCGACCTCGCGCATTCGATCGACGGGCGGCCCGAGACGGAGCAGCGCGACGGCGCGGTGGCGGCCTCGGCGACGGGCTCGGTGCGATGGCGGGCCAACGCGTTCTTCGCGGTCCGCGGCGAGGCGTCGGCGGGCCTCTCCCTCCGCGAAGTGCTCCTGGTGTTGCGCGACGGAACGGTGGCACAATGGGGACGCCCCCTGGTGGGCGCGGAGATCGACGCGGAGTTTCTCTTCTGACCGAGCAAGGAGGACGGACGATGCGACCTGGCCTGGTGACGATCGCGGCGCTCCTGGGCGCCTCGTGCGACCCGGTGGTCTTCCGCCTCGACGCCCCGGTGGCCCCCGCGCCCGAGGCCCCCGCGGTGACGCCCCCCGCGCCCTCGGCCTGCGCGCCCTCCTGCGCCGGCGGCCGTGCCTGCGTGCGCGGCGAGTGCCTGCCGCACTGGCTCCCGCTCGCCGCCCCCGAGGTGGCCTCGGTCGACCCGCGCGTCGGCCACTACGCCGTGTGGACGGGCGCCGAGGTGCTCGTCTGGGGCGGCCACGACCCGCGCCCGGGCCGCGAGGCGCACGTCTACGGCGACGGGCTCCGCATCGACCCCGCGCGCGGCGAGGTGCGCGCGATCACCGCCCGCGCGGCCCCCGTCGCCCGCTACGACGACGGCTCGGGCGCGGCCGTGTGGACGGGGCAGGAGATGGTGATCTGGGGCGGCCGCGGCGGCGCCGGCGAGCTCACCGACGGCGCCGCGTACGTGCCCGCGCTCGACGCCTGGGTGCGCCCCCCCGCCGGCGCCACGCCGCCCTCCGCCGTGGCCACCGTGGCGACGCGCGACGGGCTGGTGTTCGTCCCGCTCCACGACCCGAGCGCGACGTGGCGCGCGCGCACCGACCTCAGCGACCTCGCGCCGCAGAGCGCCCGCGCCGCCACCGCCGGCGCGCGCCGCGGCCACGGGAGCGTGTTCACCGGCACTGAGCTGATCGTGTGGGGCGGCCTCGACGAGCGCGGGCGCGCGCGCGACGACGGCTGGCGCTTCTCCCCCTCGCGCCGCCGCGCGCGCCCGCTGCCCGCGGCGCCGGCGCGCGCGTGGCACTCGGCGACGTGGGCCGAGTCGCAGCTCTTCGTCTTCGGCGGCCGCGACGCGTCGGGCGGGCTCGTCGGCGCGCCGACGGCCTACACCCCCGCCACCGACGCGGCGCGAGTACCGCGGCGGGCGCCCCGTCGCCGCGCGCGGGCCACGTCGCCGTGTGGACGGGCGACGCGCTCCTCGTGTGGGGCGGCGCCGACGGCGCGCGCGCCCTGGCCGACGGCGCGGCCTACGACCCCTGGGACGACGCCTGGCGCCCGCTGCCCGCGCTCGCCGCCGAGCCCAACGTCGCCGCCGCGCGCGACGGCGCCGTCGGCGTCTGGACGGGCGCCGAGCTCATCGTCGTCGGCGGCTGGGACCACGGCGACCGCGCCGCCCCCCTCGGCTGGCGCTACCAGCCGTAGCCCCGCGCCTGCGCCAGCGCCGCGAGCCGCGCGTGCTCGGGGACGCCCTCCACCAGCGCCCGCTGCGCCTTCGCGTCGCCCGCGCGCTCCACCCGCTCGCGCAGCCATTCCCACGCCCGCGCCACGGCCTGCGCCGCCTCGTGATCGCGGCCCGCCGCGAGCAGCGCCTCGGCCTCGGCGACGCGCAGCAGCCCCTCGCCCTCCTCCACCGTGCCCACGGTGCCGAGCAGCGCCATCCCTTCGCCCGCGTCGTCGAGCGCCGCCGCGACGTCGCCCAGGCCCAGCGCCGCGAGCGAGCGGACGGCGAGGCCCAGCACGCGCCCGCTCGGCGTCGCCCGCAGCGCGGGGAGCGCCTCGTCGGCCGTCCGGCGCGCGGCCGCGAAGGCGTGGCCCGCGAGCTGCGCGCGCGCGAGGTAGAGCCGGGCGAGCGCGGCGGTGTGAGCGTCGCCGAGCGCGTCGGCCTCGGCCGCCACCTCGCGCTCGAGCGCGCCCGCCTCGGCCACGCGCCCCTGGAAGAGGAGCGCGAGCCCGAGGTTGTGCCGCGCCGCGGTCGCGATGCGCTGGAGGTCCATCGCCGCCGCGCGGTCGATGACGGAGCGGAAGGTGGCCGCCGCGCGCTCGGGCTCGCCGAGCGAGAGCTGCGCGAAGCCGACGTTGTTCCAGTGGATGAGGGCGAAGCGCGGCTCGTCGTAGGACTCGTAGGCGCGGGCGGCGCGGCGGCTCTCCTCTTCGAAGGTGCGCGGGTCGCCGCCGAAGTTGGCCCTTATCGCCCGCGCCGCGTACACCCGCGCGGGGAAGGTGGGCTCCGGGTGCTCGCCCGACGCGAGGACCTCCTCCAGCCGCTCCAGGAGCAGGTCGGCGAGCGCGTACTGGCCCGCCTGGAGCATCGGGTAGAGCGCGCCCGCGAGGCCCGCCGAGGCCACGCCCTGCCGCGGCGCGCGCAGGGCCTCGTCGAGCGCCGGCGCCAACTCGCGGAAGCGCTCGGGCTCGAGCCGCCGCATCGCCAGCACCGCCAGCGACGACGCCGCGCGGAACCACTCCGCGCTCCCCCGCGGCGCCGCCCGGAAGCCCAGCGACGCCGCGTGCTGCGCCTCGTCGAGGGCCCCGCGGGCGTCGTGCACGCCGACCTGGAGGACCCGCATCGCCCCCTCGGTCGCCGGGTCGACGCCGCACCCGATCGCCCGCTCCGACCACGCGAGCGCCGCGTCGTAGTCCTTCGCCTGGAGCGCCGCGCGCGCCGCCTCCGCGCACCACGGCGCCGCCGCCCGCGGGTCGTCGCCGCGCGCGAGGTGCCCCGCCACCGTCGCCGCGTCGAGCTCGCCCGCGGCCTCCAGCCAGCGCCCCACCGCGGCGTGCGCGCGGGCCTTCGCGTCGGGCGCAAGCGCCGCGTAGGCCGACGCCGCGACGGCGGGGTCTTCGAAGCGCCAGGTGTCCTCCGCCCGCCACCGCGAGCCCGCCTCGCACCGGATCAACCCCCGCGCCGCCAGCGCCCAGAGCGCCGCGTCGACCTCCGCGCTCGTCGCCCCCTCCGCCGCCGCGCACACCGCCCCGCGCCAGAACTCCTCCCCCACCACCGCGGCCAACCCGAGCACCCGCGCAGCGCGCGCATCGCGAGTGGCGGTGAGGTCTCCGTCGGGTCCCATCGGCGCGCAGTCTATCCCCGCACCCGCCCCGGCGTGAATGCCTGCGCGCGCCGTCGCACCACGTGCGGGTTGACGGCGCCGCGGCCCTTCCGTTACGCGCCTCCTCCGAAGACCCCCAAGCATGTGTGGCATCACCGGCCTCGCCTTCCGCGACCCCGCCCGTCGCGCCGACCCCGAGCTCCTCCGCGCGATGGCCGACACCATCCGCCACCGCGGCCCCGACGACGCGGGCGTCCACGTTGACGGCGGCGTCGGCCTCGCGCACCGGAGGCTCTCCGTCATCGACCTCTCGCCCGCCGGCCACCAGCCGATGGCCAACGAGGACGGCACCGTCTGGATCGCCTTCAACGGCGAGGTCTACAACTTCCGCGCGCTCCGGGCCGGGCTCGAAGGCAAGCACACCTTCCGCTCCAACACCGACACCGAGGTGCTCATCCACCTCTACGAAGAGCTCGGCCCCGCGATGGTCGAGCGCCTCGACGGGATGTTCGCCTTCGCCCTGTGGGACGCCCGCCGGCGCCGCCTCGTGCTCGCGCGCGACCCCTTCGGCATCAAGCCCCTCTACCTCGCCTTCGACCGCGAGCGCCTCGCCTTCGGCTCCGAGCTCAAGCCCCTCCTCGCTAGCGGAACCGTCGCCCGCGACCTCGACCGCGCGGCCCTCAACGACTTCTTCGACCTCGCCTGGATCCCCGCGCCCCGCACCGTCTGGCGCGGCGTCGAGAAGCTCCCGCCGGCCCACGTCTGGGAGCTCGACCTCGACGCCTGGCGCGCCACCTCGCGCCGCTACTGGCGCCCGACCTACGCGCCCGCCGCGGCCCGCTCGCTCGACGCCTGGGCCGACGAGGTGTCCGACGCGCTCGACCGCTCGGTGCGCGAACAGATGGTCGCCGACGTGCCGCTCGGGGCCTTCCTCTCGGGCGGCATCGACTCGACCCTTGTCACTCTCGCCGCCTCACGCGCCGCCGAGCGCGGGCGCCTGAAGACCTTCACCATCGCCTTCGGCGACGACGACTTCTCCGAGCGCCCGTACGCCGAGCAGGTGGCCCGCGCGCTCGGCGTCGACGCATCCTTCCGCGACGTGGCGCCCGCCGCGGTCGACGACCTCCCCGCCCTCGCCGAGTGGTACGACGAGCCCTTCGCCGACCCCTCGATGCTCCCCACCTACGCCGTCTGCAAGGCCACGCGCGAGCGCGTCACCGTGGCCCTCTCGGGCGACGGCGGCGACGAGCTCTTCACCGGCTACCGCCACCACGGCCAGGCCGCCCTCGTCTCGCGCCTCGACCGCGCGCCCGGGTTCCTCACGGGCCCGCTCTTCGGCGCCGTCGCGCGCGCCGCGGGCGACGACACCCGCGCCCGCGACTGGGCCGAGCGCCTCTCGTTCGAGCCCGCGCTCCGGCGCCTCTCGATGATGCGGCTGCCCGGGCGCGCGCGGCGCCTCGCGCTCCTCACGCCGCCGTGGCGCCAGCGCCGCGACGAGAGGCTCGCGGTGGCCGAGGACGTCGTCCGCGACGTGGGCGAGGCGCCGCCGGTGACGCAGGCGCAGCTCTTCGACCTCGCCTTCTACCTGCCCAACGACATGCTCGTGAAGGTCGACCGGGCGAGCATGGCGCACGCGCTGGAGGTGCGGGTGCCGTTCCTGTCGCGCCCGGTGGCCGAGCTCGCGCTGCGCGTGCCCGAGGGCGTGCGGTTCTCGCCGGGGCGCGAGAAGCGGATCCTCCGCACGCTGGTCGGGCGGCGCTTCGGCCCCGAGCTCGCGTGGCGAACCAAGCAGGGCTTCGGCGTCCCGCTGGCCGCGTGGATGCGCGCCGCCGCGACGCCCGCCCGCGAGCGCGCGCTGCTCGACGGCGGCGCCGTCCGCGGGGGCATCCTCGACGCGGGCGCGGTGTCGGCCCTCTTCGCCGCGGTTCGAAGGCCGGACGACCGCTGGCGCGTCAACCGGTCGGACGAGCTCTTCTCCCTCCTCTGCTTCGACGCGTGGTGGCGCCGCCATGCGGGGTAGCGGCTCCCCACGGCGCCGCGGGCCGTGCGACAATCGCCGACGTCGTGAAGCCGCACCTCGACCGCCCCGGTGACCCGTACCGCGCCGCGCGCGTCCGCCCGCCGCGCGCCCCCTTCGACGGGCGCGGGCTCGTCCGGCTGGGGGCCCTGGCCGCGACGCTCCTGCTCGGCTGGCTGATGACGTCGCGCGGCGAGCGCACGGACGACGTCGCGCCCGCGTCGGCGGTCGCCGCGCCGCGGCTGCTGGGCGAGGGGCCCTGGGTGGTCAACGTGTGGCTCCAGGGCTGCGACGACTGCGCGCCGGCGTTCGACGCGGCCGCCGCGCTCGATCGCGAGGGCGCGTGGTCGCGCTGGCCCACGGTCAACGTCGCGTACATCCGCGCCGACCGCGCGTGGGCCGACGCGCACGGCGTCGGGCGCAACCTCATCACCGACGCCGACGGCACCGGGATGGTGCTCCCCTACGGCGTGTCGACCTTCACCACGCTGGTGATCGACCGCGCGCACCGCGAGGTCCTCCGCGACCGCCCCGACCGCCCCGGCTTCGCCGCCCGCGTCGACGAGGCCCTGCGCCGCGCGCGCTGACCCGGCCGCGCGCCGTGGTAGCGTCGCCGCCGCCATGGCCCGACGCATCCTCGTCCCGCTCCCCGACCGCGATTTCGACGTGACCGAGGTGTCGGTCCCCTGGCGCATTCTCACGCGCGCGGGGCACGAGGTGGTGTTCGCCACGGAGCACGGCGCGAAGGCCGCCGCCGACCCGCTGCTGCTCACGGGCGTGCTCTTCGGGCAGCTCGGCGCGAAGCCCGAGCCCGTGTCCTTCTACCGCGAGCTCGAGCGCGACGCGGCGTTCAACGCGCCGCTGCGGTGGGCCGACGTCGACCCGGGCGCGTTCGACGCGATGCTCCTGCCCGGCGGCCACGCGCCGGGGATGCGTCAGTACCTCGCGGGCGACGTGCTCCACGCGAAGGTCGCCGCGGTGTGGGCGCGGGGCGTGCCGGTGGCGGCCATCTGTCACGGCGTGCTGGTGCTGGCCCGCGCGCGCGACGCCGCCACGGGGCGCTCGCCGCTGCACGGGCACAAGACCACGTGCCTGCCGAAGTACATGGAGCGGACGGCCTGGGCGATCACCGCGTGGAAGCTCGGCGACTACTACCGCACGTACCCGGAGTACGTGGAGGACGAGGTGCGCGCGTCGCTCGCGTCGCCCGACGATTTCGTGCGCGGGCCGATCCACCTCGTGTCGCAGGGGACGGCCGACGACGACCGCCACGCCTTCGTGCTCGAAGACCGCCACTACCTCTCCGCGCGCTGGCCCGGCGATGCGTACCTCCTCGGCCGCCGCCTCGCCGCGCGCCTCGGGTGAGCGGGCCGCCACCCGCTCCGCCCTCACCGCCCCGCGACGCCGCGCCTCGCCTCGCGCATCGCGTCGCCCAGGCGCCGCGCCGTCGCCGCCGCGTCGGGGACGCCCCCGTTCGCCTCGCACCACGCCCGCAGCCCCACCGCCCGCACCTCGTCGAACACCGCCGCCACCCCGGCGCCCGCCTTCGGGTTGCGGAACCAGTCCTCGTCGAAGCGCCGCCGCAACACCTCCACCACCGCGGGCTCCACCCGCGCGCCGAGCGATCGCCCCGCGGGCCGCGCCGACCACACGCCGCCCCCGTCGAGCAACGTCGCGGCCACCCACGGCGCCCACGACGGCGGCGGCGCCACCCGCCACGCGCGCGTCACCTCCGCGTGGAAGCGCTGCCCCGCGTCCGGCCGCCGCCCCAACACGTGCGCCGCGAAGCGCGCGAGCGCCGTGTCGAGCCGCACCCGCAGCACCTCCGCGTGGAGCGTCTCCAGCATCACCCGCTCGCGCGGCGCCGCGTCGAGCCCGCCCTCGCGCTGGAGCCAGTGACGCTCCAACAACACCCGCCGCCCGAGCGCGTTCGCCAGCCCGTCGAGCGCCCGGTCGCGCCCGCGCCGAACCCCCGGGAAGGGGCCGCGCCCGAGCGTCTGCGAAACCGCCTCGGCCACCGCGCCGAGCACCTCCGCCGCGCCGCTCCCCACCCGCATCGCGCGGCCCGCCACTGCGCTCTTCTCGCCGGGCGCGAGCGCGATCACCGCCACGCCGCGCGCGTCCGTGGCCGCGGGGCGGAGCTCGTCGACGAGGCCGCGGAGCGCGTGGTCGAGGCCGACGCGGTCCCAGGCGCGGGCGCCGAGCGAGGCCCACGTCGCGGGTGGCATCGCGGCGAGCGTCGCAGCGCCCGCGAGCGAGTGGAGGCGGTCGCCCCAGGTGAGCCGCGCGGGGTCGAGCCCGAGGCCCTTCGCCACCCAGGCGTCGAGCTCGCGGAGGAGGTCGTCGGTCGCGTCGAGGAGGTCGCCGTGGCCCTCGTCGCCGAGCGCCAGCGACTCGCGGAGCGCCGGGTCGAGCGCGTCGAGGCCCTCGCGCAGCGCGTCGACCACCGCGCGCGACGGGTCGACCGTGCGGGGCGAGGCCGCGTCCGCCGCCGCGCGGATCGCCTCGCGCCGCGGGGGCTGCGGCTCCGTCGCGAGCGCCGCGGGGGCGGACTCCCAGGGGATCGCGGGGTCCTCCGGGCGGAGCTTCACCGCCGCGCCGCCGAGCCCGCGCCGGAGCGACCCGAGCGCGCGGCGACGTCGGGCGACGACCCACGCCTCGGCGAGCAACGCTGCGCGCCAGGGGTCTTCGGCGAGCGCGCGGTTGGCAGCGGCGGGGAAGGCCGACGCGTCAGGGAAGGCGACGGGGTGGTCGGGGGCGGGGCGGCCCGCGGCGTGGGCGAGGCGCTCGTCGCCGTCCAGGCGGAGGGCGCCGGCGGCGCGGAGCTCGAGGGCCTCGAGGGACGGTCCGTGGCTCATGGCGTGGTGGCGAGGGAGAGGCGGCGGCGCGCGGTCGGCACGACGCCGGCGGCTTCGAAGCTCTTCTTGTAATCCGAGAAGCGCCCGCCCGCGAGGGTCGCGTCGAGCACCGCGCGGCCGGCCTTCTCGCCGCCCTGCGCCAGCACCCACTCGACCCAGGCCCAACGCGCGCTCGTCGGGCGCACGTCGGCGCGGCCCCGCAGGCCCTTGCGCAGGCGCTCGAGCCGGCCCTCGACCACGTCGATGCCGGCGAAGGGCATGGCGTCGAGCGGCGTCTTGCGCTTGGAGACGAAGGGCGCGATGCCGAGGGCGACGGGGTTCACCGCGGAGAGCTTCGAGACGAACGCGACGCACTCATCGATGTCGTCGTCGGTCTCGGTCGGCAGGCCCACCATGAGGTAGAGCTTGAGCGTCTGCATCCCGTGGGCGCGGGCGAGCTCGGCGGCTTTCTCCAGGTGCTTCTCCTTGGCGTGGCGCTCGAGCGAGAGGCGGAGGCGCTCGCTCGGGCCGTCCATCGCGGTGGTGAGCGTGCGGTAGCCGCCGCGCTTCAGCGCCGCGACGAAGCGGTCGGTCAGGCGGTCGGGGCGCAGCGAGGAGAGGCCGACGCCCATCCCCTTGTCGGCGAAGGCGTTGACGAGGTCGACGATGCGCGGGTGGTCGCTCACCGCCGCGCCCACCAGCCCCACCTTGCGCGCGTCGTCGGGCACGCGCGCGAAGATCTTCTCCACCGGCGCGAGGCGCATCCCGCCGTTGGTGCTCTTGCGCATCACGCAGTAGGTGCAGCCCCGCGAGCACCCGCGCTCGGTCTCCACCAAAAACATGTCCGCCAGCTCCGTGTCGGGCGTCATGATCTGCGCGTACGCGGGGACCTTCGCCTCGTGGTCGGCCGCGCCCACCGGCGGCAGCGCCTCGCCGTGGAGCGACGGCACCCACACGTGCGGGACGTCCGCGAGCGCCTGGAGCTGCGCCGCGCGGTCGCCGTGGCCGAGCATCGCGTCGAGCGCGCGGTGCACGGTCTCCTCGGCCTCCCCGACGATCACCGCGTCGGCGAAGGCCGCGAGGGGGACGGGGTTGGAGAAGGTGAGCGGCCCGCCCATCAGCACGAAGGGGTGGCGGCCGGGCACGCGCTCCTCGCGCAGGGGGGGGATGCCCGCGAGCAGGAGCGTGTCGATCAGCGAGCCGAGCTCGTTCTCGTAGGCGACGGAGACGGCGACGACGGGGTGGTCGGCGAGGGGGCGTCCCGACTCGTACGTGAGGACGGGCTCGCGGGCGCGGCGCGCGGCGGCGAGGTCGTCGGGCGCGAAGGCGCGCTCGGCCACGGTGTCGGGGCGCTCGTTGAGCTCGCGGTAGATCACCTGGTAGCCGAGCGACGACATGCCGACGCGGTAGGGCGACGGGTAGAGGAGCGCGACGCGGTTGGGCGCGTCTTTGTAGAGGGTGCCGCGCTCGCGGGCGAGGCGCTGACGGATGGTGTCGCGGAGGGTGGGCAACGGGGTGGCGCGATATTGGGTGCGCCCGCGCCGCCACGCAAGGGCCCTGCGACGGCGGCATCGGGCGGCCCGAACGCGCTTGCGAGGCCCCCGCGCGGGCACCACGAAGCGCGCGGAGACGGCAGCCCGGAGGGCCGCGATGACCCCCTATTTCCTCTTCGCGACCGGCATCGAGAACAGCTACCCCACCATCGACAACGGGCGCACGCGCGTCGACGAGATGGAGTCGTGCCGGCACTACGCCCGCTGGCGCGACGACTTCGACCTCGTCGAAGACCTCGGCATCCGCTTCCTCCGCTACGGCCCGCCCCTGCACCGCACGTGGCGCGGCGACGGGCGCTACGACTGGGCCTTCGCCGACGAGACCTTCGGCGAGCTCCGCCGGCGCGACATCGTCCCCATCGCCGACCTCTGCCACTTCGGCGTCCCCGACTGGGTGGGCAACTTCCAGAACCCCGACTTCCCCGCGCTCTTCGAACGCTACGCCGGGGACTTCGCCGCGCGGTACCCGTGGGTCCAGCTCTACACCCCCGTCAACGAGATGTTCGTCTGCGCCACCTTCTCCGCCGCCTACGGCTGGTGGAACGAGCAGCTCGCGAGCGACCGCGCCTTCGTCACCGCGCTCAAGCACCTCGTCACCGCCAACACCCGCGCGATGCGCTCGATCCTCGCGGCGCGGCCCGACGCGCTCTTCATCCAGAGCGAGTCGTCGGAGTACTTCCACGCCGCCAACCCCCGCGCGATCGGGCCGGCCGAGGCGCTCAACGCGCGGCGCTTCCTCTCGCTCGACCTCAACTACGGCCGGCGCGTCGAGTCGGAGATGTACGAGTACCTTCTCGACAACGGGATGACCCGCGCGGAGTACCACGGCTTCCTCGACAACGGCCTCAAGCACCACTGCGTGATGGGCAACGACTACTACGCCACCAACGAGCACCGCGTGGAGGCCGACGGGCGCACCGCCGCGGCCGGCGAGGTCTTCGGCTACGACGAGATCACCCGGCTCTACTACGACCGCTACCGCCTCCCCGTGATGCACACCGAGACCAACCTCAACGAGGGGCCGCGCGGCACCGAGGCCGTCGACTGGCTCTGGAAGGAGTGGGCCAACGTGCTCCGCCTGCGCAACGACGGCGTGCCCATCGTGGGCTTCACCTGGTACTCGCTCACCGACCAGGTCGACTGGGACGTCGCGCTCCGCGAGCGCCGCGGCACCGTCAACCCGCTCGGCCTCTGCGACCTCGACCGCAACCTCCGCGCCGTCGGCCGCGCCTACAAAGAGCTCATCCGCGAGTGGCGCGAGGTGCTCCCGACCCAGAGCGCGTGCCTCCGCATGCCCGTGGTGCTCCCGAGCGAGCACGAGACCGACGTCGGCCGCCGCAGCCGCCGCGACGCGCAGAACCACGCGAGCGCGCCGGCCGCCCCCACCTCGGGCACCGGGGGCGAGTCGTGAGCGCCGGGCGCTTCGCCGACCGGGTGGCGATCGTCACCGGCGCCGCGGGCGGCATCGGCCTCGCCACCGCCACCGCCTTCGGCCGAGAGGGGGCGCGCGTGGTGCTCGCCGACCTGCGCGGCGACGAGGCCGCCAAGGCCGCCGAGGGCGTGCGCGCGGCCGGCGCGCCTGACGTGTGGGGGGCGGCGTGCGACGTCGCCGACGAGGCGCAGGTGGAGGCCTGCGCGGCCGGGGCCCTCTCGCGCTTCGGCCGGCTCGACGTCGTGGTCAACAACGCGGGGCTCATGGTCTTCAAGCCCCTCGACGAGCACACCGCCGACGACTGGATCCGGGTGCTCCGCGTCGACCTCCTCGGCGCGTTCTTCTTCACGCGGGCGGCCTTCCGTGCGATGAAGCCCGGCGGCGCGATCGTGAACGTCTCCAGCATCCACGCCGTCGAGACCACGCCGCTGGTGGCCTCCTACGCCGCCGCGAAGGCCGCCCTCCTCTCGCTCACCCGCTCGGCCTCGCTCGAAGGGAAGGCGCGCGGCCTCCGCGTCAACGCCGTGCTGCCCGGCGCGATCGACACCCCGATGCTCTGGGAGAACCCCAACATCCGCGCGGGCGTCGAGGCCGTCGACCCGAAGGACGTCGGGCGCCCCGCGGAGGTCGCCGCGGCGATCCTCTTCCTCGCGTCGGACGAGGCGTCGTTCGTCCAGGGCGAGGCGATGCGCGTCGACGGCGGCCGCCTCGACCGGCTCTGACCCGCGATGGACTCCGTCCTCTCCGAAGCCCAGCTCCGCGCCGCCGTCTTCTTCCTCGTCCGCCTCGTCGAGGCCGCCGGCGCGGCCGTGATCTTCCTCGGCGCGGCGCTCGGGTTCGCGCGCTTCGTGTGGCGCGCGGTCGCCCGGCGCAACGCCGACGAGTTCGGCGTCGTCCGGCTCGACCTCGGGCGCTTCCTCGCGCTCGGGCTGGAGTTCCAGCTCGCCTCCGACCTGCTCCGGACAGCCGTGGCGCCGACCTTCACCGAGATCGGCAAGCTCGCGGCGGTGGCGGCGATCCGCACGGCGCTCAACTTCTTCCTCCGCCGCGAGATCCGCGAGGAGCGCGCCGAGATCGGGGAGCCCCGCAAGGGCCCGACGCCGTGACCCTCGCCGAGCGGGCCGCCCTCGCGCTCACCGCCGCTGGCGCCCTTGCCGCGCTCGTGGGCAGCGCGGCGACGGGCCGCCCCCGCGCGGCGCTCCCGATGGCCCTCGAGCTCTGGACGGCCGCGGGCCTGATGAAGCTCACCGCCGACCGCTCGTGGTCGGCCCTCGCGCTCGCCGCCGCGCTCGTCGCCGTCCGACGCGCCCTCGCGCGCTCGCTGCTCGCCGCGCCGCCGGAAAGCTGACGGCCCGCCCGCGCCGTGCCTACAAGCACCCGCGATGCACGCGATGCTCCTCTGCGCGGGCCTCGGCACGCGCCTCCGCCCCCTCACCGACGAGCGCCCGAAGCCCCTCGTCCCGCTGGTCAACCGACCCCTCGCGAGCTTCGCCCTCGACGCGCTCGCCCGCCACGGCGTCCGGCACGTCGTCGCCAACGCCCACCACCTCGCCGCGCAGATCGACCCCGGCCTCCGCCCCTGGTGCGAGCGCCTCGGCCTCTCGCTCACCACCCTCACGGAAGCAACAATCCTCGGCACCGGCGGCGGCATCCGCAACGCGCTCCCGCACCTCGGCGGCGGCGACTTCGTCGTCTTCAACGGCGACGTGCTCGCCGCGCCCGACCTCGGCGCCGTCGTCGCCCACCACCGCGCCACCGGCGCCCTCATGACCATGGTGCTCCGCGACGACCCGCGCGCCGAGAAGGCCGGCGTCATCGAGGTGACCGCCGCGGGCCGCGTCGTCCGCATGCTCAACGAGGGCCCCGCTCCCGCCGAGCCCACCACGCGCGGCCTCTTCACGGGCATCTACGTGCTGTCGAGCGCCGTCGCCGACGAGCTCCCGGCGGAGGGCTGCGTCGTGCGCAACACGCTCCGGCGCCTGCTGGCGAAGGGCGCGCGCGTGTCGGGCGTCGTCGACCGCTCGCCCTGGTACGACCTCGGCACCCCCGCGGCCTACGCCGAGGCGAGCTTCGCGCTGGCCTCGGGCGCGCTCGCGTGGCCGGGCTGGCGGGCACCCGCCGACGGCGTGGTGCGCGGCCAAGGCGTCCGCGTCGCCGAGGGCGCCACGGTGCAAGGCCCCGCGGTGCTCGGCGACGACGTGTCGGTGACGGGCGACGGGCTCGTCCGCGGCTGCATCGCGTGGGACGGCGCGGTGCTCGAAGCGCCGGCCGAGCGGGTGATCGCCTCCCGCGGCCACCGCGTCGCCATCCCCTGACGGCGCGATCGAGGTTGGTTCATCCCTCCGGCACGGGCCCTGCTCTGGCGTGGCGGCGAGAGGAGGTGAACGGACCATGAAGACGAAGTCGCACGTGAAGTCGGGCTCGCCGACGCTGCCGCTGCCGCCGCCCGATTGATCGGGGCGCTCTCCCCGGTGCGGGTTGCGCGGCGCGATGCGCAACCCGCGCCGGCGGATCGCGCTGCCTCGCGCAAGCCGCTATCCTCGCGGGCGATGCGACCCCTGGAAGCGCTGCCCGACGCGACGCGCAAGCACCTCGCGACCCTCGCCCTCCGCGCGTACGACCTCGCCTCCCCCTTCGCCTGCGGCGGCGAGATGGCGCCCGTGGGCGACGCGGCGCTGTGCTTCGCGAAGGGCTCGCGGGTCGCGCTCGGCGCGGACGACTGGCGGCTCGGGGAGACGCTGGCGCGAAGGTGCGAGCCCGCCCCCTTCGGACAGGGCGGCGAGACGAAGCGCAACCGCAAGGTGCGCGACGCGCTCCAGCTCGACGCGCGCGGCGGGGCCTTCACGGTCGAAGGGCTCGACCCCGCGGCGGGCGGGGTGCTCGACGCCGTGCGCAAGGCCCTCTGCCCGCACGACCCCAACCCCCTCTCCGCCGAGCTCTACGGCCTCAACATCTACCGACGCGGCGGACACTTCGTCGTCCACAAAGACACGCCCCGCGGCGACGACATGCTCGGCACGCTCGTGATGGACATCTCGCACGACTTCGGCGGGGGTGATCTGGTGCTCACCCACCGCGGCGCGACCGAGGTCTTCCGGTGGTCGATCGGGCGTCTCGGCCGTCGCGGGCCCCGCACGTTCTCGTGGGCCGCCTTCTTCGGCGACGTCGACCACGAGGTGCGCGAGGTCTGGTCCGGCGAGCGGATCACCCTCACCTGGATCCTCCGCCGTGGCGAGGGCGCCGTGCTCCCCGTTCGGAGGGCGTCGACCCACGCCGACCGTCTCGCCGACTCCCTCACCGTAGCGCTCGTCGACCCGAGCTTCTTTCCCACTGGGACGACGCTGGGCTTCTCCTGCTTCCACATGTACGCCGAGGCGCCGGGGTTCATCCGGTCGGCGCCGGAGATCAACCCGCGCACGGCGCTGAAGCTCAAGGGGCGCGACCAGCAGATCGCCGCGGCGGTGCTGCGCCTCGGGCTCCCGGTCCGCTTCGTCCCCTACCTCCTCGAAGATCAGGTGGACTCGCGCTGGGCGCTCGCGCGGTACCCGACCCACACCGAGCGCGCGATGTTTCGAGGCCACCGGCTCAGCGCGTTCGACATCGAGCGTCGCCTGCCGGTGGAGGCCGGGCCCGACCGCGACGCCGTGCGCTGGGTGGTGACGCCCGCGCGGGGCGACCGTGGACGCGCGGCGGCGAGGGTCGCGGGGCAGCCGGCGGTGGAGTTCCTCGGCGAGCCCGAGTACAGCGAGACGGGCTACTTCGGCAACGAGGGGGGCCCCGGGGAGTTCTACGTGCACGCGGCGCTCCTCGTCGACGTGCCGGCGCTCGGCGTCCGCAAGCGCGCCCTCGGGGGCGAGAGGAAGCCCGCGAAACCGCCCGCGCGCAAGGCACCCGCGCCCGACGGCCCGCCCGCAGGCAAGGTGCTGGAGGCGCCTCCGTCGAGGGAGCTCACCGCTGCCGAGGTGCGCGCGCTCGGGTACAGCGCCGCCCAGATGAAACGGATGGTGGCCGACGGCACGCTGGAGCGGACGGGCTTCGGCTGGTACCGCTTCACGCGGGCCCTGTGATGGGAGAGGCCGCCCTCGGCCCCGCCGCACACGCACGCCTCAGCAATTCCACGCGCGTCACCGTCGGTGATAGCCTGCCGCCGCGATGATCGACTGGAAGCAGGTGTACAACGACTTCGACCCGGAGCAGCCCGTGGTCGAGCGACCGGAGTGGCGCGTCGAGCGGACCCAGAGCCCCGTTCAGCAGGTCGTCGAACTCCTCGACCTACCCGTCGGCACACCGCACGTCCTCCTGACCGGGACGGTCGGCAGCGGCAAGAGCACCGAACTATTTCGCATCGCGGAGGCGCGCGCGGCGAGGCATTTCGTGCTCGTGCTCGACCTCGACCGGCACTTCACCCGGGTCGTGGGCGACCCGGCCGCGCTCCGCAGCATCGCCCCCTGGGAAGTGTGCTTCCTCGTCGGGGTCGCGCTCGCGAGGGCCGCGCAGGAGCGCCTGGGCGTCGAGTTCGCGTCGGACACGCTCGACGAGCTCTCCGCCGCGTGGCGTCGGGCGGCCCGCGCCAGTGAGACGCCCGAGCCCGCGGAGTTCGACCTCGGCGCGCTCGGGCGGGCGATGGTGATGTTCGCCTCGGTCGCCCCCCCGCTCGTCGCGGGGAGCGCCATCGCACCCGGCGCCGTCGCGGCGAACGCTGGGATCAACGCGCTCAAGGAGGCGGCCGGTGGCGTGAAGTGGAAGCTCGCGCAGGGCCGCAGCGCGAAGCGCCTGCTCGACCAGGACGACGAGCTCCGCGGCCTGCTCCTCGTCGTCAACCGCATGCTGGGGGAGATCCAGTCGAAGCACGCGCCCGTGCTTCTGGTCATCGACGGCCTCGACCGCGTCACCGATGTCGACCACGCCCGGGCGCTGTTCGTCGACTCGAGCATGCTCTCGCAGTTCGCGTGCGCCACCGTCGTCTGCGGCCCCTACGCGCTCCGCCACCGCCCCGAGCTGGCGCAGATGAAGGGCTTCCGGCCGGTCACCCTCGTCAACGAGCCCGTGATGGACATGGGCGACCTCCGCGCGCACGGGCCCGGCATCGCGGTCTTCGAACGGATGTTCCGCAGCCGGGTCGCGCGTTGGGAAGAGGCGGCCGACCCGGAGGCGCTCCGCCACCTGGCCTGGTGCTCGGGCGGCCGCGCGCGCGACTTCGTCCGGCTCGTGCGCATGCTCGCCGAGCGCGTCCTCATCGCGAAGGGCGTCCGCGCGGAGCGGCCCACGTCGATCAGGTGATCGACGAGGCGGAGCAGCTCCGCGGACGGGCCTCCACGCGGGGCACATCGCCGTGATGGAGGCCCTCGCCCGTGACCCCCAGCGCCGCCTCCCGCGCGACCCCGAGGCGTGGGACCTCCTCCACTGGGACTGCATCCTCCCGTACCCCAACGGCGGCGAGTGGTACGGCCCCCACCCCCTCCTGCTGCTTCGCATGGTGTCGCCATAGAAGCCTGGGTCGAGCGCGTCGTCGGCATCCTCGGGCTCGCCGAGGGCGGCGTCCTCGTGCTCGTCGACCGGGCGCGCGTCGACCACCTCCGCGCGCTGGTGCTGGCGCTCGAAGCCTCGTCCGAGCCGGTATCGGTGTGCCTGGAGCCGTGGGAGATCGAGGAGGCCCCCAGGGGCGCGACGGTGGTGTATGAGCCCCTGCCCTCCCACGCGCGCGAGCTCAACGCCGCGCGGCCGCTCTTCTCCGACCGCGCGCTCAAGGTGGTGCTGTGGTGCAGCGCCGAGACCAGCGCGGCGCTCGCGCGCGGGGCGCCGGATTTCTTCGACTGGATCTCGCACCGCGTCGAATGCCCCGGCGGCGCGCCGACCTTCCTGCTCGAAGGGTTGCGCCTCGCCAGGGAAGCGGGCGCGGGCGGCGCCGTCGTGGTGAGCGACCCCGACGACGGCTTTGACGCGGCGCTCGAAGGCGAGGCGGGCGTGGTCGTGCACCGCGAGGGCGGCGACGTGACGATCGCGGACCTCCGGATCGCCGACGCGATCAATCCTGAGGCGCCGTTCTGCGTGTTCGTTACCGACGAGGAACGACCCGAACCGGCGTGGTGGACGCTCGACGCGAGAATGGTGGACGGGCTCCATGGCGCTCGCGCGCTCGCGGCGCGCGGCTCTCCGGCCGCGTACTCGCGTGGTCGCGCGGGGAGCCGGCTTTTTTGACGATGGCCGACCGCCTCGTGTGCGAGGGCTGCGGTCGACGCGACGCCGACGGAGGACGCGCTGCTCGCTCAGGCATTCTCGCGGGGTCTGGTGGCGCGTGAGGCGATCGACCTCTGGGGCGCGCCGGCGCCGCTGCTGCGAGCCCGCGTTCGCGACGGCCGAACAGCGCGAGGCGTGGTCGCGTCGCCGTGGCGACATCGCGTCCGGCGCCCCCGCAGCG
Organism: Polyangiales bacterium; assembly: GCA_046351555.1. Classification (GTDB taxonomy): domain Bacteria; phylum Myxococcota_A; class Polyangia; order Polyangiales; genus CAISKJ01. Next base: position 82,923 of record JAXLYI010000021.1, read on the forward strand.
TGGCAGGCCCGGTTCGCGCCGACGTTGCTCGCGCGTGACCACAGAATGGGCGTCGTCGATCCCATGGTCTTGCTGGAGGCGGAGTTGCGTGCTGGGTTGCCTGGGGAAGGTGCTGACGTCCACGGAGCTCATCCGAGCCGCGGAGCTCGTAGAACCCGAGGTTCGAGAGAACCTGAAGGGGTACGTGCTTCGCAGGGCGGTCTACGCGGTGGGGTCGCTACCCGCACGCGAGCACGCACGCCAGGCTCTCGACCAGGGAGACTATGTGGCGGTGGAGTTGCTGCTTCGCGGAGAGCGCGGCACGGCCGAACGTGCGCTCCGCTGTGAGGTGCTCTCCGCGCTGGGGCGCTACGCCGACGCCAACGCCGTCGGCGATCTGGCTGGACGATGGATCAACGCGGTGCGGTGGCACCGAGAGGACATCTTGGATGAGTTGATGGCGGCGGAGCAGGAGCGCAACGAACTTGACGTCGACGACTCTGTGCGGAGGTTCTACGGCCGCATCTTGAACTGGCGTTGGGTACTGGCCGTGTGGGGCCGCGACGCCATCGTTGGACGCATCAACCACCCTCCCTCAAAGTCTGACAGGATCGCTTTCGAGATCCACAGGCGTCGCCTGCCGATCCGTGTTGCGAGAGCCAACGCGTACTGGCAGGCAGGAGATGCGGGCGCGGGACTCGAGCTTCTACGCAATTTCGCCATCCCGCCCTGGGCGCTCCTCCACGAGCGCGCGGAGTTCGCCGTCGCGCTCGCCCGCTGCGCAACCGCCAGCGGCGACGCCGCCCTCGCCATCGACCGGGTCACCGCGATCCTCCCTGACATCGAGCGCGGCCTCGGCGCCGAGAGCCACCTCGCGGCCCAGCTCCGCTTCGAGCGCGGCGAAGCCCACCTCGCGCGAGGCACCTACGCCCAGGCGCGCGCGGACTACGAGGCCGCCCTGGCGGCGCTGCGCGGCGGCGACCTCACCGACCACCCCGACCGGTGGATCGCCGAGCTCGCCCTCTCGACCCTCCCGTCGCGCACCGACCTCGCCGCGGCGGAGCCCGCCATGGAGCGCCTCGCGGCGCGCCTCCGCGCGGGCCACCCCCTCCTGACGCGCTGGCAGGAGCGCCTCGACGCCGCCCGCTCGCGCGTCGCCCGCAACACCTGACCGTTCGTGACCCCGCGGGCGCGCGTTACACTCCGCGCCCCATGACCGACGCCAACCCGCTCCTCGACGACCGCGACGTCGCCTTCCTCCTCCACGACGTCCACGACGCCGCGTCGCTCTGCGCGCTGCCCGCCTTCGCCCACCACAGCCGCGAGACCTTCGACCTCACCGTCCAGACGCTCCGCCGCCTCGCCCGCGAGGTGTTCGCCCCCGCCGCCCGCGAGGTCGACGCGAACCCGCCGTCGCTCGCGCCCGACGGCTCGGTCGCGCTCCACCCGAAGATGCGAGTGATGTTCTCGGCCCTCGCGGAGGCGGGCGTGCTCGCGGCGACGCGGCCGCTGGAGGTCGGCGGGCAGCAGCTCCCGTCGATCGTCCACACCGCGGCGTCGTCGTACCTCTGCGCGGCCAACGGCTCGGCCCTCGGGCTCGCGATGCTCACCGCCGAGGTGGCCCACCTCATCGAGTCCTTCGGCGACGAGTCCCTCCGCGCGCGCTACATGGCCGCCCTCTACGCCGGCGAGATGACCGGCACGATGGCCCTCACCGAGCCGCACGCGGGCTCCAGCCTCGGCGACATCACCACCCGCGCCACCCCCGTGGGCGACGGGACGTACCGCGTCACGGGCTCGAAGATCTTCATCTCCGGCGGAGAGCACGACCTCACCGACAACATCGTCCACATGGTGCTCGCGCGCGTCGAGGGCGCCCCCGCGGGAACGCGCGGCGTGTCGCTCTTCTGCGTGCCGAAGCGCCGCCCCGACGGGGCCTTCAATGACGTTCGCTGCGCGGGCGTTCTCCACAAGATCGGCTGGCGCGCGCTGCCGAGCGTGGTGCTCAACTTCGGGGAGGAGGGCGACTGCCGGGGATGGCTCGTCGGCGCCGAGGGGAGGGGCCTCGCCCAGATGTTCCAGATGATGAACGCCGCCCGCATCGGGGTCGGAGCGAGCGCCGCGGCCACCGCGTACGTCGCGTATCAGGAAGCCCTCCGCTACGCGCGCTCACGGCCGCAGGGGAGAGCCCTCGCCGGGCGCGACGGCGCGTCGCCGCAGGTGCCGATCACCGCGCACCCCGACGTGCGCCGGATGCTCCTGCGCCAGAAGGCCATCGTGGAGGGGGCCCTCTCGCTCGCGCTCGAAGCGGCCCGCTTCGCCGACCTCGCCGAGCACGGCCCGGACGAGAAGCGCGGCGACGCGAAGCTCCTCCTCGACCTCCTCACGCCCGTCGTGAAGACCTTCCCCGCCGAGCGCGGCTTCGAAGCGAACGTCCTCTCCGTCCAGGTGCACGGCGGCTACGGCTACACCTCGGAGTACCTGCCCGAGCTCTGGCTCCGCGACCAGAAGCTCAACAGCATCCACGAAGGAACCACCGGCATCCAGTCGCTCGACCTCCTCGGGCGCAAGGTGGTCGCGGGCGGCGGCGAAGCCCTGCGACTCTGGTCGTCCGAGGTGACGCGCGCCACCGCCGACGCACGGAGCGCTGGCGTCGAGGCCGCGTGGTGCGACGCGATCGACGCCGCCGTCGCGGACGTGGCCTCCCTCACGATGGAGCTCGGCGCGCGCGGGCTCTCCGGCGACGTCGACGGGATGCTCGGCCACGCCACCGACTACCTCGACCTCTTCGCGACGGTGTGCGTCGCGTGGCAGTGGATCCGCCAGGCCGCGGCGGCGAAGCGACGACTCGCCGATGGGACGGGAACCACCTTCCATGAGGGCAAGCTCCGCGCGGCCCAGTACTGGGTGCGCACCGAGCTCCCGCGCGTCACGCACCTCGCCGCGCTCTGCCGCGACGCGGAGGACTCCTACCTGCGGATCGCGGACGACGGGTTCTGACGTTTCTCCGCGCGCCGCGGGGCGGGGCTGGTCTACGATCCCGCGCCATGCCGGTCGACATCGCGCTCATCGAGCCCTGCTTCCCCGCCAACCAGCGCGAGTTCGCGCGCGCCCTGCACGCCGTCGGCGCGCGGGTCACGGGCATCGGCGAGCGGCCGAAGGAGGCCCTCGACGACAGCCTCCGCCACTGGCTCTCCCACTACGAGCAGGTGGGCAACGTCACCGACGCCGACCAGCTCGAGGCCGCCGTCCGCCGCGTCCAGCGCCACGTGAAGCTCGACCGCCTCGAGGCCGTCGTCGAGGCCCACGTCATGGCCGCCGCCGCCGTCCGCGAGCGCTGCGGCATCCCCGGCACCAGCGTCCACACCACCTTCCTCTGCCGCGACAAGCCCGCGATGAAGGAGGCGCTCCGCAAGGCAGGCATCCCCTGCGCGCAGTCCCTCGGCAGCGACAACCGCGAGGAGATCCGCGAGTTCGCGAGCCGCGTGGGCTACCCCCTCATCGTGAAGCCCCGCGACGCCGCCGGCGCGTCGGGCACGGTGAAGGTCGACGACGACGCGTCGCTCCAGCGCGCCCTCGACGACCACCGCGTCGGCCGCGGCGGGAGCGCGGCGGTCGAGGAGTTCATCGAGGGGCACGAGGGCTTCTACGACACCATCACCATCGACGGGAAGGTGGCCCACGACTTCGCCTCGCACTACTTCCCCGGCGTCCTCGAGGCGATGCGAACGCGCTGGATCTCCCCGCAGTTCATCGCCACCAACCGCGTCGACTCCGCCCCGGGCTACGACGAGGTGAAGGACATGGGCCGCCGCGTGATCGAGGCCCTCGGCATCGGCACCTCGGCCACCCACATGGAGTGGTTCTTCGGGCCCAAGGGGCTCAAGTTCAGCGAGATCGGCTGCCGCCCGCCCGGCGTCCGCGCGTGGGACCTCTACGCCGCCGGCAACGAGATCGACATCTACCGCGAGTGGGCCATGGCCGTGGTCTACGGCCGCACCTCGCAGACGCTCTCGCGCCGCTTCGCCGCCGGCATCGTCGCCCTCCGCCCCGACCGCGACGGCCGCGTCTCCCACTACGACGGCGTCGAGACGGTGCGCCAGCGCTTCGCCCAGTGGCTCATGGACTGGCACCTGCCCGACGCGGGCACCCCCACCCAGCCCGTCGAGGCCGGCTACATGGCCAACGCCTGGATCCGCATGAAGCACCCCGACTACGACGAGCTCCGCCGCATGCTCGATTTCGTTGGCCAGACCGTGAAGCTCCGCGCGCGCTGACGTTTTCCACCCGCCTCCCGCCCGCGTGACCGACGCCCCCGAAAAGCCCCCCGCCCGCCCGCGCCTCGCCTTCATCGACGCCCTCCGCGGCCTCGCGGCGGTGGCCGTGATGCTCTTCCACTTCTGCACCGGGCGCGCGCTCCCGACGCTCACCGACGCGCTCCCCGACGTGCTCGTCGGCGCGATCGGGCACGGCTGGCTCGGGGTCCAGGTGTTCTTCGTCCTCTCGGGCTTCGTCATCGCGTACGCCGTCGGCGACCGCGCCGTCACCCCGCGCGGCGCCGCCCTCTTCGCCCTGCGCCGCCAGGTGCGACTCGACCCGCCCTACTGGGCCTCCATCGCCCTCGCCGCCGGCCACGCCTGGCGCGAGCGTTGGCTCCACGGCCCGTCGCGCCAGGCCCCGGGGCCCCGCGTCCTCGCGGCCAACGCGCTCTACCTCCACGAGATCCTCCGCGTCCCCGGCGTCCAGGCCGTCTACTGGACGCTCTGCATCGAGGTGCAGCTCTACCTCGCCTTCGCCGCCGTGCTCGCCGTGCTCGACCGCGCCGCGCGCGACCTCCCCCCCGCCGCGCGCCGCATGCTCGTCGCGTGGGTGGTGCTCCTCACCGGCGCGTGGTCGCTCGACGCCGCCCTCCTCTGGCGCGTGCGCAACGCCTGGATGGTGACCCACTGGTACCTCTTCGCCACCGGCGCGTCGGTCTGGTACGCCCTCGCCGGGCACCTCCCGCGCGGCGCCCTGCTCGCCGGCCTCCTCGGCGCCTCCGTGGCGGGCTGGCGCGGCGACCGCATCGAGGCGTGTGTGGGGGCCGCCGTCGGCGCGGTGGTCTACCTCGCGGGGCGCCGCGGCGCGCTCCCGACGCTGCTCTCGGGCGCCGCGTGGCAGTGGCTCGGGCGGCTCTCCTACTGCCTCTACCTCGTCCACACGGTGACGGGCGCGATCAGCCGCGGGGCCATCCGGCGCCCGTGGCTCGAGCGCTCGCTCGGCGGCGTCGCCTTCGTCACGGCGTGCGCGGTGGCGCTGAGCCTCGCGGCCGCGTGGCTGCTCCACGTCACGGTGGAGAAGCGCGCGATGGCGTGGGCCGCGCGCATCCGCTGGGACGCCGCGTCCGAGGGGAAGACGTGACGTCGGCCGCGCGCCCGTGGTAGGGGCGTCGGCCGCCATGAAGGACGACGCGACGAGGCGCTACTACGACGAGTTCAGCGGCTGGTACGAGCGCGAGCGGGGCCGCGGGTACCACGCCCTCATCGACGACCTCGAGGTGCGCGTGGTCGAGGAGCACGGCCGCGGCGGGCGCGCGCTGGAGGTCGGCTGCGGCACCGGGCTCATCCTCGAGCGCGTCGCCCGCTTCGCCGACCGCGCCGTCGGCATCGACCTCTCCGCGGGGATGCTCCAGCAGGCCAAGGGCCGCGGGCTCGACGTGATGCAGGGCCTCGCCACCGCGCTCCCCTTCGCCGACGCGAGCTTCGACGTCACCTACTCGTTCAAGGTGCTCGCGCACGTGCCCGACATCGAGCTCGCCCTCGCGGAGATGGCGCGCGTCACGAAGCCGGGCGGCGTCGTGCTCGCGGAGTTCTACAACCCCTGGAGCCTGCGCTACCTCGCCAAGACCCTCGGCCCCGCCGGCGCCATCTCCGCCAAGACCACCGAGGCCGCGGTCTACACCCGCTTCGACTCCCCGCGCCGCGTCCGCGAGATCCTCCCGCGCACCCTCCGACTGGAGGGCTTCCGCGGCGTGCGCGTCGTTACCCCGACCGCGCGCCTCGTCTCGCTGCCCTTCGTCGGCGCGGCCCTGCGGCGCGCGGAGCACGCCCTGCTCGACTCGCCCGCCGCGCGGCTCGGGGGCTTCCTCATCGCCGTCGCGCGGCGCGAGTGACACTTTTTGTACGTTACGGCCGGGCGCTTACGTTCGGTAGACTGAGCGCACACCGATGGGATCCTCCGCGCGCATCCTCGTGGTCGACGACGAGGCCTCGCTCCGACAGATGATGGACGTGCTCCTGCGGCGCGCGGGGCACGAGGTGGCGCTGGCCTCCGGCGTCGAGGAGGCGACCGAGATCCTCCGCGCGTCGCCCGCCCCGTACGACCTCGTCGTCACCGACCTGATGATGGCCGACGGCACCGGCCTCGACGTGCTCACCGCCGCGCAGAACGTCTCCGTCCACACCCAGGTGCTGGTGGTCACCGCGCACGGCTCGGTCGAGACGGCGGTGAAGGCGATGAGCCTCGGGGCCTTCGGCTACCTGGAGAAGCCCCTCTCCGTCGCGACCGCGCGCGCCTGGGTCGAGAAGGCCCTCGAGAAGCGCGAGATCCTCCGCACCAACCAGACGCTGCGGATGATCGCGAAGGCCGTCCAGCCCGACCCGGACGGCGGCTCGCTCATCGGGCGGAGCCCGGCGTTCCAGGCCGCGATGGAGCTCGCCCGGCGCATCGCGCCGTCGCGGGCGAGCGCGCTGATCACCGGGCAGACGGGCACCGGCAAGGAGCTCTTCGCGCGCGCCATCCACCGCTGGAGCGACCGGAAGGACAAGCCCTTCCTGGTGATCAACTGCGGGGCCATCCCCGAGGCGCTGATGGAGTCCGAGCTCTTCGGGCACGAGAAGGGCGCCTTCACCAGCGCGCACCAGCGGCACGAGGGCGTCTTCCGCCGCGCCGACGGCGGCACGCTCTTCCTCGACGAGGTCGGCGAGCTGCCGCTCCAGCTCCAGGTGAAGCTCCTGCGCGCCCTCCAGGAGCGCAAGGTGCGCAGCGTCGGCGGGCTCCAGGAGGTCCCCGTGGACGTGCGCATCGTCGCCGCCACCAACCGCGACCTCGCCGCGATGGTGAAGGAGAAGACCTTCCGCGAGGACCTCTACTACCGGCTCAACGTGCTGCGGATCCACCTGCCGCCGCTGGCCGAGCGCCGCGAGGACCTCGAGACCCTCGTCGAGCACTTCCGCCTGCGCTTCGCCGACGAGCAGGGCAAGCCCAACCTCGCCTTCTCGCCCGAGGCCATGCGCCTGATGCTCCGCTACGCCTGGCCCGGCAACGTCCGCGAGCTCGAGAACGCCGTCGAGCGCGCCGTCACCCTCGCGCAGACGGTGATCCACGTCGACGACCTGCCGCCCGAGCTCCTCGGCGACCCGGCGCGCGCGGCGAGCGCGGAGCCCATCGTCCTGCCGCCGGACGGCATCGACATGGAGGCCACCCTCGAGCGCATCGAGCGGAGCCTCATCCGCCAGGCGCTCGAGCGCGCCAACGGCGTCCGGACGCAGGCGGCCAAGGTGCTGGGGCTGTCGTTCCGCTCGCTGCGGTACCGGCTGCAGAAGCTGGGGATGGCCCAGGGCGAGCCCGAGGAGGCCGGCGAGCCGTGACGCCCCTTCTCCGCGGCGCGCGCCTCTGGCACCCTCAGGCCACACACCCCACCGTCCGCTGGAGGTCCCCGATGCCCACCGCCCGCCGCGCCTCGCCCGGCATGACCCTCGTCGAGCTCATGATCGTCGTCGTGATCATGGGCATCCTCGCGGCGGTCGCGTACACCGGCTACTCCGTCTACATCCGCCGGAGCCGCTCGCAGGAGGCCCGCGCGATGCTGCTCACCATCGCGTCGCGCGAGGACGCCTACCGCGGCGAGTTCGCCACCTACTGCGCCGCGGGGCGCACCAGCGGCACGCCGCCCACCACCCTCGGCGTCGGCTCGGCCTGGCCCGCCTCGGCCCCCACCCGCGTCACCGCCGACTTCCTCACCGGCGTCCCCGCGGAGTGGAACCAGCTCGGCTTCCGCCCGTCCGGCGGCGTCCGCTACCGCTACGTTGTCGTCACGGGCACGCCCGCCACCGCGCCGCCCGGCGAGGCCGGCTACGCGGGCTCGCCCAACCAGGACATCTGGTACATCGCCGAGGCCTACGGCGACCTCGACGGCGACTCGACCCTCTCGACCTACCGGGTCTTCTCCGGCAACGGCAACCGCCTCACCATCACCAACGAGACCGAGTGACCGCCGCGGCCCCCGCGATCGCCCGCGCCCTCGCGGCCGTCGCGCTGGCCGCCGCCTCCTCCGCGGGCGCCTACGCCCTGCGCGGCCGCCTCAACCGCCGCTTCGACGCCGCTCGCCGCACCCTCGACGACGCCAGCATCCCGACGCCCCTCGTCGCCCGCGCCGTCTCCCTCGGCCACACCGAGTGGATGACCGACGTCCTCTGGGTCAACGCCACCATCTATTACGGCGATACGCTCGTCGCGCACCTGCCCGCCCGCTACATCGCGCGCTACACCGACACCATGATCGCGCTCGACCCGGACTTCCGCCGGTCGTACGTGTGGGGCGCGCAGTCGCTCACCCTCCGCACCGTCGCCGCCACCCGCGCCGACATCGAGCTCGCCGGCGACTTCCTCCGCCGCGGCGTCCAGCGCTTCCCGGCCGACCCCGAGCTCCACCTCCAGTACGGATTCAACCGCGCCTTCGACATGACGGCCTACGTCCCGCGCCGCTCCGCCGAGTGGCGCGCCCTGCGCGGGCTCGGCGGCGAGCACCTGCGCTTCGCCGCCGCCGCGGCCCACGGGCCCGCCTGGCTCCCGCTCACCGCGTCGGGCCTCCTCCGCGCCGCCGGCCGCGAGCGCGACGCGATCCTCGTGCTCACCGACGGCCTGCTCCACACCGCCGACCCCTCCGCCGTCGGGCTCATCGAGGCGCGCCTCCTCGAGCTCCTCCGCGACCGCGAGGAGGAGCCGCTCTTCACCGCGGTGCTCGACGTCGTGCGCGCGCGCCGCGCCGCCTACCCCTGGATGAGCCCCACGCTCTACCTCTTCGTCGGCGAGCCGGGCCTCGTCGGGTCGGCGCTCTAATCACACCAGCATCTCGTCGCCGAGGCCCCGCTCGATCAGCCAGGCGTCGAGCGCCTCGACCTCGTGCGTCCTGCAGTACACCGCGAAGCCCGGCCGGTCGCGCACGGGCCGCTCGGCCACCCACACCGGCACGCCCGCCACCTCCGCCCGCCCGACGTGCAGCGCGACGCGCGGGAAGGGCTGCTCGAGCTCGAGCGGCGGCCGCGCGGTGAGCAGCACGCGCGCGAGCTCCGACCACAAGCCCCGCAGCACGCCCGCGACGAGGTAGCGCAGCACGCTCACCGCGGCGGGCTCGAGGTCGGGGGCCTCGGCGGCGCCGGTCGGGGCCCGCAGCGCCACCAGCGGCGGGTCGTCTTCGATGCGCCCGCGCGCCTTCGACAGGAGCACCAGCTCGTCGTCGTCGAAGGCGATCACCTCGTAGTCGGCGGCCACGCGCGCCCGGAGCTCCTCGTAGCGGACGTCGCGCTGGCACCAGTCGGCGAGGGTGCCGAGGGCCGTCTCGCGCGCGGCCGGGTCGTCGGGCGCGGCGTAGCGCTGGGAGAGCGCGCTGTAGCCGAAGATCTCCCAGTACCACCGCAGCGCGAGCGGGCTCTGCGCCGGGAGCCGCACGTCGCGGCGGCTCGCGCGGTAGGGCGGGCACGCGAGCTCCACCTCCTGACGGAGCCGGACGAGCTCCGACCGGAGCGCGTCGTCGAGGGGGCCGGGGGGTCTGGAAGACACCGCGGCCGGAGCATGCACCAGAACGCATCCCGGACGCGACTCCCTGCGCGCGCCGCCGACGGACGATTCAGCCCGTGCTACTTCACACGACGTCGGCAGCGGGCATACACTCCCCCGCGGACAACTTGCCCCGATGAGCCCCCGGACAACCGCCTGGACCGTCGCCCTCGTGGCCCTGCTGGCCGCCGCGGCCGGCGAAGGGCAGACGCGGCGACGACACCGCCAGCGCCACCGGGGCGCCGACGCCGGCGAGACCCACGCCCGACGCACCTCGCACCCGCCGCCCGAGGCCACGCCGAGCGCCGCGCCGGTCGCCCCCAGCACTCCCCCCCCGGAGGCCCCCGCGCCCGCAGCCCCCGCGCCGCCTTCCCCCGCGCCTGCGCCCGCCGTCGCAGCGCTCCCCGCGCCCGTGGACATGGTGTTCGCGCCGACGCCCGCCATCGCCTCCAACGGCGCCCTGGTCGCGCCGCTGGTGCCGCCCGAGGAGCACGACCTCCGCCCCGTGGTGGCGCCGCCGGGCTCGGTGCCCGACAACCCCTACCGGGCGGGCCGCGCGGAGGGGCGGCGCTTCGGCGTCATCCCCGAGGAGGAGATCCTCACGGCCCTGCGCAACGGCCCGGTCGGCGGCCGCCTGCGCAACTACGGCAACACCTCGGTGAACATCCGGGTCGACTTCCCGGGGCCCATCGACGGGTCGTTCAAGCCCTCCGAGCGGCTCCACGAAGACCACTGGCGCGCGGAGATCGCGGCCTTCCGGCTCAACCAGCTCCTCGGGCTCGAGCGCGTGCCGCCGGCCGTCTTCCGCCGCGTGCCCGAGGAGGAGCTCCCCAACGGCGCGCGCTACGGGCTGCACTTCGACGCGGGGATGGCCCACGGCGCGATGATCTACTGGGTGCCGGTGTTGCGGCCCTCGGGGGTCGGGTCGCCCGAGTCGTTCACCTTCTGGTCGGCGCGGCTGCAGGCGGGGGCGCCGCTGCGCGACGACGAGCGCGAGCGCGCGGAGGAGGTGTCGACGCTCGTCGCCTTCGACTTCCTCCTCGTCAACTGGGATCGGTGGAACGGCCTCAACACCCTCCAGGACGACCACGGCCACCTCGTCTACCGCGACAACAACGCCGGCTTCCAGGTGCCCGTCCGCAGCACCCGCTTCGCCCGCGTCGAGGGGTGGCTCCACGGCGTCCAGCGCTTCTCCCGCAGGCTCATCGCCGCGGTCGAGGCCCTCACCGACGACGCGATCCGTGACGCGATCGCCGACGACGGCGACGGCGACGCCCCCCTGCTCAGCGAGGAGCAGATCGCCGACGTGATCCAGCGCAAACACGCGCTCCTGCGCTACGTGCGCGGGCTGCGCCGCCTGCACGGCGACGCCGAGGTGCTCTGCTTCCCGTGACGGCTCAGCCTGCGGGCGCGCGCCCGCCGAGGATGACCCCGCGCTCCATCAGGTCGCCCAAAAGCCCCGCGAAGCTCTCGACGAACACCGCGTCGGCCCCCGCGCCGCGCGCCGCCAGCGCCTCCTCCGCGCAGGCCGTGACGCTCCGGTCGCCGCGGGCGAAGCGCTCGTAGATGTCCGCCGCGATCGGCGTGAGCTCGAGCGTCTCCACCGCGTCGGTCGCCGGCGCGCGGTGGACGAGCAGCGCCCATTCGCCCGCCGCGGGCTCCGCCCGGTGCACCGACCACGACACCCGCAGGAAGCGCTGGGCCGGGCAGAGCGCGGGCGCGAGCGCCATGTCGAACTCCCTCACCGACGCGTCGTCGGACGGGTCGAGCGCGACGTGGCCGTGCATCACCGCGGCCTCGTAGCGCGCCATGTCCACCGCCCACGGCGCGGCGCCGGCGGGCACCTCCACGGGGTTCGCTTCGAGGAAGCGCGCGAAGGCGATCGAGAGCTCGCGGACGTAGCGCGTGGTCGGCGGCGCCCGGTCGAGGAAGGCCGCTGCGCACACCGCGAGGCCCGCGTCGCCGAGGGCCCGCCGCGTGCCCGGGAGCGCCTCGCCGAGCACCTCCAGCAGCCGGTTGCGGACGAGCGCGCGGTAGAGGTGCCAGCGCGCGGGCCGGTCGCCGAGCGCGTCGACGTCGCGCGCGTCGGGGGAGGGGGCGAGGCACACGCGGGCGAGGGCGCGCTGGATGTCGTCGAGGTTCACGGCAGCACCGCCCCGGTCGCACGGCGCCAGATCGCGTCGAGCCGGTCGAGCTCGGCGACGAGGCGCTCGAAGGAGGGGAAGTTCTGGTCGCGTTCGAGCAGCACGGGGACGGGGCCCGTCTTGCGGAGCGTGTGCTCGAGGAGGTCGTAGACGTCGTCGCAGACGTCCTCGCCGTGGGTGTCGATGCGGAGGCCGTCGTCGCCGGTGAGGTGGCCCGCCACGTGGACCTGCACCACCCGGTCGAGCGGCAGCCGGTCGATGAACGAGCGCGCGTCGAAGCCATGGTTGCGCGCGTTGACGTAGACGTTGTTCACGTCGAGGAGGAGCGACGCGCCGGAGCCCTCGAGCACCGCGCGGAGGAAGTCGGCCTCGTCCATCTCGGCCTCGCCGGGGTGCGCGTACCAGGAGATGTTCTCGACCGCGAAGGGGACGTCGAGGCGGCCGCGCACCTCCCGCACCCGCGCCGCGGTGTGCTCGGCGCACGCGCGGGTGAAGGGGATCGGCAGGAGGTCGTGGAGCGCGACGCCGCCGTAGCTCCCGAAGCAGAGGTGGTCGCTGTGCCAGGGCGCACCGACGCGCGCGAGGAAGTCCGAGAGCGTCGCCATGTAGCCGTCGTCGAGCGGGTCGACGTTGCCCGGGCAGAGCGTGAGCCCGTGGGTGACGATGGGGAAGCGCTCGCGGGCCGCGTCGAGGTGGCGCACGTAGGCCCCCGCGCGGCCCATGTAGTTTTCGGGCGACACCTCGAGCCAGCGGAGCGAGGCGGGCGCGCGCGCCGCGATCGCCTCCGCGAGGGCGGGCCGAAGGCCGAGGCCGATGCCGGTGACCGTGGGCATTGGGGAGTCTCCGTGCGCGTGGGGGAGAGCGACATACGCCCCGACGCGGCGGCGTGTAAATCGCGTTCGACGCCGCGTCTACGCCCGCACGCCGCGCGCGGGTTACGGCGCCGTCACCACGAACGCGCGCGTCTCCGGCGCGCAGCTCGTCTCGCCGCAGAGCGCGAAGGCCACCGCGCCCCGCGCCGCCGTCACGCCCGCGCCCGCCGCGTGGAACACCAGCGCCCCCTCGTCCACGCGCGCCGCCTGCGCCCGGGTGAGCCGCGCAGGGAGCGCTGCGCCGGCGCTCTCCACCGTGAGCGACGCGGGGTAGGGGACGTTGACGTGGAGCCCGTCGCGCGCAGTCACCGTCACCGTGAGCCCGTCATCCCCGAGGCGCGCCGCGACCGTGGCGTGCCCTTCGGTTCGTACGAAATGCCCCGGCGTGAGGGCCTCCCAGGGCCACAGCCCGCACTCGTCGAGCGCGAGGAGCAGGTCGCCGACGAAGCGCCCCCGCGCCGCCGCGTGCGCCGGCCGGACCATCACCGCGAGCACCCGCCGCGCCCGCTCGCGCCACGCGTCGTCGCCCGTCACCCGCCCGAGGGCCGCGAGGAAGCGCGCGGCGAGGATGTTCTCCTCCTCCGGCGTGTCGGCCACGGCGAGCGTCGCGTCGGTCACCGTGTGCCCCGCGAGCGCGCCGTCGTCTCTCCCGAAGGCCCGCAGCATCTCCCGCGCGACGCGCGTCGCCCGCTCGACGTGGCGCGCCCGCGCAGGGTCGTCAGGGGAGAGAGTTTCCGCGAGGACGGCGTACCCCCGGCCGAGCGCGGCGGCGTCGGCGAGGTAGCGCGGTGACCCGGGCGCGTCGTCGGCCTGATGCGCCACCGCCCCGTCGGCGCGCAGGTGCGTCTCCGCCATCACCTCCGCGGCGGCCTGCGCGGCGGCGAGCGCGGTGGGCGACGGGTCCGCCGCGTGGAGGGAGGCGAGGGCGGCGACGGCGAGGCCGTTCTCGCGGGCGTAGACGTGCGGGTCGACGCGCGGGAGCCCGAGGCGCCGCCGGCCCGCGTCGTCCGCGGCGTAGAACACCCGCCCCTCGACGAACGGGCCGCCGCCGTGGGCGTTGACGTCGGCGTCCTGCGTCGCGAGGAAGGCGCCGCGGTCGTCGCGCAGGAAGCGCAGCACGTAGCCCGCGAGCGAGCGCGCGTCGTCGCGGCGCGCCGGGTCGCCGAGCACGCGCCAGGCGTCGGCGAGCGCCTCGAGGTTCTGCGCCTGCCACGTCATGAGTTTTTCGTAGTGCGGTACTGCCCACGAGCGCCCCTCGGCGTACTGGTAGACGCCGCCCCACACCGGGTCGTAGAGCGCCCGCTGCGCCCGCAACGTCGCCACGGCCCGCGCCCGCGCGTCGGCGTCGCCGTGGGCCGCGCGCCGGAGTTCGAAGGCGACGTCGAACCCGATCGCGACCTTCTGCTGTGCGCCCCACGACGCGAGCTCGGGGTCGTAGAGCGCGTCGAGGGAGCGCGCGATCCAGGGCCCCGCGGTGGCGAGCGCGAGCTCGTCGACGGGCGCGTCCGCCACGGCCTGCGTCGGGGCGGGCGCGGGCGCGGCGAGCGCGCGGTCGAGCAGGCGGACGAAGTCGCCGGGCGCGAGGTAGCCCCTGTGCCGCAGCACCTCCGCGCCATCGGCGGTGAGGATCACGGTCGCGGGCCAGCCCGACTCGCGGTAGCGCGCGGTGAGGTCGAGGCGCTCCTCCGCGTCGAAGCGCACCGCCACGAAGCGCGCCGCCACGCGCTCGGCCACGGCGGGGTCGGCGTAGGTGGTCGCGTCCATCACGTGGCACCAGTGGCACCACGCGGCCGAGCCGTCGACCAGCACGAGCTTCCGTGCCGCCCGCGCCGCGGTGAAGGCGTCACGCCCCCACGGCCTCCACGCGACGGACGCGCGCGGTCGGGGCGGCGCCGCGGGGACGTGGGCGCACGCGGCGGCGAGGACGAGCGCGAGGAGCGGACGCATCGGGCGACGCTACGCCCGCGGGGCGCGTTCGGACGTGGGGCGCGTCACTCGACGGCGGTCTTGAAGAGGGAGGCCGTCCAGGTGGCGTCGATCGAGGCGACCTTGTAGTCGACGAGGCCCATCGCGAGCGCGACGTCACGAACCACGTTGAAGTTGAGGTCGCTCTTGAGCTCGGAGGCGGCCTTGGGCCAGGCGATCCAGAGGGGCGACGGGGATGCCGTGCGCACGACGCGCTCGACGTCCGACTCGAAGTCCTCGCCGTTGCGCACGAACCAGATCGTGAGGTCGCCGGCGCCGCGCCCCGCGAGCTTCACGCCGTCGGGCAGCTCGCCGAGGGCGTCTTCGAAGCCGGCCGGCGGGTCGAGCAGCACCACGCGCGCGCCGGGCTTGATCGCGAGCTTCTTCGGCAGCGGCGTCGAGGCGTACGAGAGCGCCTTGGGCACCACGGGCTTCGCCGGGGGCGCGGCGATCGCGGCCTTCAGCGCGGCCTTCACCTTCGGCCACGTCGTGAAGGTCGCGTCGGGGAAGACGCCCTTCACCGCCGCCACCTTCTCCTCCGCGCCGCCGACGAACACCAGCGGGACGCGCCGGAGCGTCTTCGACTGCCGCAGCGCCGCGCCGAGCATCCGGCCGTGCGAGGGGAGACGGCCGAGGTCGATGACGAAGGCCGCGGGGGGCGAGGCGTTCCACTTCTTCGTGGCGGAGCCGTCGAACGACCACTGGGGCGTGGCCTCGTAGCCCGCGGCCTTCAGGCGGTCGACGCGCTCGGCGCACTCGGCTTCGTTCCAGTGGATGAGGGCGACGCGCATGGCGGCGCGTGGGATACCGCGAAACGCCCGCGCCGGGCTACGGGCTCAGGCGGCAGGCGACGGTGAGCGTCCACTCCGTGACGGCGGGCCAGTAGTCGAAATCGACGTCGAAGCCCATGGGGAGGAGGTTGCCGCCCACGCGCAGGCGCAGCGCACCGTCGGCCGGGCGCGGGCCGAGCTGCCGGGCCACCGCGCCCACCCCGAGGCGGAGGCTCGGCACGATGACGGCGAGCTCGGGGCTCGACACGTCGACCACCGCGGACTCGAAGAGCGAGTCGCCGTCGGTCTCCAGCGCGCCCTGCACGAACACGTACTCAAAGAGCGCCACCTCCCAGCCCACCCTGTAGAGCCCGCGCGAGAGCTCCCGGTCGACCGGGCCGCGCATCCCGAACGCCAGCACCGGGCCGCCGTTGCGCAGCGCCGAGCGCTCCGGGGCCTCGCGCGCGCCCAGCGACATCGACACGGAGGCGCCCCGCTCGACGCGGGCGGGCGGCTCGTCGGGCACCGTCGTCGTGTACGCTTCGCGCCGGCGGAAGGGCGCCTCGAAGGGGTCCGCGCGCACGGTCACCACGCCGTCGCCGTCGGCGTCGAGCGCGACCTCGCCCGCCTGCGTGACGTCCTCGCCCGCGTAGAGGGTCACCGCCGCGTTGCCGCCGGTGTGCGCGACATCGGACGCCTCGCCGAAGAAGGGGTGCCGCGCGGCCAGCGGGGAGAGCACCCACGGCCCGCCGCGCCAGCGGGTGTCGGTGGAGAGGCCGCGCGTCGCGGTGAGGGTCACGCGCACCGTACCGCCGGCCGGAACCGCCTGCGCCTGCGCGGGTGCGCCGTCGAAGCGGATCGCGTCGTCGGGGGAGGCGTTCGGCGTGAGGGAGCCGCCGTCGGGCATCGCGACGTCGAAGCGGGCCTCGACGCGGCAGGTGGCGAAGGTCTCGGTGAGGACGAGCACGTCGCAGCGGACGCGGGCCCACGCGCCGCGGACGACAGCGCGGCCCGAGAGGGCGACGAGCGCGTCGGGCGGGCGGCTCGGGACGTCGCGCGGCGGCGCGTACGCGGCGGCGGGGAGCGGGAGGACGACGGCGAGGACCGCGGCGACGACGGGGCGCACGAGGCGGGGAACGTACCGCGCGCGGAGGGCTTACGGAGAGCGTGGAGCGCGCCGAAAACTTGGAGGCGCACCCGCTGCACGCCTACGCTCTTTCCACGGCTGCGCACCGCGCGCGACCGTTGCAACACGCGGGAGACGAGCGAGATGAAGGCGAAGGCAGTGGTGGTGGCCCGGGTGCTCCTGGGCCTGATGTTCCTGGTCCCGGCGCTGCTGTTCTTCTCTGGGAAGATGCCGCACAACCCGATGCCCGACGCGGCCACGCGCTACATGGCCGGGCTCGCGGCCTCCGGGTACACGATGTACGTGGTGAAGGTCGTCGAGCTGCTCGCGGGCATCGCGCTCATCGCGGGGCAGTTCGTGCCGCTCGCGCTGGTGATGCTCGCGCCCATCGTGGTCAACATCGCCCTCTTCCACCTCGTGCTGGCGCCCAACTACGGGCTGGTGGTGTTCATGGTGGCGCTCGAGGGCTTCGTGGCGTGGTCGTACCGCGACGCCTTCCGCGGCGTGCTCGCCCGCACCGCGCAGCCCGCCGCGTAGCCCGCCTCGCTCACCGCGCGAACACCTCGACGCCCCCGTCGGCGTAGGCCACCGCGACCGTCGCGTCGTCGGGCGAGAACACCGCGAGCTCCGGCGCGCGGGCCGGCCGCCACGAGGCCGCGTCCCGCTCGTCGGCGACCACCCACCGCGCCTCGCCCGCGCGCAGCATCATCGCGCTGCGCGACGACGCCCCGATCACGCGTGCGAGGCGCCACACCCCTTCGAGCGGGGCAGCGCGATCGCGGTCGTCCGCGAGGTCCTTCCAGACGAGGCGGGCGGGGGCGCGGTGCAGCACGCTCGCCCCCACGACGGTGGCGTCGTGGAGGCACGGGCCCACCTCGCGCGCCCACGCCCGGTCGCGCCGCCCCGCGGGGAAGGCGAAGAGCGAGCTGCCCGTCGCCGGGGAGCGCATCACCGCGTAGGCCGTCCCGTCGGGGCCGTGGGACAGCGAGAACGCCGCGGCCATGTCGCGCCGCCACGTCGCCGCGGCCCCGAGCGCCGCGAGGTCCACGAAGGTCACCGACTGGCCCGACGCGACCGCGAACTCCCGCCCGTCGGGCGACACGCTGAGCAGCGACGCCTCCGTGGGCAGCGGGGGCCACGTGGCGCGGGCCGCGCCGGTGCGCGCGTCCCAGGACGAGGGCCTCGCCGCGGACACCGTGAGCAGCTCGCGGCCGTCGGCGCTGAAGGCGACGCGCCAGGGCCCGTCGCCCTCGAGCTCGACCTCGCAGGCGAGGGCGCGCGCGGCCACGTCGAGCACCCGGACGCGGCGGTCGCTGGCGAGCGAGGCGAGCAGCGACCCGTCGCGCGACCACGCGAGCTGGCGGACGGGCGCGCCGTGCCCGTCGTGGAAGCGCTCGACCCGCCCGTCGTCGAGCTGGACCACCTCGAGCATCCCGCCGCGCACCTGCGCCACCCGCGGCGCGGCGCCTGGCAGGAAGGTCGCCCCGCGCGCCGCCCAGGGCGCGGGCCGCCGCGCGCCGGTGTCGAGCTCGACGACGACGGGGCCCTCGTTCGACCACACCAGCGCGCGCCCCCAGCCCGCGGCGACGTCGTCGTCCCGAGCGTACGCGGGCGTCGGGATCGCGCATCGCAAGGGCCTCACCGTCCGCGCCGCGAGGTCGCAGAGGCTCAGGGCGCCGCCGCCGTCGAGCGCGATGGCGCGCGTGCCCCCGCGCTCGGCCCACACGAGGCGGAGCCCCTCGGGCGCCACCACCGGCACGTCGTCGGTCGCGCCGGTGTCGAGCGCGACGGAGCGGATCATCCCGCGCGAGGTATGCACGGCCACCGCGCGCGGACCGACGTCCGTGAAGGCCACGCGGGCCTGCGTGTGGACGGGAACCCGCGTGCGGCCCGTCGCCGCGTCGACGATCAGGCGAACCGCGCCGTCGTCGCGGCGGAGGCTCACCCAGGCGCCGTCGGGGGAGGCGCTCTCCAGGTGGTGCGCGCCGTCCGCCTGGAGCGACCCGGCGCGGCCGCCGGGGTCACGCCACACGACCGGCGCCTGCGGCCCGCGCTGGCGGAAGGATCGCCCCGTCGCGGCGACGAGCGCGGTCCCCGTGAGGCTCGACTCGCCGACGGGGGTGAGGGCGCCCGACGCGAGGTCCCAGCGCAGCGGTGGGTTGGTGTTGAGCCACGCGAAGGCGCCCGCGGGGTCGGCCACCACCGGGCCCGCGGCCGGCACCGTGATGCGCCCCACCTCCGACCCGTCGACCATCACGCTGCGCGGCGGGGTCACGGCCGTCGTCTCCCTCGGCGCTGCCCGACGCGCACGGGTGTTGACTCCATCGCGCGGGAGGGGAGCACGCCCGGAAATCCTTCGTCAACTCGCGCCGCGCCGCGCGGAAGCCCGTACCCCCTGACGATCGCCCGTGACAGGCCGTGCCAGGGTGCGCGAACATCCCGCGCCGACCATGGACAGCCAGCTCGAGAAGACCATCGAGAACCTCAAGACCGCCCTTCTGGTGCGCCCGAACGACGCCTTCAAGCGCAACCAGCTCGGGGTGGCCTACCGCAACGCGGGCAAGGTGACCGAGGCCGTCGAGCAGCACAAGCGGGCGATCGCGATCGACCCCAACTTCGCCGACGCCTACTACAACCTCGCCCTCGCCCACGCCGCCCGCAACGACTGGGACCCGGCGATCGAGGCGCTCCGCAACGCCGTCCGCCTCAAGCCCGACCACGCGGAAGCCTGGTACAAGCTCGGCCAGGCGCTCGCCCGCGAGAAGCACTTCACCGACGCCTCCCAGGCCTACCGCACGGCCCTTCGCCTCAAGCCCGACTTCGTCGCGGCGACCGCGGAGGTCGGCATCGTCCACGTTCAAGCGGGCGACCACCGCGACGCCGTCCCCTTCCTCGAGCGGGCCAACGACCAGCGCCCCGGCGACCTGGAGATCCTCCGCCACCTCGCGCTCGCGTACCACGGCGTCCAGCGCTACCCCGAGGCCACCCGCACCTACGAGCACCTCTTCGCCGTCGAGAAGGGGACCGCGGAAGACCTCCACCGCTACGGCGACTCCCTCGCCGCGCAGAGCCGCAACGACGACGCCCTCCTCCAGTGGCGCCGCGCGATCGAGCTCGACCCCAACCGCGCCTCCACCCACCGGCTGATGGCGCGACTCCTCGCGAAGCTCGGGCGCCACAAGGAGGCGATCGGGTACTGGCGCGAGGTGGTCCGGATCACCCCCGACGACCACGAGGCGCACGCGGGCCTCGGGCTCGCCAACCAGGCGCTCGGGGTCCACGTCGAGGCCGTCGCCAACTTCCGCGAGGCGATCCGCCGGCACGCGACCGATCCCCTGTACTTCGTCGGCCTCGGCACCTCGTGCCACGCCGTCGGCTCGATGCAGGAGTCGGTCGAGGCGTTGGAGAAGGCCACCCAGCTCGACCCCGACTGCGCCCCCGCGCACAACACCCTCTGCGTGGTCTACAAAGACCTCGGGCGCCTGAAGGAGGCGTCGGGCTCCATCCGCCAGGCCATCCGGCTCAAGCCCTACGAGCCCGAGTACCACTACACCCTCGGGCAGTTCGAGAAGGAGCTCGGCAACCTCCGCGACGCCGAGGACGCCTTCAAGCAGTGCACCCGGCTCAACGACCGCCACGCCGACGCCTGGTACCAGCTCGGCCTCGTCTCCGCCGCGCTCGACAAGAACGACGCCGCCGCCGAGGCCTTCAAGAAGGCCACCCAGCTCAACTCCGCGATGGCCGACGCGCACTTCCAGCTCGCGCAGATCTACGCGCGGATGGGGCGCTTCGTGGAGGCCGTCGAGAGCTACCGGCAGGCCTCGCGGGTCGACCCCAACCACTACGAGGCCGCCTTCCAGCTCGGCGCCGCGTACCAGGCGATGACGCGCCACGAGGACGCCGCCGACGCCTTCCGCAAGGCCCTCTCGCTCCGCGCCGAGGAGCCCGACGCGCTCGTGAAGCTCGCCGCGTCGTACACCGCGCTCAACCGCCACCAGGACGCCGCCGACGCCCTCGAGCGCGCCGTCCGCGCGAGGCCCGACCGCGCCGACGCCCACCACGCCCTCGGCCTCGCGTACCGCAAGCTGCGCCGCCCGGAGAGCGCGGTCCGCTCGTTTCAAGACGCGACGCGGCTCCAGCCCAACAACGGCGCGCTCCACGCGGCGCTCGGCGACGTCTACCTGGAGACCGAGCGCTGGCAGGACGCGGCGGACGCGTACGAGCAGGCGATCTGGCTCAACCCCGACGACACCGAGGCGCAGCGCAACCACGGCATCGCGCTCAACCGCCTCGGGCGCGGCGACGACGCGATCGAGAGCCTCCGGCGCGCGCTCCAGCGCAAGCCCAACGACCCCGACGCGATGTACAACTTCGGCCTCGCGTGCGAGCAGCTCGGGCGGCCGCTGGAGGCGATCACGGCCTTCCGCGACGCGGTGCGGGTGAAGCCCGACCACGCCGACGCGCACCACCACCTGGGTCTCGCCTACGAGGCCGCCGACAACCAACGCGACGCCGCCGAGGCCCACCGCCAGGCGACGCTCCTGCGCCCCGATTTCACCGAGGCCTACGTCCACCTCGGCACGGTGTACCGCAAGCTCGGCGCCAACCAGGAGGCCCTCCAGGCGTGGCGGCAGGTGACGCGCCTGCGCCCCGACGACGCGCTCCCCTACGTGGAAATCGGCGCGATCAGCCGCGATTTGAACCGCCCGCAGGAGGCGATCGAGCGCTTCAAGCAGGCGCTGCGCCTCCGCCCCGACGACGCGCGGACGCACGCCGAGCTCGGGCTCCTCTACATGAAGACGGGGCGCGCGCAGGAGGCGGTCGACGCGCTCGGGCAGGCGATCCGGCTCGACCCCATGTACCCGGTGGCCTACCGCATCCTCGGCGAGACGTACCTCGGCGCGGGGCTCTTCGCCGAGGCGCAGGACGTCTTCCAGCGGGCGCTCCGCCTCGACCCGCACGACGGGGCCTCGTACCGTGGCGCGGGCGTCTCGCTGGTGCGGCTCGGGCACTTCGAGGCCGCGGTGGCGCCGCTCCAGGAGGCGATCCGCATCGACCCGTCGCACGCCGACAGCTACCGGGCGCTGGCCGAGGCGTGCAAGCACCTCGACCGCCTCGACGAGGCCGCGCAGGCGCTCCGCCACGCCGCCGAGCTGATGCCGCGCGAGGCCCCGCTCAAGCTCGCGCTCGGCGAGACGCTGCGCGACCTCGGGCGCTACACCGAGGCGGCCGACGCCTTCCGCGCCACCATCGACCTCGACCGGAGCTGCGCGGAGGCCTGGTACCACCTCGGCAAGCTCTTCGCCGACGCGGGGCAGCCCCAGGAGGCCGCGCAGGCCTTCGAAGCGGCGACGCGGATCAAGCCCGAGTACGTCGACGCGCTCGCGGGCCTCGGCGCGGCGCAGCTCGACCTCGGGCGCGTGGAGCCCGGCGTCGAGACGCTGCGCCAGGCGGTGCGGGCGCGGCCCGACCACGTCGACGCGATCTGGCGGCTGGCGGGCGGCTACGAGGCGCTCCAGCGCTGGGCCGACGGGATCGACGCCTACCGGCGCTTCGTCCGGCTGCGCCCGCAGGCGGCGGAGGCGTACCAGAAGATCGGGCTCCTCTCGACCTACGTCGACCGCTGGGACGAGGCGGTCGACGCGCTGCGCGAGGCGGTTCGCTTGAACCCCGAGCTCGCGCACGCCCACTACGCGCTCGGGCTCGCCTACCGCCGCGTGGGCCGCGCCGCCGACGCCCTCGGCC
Organism: Polyangiales bacterium; assembly: GCA_046351555.1. GTDB lineage: Bacteria > Myxococcota_A > Polyangia > Polyangiales > CAISKJ01. Next base: position 105,340 of record JAXLYI010000021.1, read on the forward strand.
ACCTCGAGAACGCCGCGCGCCTCGCCCCCCACGACGCGGCCATCCAGTCGGGCCTCGGGTTCGTGTACGCGGAGAACGGCCAGACCGACGCCGCGATGGCCACCTACGCGGACGCGGTGAAGCTGCGCCCCGACGACCTCGACGCGCACCTCGCGCTCGCGACGCTGCTCGAGCGCGCGGGGAAGACCGAGGACGCGGCCAAGTCCTTCCGCCGCGTGCTCCAGTCGCAGCCCGACAACGGCGTGGCGCAGCGGGGCCTCGGGACGACGTACAAGACCCTCGGGCGCTTCCGCGAGGCGGTCGATCCGCTCAAGCGCGCGGTGAAGGGCAACCCCCAGGACGCGCAGCTCCTCTTCGACCTCGGCGAGTGCCACTTCCGCACCGGCAACTGGGACGAGGCCAACGCGATGTGCCGCCAGCTCAAGCTGATCAACAAGCCCCTGGCCGACAAGCTCTTCGACCTCATCAACGTGTGACGTGAAGGCCCGCGCGCTCGCCCTCGCCGCCCTCGTCTCGCTTGCCGCCTGCCCCTCGCGCGGCGCCTCCACCCTGCGCGCCGCGTCGCTCTACTCGCAGCGCGAGCGCTGGTCGCCGCCGCCCGCCGCGCGCCCCGACTACGACCGGGTGGCCCGCGCCGCGCCCGCGGACGCCCCCGCGCCCGACGACGCGCTCGCGGCGGTGGCGGCCGACCTCGCGGCCCGCGTCGCGCGCGACCCGCAGGCGCGGACGCCGTCGGTGCGGGTGATTCAAGCGGTGTCGTGGCTCGCCGGGGTCACCGACCCGCTGCCGGTGGTGCTGACGGTGAAGGGCGGCGCCGCGGCGGTCGACGCGGAGGTGGAGCGCGGGCTGCGCGAGCTCTTCGCGGCCGAGCGGGTGACGCACGTGGGCGTCGGGCGCGCGCAGGCGGGCAACGACACGGTGGTGGTGGTGGCGGCGACGCGGCGGCGCGTGCGGCTGGAGCCCGTCCCGCGCACGGTGGCGGCGGGCGGGCGCGTGAGCCTGCGCGGGGCGCTCGGCGAGGGGCTGCGCGCGCCGGTGATGGTGGTGACGCTGCCCGACGGGCGCACCGAGGAGTCGCCGCTCGGCGAGGGGCCGGACTTCCAGGGGCAGTTCCGGGTCGATCGTTCGGGCACGTACCAGTTCGAGCTGACGGCGGAGTCGGAGGCGGGGAGCACGGTGCTGGCCAACTTCCCGGTGTACGTCGACGTCGACCCGCCGGAGACGCCCGAGGAGACGGGGACGGCGAGCGCCGAGGAGCCCGCCGCGGTGGAGTCCGAGCTCCTCACGCTGATCAACGAGTCGCGCCGCCGCGCCAACCTCCCGCCGCTCGAGCCGATGCCCGCGCTCGCCGAGGTGGCCCGCGCGCACTCGCGCGACATGGCCGACAACCGCTACGTCGCCCACAACTCCCGCAGCGGCGCGACGCCGGGCCAGCGCCTCCGCGACGCCAACCTCCTCAGCGGCCTCTCGCTCGAGAACGTCGCCCGCGGCTACGGCGCGCGCGAGATCCACGACGGGCTGATGGCCTCGCCGGGCCACCGGGCCAACGTGCTCGACCGCCGCGTGACGCACGTCGGCATCGGCGCCGCGCGCGAGGCCGGGCCCTCGGCGGCGCTGCTGGTGACGCAGGACTTCATCGAGGTCGCGCGCCCGGTGGACGCGGCCCGACTCGCGGGCACGCTGCTCACCACGCTCAACGGCAACCGCGCGGCGCGGGGACTCCCGGCGCTCACCGCCCGCCCGCAGCTCACGGCGGCGGCGGAGCGGGCGGCCCGGTGGTTCTTCGAAGACCCGTCGCGCACGCAGGAGCAGGCGCTCGGCGAGGCCACCGGCGCGCTGCGCAGCGAGGGCCTGCTCTTCCGGCGGCTGTCGGCGGCGGCGGCCTTCGGCACGAGCCCGGAGGACTCCGCGTCGATGCAGCCGCTCTTCGACCGCGACGTGGCCGCGGTGGGCATCGGCGTGGCGCAGGGCGACCGGCCGGGCGCGCCGCCGCGGTCGGTGTTCGTGGTGTACGTGCTGGCGGTGCCGCGGTGACGGGCGAGGCCGGGCTCCGGCGCGAGCTCGGCCCGCTGCTCGCGAGCCTCGTCGTCGTCAACGCCACCATCGGGACGGGCATCTTCAAGAAGCCCGCGCAGACGGCGTGCCTGACGGGCTCGACGGGCGCGACGCTCGCGGTGTGGGCTGCCGGCGGTGTGGTGTCACTCTGCGGCGCGCTCTCGCTCGCCGAGCTCTCCGCCGCGATGCCGAGGACGGGCGGGCTCTACGAGCACCTGCGCCGCGCGTGGGGCCCGCGCGTGGCCTTCCTCATGGGCTGGACGCGCCTCGCGCTGCTCATCCCCGCGGCGACGGGCAGCTTCGCGCGGCTCGGCGCCGAGGCCCTCGGCTCGCTCGTCGGCGCGCGCCCCGGCGGCCTGCGGGAGACGGTGACCGCGGTCGCGATCCTCGCGGGCTGCGCGCTCGCCAACGTGGCGGGCGTGCGCGCGTCGGCGTCGGCGCAGGGGGCGGTGACGGCGCTCAAGTACCTCGGCGTGGTGGGCCTCGCAGCGGCGGGGCTCTTCCTCACGCCCGAACCCCTGGCGCTCGGCGCGCGCGACCTCGCGTCGTGCCGCACGTCGGCGACGGCGTCGGGGGTGTTCGCGGCGCTCGTCGGGGTGATGTGGGCCTACGACGGCTGGGCCGACCTCGCCTCGCTCTCCGGCGAGGTTCGCGCGCCGGAGAAGAACCTCCCGCGCTCCCTCGTCGCCGGCACGCTGGCGGTGGCCGCGGTGTACCTCGCGGCGGTGGGCGGCGCGGTGCGGTCGCTCGGGCTCGACGGGCTCCGTTCGTCGACGACGGGCGCGGACATGGCGGCGGCGCGCGTGGCGCGGGCGACGCTCGGGGCCGCGGGGCAGACGGCGCTCTCGGCGGTGGTGCTCGCGTCGTGCGTGGGGGCGTGCATGTCGTCGCTGCTGACGGGGCCGCGGGTGTTCGTGCCGATGGCGACCGACGGGGTCTTCTGGCCGTCGCTGGGCGCGGTGTCGCCGCGGACGGGCGTCCCGACGCGCGCGGTGCTGGTGTCGGCGGCGATCGGGTGCGTGTTCGTGGCGGTGCGGAGCTTCGAGCAGCTCAGCGACGCGTTCGTGGTGGGCTTGTTCCCGTTCTACGCGGCGGCGGTGGCGGGGGTCGTTCGGTTGCGAACGAAGGAGCCCGCGCTGCCGCGGCCCTTCCGCGTGCCGGGGTACCCGTGGGTGCCGGGGGCCTTCCTGGTGGGGGCGGCGGCGGTGATGGCGGGCGCGCTGCTCGACGCCGACCGCAACGGGCTGCTAGCGCTCGGGGTGGTGCTGGCTGGCCTCGCGTTCGAGCGGCGCGGGCGCGGGTGAGCGCGCGTCAGAAGGGCAGGTGCGTCTCCTGCTGCTCGCGGAAGCCGTAGCCGACCATCAGCCCGAAGAAGCCTTCGCCGCTCCGCACGAAGCGCACGTCGTACTCCGCCGCGAGCCCGACGGTGATGAAGGTCTGCTCGTGCGAGCTCGTGGTGACGCCGAGGAGCGTGTTCGAGTCCGTCGGGCGCGCGCACCCGTCGACGCAAAACCCGACGCCGCCGGTGAGGTACGGCGAGAAGGCGCTCACGTAGGGCGTCTGGTCGATCACGTCGAGCTGGAGCGCGTGCGCGCCGAGGTGGCCGTAGATCATCGGCCCCCCGAACCTGCCGCCGCCCGCCGCGAAGAGCCCCGCGCCGAGCGCCCCCGAGATCACGTCGGGGGTGAACTTCGCCCGCGCCGACACCTCGATCCCGATGCCCCCGAAGCCGCGCCCGTAGGCCCCCTCGATCGCGCCGCCGACCGTCCCCGACGTGCCCACCACGCCGCCGGCCTGCCCGTGCAGGAAGGTCGTCGCGCAGCCCGCGAACGCCGCGACGAGCGGGAGGAGCGGGAGGGCGAGGCGGCGCGGGGCGGGCGAGGTCGTCATGGCGCCAACGAGTGTCGACGGATTGTCCCGTGGCTCAAGCGCTTTCGCACCGGGCGCCGTGGCGCCCATCGCGCCGACGCAACGCTGTGGCGCGCGCGCAACGTGTCGCCTGCCCCGAGGGTGCCCCGGATCGACGGGCGCGAGGCCGGTCTTGACGGTGCTTTCGGGGCGGTGCAGAAGATGCAGTGTCCGATCGGGTGACGGTCGCGGAGGCGAGCATGGACGGGGCGACGCGCGGAGAACGGGGCTGGGCGGAGGGCGTGGCCCTGGTCTCGGCCGCGCGCGCGACCGTCGCCGAGCGGGGGCGCGCGCTCTCCACGCGGCAGGCGCTCGCGTGCGTCGAACGGGCGTGGCCTGCGGGGCGCTCGATCGCGCACGGGGACGGGCGGTTGGTTGCGCTCGCCCTCGCGCTCGGGGGGAGGCTCTCCGACGAGCCCGCGGCGCTGCGACGTCGCGTATGGGAGGCCCTCCGTGACGGGCGCGCGCTGGCGCTGTGGGAGCGGCCGGTGCTGCGGCTCGGGGGGGCGACGCGTCCGACCGAGGCGCCGTCCGAGGGGCCCCCAGTCGAGGAGCGCCTCGACGACCTCCGCCTCGTGGCCGTGGAGGACGAGACGTGGCGGCCGGTGCGCGGGATCGACCTGACGATCCTCCCGTCCACGAGCGGCCCGGTTCAGCGGGCGACGGACGGCGAGGGGGCGGTCGACGTGCGACGGATCCGGCCCGGGACGTTCGCGGTGCGGGCGGCCTTCGAGGGCGCCACGCTCGCGACCTGCTACGAGGTCGTCGCCGTCGACGTCGGCGAGGCCCCGTCGCCGGACGCGTCCCACCGCGAGGCCCTCGCGACGGGGCGGCGGTTCGCGGTCTCGCTCCGGCGCCACAAGGTCGCGACGGGCGAGACGCTTGTGAGCGTCGCGTCGGCCCACGGCATGACGTGGCAGCAGCTCGCGCGCTTCAACTTCGGCTCGGCCGCGCCGCGGGAGGTCAACCGCGGGCTGCGCCACCAGGTCGGCTGCCGCACGAAGACGGCCGACCGCGCGAACTACGTGTTCAGCGACGACGACGCGCCGGGCGTCCTCTTCATCCCGCAGGCCTGGGAGCAGCGCGGGCTGCGCACCGGCGGCACCCACACCGTGCGGCTCCGCGTGCCGCGCGTCGAGCGGCTGCGGCGCTTCATCTTCTCCCTCTGAGACCGCACCGCCATGACGACCCCGCCTCCCTACATCCAGCTCGACGAGAGGCACCTCTGGGAGGTGGCCTCGGAGTTCAGGGGCTGCGGATACAGTCAGAAGGAGCGGCCCGGATACCCGGAGTCCTTCCTCGACGCGCTCAAGGCGCGGTCGTGGACGTACCTGCAGAGCAAGCTCCGCGAGCGCTGGCGAAGCTCGCACCAGACCAACTGCTGCATGTTCGCCGAGACGGTGATCGTCGGGGCCGCGATGAAGTCGGCGCAAGCGCACCTGCTCGACTGGAGGCTCGCCCGGCACAACTGGGCGAACGTCGCGGCGACCGGGCAGAAGGAGACGGCAGACCTGGTGCGCATGTGGGCGCCACTTCAGGCCTACGTCGACGCCGGCGTCGCGACGATGGCCGCGCCCGACGAGGAGCCTGGGGATTGGTGCGTCTGCCAGAGCTTCCGCTCCCACGCGGGGGGCGGACACACCTTCCTCATCGTGAAGCGCGGCGCGGGCGGGCAGTGCCTGACGCTGGAGGCCAACGTCTACACACTCAAGAACCGTGAGGCGGGCTACGTCGGCCACCGCGCACGCGAAATCAATGAGGTCATGAAGCTCGCCGGCCAGCTCCCGACCGACTGGGAGAAGGTCGCGCCCACGTGGGAGGAGATCAAGGCCAGCAACGCGAGGGACAAGGGCCTGGGGGTCCGCTTCGCGCGCCTGCACGTCACCGCCCGGCCGACCCGCCCCGCGCTGCCCTTCGACCGGCCCAAGTCGCCGCCCAACCCGACGCGGTACTTCTTCCTCAACGAGGCGAAGACCCGCGGCGGATACTACCCCGTCGGCGCCTTCCAGAACCTCCACGGCGGCGTCCACCTCTCCGCGGCCCAGGCGGAGGCCCACCGCGGCGTGCGGTGCCTCGCGCCGGGCTACATCGTGGCGCTGCGGTTCGCGCAGGCGATGCCCGACGACCCCCACCGCACGGCGCCGCGGGCCGCCGCCGCCGACGCCGCCGCCCGCGAGCTGTCGGGCAACCACCACGGGTTCGTGCTCGTCCGGCACCAGGCGCGCACGGTCGTGCCGAAGGGCGAGGCGAGCGAGACCTTCACGTTCTACACCCTCTCCATGCACCTCGCGCCGCCGCGGTGGGACCGGCCGGGCGAGCTCTACCGCGAGGTCTCGTGGGTCCGGCGCCTCGGCTGCACGCGCGGGAGCGTGGCCAATGTCGACCCGCAGTCGCCGGGATTCCGCAAGCGCCCCCACCTCGTCGCCGCCCCCGCGGGGTGGGGCCCGGTGGAGGGCGGCGCGTTCGCGGTGTACCGCAGCGACCGCCTGGAGCCCGAGGCGCAGCCCTTCCAGGCCGCGCGACGGGACGGGGTGGCCGCGTCGGCGGTGCTGCTCCCGCCCGACGAAGACCTGAAGCAGGCGCACGACGCCCTGGTGGAAGAGCACGGCCGCGTCGTCACGTTCACCGCGCCCTACCTTCCGGTGAGCGCCGGCGAACTCCTCGGCGCCGTGGCGCCCGCGAGCGGGCTCGACGAGGGTTTTTTGCATTGGGAAGCGCTGGGCCCGAAGGGCGACGCCCACGGCCTGAAGGCCCTCATGCGCTTCGCCGAGCGCGCGCTCGGGGCGGACGGGCTCTTCCAGTACTTCTCCGAGAAGACCGCCGACAACTACCTCGACCCCGACCAGGAGGGCGACCTCGACAAGGTGCTGGCGCTGCTCCCGCCGCTGCCCGCCGGGCACGAGGCGTCCGCCGTGCTGCCCCCGGAGTACGACCTCGACCGCGAACTGGTCCCGCTGTTGAAGCGGGCGTCGCCGCTCCCCTTCGCGTCCGAGGGTGCGACGCCGCCCGCGCGCCAGGAGCTCGTCTACCCGCTCGCGCTGAAGCTCACGCCCTTCAAGCCCACGGGGCAGCCCCCGGCGCTGCCGCGGGGGGCGTACCGACTCCGGGTGGAGTTCCTCCCGAGCCACCGCGTCGAGACGGTCGACTACGCGGGTGGTGACGCCACCGTCCGGGTGATGGTGCCGGCGGACACGGAGAGCCTGCGCATCACGCCCGAGGGCTTCCGCCTGCTGCGGGGCACGGGCGAGCGCGCGCTCTCGGTGGACGTCCGCCACCTGCGCGAGGTCACCCGCGCGCGCTGGCGCAACGTGGTGCTCGATCACGTCAACGAGTGGGACCCGCGGGTGCTGGCGACGACGCTCAAGGCGCGGCTCGGCCTCGGGCAGGGGGTGGGCACGAGCGCGTCGGACGGGCGCCGCGGCGCAAGCAGGCCGAACCCCGCCCCCCACCAGACCGCGCAGGAGATGGACGCCTTCGCCGACGCCGCCGCGTGGTGGAACCACCGCGAGAAGCCCGTCACCGGCGAGCACGACACCCCCCTCTTCGGCGGTGGCCCGGGCGCGCTCCCGCCGGCGACGGACCTCGAGCAGGTCCACCCCGTCACCCTCGCGTGGGTGCTCGACCTGCTCGTGCGGCACCGGAAGATCGAGCTGGTGACGCCGCCCTGGGAGTCCACCGCGCCCTTGCGCCGCACGGCCTGGGCCGGGTGGGCGCCCGTCACGCGCGAGCCCGCGCGCCGCCGCGTCGGCGAAGGTCTCTGGGCGGTCGCGCTGAGCCGCGGGGTGACCGCGGTGGACGCGATGGTCACCCTCCAGGTGTCGATCGACGGCAAGGCCCCGCTCGCCATCCAGGAGAAGACCGCGTACCAGGACGGCGTGGCCGCGGAGCCCGTCTCGCTCCAGCTCTGGGGCCGCGCGTCGATCGTGACCGAGCCCGCGGCCGAGGCGTCGCTCGGCGCCAACGCCGTCGTCGTCGAGCGCCCCGTCCTGGCCGCGGAACAACAGCCGCCCGTCCTCGACCGCAAGCGCAACGTCCGGCGCTGGGGCCTGCGGGTCGAGCGCAACGTCCCCGTCGGGACGCTGGACGGCTGGGTGCTGATCAAGACCCGCAAGCTGCCCCGCAGCGCCGCCGCGCCGGAGGGGGACCAGGGCTTCGAACCCTTCAAGCAGGGGATCCCGATCGTCGCCAGGGCGGAGGGCGAGCGCCCGGACGCGCGCGGCTTCGTCGTCGAGGGCGGGTACTACGTCCGCGGGCCGGCGAAGCGCGGCACCTGCTTCGAGGGCAGCCATTTCACCTACGGCGAGTTCTGCGCGGCCAGTCCGAACCCCAAGAAGCCCGAGAAGGTGGCGGTGGCGCTGGTGGCGGGTCTCGAGAGGCTTCGGGGCGCGGTGGGCAAGGCGCTCACCCTCACGGCCCTCGCGCCGTCGGGGCTGGAGGTCACCGCGCACGTCGCCCAGGCGGCCAGCCGGACGAAGCTCAAGGCCTGCGCGGAGTCCCTCGGGGCTTTCACCGCGGTCGCGGAGGAGGGCACGCGCGGCGTCCGCGTGGCGGTCGCGGCGCCCGCGGGGGAGCCGGAGTACCCCGGGTGGCTCACGACGGAGTTCGACCTGAGGCCGGCGCTGGCCGCGGTGCGCGAGGCGCTCGCCCCCGCGCCCGACGAGGTGGTCTACGTGCGCTGCGGGGTGATGTTCGCCAACGGCGGCTCGCTTCGCGACCGCGCGTACCGGTCCGAGCCGCCCCTCGGGGACGTCACGTGGGCCGCGTCGCTCGCCCCCGCCGACCGGCTCGAGGCCTGGGCCGGCGAGGTCGTCGAGACCGTCTCGCGCCCGGGCTTCGGCCGGGTGAGCTGCGGGTACGTCGGGCGCGACGTCTCCCTCTCGGTGCCGCTCCACGGCGGCGACGGCGCCTTCTGGCGCGAGGCCAACCCGGCCTTCGTCATCGCGGGGAAGCCGTACGGCGCGGTGTCGAAGGACGCCCGCGCGCTGCAGGCCAACCTCTCGATGGAAGTGGCCCACGGGCTCTGGCGCGCGCACGCGAGCGCACACGCCGCCGTCCGCAAGAACGACGTGAAGTTTCACGGCCGCGTCGAGCACGTGGCCGACAGCGAGGCGGTGAGCTTCTCCACCGCGCCGTCGCTCCGCCTCACCGCGCGCCCCACCCCCGGCGAGCGCGGGGAGGGCGTCGCGGTGGTGGTCGAGGCGCGCGCGCTCTTCGGCCGGGCGCTGAAGTACACCGTGCGCGCCGACGGGGCCTCCCCGCAGCGGCTCGACCAGCTCGCCCGGAAGCTCGCCGCGGCGCGCGCGACGCGCCCGGGCGGCGACGGCGACGACCGCTTCGTCGACCGCTACGAGACCCGCCTCGCGCACGCCGAGCTCCGGCGCGCGCTGCCCGACGGCGCGGGGTCGGCGACCTTCGAACTGCGCGTGGAGCTGCTCCACCCCGAGGGGGACGTCGGGCCCGCGGCCGCGTCCGTCGACGTCGCCCCGCCGCGCCCCTACGGCCCCCACACCCCCCTGCCATGACGACGCAACCCTCTCACTCGCCGGACGACGCCGCGACCGCGCGCGGCCTGCTCGTGACCGCCGACCTCGAAGGCGTCGGCGAGATCGAGCTGGTCGCCGTGCCCGAGACCTCCCTCGAGCTCCATGTCGCCGTCGGGCCGCTCGACGGGACGACGTACCCGGTCACGCTCCGGGGGCCGGTCCGAGGGCTCCCCGATGGCACGCCGTGCGAGGTCCGCGTCTGGGTCGTCTCGCACGCGAACGGCAGTGTGCGGGCCGAGCAGATCGAGACCCTGCCGCTCGCGGTGCGGGGTGGTGAGGCCGAGCTCGCGCTGCGCTTCGACGTCCTCGCGCGGCGGGTCTTCGAACCGTCCGACGCGCACTTCCGCGTGCGGCCGTTGTTCCCCTTCGCGGAAGACGTCGTGGCGCAGGGCAAGCTCCCGCTGCCCCACGCCCTGCGCATCGAGATCACCCCGGGCCTCCGCGCGCGCGTCGGCGACGTCGTCACCTTCACGCCGCGGCCCGACGTCCTCTTCGACCGCTGCGCGCGGCGCCTCCAGATCTTCGAGGTCGACGACGGCGAGCGCGGGGCCTCCGCGTCCGCGCTGGACTGGAGCGCCGAGGAGACCGACGCCGCGGTCGAGTCGCGGGTCGACGGCTACTCCCGCGCCGTCGTCACGAGCAAGGCCCTCGAGTGGCCGCCCGGCGAGCACGGCCCCATCCGGTGGCGGGTCGGCTGCACCGCCACCCGCGGGGAGCCCGTGCTCACCTACCCCGAGCCCGACGAGGCCGGCGGCGGCTACGAGCTCGGCTTGCGCGTGACGCTCTCGGTCAACGGGTGGTCGACGGAGGTCGCCGGCCCCGTGCTCCCCGAGCGGCTCGGCGTCCCGCGCCCCGCGCTGACCGACTTCCGCCTGGTGACCGACCCCCCCGACCTGTTCGCCCTCGTCCGCGAAGGGTCGTGGCGGTCGCGGCTGCACGTGCTCGGCCACACCGCCACGATCCGCGCGCGGGGCAGCGTCGCCCACGTCGGCGAGCACCTGCGGCTGCCGCTCGAGCTCGACCTCTGGCGCTTCGCCCCCGTCCCCCTCAGCGCCACCGAGGGGGCCGCCGAGTGCGCCGTCGAGCCGCTGCTGCCCGCGCCGGTCGTGGCGGCGTGCAGCCCCGACGGCCACTTCGAAGCGGTGCTCCACGCCTTCGACGCCTTCACCGACCCGCGGGACGTGCGCGGCTTCGTCGACTGCTTCGCCGTGCTGCGCGTGCCCCCGAGCGTGACGGCGACGCACGGCGCCTACCTCCAGGTGCGGCAGGTGATGGACTTCGACGAGGAGCAGTTCGCGCCGCTGTTCGACCCCGTCCTCCGCGCCGGCCGCCCCGACGGGGGCGAGTCCGCGCGGCTCCGCCACCCCCCGCGGTCGCCCGGGGACGTCGCCACGGCCATCGCCTCGGAGGACCTGCCCCGCGGCGTGCATCTCCTCGACAACCGGCCGGAGGACTGCCCGCGCTGCCGCGAGGATGTCACCGCCGACCAGCTCCGGGGACTCTTCCCCGGGGTCGCGGCCGCGAAGCTCCAGGACATGGCGACGGCGTTCAACGCGCTCGCCGGCTACTTCGACCTCGACCGGTGCCTGCGCAAGGCGCACTTCTTCGCGCAGGTTCGGGAGGAGGTCGGCCCGGCCTGCCGCCTGGAGGAGGACCTCCACTACTCCGCGGCGCGGCTCGGCGAGACCTTTGCGTACTTCCGGGACAACCCCGGCGAGGCCGCGGCCTGCGCGGGGAAGCCCGAGGCGATCGCCAGCCGGGTGTACTCCGAGGGCGGCGAGGACAACGGCTGGCGGTACCGCGGCCGCGGGTACATGCACCTCACCCGGAAGAGCAACTACCGCAGCGCGCAGGTCGAGATCGACCGGCGCTACCCCGGCTCGGGCCTGAGCCTGGTCGACGTGCCCGACCAGCTCCTCGAGCCGCGCGGCGCGATGTGCTCCGCGATGGCGTTCTGGAGCATGCAGGGGCTCAACGCCGCGGCCGACCGCGGGGCGACCGACGCCGCGGTCGAGGCGGTCACCGACGTCATCAACCGCCACACCGCCAGCCGGAAGGAGCGCCGCGACCACTTCCGCGCGATGCGAGACGCCTTCCAGGTCGACCAGTGCCTCTCGCCCGGCGCCGCGGGGCGTTGACGCGATCCCACGTTGGAGAGGAGCCCCGATGCCCACTGACGCCCAGAGCCCCGACCGAGTCGCCCCCGAGGCCGCCTTCTCCTTCGACGTCACCGGCGTCGACGGCCCCTGGGTCGTCGCCGAGCTCGTCGTCCACGAGCGCCTCTGCGCGCCCTTCGAAGCCTCCGTGCGCGTCTCCGCGCCCTCGGGCGTCGCGCCGGCATCGCTCCTCGGCAAGCCCTGCGCGCTGGCCCTCGAGCGCGACGGCCTCGCGCGCCACTTCGCGGGCGTCGTCACCGCCATCGAAGACCGCGGCGTCGACCGCGAAGCGCGCGTCTTCGAAGTCTCCTTCGGCCCCTCCCTCGCGCTCCTCGCGCACGGCGCCCACCGCCGCATCTGGCAGGAGGTCGACGCCCTCCGCGTCGTGCGCGACGTGCTCGACGCCGCCGGCCTCTACCCGGGCGACGCCTGCGCCGCGCCGCCCGCCGAGCGCGACGAGCCCGCCGCCCGCGAGTACTGCGTCCAGGCCGCCGAGAGCGACCTCGACTTCGTCCGCCGCCTCCTCGCCGAAGAGGGGATCCTCTTCACCTTCGGCGCCGGCGGCGACGACACCCTCGAGCTCTTCGACGCGCGCTCCGCCGCCGGCCGCCCGCGCGTCCCCGCGCCCGCCGACGGCCCCCTCCCGCTGCACGGCGCGGGCGTCGCGACCGCCTACGCCGAGGGCCTGCGCCGCCTCGACGTCACCGCCGCGGTCACCACGGGAAGCGTCTCGCTGCGCGACCACGACTTCACCCACCCGCAGGCGCCGCTCGGCGTCGGCGAGCCGCGCGCGGAGGCCTCCGTCGAGCGCTACCCCGCCCGCTTCGTGCTCGGCGCGTACGACGACGGCGCGCACCAGTACGGCGCCCCCAACCTCCAGCGGACGGCGCGCGTCGCGCTGCAGGAGGTGAGCGCCGCGGCGGACGTCGCGCGGGGCGAGGGGGACGTGACGGGGATGCGCGCGGGCGCGAGGTTCGCGGTGGCCGAGGCGGGCGAGCGGGCGCTGGAGGGGGAGTTCCTGGTGACGGCGGTGCTGCACGTCGGGCACGCGCCGGACGAGTCGCTCGCCGACGGCCGCGGGGCCACCGGGCACGACCGCTACCGCAACACCTTCGAGTGCGTCCCCGTCGCCCGCGCGTGGGCCCCGCCCGCCCCGCCGCGGCCTCGCGCCGAGCACGCGCAGATCGCGGTGGTGACGGCCGAGCCCGGCAGCGACGAGGAGATCTGCACCGACCACTACGGGCGTGTGCTCGTGCGCTTCCCGTGGGACCGCCCCGCGCGCCGCCGCGCCCCGCAGGACGCGCAGCGCACCTCCTGCTGGCTCCGCGTGATGCAGCCCTGGGCGGGGCCGCACTGGGGCTTCCACTTCACGCCGCGCGTCGGGATGGAGGTGGTGGTCCATTTCGTCGACGGCGACCCCGACCGGCCCTACGTCGCGGGCTGCCTGCCCAACGCGGTCAACGTGCCGCCGGTCGAGCTGCCGCGGCACAAGACGCAGAGCGCGATCCGCACGCGGAGCTCGCCGCGCTCGGAGGGCTACAACGAGCTCCGCTTCGAAGACCTCGCCGGCAGCGAGGAGGTGTACGTGCGGGCCCAGCGCGACCAGCGGGTCGAGGTGCTCCACGACCGGGCGCTCTCCGTCGGCCGCGACGCGCGCGCCGAGGTGATGCGCGACGAGAGCCGGTACGTCGGCCGCGACCACACCGTCGACGTCGGCGGCCACGAGACCCACTCGGTCGAGCGCGACCGCACGCTCACGGTGACGGGCAACGACACCCACGACGTCGGCGGCCACCACACGCTCACCGTCCACGCCACGCTCACCGTCCACGCCGACGAGCGGGGGCGCGTCTCCACCGCCGACGGGCTCGTGCTGGAGGTCGGCGGCGGCTCGGGGACGGCCACCACGATGACGCCCGACGACGTCACCACCACCGCGCCGAAGCACCACCGCGTGAAGGTCGGCGACGACGCCGCCGCGGAGATGAGCACGGAGCGCTACGCCCTCAAGGTGCCCAAGGGGGTCGCGCTCCACTGCGGCGAGACGCGCATCGAGATGGGCGAGGACAAGATCGTGCTCCAGACGAAGGGCGGCGCGAAGGTCGAGCTCAACGGCGACAAGGTGACGGTGAAGACCAGCGGCGCGGTGAGCCTCCAGGGCTCGCAGATCACGCAGAACTGAGGAGCGGGCGATGGCGCAGAGCGTGTACACCAACGGCCGTGGCGTGGCGCACGGCGGGAGCAACGGGATGAGCATCGCCTTCCCCGACGTGTGTTTGACGCCGTCTCCCGCGGGGCCGGTGCCGATCCCGTACCCCAACATCGCGCGGAGCGCGGACGTCTCGGGCGGCCCCACGTCGGTGAAGGTCGACGGCGCGATGCCGGCGACGAAGGGAGCTCAGTACGCCCAGAGCAGCGGCGACGAGGCGGGCAGCGCCGGCGGCGTCGCGTCGGGGAGCATCAAGGGCGCGGCGGAGTTCGTGCTCTACAGCTTCGACGTGAAGTTCGACGGGCAGAACGTGTGCCGCCTCGGCGACTCGCTCACCCACAACCGGAAGAACGCCTTCGGCTGAAACGGGAGACGCGCGTGGAGGCTCTGTCGGTGCGGGCGGTGGGGATGGTGAGCAGCGTGGGCAACGGCGCCCTGGAGTGCGCCGCGTCCGTGCGGGCGGGCCTCTCCCGCTACGGTGAGACCTCCGTGATGACGCGCGGGCTCGCGCCGCTGCGGATGGCGCTCGTGCCCGACGACGCGCTGCCGGCGCTGGAGGTGTACGACGACGCGCCCCGCAGCGCGCGCCACCGCCGGACGCTCCGCCTCGCGGCCGCGGCGGTTGGTGAGGCGTTGGAGGCGGTCGCGCTGCGCGGCGCGCCGTGCCTCGTGGTGAGCGACCTCCCCGACGACGCCGCGGCGATGCTGGCCGACGACCTCGCCGGTGCCTTCGGGGAGAGCGTCGACGGCGCGGCGAGCCGCGGGCTCCGGGCGGGCGCGGCGGGCGTGTACGTCGCGCTCCTCGACGCGGCCCACCGCATCGCGCAGGGTGAAGCGTCGGCGGTGCTGGTGGTCGCGGCCGGGACGCGCCTCGACCTCGCGGCGCTCGACGACCTCCAGCGCGCCGGCCGGCTCCTCGCCGACGACGCGATGGAGGGCTTCATCCCGGGCGAGGGGGCCGCGGCCCTCTGCGTCACGGCTGCGTCGGGCGACGCGCTGGCGACGATCACGCATGTGGGGGTGGCGAGCGACCCCTTCACGCCCGCGGGCGAGGAGCCCATGACGGCGGCGGGCCTCACGCGCGCGGTGCAGGCCGTGCTCCCGGCCGACGCATCGCCCGCCCGCTCGCTCTGGCTCGGCCTCAACGGCGAGTCGTGGAACGCCCGCGAGTGGGGCGTCGCCGCGCGACGTTGCCACGGTCTCCTCGCCGAGGGCGCCGCGGTTCGCCACCCCGTGGAGTGCTTCGGCGACCCCTGCGCGGCCCTCGGCGCGATGCAGCTCGCGCTCGCGGCCACCTTCCTCCACCGCGGCTGGTCGGAGGGCCCGGCGCTCGTCTGGAACTTCTCCGACGACGGCCTCCGCGGCGCCGCCCGCCTCGTCGCCCCGGGGGGGCTGTGATGCGCTCGCCGCGCGCCGACATCCTGCGCCAGCACGCCGAGGAGGCGTCGGTGCTCTACGCCCGGCTGCGTCGGTCGGTGGTTCTGCTCGACGGCAACGTCCGGCAGACCCGCTCGCTGGTCGAGCGCGTCGGGGCCCACTGCGACGCCCTCGCGCTCTTCGCCGACCACGCGGCTCCGCTGGCCGACCCGCCCGGCGAGGCCCGGGGCGTCGGCGACCGCTTCGTCAGCGCCTTCATCGCGGCGTCGGGCGGTTCGCCCCTCGACGCGCTCGCGGGGAGGGCCTTCGACCGCGAGGCCCACGTGGCCCTCCGCGACGCGTTGGTTCGGGTACCGAACGACCACGCCCGGGCCACCGTGGATGCCTGGCTGGCCGACGGCGGGGAGAGCGCGCGGGCGGTCGCGGTGGAGGTTCTTTCGTACACGAACGATCCGCGCGCGGCGAAGGTGGCGTCGCGCGCCGTGCGTCGTGGTGCGGGGGCGCTGCGGGCCGCGGGGGTGTGCGCGCTGCTCCGGGCGGGGGAGCCCGTGCCGGCGGAGCTCGCGCTCGACGCGATGGCCGGCTGCGCGAGCGACCGCGGGTGGCGCGAGGCCGTGCTCGACGCGGCGGGGCGCGCGTCCGACGCGCTCGCGCTCGACGTGGCGCGGCGGTGGGACGGCGCGCGCTGCGACCTCGCGTGGGCGACGCTGGCGGTGTCGGGCGACGGCGACGACCGCGAGCGGCTCTGCGACGCGTGGGCGCGGGAGGGGGCGACGGGCGCGCTCCCGGCGGCGCTGGCGCTGGCGGGCGACCACCGCGCGCTGCTCGACGCGTGGGGCGAAACGCTGGCGCTCCCGGCGAGCAACGCGCTGCGCGAGGCGGCGTACGTGGTGCTGGGCGGCGAGGCGCCGCCGGTGGTGGTGCGCGACGACCTCCCCGAGGAGCCCGAGGACACCGCGCAGCGCGTCCGCGAGGACGGGCGGTGGCGCGAGAGGTTGGCGGCGGCGGAGGGCGCGCCCTGGCGCTGGGGGCGGCGCGCGTGGGAGCCGTGGGCGGAGGGCGCGGCGGCGCTCGGGCCGCGGCACGCGCGGTGGGCGCGCGGGGCCCTCGGCGGGGCGTGGCGGGGGCGGTGGGCCACGGGGCTGGCGGACGCGGAAGGGTAACGGGTGAAGCGATGGAGATCGGTGAAGCGATCGCGTTCGGGATGACGGCGCCGGAGGCGCACGACGAGAGGGTGTGCCCGTGGCACGGCCGACGCTCCCCGCCGGGCGGCGCGTTGAAGCCTGCGAACCCCGAGGAGCGGATCCCCCCCAACGACGCCGGGCTGCTCGACGCGGCCCTGGCGGAGGCGGGGCACGCGAAGCCGGAGGGCGTTCAGGTGACGCTGCGGTTCGCGCCCGGGCCCCGCGTGAAGGACGGCAAGAAGACCATCGCGACCTTCGCGCCCAGCGAGGAGGCGGTGACGTACGAGGTGGTGTTCTCGGCCCACCACCTGATCCCGGGCAACGAGTCGCTCAAGGGCAACGCCGTGCTCCGCTGGGTTGGGGACGACGCCAGCCTCGGCGGCTACCGGAAGCAGGTGCAGAGCATGCTCGCGCCGCAGGAGTTTACCGGGTACGACATCAACGCGGCGGCCAACGGGGCGTGGCTGCCCGGGCCGTACGCGCTGTCGACGGAGGGGAACTGGCCGAGGAAGGGGCGGGCCTCGAAGTCCTCGGCGGATTTCAAGCGGGCCTACGCGCACGCGGTGATGGACCAGTGCGGGCGGCAGTTTCACTTCCGCCACACGAAGTACTCCGAGTTCGTGAGCGAGCAGTTGACCAAGATCGCGGTGCGCGCGGACACCGACGCGGGCCGGTGCCCCGTCGCGAACGAGGCGCGGCGGGACGAGAAGTACCTCGCGCCGGGCGGCCTCGTCGCCCGCCTCGACGCGGTGTCCGCGCGGCTCCGCCCCTTCGTCATCGGCAAGCGGTGGAACGCCGCCATCTACACCGACAACGACGCCGGCGAGGACTACGTCAGGGACCGCGCGGCTCGGCGCGGGAGGCGCTGAGGGGCGCCCATGAGACGAGCTCCCTACAGCATGCTCGGGGCCGCCCACGGGGACGACACCATGCTCCTCCGCCCGCTGCCGTACGTCGGGGACGCGGGCTGGTTCCGCGGGGCGCGCTTCGCCGCACCGCCGGACGAGCCGCTCGTCGTCGAGGTGGTCGAGGAGTACGAGGAGGACACCGCCCCGCTCTCCTGGTCGCCGTCGGTCCCGCTGATGCGCGACGACCTCGTCGCCTGCCTGCGCGGCTGCGGCGTCGACAACCTCGACGCCTACCCCGCCGTCATCGTCGGCGAGGAGACGGGCCTGGAGCTCCGCGGGTACAGCGCGGTCAACCTCGTCGGGCTCGTGCGGGCGGCCTCCCCCGCGGGGACGGCGTACGGGCCGGGCACCGCGTCGCGCCTCCTCGACGCGGACATCGACGCGCTCGCGATCGACCCGGCCCGCGCGATGGGGCTGCTGATGTTCCGCCTCGCGGAGTGCGTGACGGGCGTGGTGGTGCACGACAGCGTGCGGCGCGCGGTCGAGGCGCGGCGTGAGTTCCGCGACGTGCGCTTCGTCGAGCCCGCCGACTGGATGGGGTGAACGATGCAAACCGCTTGCCCCACCGCCCCGATCGCGCGAACGTCGTCGGCCGCCGCGCCCCACAACCCCCGCCCCCCGCGACCCCTCCCGATGCCAACGACCCTCGCAGGTACCCTCGTCGGCGACCGCTACAAGCTCCTCGCCCGCGTCCCCGACCGCGGCGCCGGCGAGACCTGGCGCGCCGAGGACGCCCGGCGTCAAGGCGCGGCGGTCAGCGTGAAGTTCCTCCGCGCGGTCGACGGGGCCGAGCTCCCGCCGGCGATGCTCGCGGCGGTGCGCGCCCGCAAGGTGTTCCGCCACGACGCGGTGCCCGCGGTGCTCGCCCACGGGCTCCACGGGGGACGCCCCTGGGTGGTCTTCGAAGAGCTCCCCGGGGCGTCCGCCGGCGCGCTCCTCGACGAGGCCCGCGCGCAGAGCCGCCTCGTCGACCTCGACCTCCTGCGCGCCGCGATCGCCTCCGTCGCCGACGCGCTGCGCGCCGCCCACGCCGCGCCGCAGCCCCTCTTCGCGGGCTCGATCGCCCCGGGCGCCGTCGTCGTCCCGCCGAAGCCCGTGCGCGGGATGGGCGCGCTGCTCGTCGACCTCGGGCTCCACGGCCACCTCGACGCGCCCGACGACGCCGACCCGCGCAGCGCCCGCCTGCTCGTCACCGACGCGCCCGAGCTCCTCCGCGGCGCCCCCACCGCGCGCAGCGACGTCTTCGCGCTCGGCGCGCTCTGCACCGAGCTCCTCGCGCTGCCCCCCGACGTCGGCGACACCGTCGGGCGCGTCTCCGAAGCGAGGCGCCGGGTCGACGTGCCGCCCGCCGTCTGGCGCGCGCTCTCCACGGCGATGGCGACCGACCCCGCGGCGCGCTTCGCCGACGTCGCCGCCCTCCAGAGGGCCCTCGACGCCGCGTGGGAGGAGCCCCTGTCGCCGCTCCAGCGCCTGCTCGCCCCCAGCCCCGCGCCGAAGGGCGCCGACTCGCTGCTCCACTCGATCGTTCTGCCCGCGGACGACCCCGCCGTCGCGCCCCCGCCGCTCGTGCCCGCCCACGGCGGCGCCGCACGTGTGTTCACGCCGGCGCCGATGCCGGTGTCGGGCCCGCTGCCGGAGCTTGCGCCCGACCCTCCCACGGTCCGCCGCCCGCCGCCGGCCCCGACGCCCGCCCCGACGCCCGCGGGCCCTTCGGCGCTCGCGCGGATGTTGAACGAGCAGACGCCCGCCGCCCGCCAGCCCACCGCGTGGGACACCCACGTGCTGCAGGGCACGCCCGCGCCCGTCGAAGACGACCAGGCCACGGTGGTGAAGCCGCCGCCGGCCGCCGCCGAGGAGGACGGCAACCGCACGGTGCTCGACCCGTTCCGCCGGGCGGATCCCGTGGCCGCGGCGTCCTCGACCGCCCCGATCGCCGCCTTGCTCGACACGATCCCCCCGCTCCCGATGAACGACCCCAGCGGGACGCTCGTCGCCACCCCCGCCTCGCTCCGCGCGCCCGTCGGCCTCCCGCCGCCGCCCCTGCCGCCCCTGCCGCCCCCGCCGCGGGCCCTCACGCCCCCGCCCGTGACGCCGCCGGCACCCCCGGCTCCTGGAGCGTCGCAAGCGCTCACCGCGGTGGCGTGGGCAGTGGGCGTCGTCGCGCTCGCGGCGTTCGCGGTCGTGGCCTTCCTGTGGGCGCGCGGATGAGCGCGGAGGGACGCGACCTCGACGCGAACGCCGCGCCGGCCCCGCACGCGCCCCCGACGCGGGTGGTCCGGCTCGTCCGGGCCGAGGCCCACGGGCCCGTCCGCGTGCGGGTCGAGGGCCACGGCGAGGCCGACGCGCGCCTCCTTCACACGATGCCCCGCCACCTGCTGCGGCGCGCGGCGGCGGGCCGCGAGCTCCTCGCCGTCTTCGAAGGCGACGACCCGTCCCGCCCCGTCGTCGTCGGCATGCTCGAAGACCCCGTCGATGACGTCGTCGACGAGGCCGCGCCCGTGTCGACGCAGGTGATCCGCGCGGACGACTCGATCACCCTGGTGTGCGGCGAGGCGAGCCTCACGCTCCACGCCGACGGGCGCGTCGTCACCCGCGGCGTCAACGTCGTGTCGGTCGCCTCGGAGCAGCAGCGCATCCAGGGCGCCGTCGTGCGGATCAACTGATGCTCCAGCTCCGCAACGAGACGAAGCTCCCCGCGAAGCTCTTCGCGATCCCCGACGAGGACGGCGTCGACACGCTCCACGTGGTGGTGCAGGCGACCTTCGCGCTCACGCCCGACGCGCCGCTCCTGCCCGAGCAGCGCCCGGTCGACCTCGCCGACGTGTGCGAGGGCGAAGGCGACGACGCGTGGGTGCGCCGGCCGGGGGTCGTCCACCTCCCGCGACGCCGCACCGACGTGCTGATCGACGGCGAGGCCGTGGCGCCCGGCGGCCGCGCGGTGACCGTCCTCGACGCCGCGGTGGAGGTGGGCCCGCTGCGCCGCGCGATGCGGGTGTTCGGCCCGCGCGCCTTCACGGGCCACGCCGCGCCCTTCTGCACCGCGCCGGCGCCCTTCCGCCGCGTCGCGCTCACGCCCGCCAACGCCTTCGGCGGGCGCTTCGGGCCCGGCGCCTCGGACGCGCGCAACCCCCTCGGCGCGGGCTTCGTCCCGCCCGACCTCCGCGACCTCGCGGCGCTGCGCGACCGGCCGCTCCCCGCCGTCGAAGACCCCGACGACCTCGTCCGCCGCCCCGGCGACGCGCCCGAGCCGGTGCTCTGGACGCCCGTCTCGCCCGCGTGGCGGCCCCGCGTCGCGCGCGCCGGCACCTACGACGCGGCCTGGAGCCGGGCCCGCGCGCCCTTCCTCCCCGAGGATTTCGACGAGCGCTTCAGCCAGGTGGCCGCCGAGCGCGCGTGGGTCGCGCCGCACCTCCGCGGCGGCGAGCGCATCGCGCTCACGCACCTCGCCGACGCGCCCGTGATCGAGGCGCGGGTCCCGTCGTACCGGCCCGCGGTGACGGCGCGCTTCCGCGGCGCGGACGCGGCGCTGCCGGTGGGCCTGGAGGCGCTCCAGCTCGCGCCGGGCGAGGGGCGCGCGACGGCGCTGTGGCGCGCGACGCTGCGCTGCGGGCACCGGCTGCTCCACGTCGCCGCGGTCACGATCCGCTGGGCGGCCTGAGCCGCGTCACGCCTCGCCGTCGTCGGGCGCCTCGCGGCCGCCGGGCGGCGGGGCGATCGCGCGCACGTCCTCCACGGTGAACGACTCGGTCTGCCCGTCGGGGAAGAGCACGCGGACGGTGCGGGCGAGCACGTCGACGTCGCGCACGCGCCCCTCGCCGCGCGGCGTGGCGACGCGCTTGTTCTGCTTGGGGAAGAGGGCGCGCTGCTGGCGGTAGAAGGCGTCCTCGTAGACGAGGCAGCACATCAGCCGGCCGCACACGCCCGACACGCGCTGCGGGTTGAGCGCGAGCCCCTGGTCCTTCGCGTGGCGGATGGACACCGGGGCGAAGTCCGCGAGGAAGGTGTTGCAGCAGAGCTGGAGCCCGCAGGGCCCGACGCCGCCGATCGCCTTGGCCGCGTCGCGCACGCCGACGTGCCGGATGTCGACGCGCCCGCGCAGGGCCGTGGCGATGGCGCGGCCGAAGTCCTTGAGGTCGACGCGCTCCTCGCTCGCGAGGTACACCACCGTGCGGTTGCCCGAGGGCGTGCACTCCACGCGCACGACCTTGGCAGCGAGGTCGCGCGAGCGGGCGAGCTCCACCGCGACGCGCCGCGCCTGCGCCTCCCGCAGCCGCGCGCGCGACTCGGCCTCGAGGTCGCCCTTCGAAGCCCGCCGCGCCACCCGCAGCGCCGGCCGCCCGACCACGAACTCCCGCCGCGGCGCCGTCGCCACCGTCGCCAGGTCGACGCCGCGCTCGCCCTCGACGAACACCGCCTCGCCGCGCCGCAGCGCCATCCCGCCCGCGTCGCACGCGACCGCCCGCGCGCCGTCCTCGCGGCGCACGTACGCGACGTTGAGCAGCACGCCGTGGTCGGGCCAATCGCCCTCGGGGAAGTCCGGCTCGCCGAGATCGTCCACCGCGGGCGCGTCGGCCAGCAGCGGGAGCGCCACGCGCCGCGGCGCCTCGGGGGCCGCCGGCGGCGCGCTCGCACGCGGGGGCTCCACGCGGGCGGGCTCCGCGCGAGGCGGCTCGACACGCGGGGGCTCGGCGCGGGGGGGCTCCGCGCGCGGGGGGCGGGCGTCCGACGGGAGCCGCGGGGGCCGCGGGATCTCCCCCGCCGGGCGCGGCGGTCGCGGGCCGTCGTGGTGAGGTCGCGGCGGTCGTCCGTCGCGGCGCTCGTCGCGGCGACCCTCGTGGCGGCCTTCGGGGCGCCCGTCCGGGCGTCGCGAGGGGCGCGGGGCCTCGTGGGCGGGCGCAGGCTGAGGCGGGCGCCGCGAGGGCCGTGGCGGGCCTTGCGGGGGCGTCGGGGCGGCCGGGCCGGGCGGAACCCTTCCCCCCTGCGGCGCGGGCGGCGGCGGGCGCTTCGAGGGGCGGGGCGGGCCCTGCGGTCGGCCCTGTCCCGGGGCGGGGGGGCGCGGCGGGCCGTGGGGGTGGTTTTGACCCTGCGGCGGCGGGCGCTTCGAGGGCCGCGGGGGCTCGGCCTGCGGGTCGCGCGGGGGCTGGCGCGAGGGCCGCGGGGGGCGCTGCGGGTCGCTCACGGCCGCACCTCGCGCAGGCGGACGAGCATCGCCTCGACGGTGAGCTGAACGTTGAGGTTGCCGGCGCCGTCGAGCAGCTCCTGGGCCTCGCGGACGACGTCACCGCGCTGGGCGTTGACGGCGGCGCGGCGGGGCTCGGCGGCGCCCTGCACGGCCTCGCCGCGGAAGTGGCGCTGGAGGAGGGTGAGCACGGCGTCGGCGTCGCGGCGGTCGAGGTCTTTGAAGCGCTCGCCGACGGCGACGATGGCGCCGGGCTGGCCGGCGCGCAGCGAGGCGAGCACCTCGTCCTTGAGGGCCTCGCGGCGCGCGCGCTCCTCGGCGTCGCGGAAGGCGAGGGCGCGGCCCACCGAGCCGTCGCCGAGCGGCGCGACGGCCGCGTCGACCTCGAGCGACGCGAGCACGGCGGCGACGTCGGCCTGCGCGAGCAGCCCGAAGCGGACGATCTGGCAGCGCGAGCGGATGGTGGAGAGCAGCGACGAGGGCCGGTGGGTCACGAGCACGAAGTGGGTGTCGCGCGGGGGCTCCTCGAGCGTCTTCAGGAGCTTGTTGGCGGCCTGCGGGAGGAGGCGCTCGGCCTCGCGGACGACCACCACGCGCGAGCCGCCCTCGTGGGGGCGGAAGGGCATGCGCGCGAGCACCTCCTCCACCTGCTCGACGGTGAGGTTCTGCCGGAGCTCGGACTCGGGGATGTCCTCGCGGCGCTTGTGGCGGTCGCGCTCGGCCTCGGAGTCCTTGAGCGGGTCGCGCCGCTCGCGCTGGAGCACGAGGAGGTCGGGGTGCACGCCGGCGTCGATCTTGTGGCACGGCGGGCACGCGCCGCAGGCGTCGCCGTCGGGCGTGCGCGCCTGGCAGTTGAGCGTCTGCGCGAGGGCGTGGGCGACGCGGTCTTTGCCGACGCCCTGGGGGCCGGCGAAGAGGTAGACGCTCGCGACGCGGTCGGCCGCGAGCGCGCGCCGGAGGAGCTCGATCGCTGCGTCGTGGCCGCGCACGCTGCGGAAGCCGGCGAGCGGTGGGTGCACGGCCGACGCGGTATCACGCCCCAACACCGCGGCGCAACGGCCGCTACGGGAGCCAGCGGACGAGCCGCGGGCCGACGCGCTCGGTGAGGCCGACGGGGAGGCGCTTCCAGGCCTCGCTCACGCGGGCGAGCACGGGCGACTCGCCGGCGCTCGCGGGCAGCGTACGGCCGGGCGGCAGGAGGTAGTGGTAGGGGAGGGGCGTCGGGCGGGCGCCCCAGTTCTTCTTGAAGGTGTAGGTGCCCGAGTCCTCGCTCGAGCGGCCGAAGGAGAAGGACCGGTAGCCCCGGCGCATCGCCTCGCGGATCACCGTCCAGTAGAGGAGCATGTTGCCGCGGAGGCGCGCGAAGCCGTGGCGCGTGCCCGCGCAGGGGATCTCGAGCGTGTCGCCCATGCCCGCGAGGAAGCCCCCGCCGACGGCGCCGCCCTCGTAGCGGACCACCACGACGAAGGTGCGGTCGGGCATCGCGCGGGCGGCGCCTTCGAAGAGCGCGCGGTCGTGCGACGGGCTCCCGAGGTCGCGCATCACGTCGGCGTACACCGCGTGGAACTCCCCGATGAGCTCGGCCCCGCCGACGTGCGCGGTCATGCCCTCCTTCTCGGGGCGGCGGACGTCCGCGCGGGTCTTGGCGCCGACGGCCTTGAGCAGCGCCTCCTCGCCGACCGAGACGTCGAGGCGCATCAGCACCTTGCCCTCGCGCGTCGGGAGCGCCCCCGCGGGGACCTCGTGCGCGTGGCGGAGCTCGACGTGGGCCGCGCCGAGCTCGCCGCGCAGCGCGCCTGCCGCGTCGAGCAGGCAGCGCCACGTCGCGTCGTCGTCGGCCACCGCGCCGCCGTGGCCGAACCACGGGAGCGCCACCAGCTTGCCGGGCGCCCCCGGCGGCCCGACGCGGACGAGCGGGAGCACGCCGGTGACCGCGCCGCCGTAGCGCGCCATCAGCGGGAAGGCGCGCGCGCCGTAGGTGCGCTCGAAGACCTCGAGCCACTCCCAGCGGTGGTAGACGGAGGCGTGCGGGTGGCGCTCGACGTAGCCGTTCCATCGGGCGCGGTCGTGCGCGGAGGCGAGGGAGATCACGCGCGGGGAGAGGAGAGGGGAAAGGGCCCGCTCAGGGGCTGATGCGCGGCGAGGTCGGGAGGAAGATCGACACGCCGATGGTGAACATCTGGTTGAACGACAGCGAGCGGTCGTTCGAGTCGATGATGGTGCGGCGGTCGCGCGGGGTGCGGGCGAAGTAGGTCGCCGCGTAGTCCGAGAAGCCCGTGCAGACCTCGTTGCCGGCGAGCCCGCAGCGCAGGGCGGTGCTGTTCTCGTCGGTGCCCGAGGTGTTCCAGGAGAAGGGCGTCGCGCGGTACTCGAAATTGATCGAGAGGAAGCGGGTGATGTAGAAGTTGAGCCCGGCGCCAAAGGTCGGCGCGATGGCCACGCGGGAGGCGCGCGCCGTCTGGCTGTTGTTGCGCGCCCGCTCGTCGCCCGTGGTGCAGCCCGCGCCCGCCGTCTCGCCGTTGTTGGTGAGGCAGGTGTCCGCGCGCTCCTCGAGGCCGACGAAGGCCGCGCCGGCGAAGAGGAAGAAGTCCACGTCGGCCACGAGGCTCTGGAAGAGCGCGAACTTCCCGCGCAGCGGGATGAACGTGAGGTGCACGTCCGCCATCCAGTTGCGGCGCCCGATCTGGTTGGGAAACTGCGACGCCCGCGGCACCTGCGCGAGGTTCGACGGCACCGAGTTGGTCTTCACCTGGTCGGTGAGCGAGGTGTCGAGGTGGACGGGGGCCACCGCGCCCATCACGCCGACGCCGAGCCAGTCGGTGAAGTGGTACTCGGCGCGCGCGCCGAAGAAGAGGTCGCGGGAGAAGGTGTCCTGCAGCGAGATGCCGAAGAGCGGCGTCACCGCGAAGCGGCCCTCCCGGTAGCGCACGAGGCGCGACACCGAGCTCGCGCCGGCCAGCGGGCCGCGGATCTGGATCTCCTGCGCCTGCGCGGGGTTCGCGGCGAGGGCGGCCCCGGCGAGGGCCAGCGTGCCGATCAGTCGCTTCATCGACGGAGTCCTCACTTCGGCAGGCGGTAGTTGAAGGTGAAGGGCAGGAAGACCGTGAGGCCCACCGACACCATGACGTTGTCGGTGAGGCGGGTCTCACCGTTCCACGTGGTGTTGCTGCGGCGGCAGCGCGGGCACGTCGACTGCGTGTCGGGCGCGATCGCGGTGTTCTCGAGCTGCTCGGGGTAGACGAAGTTGCGCAGCTCGAGCGTCAGGCCCACCGAGCGCGTGAAGAAGATCCGCACGCCGATGTTCGCGTCGAAGAGGATCGCGGTGTTCCAGTCGAAGGTGCGGGTCTCCGGGTCGATCGCGGGGATCGGCCGCGACCGCATGATCCCGACGCCCGCCGACACGTACAAATCCCAGTGGAAGATGTACCGGGAGAACATCGAGAACTTCCCATACAGGGGCACGTACGAGAAGTTGACCGCGGCCGCGAGCTGGTACTCGTTGATCGGCACCACGAGGTTGGTCGAGCGGCCGACGAAGAGGTTCACGTCCGAGGGGACGTTGAGCCCCTGGAAGAACACGCCCGTCACGCCCACCGCCAGCACGTTGCTGATCCAGTAGTTGGCGTTGAGCCCGAAGCCCGTGTGCTGCACGAACGGGTCGTTGAGCGAGAAGTTCGCGGTGGGGGAGAGCTCCAGGCGGCGGTTGCGCAGCGCGAAGATCTGCTGCACCGCGTAGATGTCTTCCTGGAAGGGGTGGTGCTGCGCGGCCACCTCCCCGCCGGGCACGTCGAGCTGGAGCTGCGTCCCCGAGGGGGAAGCCGTGTCCCCGCCAGGGGCGGGCTGCTCCGGCTGCGCGGGCTGCTCCGGCTGGGAGAAGTCCATGTCAGACCCACCGGCCTGCTGCGGTTGCGGCTGCGCGGGCTGCTGCTGGGCCGCCGCGGTCAGCGGGAGCCCCATCAGCGTCGTCGTCAGCAGGAACCGGGCGATCGTCTTGCGGCCCATCGTCACCCCTGTTGCTCTCTCCCGTGCGAGGCGCGGCGCGCGCCCCGGATCCTCTCGCGGCCCCGCGACGGCCAAGTGCTGGAAATCGCAGGGAAATTCGTCAAAGTGCGGCGGACTATATCATCGGTGTTTCCCGCGTCGCAATGCAAATCTGGGCCGTGGCTGGAAGGGGATTTGGCGCTTGCAACGGGGGTTGGCGCCGCCTCACGCCGCGGGGTTGTCACCGCCGCGCGCGAAGAGGGCGTCGACGAAATCGCGGGCGTCGAACTCACGGAGGTCATCGCTCTTCTCACCGACGCCGATGAAGCGCACCGGCAGCTTGAATGCCTCGGCCACTGCGAGGATCACGCCGCCCTTGGCCGTCCCGTCGAGCTTGGTGAGCACCACCCCCGTCAGCGGCAGCGCCTTGGAGAACTCCTCCGCCTGGATGATCGCGTTCTGCCCCGTGGTGGCGTCGAGCACCAGCAGCACCTCCTGCGGGGCCCCGGGCGACGCCTTGCCGCAGGCCTCGCGGATCTTCCGGAGCTCTTCCATCAGCGGCGCCTTGGTCTGGAGCCGCCCGGCGGTGTCGGCGATCACCACGTCGAAGCCCTCGTCGAGCCCGCGCTTCACCGCTTCGAACACCACCGCGCCGGGCTTCGCGCCCTCCTTGCCCTTGTGCACCGGCACCCCGACGCGCTTGCCCCACATCTCGAGCTGCGCCACCGCGGCCGCGCGGAAGGTGTCGCCCGCCGCGAGCAGCACCGAGCGGCCCTCCTCCTTGTAGCGCGTCGCGAGCTTCGCGATCGTGGTGGTCTTGCCCGCGCCGTTGACCCCGGCCATCAGGATCACCAGCGGCTTCGCGGGCGCGGCCCCGCCGAAGGGCCCGGCGCCGACGTCGAGGATCGCGAGCGAGTCGGCCTTGAGCGCGTCCCACACGCGGTCGGCGTCGGCGAGCTCCTTGCGGTCGAGGCGCTCCTTGAGCCCGTCGACGAGGCGCTTCGTGGTCGCCGCGCCGACGTCGCCCGTGAGAAGCGTCTCCTCGATCGCGTCGAGCAGGGCCGGGTCGATCTCCTTCTTCCCGGTGAACACCGCGAACAGCCGCTGCATCCAGCCCGTCCGCGTCTGCGCGAGGCCCTTCTCGAGCGCGGCGACGTTGCGGGCCCGGTCCTCCTTGCGCGCGGGCTTCGCGGGGGCCTCGGGCGCGGGCTCGGCGGCCTTCGTCGGGGCCTCGGGCGCGGGCCGCTCGGTGGCAGGGCGCGCGGGCTCGGGGGCCTCCGCGGGCGCGGGGCGCGCCGAGGTCGACGGCGCCTCCGCGGGGCGCTCCGAAGGGCGCTCGGGGGCCTTCTCCGAGGGGCGCTCGGAGGGCTTCGCCGGCGAGGTCTCCGCGCGCTCGGCGGGGCGCTCGGGGGCCTTCTCCGCGGGCGCCTCGGCGGGCTTCGCCTCCGCCGGCGGGAGCCGCTTCTCCTCCTCGGGCGCGGGGAGCGCGGGCTTGCGGGTCAGCAGGTACGCCGCCACCGCCACGACGACGACGGCGACCACGATCCACACGACAACATCCATGGGCGGCACGGCTCCTCCCGGAGCTCTTCGCTCGGCCGCGACTGTCCGCCGCCGCCGCGAGGGGCGAGACTATACGGCGGCCCGGGCCGCGGGTTCAATCACGGACGCAGCGGGGGCACGTCGGTGTCGAGCGCGGCGGCGAGCTCCTCGGCGCGCGCGACGTCGCGCGCGGTGGGCGCGTCGGGCGCGTAGCAACCCTGTTCCACGTGCTCGACGAAGGAGACCGCGGCGGGCGTGGCGGCGCGCGCGCCGAGGGCCTCGCGGAGCGTCGGCATCGCGCGCCCCGACGCCTTCCGCAGCCACGGCCGCGCGCGCTCGAAGAGCTCCTCGCGCCAGGTGCGCAACTGCACGCGCACCACGTACTCCCCCGGTCGCGCGAACTCCCCGGTCACCTTGCGCGGGCTGTACCCGGGCGCGCCCACTTCGAACTCGATCCTGCGCGCGGGCTGCACCGCCACGGCCTCGCCCGCGGGCACCCACTCGCCGCCGGCCCAGCGCGCGCAGACGTCCTCCACCGGGCGCGCCGTCGCGCGGTCGACCGCTTCGAAGCGCACGCGCAGCCCCGCCGCCGCCCCCGCGCGCACGTGCTCGACGCGCACGACCCCCTCGGCCGCCGGGGGCACCGCGGGCGCCTCGCCCGACGCGTCCCCGCGACGTCGCGCGCGCACCGCCGCCAGCGCCGCCGCGGCCGCCGCCAGCGCCGCCGGGGCGACCACCCACGCCCAGTGGACGCGCCGCGGCGCCGGGCCCGTCAGCGCCACCGCGGGGCTCTCGCTCGCGCCGTACCACGGCTCGGTGGGCTCGAACGACGCGCGCACCGACACGTCGGGCTCGGCGAGGAGCTCCGCGGGGAGCCGCACGCGGAAGCCGCCGCCCGCGTCGGTGCGCGCGCCCGCCACCGTCACCGACCCGCGCAGCACGCGGACGGGCGCGTCGGCCACGGGGGCGCGCGTGAGCGTGATGAGCGCGCCCTCGAGGGCCACCGGCGCCGACGGGTCGCCGGGCTCGCCGACGCGGACGAGCGACACGGCCGTCCGCGCGCGCACCAGCAGGTCGCGCCCGGGGCCCTCGACGCGCTCGCCGTCGACGCTCGTCACCGCGCGCACCCGGTACACCCGCGGCTCGCGGAAGACGTCGGGCCGCACGTGCAGCACCGCGCGCCCGGTGGCGTCGGCGAAGCCCTCGGCGAGCGAGCGCTCGCCCTCGCGCAGCTCGACCACCGCGCCGTGCGGCGAGAAGTCGACCACCTCGCCGACGTGGAGCGTGACCACGAAGGGCGCGGGCGGGCCGCCGAGCTCGACGCCGCCCGGCGGCACCACGACGTCGACCGTGACGTAGGGGACGTTGAGCCCGACGCGGACGGCGCGCTCCTGCGGGGCGGTGCGCGCGTCGCCCTCGTAGCGCACGCGCGCTTCGACGACGCGGTCGCCGCGGCCGACGGGCACCACGTGGGTGGCCTCGCCGCCGGGCCCGAGCGCGAGCGCGACCGGCGGGCGCGGGACGTCGTCGACGCGGAGCTCGAGCGCGACGGCGCGACCCGCGATCGGGCGGCCGCGGTCGTCCTGCAGGTGGACGCGCAGCGCGAGCGACGAGCGGTCGGGGGCGAGGCGCGGCTCGACCTGGAGCTCCGTCGCCGCGAGCACCTGCACGGTGAACGCGCGCGCCGCCCGGGGCGCCGCGCCGGCCGCGAGGGAGAGCGCCAGGGCGAGGGCGGCGGCGGGGCGCGTCATCGGCCGGACTGTGCCGCAACCGGACGGCGCCGCGCAACGGCCGCGGGGAATTTGACCTCGTCCGTAGCGTACGCTCCGATGTTGTTCATGACGCCCCGCGCCCCGCTCCTCGCGCTCGCCTTCGCGGCCCTCGCGGCCCCTCGGGGCGAGGCCCTCGCCAACACGCCGCGCGGGGCGGTCGCGGCCGCGGCGGGGGCGCGGTACCTGGTGCGGGTGGGGGAGTTCGTCGCCCACGCGGCGGCGCCGGCGCGGAGCCTCGCGGCGACGGCGCGGGAGGCCCTCGTGCGCAACCTCGCCCGCGAGGCCCGGGTGGTGCTCACCGACACCGACGGCGCGCCCGCCGGGGGGCGTCGCGCGGGCCTGGCGGGCTACACCATCGACGGCCACGTGCGGGTGGTGGAGGGCGCGGGGGCGACGCGGGTGGAGGTGTCGCTGCTCGTGCAGACGATGCCCGGCCGGGAGTACCGCTTCGAGTCGGCGGTGACGCTCACGCTGAGCGGGGCGGGTGGCGGCGAGGCGCTGGAGGAGGCGACGCGGCGCGCGGTGGGCAGCGCGGCGACGCGGTGCCTCGGCGAGCTCGCGCGGCAGTAGTCACGCGCGGGCGATGACGCCCTCGGCGGTGAGGCGGAAGGGGCCGTTGGGGAGGCGGCCGAGGAGGCCGGAGATCTTCTCGCGGTGCTCCTCGGGGACGGGCCAGGCGCCCTCGACGAGGCCGTCGACGACGGTGGTGCGCACGCGCATGCTGTCCTCGCGGGCGAGGAGCGCGGCGAGGGCGGGGGCCGCGTCGGCGGACTTGAGCGCGAGCAGGGTGCGGGCGGCGTGGAAGCGCGCGTCCTCGCTGGCGTCGTCGAGGAAGCGCGAGACGGCCGGCGCGACGCGCTCGTCGGCGACGCCCTCGAGCGCGATGATCGACTGGATCTTGCGCTCGGGGTTCTTCTGGTACGCGGTGCCCTCCTCGGCGAGGACCTCGACCAGCACGCCGACGAAGTCCTTCTCGTCGAGGAGCTTCTGCAGCATCTTGATCGGCCAGTTGACGGCCGTCGTCTTGCGCAGGAACTCCTTGACCGGCTCGACCGCGCTCTCGCCGGCGTTCACGATCGCGTCGAAGATGAGGTTCTTGTCTTCGCGGTCGTTGATGGAGGAGTCGACCGAGAAGTTGTAGCGGGGGAGGAGGGCGCGCCACGCGTCCTCCGTGCCGAGCGCGATGAGGTAGTCGATGGACTGGCGGCGGTCGAGGCCCATCGAGCTCTTGTCGAGCACGCGCTCGGCGTGGCGGGCGAGGAGGCGCTCCTGCTCGGCGGGGCCGGCGCTGCTCTTGCGGAAGAAGTCAAACAGTCCCATGGCGGCTCTCGGTGAGGGTGAACCCGCCGCGGCGCGGTCCTGGTCCCGGCGGGCTCACGAAAATCGGTGGAGGAAGGGGAAGGCGGGTCAGGCGCCGGGCGCCCGGCGCGGGGATGCATACGCCGGAAGGCGCCGCGGGCTCAAGAGCCGCCGCCGCCGGACCCTTCGTCTTCGGTGAACTCCGCGAGGAGCTGGTTGACCCGGTACACGATGCCGCCGAGCTCGGGGTGCTCGACGTTGATGCGGTGGTCGCGGTCGCCGTTGAGCACCTTGAGGAGGCTCTCCTCGATCTGCTCGATGGGCTTCTCGTAGTACTGGGCGACGGCGGCGTTGTAGCCGACGACGAGGAGCACGCCGAGCAGCGTCACGAGCAGCGCGGGGAAGGCGACGTCGCCCGACGGGCGCCGCGCGGCGGTGACGGAGGCGAGCACGATCGCGCCCGCGCTGCCGGCGGTGTGGACGCCGGGCATCGGGACGACCATGGCGAGGTACTGCTCGCCGCCGAGGGTGAGGTCGATGCGCTGGCGGGCGCCTCGGAGGAGCGTCTGGAGGTTCGACTGGTTGCACCAGGCGCGGAGCTGCTCCTTCTCGGCCTGCTGGCCGGCGGAGAGCGACTGGACGTGGCAGGCGTCGCCCTCGCGCATGAGGAAGCCGACGTGGACGCCGATGCGGTCGGAGTCGGCGCGCGCGGCGCTGTCGGCGAGGGCGTAGCCGACGAGGAGCCCGCCGCGCACCTGGTCGCCCTGGAGCACGGGGGCCACGGCGACCTCCATCCAGCCCTGCGAGCCGAAGCGGATGTAGTCGCGGACGATGCGCCCCCGCGGCGCCGCGAGCGCCGCCGCCACCGCGGGGAACTCCTGCGCCACGTTGCGGCCCGCGTCGAGCCGGCGCTCGGAGTTGCGCGCGATGACGTGCCCGTCCGCAGAGAGGATCGCGACGAGCTCGGCGGGGCGGCCGCGGCGCGGGAGCTGGGCGCCGATCTGCTGCGTCATGCCCTCGGCGACGGTGAAGGCCGCCTCGCGCTGCTCGCTCTCGCTGCCGACGGCGAACACCGCCGCGAGGTCGGCCTGGCGCGCCGCGCCCTCAACAGCGTCGGCGAGCTGGTCGCCGTCCTGCGCGTGCACGGCCGCGACGAGGTCGGTCGCGCGCCGCACCGAGGGCTCGAGGCCGGTCACGAGCGCGTCGGAGGCGTTCCTGCTGACGAGGAACCAGGACAGGATGCCGACCAGCAGCACCGCGAGGAGATTGCCGACCAGGAGCTTCGCGCGCATCGTGTGTGTACCCGTTCGAGGGGATTTGGGGGGGTTTAGGGGGCGCTGGGCGTCGCGGCCCCACGGGCCGGCGCGCCGCCTCGAAAAATAGTGCCACCGTACGTCGTCCCGCCGCCGCGGGACTATTCCGTTGGCGACGACCCGCCTTCAGCGGTACTCCATCTCGCAGGTAACACCCGTGACAAAGCCGGGTCAAGACTGGGCCGACGCCCCCACCCCGGCCGCGTCGCCGGCGGTGGCGGTGCTGTCCGACCCTCGGTTCTCCGCCCACGAGCCGCCCGGATTTCACCCCGAGCGGCCCCGCCGGCTCGACGCCGCCGTCGCCGGGGCGCGCGCCGCCCTCACCGCGCGGGGCCTCGCGCCCGCCCCCGTCGCCCTGCGCGAGGCGACCCCCGAGGAGCTCGCGCGCGTCCACGACCCCGCCTGGCTCGAGCGCCTCACCCGCACGCTCGCCGGGCCCGCGGGCTACCTCGACGCCGACACCTACTTCAACGCCGCGACGCGCGAGGCCGCGTGGCTCGCCGCCGGCAGCGCCTGCGCGATGGTCGAGGCCCTGCGCGCGGGCTCGGCCGACGTCGCCGCCCTCCTCGCGCGCCCGCCCGGCCACCACGCGACCCGCACGAAGGCGATGGGCTTCTGCGTGCTCAACACCGTCGCCGTCGCCGCCGCGCACGCGCTCTCCCTCGGCTTCCGCCGCGTCGCGGTGGTCGACTGGGACGTCCACCACGGCAACGGCACGCAGGACATCTTCTACCGCCACCCGGGCGTGCTCTTCGTGTCGCTCCACGAGTCGCCCGCGTACCCCAACTCGGGCTACGCGCAGGAGACGGGCGGCGGCGACGCGCAGGGGATGACGGTCAACCTTCCGCTCCCCTCGGGCACCGACGGCGGCGGCTACGCGGCGGCCTTCGAGCGCGTGGTGCTCCCCGTCCTCGCGGAGGCCGCGCCCGACCTCGTGCTCATCTCCGCGGGCTACGACGCCCACGCGCGCGACCCGCTCGGCACGATGCTCCTCCAGCGCGGCGACTACCGCTGGATGGCCGCCCGACTGCGCGAGGCCGCGCTCGCCTCCGCCGGCGGCCGCGTGGGTCTTGTGCTCGAAGGGGGCTACGACCTCGGCGCCCTGGAGGAGTGCGTCGAGGACACGCTCCACGGCCTGCTCGACCCGGCCTCGGCGCCCGCGCGCCCCGCGACCACGCCGCACTCCGCCTCCGCCGACGAGGCGGCGCGCGCGGTGGCGCGGCTGCACCGCGGCTGGTGGCGCTCGCTACGGTGAGGCCGCGACGCGCTCGGTTCGGCCGGTGGCGCGCTCGATGAAGTAGGCGACGACGGCCCCGACGGCGAGGCCCGCGCCGACGCCGAGGAAGATGTCCGAGCGGTTGGAGGACTCGACGCGCTCGGGGCAGCCGTTGCAGGACATCGTGCCGGCGCGGACGCCGAAGTACGCCGCGACGCCGAGCGAGACGGCCCCGAGGCCGCCGACGGCGATGCTCGCGATGTGGGGCGTCGGCCGCGTGACGAAGCGCGTGGCGGGCGACGGCGCGGCGAACACCGTGGCCGTCTCGCCCTCGCGGACGCGGACGCGCGCCGTCCACTCCTGCATCGCGGGGGCGGCGTAGCGGACGGCGTGCTCGCCGGGCGCGACGCCGAGCCCCTCGCTCCCCGCCGCCACCTCGCGTCCGTCGAGGAACCACCGGCCCCCCGCGCCCTCCGCGTGGAGCCGAACGCGCGAGCCCTCGGCCTGTCGCCGTCGCGCGGCGGCCTGGTGGGCGGCGAGCTCCTCGAGGTCGCGGATGTGGCGCTCGACCTCGGCGCGGTCGGGCGGGTCGACCTTGTCGCGCAGGTAGCGCCGGTAGTCGCCGACGGCCCCCTCGTAGTCGCCCGAGAGCTCGCGGGCGCGGGCGAGGTTGTACCAGAGGTCGGGGTTGGGCGCGGCGCGCCACGCGAGCTCGAACTCGTGGATCGCCGTGGTGTAGTCGTGCGTGCGGAAGGCCTCCATCGCGGCCGCGACGCGGCGGCGCGCCTCCTCGACGCGGTCGCCCGCGGGCTGCGCGTCGGGCGCGGGCTGCGCGGGGGCGGGCTGCGCGACGGCGACCGAGGGCGCGGCGAGGCAGAGGGCGGTCACGGCGGCGCGGGCCAGTCGCACGGCGGCGACGCTAACACGGCGGGCTCAGACGTCCATCACCACCTGGGCGCGCCATGTCCCGTCCCCGAGCGGCCCGACCTCGAGCGCGTGCCACGTGACGGCCTTGAGCGCCGTGCGGACGCCGTGGCGCGCCTCGTCGAGGTCTTCGCCGAAGAGGCGCCCGCGGACGGCCCCTTCGCCGTCTTCGAACACCACCGCGCGGCGCAGCGCGAGGCGGCCCGCGTCGAGGTGGTAGAGCACCTCGGCGAGCCACGCGAACATCCGCCCGTCGTCGCCCGCCTCGTCGTCGACCGCGACCTCGACGTCGACCGCGCGCGTCGGCGCGACGGTGCGCGGGTCGACGATGAGCGAGCCCACGCACTCGGCCGCGGCGGCGAGGAGGTCGGCCCGGTCGCGGGCGAGGGTGACGAAGCCCTCGTCGGCGGTGTGCGCGAGGAGCTCGCACGGGAAGGACTCTTCGAAGGGCGCCGCGCGCAGCGTCGGGTCGGGCGCGAGCGCGGCGAGGGCGCGGGCGAGGGGCGCGCCGTCGCGCGGGTCGACGGCGCCGGGGGCCACCTCCAGCAGCGGCCGCAGCGCGAACTCGCGGTGGAGCAGCTCGCCATGAGGGACCGTGAGCGAGGGGGCGGACACGGCCTCGCCCTCGCACCAGAGCAGGTCGAGGTCGGCGGTGCGCGGGCCCCAGCGGGTCGTCCGAACGCGGCCGAGCGCGCGCTCGACGGCGAGGAGCGATTCGAAGACCTCGGCCGGCGGGCGCCCGCTGCGGACGAGCGCGGCGGCGTTGAGGTAGCGCGGCTGCGCGGGCCCGACGGGCGCGGTGTCGTAGAGCGACGAGCGGGCGGCGAGGGAGAGGCCGTCGGCGCGACCGAGGAGGTCGCAGGCGGCGCGGAGGAGGGCCTCGCGGCTGCCGACGTTCGATCCGAGGCCGACCACGAGGGGCTGCGGGGGCATGGGGAGGGCCGCGACTCTGCCACGCGGGGGCGAAACGTACTAACACTCCGCGCCATGGCCCTGCGGCGCATCCACAACCCCGGCGCGCCGGCGACGCTGAAGCTCGGCGCGCTGGAGGTGACCGCGTTCTCCGTGTCGGGCCTCGCGACCTACGTGCTCGTGCCGGCCTTCGACGCCTGCTTCGACCTCGGGCACTGCCCGGTGGAGGGGGCCCACCTGCGCCACGTGCTCCTCTCGCACGTCCACCAGGACCACGCCGCCGGCGTCCAGCGCCACCTCTCGCTGCGGGCGATGCAGAACATGCGGCCGCCGCGCGTCTGGTGCCCGGCCGAGAGCGCGCCGGCCCTGGTCGACCTGCTCCGCGCCTGGGAGCGCCTCGAGTCCCGCGAGCCCGCCGACCTCGACCTCGTGGTGCGCCCGGTGGCCGCGGGCGAGCGCTTCACCCTCCACGGCCGCTTCGACGTGCGCGCCTTCGACGTCGCCCACCGCATCCCGTCGCGCGGGTACACCGTGATCGAGCGGCGCCGGAAGCTCCGGCCCGCCTACCGGGGCCTGCCCGGGGCCGAGGTGCACGCGGCCCGGCTGCGCGGCGAGGTGGTGAGCGACGAGGTCGAGCACGAGGCGCTGACGTACATCGGCGACAGCACGATCGAGACGCTGCGCCGGCACCCCGAGGTGGGGCGGAGCGAGGTGCTCTTCCTGGAGGCGACGCACCTGCCGGGGACGCCCGTCGCGACCAGCGAGCGCTGGGGGCACACGCACCTCGAGGAGCTGGTCGCGCTCTACCACGAGCGCCCCGAGACGTTCGCCAGCCCCCACATCGTGCTGAAGCACTTCAGCATGAAGTACCACGAGCGCGACGTCGCCGACGCGCGCGCGGCGCTCCCGCCCGGCCTGCGCGAGCGCGTCACCCTGCTCACCGCGGGCTGAGGGCCCTGGGCGGCGGTTTCGGGCTCGCGGGCCCGTCGCGCGTTGCGGTACCCTGGCGGGCGGGATGGAAGACTTCGACCACGTCCACGTCGTGTCCGACCTGCACCTCGGCGGCGAGCCGGGGTACCAGATCTTCGGGCAGACCCGCGCCCTCGCGGCCTTCATCGACCACGTCGCCGCCGCGCCCGGCCGCGGGGCGCTCGTGATCAACGGCGACTTCGTCGACTTCCTGGCGTGCGCGCGCCCGACGCCGCCGCGCTACCTCGACGTCGACGGCGCCTGCGCCAAGCTCGACCTCGTGGTCGAGCGCTTCGCGCCGGTGTTCGCCGCGCTCCAGCGGCTCGTCGCGCGCGACGACAAGCGCCTCGTGGTGGCGCTCGGCAACCACGACGTCGAGCTCGCGCTGCCCGAGGTGCAGGCCCGCCTCGCCGCGCACCTCGCCGCGCCCCCGGGGCGCCTCACGCTCTGGCACGACCGCGACGCGTGGCAGTGCACCGTCGGCGGCCGACGCGTCTGGTGCGCCCACGGCAACGAGGTCGACCCGTGGAACGTCGTCCC
Source organism: Polyangiales bacterium (assembly GCA_046351555.1). Classification (GTDB taxonomy): domain Bacteria; phylum Myxococcota_A; class Polyangia; order Polyangiales; genus CAISKJ01. Next base: position 142,327 of record JAXLYI010000021.1, read on the forward strand.
CCGCGACGACCTCGCCGCGCTGGCCGACGCCCGCGCGCGCGGCGCCCCGTATGAGTGGCGCCCCAACGCCGGCACGCGCCTCGTCGTCGACGTGATGAACCCCGTCAAGGCCAGCTACGCCTGGGTCGACCTCCTCAAGCCCGAGACCGTGATCGTCCCGGGGATCCTCTACGCCCTCCCCGAGCGGCCCGCCGCGAACCTCAGCGCCTTCGCGCGGGTGCTCGCGCGCCTCGCCTGGGACCGTGGCCGTCGCGCCGCCGGCTTCCTCTCCGACGAGGACGCGCCCGACGACGACGAGGCGCTCGCGCGGCTCCTCCGCGAGGGGGGCTACGACGCGCCGGCGCGGTCGGGCGACGCGTGGCTCGCGCAGGCCGCCGACGACTTCGCGCGCGGCGCGCGGGCCGAGGAGTTCGTGCCCGACGACGACGGGACGCTCGGCGCGTGGGACGACCTGCGCTTCGCCGCGGACGTCGCGGTCGGCGTCGACGACGGGCCCGAGCGGCTCCGGCGCGCCCTCGGGCGCTACCTCGCGGGCGACGACACCTTCCGCCACGACGCCGACGACGACACCGCGCGCGCCGTCGACCAGCTCGCGCCCGAGGAGGCCGACGTCGTGGTGGCGGGCCACACGCACCTGCACCGCATGCTCCCGCGCCGTCACGGCGGCGGCGTGTACTTCAACAGCGGCACGTGGATCCGGCTGATGCGCCTGACGCCCGAGCAGCTCGCGACGCCGGCGGCCTTCGCGCCCGTCTACGCGGCGCTCACCACGAAGCGCCCGGGCGGCGGCGTCGCCGCGCTCGACGAGGGGGGGTACGTGATGAACCGGAACTCGGTCGTGTCGGTCGAGCGCGCGGCCGACGGCGCGGTGCTCGCGTCGCTCCGCTGCGTGCACGAGGAGGGGCGCCTCGACCCCTTCGGGCGGCTGTGGGACGTGGTGGCCGAGCGCCGCTTCCCGCCGGCGGGGGTGTCGCCGTGAGCGTCCGCACCGTCACCCTCGAGGTGCTCCGGCAGGGCCCCGAGCACAACCAGCTCCTCTCGCCGCTCACGCCCTACCTCACGCTCTGCGGCAACCACCCGGCGGAGACGCTGCACCTGCCCTTCGAGCACTTCCGCTTCCTGCGGCGGCTGCGCGAGCTCCACTACCGCGTCGACCTCGACGCCGCCCGCGGCGGCGCCGTCGAGATGGCCGCCGACGTGAGCGCCGTGGTCGCCTCCATCCGCAGCCTCGCGGTCGAGCTCGCGCGCGCGGCCCGCGGCGCGGACGCCGGGATCACCCACCTCCGCCTCATCCTCTCGGCCTCCGAGCTCGCGCTGATCCCCTTCGAACTCGCGGTCGCGCCGGCGAGCTTCCCCGGCGCGGGCCAGGCGCTCTCGCTCCAGACCGCGTCGCCGCTCTGCCTCACGCGCGAGGCGCGGCGCGTCCCCGCGGCCACCGTCCGCTGGCCCGAGAGCCCGCGCATCCTCGTGGCCGCCGCGTCGCCGCCGGGCGTGCCCCCAGTCCCCCTGCGCGCGCACCTCCTCGCGCTGCGCAAGGCGCTCTCGCCGTGGCTGGTCACCAACTCGCCGCGCGAGCTCGCGCGCCACCTGCACGTGCTGCCCGCGGCCTCGGTGGGCGAGATCCGCGCGGCCTGCGCCGGCGGCCGCTTCACCCACGTGCACCTGCTCGCCCACGGCAAGGCGCTGCCCGAGAGCGAGGCGCGGAGCCGCTTCGGCCTCGCCCTCCACCGCGACGGCGACGACGCGGGGGTCGACGTGGTCAGCGGCGTGCGCCTCGCGTCGGCGCTCCGGTGCCACGAGGACGACGGCGCCGCGGGCGAGCTGTCGAGCCCGGTGGTGGTGACCCTGGCGGCGTGCCGCGGCGGCGACCAGGGCGACGTGGTGGCGCCCGGCGCGAGCGTGGCGCACGAGCTCCACGAGGCGGGCGTCCCGTTCGTGCTGGCGTCGCAGTTTCCGCTGACGATGCGGGGGTCGGTGGCGATGGCGGCGCTGACGTACCAGCGGCTGTTGCGCGGCGACGACCCGCGGGTGCTCGTCCACGACGTGCGCCAGCGGCTCCACGCGACGGCCACGCGCGACCACGACTGGGCCTCGCTCGTCGCCTACGCCGCGCTCCCCCAGGACATCGACGCGCAGCTCGCGCGGGCCCGCTTCCAGCGCGCGCGCAAGGCCCTCGACGCTGCGCTCGAGCGCCACGACGCCTACCGGGCCCGGCCCGGCGGGGAGGCCGCGGCGCCGCCGCAAGACCTCCAGGTGCGCGCGCTCCACGACGCGATCGACCGCCTCGAGGCCGCGATGCCCGGTGAGGGCGCCCCGCGCGGCGACCAGGTGAGCGCCCACGGCATGGTCGCAAGCGCGTGCAAGCGGGTGGCCTTCCTCCTGTGGCCCGAGCCCTTCGCGCCCGCGGTCACCGACGCCGGGCCGCGCGAGGTGGGCGAGGACGAGCGGCGCGCCCGGTCCCAGCTCGAGCGCGCCCGCGCCCACTACAAGCGGGTGTTCGACCTCGACGCCACGCAGTCGTGGGCCCTGGTGCAGCACCTCTCGCTGACCCAGGTGCTCGACCCCGACGACCGCGCGCGCCGCTTCGAAGAGTGGTGGACCACGGCCCTCACGCTGGCCCGCGACGCGCTCGAGGGGGCCGACGCATCGCGGGCGCTCTGGGCCGAGAGCGCGCTCGTCGAGCTCTACGTGCTCGCCGCCGGGGTGCCCGAAGACCGCCGCGTCGCCGCGCGCGAGCCCAAGGCGCACGACCACCTCGCTGCGCTGCTCCGGCGCATCGACCAGTCGGGCGACGCCCGGGCGCGCTTCGAGGCGTACTCCACCGCGCGCCAGCTCGAGCGCTACACCGACTGGTGGTGGCGCGGCGACGCGGCGCGGTGCGCGCTCCCGAAGGCCCTGCTCGCCGAGCTCTACCGCTACGGCGTGCCGCGCCGCTGGGTCGCGCAGGGCGTCGCCGACTGACCCCTCAATACGCGCAGCGGAAGCCCACCCACGGCAGCCGGTCGCCGGGCTGGCGGAAGCGCCGCAGCGTTGCTGTGCGCCGCGCCATCGGGACGGCCTCGTCGCCTCCGCGCGCGACGCGCCACGGGGAGTCGTCGCGCCCGCGCCAGCCGTCGAGCACGTAGAGCCCCGACTCGGTGCGCTCCGGGAGGTCTTCGGGGGGCTCCGCGTCGAGCGCGTCGGGGAGGTCGTTCGGCACCGAACCGTCGCCGCCGTCCATCCCCGCGTCGCGCAGGCGAGGCAGCGCGGGGTAGAACCCTCCGCCGTCGGCGACCCATTCGGCGACGCCGCCGCCGAGCGCCTCGACGCCTTCGGGGGTCACGTCGTGGGGGGCGCCCGCCTCCGGGAGCTCGTCGCCCCAGGGGAAGGCCCGGTGCGTCGGGAGCAGGCCCGCGGCGGCGCGCTCCCACTCGGCCTCGGTGGGCAGGCGTCCGCCGCGCCAGAGGCAGTATTTCTCCGCGTCAGCCCACGAGACGCAGCGGGCGGGGGCGTGGTTCGAACGGGCCACCTCGCAGCCCGGTCGGCCGCAGCGACCCTCGCTCACGCAGCGTTCGTAGGCGCGGCTGGTCACCTCGCGGCGGTCGAGGGCAAAGGCGCCGAGGCGGACGGCGTGGGGCGGGCGCTCTTCGAAGCGCTCTTCGGGGCCGTCGGTGCCGAGGCCCGCGAGGCCGGCGGGGAGGCACACCGCGCCCCGCGGGACGCGCGCGCAGCCGGCGTCGGAGGGGCTTTGGGGGGCGTTGACGGCGGGCTCGGCCTCGGGGTCGGCGTCGTCGTCGACGGGCGCCACCACGCGGGCCCGCGGCGGCGCGCGGTTGCTCGCGCAGGCCGAGAGCGCGAGGGCGAGCGCCAGGAGGCGCGCGGGGCTCACCGGCGCGTCCCCCGGCCGGGCGTGCCGGGGACGGGGCCGAAGGGCGAGGAGTGCGGGTCGGCGTCGGTCGACACCTCCCACGTCGAGGGCTGCGCGAAGAGGTCGTCGGGCGGCACGCTGGGGAAGTCCGCGAGCGGCGGCACCGGGCGCTGCCCCGACGGCGTGGGGAACGACGGCCGCGGCCCCCGCGCGGGCGGCGCGAGGTCGGCCGGGCCGAGCACGCCGGCGAGGTCGTTCATCGACTCCTCGACGGAGGCGGTGGCGAGGAGGTCGACGCTGGGCGCGGCGGGCGCGTCGGAGAGCGCGTACTCGAGCAGCGTGGCGAGCTCCTCCTCGATCGCCTGCGCCCAGACGGCCTTCATGTAGCCCGCGAGCCGCGTGCGGCGGTAGTTGGGCGCCGTCGCGCGGAGAAACTGCACGAGCTCGTCGCGGAAGGCGCCCGCGGAGGGGAAGCGGTCTTTGCGGGCGCGGGCCATCGCGCGCTGGATGGTGGCCTCGAGCGCCTCGGGCACCGCGGGGTTGAGCTCGCGCAGCGGCCGCGGCGCCGCGCGGCGCACCGCGTAGATGAGCTCGACCTCGTTGGGCGCCTGGAACGCGGGCACCCCCGCGAGCATCTCGTAGAGCACGCTCCCCGCGCTGAACACGTCGCTCTGGCCGGTGAGGCGGTCCTCGCCCTGGGCCTGCTCGGGCGACATGTAGCGCACCTTGCCCTTGATCACGCCCATCTGCGTGCGCTCGCGGTCGACGTCGGCCTTCGCGATGCCGAAGTCGATGATCTTCACGCTGCCGTCGTAGCCGACGAGGATGTTCGACGGCGAGAAGTCGCGGTGGACGAGGCGCAGCGCGCGGCCGTCGGGCGCCGCCGCGGCGTGGGCGTGGTCGAGGCCGTCGACCGCGCGGGCCATGAGGTACACCGCGTCGTGGAGGTCCATCGGGCGGCGGAGCTCGAGGCCGCGGGTGAGGGTCGAGCGGAGGTCCTTGCCGTCGACGTACTCCATCACGATGAAGTAGCCCTCGGGCGAGCGGAGCAGCTCGAGGATGCGCGCGATGTTGGGGTGGAGCAGCATCGCCGACAGGCGGTACTCGGCGACCAGCATCTTCACGAAGGTCGGGTCCTCCGCGTACATCTCGATCACGCGCTTGAGCGCGACGAGGCGCTCGCCGCCGTCGTCGTCCGCGACCCGCGCGCGGTAGACGTCCGCCATCCCGCCGCTGCCGATGCGGTCGAGCAGGTGGTAGCGCCCGACGGGGCGAGAGCGCTTCATCGGAGGACGACCTCGAGGTGGGGGCGGCCGGCGCGGTCGGCCGCGGCGGCGCCCATGAACACAGCTTCGCCGCGGTCGGTCTCGAGCGCAATCCCCCGCTCGGCGGCCTCCGCGAGCCCCCCGCGCAGGAGGGCGGTCACGTCGACCCGCACGGGCCCGCGCACCCCCGCCGGGAGCGTCACCGCCACCGCCCCGTCGCCGGCTTCGGGCGCGCGCCCCTCGGCCACCGCGCGGGCCGACCACCCCGACCGGACGTCGCGCGCGACGAGGCGCGTGGGCCCCGCCGAAGGCCGCCACGCGGGGTGCGGCGCGAGCGCGAGGACGGCGCGCGCCACCGCCCAGCCCGCCTGCGGCGGCGCTTCGAAGCGCAGGAAGGCGCGGCGTGACGACACCGGCAGCGCGTCGGTCGCGCCGAGGTCGGTGGGCAGCCCCGGCACGGCCACGGCCACCGCGCGCGCGCTCACCCCGCGCTCGTCGGCGGGGCCCGCGCCGTCGGCCCAGCGCGCCTCGCCGCACGTCCGGCCCGCGGGGCAGGGGGCGTGCGCGCACGCGAGGAGCGTGAACGCGAGGGCAGCGGGGCGGAGGGGGGAGGGCACGGGGAGGGGCGATCGTTTTCCCGACGGCGGTTCGCCGTCAAGTGCGCGACGCGCGCGGCCCTTCGATTACAGCCCCCGCGCGCAGCGGAAGCCGAGGTCGGCCCGGGCCTCGCGCTCGTCGACGGCGTCCCGGACGTCGAGCGCGAGGTCGGCGGGCGCCGAGGCGAACGACCCGCCGCGCACCACCCGGGCGCTTCCGCGCGGGGCCCCGGTGGGGTCGCGGGTCACGCCTCCCCCGCGGCCTTCGCGCGCGCTGCGCGGGCCGAAGCGGTCGGCCGTCCACTCCGCGACGTTGCCGGCGGCGTCGAGGAGCCCGAGGGGGCCGCGGCCCGCGGGGGCGGCCCCGACGCGGAGCGGTCCGTCGCCGCAGCCGGCGTGGCGCGCGAGGGCGCAGTCGGGCGCGCGCTCGCCCCAGGGGAAGCGCCGGCCGTCGACGCCGCGCGCGGCGAGCTCCCACTCGTGCTCGGTGGGCAACCTCCCGCCGGCCCAACCGCAGTAGCGCGCGGCCATGCGCCAGGTGACGTTGACCGCGGGGGCGGCGGCGCCGGGGGGCATCTGGCCGTAGGGGTCGGGCGCGGCCGGGCACACGCCCGCGGCGACGCAGCGCCGGTAGGCCTCCGCGGTCACCTCGGTCACGTCGATCGCGAAGGGCCCCACGGACACCCACTGCCCCGCCGCGCGGAACGTCCCGCCCGGCACCCGCACCATCCCCGCCGGCGCGGCGCCCGCGGGCATTGCGCTGAGATGCGCCGAGACGCCCGCGTCGCCGTCCTCTCGCGGGCGCGGCGCGCACTGGCCCGCGCGGTCGTACGACTCGCCCGGCGCGCAGCTCGTGGGGGCGCCCGCGCAGCCCCCGCCGACGGCGCGCTGGCCGGGCAGGCAGCAGTGCTCGGCCTGGTCGATCACCGCGCGCGGCGGCGGGCAGGGGTCGGCGCCGGCGTCGCCTTCGGCGTCGTCTTCCTCGTCGCTCGAAGCCTCGGCGCGCGCTCCGCCCTCGCCAGCGTCTCCCACGTTGCCTGCCGCGTCCGTGTCGCGCGCGACGTCGCCGCCAACGTCGCCACCCGTGTCGCGCGTGGCGTCGGCGGAGGCGTCGCGCGGGGCGGGCTGCGCGTGCGCCGCCGGCGGCAGGCGGGCGGCGAGGGCGGCGCAGAGGAGAGAGAGAGGGAGGGCGGCCCGGGCGGGGTGCATGCTCGGCGCGCGAGGGTAGACGCTCGCGGCGCGGCAGAAAAGCGCGGAAGCGCCGATGCGCAGCGCGCTGCAACGGCCGCCCGGGGAGATTTCATTGGGCGCGGCGCCGCCGGGTTGATATCAAGGTCATCCGAAGGTGGAGAGCGCAGCGCGGACGTCGGACGTCGCGCAGCGGCGGTCGGGTTGACAGCCGCGGTCGGGAGCGCAATGAACACAAACGGGCGCCCCTCGCTGCGGGGCACCGGGGAGTCGAAGGCCATGGGCGACGCGACGACACGGGATTCCTACGGAGAGACCACCGCGCGGATCGTCGCGGGCTCGGTGCTCGAGCTACGGACGCGCGGGCACGTCTCCCGCGCCAACTCGCTGGCGATGTTCGACCACGGCGCCGCGCTCCTACGCGATCGGCCGGACGTGCACGCGCTCCTCTTCGAGATGAGCGAGCACGAGGGCCACGACCCGGGCAACGTCGCCTACGGGGTCCGTTGGATCCGCGACCAGGCCGCGCAGATCACGCGGGCCGCGGTCGTGACCCGGAGCCACGCCTTCGCCACCTTGATCCACATCGGCCGGGTGATGATCCCGCGGCTGGAGGCGGCCGTGTTCGCCTCGCGCGAGGAGGCGATCGCCTGGTGCACCGCGGCCTCGGCGCCGGAGGCCCCGACGCGGCACCGCACCGGGCGCCACCGCCGCTCCAACGCTGCGTGACGTCCGCGCACCCCTCCCGCGCTCAGTAGTCGACGAGGGCGTCGACGGGCTCCTCGGCGCGCAGGGGAACGCGGAGGGGGGCGCCGCCCTCGTCGCGCGGGCCGTAGAGGTAGCGGTAGCGGGCGAGGTTCTGCGTCACGCGGCGGACGTAGTTGCGGGTCTCGTCGAAGGGGATGCGCTCGACGAAGACGTCGAGGTCCTCGCCGCCGAAGCCCTGCACCCAGCGGTTCATCGCGCCGGGGCCGGCGTTGAAGCTGCCGGCCGCGCGCGGCACCACGCCGTGGTACTGCCGGTAGAGCCGGCCGATGTACCAGCCCCCGACGCGGATGTTGTAGGCCGGGTCGAAGAGCATCTCCTCGCGGTACTCGAGGTGGAGCGACTCCGCGACGCGCCGCGTGGTCGGCGGCACCATCTGGAGCAGCCCGATCGCCCGCGCGTTGGACACGTCGCGCGCGTTGAACCCGCTCTCCTGCCGCATGATCGCGAAGAGGTAGTGCCGGGGCATCCCGTTGGCGTCCTCCGCGGCCTCCACCAGCGGCGCGTGCGGCCGGGGGAACCCGCAGTCCCACACCCAGCGCGTGTCCGTCGTGGGCAGCGGGTCGAGCGCGTCGGCGTGGCGCGACGACAAAATGAACGCGCGCCGCGCCTCGCCGATCGACAGGTACGCCTGCGCGAGCGCCTCGTCGGCGCGGTTCGACGGGAGCCCGCGGCGCAGGCGGTCTTCGTCGGCGTGCATCGCCGCGCCGGCCTCGTGGTCGAAGCCCAGCGCCGCGAGCCAGCGCGCCTTCGACGGGACCTCCACCGGCACCGCGGGCCGGCGCGGCGGCGGTTCGGCCAGCGCCGCCACCTCCGCCCCGCGCTCGCGCAGCCGCGACTCGGCGAGCAGCGCGTACCAGGTGAGCGGCAGGTCGGCCGCGAGCGAGCGCCACGCCGCGAGGGCCGTCGCCTCGTCGCCGCCGCGCGCGCGGGCGAGGGCGGCCCAGTAGCGCCCGCGGCCCCGCTCGAGGTGGTGCGTCGCGAGCGAGCCCGAGCGGTCGAGGGGCGTCGCCGCCTCGGCGTAGCGGCCCGCGCGGTAGAGCGCCCAGCCCCAGTGCCAGTACGCCTCCACGCGCTGACGCTCGGGCGCGTCGGGGCGCGCCTGGAGGTACGTCTGGAAACGCGCCACCGCGTCGTCGACCCGGTCGTGGTGCGCCGTCAGCCACGCCGCGCGGAAGGCGGCCTCGTCGGCCCAGCGCCCCGCGCGCGTGCGGGCCACGGCGTCGTACGCGCGGATCGCGTCGTCGTCGCGGTCGGCACGCGAGAGCGAGCGCGCGGCGAGGAAGGCGTCCTCGTCGCGGTCGGCGTTGTCGGCGTGGGCCGCGGCCTGGCCGAGCCAGCTCGACGCCTCGGCGTAGTGCCCGCGCATCCCGTAGTACGTGCGCCCGAGCAGGTGGAGCCGGCGCGCCTCGAAGGCCCCGCGCCCCGGCGCGAGCGGCGTCAGCGTGGCGAGCGCGTCTTGATAGCGCGCCCGCTCGATGAGCTCGGCCGCCCGCGCCAGCGACTGGAGCGGCGTCAGCGGCGCGTGCAGACGACGGAGCGCCTCCAGGGCCGCCGCCGCGTGGCCGCTGTCGGGCTCGTCGACGGCGATGCGGCGCCAGCAGTCCACCGCCACCATCGGCTCGCCGACGGCCTCCAGGGCCTGTGCGCACTGGCGCCACGCGCGGGCGCGGTCGACCCCGGACGGCGGGTCGCTCGCCCACGAGCGCATCGCGCGGGCGGCGCGGGCCGTGTCGCCCGCGGCGAGGGCCTCGAGGGCCGCGAGGGAGCGGTCGCGCGACCCGCCGCCGGCGCTGGTGGCGATGGCGTCGTAGAGGTCGCGCGCCTCGGCGTGGCGGCCGGCGCGCCCGAGGGCCTGCGCGCGGTGGCGGCGGATGTCGGTGGCGAGCGCGGGGACGAGCGCGTCGAGGCCGTCGAAGGCGTCGGCGGCGGCGGCGAAGTCGTCGAGCTCGAGGGCGGCGCGGCCGGCGAGGTAGCGGCCCTCGCGGCTGCGCTGGACGTCGTCGGGCAGGCGCCGGAGCGCGTCCCGGGCGGCGCGGAAGTCGTTGCGGCGCACGGCCGCGATCGCCTCGTCGAGCGAGGGAGCGGGCGCCGGCGCGTCGGCGTCGCCGGGCGCGTCGACGGAGGCGTCGGCGGCGCGGGGGTGGGAGCTCCGCGCGTCGAGCCCGGTGGCCGGCCGCGGGTGCGAGCGCGTGCAGGTCAGCAGCGCGAGCGGGAGGAGCGCGAGGAGGGCGCGGAGGGGGTTCACCGGGACGACGGCCGGTAGCACGGGCCGTGCGACGGGCGCGAATCCGCGACAATCCGGCCGAACGGACGCCCGCGCCGTGCCGCGCCGGGGACGCCGCCGTGGGCTCGCGGACACGGGGCCTTTGGGGAGTCCATACCGAACGGTCAGCAGCGAGGCCACGCGGCACACCCGCAAGCCGCAAGATGCCTACGAATCCCTACAGAAACGCAGAACACAACGTTGACCGGTTGGAAGGGACTGTGTCCACCCGTCGCCGACGCATGTGGGTGCAGGCCCCACGTCGGGGGTGACGCGCGAAGCGCTTGAAAACATGTGAAATCGACGGTCGCGGAGGTGCGCGAGGGGGCGCTCGGGTGGGGGCCGGGTGACCATCGGAGGTCGCTGACCGATCGGTCATGTGAAACGGGTGACTGGTGCGGAGCCTGCAAAGCCCTCCTCCCCATGAGGGTAGACAGGCTTCTCCATGGGCGGACGTCCGCGGTCTTCGGGCTGTGCGTGGCGGCGGTGGCGGTCGGGTGCGCGGCGGACGAGGACGACCCGCTGCGGACGGGCGAGGCGCGGGTGGGTGACCCGATCGTTCGCCCGGTGGGCGAGGCGACGGCGCACCCCTACGTGTGCATCATCCGCCTGGGGTCGTCGGGGGCGTGCTCGGGCTCGCTGGTGGCGCGCAACGTGGTGCTGACGGCGTCGCACTGCGTCTCCGGGGTGTCGTCGTTCACCGTCAACTGCCCGTACTCGGGCGACGCGGCGTCGGCGACCGCGCGCGAGTCGCAGATGAGCCCGACGGGGCGGCGGTCGTTCTCGGGCGACTACATCGCGCCGGAGTCGGGCAACGACATCGCGCTGATCCACCTCGACCGCGACATCCGCGCGACGCGCTTCGCGCCCGTCCGCACGACCAACGTCGACACCGGCGTCCGCGCCTACGTCATCGGCCGCATCAACAACGGAACCTTCACCAACCGCCTCTGGGTGTCGCCCACCATCACCCTCGCGTACCGCTACGGCCCCGGGTCGCCGCCCTACGCGCTCGGCGCCAACTCCGGCCTCACCCAGCCCGGCGACTCGGGCGGCGCCCTCTTCGACGCCAACACCAACGAGGTCATCGGCGTGGTGTCGGGCGGCTCGTCGCGGTCGAGCGTCTACGGCATCGCCGGCGCGCACGCGGCCTGGTTCAACGACACCATCGCGCGGTGGTCGGGCGCGGCGCCCACGCCGATGCCGACGCCGACGCCGACGCCGACGCCCTCGCCGACTCCCACCCCCACGCCGACGCCCACGCCCACGCCGACGCCCACGCCGGGCGACGGGCCCGCGATCGACCTCATCTCGCCCTCGGACGGCGCGGTGCTCGGCGGCGACACGCGGCTCGCGGTGGTGGCCCGCGCTCGCGCGTCCGCCGGGGTCGCCTCGGGCGTCCTCGAGTGGACCAACGGCTCGCGCACCTGGCGCTTCGACTGCCCCGGCTCCAGCGCGTCCCACACCTGCGCGCTCGACAACGGCACCTTCACCTACGACCTCCTCGTCGGCAGCGGCGCGCGGCGCTTCCGCGCGGTGGTGACCGATCGGTCAGGCCGCAGCGCGCAGACCGCGTGGCGCGCGATCACCCTCAACGCCGGCGCGACGAGCGCGAGCTGCGACGACTCGGCCTCGGGCTGGTCGTCGGTGTGGACGTGCACCCCCGACGGCGCCTCGCGCGACCGCTGCGTCGGCGGCGCGCTCGAGCGGGAGCCCTGCGCCGCCGGCTGCGGCGCCCGCCCGCCCGGCGTCGACGACGTCTGCAACTGACGACGCGCCCCACCCCGCGCCCGAACGGGTGTAGACACGGTCCGTGCACCGCGTCGCCCTCGCGCTCCTCGCCCTCGCGCTCCTCGCCGGCTGCGGCGTGAGCCACAGCGTCCGCCACCTCGCGGGCGTCTCCGTCCACACCTTCACCGCCGACTCCGCCAACGCGCACGTCGTCGCGCAGGGCCAGGCGCTCGTGATGATCGACAGCGGCTACGAGCGCGGCGCCGAGGCGCTCGACGCGGCGATGCGCGAGGCGGGGCTCGACCCGTCCCGCGTGCGCGCGGTGGTGGTGACCCACGGGCACGCCGATCACGCCGGCGGCGCGCGGTACTTCCAGCGGCGCTACGGGGCGCGCGTGGTCGCGGGCGCGGGCGACCGTCCGATGCTCGCCGCGGGTCACAACGGCGCGCTCTGCCCGACGGGCCTGCTCGCGCGCATCCGCCGCGGCACCGACGAGGCCGGCGCGTACACCCCGACGGCGCCCGACCTCGCGGTCGAGGGCCCGACGTCACTCACGCCCTTCACGGGGGTCGACGGCGAGGTGATCCCGGTGCCGGGCCACACGCCGGGCTCGGTGGTGGTGGTGGTCGGCGGCGCGGCCTTCGTCGGCGACCTCTTCCGCGGCGCGATCGTCGGGGACGGCGCGACGGAGCACTTCTACATGTGCGACCTCGCGGCCAACCGGGCGGACATTCAACGCTTGCTGGGCGGGGCGGCGTTCGGGGCGAGGCTGTTCTTCCCGGGGCACTTCGGGCCCGTCGAGCGCGCGGAGGTGGCCGAGACGTTCGGCCCGTGAAGCTGTAGTAGGGTGCGCGCCATGCGCATCCTGCACACCATGCTCCGCGTCGGCGACCTCGAGCGCTCGCTGGCCTTCTACACGGGCGTCCTCGGCATGAAGCTCCTGCGCCGCAAGGACTACCCCGACGGGCGCTTCACCCTCGCCTTCGTGGGCTACGGACCCGAGGAGGACGGCGCCGTCCTCGAGCTCACCCACAACTGGGACACGCCCCGCTACGAGGTCGGCACGGGCTACGGCCACGTCGCGGTGGAGGTCGACGACGCCTACGCCGCCTGCGCCGAGGCCACCGCGAAGGGGGGCAAGGTCACCCGCCCCGCCGGCCCGATGAAGCACGGCACCACCGTGATCGCCTTCGTCGAAGACCCCGACGGCTACAAGATCGAGTTCATCCAGAAGAAGGCGCCGTCCGCCTGAGGGCTGGGCCGCAGTGTGCCGCGGGTGTCTCCCGATCACAACGCCCCTCGCTCGCGCGAACCGCACGAACGTCCGCGTTTCCGCGCGGCACGGGCCGTGCGCTACGTCCTCGCATGAACACCCAGCACACCCCCTTCACGCACCTCCTCGGCGCCTCGCTCCTCCTCGGCCTCGTCGCGGGATGCGGCGACGTCGAGACCACGCCGTCCTCGCCGGAGGGCGCCTTCGATCAGGCGCGCTCGACGCACGCGCGCGTCGCCCACCCCGTCGTGTCCGACGCGGACCGGACGGCCTTCGCGAACGGGCAGCGCCGCTTCGCGTTCGACGCCTACCGCGTGCTGGCGGCGGATGCGGGCAACGTCGTGTACTCGCCGCACAGCGTCCAGGAGGCGCTCTCGATGACGTGGGCGGGCGCGCGCGGCGCGACCGAGTCGCAGATGGCCGCGGCGCTCCGCTTCGGGCTCCCGCAGGCGCGCCACCACGCGGCCTTCAACGCCTTCGACCAGGAGCTCGCGGCGCGCGCGGCGCGGCCGGTGGAGGGGACGGGCCGGCGCTTCACGCTGCGGGTCACCAACGCGCTCTTCGGCCAGCGGGGCTACACCTTCCTCCCGCCCTTCCTCGACACGCTCGGGGACCACTACGGCGCCGGCGTGAACCTCCTCGACATTGCCGCCGACCCCGAGGCCGCGCGCGGGCGCATCAACGCCTGGGTGAGCGACCAGACCGAGCGGCGCATCCCCGAGCTGCTCGGGCAGGGCACCGTGACCTCGGCCACGCGGCTCGTCCTCACCAACGCGGTGTACTTCAACGCCTCGTGGAGCACGCCCTTCGAATCGTTCCTGACCCGCCCCGCCCCGTGGAACGCGCCCGGCGCCGCGCCCCGCAACGTCCCCATGATGAACCGCCAGGCCGACATCCTCTACGCCGACGGCGACGGGTGGCAGGCCGCGGAGATCCCCTACGCCGGCGGCGACGTCGCGATGCTGCTGATGCTCCCGGCCGCCGGGCGCTTCGAGGAGTTCGAGCGGGGGCTGACGGCCGATCGCTTCGACGCGATCACCTCGGCCCTCGGGCCGCGGTCGGTGCAGCTCACGGTGCCGACCTTCACCTTCCGCAAGCACACGAGCCTCAAGGCGCTGCTCCAGGGGATGGGGATGTCCGACGCCTTCCAGGGCGGCGTCGCCGACCTCTCGGGCATGGACGGCACCCGCTCGCTCTTCGTGCAGGACGTGGTGCACGAGGGCTTCATCGGCGTCGACGAGCGCGGCACCGAGGCGGCCGCCGCCACCGCGGTGACCGTCGGCGCCACGAGCGCGCCGCAGCCGGCGACCCTCCGCGCGGATCGGCCGTTCGTGTTCGCGATCCGCGACCGGGTGAGCGGCGCGCTGCTGTTCGTGGGGCGCGTCGTCTCGCCGTGAGCCCGGCGCCTCAGGGCGCGCGGAACACCAGCATGTACTGCCGCGCGAGCCCGTCGACCGCGCGCTCGAACACGTAGCCCGCCGCCTCCATGTCGCCGCGCACCTCCTCCGGGGCGACGCGCATCTCGGGCGGCGGGCCCGACGGCGCGTCACGCCGGAAGTCCACGATCGCCACGCGGCCGCCGGGCCGGAGCCACGCCCGCAGGCGCTGGAAGTACGCGCGGCGGCCCTCGATGTGGTGCCAGGTGTCGACCACCAGCGCGAGGTCGACGGCCTCGGGGATCATCGGGTCGTCGGCGGTGGCGAGCGCGGGGAAGAGGTTGTCGAGCTGCTCGCGGCGCGCGCGCTCGCGCACCCAGGACACCATCGAGGGCTCGATGTCGACCGCCCACACGCGGCCCCGCGGCGCGGCCCGCGCGAGGCGGACGGAGAAGTACCCGGTGCCCGCGCCGATGTCCGCGACGCGCGCGTCGGGCGCGAGCTGGAGCGACGAGACCACGAAGTCCGGCCGCTGCCACGCCTCGCGCTCGGCGCTCTCGAACTGCTGCGCCCAGTGCGCGGCGTCGTCGAAGCGGCCGTGGTGGCCGCCCCCGTGGTGGCCGTGCGCGTGGTCGTGGGCGTGCGGCGTGGTGGCGGAGTGGCCCTCGGAGTGCGCGCCGCGCTCGTGGGCGCAGGCGGCGAGGGCGGTGAGGAGGGGGATGGCGAGTCGCTTCACGGCCTCGCCCGTACCACGACGAACGACCGCGGCGCGAGCTCCACCGCCCCGCCCGTCACGGTCATCCCGGTGCGCAACAGATCATCGAAGGTGCCCGACGGGAGCGTGACGGAGCGGGCGACGTCGGCGCGGTTGACGGCGACGATGACGTCGCGCGCGCCGGTGCACGCGCCCATGCGGTAGACCCACGTGTCCTGCGACGTCGCGAGCGTCGTGCGGGTGCCGCGGGCCACGACGGGGTTCTCCGCGCGGACGCGGGCGAGCGCCGAGACGCGCGTGCGCAGCGCGATCTGGTGGGCGTTGAGCGCGCTGTCGCCCCAGGGCATCGCGCGGCGGTTGTCGGGGTCGCCGCCGCCCGCGAGCCCGATCTCGTCGCCGTAGTAGATCAGCGGCACGCCCGGGTTGGTGAGCATGATCGCGAAGGCCACGCCGAGGCGCTCGTACGGGGCCGCGTCGGTGGGCTGGCGGTAATCGCTCGTCCACGAGTTGCCGGGGTACGAGCCCTGGCGGCAGTCGGTGATCTGGCGGCTCGCGAAATGGATCGCGCGGGGGATGTCGTGGTTGCCGATGAAGGTGCTCATCAGCGCGTTTTGCCCGTAGAAGGTGTCGTTGCCCTGCATCCAGCCGGCGAAGCCTTCGAGCGAGCCGCCGGGGGTGAAGAGCGCCTCGCAGAGCCTCGCCTTGAAGGGGAAGTCGAACTGCCCGTCGAGCATCGTGCGCGTGTTGACGAACGAGCGGAGCACGTCGCGGTTGTCGTAGTCGAAGGTCTCGCCGACGAGGTAGAAGCGGTCGCCCATCGGGGGGCGCACGTCGGCGCTGAGCCGGGTGCGGAGGTCGGTGAGCCACGACTGGGGCACGTGCTTGATCGCGTCGAGGCGGAGGCCGTCGATGCCGAACTCGCGCGTCCACCAGAGCGCGTCGTTGACCGACCAGCGGCGCGGGGCGTCGTTGTAGTAGTCGAACGACGGGAGGTACGTGGTGAAGGCGCAGCGGGTGCCCCAGTAGGAGTCGTTCCAGACGTCGCCGTCGGCGCAGAGGCGGAAGCGCCCGGCCATGTCGCGGACGAACCAGTCGTTGTGCGCGCGGTAGAGCCCGCTCTCGACGTCGACGTGCTTCATCACGTAGTCGAAGAGCACGCGGGTTCCGTGGCCGCCGGGCGCCATGGAGCCGTGCGCGGCGGTGACGAGGGCGCGGAGGTCGTCGGCGGTGCCGAGGCGCGGGTCGACGCGCGGCGCGGGCCGCGGGTTGCGCGGATCGGTGTAGTCGACGTTGTCGGGCGAGGGCCAGTACCCGTGATACGACGAGTAGTTGTGCGGGTCGGCGCGTGCGTCGAGCGCCGCGCCCGCGGTGTCCCTCCCCTTGTAGGGCGCGCTCATCCAGAGGGCCGTCACGCCGAGCGAGGCGAGGTAGGGGACCTTCTGCGTGAGGCCGCGGAGGTCGCCGCCGAAGTACTGCCCGCTCGCGCCCGTCCGCGCGTCGCCGTCGCTCGCGCCGGGCACCGTCATCCGCATCCCGTCGCTGTCGAAGAAGCGGTCGGTCATCGCGAAGTACATCACCGCGTCGCGCCAGTCGAAGGCCGTGAGGTCGCCACAGCTCATGGGCGCGGGGCCGCCGCAGACGTCGATCACGCTGTTCTGCCCGCCCATCCCGTCGTCGGCGCGCATCGGGTTCGACGGGTCGGCGATCCACCGCGTCCCGTTGATGATGAACTTGTACTGCTGCCGCCCCCGCGGCTCGATGCGCGTGGTGAGCCGCCACGACCCGTCCGCCTGCCGCGTGAACGGCAGCGCGCCCCGCTCGGTGGTGGCGGGCCACGTCAGCCACGAGCCCGAGAGCCACACCGAGGTCGCGCTCGCGTCGGTGTACGAGAAGCTCACCTCGTTGCACGGCGGGGGCGGCGGCGGGGGAGGGGGCGGCGGAGGCGGAGGAGGAGTCGATCCGTCGGCCGCGTCCGACCAGCCGTCGTTGTAGCCCGCGTCCGCGCGGCACCCGCCGTCGGGGAGCACGGACCCGTCGGGGCACGTCACCGGGCCCGGCGGGATGGGCGAGAAGTCGACGGTGCTCCCGTCGAAGGGAGGGGGCTGCACAGCGCCGTCGAGCAGCGCGCCCGCGTCGGAGGAGCACGCGGCGAGGGCCGAAGGGAGCAGGACGAAGGCGAAGCGGTAGGGAGCGCGCACGGCGACGACGTTACCGCAAGCGCGGCGCCGCGTGTCTATCCCCCTGCGAGCGGCTCGACGGCCTTGCAGCGGCGCCCCGCCATCTGGAGGCCCCAGGTCATCAGCCGGAGCTTGTCCTCGCCGAGCTCGCGGGGCGCGGGGATGACGCACGGCTTGTCGAGCGCGTAGCCGTCGGTGATGGCGCGCGCGAGGTCGACGCCGAGCGGGTCGCGGGCGCCGCGCCAGACCCAACGAACCCCGTGGGGCGCGAGGTCGAGCACGTACGTCAGCGCGCCCGTCCAGCTCCGCAGGAGGTAGACGCGCTCGCCGTCGTCGCCGGCGAGGGTGACGACGCGCCACTTGTCCTCCAGCGCCTCGGGGGTGAAGCCCGCGCGCAGCCGCGCCACCTCGTCGCCGGTGAGCGACCAGTTGACCTTCTCCTTCACGGGCTCGTCGGGCAGGCGACCGCGCAGCGCGGCCTCGTCCACCGGGCACCCCGCGGCGAACCACGGGGCCCCCTCGGGCGACGACGTCGACGAGCGGAAGCTCTGCGCCGCGGGCTCGACCAGCAGAACGCGCCGCCCGTTGGGCGAGAGGTCGCCGTCGCACCACACCAGCGACTCCGCCAGCGCCGAGAGCGAGCCCGAGGCCGCGGGTTCGAGCTGGCGGATCCGGCGCCAGAGCACGACGAGCCCGACGCCCGACACCGCCACGAGCGCGGCGAGCGCGTACATCACGGCGCGGGCTCCGCCGTCCGTTCGAGGAAGGAGCGGATCGCGAGCGTGACGAGCTCGGGCTGCTCGATCGCGGCGAGGTGGCCGGTGCCGCGCAGGCGCTCCACCGTGGCGCCGGGGATGCGGGCGGCGATGCGATCGGCGCGCGAGGGGGGCGTGGCGCGGTCTTCGTCGCCGACCACCACGACGGTGGGGGCGCGGACGTCGCCGAGCAGCGGGAGGAGGTCGCCGCGCGTGGCGACCGCGAGCGTGCCCTGGAAGAGCCCCTCGCGCGACGCCGCGCGGATGGAGTCGGTGAGCTTCGTGACGGCCTCGGGCGTGCGTGCGGCGAAGCCGTCGGAGAACATCTTCCGCCGCACCTCGGCCTCGATCACGGGGAGCGGGCCCACGGCGCGGAAGGTGGCGGCCATGGCGACGAAGCGGGCGCGGTCGGCGGGGCGCTCGGGCTCGGCGCTGGTGTCGAAGAGGCACAGCCCCGCGACGCGCGTCGGGTGGAAGATGGCGGCGCGCATCGAGAGCATCCCCCCCCAGGAGAGCCCGACCAGCGTGGCGCGGCGGACGCCCACCGCGTCGAGCAGGGCCGGGAGGTCGTCGCACTGGGCGTCGAGGGAGTAGAGGGCGGAGGCGGGCGACGAGCGGCCGTGGCCGCGGAGGTCGAGGTTGAGGACGCGGTGGGTGCGCGCGAGGTCGGCCGCGACGGGGCCCCACATCGTCCGGTCGCAGAGGAGCGAGTGGGCGAGGACGACCGCCGGCGCGTCGCGCGGGCCGTCGTCGTCGTAGTGGAGCGTCACCGTCGGGCGGCGGAGCGTCGGCATGGCGTAGCTCCCGCTCGAATAGCCCACAACGGGGGCGCTTGGGAACGTCCTGCCGCTACCGAAGGATCGGGAGGCGCTTGGGCCCGGCCGCGGGCGCGACGCCGCCGTAGGCGTCGAAGAGCTCCGTGGTGACCCGGTCGGCGAGGCGCTCGGCGATGTCGCGGAAGGCCTTGGCGGCGGGCGAGGCGGGCTGGGCCTGGACGACGGGCGTCCCGTTGTCGCCCCACTCGCGGACGAGCGAGTCGATCGGCACCTGGCCGAGCAGGGGGGCCTTGGCGAACTCCGCGATCCGCGCGCCGCCGCCGCGCCCGAAGATCTCGTGGCGCACGCCCGCGCTGTCGATGAAGTAGCTCATGTTCTCGACGACGCCGAGGACGTTGACGTTCATCTTCTGGCACATGCTCACGGACTTGTAGACGTCCATGAGGGCCACGTCCTGCGGCGTGGTGACGATGACCGCGCCCGTCACCTTGAGCCGCTGGAAGAGGGTGAGCGAGACGTCGCCGGTGCCGGGCGGCAGGTCGAGGATGAGGTAGTCGAGCTTGCCCCAGGTCACGTCCTTGAGAAACTGCTGGAGCGCGCCCTGGATCATCGGCCCGCGCCACACCACCGCGGTGTGCTGGTCTTCGAGGAGGAAGCCGATCGACATGATCTTCATGCCGAAGCGCTCCAAGGGCTCGATGGACTTGCCGTCGCGGGACACCGGGCGGCCCATGATGCCGAGCATGGTGGGGACGCTCGGGCCGTAGATGTCGGCGTCGAGCAGGCCCACGCGGGCGCCGGCGCGGTGGAGGGCGAGGGCGAGGTTGGCGGCGACGGTGCTCTTGCCCACGCCGCCTTTGCCGGACATCACGGGGATGACGTTCTTGACCTCGGGGCAGGGGTCGTCGCCGCCGACCTGGCGGGTGCGGACGGCGCTGCCGGTCTGGAGGTCGAGGGTCTTGACGCCGAGGGCCTCGGCCGCCTTCCGCACGTCGGCGAGGATCTTCTCGTTGCCCGACGAGGCCGGGGAGAGGAGGTCGATGGCGACGCGGGCGGTGTCGCCCTCGACGCTCACCTCCCGCACGGCGCCGAGGTCGCGCAGGGCTTTGTTGACCACGGGGTCGATCACGCTGGAGACGGCGTCGTGGAGGGCGTCGCGGGTCACGGGCATCGTCGGGTGTTCCGTCCTTCGGGAGCGCTCCTAGAGTGACCCGGTGCGGCCGTCAAGGGCGGCGTGGCGGCGCGTCGTGATTGCCTCGCGGCGCGCGCCGCTGGTAGAGAGCGCCCCGCGATGAGTGAGGCTCCCCCGAGGCCCGAGCGGCCCCCTGTCCGCAAGGTGGCGGCCGTGATCTACGCGGTCGCGGTGGCGGTGTTCATGGGCTTCATGGGGCCGCGCCTGCCGCGCCCGTCGCCCGACAACCACTTCTCGTACCTCGCCGACGCCTACCTCCACGGGACGCTGGCGGTTCGCTGCGGCCCCGAGGCGACGCGGCCCGGCGAGACGTGCCCGCCCGGCGGCGGCGGCAACGACTGGGCCCGGTACAACGGGAAGTGGTTCGTGCCGTTCCCGTCGTTTCCTGCGGTGGTGTACATGCCGGCGGTGGCGGTGGGCGGGCGCAACTACCCCAACCGCGTCGTCGACGGGCTGCTCGCGGGCCTCGCCCCGGCCCTGCTCTACGCCTTCCTCGAGAAGCTCTCCCGCAAGGGCTACACCGCCAGGAGCTGGCTGGAGAACGTCGCCCTCACCGCCCTCTTCGCCTTCGGCACGGTGTACTTCTACTCGGCCGTCCAGGGGTCGGTGTGGTTCGTCGCCCACGTCGTCGGCTGCGCGCTCGGGGCGGGGTATCTCCTCGCGGCCCTCGACTGCGAGCGCCCGGTGCTGGCGGGCGTGCTGGCGGGGCTGATGTTCCACACGCGGACGTCGATGCTGCTGTCGACGCTGTTCTTCGGGATGGAGCTCGTCCGCGTGCACCGCCGCGCCGACGCGAAGGAGCCCGACGGAGAAGCAGGCGCGTTCGAACGCCTCGTCGCGTGGGCGAAGGGGACCGACGTGCGGGCGGCGGTGAAGCCCTTCGTGGGCTTCGCGCTGCCGGTGCTCGCCTTCATCGGGCTGTACATGGTGCTCAACCAGGTGCGCTTCGACGACTGGCGCGACCCGGGGTACCGCTACCTCCAGGTGCGCTGGGCCGAGCGGATCAACCGTTGGGGGCTCTTCAACTACCACTACCTCTCGCGCAACCTCGCGGTGATCCTGGCGCTCCTGCCGTGGATGACGCGGGCCGCCCCGTACGTGCAGATCTCCAACCACGGCCTCGCGCTGTGGTTCACCTCGCCGCACTACCTCGAGCTCCTGCGCCCGAAGCGCTCGCACGCGCTGGCGTGGTCGTTCGGGGTGACGGCCGGGGCCATCGCGCTCGTCGACGCGCTCTACCAGAACAGCGGCTGGGTCCAGTTCGGCTACCGCTTCAGCAACGACTACGCGCTCTTCCTGGTGGCGCTGGTCGCGCTCGTCGGGCGGCGCGTGGGCAAGGCGTGGCTTGCGGTGCTCGCGCTCGCGGTCGCGATCAACGCGTTCGGCGCGGCGACCTTCGACCGCGCGCCCAACGTGTACCGCGGCGACAACGACGCCCGGGGCATGTTTCAGGACGACTGAAAGACCGTCGATTATTCGTGGCGCGCTGAAATAGAAGGCATTCCCCGGACGTCTTGAAAGCATGACGAAGCCGGGCGTTGCCTACCCGAAGGTCCGCGAGCCGCAGCGCTTGCAGTCGTCGTTTCGCGTCGAGGTCCTCGACGAGCTGGTCGGCGAGGACCACCCCGCGCGGCTGCTGTGGGATGTGCTCGGCGAGTTCGACCTGACGCCCTTCTTCGCGCAGACGCGCTCCGCCGAGGGGGCCACCGGGCGCAGCGTCCTCAGCCCCCGCATGAAGCTCACCCTCTGGCTCTTCGCCATCGCCGACGGCGTCGGCAGCGCGCGACGCATCGCCGCCCTCACCACCACCCACCACGCCTACCGCTGGATCGTCGGCGACCTCGCCATCGGGCACCACGCACTCTCGGAGTTCCGCGCCGCCCACGGCGCCGCCTTCGACGCGCTCTTCACCGACCTCCTCTCCCACCTCATGCACCGCGGACTGATCGACATGGCCGTCATGGGGCAGGACGGCACTCGCGTCCGCGCCGCCGCCGGCGCGCCCTCCTTCCGCTCCTGGGGCTCGCTGCTGGAGTGCCGCGCCCAGGCCGAGCTGCACCTCGAGGCGGTGCTCGCGCAGGGCGACGACCCGGAGCTGAGCAAGGCGCAGAAGGCGCGCCGCGTGTCGGCGGCGAAGGACTACCGGCGTCGGGTCGAGGAGGCGATCGCGGCGTGCAAGGAGCAGCGCGAGCAGCGCCCTGAGTCGGTGGCGCGCGGCTCGACGACGGACGCGGAGGCGCGGGTGATGAAGATGGCCGACGGCGGCTTCCGCCCCGCCTACAACGTGCAGTACGGGGTGGTGGGGGACAAGATGGGCGGCCCCCGCACGATCGTGGGGGTGCGGGTGACGAACGTCGGGAGCGACCTCGGGAGCCTGGTGCCGATGGTGGCGCAGGTGGAGCGACGGACGGGCGCGCTGCCGGGCGCGGTGGTGGCCGACACCAACCACGCGGGTCACGAGGACATCCGGGCGCTGATGGCGTGCGGCGTCCAGCCGATCGTGTCGCCGCCCCGGCCGCGCAAGGGCGCGACGGGCACCAACGCCGATCGCTCGGCGCCGATCGCGGCGTGGCGCGCGCTGATGGGGCGCGAAGAGAGCAAGGAGCTCAAGCGCCAGCGCGGCGCCCTGTCGGAGTTGGCGAACGCGCGGCAGAAGGGCTCGCAGCGGGTGACGCAGGTGCTGGTCCGCGGGGCCTCGAAGGTGTTCAACGTGATGGTGCTCGGGGCGCTGTCGGCCAACCTGCTGCAGCACGCAGCGTCGGTGCTGGGCTGATGCCGCGCGCTGTGGGCGAGCGGCGTACACTGTTGGCGTCGACCTGATCTCGCCTGCCGCCCACGACGACGCGACGCGCGGCGGGTGCAGGAAACATTGGGAATTCCAGCCGAGGGCGCCGCACCACCTCTGCCGCCGCCGTGAGCGTTCCGGATTTCGCTTGGAATCAGGGGAAGCGTGCGTACGCGATCCGCCCGCTACGTCATTGATCTACGGTCTTTGAGTCGAGGCGCTCGGCCCGTCGCACGAGCCCGTGGAAGCGCCGCCGCCGCGGGCCGCGCCCCACCTCGAGCAGGCAGCGCTCGCCGAGGAGGGCGTCGACGTCGAGGACGGGCTCGGCGGTGCACACCTCCACCACGGCCTCGTAGAGGGCGTCGAGGGACTCCTCCACGCGGAAGCGCTCGCACTCCAGGCTGCCCTCCGGCGCGCCGCGCGACGAGAACGCGAAGAAGGCCTCCGGGCACGGCTCCTGGGCCGAGCGGGACGCGATGAACTCCACCGAGTCGTTGAACGAGGCGGGCCGGGGGGCGTCGGGGGTCGTCATGCGGGCGGCGCGATGGGAGCCGAGCGGCTCACGCCGTGTCAAGCCTCGCGCGGTGTCTTCCGGACGCGCCGGGTTGTGGAGGGGGCCCCCGCGCGCGGGGACTGATGCGCGCGGGGGTCGCGCTTCAGCGCAGCCAGACCAGCGTACGCGTCACGAAGGTGTTCGTACACGTCGAGTGCCAGTGGCAGGACGCCATGCCCACCACCAGGCCGACGGAGTCGTCCGTGGCGTTGAACGGGTCGACGGTGTGGTCGGTGCCCGCGAGGACCCAGAACGGGTGGAAGACGTCCCAGCCGTCGCCGAAGGCGTTGATGCCGCTCTCAGCGAAGGCCATGTAGGCCCAGTCCGAGGAGTCGCTGAAGGGCGAGTTGGCGCCCGACTGCGCGCGCCAGTAGAAGTTGGTGAGGGTCGACACGCTCGAGGTCACCGTCGCCGTGAGCGGGGTGCTGACGTACGACGAGTTCACGGTGTTGAGGGCGTTGAGCGTGGTGTCGCCGCCGAGGGCCGCGATGGCGAAGCTCGGCGTGGTGTTGGTGTAGCGGATGCTGGTGAAGGGGAACGAGGTGTTGTTGCTCGCCCAGATGTTGGCCGACCGCCCGGTGGCGTCGGTGGGGATGAGCGGGGCGCGGGTCGTCTCCGCGAACATCTGGATCCCGGGCTCGCGGATGGCCACGAGCGTCCAGCCGCCGCCGTTGGTGGTCTGGTCGCAGTAGACGTCGAAGGGCGCCGCGCCCCCGGCGCCGTCGGGGTCGATGGTGTACACGCCGCTGGTGGTGCCGCCCGACGCGAGGACCTCGCGGCAGTTGCGGCGCGTCATGTTGCAGTACCCGATCGACTCGTCGCCGCTGCGGAACTGCGACGTCCCCTCGTGGTGCCAGTACCAGCGGTTGGTGCCGGGCGACACGGTGAACGAGCACATGTCCGAGAGGTTGGAGAAGGTCGCGAGGGTGGTGGGCGCGCCCACGGTGGGGGCCACCTGCTGGCGCGCGATCACGGTGCTGCTCTGCACGTAGTCGATGTAGAGCGCGCCGCCGAAGAACTCCGCCACGCCGAACACGTTGGCGCTCTCGCAGATCGTGTGCGCCGGGAAGGTGAAGGCCCCGCGGTCGACGTTGACGCCCGAGGGGAGCGCGATGTCGTACACGCGGCCCGCCGTCACGACGACGACGCGGCCCATGCCCGAGAAGATGCCCTGCGTCGCGTTGCCGTCGCTGTAGTCCTGGAAGACGAGCGGCGACGAGAGCATCGTCGCGGAGCCGACGGCGCCGGTGGTGCCGTTGATCGCGAAGAAGCGGTCGATGGTGTAGACCGTCGACGAGAAGTCGAAGACCCAGGGGCCCGCGGCCGTGCCGAAGGCGTAGACCTGCTGCGTGGCGAGGTCGGCGAAGAGCCCGTCCTGGCCGGCGCCGGTCGAGACGCCGCCGCTGAGGTCGGAGGCCGAGAAGCGCCCCGTCGCGTTGTCGCCGCGGTAGAAGACGTTGGTCGACGAGAGGGCGATGCCGCCGCGGTCGTCGCCGGTGGGCGTCGCGTGCTCGACGGCGGAGCAGGCGTCGGGCGAGAGGCCGACGACCTGGTAGGTGGTGCCGCCGAGCACGGTGGAGGTGCAGGTGCCCGCCACGCAGGTGAGGCCGGTGGCGCAGGCGTTGCCGCAGCGCCCGCAGTTGGCGGCGCTGGTGTTGAGGTTGACCTCGCAGCCGTCGGCGGCGGTGGTGTTGCAGTTGCCGAAGCCCGCGGCGCAGGCGCCGACGGCGCACGCGCCCGCGGCGCACGCCTGGGTGCTCACGTTGGCGAGGGCGCAGGCGGTGCCGCAGGCGCCGCAGTTGGACGGGTCGGTGGCGGTGTTGGCGCAGGTGCCCGAGCAGTTGGTGGTGCCCGAGGCGCAGGTGGTCATGCACGTCCCCGAGGCGCAGACCTGGCCGGCGGCGCAGGCGCGGCCGCAGCCGCCGCAGTTGGCGTTGTCGACGTTGACGTTGACCTCGCAGCCGTTGGCCGCGCTCCCGTCGCAGTTGGCGAAGCCCGCGCTGCAGGCGCCGAGGGCGCAGGCGCCCGACGCGCAGCCCGCCGCCGCGTTGGCGAAGCGGCAGACCACGCCGCAGCCGCCGCAGTTGTTCACGTCGCTCGCGCGCACGTTGGTCTCGCAGCCGTTGGCGGCCATGCCGTCGCAGTCGCCGAAGCCGACGCCGCACCCGCCGATGACGCACCCGCCCGCGACGCAGGCGTTGACGGCCACGTTGGCGAGCGAGCACGCGCGGCCGCAGGCGCCGCAGTTGCGCGGGTCGGTGCCGGTGTTGACGCAGTCGCCCGAGCAGTTGGTGGTGCCCGCGGCGCAGGTGGTCATGCACGTCCCGGAGGCGCAGACCTGGCCCGCGGCGCAGGCGCGGCCGCAGGCGCCGCAGTTGGCGTTGTCGGTGTTGACGTTGACCTCGCAGCCGTTGGCGGGGTTCATGTCGCAGTTGCCGAAGCCCATGTTGCACGCGCCGAGGGCGCAGGTGCCCATGCCGCACGTCGCCGCGGCGTTGGTGAAGCGGCACGCGACGCCGCAGCCGCCGCAGTTGTTCTCGTCGCTGCCGCGGATGTTGGTCTCGCAGCCGGTCGGGGCCATGCCGTCGCAGTCGGCGAAGCCCGCGGAGCACCCGCCGATGACGCAGCGGCTCGCCACGCAGGCGTTGACGCTGGCGTTGGCGAGGTTGCACGCCGTGCCGCAGGCGCCGCAGTTGCGGGGGTCGACGTTGACGTCGGCGCAGGCGCGCGACGCGCCCGTGCCGCAGGTCATGAGCGCGCCGCACACGACGTCGCAGGCGCCCATCGAGCAGACCTGGCCGGCGGGGCAGGCGGTGCCGCAGGCGCCGCAGTTCGCGGCGTCGGTCATGAGGCTCACGCAGCGTCCCATGCAGGCCGTCTGGCCCTCGGGGCACACGAGCTGACAGCTCCCCATGCGGCAGGCCATGCCGGCCGCGCAGGCGGTGCCACACGCGCCGCAGTTGGCGCCGTCGGACGTGAGGTCGGCGCAGCGATCACCGCAGAGCGTCTGCCCCGTCGCGCACGTGGGCCCGGTGTCGTTGGCGACGTCCGCCGCGGCCTCAGGGCCGGCGTCGACGGGCGCGTCGGGGGCCGGCGCGTCCGGCGTGACCGCGTCGGGGGCGTTCGCGTCCGGGGGGACGGTGTTGCCGCCCGGCGCGGAGCTGGTGCACGCGGCGAGCGTGCAGAGGAGCGCGACGTGCAGCGACGGCACGAGGCGCCCGTGGACCCTTCGTTTCATGAGCCTGACTCCTTGTGGTGCTCGGACGCCGAGGGCGCGCCCACCAACCGCAGGCGTATCGCCTGGAACAGGGGTTGGACGCAACGTCAACTCGCGCGAAAAAATGTTGTGCGGTGCCTGCGCACAGCGGGCGTCCGAGCCGCGTTCACCGCGGAGGCGAGGCCGCGACCCCGCGGGCGCGGGTGTTCACAGTCCGCGGTGCCCGGGCCGAACACGATCGGCTGGTTCATCGCGCCGACGGTGTCGGTCATCTGGGCGACACCCCAGACTCCGCGTCCATGTGTTGTGGCCCGGCGCTACGGCGCCTGCTCGTCGAACACCGCGTCGACGGTGGCCGCCGTCATCGCGCGGGCGAACCAGCGTTCGAGCGCGGGGCGGTCGGTGCAGGCCATCACGCGCTCGCGGAGGGCGCCGTCCACGGCGAAGCCGCGCAGCGTGAGCGCCTGAAGCAGCATCCGGGCTTCGCCGCGGGCCTCCCCTCGGGCTTCGCCTCGGGCCTCCCCTCGGGCCTCGAGGAAGAGGCGAAACTTCCGAAACGCAGGGCTCTCCGGCATGTTGTCGACGTTCACGAGGGTCTCCTGGAAGAGCCGGAGGAGCGGCTCACCGAGCACGTTGAGAATGGCCTGCGCCTGCGCCTCCCGCAAGAGCTCGTCCGGGGGCTTGTCGGTGAGCGCGAGCGCCTCCTCGACGATGGCCTTCGCCGCCTCGCCCTTGCGCCGCCGCACCGCCCACGCTGCGAAGAACGCCAGCTCGGGCTTGTCCGCGGCGAGGAGCGCGCGGGCCTCCTTCGCGGTGAGGAGCACGACGACGGGTTCGAGGCGAATGGCGGTGCCGTGCGCGGCGGTGAGGGCGACCTCCGCGCGCGCCTTCGCGGCCACGGCGCGCGAGGCGGTGATGACGAAGAGATCGCCGATCACCTTGTGCTCCGCGAGGAGCATGGCGACGGTGACGATCCACGACGCGACCTTCGTCGCCTTCCACTTCAGTTGGACCTCGGCGAAGGCCCACGCGCGCCCCTTCCGCAGCCAGAAGACGTCGGGCCGCCGATCGATGGTCAGCACCGCCTGGAGCGCCGAGTCGTCGAGCCGCATCCCCTTCGCCAGCCCCCGGTGCGTGAGCGTCCGCAGCAGCAGGTCGAACCACTCGGGGTGCTCCTTCAGCACCCGCACCATCATCTCGTGCGCGGCCCCAGGCATCCGCGGGGGCTACGCCAACGCCACCGCACGCGCAACCCACCGCCGGACATTCTCTGACCGATGACCCGACGCTCCCCAGAAGCCCGCGCCTTTCAGCTCACGGGATCTCCCGCCACCCCCTTGCGCCGCGCTCTCGCCCGACGGGGCGTTGCTCCCCTACCGCGGCAGCCACGAACGCGCGTGAGGCGCGATGGTGTCAGCCACCCACGCGACGCGCGCCAGGGAGAACGCCACCCTCGCCCCAAACCGCGCCGATCGCGCCGCAACCCGCGCCCTGTTCGCCGCCCTCGACGCGCGTGATGCTTCGCGCATGACACCCTCCTCCGCCTCGTCCGCCGCCCCCCTCTACGACGTCGTCATCGCGGGCGGCGGCCCCGCCGGGCTCGCCGCCGCGCTCACCCTCGGTCGCGCCCGCAAGCGCGTCCTCCTCTGCGACGCCGGCGCCCCGCGCAACGCCGCCGCCGCGCGCGTCCACAACTTCGTCACCCGCGACGGGACGCCCCCCGCGGAGATGCGCCGCGTCGCGCGCGAGCAGCTCGGCGCCTACCCGAAGGTCGCCGCGGTCGACTCGCGCGTCGAGGGCGTCGAGGGCGACGCGGGGGACTTCACCGTCCGCCTCGCGACCGGCGACGTGCGCGCGCGGCGGGTCGTCGTGTGTACCGGCATGATCGACGAGCTCCCTGCGCTGTCGGGCTACCGCGAGCTGTGGGGGCGCTCGATCTTCCAGTGCCCCTACTGCCACGGTTGGGAGGTGCAAGACCGGCCGTTCGGCCTCCTCGCCGATGCGCCCTTCTGGCTCGAGCACGCGCCCTTCTTCCGCGGCTGGACCGACGACCTCGTCGTCTTCACGGGAGGGCAGTTCGAAGTGACCGACGCGATGCGCGCGCCCCTCACCGCCGCGGGCGTCGGCCTCGAGGAGCGGCCCCTCCGGCGGCTCGTCGCGGGCGACGACGGCCGCCTCGCCGCGGTCGAGCTCGCGGACGGCACCACGGTCACGCGGGAGGTCCTCTTCGCGAAGCCGCCGCAGCGGCAGACGGCGCTCGTCGCGGCGCTCGGCCTCGACCTCGACGAGCAGGGCCTCGTGCGCGTCGACGCCCAGATGCGCACCTCCCGCGCGGGGGTCTACGCCGCGGGCGACCTCACCACGATGCTCCAGACCGCGGTGGGCGCTGCCGCCGCGGGCATGACGGCGGCGGCCTGCGTGAACCGCGAGCTCACCATGGAGCTCGTGCTGTCAGGCGCCCTCCTGTGACGCGCGCCGCTCCGCGCGCCACGCCGCGGGCGTCGCCCCGTGCTCCCGCCGAAACATCCGGATGAAGTGCGTCGCGTCCGCGTAGCCGACGCGCGCGGCGACGTCGTCGACGGTCACGTCGGAGCGGGCGAGCAGGCGCCGCGCCTCCGCGAGGCGGTGGGCGACGATCCAGGCGACCGCGCTCCGGCCGGTGGCGCGCGTGAGGGCGCTGGTGACGTGGGACGGCGTGCGACCCACCGCGGCGGCGACCTCGCGGAGCGTGAGGGGCCCGAGGCAGTGGCGCTCGATGAAGCGGAGGCTCTCGGCGACGACCGAGGGGACTGATGCGGGAGGCGCGTCGTCGGCGGCGCGCGCCACCTCGTCGACGACGAGCGTGAGGAGCGCGCGCCGGGTCGCGAAGGGGCGCGCGGGCGACGTCGCGCTGAGCTCGACGAGGAGGCTCTCGAAGAAGGCCTGGCGCGCGTCGGGGATGCGGACTACCGCCGCGCCGCCGTCCCGCACGCGCTCGAAGGGGGCGAGGAGCGCCTCCGCGTCGCCGTCGCGCCGCACGGGGGAGAACCCGACGCCCCAGCACGCCGCCCCCGCCGCTTCGAGGGTGCGGTGCGCCGCGCCCGGCGGGATGAGGAGGACGTCGCCGCGCCCGAGCGCCCACCGGCCCTGCTGCTCCACGAGCGAGCGACCGCCCGTGACGTAGGTGAGGGCCGCGTAGGGGTGCGCGGCGGGCGCGGCGCCCGGGCGGCAGTGCGCGGTGAGCGCGTAGCGGGCCGCCGCGATGCCGTCGCCCGGGAGTTGCTCGCGGCGAGTGGGAGGGGATGTGCTCATGGTCGAGGGGATGCGTCACCGCGCGTCGGCGGGCGTCGTCCATCGGGGCGCCGATCCCCCCGCGTCCCAGCGCTCACTGCGGGGCGACGGGGCCGCCGCCCTGCGCGGGCACGACGATGAACACCGGCCTCGTGTCGACGACGGTGCCGCCGCGACCGAGCACCTCGATGGTGGCGCGGTAGAGGCGGGCGGTCATCCCGCCCTCGGCGAAGTCGTTGTAGAAGTCGACGCCGAACACCACGCGCGTCGAGGGCGACACGTTGTAGAAGGTGGTCATGTCGCGGCGCTCGTAGCCGTCGGGCATGTCGGGCACGCCGCGCAGCGGGGTCACCGACTTGATGAAGTCCGCGGTGGTGCGGCCCATCGGGAGG
Source organism: Polyangiales bacterium (assembly GCA_046351555.1). Classification (GTDB taxonomy): domain Bacteria; phylum Myxococcota_A; class Polyangia; order Polyangiales; genus CAISKJ01. The sequence continues at coordinate 172,466 of JAXLYI010000021.1, forward strand.
TTCATCGCGCCCATCTCGGGGACGACGCGGGTGGTGATGTCCTGGCGCGACTGGCCGGCGACGCGGGTGACGGCCTCGACGATCGCGGCCGACGCGCCCGAGATGCCCGCGGTGCCCGGGCCGAACACGATGGGCTGGTTCATCGCGTCGACGGTGTTGGTCATCTGGGCGACGATGCGGGCGTTGTTGTACGTCTCGCCGCCGACGCCGCCGCCGACGTCGACGCCGATGAAGAAGCCGCCGCGGTGGTTGAGCGCCGCGACCAGATCCGCGCAGTTGTGCCCGGGGTTGCCCGGCGTCCGCGGCGAGCCCGGCGCGCAGCCGTCGTACCAGCCCGCGTCGGAGGCCAGCACGATGATCGGCACCCGCCCCTCGCCGAAGCAGCCCCAGCCGTAGCGCACGGCGTCGGGCCGCGAGCCGCAGTCGCGCGCGGGGTCGTTGCGCGGCACCCACCCGTTGCCCCGCGGGTCGAGCGCGTTGCGCACCGCGATGAGGGCCGCCGGGTCGCTCTCGTGGCCGCGCGCGCCCGAGCCGTCGATCACCTCGAACGCCGCCTCCGTGTTGCACTCGGGGGAGTCGCCGCCGAAGTAGCGGTTGGCGGTGTCGCGCGCGATGGTGCGCATCACGGAGAAGGCCCGCTGCGACGCGGTGATGTCGGGGGTGATCGCCTGGCGCACCCAGAGGGTGTAGTCGCCCGGCGAGCCCGGCTCGCCCTGCGGGGGGACGGGCATCGAGTCGAAGCTGCCGACGCCCATGCGGATGTCGGGGATCTGCCGCTGGATGCCGGGCACGATCACCGACGAGAGGTTGGTGTTGAGGTTGGCGATGATCGAGTCCATCGACGCCGAGTTGTCGACGAGGAAGAAGACGTCGGCCTGGCGGATGCGCGTGGCGAAGGTGAACTCGCGGTTCTCGTGCGGCCCCGTGGCGGGCGGCGGGTAGTACGGGAGGACGACGTAGAGGGAGTTCTCCGGCGGCGCGCTCATCCGGTCGGTGGGGCTCGACATGGCGGCGCTCTCGACGAGGTCGGTGGCGCCGTCTCCGTCGGTGTCGGCGGCGCACGGGTTGGTGCGCGCCATGTACTCCTCGCGGTCGGTGAGGCCGTCGTTGTCGGAGTCGAGGTCGATGAAGTTGGGGACGGTGTCGCCCGTCATCCCGGTCGCGTCGCAGTTGTCGCCGGTGCCGCCGCACACCGTCCGCTGCATCATCGCGAAGCCGGGGTAGGTGCGGTTGTACTCGTAGACGTCGAGGTAGCCGTCGTTGTCCGAGTCGTTGTCGCGGTAGTCGGGCATCCCGTCGCGGTCGGTGTCGCGCTGGGGCGCGCCCTCCGCGTCGTCGGAGATGCCGTCGCCGTCGGTGTCGCGGCACTGCCCCGGGGGCACGTCGATCGGGGGGACGTCGGTGTTCACCGGGCCCCGGTCGGGGGTGACGGTGACGTCCGAGCCGCCGCCCGCGTCGCCGGGGTCGATGATGACCGGGGTGCTCGGGCTGCAGGCGAGCACGACGGCGGGGAGGGCGAGGAGGAAGGGGCGGAGGTTCATCGCGGCGCTCGGAGGGGATTACACACACGGCGCGGCGCCCGGTGCAATGGGCGCACGGTGACCACCCCCCGATGGCGCGGCGTCACCCGACCTGGACGAGCGCGCCGCGGGCCATCGGCCAGAAGGCCCCGCCCGTGTACCGCAGCCTCGCCATGCCCCCCGGGTGGACGAACACCTGGATCCGCTCCTCCCCGTGCTCCTGCGAGAGGAACGACGGGCGCCCGGTGAAGAACACCCGCACCAGGTGCCACCCCGGCGGCGTCGGGAAGACGTGCCACACGCCGCCCTCGCGCTCGTATCGGACGCCGTCGATCTCGACCCAGGTGTTGTACTTGCGCGTGAGGAAGTTGGTCGAGGTCGCGTTGCCGCCCGCGAAGAACCCGAACTGGAGCTCGACGGCGACCGCCCCGTAGGGCTGCTGCGGTGGGGGCGGGTACATGGGCCGCGAGACTACGCCCGCGGCGCACGGAGGGGGAAGCGGCTCAGCGCACCGCGATGGAGTAGCGGCGGTTGGTGTTGCAGGCGACCGCGCTGTAGGCCTGCGTGCTGTCGGGGCAGAGGTTGGAGCCGACGCCGAAGCCGTTGTAGTAGGGCGCGGCGGTGCCGGTGAAGCAGATGCGCCCGTAGCGCGAGTCGACGCTCGCCCACGGGTCGGTGCAGAGCGTCGGCCAGTTGTTGTAGCCGTAGCGCAGGGTGGAGACGACGGACATCGCGCCGCCGACCGACACCCCGATGGTCTCGTCGACCTGCGGGTAGCGGAAGGGCGCCTGCGAGCGCCAGTTGGGCGGCAGCGTGAAGCGCGCCCAGTTGGGGAGCAGCGTGCGGTCGCCCTGCCGGAAGGCCACCAGCACCTGCGTCGCGTCGTTGCGCAGCGTGCGGCTGGTCACCTGGTAGTCGATCGTGGTGCTGTTGTAGCCGCCGGCGTCGGCGAAGAAGATCTCCGTCCACCCGCCGCCCTCGGTGGTCATGTCGCAGTACGCGGTGAAGCCCGGCTCGCTGCCCGTCCCGTCGGCGTCGAGCGCGTAGGTGCCGCTCGCGGCCGTGGGGATCGCCCGGTGCAGCTCGTTGCAGCTCCGCGGCGCCGAGCACACCCCCGACGCGCACGCGAGCGAGGGGCAGATGTTGCCGCACGTGCCGCAGTTGCGCGGGTCGGAGGCCACCGCCACCTCGCAGCCGGTGGCGGGGTTGCGGTCGCAGTCGGCCGTGCCCGCCGCGCAGGTGATGCTGCACGCGCCGCCGGTGCACACGCGGGTGGCGCTCGGGCCGCCGGGGCAGGCGTTGCCGCACGCGCCGCAGTTGTCGGGGTTGGTCATCGTGTCGATGCAGGCCATCCCGCAGCGCGTCTGGCCCGCCGCGCAGCCCGTCCCGCAGGAGGCGCCCGAGGTGCCCGCGACGCACACCGGCGTGGCGCCCGAGCAGCGGTTGGAGCAGATGCCGCAGGTGAGCACCGAGCCGAGGTCTGACTCGCAGCCGTTGACCGGGTTGGCGTCGCAGTCGGCGCGGCCCGACGCGCAGGTGAGCCCGCAGATGCCGCTCGTGCAGGTGGCGGCGGACGACGGGCCCGAGGGGCACTCCATCCCGCAGGCGCCGCAGTTGGTGAGGCTGGTGAGGAGGTTGACCTCGCAGCCGTTGCCCGGGTTGCCGTCGCAGTCGGCGAAGCCCGCGTTGCAGGCCGTGCGGCAGCGCCCGCTGACGCAGGCGACGGCGGCGTTGGGGCCGGCGGTGCAGACGGCCCCGCAGGCGCCGCAGTTCATCGCGTTGGAGAGGGTGCTGGCCTCGCAGCCGTTGGTGGCGTTGCCGTCGCAGTCGCCGAAGCCCGCGGTGCAGGTGAGCCCGCAGGCGCCGCGGCTGCACACCGGGGTCGCGTTGGTGGCGCCGCGGCAGACGGTGCCGCACGTCCCGCAGCTCGTCACCGCGTCGAGGCGCGCCTCGCAGCCGTTGGACGGGTCCGTGTCGCAGTCGGAGAAGCCGGTGTCGCAGGTGGCGCCGCAGCGCCCCGTCGCGCAGGCCCGGGCCGCGTTGGGGCGCTCGGGGCAGACGGTGCCGCAGGCCCCGCAGTTGTCGGGGCTGGCGGCGGTGTCGACGCAGGCCATCCCGCAGCGCACCTGGCCGGCCGCGCAGCCGGAGACGCAGGTGGGCGCGCCGCCGACGACGCTGCAGAGGGGCGTGGCGCCGGTGCACCGGGTCGCGCAGGCGCCGCAGGAGTTGGCGTCGGAGAGGCTCGCCTCGCAGCCGTCGGCCGCGTTCATGTTGCAGTCGGCGAAGCCCACGTTGCAGGTGACGCGGCACGAGCCGCCCGTGCAGGTCGAGGTGGCGTTGGGCCCGGCGACGCAGGCGTTGCCGCAGCGGCCGCAGTGCATCGACGAGGCGGTGAGGTCGACCTCGCAGCCGTTGGCGGCGTTGGCGTCGCAGTTGCCGAAGCCGGTGTTGCACGCCATCACGCCGCACGCGCCGGCCGCGCACGACGCGGTGGCCTGGGGCACCGAGCAGGCGCGCCCGCACATGCCGCAGTTGGCGGGGTCTTCGGACGTGCGGAGGCACGCGTTGGAGCAGCACGACTGGCCCGTCGGGCAGGCGTGGGCGTCGTTGCAGCCGGGGACGCAGTTGCGGGTGGCGCCGCACACCTGGCCGGCGGGGCACTGGTCGTCGGCCATGCACCCGACGCAGACGTGCTGGGTGGTGTCGCAGTGGCGCGAGTCGCACTGCATGTCGGCGTCGCAGCCGGCCTCGCAGCGCATCCCCGCGGTGCAGTACTGGCCCATGGTGCAGGCCGTCCGGTTGCCCGGCGTGCACTGGACGCAGCGCCCGGACACGAGGTCGCACGCGCGCAGGCCGAACTCGTTGCTCCCGCAGTCGGTGTTGTCGCGGCACGTCCCGGCGGCGCGGTCGGGCGCGGCGTCGGCGACGTCGGCCGGGGCGAGGTCGGAGGCGACGTCCGTGGGCACGTCGGGCGCGTTGGGGACGTCGTCGGGGAGCATGGCGTCGGGCGCGACGTCGGGCGGGGGCGCGGCGTCGGCGTCGTCGGCGACGGTGGCGTCGTGCAGCGGGCCGACGATGCCGGAGCCCGTACACGCGGCGAGGAGGGCGACGAGGACGGCGGGGCGTAAAGCGCGAAGGATCATGATGGCGGTGGCCTCCGGGGCGAAAGGTGCGTCTCGCGATGGGACGCCCCCGCGGGGCCACGGGTCAAGAAAAGACCGACAAGGCTACCGACGGCTGCGGCGCGGGGGTTGGCAGCGCGGGCACCAGCAGGTGGTGCGGCCGCCGACCTCCTCGCGGGCGAGCGCGGCGCCGCAGCGCGGGCAGTGGCCGCCGGCCTCCCAGCGGTGCGGGAAGAGCCACGAGGCGGGATAGCCCCAGTCGTCGCGGATGCGCTCGACGGCGTCGCGCGCCACGCGTCGGACGGTGCGCCGGAGGAGGGCCGCACCCTCGTCGCCGAGCTTCCCCGCGGGGGTGGCGGGGTGGACGCCGGCGCGCCAGAGCACCTCGTCGGCCATCCAGTTGCCGATGCCGGGGAAGCGCTCCTGCATGAGGAGGACGGCCTTCACCGGTGCCTTCGCGCGCCGGGTGAGGAAGTCGCGCACGGCTTCGAAGGAGAACGCGTCGGAGAGCACCGACGGCGCGATCGACGACCACCAGGCGGGCTCGTCTTCGCCTCGCGCGAACCGCACCCGCCCGAAGCCCCGAGGGTCGTGGAACACCAGCGCCCCTGCGTCCGTGTCGATCACGAGGTGCTCGTGGCGCGCGGGCTCGTGGCCGGCGGGCTCGACGCGGAGGCGGCCGCTCATCCCGAGGTGGAGGCCGAGCCAGCGGTCGCCCGTCGCGCCGAAGCGGAAGGCCATCTGCTTGCCGCGCGCCTCGGAGCCCGTGAGCTTCTCGCCGACGAGGGCGGCGGCGAGGGCGTCGAGGTCGACGTCGCGGAGCGGCCGTGCGCGCGGTGAGGCGCTTCGAACGGCGGTGACGGTGGCGCCGACGGCGGCGTCCCACAGGCGGCGGGCGTGTTCGACCTCGGCGAGCTCGGGCATCGTTCGGGTGGGATGCGCGGGGGAGGGGAGGCGGTGGCGCTACCCCTCGATGGCGACGTCGACGAGCGTCGGGGCGAGGAGGGCGGCGAGGTCCTTCGGGGCGACGCCGACGAGGAAGCCGCGGCTGCCGCCGTTGACGTACACCTTGGGCGCGTCGAGGATCGTCCGCTCCACGTAGACGGGCATCGCGCGGCGGGTGCCGAGGGGAGAGGTGCCGCCGACCTGGTAGCCCGAGTGACGGTCGGCCACCTCGGGCTTGCACGGCGCCACCGAGCGCGCGCCGATGGCCCGCGCGAGGGCCTTGGTGCTCACCTCGCGGTCGCCGTGCATCAGCACCACGAGCGGGGCGGCCTTGTCGTCTTCCATGATCAGCGTCTTGACGACGAGGTGCTCGTCGACGCCGAGCTCGCGGGCCGACACGCGCGTCCCGCCGCGGGCTTCGTACCGGTAGAGGTGCTCGGTGTACGCCACCCCGCGCTCCCGCAGGAGCCGCGTGGCGTTGGTGGAGGGGGCCTTCGCGCTCACGCCGCGGAATCTACCGCCGCCCGCGCCCGGTGATACAGTCCGCGCCGCCATGGGACCCTCCTTCCTCCGCGCGGCCGCCGTCGCCGCGGCCCTCCTCGCCGCCTGCTCGTCCGAGCCCAACCGCGCCGCCGTCAACGACGCCTCGGCCGACGACGCCCCCGACGACATCGCGTCTCCCGACGTCGCGGCCGCCCCCGACGCCGCGCCCGACGCGCCGCGGGACGTCGCGGTCGACCGCGCGGACGGGGCCACGACGCCGCCCGACGCCGCGCCCGACGTCGCGGTCGACGTCCCGCGCTTCGGGCCCGACGTGCCGGACTTCGAAGACGGCGGCATCGCGGGGCCCACGTACGACTTCGTGTTCACGGGGCTCACCATCGACGGCGACGGGGCGGGCGCCGCGCCGAACCCGGGCTCGTCCACCCGCGGGCTCGCCGGCTTCAACCTCGACGGGCGCTTCACCGGCCCGACGCCCGGCGCCGAAGCGGAGTGCAACCACGGCGATTTCTTCTCCGAGCTCGACCCCGACCAGAACATGGGGACGTGCGCCGCGGGCACAGCGCGCGGTGGCTCCGGGTGCATGGGCGGGGTCGACAACCAGCTCCCGGAGATCGCCGAGACGGTCGACGGCTTCGGCGGCGACGTGCGCGGCGCCGTCGCGGAGCTCTCGCGCAACGGGCAAGCCTCCATCCTCGTGCGGGTGTCGGGCGTCGACGGCGAGCTCGGGCCCTCGCTCAACGACGACCAGGTGACCGTGCGCGTCTACCCGGTGGGGCGGCCGCTCTTCGACGACTGCGCGCAGATCGGGACGCCGGGGCAGCGCTACGCGGTCGACGACGCCTCGCTGCTGGTGGCGGGCGACCTCGCGCGGGCGCGCTTCCGCTTCAACGCGCGGATCGTCGCGGGGCGCCTCGTGACGCTCCCCACGGGCTCGGCCACCACGCCCGACTTCGCGCTCGACCTGCCGCTCGGCACGGCCGTCGCGACGCTCAACCTCTTCCGCACGCAGCTCCGCTTCGACCTCACCGCCGACCGCGCGCTCCGCGGCAACCTCGGCGGCACGACCCCGATGCGCGACGTGGTCGCGGCGGTGATCCCCGCGCTGCCTTCGGGCGTGTCGCCCGCCGTGGTCAACGCGGTGATCCAGTCGTTCGTCGACACGCAAGACCCCGCGGGCGACCCGCTCGGGTGCCGCTACCCCAACGGCTCCATCTCGCTCGGGATGGGCTTCACCGGCGCCCGCGCGGTGATCGCGCCTACCTCCGTCCGCGGGCCGCAGCCCGGCCGCTGCGGGAGCTGATGGGCGAATTTCCTTCTCCAAGGAGCCGAGTTCGATAGAGTGACGCCCGAGACTGCGGGGGGGCGGATCGTTCTCTCGCGGTGAACGGGAGCGAAGCCGCCGTGGGACCCATCCATTCGACCACTCACCGCCGTGCGCGCGCCGCGGCTTCGGTCGTCGCGCTGACCGGCATCGGGCTGTTCGTGCTGGCGTGCGCGACCACGCGGGCGCCCGCGCCGACGCAGGTCGTGATCGCGGAGCCGACGATGGAGCCGTCGCTCCCGCCGCCCGTCCGCCGCTCGACCGGGCCGTGGGTCCACCGCCGGCTGGGGTACACGGCGCTGACGTACGAGATGCCCGAGGTGCCCGAGGCGTTGGCGGTGGACGACGACGACCACTGCGAGGTGGCGCGCGTCTCGCGCGACGACGGCCGCGTCCGCTTCGAGGTGCGGAGCTTCGAGCACGAGTCGGCGACGCTGAACAACGTCGACCAGCTCATCGCGACCGCCCTGACGGCCACGGCGCGGCGGATGGGGGGCGTCCGTCGCTCGCTCGTCAACCTGACGCAGGGCGGCTACCCCGGCGCCGACCTCACGTTCGACTTCCCGCAGTCGCGCGGGACGCTGCGCGTGCGGATGCTCGTCGGCCGCAGCCGCTACTACGCCGCGATCGTCGCGTACCCCTCCTTCGCCGAGACCGCGCTCCGGCCGGACGTCGAGCGCTTCCACAACAGCCTGGCCTTCGACGCGGGCGACCAGCCCGAGGCCGACGGCGACGGCGCGATCGGGGCGCCGCAGTACGTCGAGCCGGTGGGCGCCTGGTTCGCCGTCCGCATGCCGGGGCGCCCGCGCCGCGAGGCCCGCACCCTCGCGCTGCCCGCCGGGGAGCGGCCGCGGATCGCCTACGCGGTGGCCTCCGCCGCCGGCGAGGAGGGCTTCGAGGTCGCGGTCACAGCCTTCCCGCGCAGGCCGCCGCCCGAGGCCCTCGCGGCGGTGGTCGCGCAGGCGACGGCGCAGGGTGCGACCCTCCGCGGCGAGCGGCCGGTGACGGCGCAGGGCTACGCCGGGCGCGCGTACACCATCGAGCACGCGGGCGGGCAGCGGGTCACCGAGCTGCGGGTGTTCGTCACCGAGACGCGGCTCTACGAGGTGCGGGCGACGCGGCCCGCCGCGCCTGCCGCGGAGGTCACCGCGCGCGTCGACGCCTTCTTCAACACGCTCCGGATCCTGTGAGGCCCCCGATGAGCCCCCGCCGCGCCCTCTTCGCCTTCGGTCTGTGCTCCCTCCTCGCTGCGGCCCCCGCCGCCGCGCAGCGCCGGGGCCGTCCGGTTCGCCGCGGCGCGCCCGCCGCCCCGACCCTGCCCGCCGCCCCGTCGCCCACGAGCGCCGTGGAGAGCCCGGGCTTCGCGCTCCGGCCGATCGACCGCGCGACCGTTCGGGTCATCGCGATCCGTGGCCTCGTCGGGCGCTTCGGGCGCGGCCGGAGCGGCGCGCTGCGTCTCATCGCGGCCGGCGCGACGGCGTACGGGAGCGGCGTGGTGGTCTCCGCCGACGGCGCCGTGCTCACCGCGCGGCACGTGGTCGAGGGGGCCGACCTGCTCGCGGTGGTCTTCCCGGGGCAGCGCGTGGCGGTGCCAGCCGCCGTGGCGTACTCCGACCCCGCCCACGACGTGGCCTTCATGCGCGTCCGCACGGGCGCGCCGATCGCGGACTTCGTGACGCTCCCGGCGGAGACCCCGACGCTCACCTCGGGCCAGCGGATCCTCGTCTCGGGGTACCCGCTCGACCCCGAGGAGCGCTACCCGGCGGCGGCCGCGGGGGAGTTCTCGCGCATCAACAACGACGGGCGCATCCAGCTCTCGATCAGCGTCAACCACGGCAACAGCGGCGGTCCGGTGCTCGACGAGTCCGGCCGGCTCATCGGGGTGGTGAGCCAGCGCGGCGAGCCGGGGCAGGGGGTCGAGGGGCTCTCGCTCGTCGAGCCGATCCGCAACGCGGTCGAGCCCTGGCGCCGCGAGGGGGCGTCGCTCCCGCCGCCGTCCTTCTCCGACGACGACGCGCGGGTGGCGCAGGCCGCCTACGACTTCCTCCGGCTCGACATCGACCGCGACGTGAGGGACCCCGGCTCGGCCGACCGCGCGCTCGCGCTCGGCGCCGCGCAACTGCGCCCCGAGGCCGCGGCCCTCGTCGGCGCGCAGGCGTGGAACGAGGCGCTCCTCCTGCTCGAGACGCGCAACGCGACCACGGTGGCCTCGCTCGCGCCGGAGGTCCGCCCGCGGGCAGAGGCGCTGCTCCGCGTCGCCACCGACCTGCAGCTCCGCGCGCTGCGGGAGGCGCCCTACCTGCGCACCAACTACCCGTTCCTGTACTGGTTCTCGCGCATCCGCGGCAACGTCGTGGCGCCCCCGCCGAGCCCCACCCGCGCGAACGAGAACGAGGCCGGCGAGCGCCTCGTCGAGGCGGGCGAAGGGGCGGAGGCGCCGGCGGCCAACACCCCCGCGTCGACGGCGGCCGCGAAGCTGGCGGAGTTCTTCGCGCGGCGCCTCCAGGTGCGGGCGAGCCCGGCGGCGACCGCGCGCGCGGCCGCGACGCTCACGATCCGCATCAGCGCCTCGGGGATGCTCCAGGCCGGGCGCGTGCAGGAGGGCACCGGCGACCCTGCGTGCGACGGTGAGGTCGCCGCGCAGCTCCGCGCGCTGGTCGAGCGACACCCGCGCATCGAGAGTTTGAGCGCGAGCGAGGTCGCCGCGATCGCCGACCAGGACCTCCAGGTGACGCTCCGGCTGCGGCAATGACGGCTCGCGTTGCTCCGCGCGTTCCGGTCGGCGGGGGCTGCGCGCGGCCGTGACCGACGACCTCCGCCTCGGCACCGCGCGCCTGCTCGACGGCGACGTGCCCGGCGCCTGCGCGGCGTTGGCGCGCGCGGTGACGATCGCCCCCCACGACCCGTCCGCGCGCCACAACCACGCGGTCGCCCTGCGCCTCGCCGGCGACCTCGCCCGCGCGCGGGAGGAGGCCGACGCCGCGCTCGTGCTCGGCGCCGTGGGCGCACCGCCGCTCGCCCACGCGGGGCTCCTCGCGCTGCTCGCGGGGGACGTTCCAAGCGCGGTCGCGCGCTACCGCCAGGCGCTCGCCGCGGACCCCTCGCACGCGGTCTCGCACGCCTACCTCGGCCACGCGCTCCGCCTCCGCGGCGATCATGCCGGTGCGGTGCTGTGCTTCGAGCGGGCCCTCGCGCCGGGCGCCACGCCGCTCCCCGCGATCGTCCGCGAGCGCGTCGAGGCGCAGCTCCACGACGCCCGCCGCGCGCCCGCCCGCACCGAGCGCGTCCGCCCGACTGCGTGCTCGGCGCCCGCGGTCACCGAGCTGATCGACGCGGCCACGGGCGCCGTCCCCGCGGTCGCGGTGGAGACGTCTTCGCTCGCGCCGGGCGCGTCGCGGGCGGTGGACGTCGACGAGGCCGCGGCGCTCCTCCAGCGGTCGCGGCGCGTGGTGGCGCTGACGGGCGCTGGGCTCTCGGTCGCGAGCGGACTCCACACGCGCAAGGACCTCTGGCGCGTCTTCGACCGCGACGCGGCCGTGTCCGCCGTCGGGTTCCGCGCCGCGCCGACGGCGCTCTGGTCGGTGGTCCGCGCGTTCCTGGGCCGCGCCGAGCACGCGCCCAACGCGGCCCACTCGGCGCTCGCTGCGCTCCCGAGGCTCGCCGGCGTCGTCACCCAGAACGTCGACGGCCTCCACCAACGCGCCGACCCGGGCGCCGCGTACCCCGTCGTCGAGCTCCACGGCACGCTCGAAGCGACGCGCTGCCACGACTGCGGGGCCGACGCCGGCGCGCCCGCGTCGTCCTTCGTGGGCGAGGGGGCGACGCTCCCGCCGGTGTGTTCGCGCTGCGGCGGGCCGCTGCGGCCCGACGTGGTGCTGTTCGGCGAGCCCGTGGCGCGCGAGAGGCTCGCCGCCGCCGAGGCGCTCGTGCGAGGGTGCGACCTTCTGTTGGTGGCGGGGTGCGCGATGGACGTGACGCCCGCGTGCGAGCTCCCGCGCCTCGCGGCGAAGGCCGGCGCGGCGGTGCTCGAGCTCAAGCGGGGGCCGTCGCGCATCGCCGACGCGGTCGGCGCGCTTCATCTCGCGGGCGCCGCGGAGGACACGCTGCCCGCGCTCTACGACGCGGTCGCGCGGCGCGAGGGGCTGCCGGCGCGCGCGTTTGGGGCGACGCGTCAGGTGCCCGCGCTGCTGCCCACGGCGGCGCCCGTCACGATGCCGCACGTCAGCGAGGCGCCGCAGGAGTGGACGGTCGTCGAGTGGTTGAAGCGACCCGGCGACGTGGTGCTCCCCGACGAGCTGGTGGTGCGGGCGGAAGGGGACAAAGCCTGCGTCGACATCCCCGCCGAACGGGCGGGGGTGTTCCGCCGCGCGCTGGTCGCGGTGGAAACGGTCGCCCCGTTCGACGCGCCGCTCTACGAGATCGACCCGCTCCCCGAGGACGACGCGCGGCGGCTGCGCGAGGCGCAGCGGACATCGGTCCGCCAGGAAAGCGCGCGCGCGGAGCCCTACGGGCCTCACTCCGCGCGGGTGGAGGCGTTCCTCGCGGCGATTCGGGAGGCGCCGTGGCTCTCGCCCGACGCGTCGCTCGCGGTGCGCGACGAGGCCGCCATGCGCTGGCTCCAGGAGCGCCTCGACGAGCACGCCGCCGCGCTCGCGCGTGTCGACCCTGCGCTCCTGGAGGGCGCCGCGCTCCGCGTGTGGGTGACCGACGACGCCGCGGCGGCGCACGCGCGCTGGGCCGCGGCGTGGCGGGAGGAGTCGGCATCCCGGGGGGCCGCGCGGCACCGCTTCGTCGGGGAGGGGCCGTGGACGCGTGCGCTGGTCACGGCCGAGCGCTGGCTCGACGCGCGACGCAACCCGAGCACGGCCGCGTGGTCGTCGCGTGCGCGGGAGGCGGCGACCGCGGCGGTGGAAGCTGCCTTGCGCGAGCGCCACGGGGCGGAGGCGTTCTTCGACCGGCTGGCGGCGGCGCCGCGGGCGCTGGTGGGCGCGGCTGTCGAGCGTCTGGTGTGCGCGCGCGGCGACGACCCGCCGTGCCCGTGGCGGCCGCTCGTGGAGGTGTGGCTGCTGGGCGCGTGGCCCTTCGCCGTCGGCGATGGCGAGCTCGGGGTGTACGTGCCGGTCGTCGCGGGCGGGGTGATCGTCGCGTCGACGGGCGCTCCCTCGCTGCGTCTGTACGGCGCGAGGTTGCACGTCGTGGGGGCGGACGCTGGCGGGGTCGGGCGCCTCGCGGATGCGCCGGGCACGATGACGCCGGAGGACGCGGCGCGGCGAGGTGGGCGGCGGTCGTGAAGGCCGCGGTGCTCGAGGTGACGCCGGCGATCAACACGCGCCCGTCGCTCGCGCCTGCGGCTCCGTCGTAGCGCGCTGGGGGTTGGAGGAGGGAACCGCAAGGGCGCAGGGACCGCGAGGAGGCGTCGCGAGGCAGGAGCGGAGCCCGAGTCGGCGGCCTCGTCGATACGCAGGCGCGACGGACTCGACAGGTCCTCTCCCTCCTCGTGCACCTCGCGCCCTGGCGGCTCTCTCCTCCCAATCCCAGTAGCGCGCGGCGCGCTTGACGCCCCGTGCGCATCGGGGCTTTGATCGCGGGTCGCCATGACCGCCGCCACGCCGGCCCTCGCCCCCCGCCCCTCGCGCCCGCCCGCGCCCGCGACGATCGACGACTGGCTCGCGATCCCGGCGGAGCGTCGCGCCGAGCTCGTCGACGGGCGGATCGTCTACCAGGGGATGCCCGGGCCGGTGCACGGCTCGGTGCAGAAGCGCCTCGGGACGGCCCTCGCGCCCTACGACCGCCGCCGCCGCGACCCGGACGCGCCCGGCGGCTGGTGGATCTCGCTCGAAGTGGACATGCACCTCGCCGGCATGGGCTGCCGGCCCGACCTGCTCGGCTGGGAGCGGGCGCTCCATCCCCGCCTGCCGGCGCCCGACGAGCGGGGCCTGGTGACGGTGGTCCCGGGGTGGATCTGCGAGGTCCTCTCCAAGAACACGGCGTCGGTGGACATGGGCGCCAAGCGGGCCGGCTACCACCGCGCGGGGGTCGGCTGGTACTGGCTCGTCGACCCCCACAACCGAACGCTCACGGTGCTCCAGCACACCGAGCGCGACTACCTCGTGTCGCGCGTGGCGGGCCCCGGGGAGCGCGTGGCGGCGGAGCCCTTCGCGGGCGTCGAGGTCGACCTCGACGAGGTGTTCGACTTCGACGACGAGCCCGCGCCCGAGCGGGCGTAGGCCCGCGCAGGGACGCATGGACCCCTCCCCGCAAGACCCGCTGCCCCTCGTTCGCCTCGCGCAGTGGGCCTGGCCGATCAGCGTCGCGCTCGCCTTCGCGTGCGCCGCGGCCGCCGGCTCGCTCCTTGCGCGGGCTGCCCTCGACCTCCGTCTGCACGTCGGCCGCTGGCTCGACCTGCGCTTCGCGCTCGCCGCACACCTGACGCTGCCGACCGACGCGGACTTCGACGCCATCGCCCTCGTCCGGGGCGTCTGGCGCGCGATCGACGCGGGCGACGAGCCTCGTGTGGAGGTCGACGGGCGGCCGGTGGCCGTCGTCGGCGAGGTGGAGGTCGTCGGCTCCGCGCGGGGCGACGGCTCCCTGCGCGACGGGGACGTCGTGCTCGCGCTCGGCACGCTCCGCCGGGTGGCGGGCGCGGAGGAGGGCGCGCACTACCGGGGCGCCGCCTTCCGATGGGAGCTCGTGGCCGAGTGCGGGCCGGTCCGGGTTCGCGCCGCCAACGTCGACCACCGGGGCCTGGGAAGCCGGCTCGCCCGTTGGGGGGCGGGCGCGATCGCGGTGATGGCTCTCGGTTGGCTGGTCGATCGCGAAGCGCGGGACGCACTTCGGGCGATGCCGACGTTGACGGACGTGACGATCCGTTGCGACGAGCGCGGGGTCACCCGGTCGCGGCGGTGGCCGAACGAGGCGCGCGCCGGGTTGGAGCGCGTGCACCTCGTCCCCTGGCATCGCGAGGCCGCCGACCGGCTCTTCGCGGGCGAGGGCGTGGTGTCGGACGTGCTCGCCCCCACCGACCTCGCCGGCATCGAGTCCGCCGCGGCGGCGAGCGAGCGGCGGGGGGAGGACGCGTGCGCCGAGAGGCTTCGTGATCACGTTCGGCGAACGCGCGCCGCGCAGGAGGAGCACCTGCGACGCGAGGCCGCCCGGCACGCCGCTCGCGCGAACTGGTCGGCGTTGGTCGACGCCTTCGAGCGCGGCGCGCTGCCCGAAGCGTGGCCGCACACCTGCCTGCTGAACGCCTCCTCCTACCTTCACTCCGCCTGCGCGACGGGCCCGCTCTCCCCTCGCGAGGTGCTGGCCGAGGTCCCGCTCGCGCAGCCGTCCGCCGCGCGCACCTCCCTCGCGTGCGTCGTCCACGCGCGGCAGACGTTCGGCGCGTGGGGGGAGGAGCGGTCGTCGACGCTCGGGGCGCTCTCGCGGCAGGGGACGCCGGCGTGCCGATACGCGGCCGCGCTGCTCGACCTCGGCGACGACCCCGTGCGCGCGGACGCCGCGCTCGCCCAGCTCGCGCTGGACGCGTCGCCGTGGCCCGACCTCGCGCGCGGGGCCCGTTTGATGTTGCGTGTAGAACTCGCCGTGGACGACAACCCCCGCACGCTGCCGGTGCGTCGCGACCCCGGCGCCGACCCGGGCGCGTGGTTCTACCGCCGCAGCCCCGCGAGCCTCGTGACGGTGCTCGAGCACCTGCAGTCGTCGGAGAGGGCGGGGGAGTTCGCGCGCCTGGGCCCCGGCGCCATCGGGGCGGCGCTCGCGCACTGCGGGGGCGACGTGGGGAGCGCGTGGCGGACGGCGGTCGGCTGCGCCCGGGCCGCGCGCCGAGACCGTGGCGGCGTCGTGAGTTTCGGTGAGACGATGGCCGCGTGTCGCGGGCGGTGGGAGATGATCGTGGGGTTCCTGTTGAGCCGCCACCCCCTGCCGGCGGGGCCTCCGCCGCGGTGGCGGCCGAGCGCGGAGGTTGCCGAGACCGCGGAGGTCGCCGAGACCGCGGAGGAGTCTCTGTCGTGGGGCCTGAGCGCACCGGATGAGCTGCTTCGCCTCGCCCTCGACGCGCTCGCCGAGGCGCCGCGGTAGTGCGCTGCATCACCCCCGCATCGACTCGGGCACGACCTCGTCGAGCAGCCCCTGGAAGCGCTCGTCGCGCGTCGCGCCCTCGTTGAGCTCGTAGGCCGCGAGGTCGCGCGCCGCCACCCGCTCGATCGCTTCGAAGTACGCCCCCAGCGTCGCGAACGGACCCGCCCACCGCGCGTCGCGCGTGCGCACCCAGCCGTTGGCCGCATGCTCGCGGTTGCGCCGCGCCTTCCGCCGCTCGCCGTAGGCGCTCGGCGCGGGCGGCACCAGCGCCGGGTGCGCCCAGTCGGGCTCGCCGAGCACGTCGCTCATCTTCACCAGCGTCACGTCGAGGCAGGCGTCCTTCTCGTCGCCGCCGGCGGGCCACACGCTGAGCCCGGCCTCCAACGCCAGCAGCGCGCCCACGTCCTCACCGCGCGCGCGCAGGAGCACGTTGCGGGCGGTTCGGTTGGGCGCGGTGACGCGCTCGAGCTGGTCCTTCAGCGGGCGGCCGGGGCCCCAGCGGCGCTCGCGGGGCCAGTCCTCGTCGGGGCGCGCGGCGTCGCCGTCGAGGTGCGCGTACGCCTGCCATCCGTGGGCCTCGCAGGCGTCGGCGAGGGCCGGGAGCCAGCGGTCGAGCGTGCGGTGGCCGTCGAGCTCGGAGAGCATCAGGGTCACCGCGTCGCGGTACGGCTCGAGGGCCATCAGGGCGCGGGCGAGGTCGCGTTCGAAGCGCTCCCACACGGCGTCAGCCTCGGCGACGAGCTCGGCGGGCACCTGGTCGCTGAGGAAGGAGTCGACCGCGAGCTCCTCGCACACGAGGACGTCGTCGCGGTGCCGGGCGAGGGCCTGCCACGCGGCGTCGAGCCGGTGGTGCTGCGCGGCGAGGCCGGCGACGTCGCCCGCGTGGCGCTCGCCCGCGGCGCGCCCGTGGTCGAGCTGGAGCACGAGGAAATCGATCTGCTCGCGCAGGGCCTCCACCCGCGGGTACTTCATCGCGCGGGCGAGGTTGCGGCGGTGGGCGGTGATGCGCTCGAAGGTGTTGGCGGACTCGCGCGCGTCCGCGGCCCGCGCCGCCCACACGGTGATCGCGAGGGGCGCGCTCGGGTCGGGCTCGCGCAGGGCCGTCATCCCCTCGGGCGGGGCGACCGACTCGCCCTCGGCGGCGACGGTGACCGCGCCCGGCGCGCCGTTGAAATCCGTGGCGGAGAGCAGGCGGGCGACCGGGGCGACGAGGTGGTCTTCGAGGTGGCGGCGCAGCGCGCGGGCGCCGTAGCGCGCGGAGTAGCCCTCGCGGGCGAGCGCGGCGAGGGCCTTCTCGCCGACGCGGAGCGCGACGCCGGCGGACGAGAAGCCGCGGCGCGAGGCGACGCGGGCGAGCGCGATGCGGGCGACGCGCAGGATCTCCTCGCGGCTGAGCGGCGCGAAGGGGATGACCCGGTCGATCCGGTTGACGAACTCGGGGCGGAAGTGCCGCTCGACCACGCGCTGGAAGTGCGAGCCCGCGCTGGTCTCCATCGGCGCGAAGCCCGCCGCGTCGCGCAGGGACGACACCCCGAGGTTGCTCGTCATGATCAGGATGGTGTTGTGGAACCACGCCGTCCGCCCCCGCCCGTCGGTGAGCCGCGCGTCGCCGCACACCTGGAGCAGCAGGTCGAACACCGACGGGTGCGCCTTCTCGATCTCGTCGAGGAGAACCACCCCGAAGGGCTGCTCGCGCACGCGCCGGGTGAGCAGCCCTTCGCCGCCGCCCGCGCCGCGGATCAGCCGGTCGGCGGCCTCGACGTCCGTGAACTCGCTCATGTCGAAGCGGACCATCCGGTCTTCGGCGCCGTAGAGCAGCGTGGCGAGGCCGCGGGCGAGCTCGGTCTTGCCGACGCCCGTCGGGCCCACGAACAGCAGCGTCGCGAGGGGCTTGCCCGTCGGCTGGAGGCGCGCCTTCACCACGCACACGGTCTCGGCCACGCGGCGGACGGCCTCCTCCTGGCCGACCACGCGCTCGCCGAGCGTCCGCGCGACGTCCCCAAGCCGAAGCGCCGTGTCCTCCCGCAACAGGAACAGCGGGATCCCGCTCTGCATGCTGAAGAACGCGTACACCTCCGCCGAGCCGAGCTCCGCCCGCCCGCGCCGCGCCGGCGCCGCGCTCGCGGAGGACACCGCGCGCAGGTCGTCGTAGAGTCGCAGCGCCTTGCCGGGGAAGGACTCGTACGGGAGGTAGCGCTCGCCGAGGTCGACCATCGCGTCGAGCCCCGCGCTCGTGACGCGCGGCGCGTCGGCGTCGCGCGCCTCATCGAACGCGGCGCGCAACGTGAGGGCCTCGCGGGCTCCCGCGGCGGGGAGCGCCTCCACCCGCACGCGGGCGAGCGCGGCGAGGAGCGGGCCGTGGTGGCGCTCGGCGGCGTCGACCAGCTCGGCGCGGAGCTCGCCGACCACGCGGACGCGGCCCTCGTCGACCCAGGGCTTGATCGCCGAGGGGATGTCCGCGAGCCCGTGCGCCCGCTCGGAGAGGAGGTCGCCGAGGTTGTCGAAGTAGAGCACCGCGTCGAGCGCTTCGGCGGCCTCCATCACGCGGCGGACGCGCTCCTCCCACTGGCCGAGGCCGCTCATGCCGGCGATGAGCTGCGTGCCCGACGTCGCCCACACCGAGCACGGCCCGCGCGCGAGGCGGGCGCGCAGCCAGGCGTGGACGAGCGCGGTCTTCCCCGAGAGCGACGGGCCCGTGACGAGCGCTGAACGACGTCGTGTTCCGTCGAGGAGCGCGGCCAGCTGGCGGAGCTCGGCGCCCCGGGCGGCCAGCGGCGCGGCCTCGCGCGGGAGCTTCTCGTGCAGGGGCGTGGCGACGGTGGAGAGGACCTCGCGGGCCCACTGGGCGCGCTCGCGGTCGCGCAGGGTCTTGCGGAGCGTCGCGACGCGGCCGGGCGGCAGGCGGTCGAGGCGTTCGATGGTGAGCGGGAGCGGGACGAGCTCGGCGTCGACGGGCGGGAGGAGGTCGAGGTAGCGCGAGGGCGTGAGCTCGAGGGCGCCGGCGAGGCGGACCACCTCCGCGCGCGTGGCTTCTTCCACCGACTCGTCGGCGGGCACGTAGAAGGTGTGGTCGAGGCACGGCACCGTCACCCACTGGCCGCGCGCGTCGGGGACCACCACCGCGTGCACTTGAATGGGCGTCCGCATCCGCAGGCGGCGCGGGAGGTCTTCGCGCGGGACGACCACCTCGGTGGTGACGAGGCGCGCGGACTCGGGCACGCGGTAGCGGGCGACGGCCTCGGGGCGCTCGCGCGCGAGGAGCTCGCCGAGGTAGAGCTGCTGCTCGTCGGCGCAGTGCCCCTCCGGGCCGTACGACGCGCGGGAGAGCGCGGGGACGGGCGCGGTGATCACGTTGCCGCTCGCGAGCCGCCGGACGAGAAGGACGGTGTGGAGGGGGAGGGCGGGGACGTCCACGAGGCGCGGGAGACTACACGGAGCGAAGGAGGTTGCGGAGCCAGACGATCTTCCACGAGCCCGCGAAGCCCGCCATCAGCCACGGGTCGCGCTCCATCAGGGCGCGGGTGATGCGGCCGGCGCGGTTCTGGTCGGAGCCCCCCGTGAAGAGGACCCACGACCCGCCGCCCGGCGCGTCGAGCACGTCCCAGCGGTGGCCGCTGTCGGCGAGGTCGCCCGAGAGCCCGTCCTGCCACACCGTCCTGCCGTCCACGCGGAGGAGCTGCTCGCCCTCCAGCCGGACGAGCGGCGTCTCGGTGACGATGCGGTAGCGAACGGCCCCCGTCGGCGCGCCCGCGGGCGTCGGGAGCACCTCCACCTCGCGCACCGAGCCCCACACCGAGCCGTACTCGGTGACGTTGCGCAGGCGCTCGATCACGGCGGCGGGCGCGGCGTCGGTGTGGGCTGCGACGGTCACCTGCGTGACGGATCCTTCGGGCGTGAGCGACATCGAGAGCACGGTGGCGTCGCGGGCGAGGTCGAGCCAGGGGCCGGCGGCCGGCGGGGCGAGGGGACCGGGGGGCGCGGTGCCCTGCGCGGGGCGGGGCGGGAGGTTCTCGCCGGAGAGAATCTCCGCGCGGCGGGCGGCGCCGAGGGCGAGGACGGTGTCGACCGAGATGTTCATCCCGGCGATGGCGGCGGGCGAGCGGCGGGCGACCTGGCGGAGCATCCAGTGGCCCTGCGAGGGGTCGCCCCAGGTGGTGAGCGACACGGTGGACGCGCGCTCGCCGTCGGGGGTGAGGTCCCAGCGCGAGCCGCCGGGGCCCGTCTCCGAGTGGGTGATCGCGACGTCGACGCGGCGGTCGCCGAGGTCGTGCATCGCGCAGAGGGCGGTCACGTCGAAGAGCGGCGCCGCCACGTGGAAGCGAAACGCCGCCCGCGCCCCGCGCGTCGAGAGCATCTCCACGCTCGAGAGGATCGGCATGAAGGTGGTGTAGTCCGCCGGCGCGGTGATCGCGTCGTGCACGCGCGCGGCGGGGGCCCGCACCCGCGTGATGATGGTGATGCGCGCGTCGGCGCCGCCGTCGGCGTTCTTCACGAGGAAGACGGGGCCCCGGTCGAGGAGGGGGCGCAGCGCGCCGAGCTCCGCGGCGGTGGGCGGGACGAGCGTCCGGGTGCGGGCGACGGCGACGTCCGCGGCGTGTGGGGCCTCCGGGGCGGCAGCGGCCTGGGCCTCGGGGACGGCCGCGGCGGGGCCGACGGAGCGGGCGCTCCCGCAGCCGAGGAGCCCGCAGGCGAGCAGGAGGAGCTTGACGGGGGTGGTGGGCTTCATGGCATGCGACGGGGTGCGAGGGAGCGAATGGTGTTCGATCGGGCGAAGGAAGTCACGGGCTGGGCGCGGGTCGTGGGCGAAGTGATGTGGCGCAGCGGCAACGTCGGGAAGACCCGGCCCCGCGCGCTCGCCGAGGGGGCGTGGCTCCTGGGCCGAGGGCGCGCCGGCATCTCCACCGTCTTTCGCGTGCGGGCCCTCGACGAGCCCGACGCCACCGCGCTCACCTTCGAGGGCGAGCGCCGCACCTTCCGCGAGGTCGACGATCGCATCGACCGCCTCGCCACCGGCCTCCGCCGCCGCGGCATCGGGCGCCGGGACGCGGTGTGCATCGTCCTCCACAACCGCCCGGAGTTCTTCGAGCTGGAGGGCGCGATGGCGCGCCTCGGCGGCGCGGCGGTGAGCGTGTCGTGGCGGAGCACCCCGGCGGAGCTCGCGTACCTCTTCCGCCACTCGGGCGCGCGCGCCGTCTTCTTCGAGCACGACCTCCTCCCCGCGGTCGACGCCGCGCAGCGCCAGGCGCCGGCGCTCCCGTCGCGCAACCTCTTCTCCGTCGGCGGTCGGGTGACGGGCTTCGAGAGCATCGACGACGTGCTCGCGACGCGCCCCGACCGCGACCTCGACGGCGAGGAGGGCAAGGTGGTGATCTACACCTCGGGGACGACGGGCAAGCCCAAGGGGGCCGTTCGCGGCTTCGGCGCGGCGGCCGTCCTCGGGTACATCGCCTTCCTCGAGCGGGCGTCGCTGAAGCGCGGCGACGTCCACCTCTGCGTGTGCCCGCTCTACCACTCGACGGGCCTCGGGTTCGCGTCCATCGCGCTGATGATGGGCGGGCGCGTGGTGATCCACCGCGACTTCCACCCCGAGCGCTTCCTCGACGCGGTGGCGGAGGAGCGGGTCCACACCGCGGCGATCGTCCCCACGATGCTCCACCGGCTGATGGCGCTCGACGACGCGGCCTTCCGCGCGCGCGACCTCTCCTCGCTGCGGGCGGTTCTGTGTGGCGGCGCGCAGCTCCCGCCGACGCTGTGCGCGCGGGCGCTCGACCGCCTGGGCCCGACGCTCTACAACTTCTACGGCGCGACGGAGACGGGGCTCGTCACCACGGCGACGCCCGACGACCTGCGCGCGGTGCCGGGCACGGTGGGGCGGGCGCTGCACGGCGTGTCGATCAAGCTGCTCGACGAGGAAGGGCGCGAAGTGCCGCGGGGCCAGCCCGGCGAGCTCTTCGCGAAGAACCTCATGCTGGTCGACGGCTACCACGCCGACGACGAGGCCACGCGGTCGTCGTACCGCGACGGGCACTTCAGCGTCGGCGACCTCGCGACCGTGGACGAGGCGGGGCGCTACATGATCGTCGGCCGCCGCCGCGACATGGTGATCTCCGGCGGGATGAACATCTACCCGGTGGAGGTGGAGGCCGTGGTGGAGTCGCACCCCGACGTCGCGCAGGTGGCGGTGGTGGGCGTCCCCGACGAGGAGTGGGGCGAGCGGCTGCGGGCGTTCGTGGTGCTGCGCGGCGGGGCCGAGCTGCCGGAGCAGCAGGCGGCGGAGCTGAAGAGCTGGTGCCGCGACCGGCTGGCGGGGCCGAAGGTGCCGCGCGAGTGGGTGTTCCTCGACGGGCTGCCGGCCAACCCGACAGGCAAGGTGCTCAAGCGCGAGCTGCGCGCGTGGGACGGGCCCGTCACGCGGGTGTGAGGCTCACAGCCCCGGCGCGGGGTAGTCCTTCAGGAAGCCCTTCACTTCAGCAGCGATCGCGTCGAGCTTCGCCTCGTCGCCCGCGGCCTTCACGGCCTCGTCGAACCACCCGGCGACGGCGTCCATGTGCCCCTCCTCGAGCCCGCGCGACGTGATGGCGGGCGTCCCGAGGCGCACGCCCGACGGGTCGAAGGGCTTCCGCGGATCGTAGGGGACGGTGTTGTAGTTGAGCTCGATGCCCGCGCGGTCGAGGGCCTTCGCCGCGGGCTTGCCGGCGATGTTCTTGTTGGTGAGGTCGACCAGCAGGAGGTGGTTGTCGGTGCCGCCGCTCACCAGGCCGTACCCGCGCGCGGAGAGGGCCGCCGCGAGCGCCTTCGCGTTGGCCACCACCTGCCGCGCGTAGGCCGCGAACTCCGGCGTCGCCGCCTCCTTCGCCGCCACCGCGAGCCCCGCGATCGTCGCCTGGTGCGGGCCCCCCTGGAGCCCCGGGAACACCGCCTTGTCGATCGCCGCCGCGTGCTGGGCGTTCGTGAGGATCATGCCGCCGCGCGGGCCGCGCAGGGTCTTGTGCGTGGTGGAGGTGATGACGTCGGCGTGGCCGACGGGCGACGGGTGCGCGCCGCCGGCGACGAGGCCCGCGATGTGGGCGATGTCCGCGACGAGCACCGCGCCCACCTCCTTCGCGATGACGGCGAAGGCGGGGAAGTCCCAGGTGCGCGGGTACGCGGTGCCGCCGCAGAAGAGGAGCCGCGGCTTGTGCTCGTGCGCGAGGCGGCGCACCTCGTCGAGGTCGATCCGGTGGTCTTCGCGGCGCACCGAGTAGGGGACGCTCTTGAAGTAGGTGCCGGTGATCGAGACGCCCCAGCCGTGCGTGAGGTGGCCGCCGTGGGGGAGGCCGAGGCCCATCACGGTGTCGCCGGGCTTGCAGAAGGCGAAGTACACCGCGAGGTTGGCGGGCGAGCCCGAGTAGGGCTGGACGTTGGCGTGCTCGACGCCGAAGAGGGCCTTCACGCGGTCGCGCGCGAGCTCCTCGATCGGATCGATGAACTGCTGACCTTCGTAGTAGCGCTTGCGGGGGTAGCCCTCGCTGTACTTGTTGGAGAGGGCGGTGCCGCAGGCCTCCTGGACGGCGCGCGAGGCGTAGTTCTCGCTGGGGATCATGCGGAGCTTGTCGCGCTGGCGCTGGTCTTCGCGGCGGACGAGGTCGGCGAGGTCGGGGTCGCGCTCGGCGAGGGAGGGGTCGGGGCGGTGGGTGCTCATAAGGGCGGCGGAGAGTAACGCGCTTCGGGCGCGCGCGGGGTGCTTCGAATTCGTGAAGGACGCGCCGGCGCCGCCACACACACCGTTCGAACGGTCGCGAGGCGAAGCGGGTCCTCGCGATGTGCCGTTCCCGCGCGCGCTCCCATCGGGGCGCCTGCGACGTCGTGGCCCGACGTCGGGGGCGCCCGAGGCGGCGTCACGCGCTCCACCCCAAGTACCCGCGACGGAGCTTCTCATGCACAAGAGCCATGGTTCGATTCACCGCGCCCGCCGCCGGGCCCTCGCCGCGCTCGCGCTCGCCGCGGCGGCGCCCGCCTGCACGCAGGACGTCAGCCTCGTGCGGCTGCCCTGCACCGCCGCGTGCGAGGTGACCTCCTCGGGCACCGTCGACAACCAGACGCCGGGCGAGCGGGTCGGGCGCTCGGTCGCGATCCTCGCGTGGGGGCAGAGCGGCGCCTTCCCCGGGCCCGTCACGGTCAACAAGGAGCGGCGCACCGTCGCCGCGGGCGCACCCGACTACGTGACGCCGCTCATCGGGATCTTCGGCACCGGGCGCATCTGGCTCAACCGCGCCAACACGAACAACGGCAACCTCAACACCAACCTCGCGCCCGTCTTCCTCGGCCCGCTCACCGACCCCGACGTCCGCGAGCTCGGCACGTCGCTCCACGCCGCGGACGTGCGCGCCGGCCACGCCGAGAGCTTCTCCGCGGGCGGGGTCAACTACCTCAACGCCCCGGTGGCCTACGGCGAGGAGCTGCTCGCCGGCGCGCCGGGCAGCTACGGCGACGACGGCGCGGTGGAGTGGTTCTACAACCGCGGCACGCCCGACCTCGGGTGGGTGCTCGGCGGCGAGCTCCGACCGAGCGCCCCCGTCGCCGACGAGCGCTTCGGCGCCGCGATCGCGAGTGACGCGCGCGTCGACGCCAAGACCACCGGCGCGCCCAACCGCGTCGCGGTCGGAGCGCCGGGGGCCAACCGCGTCTACGTCTTCACCACCGTGCCGGGCTCGACGCCGCCGTTCGCGCAGGCGCAGGTGATCGCCGGCCCCGCGGGCGCGAGCGCCTTCGGCCGCGCGCTCGCGATGGACGACTTCAACCACGACGGGCTGCTCGACCTCGCGGTGGGCGCGCCGCTCACCTTCGGCGAGGGCAGGGTGTACGTCTACGCCGGGCAGGCCGCGGGGGCGCCGTTCGCGAGCGTGCCCCGCGAGGTCGAGCCGACGGGGGCGATGGCGACCGGCGGCAACTTCGGCGCGTCGCTCGCGTCGGGGCTCGCGCGGCGCGACGACACGCCGGGCTCGACGCTCTCGCTGCACCCGGTGCTCGTCGTCGGCGCGCCCGACCACGACGTCTCGGTCGGCGGCATCACCTTCGTCGACGCGGGGGGCGTCTGCCAGTTCCAGTTCAGCGGCGCGGGCCCGATGGGGATCCCCTTCCAGCGCTGCGACGAGAACCCGTCGCCCGCCACCGACGAGCGCTACGGCCAGGCCGTGGCCGTCGGCAATTTCGGGGCGGTTGACGAGACCGGCAGCGGCTCGTCGTACTGCGCCAAGGTCGCGGAGATCGCGGTGGGCTCGCCGGGCGAGAACTGCCCGGGCTACTTGGACTCCGGCGCCGTCCACATCCTCGGTCACCGCACCAACGGCGGCGAGCCCTCGCTCCCCGGCCAGGTGCTCTGCGGGACGCGCACGGCGGAGCGGATCGGGCGCGCGCTCGACGCCGACTACATCCAGCCCAACGGCCACGAAGACCTCGCGGTGGGCGCGCCGGACTTCAACGCCAACGCCGGCTCCTACCGCCTCACCGCCGCGCGCGAGCCGGTCAACCCGGTCGACCCGCTCTCCGGCGTCTGGCGCGCGGTCGACTCCGCGGGCCACGCCTTCACCATCCAGATCGCGTGGGACCGCCTCACCGGCCGCCTCGTCATCACGCAGCTCACCTCCGCGACCATCACCTCCGCGGACAACGGGCAGGCGTGCTCCGTGCTCGGCCACACCACGTCGTTCACGGGCTACCAGACCTTCCCGGTGGTCCCGTGGATCCAGACCGCCGCGTCGCACAGCGAGATCATCGACCTCGACGTCTCCGCGCAGGTCGGGCTCGGCGTCGCGGCGCACGTGCTCGGGACCTTCTCGTACGACGACGCCGCCGACCACTTCACGCTCGACATCGACGACCACGGCGGCATCCTCGGGCTGACGGGCCAGGGGTGCGACATCGTCAACGACCCGTTCGTCTTCACGCGCGTGACCCCCGCCGGCTCCGTCTGCGAGTAGGCCCCCGCGGACTCGCCGCCGGCCGTCCGTGAACGCCCGGCCCCCTCGACGCAACGCCGTGTCCGACGCGCGGTGATCCGCGGCGACAGGAAGCCGTTCTCTTGCGCCGCCACCTGTTGCAGAATGCGGCTCGAGGGCCCTTCGATGCTTCGAACCTCTTTCGTCTCCGCGGGCTTCGCGCTCGCACTCCTCGCCGCGCCCCTCGGCGCGCAGGCCCAGCCGGCCCAACCCCCGGCGGGCGACCCCGCCGCGCAGGCTGCCACCGAGGCCGCCCGCGCGCGCTTCGAAGAGGGCGTCGCGCACATGGCCGCGAGCCGCTGGCAGGAGGCCGCCGACGCCTTCGCGGCCTCGATGCAGGTGCGGGCGACCGCCTCCGCCGCGCTCAACCTCGGCATCTCCCTGAAGAACCTCGGGCGACTCGTCGAGGCCCGCGTGCGGCTCCAGCAGTTTCAGGAGATGGCCTCCGAGACGCTGCGCCGCGAGCAGGGCGCGCACGCGCAGGAGCTGCTGCTCCAGATCGCGCGCGAGCTGGCGCGGGTGCGCGTGGTCGAGCTGACGCCGACGGTGGCGGCGGTGTCGGTCGACGGCCGGCGGGCGCAGCTCAACGAGGCCGGCGAGGTGGTGGTCGACCCGGGAGCCCACACCGTGCGCGCGGAGGCCCCGGGCTACGTCACCTTCGAAGAGCGCGTCGAGGTCCCGACGGGCCAGACCCGCGACCTCCGCATCGCGATGGCGGCCGCGCCCGCCGCCGCGACCACGCCCCCGGCGCCCGTCGAGCGCGTGGTGGTGGTCAACCAGCCGACGCCCGCGCCCGCGGCGACCCCGGTGTACCGGCAGTGGTGGTTCTGGACGATCATCGGCGTCGGCGTCGCGGGCGTCGCGACGGGCGCGATCCTGGCAACGCGCAACACGGTGCGTGACGACCCCCCGACCAGCACGGGGATCTCCCTCGCGGGGATCACGCTGGGGGGTGCGCCGTGAGGTGGGCGCGCGCGCTCCTCCTGCCGCTGGCGGCCTGCCTCGCGCAGTGCGCGAAGGATCCGACGGGGCTCTTCGTGTCGATCACCGTAGACTCCGCCCTCGCCGACAACGTGAACTTCGCGGTGATCCGCGTGTTCGACGCGAGCACGTCGGCGACCTCGATGGAGCCGCACATCGCGGAGCGGACCTTCGCCATCACGCCGGGCCAGACGTACACGCTCTTCGTGGAGAAGACGGGCACGCGGTCGCGCGTCCGCCTCGAGCTCGACGCCGTGCGGGTGACGCCCGGGGGCGGCGGGGGCGGCCTCCAGCTGCCCATGCCGGGCATGGGGGTGGTCAATGACCGAGCGGTGGTGAGCTACGCCGAGGATAAGGTGCTGAAGGTGCCCATGGGGCTCTACAACGCCTGCCGGTCGGGCGTCCTCCGCATGCCGTGCCCCGCCAACAACCGCTGCACCAGCAACGGCACCTGCACCATGTTCGAGGTCAGCAACCCCGCGCAGTACAACTGGTGACCCGCGCGCTCGCGTCCGCGGAGGCGCGGCGCTAGCATCGAGGCTCTTATGGCGGACGAAGAACTCCCCGACCGTTCCGGCACCGTGCTCGCCGACCGCTACCGGCTCGTGAAGCGCCTCGGGGCGGGGGGCATGGGCGAGGTGTACCAGGCCGTCAACGAGATGGTGCGCCGCGAGGTGGCCATCAAGGTGCTCAAGCCCGAGTACGCGCGGAGCCCCGACGTGGTGCAGCGCGTGCTGCGCGAGGCGCGCGCCGCCAACGCCGTGCGCCACCCCAACGTGGTCGACGTGATCGACGTCGCCACCGACGCCCAGGGCGCGCCCATCATCGTGCAGGAGCTCCTCTCGGGGCAGGACCTCTCGCAGTTCCTCCGCGCGCGGGGCGTGGCCTTCACCGAGCGCGAGGTGCTCGACGTGATGATCCCGGTGTGCGAGGCCGTCGGCGCCGCCCACCGCGCGGGCATCATGCACCGCGACCTCAAGCTGGAGAACGTCTTCCTCCACCGCCTCCCCACCGGCGCGACCGTGCCGAAGGTGCTGGACTTCGGGCTCTCGCGCCACATCGGCGAGGACGCCGTCTCGCGCCTCACCGCCACCGGCGTCGCGATGGGGACGCCGATGTACATGTCCCCCGAGCAGGTGCAGGGCGAGCGCAACATCGACCAGCGCACGGACGTCTGGGCGCTCGGCATCATGCTCTACGAGCTCACCGCGGGGCGCCTGCCCTTCAGCGGCGACTCGCTCGGCGCCATCTTCGTGAAGATCTGCACCGTCGACCCGGAGCCCCTCCGCCCGCTCGCGCCGCAGATCTCCGACGGCTACGCGGCCATCGTCCAGCGCTGCCTCCGGCGCGACCGCAACGAGCGCTACCCTAGCGCCGCCGAGCTCGCCGCCGACCTCCTCCGCCTCCGCCAGGGCGCCGTCACCCTCGACGACAACGCCCCGAGCCTCGCGGGCTTCGCGTCGGCCGCGCCCGCCCTCGGCGCCACCGCCGTCCCCGCCTCGCAGAACTTCGGCGCCGTCGGCGTCGCCCCGACCCTCGCCTCCGCCCCCGCGCTCGCCTCGCCCTCGGCCCCGGCGCCTCCGCAGCCCCCTTCGCTCGACCCGCGCAGCTCGTCGCGCTCCATCGGGCCCGCCGTCTCGCAGGTGCACCCCGCGCCGCGACGCGCCGGGGTCATCGCCGCGGCCGCCCTCGCCACGCTCGCCGTCGTCGGCGGGGGCGTCTGGGCCGCCACGCGCTCGCACGAAACCCCCGCCGCCGCAGCGCCCGCGCGCCCGTCACCCGTGCCGTCGCCCGTCGCGCTGCCCACGCCCCCGCCCGCCGCGCTCCAGGCGCCGCCCGAGCCCGCCGCGCCGACGCCTCCCGCCGCGCCGACGCCTCCCGCTGCGCCGACGGCCACCCCGACCGCCGCGCCGGCTGCACCCGAGGCGCCCCTCGCGGCCGAGGCCGAGGCCGGCTCGCGCACGCGCCGCCATCACGACGAGGCCGGCGACGACCCCGCCCCCGTGGGCAACGGCCGCCTGCTCCGCCGCCTCCAGCGCGGGCGCGACCGTCGCCGCGAGCGAGGCACCGTCATCCCCGGCGGCGGCACCACGCGCTTCGAAAACTGACCGCGCTCAGAAGCTCCAGCTCACCGACCCGGCGCACGCCCCGCGGCCGCACCACACGCCGGCCCGAGGCGCGCTCGCGGCCCGCGCGTTCGAACGCAGCGTGACCGCGAGCCACGCGGCGCCCGCGACCACCGCCGCCGCGCCCACGCCCCCGAGCACGTCGCCGATCAGCGCCCGCGTCGACGCGCTATCACGCAGGTCGAGGTCGGCGGGCGACGCGCACTGGCGCGACGGGCAGCGTCGCTCGAGCTCGCCGGCGTCGGCGAAGGCCGTCACCCAGAGCGGCGCCGCGCCGAGCAGGAGGACGCCGCCGCTCACGAGCAGCACCACGGGCCCGGTGACCTCGCGCGCAGGCGGCGGAGGCGGCGGCGGGGGAGGGGGCGGCGGCGGCGGTGGCGGCGGAGGCGGCGCGTGGCGGGCGGCGGCGCGGGCCTGCACGGAGGCGACGCGCTGCGTGAGGACGGCGCGGTCGACGCCGGGCGCGCCGGCGCGTTCGAAGCGGCTGTAGGCGTCGAGGGCGCGCGCGTCGTCGCCGGCGTCCTCCCAGGCGCGGCCGATGTTGAAGAGGAGCTCGGGGCGGCGCGACGCGGCCCACGCGGCTTCGAACTCCGCGGCGGCCTCGGCGAAGCGGCCCGCGGCGTAGAGCTGGCTGCCGATCGTGTAGTGCGACTGGGCGAGGCCCGCCGCGGGCCCGCGCTGCGCCGACGCCACCGCCGGGAGCGCGAGGGCGCCGAGGAGGCACGCGGCCGGGCGGAGGGTCTTCACGGCGTCGCGAACGTATCATCGCGCCGCCGCCGCGCGCCCTGCATTCCTCGTGGTCGAACGCAAAACCTTTGCGCGCCCGCGCGGTCTCTGGTCTCGACCTCCCGGCGTCGCCGTGGGAATGTACCGCCGCCCCCGCGCGGTTCCCCCGTCGGGCACTGGCCCTCCCCGCATCCGAACCGCGTCGATGAACAAGCTCCGCCCCCTCCTCTCCCGCGCACGCGCGCTCCTCGCCCGGGCGATCGACCTGTTCCCCGTCACGCCGCTCGGGCTCCTCGCGCTCGCCGGGTCGGCCTTCGCGCTCTTCGCCTACGGCCTCCGCCGCGTCGACCTCGTGCTGCTCATGATGGGCGGCGTCGGCCTCGCCCTCGGCGCGCTCTGCCTCCTCGCCGTCGTCGGCGCCGCCGTCGGGCTCTACCTCTCGCTCCGCAAGCGCGGCGGCGGCGACACCCTCCGCCTCGAGTGCGGCTTCCCCGCGCGAACGGGCTTCTCCACCTCCACCCTGTGGTTCGTGCCGCTCGTGAAGGTCGCGTGGACGTGGGAGTCGCCCGAGGCCACCGTGAAGCTCGTCACCCTGCGCCGGCGCCACCACGAGGAGGTCACGCCCACGCGCCGCGGCCTCCACGAGCGGATCGTCCGGCGCTTCGAAGTGGGCGACGCCTTCGGCCTGATGCGCGTCGCCTTCCGCGTCACCGAAGAGCGCCCCGCCCGCTTCGCCCCCTCCGTCGGCGCGCTCCGGCAGATGCACGTGGTCCGCTCCGTCGCGGGCGGCGACAGCCTCTCGCACCCCGCGGGGCCCCCCGAGGGCGAGCGCGCGGACATGCGCCACTACGCCCCCGGCGACCCGATCAAGTACGTGCTCTGGAAGGTGTTCGCCCGCACCCGCCAGCTCGTCGTCCGCACGCCCGAGCGCGCGATCAGCCCCGTCCGCCAGACCGTCGCGTACCTCGTCGCGGGTGAAGGGGACGAGCCCGCCGCCGGGGCCGCGCGCGTCGCCGTCGACTCCGGCGCGCTCGGCAGCGAGTGGGTGCTCGGCGCCGACGGCAACGACGTGGTCGCGAAGTCCGCCGCGCAGGCGATGGAGGTGCTCGCGAAGTCCGCCCACGCATCCGACGCCCAGCATGGCGCGGGGCTCTCGCACTTCCTCGCCACGGCCACGCCGGGCGGCGCCGCGGGGCGCGCGGTGGTGTTCGTCCCCGCCGTGCCGGGCCCCTGGCTCGACCGCGTCGCCGCCGCCGTTCGCGCGCGCTCGTCGCCCAACCAGGCCGCGTCGCCGGTGGAGTTTGTGGTGTGCGCCGACGGCGTGTCGCGCAAGCCGCCGCCCACCTGGCTCGCCCGCTTCGCGCTGCGCGAGGAGTCCGAGCGCGGCCCCGTCCCCGCCGCCCAGCTCATGAAGGTCGTCTCCGCCCTCGCCGCGTCGCGCTCGCGCGTCCTCATCGTCGACCGCGTCGCCGGCCGCGTCTACGCCGACGGGCACCAGCGCGCCCTGGAGGCCGCGTCCTGATGAAGAAGATCCTCGCGGGCTGGCGCCACCCCCTCCGCGTCGTCGCCATGGCGATGGCCGCGCTCTCCCTCGCCTGGGGCGTCGCCCTCACCGAGGGCCTCGTCGCCGCGATGGTCGGCGCCGCGCTCGGCGTCGTCGCCGGTGAGCTCCTCGGGCGCTCACGCCTCCGCCTCGGCGTCGTCGCCGGCGGCCTCGGGCTCCTCGTCCTCTTCGCGTGGAAGGTCGGCGCGCTGCTCGTCGGCACGGAGTTCCTCGCGTCGTGGGTCGGGCCCGGCAACGCGCTCGCCGGCGTCGGGGTCGTGCGCTTCGGCTCGCTCGCCTTCGGGCTCATCGCCGCCGTCCGCGCCGTGGCCGTCCGCAAGCCCGCCGCGCTCGCCGTGGAGGTCGCGCTCATCGCCGCGGCCGTCACGGGCGTATTCGCGTCGCACCGAGACGGCGTCATCGCGCGCCCCCTCTGGCTCTCCGACTGGGCCTGGCAGGAGGGGATCGACCCCGCCCAGGTCTTCCTCGCCATCGGCGCGGTGTCGGTCGGGCTCCTCTGCATCCTCCTCGTCGCAGAGACGAAGAGCGGCCGCGCGCTCTCGTCGCTCATCGCCCTCGCGCTGCTGGCCTTCCTCGGCGTCAGCGTCGTCAACGTCGTCGGCGCGCCCACCCCCCCGTCGGAGAACGTCCTCGGCACCAGCGACGCGGGGATGGGCCAGCCCCCGCGGCACACCCAGGGCGACGGCGGCCACGGCCCCAACGGCCAGGAGGGCGACGCGGGCGACGGCGGCTCGCAGCCCCGCTTCGACGGCGCCGGCGACGGGCCCGGCAACGACGCCTCCGACGACCTCCCCGACACCGGCACGGGCTTCGACGTGATCGACGGCGGCGACGGCAGCGCGTCGAGCACCGCCGACGGCGGCGACGGCGGCACCGCGAGCGCGATGGACGGCGGCGACGGTGACGGCGGCGGCGCCTCGGGCGGCGGCGACGCGAGCGACGGCGGGAGCTCGGGCGGCGGCGGCGACGCGAGCGACGGCGACGGGGCGTCGGGCGGCCAGGACGGCGCGGGCGACATGCCGATGCCGATGTACCCCACCGACGGTTCGATCGACCCCAACGTGCCGCCCCCGCAGGACGGCGGGGACTACAGCCCGCCGCAGCCGAGCGACCAGTTCAACAACAACGACGGGCCGAGCCGCTCGCCCTACCCGGTGGCCGTGGTG
Organism: Polyangiales bacterium; assembly: GCA_046351555.1. Lineage (GTDB taxonomy): Bacteria > Myxococcota_A > Polyangia > Polyangiales > CAISKJ01. Next base: position 204,497 of record JAXLYI010000021.1, read on the forward strand.
GTCTTCGACGACGACTACTCGCCGCCGTCGGGGGCCTACTACTTCCGCCAGGAGATCTGGAGCCAGATCGCCGGCCCGCGCCTCGTCAAGACGACGCGCAACGACGTCGACCTCGACGTCGTCGATGACTTCCCCACCGTGCCGACGCGCCTGCGCGAGGTCCCCAGCGAACGCGGCCGCACCCGCGTCGACGCCCGCGTCGCGCTCCTCGTCCGCAACCAGACGCTCCCCTTCGGCCTCGAGTCGGTGGTCACCTTCGCCCCCGCGCAGAACCCCAACCCCCAGCGCTTCTCGCGCGCCTACCGGTTCTCGTCGCTCGCCCAGTCGATCAGCCTCCGCGACCTCATCAACGTCGCCGGCCACGGCCCGCCCACGCCGATCGACCTCTCCGGCGACGCGGGCGCCGACGACGCCTCGGTCGACGCCTCCAGCGACGACGCGCTCGTAACCCCGGCCGCGCCCGCCAACGCCGTGCCCGATGACGTCACGTCCGTCGACGTGGCGCTCACCGACGCCTCGCGTGACGCCTCGACGGATGCCCCCCGCGACGTTGCAGCGGGCGACGCGGGCGCCGGCGTCCGGTGGACGGGCGACGTGCTCCGCTACTACACCACGCCCCACCCCGATCCCCGCTTCCGCCAGCTCGCACTCCGCGTCCTCGACGAGCAGTTCACGGAGATGCACATCCCCGCGCGGCTGCGCGACAACCAGGTGGTGCAGGCCTCGCTCATCAACCGCTGGGCCTACAAGGAGTTCATCTACTCGACGCGCGAGCGGCACGCGAACGTGCCCGACCCGACGATCGATTTCCTCTTCGGCAACCGCACCGGGTACTGCGTCCACTTCGCCCACGCCGCCGTCTTCCTCTGGCGCTCGCTCGGCATCCCGTCGCGCATCAGCACCGGGTACCACTCCGACGAGAGCAACCGGCGCAGCGGGTCGTCGCTCATCATCCGCGGCGGCGACGCCCACGCCTGGCCCGAGCTCTTCGTCCGCGGCCACGGCTGGATCGTCCTCGACGTCGCCGCCGAGCGGAACCTCGACCCGCCCGGCACGCCCCCCGACGAAGACCTCCAGCGCATCCTCGGCGAGATGGCCCGCCAGCTCCCGCCCGAGCCCGACGCGCCGCCCGCGCAGGAGCGCCCGCGCCCCAACCCCCACTACGGCCGCAAGGTGGGCTTCGGCCTCCTCGGGCTCCTCGGCGCGGTGCTCGTCGGGATGTACCTCGTGAAGGCGTGGCGACGCCTCGCGCCGGCGTTCGCGGGCGCCCGAGCGCTGCCCCGCGTCGCCTACCGCGCCACCCTCGACCGCCTCGCCGAGGCGGGCCTCTCGCGCGAGTACGGCGAGTCGCGCGAGGCCTTCGCGGCGCGCGTGAAGGCCGTGGCGCCGTCGTTCGCGGCGATGACCGACCTGCACGTCTCCGCGGGCCTCGGCGACCCGAAGCGCGACGTGGCCGCGACCGAGGCGTACTCGAAGGAGAGATGGCGCGAGCTCGCGCGCGCCTTCGCGAAGGAGCTGCCGGCGAACACCAAGCGCTGGCGCCGCATCCTCGGGCTGCTGCACCCCGGGCAGTGGCTCGACGCACGATAGAGAGTGAACATGGAGAGCGACGTCGTCCAGAGCCAGCACGTCACCCACACGCTGGCCCCCCCCATCCAAGACCTCAACGGCGCGTACGGCGTCGTCCAGCGCCTGCGCAACCGGCTCCAGATGGCGGTGCGCGGCCGCGACGAGGTGATCGAGCTCATCATCATGGCCCTCCTCGCGGACGGCCACATGCTCCTCGAGGACTACCCCGGCTCGGGCAAGACCACGCTCGCCAAGGCCCTCGGCGACTGCGTCATCGACGACAAGCCCGACGACGACATCGTCACCTTCCGCCGCATCCAGTTCACGCCCGACCTCCTGCCCTCGGACGTCACGGGCACCACCATCTTCGACCCCAACACCAACCGCTTCTTCTTCCGCGCCGGGCCGCTCTTCGCCCACATCGTCCTGGCCGACGAGATCAACCGCACCTCGCCCAAGGTGCAGTCGGCGATGCTCGAGGCGATGGCGGAGAAGCAGACCACCATCGACAACCGCACGCGCAAGCTCGACGACCTCTTCTTCGTCATCGCCACGCAGAACCCGCTCGACCTCGCCGGCACCTTCCCGCTCCCCTCTGCGCAGCTCGACCGCTTCCTCTTCAAGGTGAAGATGAAGCACATCCACCGCGAGGCCGAGCTCGAGATCCTCGCGAGCTACAAGGCCCGCCGCGACGGCGCCGGCGCCGACCTCCCGCGCGTCACCCGCACCGAGATCGTCGACGCCCGCCGCGTCGTCGAGAACCTCGTCTACGTCGCCCCCGAGGTGCGCGAGTGCCTCGTCGACCTCGCCAACGCGACCCGCTCCGACGCGCGCATCCTCCAGGGCGCCTCCACCCGCTCGCTGGTGCTGATGCTCCCCGCCCTCCAGGCCCGCGCCCTCTCCCGCGTGAGGGACTTCGTCAACGCCGAGGACGTCGAGTACCTCGCGCCCTACATCTTCGGCCACCGCCTCGAGCTCGCCCCGGGCACCGACAGCGTCGAGGCCGTCGTCCGGGAGTGCGTCGCCAAACCCATGGAGCGCCTCGCCCGCGCCACCCTCCGACGATGACCACCCGCCGCACGCTCCTCCCGCTCGCCGCCGCCCTCGCGCTCGCGCTCTCGGGCACGCGGCCCGTCACCGCCCAGCAGCCCGCGCCCGCGGCCGCGCAGACGGCCGACGAGGCGGAGGCGCTGCGGCTCTACAACGCCGACAAGCCCCTGGCGGCCCGCACCCAGGCCGACCGCGTCCTCGCGCGCAACCCCGACTCCATCGTCGGGCACTACGTCCTCGGGTGCGTGCTCCGCGAGGCCGAGGGGTCGCTCCCGCGCGCGATGTACCACCTCGGCCGCGCCCGCGAGCTCTACGAGACGCGCTACGGCGCCGCCCGCCCGGCCGGGGCGCCGTGGCAGGTTCACCGCGACACGCTCTTCGCCATCCAGAGCCTCGCGGGCGAGATGGAGGAGCACGAGTACCAGCTCCAGGTGCTGGAGTTCTACGACTACCAGTACGACCCCGACCTGCTCGCCGAGCACGCCTGGCCGCTGCTCCACCTCCGGCGCTTCAACGAGGCGCGGGATTTCGCGCGCCGCGCCATCGCCACCAACGACGCGTGGCAGCAGTCGCTCGGGCGCAACGCGCTCTGCGCGATCGAGGGCGAGGCCCGGCAGCGGCAGGCCCAGTACGCCGCCTGCCTCGACGCCTTCCAGCACGCGCAGCGCCGCGCGCAAGGGTCGAGCGACGCCAACCCCGCCACCGCGCCCCACGTCACCGTCCACGCCTACAACGCCGCGCTGGCCGCGTGGTCGGTGCTCCGGCATGACGAGGTCGAGCGCCTCGCGGTGGAGGGGACGCGGCGGCTGGAGTTCACCACCGCCAACCCGTGGCGGCTGCTCGTGCGGCTCTACGTCGACCAGGGGAAGATGGCGCAGGCCGTCGACGCGCTCCGCGAGATGCAGCGCTGGCGCACGCGGCAGCCCGCCTACCTCCGCGACCAGGACCGCGCCGAGACCGATGCCGCCGTCGCCACCACGCTCCTCGTCGCGGGCGAGGCCGAGGCCGGCGTCCGCTTCGTCACGCGCGCCCTCGAGCGCCCCGACCGCCGCGGGCTCGTCTCCTCCAACGCCGAGCAGGCCCTCGGGGCCCACGCGCTCTTGCGCCGCGCGCTCCTCCGCACGCAGGCCGAGCTCGACGTCGAGCGCGCCGCCGCGGAAGGAATCACCGATCGCGCCGCCGGCCGCGCTCGCTCGCTCGCTCGCCGCTTCGACGCGTGGCCCGACGACGAGCGGGTCACCAGCGTGGCGGCCGACGAGTTCCGCCTCGACTCGACGCTGCGCTTCTACATCCGTGGCGGCCTGGAGCCCATCGCGCCGTGGCTCGTCGGCGACCTCGTCGACGTGCTCGGCGCGGGCGTGGTGGCCGTCGCCCTCGCCGACGTGCGCCGCGAGGAGCGCGCCAACCCCACCATGACGCCCTACTATGACGCGCTGGAGGCGGAGGTCCTCCTCGCGCAGGGCGAGGAGGAGCGGAGCCTCGCGATGGCCCGCCGCGCGCTCGACGCGTTGCCCCCCTCCGAGGCGCTGCTGCACGCGCGGGTCGCGGCCGTCGCCGCCGAGGCCGCGCGCGCCGCCGGGCAGAGCGCGCTCTCCTACGGCTTCTACGAGCGGGCGCTCCAGAAGGACCCGGGCACGCTGCGCCGCATGGGCCTCGCCGTCCCCGCGCGGGTCTCGGTGCAGGCGCGCGGCGACGCGGCCGAGGCCCTCGGCGACGCGCTCGAACGCTCGCCGCGGCTCCGCACGGGCGATGGTGGCTTCCGGGTGACCGTCACCGGCGACGCGCGCGGGCTGCGGGTGTGCCTCGCGTCGTCCACGGGCTCCGACCTCGGGTGCTCGGACACGCGCGCCGAGCGCAACGAGCCCGCGGAGCACCTCGCGGCGCGGGCGGCGGAGCAGTTCCACCGGACGGCCTTCGCGACGCGCGTCGGGCTCTCCACGCAAGACCTCCGCTCGCTCGACGGCTCGACCACCACCAACGACGCCGCCGCCCGCGAGCAGATGAACGGCGCGCTCCGCGACATCGCGCGCGACGGGCAGACGCCGTGAGCCCGCGCCGCGCCGTCGCCGTCGCGCTCGTCGGGCTGCTGGGCGCGTTGGTGCTCATCCCGTCGATCGCGCCCGCCACCGTCGAGGAGCAGCGCGCGCGACTCCCGCCGCCCGCCACCTGCCAGGACCCGATCGAGGGCGTGTGGATGAGCCACAAGTACGAGCCCCCGTGGGACGAGTGGATGATCTTCACCCTCGAGATCCGCCGCGCGCCCGGGGCGCCGGCCAACCCGCCGCCGGGCACACCCGTCCCGCTCGTGGGGCGCATTCAAGCGCATGCGTGGTTCGGCGGCGGGCCGCAGGCGTCGTCGCCGCCGCCGTGCGGGGTGATCCCGACGCACTGGACGGTGGAGATGACCGCCGAGGGCAACGTGGTCGACCGCCGGCTCAACTTCTGGGGGACGCGCTGGGCCATCGGCCAGGTGTTCTGCGGGAGCCGCGCGTTCGGCTACAACCTCGACCACTTCTCGGGCGCCGTCGACGACACGATCCATGAGTTCCAGAGCGTCAACAACGACGGGGGCCGCGCGGTGAACGACCCCACCGTCTTCCGCCGCGTGCGCTGTCTCGAACCGCTCTCGCCCCCGCATCCGTTCGTCGCGCCACCCGCCTTCCACCCGCCGCGCCGCTCGGGGTGCTCGCGATGACCCGCCGCCGCGTCGCCCACGCCTCGCTCGTCGCGCTGCTCGCCGCGCTCGTGCTGCTGCCGTCGCTCGCGCCCGCCACCATCGAGGAGCAGCGCGCCCGCCTCCCGCCGCCCGCGCGCCCCGACTCCTGCCAGAACCCCGTCGAGGGCGTCTGGCGCTCGCTCCGGTGGTACCCGGGCAACGGCGCCTGGTACCAGTTCACCCTCGAAGTCCACCAGCGTGGGAGCGAGCTCTTCGGCACCATCGAAGCGCACTCGTGGGACACGCCGCCCACCGTGCAGGAGCCCGGCCCCTGCCGCCCCGGCCTCGACCACTGGGTCGTCATCCAGCAGGCCGCGGGCCGCGTCGACGGCCTCCGCCTCACCTTCGGCGGCACCCGCTGGGCTGTGCAGAACAGCTTCTGCGGCACGCGCCCCTTCGGCTACAACCTCGACCAGTTTCGCGGGGTCATCGACACGACGCTCCAGGAGTTTCAGAGCGTTAACAACGACGGCGGCGCGCAGATCGACGAGCCCACCGTCTTCCGCCGCATCCGCTGCTTCGAACCCGAGGCCGTGCCGCACCCCTACGTCGCGCCGCCCTCCTTCCAGCCCCCGCGCCGCCGCTGGGGCTGCGGCCGCTGAGCGTCCCCGATGAGCCTCGCGCGCCGCGTCTGGGTGCTGCTCACGGTGCCCGTGGTGCTCTGCGTCGCGCTCTACGGCGCGGTGAGCGCGCGCTTCCACCGCGCCGAGCTCGTCGCCGAGGCCGCCAACGAGGTGCGCGAGACGGGCACCGCGCTCGGCACCGCGATGTCGCTCCTGCCGCCCGACATCGAGGCCCACGAGCTCCACGCCTTCGCCGAGCGCCTCACGCGCGACACCCGCGTGCTCGGCATCGGCGTGTACGACCCGCAGGGCCGCTGGCTCGGCGGCTCGCGCGTCGCGGCCTCCACCCACGCCGCCCTCGGCGACCTCGTCGAGGACGCCCTCCGTCGCCGCCGCGACTTCCAGGAGACCCGCGTCGTCGACGGCCGCGAGTGCCTCGCCCGCGTCGAGCTCATCACCCCCGGCGCGGCCTCGCCCGCGGGCGCCGTGCTCGTGCTGCGCGACCTCGGGTACGTCCGCGACGCCCTGCGCCGCTCGAGCGAGCAGCTCGTGGTGGTGGCCGTGGTGATGGCGCTCGTGATGGCCGCCGCGGCGTGGCGCATCGCGCGCTGGCTCACCGAGCCCGCCGAACGCTTCCTCGCCGGCGTCGCGCGCGTCAGCGCCGGCGACCTCGACGCCGCCGTGCCCGAGGAGGGAGCCGGGGAGTTCGCACGCCTCGGCGGGAGCTTCAACCGGCTCACCGGGTCGCTCCGTGAGGCCCGCGCGCGCCTCGCCGACGAGGAGGCCGCCCGCAGCCAGCTCGAGGCCGAGCTCCGCCGCGCCCAGATGCTCGCCGTCGCCGGCCAGGTCGCCGCCACGCTCGCCCACGAGATCGGCTCGCCCCTCAGCGTCATCCTCGGCCGCGCCCGGATGAACGCCGAGCGCGACGACCTCGACGCCGACACCCGCGCCACCTTCACCGCCATCGCCGCGCAGTGCGAGCGGATCTCGCGGGTGATGTCGCAGTTCCTGTCGCTGACGCGGCCGGCGCCGGAGGCCGAGGGGGCGGCCGCGGACGCGAGCGTGACGGCGCGCGAGGTGGTCGCCTTCCTCGGCCACGAGTGCCGCCGCGCGAAGGTGCGCGCCGAGGTGGTCGCGCCGTCGCCCGTGCGCGTCCCCGTCGGCCACGACCGCCTCTTCCAGGTGCTCTTCAACCTGTGCATCAACGCGCTCCACGCGCAGTCCGGGGGCGGCCGCCTGCGCGTCCGCGTCGCCGCGGAGACCGAGCGCCGCGAGGGCTTCGAAGACCGCGCGATGGCCTGCGTCGAGGTCGCCGACGCCGGCGGCGGCGTGCCGGAGGCCCTGCGCGGCAAGGTGTTCGACCCCTTCTTCTCGACGCGCCACGCGTCCGGGGGCACGGGGCTCGGGCTCGCGGTGGTGGCGGGCATCGTGCGCGACCGCGGCGGGCGCGTGACGGTCACCCAGGGCGACGTCGACGACCCGGAGTTGAAGGGCGCGGTGTTCCGCGTGTGGCTGCCGTTGGCGTAGCGGGTTCAGCGCGCCCGAAGGAGCGCGAGGTCGAGCGCGTAGAGGGCCTGCACATCGCCCGCCCCTCACTCACCCGCGCCGCTGAAACAGCGGGGACGGCGAGAGCCCGCCCATCGCGCCGCGCTGGTAGCGCTCGACGTACCCGCGCACCTCCTCGGGCGACGAGCCCACGAAGGGCCCGTGCATGAACACCGGCTGCGCGAGCGGGCGCCCCTGGAGCAGCGTCACCTCGTTGCGCGCGTCGAGCCCCACGATGGAGAGCCGGTCGCCCGCCGCGGTGGGCGCGAGGCGCGCGACCTGGTGGGTGCGCACGGTCACGTCGTTGACCTTCGCCGCGCCCCGCCGCACCCACACCAGGACGTTGTCCGCGGGGTCGGCCCGGTGCGGCACCGTCGCGCCGCGCGCGAGCTGGAGGTCGAGCAGCGTCACGGGCGACGGCGTGGCGAGCGAGACCCGCGCGTCGTGGTGGGCCCCGGCCATCACCCGCACGCGCGCGCCCTCGTGGGTGACCACCCGGACGTCGCGCGCGTCGGTGTGGAGCGCGAAGGGGGCGGACTGCTTCTGCGCGCGCGGCTGGTCGACGAAGAGCTGGAGCCCGTGGACGGCGCGCCCGGGGACGGTGGGGACCTCCTCGTGCACCATGCCCCCGCCCGAGGCGGTCCAGTGGATCGCGCCCGGCCCGATCTGCACGGGGCCCGGCGAGAAGGTGTCGCGGTTGGTGACCTCGCCGTCGCCGTCTTCGAACGACCACGTCACGGCGGAGAAGCCCGCGTGCGGGTGCGGCGGAAACGTCGGCTCGCCCATCAGGAACTCGTCGCCCGCGAGGAAGGGGTCGAGCCCGCCGGGCCCGAACATCGACGCGTGCAGGCGGGCGATGAGGAACTCGGGGCCGCGCTGGCGAAGCGCGTCGGCCACGGCGGTGACGGGGCGTTGCATGGTCGGCTCCTTGGGGCGGCTGAGCGTTCGCGTCGGCGCGCAGGCCATCACGCCAGCCGACGCGACGAGCCGCAGGACGTCCCGACGACGCGGCGGGGGGAGGGGGGTCATCGCGGTGAGCCTGCGCCCTCGCGGCGGCGCCTCCAAGTGGGGGCGCCCGCAACATGACGTTTCCCGGGCGCGACCCCCGCCCGCCCTACTGCACCACCAGGAACACCACCGCCTGCCCCCACGCGTCCTCGCGCCCGCGCCAGTGCGCCACCTGCACCGACGCCCGCAGCGCGCCCGCCTCCACCATGTCCCGCGGGAACTCCACCGACTCGAGGTCCGTCGTCGCGAGCACCCAGCCCCGCGTCGACGCGCCCGTCGCGTTCGACGCGCCGTCGAGCATCGCCTGGAGCGCGGCCTCCGGGTCGCCCTGCGTCCGCTCGATTGACTGCGCCGTCGCGCGCAGCGACGCGTCGAGGTGCGTGAGCCTCACGGCCGGCGACCTCCCCGCGGCGCGCCGCGCGGCGTCGAGGCGGGCGAAGACGCGCTCCACCTCCTGCGCCTGCGTGCCCTCCTGGTAGAAGCGGTACGACGACCAGAGCACCCCCTGCGTGTGCCCCTCCACGGCCCACGGGCACGCCGCCACCTGCCGCACGTCGCCGTCGAGCAGCACGCGCCGGCCGAGCGGGCGCTCGAGGGCCCAGGCGACCCAGCGGCCCATGTCGTCCTCCTGCGCGCCCGCACCCGAGAAGAACGTTCCCTCCCGGATCATCCCGCCGCTCACGTCCCAGCCCGCCATCAGGCCGAGCGCGATCTGGTCGACGTTGGCGCCGGCCGACGCGTCCGTCGCGAGCGAGAAGTACACCGGCGCGGCCTGGCAGGCGACGTCGGCCTCGCGCGCCGCGAGCGTCACCGGCGCGACGCCCGCCCGCGTCCGCGCGTCGTTGAGCGCCGTCAAGAGCGCGTCGCGGGCGCGGGCCGGGTCGGTCGCCACCAGCGCGGCGTCGGCGGCGCGCACTTCGAAGCGCCGCGCCGCGTCGCGCCCGGGGCCCACCACCGCGCTGAACACCGTGTGCCCGAGCAGCCGCCCCGGCGCCGTCGCCGACAGCTCGACGCGCGCCACCGCGTCGTCGGGCGCGAGCGGGCAGCGCACGCGGAAGTGCGGGAGCCGCACGGAGGGGTCGCTCTCGCACGGCTGCGACGACCACGCGCCGCGGTTGACGAGCCCGGTGAGCGTGCCGGTCGCCTCCAGCATCCGCCCCTCCACCGTCACCCGCCCCTGCGCGTCGGCCGTGAAGGGCAGCGGCTCCACCGCCACCCGCCGCGCCTCCATCGCCATCAGGAACATGAACCGCTCGCCGTCGCGCCCGAACCACGCGCCGACGTTGACCGCGCCCGCCCCCGCCGCCGCGAACTCCTGCACCGCCGTCGCGAGGTCGCCCTGGAAGCGCTCGACGAGGTGCTCCTCCGTGCCCGTCGCCGGGCCCCTGCCGCGGCTCATCCACGCGCCGAGGAAGGCGCCCGCGCTGCCGCAGCGCCCCGTCACGAAGTCCGCCAGCGGCTGCGGGATCGCGCCCTCGTGGCCGACCATGTAGCGCCCGAGCTCGCGCGCGGTGCACTGCATCGCCTCGCTCAGCACCATGCGCCCGCCGCTCCGCTGCGCGTGGGCGTCGAGCATCCGCGCGAAGGGCGTGAGCGACGTCGCCGCGCGCGAGCCCATCTGCGCGGGGAAGGGGCCCGCGAGCTCCCACTGCTCGAGCACCGCCGTCGGCTCGCGCGCCGCGTTCGGCCGCGCGGGCGCGGCGCTCATCGCGTGCTGGAGCGCGTCGCGCGTCGGGAAGGGGGCCGCCACCCGCGCGCTCCCCTGCGCCCCGCGATCATCGCCCCGCCGCGCCGCCGTCGTCGCGCACCCAGCGAGCGCCACCATGAGCGACGCCCCGAGCCCCCACCGCATCGTGTTCATCATGATTGTCTCCTCCCCTCGATCGACGGCATACTGGCTTCCGCGTTGCGGCACTGTCAACGCCGAAGGGGCCGCGGGAGGGCACTCGCCGATGCGAAGCAACAGAACGATCGCGGGCGCCGCCGCGCTGGCCTTCACGACATCCGTCCACGCCCAGGGGCTCGCGCTGGACGGTCGCATCAACGTCGCCAACGCCGCGCGCGTCGCGCCCGCGCTCTGGGTCGGCCGGACGATCCGCGCGGTGGCCTTCGCGGGAACCGGCGACGCGCTGTGGGTCCACACGAGCGACGGCGTCCTCTACGCGAGCGCCCGCGGCGGCCGCACGGTGACGCGCGGCGCGGTGGTGTTCCCCGACGCGGCGCCCGACCCGGCGTGGCTCGCCTTCGCCGCCGCCGTACCCCGCGCGAACCCCGGGCCGCTCGACCAGCACGCGCTCCGCGTGGTCGACCCCTCCGGCGTCGCGCTCCCTGCACCGAGCAGCGCCGAGCCACTCAGCGCCGAGTCCGTGATGGTCTCCCGCGACGGGGGCGCGCTGGTGGCCTTCAACAGCTTCGGCCCCTCGCAGGTGTTCGCGCGCGGGGCCGACGGCGCGTGGGCCTCGCGCGGTCGGCCGCGGCTCCCGTCCCTGCGCGACGCGGCGGCCCTCTCCCGCGACGGCCGTCGGATGGCGGTGAGCACCGGCCGAACGATCACGGTGGTCGACACCGCCACCGGCCGCCCCGTCCGCACGGCGCCCGCGCCCGCGAGCTGGTGCCGTTGGCTCGGCGAGCGCTGCCCCGACGGGAGCTTGCCCGTCGACACGCGCTGGCGGGACGTCTGCGTGCGCGACGACGGCGCGGTGGTGGCGGTCGGCGGCGGGCGGGCGCGCGGGAGCACCGCGGGGGCGCACCGGCTCGAGGTGTTCACCGTCGGGGGCGCGGTGCGCGCGGCGGCCGAGCTCACCGGGTCGCTCGAGCGGGCGCGCTTCTCCCCCGACTGCGCGCGCGTCGCGGTGACCACGCTCGACGCGCAGGCGCAGTCGTCGCTCCAGGTGTTCGACGTCGCGAGCGGCGAGCTCCTCGGCCAGCGCATCCTGCACGAGACCGGCGTCCACCTCGCGTGGTCGCCCGACGGCGCGCGCCTCGCCATCGCCACCGAGCGTCTCGCCTCGCTGTGGGAGCCGGGCTCGGGCGTCGAGGCGCTGCTCCTCCCGCCGGGCGCGCTCGGCGAGCTCACCGACCTCACCGGCCAGGCGCGCGGCCTCGACGCGCTCCCCGAGGCCACGCGGGGCTGGGCGCAGGCCCAGGTGGTGGGCCCCGCCCGCTACGCCGTGTGGCTCCCCGAGCGCTACGACGCGCGCTACTTCGCGCGCTCGGCGGACGGCCGCTGGATGGCCGAGGCGCGCGGCGTCACCGTCACGCTCCGCGACCTCGCGCGCGGCGGCGCCCCCACGCGGCTCCAGGCGCCCTTCGTCGTCGGGCACGTCGGGCTCAACGCCGACGGCTCGCGCCTCTCCCTCGTCGCCAGCGACCGCGTCGAGCTCCGCGCCGTCCCCCGCGGCGCCGTGCAGCGGAGCGTCCCGCTCGAAGACGCCGACCTTCGGTTCTCGTGGGCGTCGCGCGGGGACGTCTTCGCGCTCGCCGACCGCGCCGGCGGCGCCCGCTCCGTCGACGCCGCGACGGGCGCGGTGCTCCAGCGCCTCCCGCCCGTCAACGCGGGGTGGCCCGCGCTCCCGCTCGGGCCTGACGTCTTCGCCCGCGAGCTCGACGCCGGCGTCCTCCTCTGGAACGCCCGCACCGGCCAGCGCGCCACCCTCGCCGCGCCGCTCCGCGGCCTCCGCGCGCTCACGACGGACGGCTCGCTCCTGTGCTTCATCGCCGAGCGCGCCGCCGTCCTGCGCGCCCGCGACGGCGCGCGCGTCGCCGAGGGGCCCGACGCGTTCACCTGCGCGCTCTCCGACGACGGCGGGCGCGTCGCGTGGGGCGCGCGTGAGGGCGTCACCGTCGCCCCCCTCGCGGGCGGCGGCGCGACCGTTCGCATCACGCCGGAGGGCCTCCGCGTGTCGGCGCTGGCGCTCTCGCCCGACGGCGCGGTGCTCGCGGCGGGCGGCGGGCGCGACCTCGCGCTCTACGACGCGCGGACGGGTGCGCGGCTGATGGCGGCGCGCGCGGCGGTCGACCTCGACGCGCTGGCGTTCTCACCCGACGGCGCGGTGCTCGCGGTGATGGCGCACGGCCGTGGCGGGCACGTGCTCGACGCGGCGGAGCTCTGGGGCGTCCCGGCCGGCACCGAGGCGCCCGCGCACCCGCTGGCACCGGCGCGCCAGGCGTCGCGACCGGGGGACACGGGCCCGAGCGCGTGGGTGCGACGGCGGCGGGGGACACGGGCCCGAGCGCTGTCATAGGCAAGTAGGAATCGGCAGAGCCTC
>JAXLYI010000022.1:0-210590 GCA_046351555.1 Polyangiales bacterium
GTCGCGGTCGAGCTGCGCGAGGCGGTGTCCGCGGTCGGCGGCGCGTCCGTCACGCTCGCGGCCGAGCCCGGCGCGGCGCTCCCCTTCGACGCCGGCGAGGTGCTCGGCGAGCCCGCCACGCTGGCCTTCGACGCGGCGGGGGCGCGGTGCTTCCACGGGATCGTCATTGCCGCGCGGGTGGAGGTGCGCGAGGGCGTCGCGAGCTGCGCGCTCGAGCTCGCCCCGAGGCTCTGGCGGGCCTCGCGGTCGCGCCGGTCGCGCGCCTTCCTCGAGCTCTCCGTCCACGACATCGTGCGCCGGGTGCTGGCGGAGAACGGCCTCGGCGACGACGATTTCGTGTGGCGCTGCGCGTCGCCGATCCCGCCGCGGCCCTACGTGGTCCAGTACGAGGAGAGCGACCTCGATTTCCTCCAGCGGACGCTCGAGCGCGAGGGGGTCTTCTACTACGTCGACCACGCCGGCGGCCGCGACCGCGTGGTGTTCGGCGACCACAACAACGCCTTCGCGCCGCTCGACGAGGCGGGCGCGTCGGTCGGGTTCGCGCCCCACGGCGGCGGGCTCGACGGCTTCACCGGCGCCCGCGAGTGGGCCCACGTCGCGCGCCTCCAGCCCCGCGCGGTGGCCGTCCGCGACTACCGCCCGCACGCCCCGCGCGTGGTGATGAACACCCGCCTCGCCCCCGTGATGGACGACCGCTGGACGGTGGCCGAGAGCGGGCTCCAGAGCCACTACGGCGACCACGTGGCGAGCGACGAGGACGCCGCGCGGGCCGCCCGCTTGCGCGCCGAGCTCCTGCGCTGCGGGGCCGATCGCTACGAGGGCGTCACGCAGGTGTCGGCCGTGCGCGCGGGGGCGTCGTTCGCGCTGCACAACCACCCGGAGGCGAGCTTCGACCGCGAGTACGTCGTGCTGCGCGCGACCCACCGGTACGTGCTCGACCGGGGCCTCGGCTCGAGCGCCAACAAGGGCGCGCCGCGCTACGACAACCTGGTGGAGGCGCTCCCGCGCGAGGTGCCCTTCCGCCCCGAGCGCGCGACGCCGCGGCCGGTGATGCCGCCGTGGATCCCCGCGGTCGTCGCGGACGTCGACGCCAGGCAACGCAAGGAGGCGGAGGTGACCTCGCCGCTCGACGAGCTCGGGCGCTACCGGGTGGTGTTCCCCTTCGACACCGCCGTGGTGGAGGGCGGGGCGACGAGCTGCCCGGTGCCGCTGGCGCCGTCGTTCGCGGGGGAGGGCTTCGGCGAGCACGCGCCGCTCCACCGCGGGACGCACGTGCTGGTGGGCCACGTCCACGGCGACCCCGACCGCCCGGTGATCGTCGCGGCCCTGATGCCCTCGGTGGTGAAGCACCCGACCTCGCGCGGCGAGCGGCTCACCCGCGGCGGCGTCCGCGAGGACTACGACGACCACGCGCCGGCCTGGAAGGCGCAGCCCCGCCGCAAGCGGGCGACCACCACGTCCGACCGCATCGACGGCGTGGTGTCCCTCGCCGGGCGCGCGATCGAGAAGGACCGCGAGAACCGCCCCGCGGGCCCGCTCCGCGCGGCCCCCAACGCCGACCGCACGAAGAAGGAGTGACCGTGGCGCGCTACGAGGAAGACCAGCCCAACCGCGACCTCCCGGCCCCCGCCGCCCTCGACACCCACGGGCAGCACTGGCGGGTGCACGTGCCCGCGCCCAACACCTCGCTCCTCCTCGGGCAGCGCGTGCCCGACGGGGGCGAGGCCGAGCCCGCCTTCGGCTACCCCGGCGTGACGGTGTCCACGCAGGCGGGCTTCTTCGCCGACGTCCACGAGCGAACCGTCTGGCAGGGCCGCGAGGTCATCGCCTTCCAGAGCCTCTGGAACACGGAGTTTCACGCCGGCCACGCCGCGGTGATCGGCGCCTCGCGCTGGAAGGACGACGAGTGCGAGGGCCCCGCGGGCGACGCCGTGAAGCGAACCCGCGCGCAGGGCCACCTCTACGGCCAGCTCCGCGAGCAGGCGATCGCGATGAACGCCATCGGCCTCACGCGGGCGGCGATCGGCGTGGCGAAGTCGATCATCACCTTCGGCTTCACGAAGACCGCGCCCCTCAAGGTGCTGGGCCTCGTCGCCGGTGGGGCCAGCGTCGCGCTGAAGGGCGAGGCCCTCATCGGCCTGACGGACGACGAGGTGGAGCCCGCCGCGGGCGTCCACGTGACGAGCCACGACGGGCTCTTCCTCGGCGCCGACGGCAGCGCGAACGTGTACGCGCGGACGGGCATCAACCTCACGTCCGCCACGACCTTCGGCGCGTTCGCGCCCCTCACGGCGTCGCTCGCGGCGGGGGGCTCGGCGGAGGTGTTCGGCGTCGCGGTGGCGAGCCTCTCCTCGACGCTGTCGTCCGAGGTCGTCGCGCTGCGCAACAGCGCGCTCATCGCCAAGCTCGGCGCCGCCCAGGTGCTCGGCAAGACCGTGCAGATCGGCGCCCAGGTGCACGGCCCCGAGATCATCAAGAACATCAAGACCAACCGGCTCTACCTGCGCCCCACCGAGACCCTCAAGCTCGAGGCCCTCAAGAGCATCGAGGCGAACGTGGTGGGCAAGTTCGTCATCAACACGCCCCTCGGCGAGGTGTCGAGCACGTCGCGCAAGGCCGCCGTGAAGGCTGTTGAGAGCGTCACCCTGGAGACGCCCTTCGGCAAGGTGGAGATCAACGCCAAGGGCATCACCGTCTCCAACCCCATCTCGAGCGTGAAGGTCGACCTCCTCGGCGTCGAGATCACCGGCGGCGTCGCCAAGGTCAAGGTAGGCCCGGTCGGGGTCAACATCCAGGCCCCGGGCGGCGGCGTCAACGTCATGCCCGGCGGGGTCGTCTCCGTGCAGGGATTGATCGTGAAGTTGGGCTAGGATCGGCGTCACCGATGACCACCGAGACCGTCGAGGACCGCTTCCGCGCCGTGGGGACGACCCTCAAGGGGGAGTTCCGCATCGAGCGCGTCGTCGCCGAGGGGGGCTTCGGCCTCGTGTACAAGGCGACCCACGTCGGGCTCGACCGCCCCGTCGCGGTGAAGGTGCTCAAGACGCCCGCGGAGTACAACGACGCCGCCCGCCACGCCTTCGTCGAGCGCTTCAAGCAGGAGGCCCGCACGCTGCTGAAGGTCAACCACCCCGCCGTGGTGCAGGTGCTCGACTTCGGCGCCAGCGCCTTCCCCAACGGCGAGGAGGCCGCGTGGACGGCGATGGAGTGGGTCGAGGGCGTCACCCTCGAGGACGAGCTCCGCGCGCGCCGCAAGCAGGGCGGCCGCCACCCCGCCGACGCGCTCACGCTGCTGCGCCCGGTGCTCGAGGCCGTCGCCGTCGCGCACGACGAGGGCATCGCCCACCGCGACCTCAAGCCCGCCAACATCATGATCGTCCGCGGCAAGCGCGCCCTCTCCGTGCGCCTGCTCGACTTCGGCATCGCCAAGACCATGGAGCCCGGCGAGGAGGCCGGCAGCGGGCGCACCCGCACCGCGTCGCAGATGGTCGCGTGCTCGCCGCGCTACGCCGCCCCCGAGCAGCTCTCCAGCGCGCGCACCGGGCCCTGGTCGGACGTCCACGCGCTCGGGATGATCCTCACCGAGGTGCTCACCGACCGCCTCGGCTACGGCGCCAAGGACGCGACGGGGCTCTTCGCCGAGGCCCTGTCGCCGACGCGCCCGACGCCCGCCAAGCGCCAGGTCGACGTCGGCGCGTGGGAGCCCGTCCTCGCGAAGGCCACCGCCGTCCGCCCCGACGACCGCTACGCCAACGCGGGCGAGCTGCTCGCCGCCCTCGTCGCCGCGCTGCCCGGCGCGACGCACCCGAAGGCGCCCGTCGGCGAGGCGACGCTCGCCGCCACCGGCCCCGTCCCCGCGCCCGGCGGGAGGAACGTCACCAGCCCCGAGGCCCTCGCCGCCACCGCCGCGTCGACGCCCGACTTCCGCCCCGCCGTCACCGAAGACGAAGGCGACGAAGACCCTGCGCCCCAGGCCGCTCCCGCTGCGGGTGCGTGGGCCCCGGCGCCTGCTGTCGCGCCCGCGTCGCCCTTCCTCGCCGGCACGCAGCCGCTCCCCGCGCCCGGCGGTACGCTGCCGATGGGGAGCGCCGCGCCCGCGTCCGCGACGGCCGCGATCCCCACCGGCAACACCACCCTCCGCGGCGTCACCACCGACACGCCGACGCCCGTCGCCGCGCCCGCGCCCGCGCCGCGCCGGAGCCCGCTGCCCGTCGTCGCCGCGGTCGTCGCCGTGGTCGCCGTCGTCGGGTCGCTCGGCTTCGCCATGACGCGCGGGCACGACGCGCCGCCCGCTTCGACCGCTGCCCCGCGCGTCGCTGCGCCCGCCCCCGTGGCTGCGCTCGCCGCGCCGACACCGGCTGCTGCGCCGACGCCCGCGCCCGCTGCTGCGCCTGCGCCGACGCCCGCGGTGCCCGCCGTCGCCGCGCCGGTCGCGGACGCCGCCGTCGCCGAGGCGCCCGCCGAGGACGACGCGCGCGGGCGCAGGAGGAGCCGGCGCTCCCACCGTTCGCGCCGCAACAGCCAGGACTACGACGTCGAGTGAGACCCACCCAGCCGATGAACCTCCGCACGCCCCGCCCCGCCCCGCTCGCCGCGGCCCTCGCGCTCGTCGCCGCCGCGCCCCTCGCCGCCGCGCAGTCCGGCGACCCCGCGCTCGCCGCCACGCGCCGCGACCTCATCGAGCAGGCCCGCGCCGCCCGCACCGCCAACGACCACCCCCGCGCCCTCGACCTCGCCGCGCGCGCCGGGCAGATCGAGATGAGCCCCTCGCTCCGACGCTTCATCGCCGAGGAGCAGGAGGCCGCGGGCCGCGTCGCCGAGGCCCTCAACAGCGCCGAGCTGTGCGTCCGCGAGGCCGGCGCCGCGCGTGACGGCGCCGCGCACGTCGAGGCCTGCCGCGCGGTCGCGGGGCGCGTGCAGCCGCGCGTGGGGCGCGTCACGGTGACCCCGCCGTCGCCCCCACCGCCGGGGCTGCGTGTTCGCGTCGCCGGCAACGAGGTTCCCGCCGCGGTGTGGGGCGTGCCCGTGATCGTGACGCCCGGCGCGGTCGTGGTGGAGGCCGAGGCCCCGTCGTTCCGCGCCTTCCGCCGCGAGGTGACCGTCGCCGTCGCCGGGAGCCAGACCGTCGCCGTCGCGCTCGAGGCCGCACCCGTCGAGCCCGCGCCCGCACCCACCGCGCCCGTCCCTGCGCCCGCGGTGACGCCGCCCGTCGTGGCGCCGCCGCCCGTCGAGCATCCTCCGCCGCCGGTGCAGCCCGCGGGCGGGACGAGCGTCGGGCCCTTCGTGCTGATGGGCGTCGGCGCGCTCGCGCTCGGCGGGGCCGCGGCCTTCCTCGCGCTCTCGTACACCGACGCGGGCGAGCCCTGCGCCGACAACCCCGCGGAGCTGTGCACCACCGCGGCCGCCGACACCTACAACACGCTCGGCTGGGTCAGCCTCGGCGTCGGCGTGAGCGCGGTCGTCGGTGGCGTGGTGTGGTTCGTCCTCGACCGCCGCGCCCCGAGCACGAGCGCGCCGCGCGCGACCCTGACGGGGGCGCCGCTGCCCGGCGGGGGCACGCTCGGCCTCCGCCTCACCTTCTGACGAAACGCTACGCCAAGGAGCTCCCATGACCGCGGTGACGAGGACGGTGATCTCGGCCGGTGCGCTGCCCGGCTGCGCGCGGGCGACGGTTCTTTCGGCCGCGGGCCAGACGCTCACGCTCTGCCTGGCCGGCGGCGACGTGGTGGAGGCGCGCGCGGTGCTCGGCCTGCCGCTCGACCCCGCGCCCGGCGACGCGGTGCTCTGCGTGCCCGCCGACGCGGGCGAAGGGCGGACGGAGCACTTCGTCGTCGCGGTGGTGGCGAGCGAGCGCGCCGTGCCCGTCCCGCTGCGCGCCGAGCGCGACGACGCGAGCGGGCGCGCGGTGGTGCGCCTGCCGCGCGGCGGCGTGCGCTTCGAGTCCGACGGCGACCTCGAGCTCGCGGCCCGCGCGGCGGTTCGCGTGGAGGGGGCCCGCGTCGAGGCGAGGGCCCGCGAAGCGGAGGTGACCGTCGCCCGAGGCGTCGTGAAGGCGCGCCGCTGGGAGCTCGTGGCGAGCGTGGCGGTGCAGGCCGTCGAGGCGCTGGAGACGCGCGCGGCCCGCGTGGTGACGCGCGCGAAGAGCGTCTACCAGGAGGTGGAAGACCTCGCCCAGACCCACGCCGGGCGCGTCCGCGTGGTGGCCGACGAGGCGCTCCATCTTCACGCGAAGCGCGCGCTGCTCAAGGCCGACGAGGACGTGAAGGTGCGCGGCGAGAAGGTCCACCTCGGCTGAGCGGCGCGCCGATGGAACTCCACCGCGACACCCCCTTCGAAGTGGCCTTCGTGGTCACCCCCATCGCGCCGCCGCGGCCGACGCTCACCGTCGTCGTGAAGGCCACCTTCACGCTGCCCGCGGAGGGCGCCTGCGCGATCGCCCCCGAGCAGCTTGGCGTCACCGGCGACGTGTACGTCGACGACGACCCGTCGAAGCCCCTCCTCCACGAGAGCGACCTCGCCCCGATCAAGCCCCGCGGCGAGTGCCTCCTCCGCGCGCGCCGCGCCCTCTCCCCGAGCGCCCCCGCGGGCTTCGCCGTCGGGCCCGTCCGCAAGGTCGTCGCCGACGTCCGCGAGCTCGCCCGCTGCGGCCCCGTCGTCCGCACCGACCCCGCGCGCATCGCCCTCGCCGGCACCTTCGACGCGACGTGGCAGCGCGACCGCTGGCCCTTCCTCCCCGCGGACCACGACCCCGCCTGCCACCTCGCGTCGCCGCCCGACCAGCGCGCGCCGGGCTTCTGGGCGGGCGACGAAGAGGTGGTGCTGCGCAACCTCCTGCCGGGCCACGACGCCGTGCGGGCGAGGCTCCCGGGGCTCGCGGCGCGGGCCTTCGTGTTGCGGAGCCCCGAGGGCGAGCCCGAGGCCCTCGCGATGCGCCTCGACACGGTCACGGTCGACGTCGACGCCGGCTGCGTCGTGGCCCTGTGGCGCGGCACCGCGTCGGTCGCCTCCGACCGTCTGGAAGACGTCCACGCGCTGCTCGTCTGGCACGAGCCGCTCGCCGCGCGGAGCGACGCCGCGGCCGCCCGCGCGCGCCTCGACGCGGCCCGCGCGAAGGAGGCGGTTGAACTCAAGGGCCTCGCGCTCGAGCCCGTCCCCGCGGTCGACGCGCCTTCGCCCGAGGCGCCCGTCGAAGCCCCGGAGCCCCCGGAGGAGCCCGAGGTGACGAAGGCCCTCGCCGACGCCGAAGCCGCCCTCGCCGCGCAGGAGAGCGAGCGCGACGAAGCCCCCGCAGCCCCCTCGGCCGAGGCCCTCGCGGCCGCGGGCGTGACGGCGGAGGAGCTCGCCGACGACCCGCCGCCCGACGACCCGCCGCGCGACCCCTCCGCCCGCGAATGGCTCCTCGCCGCGCGGGCCGCGGGCGCGAGCACCGCGGGGATGGACCTCACCGACGCCGACCTCACCGGCTGCGACCTCGCGGGCGCCGACCTCACCGGCTGCATCCTCGCGCGCGCCGACCTCTCCGACGCACGGCTCGACGGCGCGTGCCTCGCGCGCGCCGTGCTCGCCCACGCGAAGCTCCACCGCGCGTCGCTGGCGGAGGCCGACCTCACGCGCGCCGACCTCACCGAGGTGGTCGGCGAGGCCGTGACCCTGCGCGGCGCGACGCTCACCGCCGCGGTGCTCACGGGCGCGGCCCTCATGGGCGCCGACCTCGCGGGCGCGCGGCTCGACCGGGCCGAGGCGCGCGACGCCAACCTCGCGGGCGCCGACCTCACCGGCGCGGTGCTCGACGGCGCCGACCTCTCGGGCGCGCGCGTCGACGGCGCGCGGGCCGCGGGCGCCTCGCTCGTCGCGGCCTCCCTCGAAGGCGCCATCGCCGCGAACGTCGACCTCACCGGCGCCGACCTCACGCGCCTGCGGGCCTCCGAGGGCGCCGACTTCACCGGCGCGCGATTGCGCGGCGCGCGCGCGGCGCACGCGATCCTCACGGACGCGTCGCTCGAGGGGGCCGACCTCGCCTACGGCGACTTCACGCGGGCGGAGCTCTCCCGCGCGAAGCTCGCCGGCGCGTGCCTCGACGGGTGCGCGCTGCGCAACGCGCGGGCCGCGGGCGCGTCGCTCGCCGGCGCCCTCGTCCGCCGCGCCGACGCGATGGAGATCGACCTCGAAGGCGCCGACCTCGCCGACGCCGACCTCCGCGGCACCAGCCTCTACGGCGCCCAGCTCTGGAAGGCCCGCGCCCCCGGCGCCCGCTTCGACCGGGCACTTCTCGGCGGGACGCTCCTGGCCGGCCTCGCGCCCGGCCTCGGCGCCCGCTGATCCTCCGCGGTAACACCGGCGACGGCGCCCCCGCAGGTCTGGTAGCGTCGCAGCTGACGCATGTCACACGCCGTAGCACGGTCGCCCTTCGCCTTCGACGTCGGGTCTCTGCGTGCCCCCTTCCTTCGCTGGCTCCGTGTCGGGGTGACCGACGCGGACGTGTCCGACGACGACCTCGCGGCCTTCCGCGAGTACGCGGTGGTCGGCGCGCGCCGCGCCCTCGGGCTGATGACCGTGCTGCTCACGGCGTTCAACATGGGGTTCTGGCTCACGGATCGGTGGGTGTTCCGCGACCTGCCCGGCGTGGCCGAGGCGATCGCGACGGGGCGGGCCCAGCTCGTGGGCGTCGCGCTCCTCGTGCTGGCGGCGCTCCAGAGCCCGCGGGTGCATCCCTACGCGCTGGGCCTCGCGGCGGGCTGCGGGGTGAGCTTCATCACCGCCCGCGCCCTGGGCTCCCTCGGCGGCCCGGGGACGCTGTGGTTCCACTTCCTGCACGTGTACCTCCTGGCGCCCTCGCTGGCCTCCTTCCGGCCGCTGCGCCGGGTCGCGTGCACCGCCCTCGTGGCCGCGGTCAGCGTCGCGGGCTTCTTCGGGCCGCACCCGGCGTACTGGCGCGACCCCTACGCGGCCACGACGCTCGGGCACTTCTCCTACGTGGCCGCCCTCGGGGTCTTCGTGGGCTGGTACGCCGACGCGCTGCGGCTGCGGGTGTTCCTCTCGCAGCGGGCGCTCACGCGGGAGCGGGAGGCGCTCGCGGCCCGCGTGGCCGAGGCCACCGCCGCGCTGCGACGTCTCGCCCGGCACCGCGACGAGGTGCAAGACGCCGAGCGCGCCCGCGTCGCCCGCGAGCTCCACGACGAGCTCGGCCAGGGCCTTACCGCGCTCCGCCTGGTGCTCAAGACCGCTCGCGACCGTCACGCGCGCGAGCCCGCCGCCATCGGACCCAACCTCGAGCAGCTCGCCGTGGTGCTCGGCGAGCTCACCGAGGAGACCCGCCGCCTCGTCGGGGACATGCGCCCCCGCGTGCTCGACGACCTCGGCCTCGCCCCGGCCCTCGACTGGCTCGCCGAGCGCGCCGCGGAGCGGGGGGTGCCGTGCGACGTCGCCCGCGACGACCGCGAGCTCCCGCCGCTGCCGCCGGCCGTGGCGACCGCGGCCTTCCGCTGCGCGCAGGAGGCGCTCACCAACGTGGCGAAGCACGCCGGCGCGACGCGCGCATGGGTGGCCGCGCGCGTGGAGGGGGGCGCACTCGAGCTCACCGTCGACGACGACGGGGCGGGCTTCGACCCGGCGGCCGTCCGCGACGACGCCTTCGGGCTCGCGGGGATGCGCGAGCGCGCACTGGCCCTCGGCGGGAGCGTCACGGTGGGCCCGCGCGCGCCCCGCGGGACGAGGCTGCGGGTGCGGCTCCCGCTCGGCGCGGAGGTGGCGGCGTGATCCGGGTGTTCATCGCCGACGACCACGGCGTGGTGCGGGCCGGGGTGCGCGCGATCCTCGCGGCCGACGCGCTCGTCGAGGTGGTGGGCGAGGCGGCGGACGCGCCCGCGGCGATGGAGTTCCTCGCCCGCACCGACCGCCCCGCCGACGTGCTCGTGCTCGACCTCTCGCTCAAGGGCGTGAGCGGGATCGAGGTGCTCCGCGAGGCCCGCGCGCGCCGGCCCCGCATGGGCGTCCTCGTCCACTCGATGTACGCCGAGTCGCAGTACGCCGAGAGCCTCCGCGCCGCCGGCGCCGCGGGCTACCTCTGCAAAGACCGCTCGGAGGAGCTCCTGGTCGAGGCCGTCCGCACGGTGGCGCGCGGCGGTCGCTTCTTCCCGCAGGCGTCGCCGTCGGGCGTGCGCCCCGCGCTCGGGCACCACAGCCTCACGGCGCGCGAGCTCCAGGTGTTCATGATGCTCGCGTCGGGGCGCTCGGTGAGCGACGTGGCCCACGCGCTCGGGCTCGGCGTGAGCACCGTGAGCACCCACGTCGGGCGCATCCGCGAGAAGCTCGGGGCTCAGACGGTCAACGAGATCGTCGCCTACGCCCACCGCCACGGGCTCGTGGGGTAGAGGGTGTTCAGCGGACGGTGATGGCGAAGGCCGCGCCGCCGAGCGTCCACTGCGCCGGGGCGCCCGTCGGCCGCGCGAGCTCGACCAGCGTTCCCCACGAGTACGCCGAGCCCGCCATCGCGCGCGCCTGCCCGGCGCCCGTCGCGGTGAAGGTTCCGTCCCACGTGGCCGTGGTCGCCGCGGGGTCGGAGGTCCACCAGGGCTCGACGTTGTTCGGCGCCGGGCCGTACACCGCCGCCCGCGCCATCAGCCCCGCCGGCGCCGCGAACATGAACCTCGCCGGCAGCATCACGTCGCCCCGCGGCTGGTGCGCGTCGTAGGTGGTGAAGGCGAGGTCGACCGCGGGCAGGTCGACCGCGGCGCTGACGAAGAAGGGCGACGTGGTGGCGCGGCGCGCGGCGCGGTCGGCGACGGGGGCGCGGTTGACGTCGTCCTCGGCGAGCGCGGTCGGGTGGAGGAGCGCCACGCGGTACTGCCCCACCGCCACGCGGAAGGCGAAGCGCCCGTCGGCGCCGACGGTGACGCGGTCGTCGAAGACGGGTGTCTGGTTGGGCTCGCTGCGCTCGATCACCGCGAGCCAGCCCGCGGCCGGGGCCGCCCCCACGGTCGCCGAGCCTGTGATGGCGTAGAGCGTCGGGGTCGCCTCGGACTCCGGCACGAACAGGATCGAGCACGGCGCCCGCGGGTCGCGCATCGACGGCGCGCTGCCCGCCGCGCAGAGCCCGCTGCGGAGGTTGGTCGGGTCGTGCGCGTCGCGAACGAACGTCGCGGCCCGCGCCCCCGCCTGCGCGTCGCCCGTCACGCGGAACTGGTACGAGTACGTCCCCGGCGAGAGCATCCCCGTCCCGCGCCAGGTGTCGCCGTCGAGGGTGAGCGTGGCGTAGGGGGCCGCCCAGTCGTCGGCGCGCCGGAAGCTGCCGAACACCGCCACCGCCGTCACGCCCGCCCAGCCCGGCTTGTACGCGAAGCGAACCGGCCGACGCGTGTCGACATCGGGCGCGACGTCACCCGCGACATCCGGTGCCGAGTCCAGGGTGACGTCGGGGGTGACGTCGGGGGTGACGTCGGGGGTGACGTCGGGGGTGACGTCGGCGAGGTCGATCGCCGCATCGCCCGCGGGCGAAGGGGATTCGCTGCACCCGATGGCCACCAGGGCAAGCATGAGGAAGGTACGCATGACCTGCGCGCGGTGCACGACGCGGGCCGCGGTGGGCGGGAGTTGGCGTCCGCGCGGGTTCGCGCAACGACGGCGACGCTCGCACGAAATGCGCGCACGGAGGCGTCGGGTGCGGTTGACCTTCGCGGGCCCAGGGCGATAGAGCCCGAGCCGTGCCCCCCGACGCGCGCACCTCGCTGTGGGAGCTTGCCGCCCTCTTCTTCCGCCTCGGCGCGACCTCCTTCGGCGGGCTCGCGGCGCACGTCGCGATGATGGAAGACGAGCGCGTCCGCCGGCGGAAATGGCTCACCGAGGAGCGCTTCCTCGACCTCGTCGGCGCGACCAACCTCATCCCCGGGCCCAACTCCACCGAGCTCGCGATGCACGTCGGGTGGGAGCGCCGGCGCGGCGCCGGGCTCGTCGTGGCGGGCGGCGCGTTCATCCTGCCGGCCGCGCTCATCACGGGCGCGCTGGGCCACGCCTACGCTCGCTACGGCGCGGTCCCGTCGGCGCGCTGGCTGCTCCACGGGGTGAAGCCCGTCGTGCTCGCGGTGGTGCTCCAGGCGCTGTGGGGCCTCGCGCCGAAGGCCGCGCGCACGGGTCCGCTCCGCGCGCTCGGGCTCGTCGCGATGGCGCTCACGGTGCTCGGCGCGCACGAGCTCGCGGTGCTCTTCGGCTGCGGGCTCGCGGCGGCGCTGGCGGCGCGCGTCCGCGGGGGAGGGGAGGGGGAGATGCATCAGCTCGCGCCGCTCGCACCTGTGATCGCAGGTGGCACAGCGGGCGCGGCGGCGAGCGCGGTGACGGTGCCGGGGGTGTTCGGGGTGTTCCTGAAGACGGGGTCGGTGCTGTTCGGGAGCGGGTACGTGCTGCTGGCGTTCCTGCGGGCCGACCTCGTCGCGCGGCTCCGGTGGATGACGGAGGCGCAGCTCCTCGACGCGGTGGCGGTGGGGCAGGTGACGCCGGGGCCGGTGTTCACCACCGCGACCTTCATCGGGTACGTGCTCGCCGGGCCCGCGGGGGCGGTGGCGGCGACGGTGGGGATCTTCCTCCCCGCGTTCGTCTTCGTGGCGCTGAGCGGGCCGCTGGTGCCGCGGCTGCGCGCGTCGGCGCGGGCGGGGGCCTTCCTCGACGGCGTCAACGTCGCGTCGCTCGCGCTGATGGCGCTCGTGACGCTCCAGCTCGGGCGCGCGGCGGTGGTCGACGCGCCCACGGTCGTTCTCGCGCTCGCGAGCGCGGCGCTGCTCGTGCGCTGGAAGGTGAACTCCGCGTGGTTGGTGCTCGGCGGCGCGGCGGCGGGCGGGGCGCTCCACGCGGCGGGGATCGCGGGGGGGTGACGGGTGGCGCCCGATCCGCCTACCATCGGTCGCATGAGCCGTTCGTCGAACGCCATCCTCGCCGACGCGATGCAGCTCCCCTCTGAGGAGCGCGAGCGGATCGCGCTGACGCTGCTCGACAGCATCGGCAAGGCTCCTGACGACGAACTCGACGACGCCTGGCGCGAGGAGGTCGCGCGCCGTCTCGATGACCTCCACGAGGGCCGGGCGATCGCCCGCCCGTGGGATGAAGTGCGCGCCGACCTTCGAGCGAAGCTGCGCGGACCGTGAGCCGGGCCGTCCTGGTTCACGAGGAAGCCGAGCGCGAGTTGGAGTAGGCCGCGCTCTGGTACGAGGGGCGGCAGGAGGGGGTCGGCGGGGCGTTCCTGAGTGCTGCGGAGGGCGCTCTCTCGGAGATCGCGCGGGGCTTCGACGGGGCGCCATGCGCGCGCAGCGATGCGAGCGTTTGGTGCGTCGCGGTGCCTCGGTTCCCGTACCGGGTGGTGTTCGTGATGGAGCGCGACGCTGCGATCGTCCTCGCGTTCGCGCACCGCAGGCGGAGGCCCGGGTACTGGCGCGCGCGGCGGTAGCGTTGCCCTTACAGCTCGGTGACCGAGAGCGCGAACGTCCCCTGCGAGTCCCAGAGCTCGTTGGTCGCGTGGAGGAAGCCCGACACCACGATGTACACCGGCTCCCCCGCGCGCACGTTCACGTCCGTCACGAACGTCGTCGCGTGGTCGCGCGGGGGGTCGCCCGTGTCGTCGCTGCACCCGAGCGCCGCGCCGCCGTCGGGCACCGGGCCGCACTGGCTCACCGCGAACACCACCGTGTCGAGCCGCGCGTCGGTGGCCTCGTCGTTGGTGCTCACCCGCAGCCGCGTCGTCGCCCGCGGCACGTACCGGAACACCACCTGGTGCCCCACGTAGCCCCGCGCGCACGGCGCGTCGAGCGGCCCCATCCGCCCCACGGATCGGTTGTCCGTGACGACGCGCGTCGTGGCGCCCGCGCGCGTCCCCGCGGCGTTGAGGTCGCGCACCGCGCCCGGCGCGCAGGGGTCGTACGGTCGCAGGTCCGCGTCGGGCGCGTCGCTCACGGCCGCCGCGTCGCGCACGTCCGCCACCTCCGCATCACGCACGTCACCCACCGCGTCGCGCCCGATGTCGCCCGCCGCGTCCACCGCGCCCTTCGCGTCGGCGCGCGTCGCGTCGACCGGAACGCCCACCGCGGCGTCGGCGTCGACCGTCGCGTCCGCCACGACGAACACCTCCTCGCGGCACGCGATCGCGACCACCGCCGTCGCCAGGAGCAGCGCGCGCGGGCTCACGGCGTCTGGCTCCCGGCGATCTCGACGCCGTCGCGGGTATAGCGGAGGAAGGTCATCGAGCGCGTGAGCGAGCGGCGGGCGTCGACGGAGAACTGCCCGGCCACGGCGTCGTCG
Source organism: Polyangiales bacterium (assembly GCA_046351555.1). Classification (GTDB taxonomy): domain Bacteria; phylum Myxococcota_A; class Polyangia; order Polyangiales; genus CAISKJ01. The sequence continues at coordinate 14,278 of JAXLYI010000022.1, forward strand.
AGGCGGCTGCCGCAGAGGGCGTCGCGCAGCGCGCGGGCGTCGAGCTGGCGCACGCGCAGGGCCGTCTGGAGCACCCACCGCGCGGCGTCGTGGCCGAGCGCGGCGAGGGTGCCCGGCTGCGCGCGGTAGCGCTCGCGGTAGGCGGTGACGAAGCCCTCCACCTCGGGCCGCGTGGAGGCGTAGGTGAACGCGTCGCAGAACACCACCCCCACGGCGGCGTCGCGGGCGGCGCGTCGCACCTCGCCGCTCGACCACCCGTCGGAGCCGAGCACCTGCGCGGCGACGCGGCCCTGGCGCAGCGCGACCGCCATGCGGCCGGCGTCGGCGGCGTCGGCGGGGACGTACACCGCGTCGGCCCCGGAGGCGCGCACGCGGCCGACGAGGCGCGCGAGGTCGGCGTCCTCGTCGTAGGACTCGCGCAGCACCATCTCGCCCCCCGAGCCGCGGAAGGCGCGGCCGAACTCGTCGGCCATCCCCACGTGCAGGAGCGAGCTGCGGCGGTACACCGTGGCCGCGCGTCGCTTCTGGAGCGTCTGCCGCGCGAAGCGGGCCAGCGCCGTCGTCTGCTCGAGGTCGAGCAGCGCCGTGCGGAACACCAGGTCCCCCGCCCGCGTCACGTCGCGCGCGGTCGTCGCCGGCGAGATGAACACCGCCCCGAGCCGCTGCGCCGCGAGCGCGGCCTTTTCCGTCGCCGCCGACGAGGGCTCGCCGAAGAGCACCATCGCCGACTCGCGCTCGACGAGGCGCGTCGCGAGGGCCGAGGCGCGCTCCTCGCGGCTCTCGTCGTCGGCCACCACGAGGCGGATCGTGCGGCCGTTGAGCCCGCCGCGCGCGTTCTGCTGGGCGACGGCGAGCTCGAGGCCGCGGTGGAGGTCTTCCCCCCAGAGGGCGCGGGCGCCGGTGCGGGCGGCCACCTCGCCCACGACCACGTCGTTGGCCCGGCGGAAGCGGTTGCACCCCGCGGCCCCGAGGCACAGGGCGGCGCGCAGCAGGTCGCGGCGGGTCGGGCCTCGCGTCACGGCCCCGGGGTGTAGACCACATCGCCCGCCGCGCGCAACGGTTGCCACCGGGCGCCCGTTGCGGCTATGGGCGTCGTCCATGCAGCGCGTCTACCTCGTCCTCCTGGCGCTCCACGTGCTCGCCGACCTGCTCTGGGTCGGGAGCCTGGTGAGCATCACCCGCGTGATCTCCTCGGCGGTCGGCGAACCCGAGCCCACGCGCGCCCGCCTCGCCGCCACCGCCCGGCGCATCTACCGCACCGTGTCGTCGCCGTGGATGGGCATCGCCCTGCTCACCGGCCTCGCGATGATCGGCGTGATGCACGGGGCGCAGTTCCGGTTCGGGTGGTTCCACGGGAAGGTCTCGGCGGCGCTGGCGATGCTGGCGCTGCACTTCGCGCTGGGCGCGCGGGTGCGCGCCGCGGAGGCGAGCGGCGTCGACGAGCAGAGCGCCGGCGCGATGCGCGCGCTCCAGGTGGGCGTGCTGCTCGCGGCGGTGGCGGCGGTGGCGTTCGTCATCGTGCTCAAGGGTTGGGGGGCGTGATGGCGGGCGCGCGACGGATGTGATAGGCCCGCGGGATGGGAATCCCTGCGCTCGATGACCCGGAGGTCGTGGCGACGGCCGTCCGTTGCGACCTCCCTCCCAAGCTCGCCCGGCTCCTCCTGCTCGTGACCCGGGCGATCGATGACAAGATGAAGCTCGCCGTCGGCGGGGGCGTCGCAGTCATCGACGCGGGCTACCAGCGGTTCACCAAGGACCTCGACGTGTTCGCGCGCCCCGTCAGCTGCAAACGGCTGGTTCGGCGGCTCGCCGCGGAGGGCCTGAAGGTCCACTGGATCACCGACGCCCACGCCATCGCGTGGCTCGACGAGGACAACCGGGAACTCCTCGAAGCGCGCGAGGCCCCCGAGGTGCGCGTCGACGTGCTGTCCACCATCACCGAGCCCGAGGCGAGCGCCATCCGCACGGCCGTCACGCCTCGCTCCCTCGGGGTGCCCATGAAGGTCTTCCGGCCCGACCACCTCGCGGCGATCAAGTTCCTCGCCGGGCGCCCGCAAGACCTGCTCGACTTCGACGAGCTCATCCGGCGCGGCGTCGACCTCGAGCGCGTCCGCTACCTCGTCGGCACCTACGACGAGTCGCAGGTCGCCGCGGTCACCGCCCGCGTCCGCAAGATGAAGAAGCTCTGGGGCCTCGCCGACCCGCGCGGCGTCTACCTCGCCCGCGACGAGTTCGAACGCCGCCTCGCCGCCGCGGCCGCCGCGATGTACACGCCGGCCGCTACGCCGCCGGCCGCACCAGCACGTTTCGAGGGTAGCGTTTCGCGCCGCTCGAAACCAGCAGCGGGCGAGGGCGTTGCCGCGAATCGGGCCCGCGCGGACGCGGGCGAAGGCGAGGGGTCGGGGAGCGATTCCGCTACCGGTTCCGCTACCGCGGAAGCGGACTTACCAGGGCCGCTGACGGGTGAGCTTTGGGCCTACGACTGGGTGGAGCGCACGCTCGCGCAGGCCGCGCAGGGCGGCGCGGTGCCGGACGTGGCCGACGTGTAGCGACGGGGTCTGCCGGACCGTGTCACGCCGCGCGGGCAGTGCGCTTTTCGCTACATCGGATGAGGGAGAGGAGCGCGCACCAGGACGGGGCGCGGGGCGGCCTGGAGGCCCTGCAGGAGGCAGGGGGCCGCGGGCGGGTCAGGTCGACTGGGAGGTCGCGACCAGGCGCGCGTGGACGGCCGCGCGGTCGGCGCCGAGGCCATCGTCGAGGAACGCGAGCGCCGCGTCGCCCTCGCCGGTGAGCGCGGCCGCGGCGCGCCCGCCCTCGCGCTTCTGGGCGTCGCGCAGGGCGCTGTACTCGTCCTGCCTGTGCCGGCCGCCGTCGTCATCGATGGCGGCGGCCAGGCGCATGAACTCGCCGACGCGCCGCCGCTCCTCGAGCGCGCCCAGCTCGGCCGCGTAGGCGTTGACGTGGCGGGCCGCGCGGGACGTGCCCGCGCTCCACGAGATGCAGGCCATCGACCACTGCCAGAGCGTCACCGGCTTCCGGTCGGCGGGCCACGCGATGCGCGGGTCGAGCTTCCGCTGGATCTGCCGCATGTGGCGGAGGAGGTTCGCGATCCCCACCGCGCACTGGTCTTCGACGGCGCCGTACCAGGCGCCGCCGGTCACCGCGGGCCGGCCGAGGATCTTCACCACCTCCTCGCTGTCGGCGAGCTGCACCCAGGGGCAGTCGGGGTCGGTCGCCACCGGGGTCGGGCAGTGGCCCCCTTCGACCCCGAACCACCCCAGCTCGTGGAGGTCGTCGCTCCCGATCGCCCCGTAGCCCTTCGTGGGGTCGCCCTTCACGAACGGCCGCCGCCCCTTCCGCAGGGCCTCCGCGCGCTCGCGCTCGTCCCCCACCTTCCACCCGGTGGTGTTGTACGGGTCGCCGTTGAGCGCGAAGCCCAGCGCGGCCGCGACGGGCACCGAGGGCATGCAGACCGCGAGGGCCGCGCGCGTGTGCCGCGCGACCTCCCCGCGGGCGATCGTGCGGAGCTTGGTGCGCTTCGAGCGCACCCACGCCGCGGGGTCGTCCGCGCCCATCAGCGGCCGTCCTGCTCGGCCGAGGGCGCGGCCGCCGGCGTCGCTGCCGTTGGCGGGACGGCCGCCGGGGGGCTCGGGGCCGGGGGCGAGCTCGGGGCGGGCGGCGCGCTCGAGCTGGGCGCGGGGGCGGCCGACGCGGGGGCCACGCCGGTCACCCAGGAGGGCGCCTCGTCCTGGCAGAGCCCCAGGTCGCGCGCGCCGCGGTGGAGGGACGGCCAGGCCACCACGGCGGTCGTGCGGACGCCGGCGAGGGTGTTGGCGCCGGTGGCGCCCGAGCAGCCCAGGGCGCCGAGGGCGAGGAGCGCGGCGAGGCAGAGCGCGCCGTGCGTGCCCGGGGGCACCGTGGGCCGGCCGGCGTGGGTGGACTCGTCGGGCGGGCGGGCCGCCCGCATGGGGCGCGTGGGCTCGCGCGAGGAGGGGGGCGCGGCGCGGGTGCGGGCGCGCGAGACGGCGACGGCGATCGCGGCGACGATGGCGAGGATGGCGAGGATGGCGAGCAGCATGGGTGTCTCCGGTCGGTGAGGGGTCAGGGGGCGGGGGGAGGCGCCGCGGGCGGCGCGGGAGGGGGCGGGGTCACGCGCGCGGCCAGCCGCTCCCCCAGCGCGCGGAGCACGGGGTCGCCGAGGCGCAGGAGCGCGCCGACCGCGAGGGCCGACAGCGCGCCACCGAGCCACGGCGGGAGCGAGGCGAGCGAGCGGAAGAGCGCGCCGCCGATCCCGCCGGAGGTCACCTCGGCGAAGAGCAGCGCGCCCGGCCCGAGAGGGGCGGTGTGGTTCATGTGAGGGTCTCCGTGGTTGGGGTCGAAGGCGCGGACGTCGACGTCGACGGCGCTCCGGAGGCGGGCCGTTGCAGTTGGCGACGCGCGCGCGGAAGGCGCTGCGGCGCAGGGCGTTGCGGCGCGCGAGGGGCGCGCCGTTGCAGTCGTCGTCAGCGCACGCCGAGGGCGCGCGCGTGCGCGTCGATCTGGGCGAAGTCCGCGTCGGCGAGGTTGCGGTTGTAGATCGCGAGCACCGCGAGCCGGAACGCCGCGCGCTCGCCGCCGTAGATCGAGCGGCCGACGTGCAGCGCGGCGGCGCCCGTCGCGAGCGTCACGGCGTCGCTCGCGACGGGGACGCCGTCGGCCCCCAGCCGGCGCGTGGTGCCGTCGTAGTGGTGCGCCAGCACCACGCCGCGGCGGTGCCGCGGGGCGTCGGCCGTCGCGCTCAGCAGCTCCGACTGGTAGTCGAGGCAGGCCCACACGGCCGGGGTGAGCCCGAGCCCGCGGCCCTCCGCGGGTCCGCCCGACCCGTACTGCACCACGTGGCTGAAGCTTCCGTTGTGGTTGGCGCGGGAGAGGATGGCGACCATCGTGCCCGCGGCGGCGCCGCTCGGCAGCCCGGCGGGCGAGCTCAGGCTGAGCTCGTCGTCCGAGCCGTCGAACTCCACGCACGGGCCGCCGCCGACGAACCCCGTCGCGCGGTAGGTGGGGCGCGCGCTGCCCGAGCCGGTGAGCGAGCCCGGGGTGCCAGACGCCGGCGCCCACGTGCCGACGGGGTCGCCGTCGGCGAGGGCGAGCGACGACGCGCGCCACAGCGCCACCAGGCCCGACGAGGGCATCCCGGGGTCGCCGGCGACGCCCAGGGCGGTCACCAGGTCGGCGGAGGCCTCCGCATCGGCGGCGAAGGCATCGGCGATGTCAGCCGCGGAGAGGGCGCCGCCTTCGAGCGACACGCCGTTGACGCTGATCCCCATGTCAGCCGCCCCCTTCGATGTGCAGCGACGTGCCGCTCGAGCTGGTGAGGGTGAGCCGCAGCGTGGTGAGCGGCTCGGTGCCGGTGATGACCAGCGATTCGCCGGCCGCGAGGGGGACGCCCGCGGGCAGCGACTCCGCGGGGCCGAAGAGCGCGCCGAGGGGCGAGCGCTTCAACGTCGCGGCGGTCATCGGGTTGGCGCCGGTGTTCTTCACGACGATCGACCAGGAGCGGGCGCCGTTGAGCTCGAGGTCGACCTCCCGCGGCACGCCGGCGGCGAGGGCCACGGAGGGCAAATAGATGCGGGCAGTGAGGGCGGCGGGCATGGGGTCTCCGTGATGCGCTGGAGCAACCGGCGTTGTGCCGGCGCATCGTCGCGCGTTGGTGGGCGGCGCCGCGCGGGCTGCGGTAGGCTCCCGCGCATGAAGAGGTTGCTGTTCGCGATTGGGGTGATGGCGTTGGCGTGCGGCGCGGAGCCGCAATCCGCGCCGTCCGACTCGGCGCCTGACCAGGCGCCTTGCGGTGGCGCCTGCGGCGTCGGCACCGTGTGTGAGTCGGGCCGCTGCGTCGCCGTGGTCGGCGTCGATGCCGCGTCAGACGCGCCAGCGGACGCCGCCGCGCCGGACGTTACGACGCTCGATGCCCCGACCGTCGACCACGCGGACGCGGCGACGGACGCGGACGTCGGCTGCGGCGACACCGAGAGCGACCCGCAGAACTGTGGCGCCTGCGGCATGCGGTGCTCCTTTCCGGGGGCGACCGCCACGTGCGTGCGCGGGTTCTGCGGCGTGGGCTCGTGCCGCGCGGGCTTCGGCGACTGCGACGGCGTCAACGCGAACGGCTGCGAGGCCGATCTGAACGAGAACCGCAACTGCGGCGTCTGCGGAAACCTGTGCCCGCCGGGCGCGCGGTGCGTCGGCGGCGTGTGCGAGGGGGCGCCCTGCCCGAGCGGATGGCGCTGGTGCTTCGACGGGTGCACCGACCTCACGATAGGCGCGGGCTACCCGCTGCGGAACTGCGGCGCCTGCGGCGTCAACTGCGCGCGCGGGCTGGCCTGCGTGGCGGGGCAGTGCACCAACCCGTGCCCCGCCGGCCGGAGCTACTGCGACACGAACATCAGCCTCGCGATTTCGTGCGTCGACGTTCGCTTCGGCCGGCGCACGGACGCCGGCACGGAGCACTGCGGCGAGTGCGGCCACACCTGCGCTGCGCCGCTCGCGTGCGGCTCGGGCCGCTGCGCCCCGTAGCTACTCCACCCACCCCATGCAGTCGATCGCGTGCGAGGCCGTGGCGTCCACGAGGTCGACGGAGAAGCCGATCGCCTGGCTCGCGGTCGTCACCAGCTCCGCGTCGCCCTGGGCGGTGGCGTTCGTCGCGGCAGACGTCATGGCCCTGACCGCCACCGCGATCGTGGTGTCGGCGCCCGTGTAGAGGCGCAGCTCCGCGGAGGCGTCGGCCGCGGGCGTCGACGGCCCCATGGTGATCGTGCCGCGGACGAGCGCGACGCGCGAATGGGGGGGCACCCTCGACGCGAGCGAGAGCGCCGTGAGCGACGCGCTGCCGGTGGCGTCCCTCGCGCGGAGGCCGCCCGACGCGAGCGAGCCGTACGCGCCGGAGACGGCGGAGCGCTGGTAGAGCACGCGGCCGCGCGTGGCGTAGACGGGGAGGGGCTTGCCGCTGTTGTCGGTGCGGAAGCACCCGAGATACCGGTAGTTGGCCGAAGCCCCCCTCTTCCACTGGCGCAGCACGGTCGGCGCGCCGCTGTCGGTGGGCGGCGTCGTCGTGATCTGCCATTGCAGCGTGGTGGTGCCGTTCGAGTAGACGTAGACGTAGTACCAGGTGTCGCTGGTAAGCGACCCGGGCGCGCCCTCCACGTGGCTGATCCCGAGCGTCGTCTCCGCGGGCTCGAGGAAGGCCCTCCACACGTCCACGCTGTTGCCGCTGCGGGTCTCCGCGGCGCGCAGGCAGACCGCGTCGATGGGCCCGACCTTGATGCTCGGGGAGCCCGCGGTGCCGCCCGCCTCGAGGCGGCCGCTCCACACGAGCTGGCCCCACACGGCCGAGCGGAGGAAGGCCGAGCGGGAGAAGGCCTTGTCGAGGACGGCCCCGAGGGGCGCGTCGCCCGTCTCCATGCCGCCGACCTGCCCGGGCGCGGCCCGGTACACGGTCTCTTCCACGAACTCGGGGGCCACGGTGATTGCGGTTCCGGCCATTCGTCAGTCCTTTCAGAGCAGGTAGTCCCAGCACCAGTCGCCGGAGTCCCAGCGCATGGCGTCGGAGTCCCACGTAGGCGCGGCGATCTCCGTCACCGGCCCGCCGTCCCACGTGGTGGTGGGCGCGTCCCAGGCGTGCCCGTCGTCCCAGAGCCAGGCGCCCCGCGCGATGATCGCGCTCGTGACGCGGTCGCGGGCGCTCTTCCACGGCGCGATGGCGGCCCGCAGCGCGCGCCGCGCGTCGTCCTCGGCCATGGCCTCGATCGGCGCCGCGACGCGGCCCTCCCACACGAAGCCGCCGTCCCACGGCAGCCCGGCGTCCCACGTGGCGAGGCCCGAGAACACCACGGTGAAGCGCGCCCACCACTCGGGCCTCGGGCCGCGGGGAAGCTCGCGCTGCGTGTAGAGCGTCGCCGCCCCGAGCGCGGCCAGGCCGATCGCGCCCCGCACGCCGCGGTTGGTGCAGGCCCACGACCAGGTCTCCCAGGCGGCCGACAGGCGCGCCCGGTAGCCGTCGATCGCCTCGCCCGGCACGCGGGTGATGACGCGGCTCGCGCCGATCGCCGGGAGCGCGTCGTCCTGGGCGTCGGCCGGCCCGCGCAGGAGCCCGGCGTCCTGCACGGCCTCGCCGGCGGGGTCGAGGGCGCCCGCGAACGTCGCCGCCCAGCGCCGGCCCCACGGGCCCGCGAGCGGCCCGACGAGCAGCGCGCCGAGGTACTCGCCGAAGCTCACGGGGCCTCCAGCGTGATCGACCATGTGAGCGTGGCGATCGCCGAGGGGTTGACCGCGGTGTCGCCGGCGGGCGACGAGAGGTCCACGTCGACCACGTCGCGCGCCGCGTAGCAGGCGCTGTAGAGCGCGCCGAGGTCGACGTCGTCCCCGATGCCCAGCGAGGTCTGGAACGCCGTGAGCGCGGCCGTGATGCGCGAGAGGTTGGCGTCGGAGGTGTCGCGCGTCTTCACGGTGCCGACGATCGACACGGGCGCCGCCGTCGCCGCCACCACCGACGCGACGTCCGTCAGGGGCTTGAGGGGCGCGAGCCAGGCCGCGACCAGGGACACCTCGGTGGGCGACGCGGGGCCGGAGCTGGTGGCCAGGTAGAGCGTCAGCGTGCCGTCGCCCGGGCCCGCCACGACGGCCGCGCGGGTCACGCCCGGGGCCGACGGGCAGGACGTCGCGATGTAGCGGTACGCCGCCTCCGTCGCGCCGCGGCCGAGGGTGGCCCACCGCGCGACGCAGCGGGCGCGGAGGTCCGCGTCGGTCTCCACGTCGCGGCCGTCCGCCGTCCGCCAGCTCGAGCCCGCGCCGTAGTTGGGCGAGGTCACCGCGACGCCGGGGAGCGCGGGGCTCACCAGCACGTTCAGCGTGGGCTGGTTGTAGGCCGCGCCGGCGCCCTCGGCGCGCACCGGGACGTCCACGTACGAGCCCGCGGGCACCGTGACCGAGGTCGCGTTGGTGCTGCGGTAGTAGCGGGTGCCGTCGCTCACCACGAGCGCGGCCGCCGCGATCGTGTAGGGGCCCGCGCCGGGCGCGGCGGTGAGGCGCACGTAGCCGGCCGTGAAGGTCGCCGGCGCGCGGTCGACGGCGAAGTGCGAGCGCGCCAGATCGGTGAGCCAGTCGCCCTCGGCGTAGACGAGCAGCGCGCCGCGGGCGACGGCCGCCGCGAGCGCCCACGCCTGCGTGACGCCCTCGGCCGCGAGCTCCACGAGCGTGCGGGCGGCGCCGCCCTCGCGCCACGACGTCACGGGGAAGCCGGCGGCGCCGAGGGCGGACAGCATCGCGTCGCGGGCCTGGGCCGGCGTGCGCGGGGCGAGGAGGGAGGCGAGCGTGTAGGGCATCAGGTCTCCGCGAGGCGGGCCGCGGCGTGCGCGGCGTCCACGACGAAGGCGAACGCCGCCCCGGTGGCGGTGACGCCGTCGACGGCGACGGTGAGCTCGGCCGACACCGCGACCTCCACCGAGGCGACGCGGTCGTCCGCCATGCAGACGGCGCGGACGCGGGCCGCGAAGGCGGCGCGGGACCCTGGGGTGACGCGCTTGGCCGCCTGGCCCGCGAGGCCGCCGCCGTAGCCCGGCGCGTACCAGAGCGCGCCCGGGTCGGTGAGCACCTCGGCGCGGAGGTCGCGCGCGACGAGCTCGGGGCCCGACGTGAGGGCGAAGAGCGGGTCGAGGTCGCCGTCGGGCAGCGTCGCGAGGTCGACGCCCAGGTCGCTGTCAGGCACGGAGGATGGAGCTCCCGGTGATGGCGCCCGACAGGGCGAGCGAGACGGGGCCGGGCGCCAGCGTCGCCGCCCCGGTGAGGACGAGGCCCACCGACTGCGGCGGCCCGCTGGGGGGCGCGTAGGTGACCGTCAGCGTCGTCAGCCCGAGCGACGGGGTGTTGGCGGCGACGGCGAAGGTGAGGGAGCCGTTGCCCGTGGCGTCGTCGGTGCGGGCGACGCGCCGTTCGCTGGCGTTGACGAAGAGCGACGTCACCGACCCGAGCTCCCAAGGGTCGCCCTCGGCCGGCGGGGGTCGCCCTGCTCGTAGGTGAGCAAGGCGCGGGCGCCGGCGGGCACCTCGGCGCGCACGCCGGGGAGCCCGGCGCGGATGGGGACGCCGCGGCACGGAGGCACGCGCGGGTCGTCGGGCAGAAGCTCGAGCGTCCCGTCGGCCGCCTGCGCCACGACGCGCGCGGCGTAGAGGGCCTGGTAGTCCACGCGCCGCCGCAGCGGGGCGAGCAGCCGTTCGAAGGCGTCGAGGAGCCGGCCCCGCTCGGCCGCCTCGGGCTCGGCCAGCACGACGGTGCGCAGGGCGTCCGCTCGCGCGGTGCTCCACGAACCCGACGCGCACGGTGAGGTCGGCGCGCGCCCGGAGCGACTGCCCGGGCAGGATGCCGAGGGTGTCGCCCGCCGAGCTCGAGGCGGCCGACCTCGGGCCGCCAGTCGACCACGTCGACGTCCGGCGCGTGCGCCGGCCAGGTCTCGCGGCCGACCCAGACGGACCCGTCGGGCAGCACGCGCCAGGCGCACCCGGCCGCGCGGGCGACGTCCGCCACCGCGGCCCCCGCCGGGCCCGCCAGGCGGTGCCAGAGGGGCGCCGCGTCGTTGAGCTCGACGCCGGGCGCCAGCGCCTCCCCCGCGGCCGCCAGCGCGTCGCGCAGCGCCAGCGCCAGCGTCCCGCCCCGCTGGGCCACCGCGGCCACCTCGCGCCGCAGCCCGCCGGCGCCGCCGACCACGCGGCCGCGCCAGCACCCGTCGACCACCGCGCCCGACGTCACGGTGCCGCGCAGGGTGAGCGCCCCGCCGATCTGGACGACGGCCGCCCCCGAGGGGGCGTCGTCGGTGTCGAGCTCGAGGTCGGCCGACCAGGCGCCCACGCGGGGCAGGAGCGCGGAGCACGCGGCCGCGCCGAGGCCGTTGAGGGTGACGTCGGTCACGGTCGCCGCCTCGGGGCCGCGGTCGCCGCGGGCGCCGCCGGCCGCGGCTGCTCGATGCCGGTGAACGCGGTGCCGCGCTGCTCGATGGGCGTCGGCGCGGGCCGCGCGTTGAGGCCGCGGCGCGGCGGCGGCCGCCACTGGCGCGCCGTGAGGGTGAGTTCGAAGGTGCCGTGGTCCTTCGTCTCGGGGCCCTCCACCTCGTGCACGAAGATCACGTTCACGTCGTGGAACTGGAGGGCCGGGTGCGTGACGCCGACGGGCGCGTGGTTGCGCGCGGTCGCCTCGTTCGGGAACACCAGCTCCGTCAGCCGCTCCATCTCCTCGAGGTGGGCGGGCGTCCAGCCGACCAGCACGATCTTGAGCTCCGCGAGCTCCCGCCGCTTGATGCGCACGTGCGCGCCGTCGGAGCCGCCGCGCTTGGGGGTGTCGACCTTCCGCTTGCGCGCCGCGCCCTCCACGCGGGCGACGCCCGAGTACGGCACCTGCTCGAAGGCGATGCGGTCCCAGTCGTCGCCGTCGAAGGGGTAGGGGGCGACCATCATCCCGCCGTCAGCGCCGCGCGCTCGAAGAGGTTGGCGAAGAGCTCCGTCAGCCGGCTCTCGGCGTCGTCCACGATGCCCTGGGCGTCGCGGCGGCCGTCGAGCACGAAGGTGACGTGGATCCCGCCGGCGGGGACGCCGGGGCCGCCGGCGGGCGCCGCGGGCGCGCCGCGGGGCGTGACGACCAGCGCCATCGCGCGCTCCACGTCGGCCTGGCCGGTGGCGAGGCCCGACGCCATGCCCTGCGCGGTGTGCAGGCCGATCTCCGCGAACACCCGCGACGGCGAGTGAATCCCGAGGACGCTGCGCACGCTGGCGGGGAGCTGGCGCGCGAGGCCCTCCACCTCGCCGATCAGCCGCGCCCACTCGGTGCGCAGCGTCGTGAGGAAGCCGTCGACCAGCGCGCCGGGCACGGTGGAGAACCACGTGGTCACGTCGTTCCACACCAGCCGCAGCGTCGCCGGCAGGTCGGTGAACACCTGCGTCCAGCCGGAGACCACGGTGGAAATGACCGCCCCGAGGACGCCGGCGCCGATGACGAACGCGCCGACGAGGAAGCCCACCGCGCGCCCGAGGTCGCGCAGGACGGTGCCGCCCTCCTCGCCGTCGGTGGAGAGCTGCTGCAGGAGCTCGAGCGCCGGCCCCATCGCGCCCATGAAGCCCGACCCGAAGCCGTCGACGAAGTCGCGCACGCCCCGCACCACCGCCACGATGCCCGGCGTCATCTGCCGCAGGCCTTCAATCACGGTGTCGATGATCGAGGTGCCGGGCGTGCCGCGGAAGAGCGTGCCGAAGACGCCGTCGATGAGGGGCCGCAGGACGTTGATGGCCCGCTGGCCGCGCGGGGTGGACGCGTCGAGCGCGTTGGTGACGCTGTCGACGAAGGCGCGAAACTGGCTGAGCCCGGCGCCCTGGGCGAGCGAGCTCCGGCCCGTGCCGAAGCTCATCAGGAGGTTGTCCCAGGCGTTGGCGACGTTGCTGAGCGAGCCCACCAGCGTCTGCGACTGCGCGCGGGCGATGCCGCCGAGGCCGCCGCCGCTGCCCGCGTTCATCGTCGCGCCCGCCTGCCCGAGCGCGCTGTTGAGCATCGCCGCGGTCACCCGGCGGCCGCTGATCGCCTGCATGAGCTGGCGGCCGGCGTTGGCGCCCGGGGCGATGTTGAGCGCCTGCTGCAGGGCCGCCTGCAGCGGCTGCGCGATCGACGGCGCCGCCTCGCGGAGCTGGTTGAGCTCCTCCATCGTCAGCGCGCCGCGGGCCTGCACCTGGCCGAGGGCGAGGCTGAACCGCTGCATCGCGTCGGCGCCGTGCGTCGCGCCCACGTCGGTGAGCAGCCCGAGCATGGGCCGCAGCGCCGGGAGCGTGCGGAAGCCGGCCGACGCCAGCGACTGCATCGCCTCCACCACCTGGGTGGTGTCGAGCGGGGTTTGGTTGGCGACGGTGATCGCCTCGCGGAACGCCTGCTGGGCGGTCTCGGCGCTGCCGAGGGACGCCGCGAGGCTGGTCTCGGCCGACTGCTGGAACGCGGCCAGCCGCACGACGCTGGCGCCCAGCATCCCCGCGGCGGCGGCGCCGGCGGCGCCCACCGCCATGACCGGCGCCGCGACGCGGCCGATGCCCGAGAAGGCGTCGTTGAGCCCGCGCCGGAAGCCGGCGATCTGGCGCCGCGCCTGGCTCATCCACGACGCCTGGAAGCGCCCGCTGCCGTCGCGCCGCACCGCCGTCAGGGACGCGCGGAGCTGGCGCAGGGACGCGACGGCCGCCCGGGCGGGGCGGCTGATGGCGTCGACGCCGCGGAAGATCCAGGAGAGCGTGGTCATCGGTTGCGCGCTCGGGTGAGGCCGCGGATCGCGGCGCGGAGGTAGACCAGGGCCTCACCGAGCACGAGGGCGCCGGCGCGGGCCTCGGGGGAGGCGCGCTCGGGGTCGTGCCCGGCGAAGGCGAGAAGGGAGTCGGCCAGCGCGCCCTCGTCCCCTCTCAGGGCTTCGCGGGCGAGCTCCCGGCTTTTCCCTCGACGATGCTCCGGCCGCTGCCGAAGGCCGCGAAGAGCCGCTCCCCGAACTGCCCCGCGATCGCGGGGTCTTCGTCGCGGAGGGCCTGGAAGGCGTCGGGGCCGGGGTGGACGCAGCACGAGTGCGCGAGCTGCTCGTGCGCCCGCGACATGCGCGCGGCGTCCTCCTGCACGATGGCGATGCCCAGCTCGCCCTTGCAGGCGCGCCATTCGTCGGCCGTGGGCCGCCGGAACACCCACGCGGAGCCGTCGGAGAGCTCGTAGTCGAAGGTGCCGCGGGGGTTGGCCTGGCGCAGGCGCTGGAGTTCTTCGGGGGAGATGGTCACGCGGTCGCTCCGTTCTCGGCCTCGCCCGTCACCGGGCAGAGGCCGTCTTCGAACACGCGCTCGAAGATGAAGCTGAGCTCCTTCTCCAGCGCCTTGGGGCCCTCCTCCATGGAGAGCTTGTTGTCGGTGAAGCTGAGGTTGCGCAGCACCACGCGGTGCTGCGGCTGCCCCGCGAGGCTGTAGACGAGGACGAGCGTCCAGCGCGCGTTCATCCAGCCGCGGCGGGAGGTGATGGCGCGGTACGTCGCCATGTTGACGGTGATGGAGCCCTGCTGGTCGGTCATGCCGCCGTCCGAGGTCCCCAGCGGCACGCGCTTGTTGCCCTTCACGAGCTCGTGGTCGGCCTTGAAGCTGTACTCGAGCTTGTTGTAGCCCGAGAGCGGCGGGCCGCCCCCGAGCCGCAGCTCCGCGCTGTAGAAGTTGCACTCCGCTTTGTTGATGCTCGTCATGGACTACTCCCGCGTGAACCCGAGGCTGAAGTCGATGTCGGTCGCGTAGCCGAAGGGCCGCACCTTGATCGCGCCGGGCAGCCGCCCCCCGGTGAGGTCCGCCGCGCGGTCGATCGTGAGGCTCGCGGACGAGCAGTAGGGCGCCATCACCGCGAGGAAGTCGCCGGTCATCTGGCCGTCCAGCGCCTCCGCGTCGCGCGCGTCGATGACGCCGCCGGCGGCCAGGCGCAGGCGCTCGGCCACGTACGCGGTGAGCAGGAGCTGGGCCTGCGTCGCCGCCTCCACGATCACGCGGGCGTTCATCACCGTGCGGAAGTCGCTGGACGGCAGGGCCATGGAGCGGTCGGTGGGGAAGTAGCCGTCCACGCCGTGGTGGGTCTGGAGGCCCATCAGGCGCGCCGTGTCGAGGGCCTCGAGGAAGCGCAGGTCGTGGTGGAGCTTCTCCACGCCCGGGATCGCCCAGGAGCGGCCGTCCACGCGCGTCTGGCCGGGGTGCTCCGCGAGGCCGCGGAAGACCTCGTCCACGCGCGTCCGCATCCACGCGAGGCGCGGGCCGATCACGTACGCGCCGTTGCGCCGGAAGGTCCCCTTCGCGATGCGGTACTTCAGGTCGATGTGCGAGCAGCACACGTCCATGAAGAACTCCGCGTCGAAGAGGCCGAAGCCGGGCGACCCGCCCGCGAGGACGGTCATCCAGGTCGACACGCTCTCGCCGCTGTTCTGGTCGCGGGCCCCGAGGAGCGCGCGCCGGTAGACGCCGCTCGACTCCAGGCCCTCCAGGTAGGTCTTGACGATCGCGGCGTGCACCGCGGTGCAGGGCTCGGCCACGTGGATGAACTCGTGGTCGACCACCCCGGCGGCCTTCAGCGCGTCGAGGGCCGCCGAGAGCCCGGTGGAGTCCCACGCGGGGCGCGTGGTGGTGAAGCGGTACACGTCGCCGGCGACGAAGGTGCCGTCCGCCCAGGTGACCTCCAGGGAGCCCTCGGGGAGGGAGAGGACGCCGCTGGTCGGGACGGCGAGCTCGTCGCCGTAGGTCACCCCGCCGTCGTACGAGACCTTCACCGCCGCCGCGGCGGCCGCGAGGCTGCCCCCGGCCCGCGTCACCTTCACGTACACGCTGTAGTCGTCGGCCGCCGTCTGGTCGGTCACCGTCATGGTGGCGGTGCCGGTGCCGTCCTGGGAGACCGACCCCGACGCGCCCGCGGTCGCCGTCGCCGCCTTGCAGGCGAGGACGGGCACGCCGGCCAGGTCGAGGTACAGGGCGATCAGCTCGGTGAGGCGGCCGTAGCCGAACGCCGACACCGCGTCGGCCGAGGTGGCGATGAGCACAGGGGTGGCGGCGGTGCCTCCGCTCGAGCAGCCCACCACCGCGGGGTAGCGGGTGGTGGTGCGCGTCGCGCGGAGCCCTCCGTCCTGGGTGCGGACGCGGACTTTGGCGATGGTCATCAGGGGTCTCCGGGTTCGATGGTGCCGTCGCCCGACGCGGCGGCGTTGTTGCGGTTGAGGCCGCCGCCGCCGACCACGACGGTCGGCGCGGGGCGCGAGGTGACGTGGCAGCCGAGCACCACGCGCGCGAGGACGGCCTCCCCGGCCGTCGCCACGCCGACGGGCGCCTGGGTGTCGCCCTGGTACTCGTACTGGCCGGCGGCCACGTCCTCGAGCGCGCGCACCAGGGCCTCGCGCAGCGCGTCCACCTGGTCGGCGTCGGCGCCCCAGAGGCGCACCTCGTAGGACTGCCCCAGGCCGAGGAGCGCGCGATCGAACGACCGCACCGCGTCGTGGCGCAGGGCCGCGCCGCGCGGGAGCGAGGACACGCGCCGCCACACCACCGAGGGCGGGGCCGCGTTCGCGTCGAGCTCCCGCTCCCCCTCGGCCCACGCGGTGCCGGGCACGTCGGCCACGACCAGCGCCATGGCCGCGGCCACCGCTTCCGTCAGCGAGCTCACGGCGCGGCCGCCTCGGTCGCCGCGCGGACGAACCGAGCCTCCACGGCGGGCGCCAGCGGCACCTCGGGGAGGAAGGCGCGCGCGGGGATGGTCGCGGTGCCGTCGTTCTGGAAGCCGCCGTAGGGCGGCAGCTCCACGCGCAGGGAGAGCCCGAAGAACACCGGCCGCACGGCCCGGGCGCGGAGCCGGCCCGACCGCACCAGTGGGCGGCCGCGGCCGTCGCGCAGGCGCCGCCAAGGGGTGCCCTCGGGCGTGCGGGCGCCGTCGAAGCACTCCCGCACCACCGCGGACAGCTCCGAGGCGATCGCGCCGACGGCGCGCCGGGGCAGGCGGCCGCCGCCGGCCACCTGGCGGATGGCGGCGTCCAGGCCCGCGAAGTCGCCGTCGACGCTCACAGCCCGCGCCTCGGCCGGCTGATGAGGTGGGAGCGGCGCGACGGCCGCGCGGGCTCCACCGTCGAGTCCGCGTACCCCAGCACCGCCCCGCGGCCGTTGCCGAAGGCCTTCAGCCAGGCCACCGCCTTCTCGTAGCCGAGCAGGACGGCCTTGTCCGCGGGCTTGTCCGGGTCGAAGCCCCTGTGGCGCAGGAGCGTCCACGCGGCGATGTCGCACACCATCTGCGTGAGCTCGGTGCCCCACGTGAGGAGCGGGGGCGTGAAGCGGTTGGCGAGGTAGCCCCACGCGACCCCCGACGCGGCCCGGAGGTGCTCCAGGCGCGTCGCGTCGGGGATCGCCGCGAGGGTCTGCGACGCGACGCCGTGCGCCGCCAGGTCTGCGAGCGTCGCCAGCAGCTGGGGCGGCACGGCCGGCACGGTCAGGCCCCGGGGTTGCGCAGGAGGTGGGCGACGAAGCGCGCGCGGCCCGCGCCGGCGGTGAACGCCGACGTGATGCGGTTGAACACCACGGTGTCGGCCGCCTTGAGCAGCACGCCCGACGCGGTGTCGGCGCCGATGGTCCCGAGCTTCACGCCGGCGGTGAGCGTCGCGGCCACGTCGCCGCCCGAGCCGCCGAGGAGGTCGCCGGCGGTGTTGTGGGGCGACGGGCCCGCGAGGCCGATCGAGCTCGAGGAGCCGCCGGTGAACGCCGTGTCGACGTCCCAGTAGCCGCGGCCGAGGATGAGCCGCGCGCCCACCGGCACCGTGAACAGCACCGCCAGGTCGGCCGTGCCGAACGCGACGTCGAGCACCAGGTCGATGGTGCCCGGCACGCGGAGCCAGCGGCCGGTGCCGTAGGTGGGGGTGAGGACGAGGTTCTGCGAGGCGTCGGCCGCCGTGCTGGTGCGGTGGAACGACCAGCGCGACCCGTCCTCGTCCACCAGCACCTCGTTGCCGTGGACGCGCGCCGCGTCGGCCGCGGCGAGGGCGATCAGGGCGGCCTTGGTGGCGATCGACGCGGGGGTGCGGTTGACGGTCCCGCCGGAGGCGGAGGTGGCGAGGCGCGGACGGCCGTCGCCGTCGTACGTGGGGAGCGGCATGTTGGACCTTCGTGGGTGAGCGGTTGCGGGTGGCGTGGGTGGTGCCGCCGCGGGGGCGCCGCGGCGGCCGCGGTCAGTTGTGGCGCAGGCGCGTGACGCCGCCGCGCGTCATGCCGCGCAGGCGCTTGTACCGGTGCTCCACGTGGTAGAGGTGGCAGTACATGCTGCGCGTGTTCGCGGCCGCGTTGACGTCGGGGAGCACGACGGGGGTCCCGTTGACCCACGCGATGATCGCGCCCTTCTGCAGGAGCAGCGACGTGTACTTCGGCCGCGCGTCGGTCGTGTCGACCGGGAGGCGGTCCGACACCTTCACGCGGATGCCGTTGACGCGCATCACCTGGCCGTCGTTGTTCATGTCGACCAGGAGCGGCTTGTTCGTGCTGTCCTTCAGCTTGAGGAGGTCGCCCTGCACCTTGCTGTGGATCACGAGCAGCGCGACGCCGTCGTTCTCGTCCCCGAAGCTCATGCGGCCGTCGACGATCAGGTCCCAGTCGAGCGTGCGCGCCGACCCGAGGCCCGTCGCGACGAAGACGTCGAGGTCCTGCGCCGACGGGAGCCCGGCGGCCGCCGCGGCGTCCACGAGCCCCTTGTCGATGCGGCGCATCCCCGACTCGCGGATCTGCCGCGCCAGCTCCGTGTACGGGTCGTTGTAGGCGCCGGCGAGGAGCGCCCACTCGGTCACCGACACGCCCTTGCCGGAGTGCTGGACGATGGACTCCTCCACGGTGCTGGAGAGCGCCGTGGTGCCGAGCGCGTCGCCCTCAGTGGCGACGTCCTCCATCTCGCCGATGGTGCCGAAGTACGGCACCTTCACCTTGTCGCCGCCGCGGGTCGACGGGAGGCTCA
Source organism: Polyangiales bacterium (assembly GCA_046351555.1). Lineage (GTDB taxonomy): Bacteria > Myxococcota_A > Polyangia > Polyangiales > CAISKJ01. Next base: position 32,800 of record JAXLYI010000022.1, read on the forward strand.
TGTTGACCACGACCGCCTCGGAGCCGTCGAGGGCGGTCATGCCGCTGAAGGCGCCCTGCACGGCCTCCGTGAGCACTTCGGGGATGGGCAGGTCGGCGCTGGTGGTGATGGATCCGGGCATGGGGGTTGGTCTCCTTCAGGCGCGCTTCTGCGCGTCGTTGTGGGCGGCCTTGAGGGCCTCGTAGGTCTCGGGCGCCTCGCGGAAGAGGCGGTCCTTCTCGATCGGGGTGAGCTCGTCCCAGCGCTTCGCCGCGAGCGCGGCGACGCCGGTCTTGACGGGCGCCGGCGGCGCCTCGCGGTTCTGCCCGGCCGCGGGCACGACCGGCACCGCGTCGGCCAGGTAGCTCTTGAGCTCGGCCAGCGGGGTGGTGCGCGCCCACCCCGCCTTCGCCGCCCCCTCGGCCGCGCGGCACTGCGCGGGGGTGAGCTTGCGCGAGGCGAGCCCGGCGCGGATGAGGCCCTCCCGCTCCTCGGCCTCCGCGCGCGCGGCCTTCTCCTCGAGGAGCCGCCGCTCGGCCGCCTCGAGCTCCGTCACGCGGGCCTGGAGGGGCTCCACCTGGGCGGCCGCGTCCCGCCAGGCGCGCAGGCGCCCGAGCTGGGCGGCGGGGTCGGCCGACCCGGTGAGCTCGGCCACGGACTCGGCCAGCCCGGGCGGGGCGTCGGGGGCCGGCGGGCGGGCCGCGAGCGCCCGGGCCCGCATCCGCGCCAGCGCCTCGGGGTTGGCGGGCACCGGCACCACGCTGATCTCCACCAGCTCGTTGTCGGTGAGCACCAGCACCTCCCGGTCGGCCTGCTTCTCCCACCGGTAGGTGTGCGGGATGAAGCCGACGCTCACGGCGCGGAGCACGCCCTCCTGGATGAGCTGCCAGACCTGCTCGGCCTTCGGGTTCACGTCGCCCGACACGAACCGCAGCGTCGCCAGGAGCTGGCCGCTCTCGACGCGCACGTTCTCGGCCTTGCCGATGGGGAGCTCGTCGCACTCGTGCGCGTAGAGAACGACCGGGTTGGCCGCGTACGCGTCGAGCTGCCACACCTGCTCCACGACCTCGCCGTAGCGGTCTTCCGCGTCGGTGGAGGCGACCACGTCGATGGTGCGCGCGTCCTTGGCGACGGCGCGCACGCGGGCGGTGAAGCCGAGGACGTCCGTCTTGGCGGCGTCGCGGCGGTAGATGGCGCGGGGGGTGTCGTTCATGGGGTGCTCGGTGGGGATGGGGGAGGGGGCGGTTGCGGGGAGGGGTCGTCCTCGAGCTCGAGCCCGTGGAGCTTGGCCAGGTCGCGCACGGCGGCCGGGTCGACGCGGAGCCCGGTGCCGGCCAGGCCGTCGCGCAGGGCCTTCAGCGCCTCGCCGAAGGCCTTCATCGCGGTGGTGCGGGCGAGGCGCTTCTCCGGCGTCTCCGCGTCCCAGAAGGGCCACGGGGCGAGCGCGCCGTCGCCGAAGTTCACCTCCGCCCACGGGGTGAGCACCTGCCCGTGCAGCCCGGTGGCGAGCTGCTCGGCGTCGGAGGCGATGAGGTCGCCGCGCACGTTGGCGTGCAGCGTCGCGCCCGTCCCGGTGCCCGGCGTCACCTCGGTGCTGAGGTTCTGCCCGGTCAGCGCGATGGCGATCTCGGTGGCGGCGATCTGGATGGAGACGGGGAAGAGCTTCCAGCTCTCCGACTTCGCCTCCAACACCTCCACCTTCCAGCCGGGCGGCGGCACGTAGGCGGCGCTGGCGCCGATCGCGGCGAGGTCCTCCACGACCTCCGCGCACGTGTCGTCGCCGGCGTCGTCGGGCGGGAGCCCGATGCGCGCGGGGGAGCCGTCGACCTCGCCGGCGCGGAGCAGGTCCGACCACGACAGCTCCCGGCCGTGCCAGAACTTCCGCAGCGCCCGCCACGCGCCGTGGCGCCACGGGCGCGCGCCGGCGCCGAGGGTGAGCAGCACCCACTCCCGGTCGCCGGGCACCACCTCCACCTCGGTCGCGCCGTCCTCGACGCGCAGGAGCCAGCGGCGCGCCTGCCAGTCCCAGCGGAGCCAGCGCGGGTCGCGCACGCGGAGGGTGGGCACCAGGCGCCCGTTGCGCTCCTCCCACTCCAGCCGCGCGACGGCGACGCCGAGGACGAGCAGCCACGAGTGCAGCTCCACGAGCTCGCTCTCGGGCGCGATCGCCCACCAGTCCTCGTCGGCCTCGAGGGCGCGCACCACGCGGCCCTTGCGGCGGCCGTCGCCCGAGGGGAGGAACGACAGGGGCAGGCGCAGGAGCCCGCGGACGCGCGTCTCCAGCGCGGCCCGCACGCGGCCGTCGCCGCGGATCGCGTCGCAGAGCTCGGCCAGGAGGCGCAGGTCCCCGCACTCGGCGACCGCCTCCGCGGCGCGGAGCTGGGACGTCGTCCATTCGGCCAGCGCGCGCGTCGGCGCGGCCGGCTCGCGGCGCTGGGCGGCTCGGGGGAGGGGCATCGGTGCCTATCTGCGGGAGGAGGCGGCGACGCCGCGCGAGGACGCGCCTCGGTGGGAGCGCGTCGCCGAGGGCGGCGGGTGTTCGAAGAGCAGCTCGGTGAGCGCCCACACGAGCGCGTCCATGCGGTCGGGCGAGGGCTGACCGGCGCTGGCGTCCCACGTGGTCATCTGGTCTTCGAGCTTCGCGAGGCCGCCCACGTGGTGCACGCGGCCCTGCTCGTAGAGCGCCGCGGGGCCCTCGGCGCGCGTGTGCTTGCCGCGGGTCGCGTGGACGCTGCGGAAGGGCACCGACGGGGCCTTGCGGAGGCCCTCGCGGTGGAGCTTCTCGGCGGCGGTGCGCACGACGTGGGCCACCATGTCCCCGCCGTTGTTGACCTCGCCGACGATGAAGTCCGCCTCCAGTTCGTCGAAGAGCACCACCGCGCGCTCGCCCCACTCCGCGGGCGAGTACTTCCCGGAGACGTCGGCGAGGACGTACCCGTCGGCCGCCGCGCCCGCGGCGACGCCGGCGGCGACGATGCCCGTCTCCGCGGCGCCCTCGGTGGTGGCCGCGTTGGGGTCGACGGCGACGACGATCCGCGCGAGGTCGGGCGCGTGCCGCACCCGCGTCGCGTCGATTGCCGCCAGCGTCCAGAGCGCGCCGGGCGTGTCGGTGAGCAGCTCCGCGAAGAGCTCCTGTCGGCCCAGCCGCGTGCCCTCGTAGCGCTTCCGCAGGCGCTCCAGGAACGACGGCGCGAGGTTGCCCGCGTTGTCGTAGGTCGACCCCTTGGTGACCCTGACGTCCTCGTCCTCGAGCAGCTCCCGCAGGAGCGCGGTCGGCCGCGGCGTGGTGGTGATGACCCCGCGCGGGACGCCCAGGCGCAGGCCGAAGGCCAGCATGTCCCAGGTCTCGCGCTGGTATTTCCACGCGCCCAACTCGTCGCACCAGGCCGCGTCGAACTGGGGCCCGCGCAACCGCTCGGGCTCCTCGGCCGAGAACAGCAGCGCCGTCGCGCCGTTCGGCCAGGTGAGCAGGCGCTTGCTGGGCTCGTACTCGGGCCGGGCCCACGGGGGCGAGACGGCGACGATGCCGCTCTCCCCCAACACCATGGTGTCGCGCGCGTCGGCCGCCGTGGGCGCCACGAGGGCGACGCGGCGCGCCCGGCCCGCCTCGACCTCCTCGCGGATCCACTCGGCGCCGCTGCGGGTCTTCCCGAAGCCGCGGCCGGCGACGATCGCCCACCAGAGCCAGTCGCCGTCGGGCGCGAGCTGGGCCGGGCGGCCCCAGAAGCGCCAGTCGAAGAGGAGCGCCCGCGCCTCGTCGTCACTGAGCGTCGCTAGAACCGCCGCCCGCTCCTCGGCGGGCAGCGAGCTCAGCGACTCGGCGTGCGAGCTCTTCACGGGGGGAGACCTTCACCTCGAGCACCTCGGGCGCGTGCTTGCCGAGCTCCTTGGAGACGGCGATCCGCACGCGGGCGAGGACGGACAGGTTGGCGCCCTGGGCGCGGGCGAGGGTGGCGACGTCCGCCGGCTCGAGCTCCGGCGGGATGCCGGCGGCCAACGGCAGGTCGAGGTGGTTGGCGAGCAGCTTCTCGATGCGCGCGACGTTGGCGGCGACCGACGCCCGGGCGTCCGCCTCGCCCTCCGCGAGCGCGCGCGCGTGGAGGTATCGTCTTTCATCGTCCCCGTCCGCGTGGATGGCCTCCCACGCGGCCGCGTAGGAGACGCCGACGTCCCGCGCGGCCTGGGCGACGTTGCCGGTGCTGGTGAACACCTCGCCCAGGCGACGCACCTGGTCGGGGGTGAGCGGGGTGCCGCGGGGCATCAGGCCGCCTCGCAGAACGGCAACAGGTAGCAGTCGCTCCGCGGGTCGACGATGAAGTCCTCCAGGTCCTCCGGGCCGACGCCCGGCCGGCCGCCGCGGGGCGAGCGCCAGCGGGCGACGACTACGCGCCACGGCGCGGCGACGCGGATCTCGTACGGACGGCCGCCGCGCCGCCGCACGAACGTGGGCACGGCGAGGGCGAGGCCGCCGCCGGCGGTGACCGCGTCGAGGTAGGCGGCCTGGTGCGGGGCGATGGCGTCGGGGTCGTCAACGCCGCGCTCGAGCTCCTCTTCGGTGAGCGGCGCGTGCAGCCGGCCGCCGCGCTTCTTGGCCTCCGCGGCGAAAAACCTCCCGTCGGCCAGGCACCCGATGTAGTCGGGCGGCGCGGTGCCGACGACGACGACGATCAGCCGCCCGCGCCGGTCGAACTGGGAGCGCCCGCCGACGATGTGCGGCTCGGTGGGCGGGCCGACGTGATCGATCTGCACGGCGATGCCGCGCTCGATCGCCACCGCGTGGTGATCCTCGACCCAGCTCTCGCCCTCGCGGCCCGACGCATTCGCCGCGCGCCCGCGGGCCTTCGCCGCGTCGGCCTTGGCGAAGTACTCCGCGAGCGCCTGGCGGTTCTCGGGCGCCTGGTACGCGATCAACGCCGCGCGGCCCGGGTCGATGCGCTTCGCCTTCGGCGCCGGCTTCGCGAGCTCCGGGAAGAGCTCGTCCAGCGGGTCGCGCCCGTCGTCGTTGTCGGGCGGCGTCACGGCGAACACCTGCACGTCACCGCGACGGTGGCCATCCGCGTGGCGCGGCCCATCGCGAAGCCGACGGTCACCAGCACGACGGCCAGCACGACGGACGACGCGACCAAAGCCGCGAGCGGCAGCGGCGCGACGCGCAGGGCGACGTCCGCGGGCTCGCGCACGGTGCGCTGGGGCGCGCGCCGCGTCGGCGCCGTCCACGTGTCGGTGGGGGAGGGGTCGGGCATGGTCGCCGTGTGCGCGGAGGAGAGGACGAAGAGAGGTACCGGAGCGCGGGCGACCGCCCCGCAAGGCCCTCGGTCGGAGCCCCGCCCAAGCGGCGGGCCGAGGGGCTTGCGCGAAGGTCGCGTCAGTCGTTGGCGGCGTCGTCGCCGTCGCAGTTCGAAGCGGGGGTGCCGAGGAGCCAGTCCTCGAAGCTCTGCCGGTCGACCACGAAGGGGCGGCGGCCGCGGCCCGCGCGCGCCGCGCGGTGCACGCGGGGCAGGCCGCGGCGCCGGCGCGCGTACCGCCACACGCAGATCCACCGCCGGGCGGTGCGCACGTGGCAGTTGAAATGGCGCGCGATGTCCTCGGCCGTCAGCTCGTCAGGCACCGTCGGAACCCCTCCCGCCGCGGCGCCGCCACCTCCGGGCGGACGTCGGGCACTGCATGGGCGAGGATTGCTGTCCGAAAATCGCGCGTCAAGCCCTGGCGGACGCGCCCCACGCCGCGAGCGCGGCGCGGAGCTCCCGGTCGCCCCACGCCCGCGCGGCCACGTGGGCGGGCGGCGCGGTGCGGTCGACCCGCGGGCGGCCCGCGCCGTCGAGCGCCCGGTACACGCCCGTCCACGTCGCCCGCAGCTCGGCCGGCGCGCACTCGTCGGCGACCACCAGGCAGGCGACGTCCCAGGCGACGTCCGGCCGGCACCGCGCGGCGACGGCGCGCAGGGCCTCCCGGTGCGCGCGCTCGAGCGCGGCCAGGCGCACGGCGTGGGCCCGCGCCGCCGCCCAGTCGGGCTCGTCCTCATCCGGGCGCGACGTCTCCGAGCAGTGCCGCACCAACGCGTCCACGAAGCCGGCGCGCGCCTTCCGCCCGACCTTCGAAGACGGCTCGGTCACGAGCCGCCACAGCCACGCGGTGGTGGCGGCCGAGGCGTCGGTCTCCGCGCCCGAGCTCCTGCCCTGGAGCGGGGCGAGCGGGGAGCGCGCGCTGCCGACGGCGACGGCGCGCGCCTCGCGGCGCCAGCGGAGCGCGAGGGCGACGTCGGCGATCGCCTCGGACAAGGGCGCGGGGGAGGGGGCTCGCACGCGGCTGGGCCGCGCGTCACCCGCGGCGTCGTTCGCAGCGTCGTCGGGGGGCAGGTAGACGGTGCCGCAGGTCGGGCACGCGTCGGCGCTGGCGGTGGAGAGGACGCGCGCGATGGTCTCCGCGCAACAGCCCTCCACGAGGTCGTCGGCTGGCAGCATCGCAGGCAGTAGACCGCGACGGAGCTCCGCGTCCATCGCGCGCCGCGTCAGATAGTTCGGCGCCGAACTACCCGCTCCGTCGCCGCTCGCCTTCGCCCGCGTGGAGACGTCCCCCGCGCGGGGCACGCCGGGCGGGCCCGTGGTCTCGGCGGCGTTCTAGGGGCTGCCGAGCTTGTGCTGGTAGGGCGCGGGCCCGCCGCGCCGCTCGATCTCCGCGCGCTGGTCGGCCGACAGGCCGCGCCACCAGCGGAGGGCCGCGTCGCGCGCGAGCCCGAGGCCGCCCTCCTGGAGGTGCGCGATGGTAACGAGCGCCGGTCGCTTGATACCGAAGAGCGCGCGCACGTCGGCCGGCGCGCAGCGCCAGTGCAGCTCCATTACGCGGAGCTCGCCCTCGGCCAGGCCCAGCGCGCGGGCGTCCCGGCCGAGCAGCTCGCGGCCCACCTCGCCGCTCGACACGAACAGCGACGTGACGCGGCCGAGCGCCGACTGGATGAGCTCCCCGAGCCGCGCGTCCCCGAGCCGCGCCAGCTCGTCCCCGCTCCGGCCCTTCGGGACGGTCACGGCCGCCGCCGGTGTGACCGACCCGGCTGCCGCCCTCACCACCCCACCCCCTTTAGGGGGGGTGGGTGTGGTGGGGGGCAGCGCGGCCGGCGGGGCTGTAACAGCATCGGTAACAGCACCCGGTGTTACAGCGCCCGGTGTTACAGCCGGCGCACCCACGCCGGAAACCCCTGCGTCCGTGGGCGAACCCGCGGCCGGGGCCGGGCCGGCGCCCGTAACGCCGTCGCCGCCCTCGGTTACGGCCCGCGCCTCGTAGGTGCGGACGTACGCGGCCCACACCTCGATCGCGTGCGCCTGGTCGAGCGTGTCGGGCAGGAGCCGCGCGTCCCCGCGGTGCTTGCGCGAGACGTGGGCGCGCCACCCGCTGCGGAGCCGCGCGTCGGCGCGAGGCCACCCGGGCAGGAACGCCCAGCGGTCGCCGCCGCCCTGCGCGGCCTTCGGCGCCGGCGCGTACTTGCCGACCGAGACGCCGCCCTCGGCGCGGACGAGGCCGCGGCGCTCGAGCAGGGGCCACACGCGCGCGACGAAGCCGCGCGGGTCGAGGCCCAGGGCCTCGCAGCGGAGCGCGATCGAGCTGAAGAGGTCGAGGCCCTCCGCGGGTTCGATGCGGCGGGCGCACACCTGCGCGCCCAGCCACTTCTCGTCGCCGCTCGCGACGGCGAAGGCGGGGTCGAGCGCGAGGCGCCGCGCGATCAAGGGCAGCCTCCGGGCGACACCGGGCCATGCTCGCACGCCCCCGCCGTGACGCGGCGCGCATTCGGTCGGCCGCCGCGGCGCCCGCCGCCGGACGCCAGGAGCTCCTGCACCATCACCCCGCACCTCCCTCCGGCTGGTCGCCGGCCGCCTCGTGGTAGTCCGTCCCCGACCAGCCGAGCTCCACGCGCCCGAGCGGGCCGTGGCGGTTCTTCGACACGACCAGCACGCGCCGCTCGGGGCGGTCCTTGTCGCGCGCCAGGACGATGACGCCGTCCGCCGCGTACTCGATCTCCCCCGACTCCTTGCCGAGCCCAACGAGGTCGCCCGGGTCGCGCGACGGGTCGTTGACGAGGTCGCCGTAGTTGGCGCGCGCCGTCGAGGACAGCACCAGCACCACCGCGCGCAGGTCGCGCGCGATCGTGCGGGCCACGTACGACACGCGCCCCACCGTCTGCCGCGGGTCCTCGTTGTTCCGGCCCGAGCAGAGCTGGAGGTAGTCCAGCACCACCACCGACGGCGCGAGCGCCCAGGCCCGCGACGACAGCGTGTCGGCGCCGTAGCCGAACGGGATGCCGCACTCGGTGTGGAACGGAAGCGCCCGCGCCTTCCCGCGCGCGTTGAGCAGGAGCGTCTGCTGGTCGACGTCGAGCGTGCCGCGCAGGATGCCGCTCCAGGGCACGCCGGCGAGGGTGCCGAGCACCCGCGCGCACAGGTCGCCGCGCGACAGCTCGAGCGCGAGGTACAGCACCCGCCGCCCCTGCAGCGCGGCCTCCACCGCGATCTGCACCGCCCACTGCGTCTTCCCCGCGCCCGTGCCCCCGACGACCACGTACATGCCCGGCCAGAGCCCCCCGCCGAGGGCCGCGTCGACGGTGGCCCACGGCGTGGTCAGCGGCCGCTCGCGGCCCTCCATGCGCTCCCCGAACGCCTCCAACACCGCGTCCACGTCGTCGCCGACGCGGCCGGTGCCGGGCGCCACCGTGGCGCGCGCGAGCGCCTTGGACGCCTCGGCCTCCACCGCCTCGAGCGGCGCCCCCGCGAGCAGGCGCGCCGTCGCGGTCTGGTGCGCGTCGAGGGCCCGCCGGCGCGTGGCCAGGTCGAGCACGATCCGCGCGTGGGACTCGCAGTGGGCGAGCGTCGGGATCTCGTCGGTGAGCTCGCCCACGTACTGGGGCCCGCCCACCGCGTTGAGCCGGTCGCGCGCCCGCAGCTCGGCCACCACCGTCAGCACGTCGACGGGGTCTCCCCGCCCGTGCACCGCGAGGAACGCGTCCCACAGCGTCGCGTGCCGCGGGTCGTAGAAGTCCGCCGGCTGCACGATCGACGCGAGCCGCGGGATCACCCGCAGCGCCCCCTCCGCGTCGAGGAGCGCCGACGCCAGCACGGCCCGCTCGGCCCGCTCGTCGAGCAACTGCGCGAGCCGCTGGCTCGTCTCGCCCCCGCGCTGCGCCGCCGCCACCAGCTCCGCGCGCGCCGCGCCGCTCGGTCGGCCCTCCAGGTCGATCATGCCGCGGTGGCCCCCATCCGCTCGCGGTGCACGTCGCCCATGCGATGCAGCGGCAGGTCCGCGCCGTAGGTCACCACCAGCCCGCACTCGCACGCCACGGGCGCCTGCGGGTCGCGCGCGACGGCGGGCGACCGCCACGCCTTCGCCTCGTCGTCGCTCCGCCAGAAGGCGTCGTCGGCCGAGTGCGAAGCCACCTCGCGGCCGTCGCCGTCGGTCACCCGGAAGGCGCGGCGCGGCTCGTCCCACCGCAGCGTGCGCGTCTGCGACGACGCGCGCCGCAGCGTCCACACCAGCGCCCACGGCACCCGGTGCCGCTCGGCCCATTCGAAGGCCGCCCCGAGGTCGCACGCGAGCGGGTCCACGTCGCGCATCAGCGCCGCCTCCCGCGCTGCAACATGTACTGGTCGAGGTACGCGACGGCCAGGCGCTCGCCCGCGGCGACCTGCGCGAGCAGCGCCTCGCGGCGCGCGACCGGGACGCCGGCGCAGGCGCGCACGACGCGGGCGCTCACCTCCGCGAGCAGCTCGCGGGCGGCGGCGTAGTCCGCGAGGGGGCGCACCTGCACGGGCGCCTTGGCCTCCCCGACGACGGCCGTCACCCACGCGGCCCAGGCGTCGAGCTCGAGGAGCTCCTCCTTGGGCGCCCCGGCGTCGCGCACGGTCGCCCGCAGCGTGGCGAGGAGCGCGCGCGTCGACGGCAGGATGAGGGCGACGCCCTGGGCCACCGGCGGCGAGGCCTGCGACGGCGGCGCGGGCTCGCGCCGCGGCTGCTGCTGTTGGGCGGGCGGCATCAGCGGCCACCCCCCTCGGCCCGGTCGACCAGGTCGCCCATGCCCACCGCGAGCGCCACGCACCCGATGACCACGTGGGCCACCGTGCCGCCGATCACCCCGACACCGAGCATCACCACCCCGAGGACGATGAACATCGCGTCACCCCTTCCGAACGTGAGCCAGCACGAACCCGAAGCCGAACGCCCCCGCGCCCAGGCACGCGAGCGCCGGCCCGCGCGAGAGCCCCGCGCCCGCGCCGACGGCGATGGCGAGGAGCGAGAGCATCAACAGCGCGTAGAGGGCGCCGTTCATGCGCGGCCCCCGCGCGCGTTGGTCCGCGGCGACGACCGCCGCGCGTGCGACCAGGTCACCCCGACCGCGTCGGCCATCGCCACGACGAGCAGGACCGCGCCCTCGGGCTGCGGCTGGTCGAGCGGGCCGCCCTCCACCTTGCGCGCGCACTCCTCGCGGCCGAGCCCGCGCAGGGTCTCCACGAGCTCGGCCCGCGGGAGCGGCGCGAGGCGGTGCGGCCGCGGCGGGAACGGCGCGAGCCCCGCCGGCCAGGGCGCCAGCGCGTCCACGTGCTCCCGGCGGCCGAGCAGGATGCAGCCCCCCGCGGGCACCATCGAGGCGAGCAGCTCCGCGGCGGCGCCCACCGCCTCCATGACGGCCGCGGCCTCCGCGGTGCGCTCGGGCGTTGCGTGCGGCCCGTAGGCGGTGACCTTCATCGCGACGCCCCTCCCCGGTCGTGCCGCACCACCGTCAGGTGTTCGTGGCACTCCTCGTCGAGGTCCTCGTCCTCGTCCTCGCCGAGGGCGCCCGCGAGGAGCTGGCCCGCGAGGCGCTCGGCCTGGAGGGCGCGGCGGGTGCTCTCGCTGGCGTGCACCCGGTTGGCGAGCATCCGCAGCGCGCGGCTGTTCTCGCGCAGCGCGAGCAGCGCGCGGTCGAGCTCCGCCGGGTCGCCGGTCCACATGAGCGTGATGCGCACCGTCTCCGGCGCGACCGCGTAGAGCGGCGACGGCGGGTCATCGACCGGAGGCGCCTGGATATCCGGCCCCTTCGGCGGCGCGGGGTCGCTCACGACGGCTCTCCCCCGGCCGGGCGGGCGGCCGCGGCGTCGGCCTCGTCGGCCGCCACGAACGCCTGCACCGCGAGCCGCAGCGCCGCGAGGGACGTCTCGACCAGCACCACGCGCCCGTCGGGCAGGTCGACGCGGAGGGTCACCGACGACGCGCCCGAGCTCATCCCCGCGGGCAGCCGCGCCAGCTCGAGCCCGGTGCCCGCCAGGTGGATCACGCGGCCCTCGGCCAGGCGCCCGTCGGCGTCAGCGAGGTCGGGCCAGCAGCCGTCGCCGCGCAGGTGGAAGGGGAGGACGGGCATCACGCCACCGCCTGCGCCTTCGGGGCGCGCCTCTTCGTGGTGGCCTTCACCGGGCCCGGGCCCTTCGCCGCGGGGCGCGCCCGGGTGGGCTTGCGCGTGCGGGGGGTGGGCGGGGGCTCGGGGGTGGGAGCGGAGAGCCGGCCCGCCACGCGCGTGCGGATGCGTTTCGCGATGGCGCCGTGGTGCGCAGGGTCCGCCGGATCGAGGGTGGAGTCTGCGAACATCGCGCCTGCGCCGCGGCCAAGCCAGTCCGCGGCGATGCCCGTGTGGGTGGCGATCTTGTCGATGGTGAGAGCGCGGGGGTCCCGCTTGCGGCCCCCCTCCAGAAGTCCCCACATGCTGGGGGAGAGGTCCACGAGGTGGCTGGCCTGACGGGCGCTGACCTCCAAGAGGTCACGCACGAAGGCGAGGCGGCCGGAGAGGTCGTCCAGACGGAGCATGACTTTGATCGTAATCATGATCCGGCGAATGTTCAACCGTGGCCTTTCGGGCTGACGAAGATCGCCCCGTGCAGACGCCAGATTGGGGCACGCTCGCAGGTCGAATCCGGTGGTTTATGGAGACCAACGACATCCGGCAGCGCGCCTTCGGCGACAAGGCGAAGCTCGCCAAGGGATCCGTCGGTGGGTTCTTGAGCCGGGCCAAGACGGACCCGAACGCGACGATGACGGCCGATGCCGTGGGGAAGCTCGCGGTGGCCTGGTCGATCTCGCCCGCGTGGTTGCTGCTGGGGGTTGGCCAGCCGCACGACGCAGCCGGGAGCGCGCCGAGCGTGCCGCGACTCCGCGATTCCCCCTCATGGCAAGGCGCGGTTGAGCTTGTGCGTGGCGTGCCTGCCTGGGCGGTCGAGGTGGTCGGGTCGTGGCCCGCGCCACCCAGCGACGTGCCGGTCTCCGCGGGGCTTGTGTCTGACCTCGCGTCCGTTGTGGCCCGCTTCTACCCGGCGCCCGCCGTTTCCCCCTCCGCCTCACCAGCGGAGCCGCCCAGGAAGCAGGCGAAGCGCGGGCGCGCCGCCTGAGCCACCAGGGGCGCGCGTCTACTTGTGGCCGCCGCCCGCGAACGACAACGACCGATGAGGAGCCCGTGAACGATCGCGACCGCCAACGACTGCGCGCAGGGGCCACCCGCCTCCGGGACGAGCAGCGGCGGTTGATCGTGGAGGGCTTCGTGGAGTCGGTGAGCGGGGCGGTCGGCGCGGCCAGCGCCGTGCTCCTCCTCGCCGTGGAGAAGGACCGGACGCCGCCGTTTCTCGCGATGGCGTTCGTCCTCTTCGCGATGGCCGTCTGGCTCCCGGGCCGCTACTTCTGGCGCGCCCGCCGGGCCCGGCAAGAGGCCGAAGCGCTCGAGGCGCAGCTGCGCGCGGGGGCGCCCGAGCCGGACCCGCCGCCCGCGGTCTCGCCGGAGCGCGCCGCGGAGCTGGCCGCCAAGACCGTCCGGGCCGCCGCGCAGGCGACGCGCGTCGACCCCGCCGCCCTCACCCCCAAGCCCGAAGGAACACAATGAGCGACGCGACGCCGCCGGGGCCGCCCCCGGAGCCGAAGAAGGTAGACTTCTCGGCGATGATCGACCCCGGCGCGAACACGACCGTCAACGCCCAGAGCATGGTGCGGCTCCTCCAGGACCTCGCCGCGCCGTGGGCCGGCGCCGAGAAGGCCAAGCACGAGGAGGAGACCAAGCGGCAGCAGGAGGAGACCAAGCGCGCGGAGATCGAGTCGCGCACGACCTCCCTCGTCGTGGTGTGCGCGACGGCCGTGCTCCTGGGCGTGCTCGTCCTCTCCGGCATCGCCCTCGCGAAGGGCGCGAAGGAGGTCACCGAGAAGGTGCTCCAAGCGCTCATCACCAGCGCGGGCGGCTACCTCGCAGGCCGCGGCCACGCCGCGATCAAGGCCCGGCCGCAGCAGTAGCCGCGCTACGCCGCGTTGACGCGGCCGAGGCCCGCGCCCTTGCGGAGCCACCGGGCCGCCTCGTCGCCCCCGACCCCGCGGGCGACGAGCTCGGCGGTGATGCGCCCCTCGGCCGCCTCCAGGGCCGCCGCGGAGACGTAGGCGGCGCCGCAGTCGCGGCAGCGGTCGCCGCAAGCGTCGACGGCGACGCGGACGTCGCCGAAGGCGCGCTCCACCTTCACGGGCACCAGGCGGTCGAAGTCCTCGCCGCCGCAGTCGGCGCAGGTCTCGGCGTGCACGTCGGTCTCGTCCATCTCGGGCCTCGTTCGCGCGCCGACTATAGGTCGCGCCAGTGCTTCGCCTCGGCCATGCGGCCGATGTGCTTCGTGTTGTCGGTGACCACGACGGCGCCGAGGGCCACCGCGTGCGCCGCGACGATGACGTCGACGCCGAGGGCCTCGTCGCTCTCGGTGGGCAGGCCGCGGGCGCGCAGCCCCGCCCACAGCTCCGCGGCCAGGAGCCAGGTCGCCCGCTCGGTGGCGACGAAGGGGACCCGGGAGGGCAGCGCGTCGAGGCGGGCGAGGCCGCCGGAGCGGAGCTGGATGAGCTTGCGCCGCAGCTCGTAGTCGACCACGTCGGGGACGAACACCGCGTGGCCGCGCACGCCGAGGATGCCGTTGAGCCACATCTTGGCCTCGGCGCCCTTCGAGGGGTGGCAGACCTCGCCGAGGACGTTGGTGTCGAGGAGGAGCCTCACCGCGGGCGCCCGGGCGGGAAGAGCTCGGCGACGTCCCAGTCGGGCTCGTCGGGGTCGGGGTTCTCGGCCCACTGCCTGAGCAGCGCCGCGAGGTCCCCGTGCCGGGCCTCGCGCGTCGCGGGGTCGTCGGGCAGGTCCTGCACGGGCGGGAGCTGGTCGGCGCGCAGGATGCCGTTGCGGACGGCGGGCGGCACCCGCTCGCGCGGCGGGGAGGATGCGGGCGTCGAGCTCATGCCCCGGAGCCTACCGCGGGCGCGGCGGCGGGGGAGCTCCGCGGGCGAAGGCGGCGAAATCGACGTGACCAGCAACGGGGGCATTGATTACGATCGCAGCCGCGATTACGATCTTAGCCACTGGAGATTCCCCGATGCCCACGCCCGCCCCCGATGCCGCGCGCCCGCCGGTGCGCCTGCTCCTCGCGACCGCGCGCTCGATCGTCGCCCGCTCCCACGGCGCGCTCGTGCGCCTCTCCACGCTCGACGGCGAGGCGTGGGGCTGCGCCTGCGTCGACCCCGACGCGCTCTCGGTGCTCGCCGACCTGCCCTCGGGCACGGGCCCCACGCCGCGCGCGGCCGTCGTGGCGATGCTCGACGCCCTCCACGACGCGCTGCGGCGGGAGCTGTCGGACGTCGCCGCGGGCCCCGGCCCGGCGCGCTGCGAGCCGGCGGCGGACGCCCCCCGCGCGGAGGTGGCGTAGATGGAAGCGCCCCGCCGCCCGACCGTGCGCGACCTGATTCGCGCGCTGGGCTTCCCGCCCGAGACCCCTGAGCCCGAGCGGTCGCCGCTGCCGCCCGACGGCCCGCAGTTCGACGCCGCGGTGGAGCTGCTCCGCGGCGCCGACGACGCCGACGTGATGGCGCGCCGCAGGGGAGGCGCGTGATGCCGGCGTGCAACGCGCTCGCGGAGGTCCTGGTAGACCTCGGGCTGACGAACGAAGCCGCGCTCGTGCGCGCCGACGACCGCAGCGACGGCGCGGCCGCCACGATCCTCGCGGGGCTGATGAGCCTGCACGGGCGGGCGGTGTCGGAGACGCGCGCGGTGCTGCGCATCTGCCTGCCCGCGTGGCAGTGCGGCACGGTCGACCGGGACCGCCGCGTCACCGCGTGCCTCACGGAGCTGGGCGCGGTCGGTTGCACGGCCTGCGCGCTCGGGGCGCTCTCCGACGACGGCCCGTGCGACGTGCACGGCGACGGGGAAGGCGGCGCGCGATGATGTTCGCGCTCGGCCCCATCGGGGAGCTGCTCGTCATGGGCGCGCCGGTGATCCTCCCGGTGGCGGTGCACATCGACGGGCGGGCGACGCCGGAGGGGCGCGACCACGTCGTGCTGTTCGGCGCCCTCGCCGACGTCACCGCGCTGGTGCCCGACGCGGACCACGCGCCCGACGACACGCACCTGGTGGTGGCGCTCGCCCGCGCGGAGCTGGTGTCGCTCGCGATGCGCCGCTGGCCGCGGTCGCCCGTCGAGCACCTGGCCGACGCCGCGGCGCCCGGCTCCGTCCACGTCGCCATCCTCACCCCCACCACCATGGCCGTCGCGGCGATGCCGCTGACGATGCTGGCGATCTGCGCGCAGGCCGGGCCCGCCCGTCGCGTGGACGTCGGCCCGGTGCGGATGCGGAAGGGGGGCGCCGCCAGCTGACGACCCGGGGCCGGTCGGCCCTGGAAGCTGCGCCCGGGGAGGACGTCCCAGTCCCCCCCCATGGTCGAACCCGTCGCCCCGGGTGCAGCTTCGAGCGCCGACCAACGCGACCGCGCGCTCGACCGAGGCAACATGCAGATGGACAACGAGGGCCTGGGCGCCCGCGGCGGCTCGGGGCCGTCGCCGGCGATCGACGGCGCGGACGCGTGGGGGCTGCTCCTGGCGCTGGTGCGGTTCGTGGTGACGCTGCCGGCGGCGGCCGTGCTGCAGCGCCTGGAGGACGGGCTGGGGTACGGCGAGTGGCACCTGGCGTGGCGGCGCAACGGCGCCTGGCTGGGGCTGTACGCGGTGGGCGTCGCCGCGTGGGTGCGGGTCGACCCCGCGTCGGTGCGCGACCGCACCGTGGTGCTCAACCACGCGACGATGACCGCCGACCTGCTGCGGCTCACCGCGGCCGCGGCGGGCGCCCGGGCGGTGGCGCTGCGCGAGCTGCGGCGCCACGTCGACGCGGCCGATCGGGCGCGGTGCGATCTGGTGCGGGTGCGCGCGGGCGACGGGGAGGCGACCGTAGCGACGGACGAGCTCGCCGCGGTGGTGGAGGCGGCCGAGGCCCTGGGCGAGCCCGAGGGGCCCGTCCTCGCGCGCGTCGACGTGCAGTCGATCGAGGGCGGGGGCGAGGCGGTCACGCTGGTGCTGGACGGCGGCCAGTGGGCGTTCTCGGTGGAGTCGACCGACGAGGAGGACATCGGCGCGGACGAGCCCCGGTGGGAGGTGACGCTGGCGGGCGAGGCCGACGTCCGCCCGGGCCCGGTGCCGGCGTTCCCGCGGGAGCGGTGGCTGGCGCTGCGCGAGCGCGCGGGGGTGGTGTGACATGCAGACGTCGAAGGTCACGACGGGCGTGCACCGCGCCCCGCGCGTCGTCGCGTGGGTGCTGGAGGTCGACCGCGCGGCGGGCGGCGGCTTCGCGAGCCGCCTCGACAACGCGGACGACGCGGAGGTGGTGCTGCGGGGCATCCGCCTGCGCGAGGGCCGCGAGGGCAACCGCCTGCACGTGCGCCTCGCGCGCGCCGACGGCGACGTGGTCACGGCGGCGGCCGAGGTGTTCCGCGGCGGCCGCTGGGTCGACGCGGGGGAGGGCGCCGCGTCGTGAAGCCCGAGGTGTTCGTCGACCCCCGGATGCCCGGGGCGCTCCAGACGCAGATCCGCCGCGACCACCGGCGCGACCTGGCCGCGGTCGCGTGCGTGGCGCTGGGCGACCGCTCGATCGACCCGCGCGACCGGCGGCGCATCGCCGCGCTCATGTCGCTCGGCCTCTACACCGCGGTGTACGGGCTGGCGCTGGCGCGCCGCACGACGTCGCACCTGACCGCCGTCCCCGACCAGCTCGTGTGCGTCGGCGTCGACTCGGGCGTCCTGCGCGAGCGCGTCGGCGCCGCGTGCCCGGCCCTCGCGCACTCGGTGGAGCACGCCCAGGAGCGCGCCCTCGAGGGCCCGCCCGACCGCCTGGTGCTCTGGGTCGCGCTCAGCGTGACGGAGTGGGGCGTCTTCGACCTCACGATGCGGTGGCCCGCGCCGGCGCCGGCGGCCGAGCAGGGGGCACCGTGAGCGGCAAGCGCGGCGGGGAGACCCTCACGCACGACCGGCGCGCGCGCATCGTCGCGGCGTACGCGGAGCTCAAGAGCATCAAGGGCACCGCGGCCCGCTTCGGCCTGGCGGCCGACACCATCAAGCGCGTGCTGCGCGAAGCGAAGAGGGGGGCCTGATGGACACGACGGCCATCGAGCCCCACTGCTGCGGCTCCTGCGGGGCCGCCACGTGGACGGCGCCCGCTCGCGCCGCGGACGGCCGCGCCGTGATCGCGGTCGCGCTGCACCTGACGCCCGACGGCACCCTCTGCGGGCGCGGGGCCTTCGCGGTGGACGAGCCCGACGCCACGCCGGAACGGCAGCGGCGCTGGTGCGCGGAGACGGCGTCGTCGCTCCTCGCGCAGGTGAGTGACGGGCTGGTCGCGATGCTGGCGCTCGTCGACGGGCTCCTCGTCGCGCCGCCCGCGGCAGCGCTCGAGCTCATCGCCGAGGCGCACGCGGACGTGGAGCGCCGGATCGAGGCGCGCGATGGAGTGGACGAGGGACGCCGACGCGTCGCGCGGCGCATCGAGGACGTCTGCATCTCGCTGGCGGCCGCGGGCCTCACGTGGGCGGAGGTCGACCCGGCCGGCCGGTTCCGCGCGCGGGTGGAGGCGAAGCGGCGGAAGGCGTTGACGCGCCGCGCGACGGCCCGCCGCGGTCGCAGGGGGAAGCGGTCGTGATCGTCTCCCTCTGCGGCCAGAAGGGCGGGGCGGGGAAGACCACGGCGGCGGTGTCGATCGCCGTGGAGCTGGTGGCGCGCGGGCGGCGCGTGCTGCTGGTCGACCTCGACCCCCAGGGCTCGCTCCGCACGTGGGGCGACGTGGCGGCCGAGGCGCGCGTGGAGCACGCGCCCACGGTCACGGCCCTCGGCGCCGGCGTGCACCGCCACCTGCCGCCGCTGGCGGCCGCGCACGACGTCACGGTGATCGACTGCCCGCCCGCCCAGGGCGAGCTGCAGCGCGCGGCGATGATCCTCTCCGACGTCGCCCTGCTCCCGTGCGGGCCCGCCGCGCTGGACGTCTGGGCGCTCGCGGCGTCGGCCGACCTGGTGCGGGAGGCGCAGGCCGCGAAGCCCTCGCTCCGGGCCGCGGTGCTCATCACCCGGAAGATCCCGGGCACGGTGCTGGCGAAGCAGGCGCTCGGCGCGATCGAGAAGCTCGGGCTGCCGGTGCTCGACGCCTCGCTCTGCCAGCGCGTCACCTACCAGGAGGCGCCCGCGGCGGGGCTCGGGCCCACCACGTACGCGCCCCGGTCGCCGGCGGCGGCCGAGGTGCGGCGCCTGGTCTCCGAGCTCGAGCGCCTGGGCGGCCTCGCGCGGCCGCGGAAGGGGGCGCGGTAGCCGTGGCGCCGAAGAAGCCGACCGTCACGCCGCGCCGGCCCGGGGAGCGTCGCGCCGACCCGGCGCCGCCGCCCGCGCTCACGCCCGAGCAGCTCGCGTTCATCACGCGCTATCCCGCGGCGGGGCGTGTGTCCGACGGGCACATGCCGGACACACGCGATGTGCCCGGCGCGCACACGCGGGACACACGCTATGTGTCCACGGGGCACACGCCGGACACACGCGATGTGTCCGACGCGCGCGCCGGCGTCGGGGTGCGGAGGCGGAAGCGGGGCGACCGGCGCCGGTTCCACGTGCAGTTCCGCGTGGAGACGTGGGCCGCGCTGGAGGCGTACGCCGCGCGCGAAGGCGAGGACGTCTCCCGGGTCGTCGACCGCGCGGTGGTGGAGCTCCTCCGCGCGAAGGGGGCCCTGCCGTGAGCGCCCCGAAGATCCCGCACGTCGCGCCCGCGAACGACCCGCCCGCGCTGCGCACCTTCCGGTCGCTCGTGGACGAGTTCGGGTTCAAGAACGTCCGCGCGCTCAGGGACTGGTGTAGACGGCGGGGCGTGGCCTACACGCGCGACGGGAAGTACCTCTGGGCCGACCGCAACCACGTCGTGGCGGCGATCGCGCGCGGGGCGTCGTACGTGCCGCCGGCGGCCGCGCCGCCGCCCCCCTCGGTGGCGAGCTGGGTGGACGCGACGATCGGGGGCGGCCGTGGGTAGGCGCGCGACCGGGACCGTCTACGAGAAGGGCGGGGCGCTGTACCTCGCGTTCCAGCTCCGTTCGAAGGAGCGCTACACGCAAAAGGTGCCGGCGCACCCGGAGGGGCGGCCCGCGACGCGCGAGGAGGCGCGCACGTACCTGGCCGAGGTGATGCGCCGCTACGACCTCGGGCTGTGGGACCCGGAGGCCCCGGCCGCGCCGTCGGCCGCCGCCCCCGCCGCGCCCGGGCCGCTCACGGTGATGGACTACGCGCGCCGCTGGTCGGCCGCGCTCCCGCACGAGACCGCGCGGCAGGAGCAGCGCCAGCTCGAGCACCACGTGGCGCCGCACGCGTTCGGCCGGCTCCCGCTCGTGCAGGTGACGCCGCGCGACGTGGCCGCGTGGGTCAAGGAGCTCCGCTCGAAGCCCTCGCCCCGCGGCGGCCTGCTCGCGCCGGCGACGGTGCGCAGCGTGGTGGCGCTCGTGTCGAAGATGTTCGTCGCCGCGATGTTCGAGGAGCTCGTGAAGATGAACCCGGTCTCCGTGCTGCCGAAGGGCACGGTGCCGGCGCTGAAGGACAAGGACCCGGCGGCGCGGCAGGGGTGGCGCTACACGCGCGAGGAGGTGGTGTCGCTCCTCTCCGACCAGGCCATCCCCGAGGACAGGCGCACGCTCTACGCGGTGCTCTTCCTGACGGGCGTCCGCATCGGCGAGGGCGTGGTGCTGAGGTGGGGCGACTGGGACCGCGCGCGGGAGCCGCTGGGCTGCCTGACGGTCGCGCGGGCCCTGGCCTCGCAGGACCGATCGCGGGTGAAGCCCACGAAGACGGGCGCGGTGCGGGAGGTGCCGGTGCACCCGACGCTGGCGGGCGTCCTCGCGGCGTGGAAGTTCGCGGCCTGGTCGCGGCACACCGGGGCGGGCCGCGCGCCCGAGGCGGCCGACCTGCTCGTCCCGACGCGCGAGGGGACGCGGCGCTACCCGCGCAACGTCCACAAGCAACTGGCGCTCGACTGCCAGGCCGTCGGGATCCGCCCGCGGCGGGTGCACGGGACGCGGCACACGTTCGTGTCGCTCGCCATCGATGACGGGGCGCGCTTCGACGTGGTGCAGCGCATCACGCACACGCGGCCGGTGCGCAGCGCGTTCGACCAGTACCGCACCGAGGCGTGGCCGACGCTCTGCGCGGAGGTGGCGAAGCTCCGCGTGTCGCGCGCGTCCGAGCTCCCCCTGTGGCGCGCGGCCGGCGCAGATGATAGCGCTCCCGATACCGCTACCGGCGGCGCGGGCCCGCGCGGAAACGCCTTCCCCGACGGCGGTTCTAAAGCGCTACCCGCACCAGCACGTTCTTGAGGTAGTCGCCCTCGGGGAAGGCCGCGAGCCGCGGGTGGTCGGCCGGCGCGCCCCAGCGGTCGATCACCTGGAGCACCTTCGCGCCCGCCGCGGCCACGATCGACGCTTCGAAGGCCTCCATCCGCACGTGGCTCGAGCACGAGCCCGCGAGGTAGCACCCGCCCGACGCCACCAGCGCGAGGCACGCCGTGTGGAGCGCGCGGTAGCTCTTCATCGCCGCCTCCAGCGCGTCCTCCCGCGGCGCGAAGCTCGGCGGGTCGGCGATCACCAGATCATACCGCGCCCCCCGCTTCGCCTCCGCCGCGAGGAACTTCGGCACGTCCGACGTCACCGTCGTGTGGCCCTCCTTCGCGAGCCCGTTGGCGGCCCACGTCTCCGCCGCCAGCGCCGTCGCGCCGGGCGCGAGGTCGACCGTCGTGACGTGCCTCGCGCCGCCGAGGCCCGCCGCCACCGAGAAGCCCCCAGTGTAGCCGTAGAGGTTGAGCACGCGGAGCCCGCGCGCCGTCGCCCGAACCCGCGCCCGCGACTCGCGCTGGTCGAGGAAGAGCCCCGTCTTCTGGCCGTTGACCAGGTCGCCGAGGAGCGTCATCCCGCGCTCGCGCAGCGCCACGGGCCCCTCGGGGAGCGCGCCCCACGCGGGCACCACCGTCCGCGCCTCGCCGCGCCCCGACCGCAGGAGCAGCGTCGTCACCCCGCACTCGGGCAGCACGCGCGCGAGCACCGCGGTCATCGTCGCGCGCCACGCCTCGGCGCCGGGCCCGTCGCACGCGAGCACCGCGCGCTCGCCGTACACGTCGCAGACGAAGCCCGGCAGCCGGTCGCCCTCGCCGTGGAGCAGCCGCCAGCAGTCGGTGTCGGGCGGGAGCACCTGCCGCCGCAGCGCGAGGGCCTGGCGCACGCGCGCTTCGAGGAGCGCCTCGTCCACCGCCTCGTCGCGCGTGGTGAAGACCCGCACGCCGATGGGGGCCTCGTCGACGAGGCCGCGCGCCACGAACCGCCCGCGTCCGTCGCGCACCGTCGCCACGTCGCCCGGCTCCGCCCGCAGCGGCGTGAGCGCGTCGGCCCACACCCACGGGTGCCCGCGCCCGAGCGCCGACTCGATCGCCTTGCGGAGCGTCGCCGTCACCTGCTTCGTCATGGCGTCGCGCCTACCGCACGCCCGCGCCGACCGCCAGGGCTTTCACGGCTGGAGCAGCGCGCCGGTGGCGAGGCGCGCGATGGTGCCCGCGCCGCCCCACACCAGCATCTCGGTGCCCGTCCACACCGCGGCGTGCTCGTTGCGGCGCGCGGGGGCGCCGAGGGTGTCGATCTCGCGCCAGGCGAAGAGGTCGGGGTCGAAGACGCCGCCGGTCTCCGTGCGGCTCACCTGGGCGGGGACGGTCGAGCGGTCGGAGCTGCTGCCGCCCCACACCACCACCAGCGGCCCCGCGGCCACCGCCGTGAAGTACGCGCGGGCCGAGGGCGCGCCCGCGCTCGGGACGGGGCGCCAGCGGTCGGTCGCCGGGTCGTAGAGGGCGCCGACGTTGCGCTCGTTGCCCCGCGCGTCGAAGCCGCCCCAGACGAACACCTCGCGCCCCGTCCACACCGCCTCCCCGTGGCTCCGCACCTCGGGGGCGCCGTCGGCGCTGATCGGCCGCCACGCGTCCGCGCGCGGGTCGTACCGGCCGCCGTCGTCGCGCGCGCCCGTCGCGCCGATGCCGCCGAACACCACCAGCTCCGACCCCGTCCACACCGAGAACATCGCGTAGCGCGCGGCCGGCGCGCCCGCCGTGGCCATCGGCCGCCAGGCGTCCGCGCGCGGGTCGTAGCGGCCGCCGTCGCCGAGCGCGCCCGTCACGCTCGTGCCGCCCCAGACGATCACCTCCGCCCCCGTCCACGCCACGGCGCTCTCCGCGCGCGGCGACGGCGCGCCGGCGGTGGTGACCGGGCGCCACGCGTCGGCGAAGGGGTCGTAGCGCGCGCCGTCGCCGAGCGGCATCGTCCGGTCGCGGCCGCCCCACACGAACATCGCCGTGCCCGCCCACACCGCGTGCGGGCCGATCCGCTCGGAGGGCGCGCCCGCGGCGGCGATCGGGCGCCAGCGCCCCGCCGCGGGGTCGTAGCGCGCGCCGTCGCCGAAGAAGGCCGACTCGCCGAAGCCCCCCCACACGAGCGCCTCCGTGCCCGTCCACACGAGCGCGTGGCGCGAGCGCGGGGACGGGGCGCCGGCGCTCACCACCGCGCGCCATGGCTCCTGGCAGCTCCCGCCCACGCACGTGCGGCCGGCGACGCAGCGGGGCGCGCACGCGGCCGCGTCGGGCGCGACGTCGGGCCGCGCGTCGGGGGCGGGCGCGTCCGTGACGTCCGCCGCGATGACGTCCCCGTTGGTGACGTCGGCGACGTCCGGGGGCGCGTCGGCGCCGGCGTCCGCGGGGGGCGTCGGGGTCGAGGCGCAGGCGAGGGGGAGCAGGAGGAGGGGGAGGGTCCGGGCGGCCCGCATGGCGCGAGGATGCGCCCGCGGGCCGCGCGGAGGGAAGGGCGTGCGTCAGTCGGGGAAGCGCGCGATGTACGCCTGGCAGGGCGCCGAGTTGTTGGCGCAGCCCGACGCCAGCGGCGGGTTGAACGTGCCGCCCAGCGAGCACGCGCCCGCCGTGGCGTTGTCGACCGACACGCGGATGCGGCCGAGGCCGCCCGAGCCGCCGGTGGAGGTGCCGCCGATGCCGCACGAGTCGTTGGAGAACGTCCCGCCCACGCCGCCCGTCGCCTGCACGCGGCCGGTGACGCTCATCTGCGGCGCGTAGAGGTAGATGACGCCGCCGGAGCCGCCGCCGCCGGAGCCGCCCGTGTCGTCGTTGCAGTCGTCGGCGCCCGGCGAGCTCGCGCCGCCGTTGCCGCCGTTGGCGAGCACCGAGCCCGAGAGGACGAGGCGCGTCGTGGTGGCGATGCGCACCGCGCCGCCGCCGCCGCCGCCGCCGCCGCCGCCCGAGTACGAGTCGCCGTCGCCGTCGTTGCCGCCGCCGCCGCCGCCGCCGCCCGAGCCCGGGCGGAAGGTCGTGTCGGCCGCGCGGTCGTTGGAGGCCGCGGCGCCGATCGAGCCGCCGCCGCCGCCCGAGCCGCCCTGCGTGTCGCGCGTCGGGAGCGCGTTGCCCGCGCCGCCCGAGTAGCACGCGTTGGCGATCGAGCCGCCGGACGGCGGCGTGCCGTTGCACCAGGCGTTGGAGGTGTTGCCGCCGCCCACCTCCGACCCCGCGCCCGCGCCCGAGCAGCCGGAGCCCTCGGACCCGCTGCCGCCGACGCCGCCCGAGAAGCCGCCGCCGCCGCCGCCGCCGCCCGAGTGGGCGCCGCCGCCGCCGCCGAAGCCGCCGCCCACGCCCGCGCCCACGCCGCAGCACGCCGTGCCGTTGCCGCCGGTGGAGCCCTGGCCGCCGCCGCCGCCGCCGCACGAGCCGCCGGTGGTGCCGCCGTTCGCCGTGGTGCCGGTGGCGCCGCCGGTACCGCAGACGCCGACGCCGCCGTTGGCGCCGTTGCCGCCGCTGACGTTCACCGTGCCCGCGATGTTCACGTCGCCCGTCGCGCGGAGCTCGACGACGCCGTTGCCGCTCACGGTCACCGTGACGCCCGCGGGGATGTTGATCGTCGTGTAGTTGTGGATGCCCGGGGTGACCGTGGTGTTGGTCGTCGGGCTGAACGCGCCCTCCGACCCGTTGGACGGGAAGCGCGTGCACACGCCGCCCTGGCACGTCTGCCCCGCCGCGCACACCGGGCCGCAGCCGCCGCCGCAGCGCGAGGTCGAGTTGACCTCGCAGCCGTTGGACGGGTTGCCGTCGCAGTCGGAGAAGCCCGACAGGCACGCCACCAGCCGGCACGCGCCCGACACGCAGGCCCCGACGCCGTTGGTGAAGGTGCACGCCGTCCCGCACCCGCCGCAGTTGGCCGCGTCGCTCGTCAGGTCGCGGCAGGTGCCCGAGCAGTTGGTGAGGCCCGCGCCGCAGGTGACGACGCAGCTCCCGCCCGAGCACACCTGGCCCGCCGCGCAGACCCGGCCGCAGGTGCCGCAGTTGTTGTTGTCGGTCGCCGTGTCGCGGCAGGTGCCCGAGCAGTTGGTCTGGCCGGTCGGGCAGCTCACCACGCAGGCGCCGCCGGTGCACACCTGGCCCGTGGCGCAGGCCCGCGCGCACATGCCGCAGTTGTTGCGGTCGTTGACGAGGTCGCGGCAGACGCCGGTGCAGTTGGTGAGGCCCGCGCCGCAGGTGACGCCGCACGTCCCCCCGATGCAGGCCGTGCCCGCCGCGCACGCGCGGCCGCAGCCGCCGCAGTTGGCGTTGTCCGTGGTGAGGTCGCGGCAGACGCCCGAGCAGTTGGTCGAGCCCGCCGGGCAGCTCACCACGCACATCGAACCCATGCAGAGGGTGCCCGCCGGGCAGCCGATGCCGCAGGAGCCGCAGTTGGCGTTGTCGGTGGTGAGGTCGCGGCAGGTGCCCGAGCACACCGTCTGGCCGGCCGGGCAGCTCACCACGCAGGCGGCGCCGGTGCACGTCTGGCCCGAGGGGCAGACGGTGCCGCAGCGCCCGCAGTTGCGCGGGTCGGTGGCGAGGTCGCGGCAGGTGCCCGAGCAGTTGGTCTGGCCCGCGGCGCAGGAGATCTCGCAGTTGCTGTTGGCGCAGGTGGTGCCCGCGGCGCAGACGCGGCCGCACATGCCGCAGTTGTTGTTGTCGTTGGTGAGGGTGCGGCAGACGCCCGAGCAGTTGGTGTTGCCCGCCGTGCACGACACCGAGCACACGCCCGACGAGCACACCTGGCCGGCGGGGCACACGCGCCCGCACGCGCCGCAGTTGGCGTTGTCGGTCGCGAGGTCGCGGCAGACGCCCGAGCACGCCGTGGAGCCGGTCGGGCACGAGACCTCGCACGCGCCGGTGTTGCAGCGGTTGCCCGCCGGGCAGGCGCGGCCGCAGGCGCCGCAGTGGTTGGTGTCGGTCTGGAGGTCGCGGCAGACGCCCGAGCAGTTGGTGGTGCCGGCCACGCAGGAGACGACGCACGAGCCCGCCGCGCACACCTGGCCCGAGGGGCAGGCGCGGCCGCAGGTGCCGCAGTTGTTGTTGTCGGTCGCGAGGTCGCGGCAGGTGCCCGAGCAGTCGGTGAGGCCCGCGACGCAGGAGGTCACGCAGCGCGCGCCGGCGCACACCTGGCCCGCGGCGCAGGCCATCCCGCACATCCCGCAGTTGAGCCGGTCGGTCTGGAGGTCGCGGCAGACGCCCGAGCAGTTGTTGAGCCCGGTGCCGCACGACACCACGCAGGCGCCGCGCGAGCACACCTGGCCGGCGGCGCAGGCGCGGTCGCAGGCGCCGCAGTTGGCGTTGTCGGTCTGGAGGTCGCGGCAGACGCCGGCGCAGTTGTTGAGCCCGGTGCCGCACGACACCTGGCACATGCCGCCGGAGCACACCTGGCCGGCGGCGCAGGCCATCCCGCAGGCGCCGCAGTGGTTGTTGTCGGTCTGGGTGTCGCGGCAGGTGCCCGAGCAGTTGGTGAGGCCGCCGCCGCACGACACGACGCAGGCGCCGCGCGAGCACACCTGGCCGGCGGCGCAGGCGCGCCCGCAGCCGCCGCAGTGGGCGTTGTCGGTCTGCGTGTCGCGGCAGGTGCCCGAGCAGTTGGTGAAGCCCATCCCGCACGACACCTGGCAGACGCCGCCGGAGCACACCTGGCCCGAGGGGCAGGCCCGGCCGCACATCCCGCAGTGGGCGAGGTCGGTGTCGAGGTCGCGGCAGACGCCCGAGCAGTTGGTGAGGCCCGCGCCGCAGCTCACCTGGCAGGTGCCCATCGAGCAGATCTGGCCCGACGGGCACATCCGCCCGCAGCCGCCGCAGTTGGCGTTGTCGGTCTGGGTGTCGCGGCAGGTGCCCGAGCAGTCGGTGAGGCCCGCGCCGCAGGAGGTGAGGCAGCGGCCGCCGCGGCAGGTCTGGCCCGAGGGGCAGACGGTGCCGCAGGCCCCGCAGTGGGCGTTGTCGGTCTGGGTGTCGCGGCAGCTCCCGCCGCAGTCGGTGAGGCCCGACCCGCACGACACCTGGCAGCGGCCGGCGGAGCACACCTGGCCCGCGGGGCAGGCCATCCCGCACGCGCCGCAGTTGGCGAGGTCGGTCTGGGTGTCGCGGCAGACGCCGGTGCAGTTGGTGAGGCCCATGCCGCACGACACGACGCAGGCGCCGCGCGAGCACACCTGGCCGGAGGGGCAGGCGGTGCCGCAGGCGCCGCAGTTGGCGAGGTCGGTCTGCGTGTCGCGGCAGGTGCCCGAGCAGTTGGTGAGGCCCATCGCGCAGCTCACCACGCAGGCGCCGCGCGAGCACACCTGGCCCGGCGGGCAGGCCGAGCCGCACATGCCGCAGTTGGCGATGTCGGTCTGGGTGTCGCGGCAGGTGCCGGTGCAGTTGGTGAGGCCGCCGCCGCAGCTCACCTGGCAGCGGCCCATCGAGCACACCTCGCCGGGGGCGCAGCGGGTGCCGCAGGCGCCGCAGTTGGCGAGGTCGGTCTGGGTGTCGCGGCAGGTGCCGTCGCAGTTGGTGAGGCCGGTGCCGCACGACACGACGCAGCGGCCGGCCATGCACACCTCGCCGGAGCCGCAGGCGGTGCCGCAGGCGCCGCAGGCCTCGCGGTCGACGAGGGTGTCGCGGCAGATGCCCATGCACTCGGTGAGGCCCGAGCCGCACATCGTCACGCACGACCCGCGGGAGCAGAACTGCCCGCGCGGGCAGACGTTGCCGCACATGCCGCAGTTGCGGACGTCGTTGGAGGTGTTGGCGCAGAGCTCGCCGCCGCCCTGCGGGGTCATCATCCCCATCGGGTCGGGGCAGCGGGCGAGGAGCTCGTCGGCGCAGCGCACGCGGCACCGGCCGTCGACGCAGGAGTACCCGTCGACGCAGGCGTTGCCGCACGCGCCGCAGTTGGCCCGGTCGGTCGCGGTGTCGGCGCAGTAGCGGTCGCTCCCGGCGCCGCCGTCCATGCCCGCGCCCATCGCGCCGTTGCACTCGACGGTGCTGCCGGTGCACATGAACGTGCACGTCCCGCCCGAGCACACCTGGTCGCGCCCGCAGGCGCGGCCGCAGGCGCCGCAGTTGGCGCGGTCGGTCATCAGCGACACGCACGCGAGCCCGGCGGGCCCGGCGTCGCCCGACGCGCCGCCGCCGCAGAGCGTCTCGCCCGACGTGCAGTTGGGCAGGCAGGCGCCGTTCTGGCAGGTCTCGCTCGCCGCGCACGAGCGCCCGCAGGCGCCGCAGTTGTCGCGGTCGTCGCGGGTGTCGGCGCAGCGGCCGCCGCACGCCATGAGCGGCGCCGGGCAGGTGAGGCCGGCCTCCTCCTCCATCACGTCCGCCGCGCCGCCGTCGGGCGGGGAGCCTCCCCCGACCACCGACCGGCCGCTACAGCCCCACACGAGCGCGACGAGTAGCGCGCCGAGGGGCAACCTCCGTTGGTTCATTTTCGATGCCTCCATGAGATGAAGAGTCGGGGTGCGCGACGGCGTCGCCGCGGCCCGCGGATCGGACGATCCTAGGCGAAAGATCCGCCGCCGTTCCACGAAGTTGCGATGTCGACGCGGCGTGTCACGCGCTTTTTCGGCCGCGCGCGTGTGGTCTCCCGGGTCGCGTGCGGGTCGTGATAGCGTCCGCGGCCATCATGCAAATCGCCATGGTCGGACTGGGGAAGATGGGGCTCAACATGGTGCTCCGGCTGCTTCGCGGCGGGCACGAGGTGGTCGCGCTCGACCGCGACCCCGCGAAGGTGGCCGAGGCCGTCGCCGCGGGCGCGCGCGGGGCGTCGACGCTCGCCGAGGTGGCCGCCGCGCTGCGCCCGCCGCGCGTCGCGTGGGTGATGGTGCCGTCGGGGGCCCCGACCCAGGCGGTGGTCGACGAGCTCGCGGGGCTGCTCTCGCCCGGCGACGTGGTGGTCGACGGCGGCAACTCCAACTGGCGCGACTCGCAGGCGCGCGGCGCGGCCCTCGCGGCGAAGGGCCTGCGCTTCATGGACGCGGGCACCTCGGGCGGGGTGTGGGGCCTCGCCAACGGGTACTGCCTGATGGTGGGGGCCGAGCCCGACACGTACGCCGTGGTCGAGCCCGCGCTCGCCACGCTCGCGCCGCCCGACGGGTGCCGGCGCGTGGGCCCGGTGGGCGCGGGGCACTACGCGAAGATGATCCACAACGGGATCGAGTACGGGATGATGCAGAGCTTCGCGGAGGGCTTCGAGATCCTCAAGACCTCCCCCTTCCCCTACGACCTCGGCGACCTCGCCGCGCTCTGGAACCGCGGCTCCGTCGTGCGGAGCTGGCTGCTCGAGCTCGCCGAGCGCGGGCTGCGCGAGGACCCTTCGCTCGAGGCGATCAAGGGCTACGTGCCCGACTCGGGCGAGGGCAGGTGGACGGTGCAGGCGAGCATCGACCAGGACGTGCCCGCGCCCGTGCTGACGCTCTCGCTCCAGATGCGCTTCCGCTCGCGGCAGGCCGACAGCTTCGGCGCGAAGGTGCTGGCGATGCTGCGCAACCAGTTCGGCGGCCACGCGGTGAAGAAGGTGTGACGTCGTGAGCGAGCTCGACAACCCCCTCCGCGAGGGCCTCGCCACCGAGCGCGTGCCCGCCCCCTGCGCGCTGGTGATCTTCGGCGCCGGCGGCGACCTCACCAAGCGCAAGCTCGTCCCCGCGCTCTACAACCTCGCCGTGTCGCGCGCGCTGCCCGCGGGCTTCTCGGTGGTGGGCGTCGGCCGCACCGAGACCACCGACGAGGACTTCCGCGCGGCGCAGCGCGAGTCGCTCGCGAAGTACTCCCGCCGCAAGCCCGTCGACGACGTCGTCTGGAACGACTTCGCCCAGGGCCTCTCGTGGGTCACCGGGTCGTTCGAAGACGCCGCGACCTTCGACGCCCTGCGCGAGCGGCTCGACCGCCTCGACGCCGAGCGCGGCACCCGCGGCAACCGGGTGTACTACCTCTCGACCCCGCCCAACGCCTTCGCCACCATCGTCGGCCAGCTCGCCCGCGCGGGCCTCGTGGCCGACCCGAAGGACGCCGCCCGCTTCACCCGCGTGGTGTGCGAGAAGCCCCACGGCACCGACCTCGCGTCGTCGCGCGCCCTCGACGAGGCCCTCCACGCCGCGCTCTCCGAGCGGCAGGTGTACCGCATCGACCACTACCTCGGGAAGGAGGCCGTGCAGAACCTCCTCGCCTTCCGCTTCGCCAACGCCATCTTCGAGCCGCTCTGGTCGCGCCAGCACATCGACCACGTGCAGATCACCGTCGCCGAGGACATCGGCGTCGAGGGCCGCGGCCGCTTCTACGAGGCCGCCGGCGCCCTGCGCGACATCGTGCAGAACCACCTCATCCAGCTCGTCACCCTCTTCGCGATGGAGCCCCCGGTGGACTTCAGCGCCGACGCCGTCCGCGACGAGAAGGTGAAGGTGCTCCGCGCGCTCCGCCCGCTCTCGCCCGCCGACATCGCCGCCCGCACCGTGCGCGGGCAGTACGCCGCCGGCGGCGTCGCGGGCGTGGCCGTGCCCGGCTACCGCCAGGAGCCCGACGTGAGCCCCGAGTCGCGCACCGAGACCTTCCTCGCGATGCGCCTCGACATCGACACGTGGCGCTGGGGCGCGGTGCCCTTCTACATCCGCGCGGGCAAGCGCCTCGCGAAGAAGGTCACCGACATCTCCGTGCACTTCCGCCCGGTGCCGCACCGGCTCTTCCCCGAGCTGCCGCCCGAGGGCAACCTCCTCGCGCTGCGCGTCCAGCCCGACGAGGGGATCTCCCTCCGCTTCACCGCCAAGGTGCCCGGCTCGCACAACGCCCTGCGCCCCGTGGCGATGGACTTCCGCTACGGGAGCACCTTCGGCGGCGCCGGCCCCGAGGCCTACGAGCGGCTCCTGCTCGACGTGATGCTCGGCGACGCCACGCTCTTCACCCGCGCCGACGAGGTCGACGCCTCGTGGCGCTACTTCGACCCGGTGCTCGCCGCGTGGGCCAAGGACGGCCCGCCGCACGCCTACGCCGCGGGTTCGTGGGGGCCCGCCGAGGCCGACGCCCTCCTCGCCCGCGACGGGCGGCGCTGGAGGGCGCTGTGAACACCATCCCCCTCGCGGACGTCGACCGCGCCCTCGGGGAGCTCTGGGCCGCCTCGTCGCGCGCCGACGCCCACGCCTGCCTCTTCACCCTCGTGGCCCTCTGCGCCACGCCCGACGAGCTGCCCCGCGCCCGCGCCGCGCTCCCCGTCGTCGCGCTCGCCCACGCCTGCCGGACGGTGTCGGTCGCGTGCTACCCCTCGCTCGACCCGTCGATCACCGCGCGCGCCGGGCTCCACGTCGACACGCGCCGCGGCCGCGAGCCCGCCGGCGACGACGTCGACCTCGACGTCCGAGGCGACGCGCGGCGCTGGGTGCCGTCCACCGTCGCGCGCCTCCGCGCCGAGGCCGTCCCCCTCTACCTCTGGTGGGTCGGCGACCTCCCCGACGACGACCGCCTCTTCGACCGCCTCGTCGAGGACGCCGACGTCGCCGTCGTCCACACCGCCGACATGGACCTCCGCGACCTCGAGGCCCTCGCCCGCCTCCTCGAGCTCTCGCGCGGCGCCTACGTGCTCGCCGACCTCACCTGGATGCGCCTGCGCACGTGGCAGGAGTTCACCGCCCGCTTCTTCGACGACCCGGCGGCGCGCGCGCACCTCCCGTCCGTCCGCGAGCTCACCATCCGGCTCTGCCCGCGCGAGCGCGAGCTCGAGGCCGCCTCGACCCAGGCCGCCCTCTTCGCCGCGTGGCTCTGCACCGCCCTCGGCTGGGATGTCTCCGCGCCCCGCTGGTCGGGCGAGGGGGCCGAGCGCGTCGCCGCCCTGCGCAACGCCGCGGGCGACGAGGTCACCGTGCGCTTCGTCACCGTCGACCGCGCGGGCGTGTACCCCGGGGCCATCGAAGCGGTGTCGTTGCGCGCCCCCGGCGGCGCGCGCTTCGAAGTCGCCCGCGGCGACGACGACCCCTACGTCCTCTGCTGGAGCGCCGAGGCCGACGGGGTCAACTCCCCCGCCCAGTGCGTGCGGATCCACCCCCCCGAGGAGCCCCGCATGCTCTGCCGCGCGCTCGAGCGCCCGCGGCGCGACCCCCTCTTCGAAAAGAGCCTCGCCGCGGCGGCGAAGCTCGTGGCCCCGGTGGCAGCAAGGCGATCATGAAGGTCAGGCAGTCGGTCAACCTCAGGGTGTTCCGCGTCCGCGCCCACCACGGGCGCTCCATCGACGGGTGCGTCTTCCCGACGCCCCACGAGGTCGCCCTCGACGCGGCCAACCGCATCTCCGCCGCCGCGCAGAACGCCATCGCCGCGCGCGGGTCGTTCTCCATCGGGCTCGCCGGCGGCCGCACGCCCGCGCTCCTGCACCGCACGCTGGCGGGCTTCGCGCTGCCCGACTGGTCGCACTGGGAGGTCTTCTTCGGCGACGAGCGCGCCGTCCCCCACGCCGACGCGCTCAGCAACTACGGCAACGCCCGCGAAGACCTCCTCTCGCGCGTCCCGATCCCCGCCTCGCGCATCCACCCGATGTACCACGAGGGCGAAGACCTCGACGCGCTCGCCGAGGCCTACGAGCGCCGCCTCGTCGACCGCCTCGGCGAGGAGCCCCGCCTCGACGTCCTCGTGCTCGGCCTCGGCCGCGACACCCACACGCTCTCGCTCCACCCCGACTGCGACGCCATCGAAGAGCGCGAGCGCAACGTCGCCGCCCTGCGCGACCCGCCGATGGACCCGCCCGTCTCCCGCCTCACCCTCACCCCCCCGATGGTGCACCGCGCGAGGCTCGTGCTGGTGCTCGCCACCGGCGTGGAGAAGTCCGACGCCGTCTACGAGATGCTGGAGGGGCCCCTCGACCCGCGCGAGGAGCCCGCCCAGATCGTCCGCGACTGCGAGGGCCAGGTCGTCGTCCTCCTCGACGACGGCGCCTTCGATGGTATCCCCGCCGCGTGACCGCGTTCACCCTCCCGAGCGTCGCCGCCCTCGCCACCCTGGTCGCCCTCGCCGCCCGCCGCGGCGGCGCGCCCTTCGCCACCTTCGCCGGCGTCATCTTCGGCATCCACACCCTGGTGTCGTGCGTGCTCGCGCCCCGGCTGCCCGCGTGGGCCTTCCCGCTCTTCGCCTACGGGCAGGCGGCCTTCTTCCTCCACGCGGGCTCCTACGCGCGCGGCGGCATCCCCTCGCTCCCGCGCCGGCTGCTCGTCTCCTGGCCCGGCTCGGTCTTCGCCGCGGGCACCTTCCTCGCCATCCCCTGGGCCGTCGTCGGCGCCTTCTCCCGCTGGGGGACGGTCACCCTCGGCGTCCCCTACGCCCTCGCGCTCCTCGGGCTCTTCCAGTCGTTCGCGCTGCGCCGCCGCGACGTCCACCTCGTGCTCGACGGCGCGCCGGTCGACTCCCTCCGCCGCGCCGACCCGTCGCCCCCGCGCGAGGGGGCCGCGCTGCGCCTCGTGCAGATCAGCGACCCCCACCTCGGGACGTTCATGTCCGTCGAGCGGCTGCGCGGGGTGTGCGAGCGCGCGGTGGCGGCGGCGCCCGACCTCGTGCTCCTCACCGGCGACTTCCTCACCGTCGAGTCCAACGGCGACGCGGACGCCCTCGGCCGCGCGCTCGAGCCCCTTCGCGCGCTCCCGGGGCGCACCTTCGCGTGCTTCGGCAACCACGACCACGAGACCCCCGACGCCGTCCGCCGCGGCCTCGCCCACGCCGGCGTCACCCTCCTCGTCGACGATCTCGCCCGCGTCGAGACCCCGCGCGGCCCGGTCGAGATCCTCGGCTACGACTTCACCTTCCGCGCCCGCCGCGAGCGCCTCGCCGCCGTCTCCGCCCGCCACCCGCGCGACGGGGGCACGCTCCGCATCGCGCTCCTCCACGACCCGGGCGCCTTCGCGCACCTGCCGGAGGGCGCGGCCGACCTCGTCCTCGCCGGGCACACCCACGGCGGCCAGGTGGGCCTCGTGAGCCTCGGGCTCCCGTACACCGCCGTGTCGGCGCTCTCCGACGTGCCCGACCACGGGCTCTGGGCCCTCGGGGCCATGCGGCTCTACGTCCACCGGGGGACGGGGCACTACGGCTTCCCGGTGCGCGTCGGGGTGGGGCCCGAGGAGGCCGTGCTCCACGTGCACGACGCGCGACACCATACCCGTTGAAGCGACGCCCCCGCGCGGGGTAGAGAGTCCGGCGAACGGAGCCGACCCGAGCCGCAACCCATGGGAATGTTCTTCACCCTCGCCACCCGCGTCGCGCGCAGCCCCCTCGACGCCCCCCTGCGCTGGCTCGCCGGGCGCCTCCAGCGCTACGCCGACATCGCCGACAACCTCAACAACTGCGACTTCGCGTCCAACGGCGAGCGCATGCTCATCGAGCGCGGCGCGCCGCACTGGAAGGTCGCCCTCGACGTCGGCGCCAACCTCGGCGACTGGGCCCGCGAGGTGAGCGCCGTCAACCCCGCCTGCCGCGTCCACTGCTTCGAAGCCTCGCCCTCCACCTTCGACGCCCTGCGCGCGCGCCTCGGCGGGGCGCCCAACGTCACGCTCCACGCCGCGGGCGCGGGCGACGCCGACGGCACGCTCGCCTTCCACGACCACGGCGCGGGCTCGACGCTGTCGTCGTTCGTCACGCGCGACGAGGTGCGGGCGCGCTACGGCGAGCGCGTGGTCGAGGTGCCCGTGCGCCGCCTCGACTCGGTGCTCGCCGAGCTCGGGCTCGACCACGTCGACTTCGCCAAGGTCGACACCGAGGGCTACGAGCTCCCGGTGCTCCAGGGGCTCTCGGGCGCGCTCGCCGCGCGCGCGGTCGACTGCGTCCAGTTCGAGTACGGCGGCACGTGGCTCGACGCCCGCAGGCGCCTCCAGGACGCCTGCCGGCTCTTCGAGTCCCACGGCTACGCGGTGCACCGGCTGCTGCCCGACCGCGTCGCCCGCTTCGCCTACGACACCACCCGCGACGAGCACTACAAGTACGCGAATTTCGTCGCCACGCACGACCCCGGGCTCCTGCACCGCTGGGGCGTCCCCTCCGCTTGACCCGCCGCGCGGCGTTCGCGTAGCGTCGCGGCGCGCGCCGTGAAAAAGGCCCTCGGCGCGGCGCCCGAGGCCGACGCGATGACCCACGCCCGATACGGAATCCTCCTCACGCTCGCGGCCGCCGCCACGGGGTGCTTCGACGACGCGAAGCTCCGCCCCTACGACGCCGGCAACGACCTCGCGCCGCCCGACGTGCCCGTCGACCCCCCCGACGCCGACACGCCCGACGTCGCGCCGCCGCCCGCCGACGCCGCGAAGGACGCCGGCGCCGACGCCGACCTCGACGCCGCGCCCGCCGACGCCGCGAAGGACGCGCCCGGCGACGTCACCCCGGACTTCCCGCCGCCCGACGTCGCGCCCGGCGAGTGCCCCATCGACCGCGTGCTCGTCGGCACCAGCGACTACATGGCGACGGGGGGCTACGCGCTCGGGCGCTTCCTCCCGGCCCCCTCGCTCGCGGCGCGGACGGAGACGTCCCCCGACCAGGACCACGCGCCCGTCCAGAGCGGCTGCATCATCTACGACCTGCTCCGCGGCAACGACGAGCTCGCCGTGCTCGACCGCGCGGCGCTCCCGACGCCCGCGCGGCGAATCCCGCTGCGCGCGACGATGGGCGCGACCGACCGCTACCAGGCCAACCCCTACGGCGTCCTCACGCTGTCGCCGACGGTCGCGTACGTGATCCTCTACAACGCGCCGCGCGTCGCCGTCGTCGACCCGACGATGAACGGCGCCGACGCCGTGCGCCGCACGATCAACCTCTCGCCGCTCCGCTCCGCGATGGACCGTGACACGTCCGGCGCGATGGAGGCCTCGTCGATCGTCCGCGCCGGCCGCTACGTCTTCGTCGCCCTGCAGAACCTCAACGCCTTCATGCCCGTGACCAACGGGACGCTCGCGGTGATCGACCCGACCGGCGACGTCCTCGTCGACACCGACGGCGCGACGCCCGACGTTGACCCGGTGCGCCTGACGGGCCGCAACCCCTTCGCGATGCGCGTGACGCCGGGCGGGCGCCTCGTGGTGTCGGAGTCGGGCGCGCTCGGCGCCGGCATGCTCGACGGCGGCATCGAGGTGGTCGACCCGGTGAGCTTCGCCGCGCGCGGCCTCCGCGTCACCGAGGCGCAGCTCGGCGGCGACGTCAGCGATTTCGTGATGCTCGACGACGCGCGCGGCTGGGTCGTCGTGCGGCAGTCGGCCACCTCGTCGCGGGTGGTGGAGTTCGACCTCGACGCGGCCGAGGCCATGCGCGCCGGGCGCACGATCGTGTCGTCGGGCGACATCGCCGCCATCGCGCGCGACCCGTCGGGCAACGTCTGGGTGCTCGACCGAACTGCCGGCCGCGCCGGAGCCCGCGTCTTCAACACCATGGGGACGGAGGTCACCTCCGCCCCGCTCGCCACCGGCGCGCAGCCGCCCGCGGCGATCGCCTTCGTGCCGTGACGTCCGCGTCTTGGAGGCTCCGCGGGGCCGCCGTCGCGCTCGCGCTCGCCGGCTGCGGCGCAGAGCCCGGCGCGCCCGACGGCGCGGGCGGCGCGTGCCCTTCCGACCGCTACGTCGCGCGGGTGGTGTCGTTCACGCCGGGCGAGGGCGCGGGCTTCGGCGCCGACGCGATGCCCGGCGTGGTGATGGGCCCGCCCGACGGCCGCGGGGATTTCTTCGGCGGCACCGACGTGGTCTCGCTCGGCGCAGGCGGCGAGGTGGTGGTGGGCTTCGACGTCGACATCGTCGATGGCGAGGGCGACGACTTCACGGTGTTCGAAAACGCCTTCCAGGTGCCGGGTGAGCCGCCCCGCTACTGGGAGGAGCTCGGCGAGGTGTCGGTCAGCGACGACGGCGCGCGCTGGGTCACCTTCGCGTGCGACGTTCGCGGCGCGAGGCCCCACGCGGGCTGCGCCGGCTGGCGCCCGGTGTACGCCTCGCGCGCCAACGGCCGCTGCGCGAGCGACCCGACGGTGTCCGGGGGCGACGGCTTCGACCTGCGCGCGGTCGGCCTGACGCGCGCCCGCTTCGTGCGCATCCGCGACCTCCGCACGCAGGAGCGGGCCGACCCGTCGACGGGCTTCGACCTCGACGCGGTGGCCGTCATCCACGCCGCCGCGCGCTGAAGTGAATGCGGGCTACTCGGCGTCGAAGCCGTCGAGCCAGCGGGGGAGGGAGTGGTTCATCCGGGCGCGCTTGGCCTCGAGGTAGCCGCGCGAGTGGACGTTGGGGCGAACGAGCACCGGCAGCCGCTCGACCACCTCGACGCCGAGCGCCCGCAGCGCCGCGACCTTGTCGGGGTTGTTGGTCATCAGCCGCACCGAGCGCACGCCGAGGTGCCCGAGCATCGCGGCCGCGCCGTCGTAGCGCCGCGCGTCGTCGGGGAGCCCGAGCTGGCGGTTCGCGTCGACCGTGTCGACCCCGCACGCCTGGAGCGCGTACGCGCGCACCTTGTTGGCGAGCCCGATGCCGCGGCCCTCCTGGCGGAGGTAGAGCACCACGCCCTCGCCCTCCGCGGCGATGTGCTCGAGCGCGCGGTCGAGCTGCTCCTTGCAGTCGCACTTGAGCGAGCCGAGCACCTCGCTCGTAAGGCACTCGGAGTGGAGGCGGACGGGCACGCCCTCGCGGCCGGCCACGTCGCCGGCCACCACCGCGACGTGCTCCTTCTCCGGGTCGTCGGCGTGCCGGAACACCTTCACCGTGAACGTGCCGTGCCGGGTGGGGAGCGGCGTCTCGGCCTCCACGATGAGCGTCGGGGTCGGGCGGGTCTGCATGTCGTCATCTCCTCGCGGCGCTGCACCATAGCCGCGCCGCATTAGCTGTCTTCGTCTTCTGGGATGCCCCGTCGGCCGAAAGGGTCGCGCGGGACGCTCGGATCATGCGCACCCCCCGCGCCCCTGGCAAGCCGTGCACGGACGCTCCACGCTTCCCGCGGCGGGCGGCGGCGGGTATCGTGCGGGCGCCTCGACGGAGGAGGCTCCCACGTGACCACCCGCACCGCACGCGTCGTCCTGGTGGGCGGCGGACTCGTCGGCGCACTCAGCGCCCTTCGCCTCGCCGACGCGGGCGCCGACGTCCTCGTCCTCGACAAGTCCGCCCCGGGCGCGGAGGCGTCGAGCGCGGCCGCCGGCATCCTCGCCGCGCAGTCCGAGGCCACGTCGCCGTCGCCGCTCTTCGACCTCACGCTCGAGAGCCGGCAGATGCACGGCGCGCTCGCCGAGGAGATCCGCGGCCGCACCGGCGTCGACGCGGGCTTCGAACGCCGCGGCGTGCTCGAGGTCGCGCGCACCGAGGCCGAGGCCCGCGCGCTCCTCGCCAAGAGCGCGTGGCAGCGCAACCGCTCGCTGCCCGTCGACGTCCTCGACGCGAGGGCCCTGCGCCAGCGCGAGCCGTGCCTGGCCGCGGGCTTCGTCCAGGGCGTGCTCTTCCCCGACGACGCCTCGCTCGAGCCCGCGCGCCTCACCGCGGGCGTGGTGCAGGCCGCGGCGCGCGCGGGCGTCCGCTTCCGCAGCGGCGTCACCGCGCGGCGCGTGCTGATCGACCGCAGCCGCGCCACCGGCGTCGAGACCGACGACGGCCCCGTCGAGGGCGACGCGGTGGTGCTCTGCGCGGGCGCGTGGTCGGGCCTCGTCGGGCACGGCCTCGGCGACCCCGGCAGCGTGCGCCCCGCGCGCGGGCAGCTCGTCGAGCTCGACACCTGCCCCGCGCCCCTGCGCAGCGTGGTGTACGCGCACGGCGGCTACCTCGTGCCGCGCGGCGACGGGCGCGTGGTCGTCGGCAGCACGCTGGAGTTCGTCGGCTTCCGCCGCGGGGTCACCGCCGACGGGCTCGCGAAGCTCCTCGCCACCGCGACGAAGACCGTCCCCTCGCTCGGCGAGGCCACCGTCGCCCGCACCTGGTCCAACTTCCGCCCCTACACCGAGGACAAGACCCCGATCGTCGGCATGCGCGGCATCGACGGGCTCGTCCTCGCCACCGGGCACCACCGCAGCGGGATCCTCCTCGCGCCCGTCACCGCGGAGATCGTCCGCGACCTCGTCACCCGCGGCCACACCCGC
The DNA here is from genome assembly GCA_046351555.1 of Polyangiales bacterium. Taxonomy (GTDB): domain Bacteria; phylum Myxococcota_A; class Polyangia; order Polyangiales; genus CAISKJ01. The sequence continues at coordinate 71,499 of JAXLYI010000022.1, forward strand.
CGCGCCATCGCGTCGCTCTCCCCGCTGCGCGCCGTCACCCCCGCATGAGCGCGCTCCGCGACCTCGCCGTCGACGCCAACGGCCTCCGCCACCACCTCGTCGAGCACCCCGGCGCGGGCGGCGGCACGGTGCTCCTCCTCCACGGCTACCTCGACCTCGCGCGGAGCTTCGCGCGCGTCATCGAGGGCCTCGGCGCGCGCGGCCACCGCGTGCTCGCGCTCGACTTCCGCGGCCACGGCGACACCGACCGCTGCCCGCCGGGGTCGTACTACCACTTCGCCGACTACCTCGCCGACGTCGTCGCCGTGCTCGACGCGCTCGACGTCGCGCGGCCCCACGTCGCGGCCCACTCGATGGGGGCCACGGTCGCGACGATGCTCGCCGGCGCGGTGCCCGACCGCTGCCGCTCGCTCGCCCTCGTCGACGGCGTCGGGCCGCCCGCGATGCCCGAGGACGTCGCGCCCGACCGCACCGCGCGCTGGCTGGAGGGGCTCGCGAAGGCCCGCGGGCGCGCGCCGCGGCGGATGAAATCGCTCGACGAGGTGTACGTCCGCATGCGGATGTCGCACCCCGACGTGCCCGAGGCCGCGCTGCGCGAAGCGGCCGCGGTCGCCGCGCGCGAGGACGACGGGGGCTGGGCGTTTCGATTCGACCCGCTGCACCAGACGACGTCGCCGGGGCGCTTCGACGCCGCGGGCTTCGAGGCGTACATCGACCGGGTGGCGTGCCCGACGCTGCTGGTGACGGGCAGCGAGCTCGCGGGCTTCGACGAGCTCGTGAAGCGCGCCGAGCGCTACAGGGGCGCGCGACGGCGGCACGTCGACGGCGCCGGGCACATGATCCACTGGACGGCGCCCGACGCGCTCGCGGCGCACCTGGGGGATTTCTTCGCGGAGGCGGAAGCCGGCGGGTAGCTCTCCGCGGCCCTCGACCGCGAGCTGCACCGGAGCGTGGGCGTCCGCACCGTGTGGGTCGACGAGCACGACCGCATCCCGGCGCTCCTGCGGGCGATCCGCGCGCGGGGGTAGCGCGCGTGGCGGTGGGCCACACCTGGGGCGCGGGCGCGCCGACTTCGCGTGACGGGCGCGGCGCAACGCGCGGAGAACGGCGCTTGCACCGGGCCGCGGGCATGACCCGATGCGAATGCTGCGGCAACGAGTACGACAAGGCCTTCGAGGTGGTGAAGGACGGCGCCCGCCACGTCTTCGACTGCTTCGAATGCGCGGCCCACACGCTGGCCCCGCGGTGCGTCCACTGCGGGGTCACCGTGCTCGGGCACGGGGTGGAGTCGGCGGGGTCGTTCTTCTGCTGCGCCCACTGCGCGCGGGCGGCGGGCGAGGGCGGCGTCCGCGACCGGGCGTAGTGCGGCGCGGCCCGGCGGAGGGACTCACCCCCCGTGACGAGCGCCGTCCGTCGCCGACCAGCGCAGCCACGCGAGGAGGAACTCGTGGCCCCGCAGGCGATCGACCAACGCCGCGTAGGACTTCCCGACCGCGTACACCTCGGGGGCCGGGAAGGACGCTGCGAGGGTGGCGTTGTGCGCCTTGTGAAGCGCGACGAGCTTCCAGGGCTGCTCGATCTCGTCGAGCGCGGTTCGATCCCGCGCCCACCCTTCGAAGTGGGCGATGTCCGCGGCCGCGTGGAGTTCGCGGCAACGCGAGATGGCCGCCTCCGTGCTCTGGTAGAGCCAGGACTCCATGGTGTAGTGAGGGACGAACGAGACGAGGCGGCGGAGGGCGAGCTGCGCTCGCTCGGGCGTGAGGCCCTTCTCGTGTAGCACCCGTTCGACGCTCAGCAGCAGGTCGTCGCGGAACTTGCGCTCGTTCTCGGATCGATCCCGCTCGGCCCAGGTCGTGTCGCCGTCGAAGTGGAACACGACGAGGCAGTCCGCGCGGGTGACGTTGGTCGCGAGCGTGCGGACGAGGTCGACCCGGTGGCGATGATCCTTCCTTGCCGCGCTCTTCCAGCGGTTCGCCTTCACGGCAGCATGTCCGGCCTCGTCCGGCTCGAACCGCAGCCCGTCGAGGCGTGCCCCCGGGCCTACCAGTCGGAGCGAGGCGCGGACGAGGGACGCGACCACCTCGTGCGCGTCCCGCGCGGTGTCTTCACTCAGGGCGTAGACCGTCATGGGGGCGCCGCTCACCAGAGCCCCCGGGTGCGCAGCAGCTCGCTCACGTGCTGAATGCCCGCCTGGTACGCGTCGAAGAAGGCGCGGGCGTCGTCGTCGGAGAGCGCGCTCCACACGAGCGCCGCGGGCGCGGCGTCGGTCGCCGCCCGGCGGCGGCAGAAGACGAACGTGCGACGGACCTCCTCCGCGGACTCGAACGTGAGGTGGTCGAGGAGCAGCGGGCTCTGCGTGCTGACGAACACCTGACGTCCATCGAGGCCGTCGACGATCTGCTCGATCCAGGCGTGGTGGAGACCGTTGACGAGCTCGTCGACGACGAAGGGGCCGTCGTGTGCGCACATCTGATACAGGAGTGCGAGGAGGCGCTTCTGGCCGTAGCTCAGGATCGCGTCGTCGATGAAGCTCCCGTCCTCGCGGGTGAAGGCGAACGCAAAGCGGCCATACTCGGCGATGACGCGCGGCCCGTCACGGCGCTGCTCCCGCGGAGTGGCCCGCCAAAGGCACGCGGAGAACCCGAGCCTTCGCGCGAGGTCGGCGAGAAGCGACGACTCCGTTTCGTCCACGATGACCAGGGGCGGCTGCGCGCTCCACCCACCCATGTGGGATGCGACGCGCGCTGCGAGGTCGCCGGACAGGCCACGCGCATCGATCCGCACGGGGTCGCCGTTGCGCCAGATCGCGCGGAACGACGTGACCCCCTCTCCCCCCTGCCCGTGGATCTCGTCGAAGCAGACGAGCGCCTCGTCGACCCGACGGCAGCCCGGCACCGCGAAGCGAGGACGATCGTCTCGCCCGCTCCAGATCGACGCGCCGACGTGCTCCACGAGGGTCGACCAGAGATCGTCGGGGACCGGGCCGCCCTCGCCCTCGCCGCCGCGGTGGACCACCCACGGGACCATTGGGCTGCGGGTGAGCTCAACCCGCCCGACCAAGGCCCCCCGTGAGTCGAACCCGCGGGCTTCGAGGTGCGATTGGTCCACCTCCAACTCCCCTCCGGGAGTCTCGACCCACTCAGACTCGAAGCCACAGATCACTTCGAGTCTGCACCCGTCAGCTTCAAGTTCGAACTCGAGATGGAAGTGATGGAGCCTCGAGAGGTCGCCTCGCAGCACGGCCGCGATGAGCTCCAACAGGGTCGTCTTGCCGCTCGCATTCAGCCCCAGGAGGACGTTCATGCCCGGGTGGAAGTGGATCTCCGTGCCGGGCGCGACCTTTCGGAAGCGGTGTATTTTCAAACGACGGAGGAGGACTGCCACGGGCGGAGACCCTGCGCCGTCCTGCGACGGCTCGTCAAGCCGCGACCGCGCTCACCCCGCCGGCCGCCGCGCGAAGGCCGCGCCCGCCGCCGCCGCGTCGCGCGCCCGCACCGCCACGCAGCGCCGCGCGAACTCGCCCGACTGCGCGATCGCGCGGTCGACGCCCTCCATCCCCGCGGTCGCCTCGCGCACGAAGGCCTCGCCCGCGGCGATCGACGCCTCGTCGCAGCGCCACGCGAGCGCGCCCACCACCGCCCGCGTGTGCCGCCCGAGCTTCTGCCGCAGGGCCGGGAGGTTCTCGCGCGCCCAGTCGAGCAGCAGCGCGCGGTGCGCCGGCGTCGGCCCCACGCGCCCGAAGAGCACGCGGAGGTCCTGCGCGCGCACCGCGTCGGTGAGGGCCAGCGCGTAGGCGCGGCGCACGAGCGCGAGATCTTCGAAGGTGAGCATCGCCCCGAGGACGAGCGCGCGGTCCTGCGGGGTGGCGGCGCGGCCGAGCGCCTCGAGCAGCGCGGCGAAGCGCTCCCCGTCGGCGCGGCGCGACGCGATCGGCAGCGCCACGGCGGCGACGTCGGCGTCGACGGACGCGGCGTCGGCGAGGTAGCGGCGCGCGGCGGCGTCGGCCTGTGCGCGGACCCACGGGTCGTCGGTGTGCATCCCGAGCGTCATCAGCACCGCCCGGCGGAGGTCGCGCGTCGCCTCGGTGTCGCTGGGCCGCGGGGCGAAGCCGAGCGCCCGCGCCCGCGCGCCGAGGAGTCCCGCCAGCCACGCGCGGAAGCGCGGGCGGGTGTCGTCGGTGACGAGCTGGTGCTCCACCGCCGCGAGGTGCCCCACCGCCTGCTCGGCCACGAAGGGGTCGCGGTCGGCGGTGAAGCGCGCGAGCGCCGCGAGCCACTCGCCCACCGGGAGCGCGCCGGCCTCGTAGCGCGCGTGGAGGCTCGCGAGCGCGTCGAGGCGCTCCTCCGGCGTGAGCGCGGCGGCCGCGAGGAGCGCGCGCAGCGCGGGGCCCGTCACCGCGTGCCAGTAGTACCCGCGCGCCCCCGCGTTGGGGTGGACCCACGCCGGGCACCGCCCCGCGGGCAGGTCGAGCGCCACCGACTGCTCGGCTTCGCGGAGGAGCGCGCAGGCCTCGCCCGTCGCCGTCGCCGTGGGGTACCTCACGCACACCGGGATCGCCCAGCGCGCGGGCTCCCCCTCCGCGGGCCGCCCGTTGGTGAAGCGTGACTGCCGGAGCGTGACGCGCGCGACGGCGCCCGGCGCGCACACCACGGACGCGTCGACCATCGGGACGCCGGCCTGGTCGAGGAAGGAGCTCGCGATCGGCGCGAGGTCGCGGCCCGCGGCGGTGGAGAGGCTCGCGATTAGGTCGGCGGCGGTCGCGTTGCCCCAGGCGTGCGCGTTGAGGTACGCGCGGACGCCCTCGCGGAAGGGCCCTTCGCCAACGTGCGCCTCGAGCATGCGAAGGACGGCGGCGCCCTTGTTGTAGGCCATCGCGTCGAAGGCCTCCATCGCCTGGCTCGTGGTGGTGACGGGCGTTCGAACGGGCCGGGCGGTGGTGAGGCCGTCGTTGGTTCGGGCCCACACGGAGCTCGCGACGGCGTCGACGCGCTCGCCGAGCTCGGGGCGCCACGTGTCCATCACGCGCGAGCCCATCCACGTGGCGAAGCCCTCGTTGAGCCAGAGGTCGTCCCACCACGCCATCGTGACGAGGTTGCCGAACCACTGGTGGGCGAGCTCGTGGGCGACGATGCCGTAGGTGTAGTGGCGGGCCTGGGCCGACGCGCGCGCGGGGTCGAGCAGGAGGGCGGTGTCGCGGAAGGTGATGAGCCCGGGGTTCTCCATCGCGCCGGGGAGGAAGTCGGGGACGGCGACGAGGTCGAGCTTGGGGTACGGGTACGGGCGCCCGAAGTAGTCCGCGAGCACGCGCAGGTGGGCCGCGGCCGTCTCCGCCCCGACGCGCCCGAGGGCCGAGCGCCCGCGCACCGTCGCCACCCGCACCGGCACCGGCTCGCGCGGGCCCTCGAAGAAGTCGAAGGGGCCCACCGCGAAGGAGACGAGGTACGTCGGCGTCGGCGGCGTCGCTTCGAAGCGGTGCTCGACCGCGCCATCGGTGGCGTCGCGGTGCTCGCGCTCGGGCATGTTGGAGAGCGCGGCCATCCCCGCGGGCGCCGTCAGTGTCACCTCCACCGGCACCTTGAACGACGGCTCGTCGAAGCACGGGAACGCCCGCCGCGCGTCGGTGGGTTCGAAGTCCGAGAAGGCGTACCAGTCGTCGCCCGCGCGCACGCGGAAGAGGCCGCGGAGGTCCTCGGCGAAGCGGCCCGTGAAGGCGACGTGGACGCGCGCCGCGCCCGCCGGGAGCACGCCATCGAAACGGAGGACGAGCTCCTCGTCGGCCTCGCGCCCGCCGACCGCGCGCCGCGTGGTGGCCGAGGCATGGATCGTGGCGCCGTTGATCACCGCCCGCGCCGACGACACCGCGAGGCTGCGCGCGTGGAGGACGAGAAACTGCGTGCGCTCGCGCACGGTCACGTCGACGGCGACCTCGCCGCGGTAGTCCTCGCGCCGCGGGTCGACGGTGAGCGAGAGGGCGTAGCGCTCGGGGCTGGCGAGGGCCGGGAGGCGGCCCGTGGCGAGGGGCGCCGGCGGGTCCATCGGCGCGAGGCGCGGCAGGTGGACGGCGAAGGCGGTGTCCGGCAGGTGGTGCGGCGTGGGAGAGCGCGGCGCGGCAGCACAGGCGGCGAGGAGCGCGGACGCGAGGGCGAGGCGGGGGCGGGCCATGAGGCCGCGGAGGATCGTGCAGGGTGCGCTACGGGGTCAATCGCGGCGCGCTCAGACGCCGGGCGGGCGGCGGGGCGGGACGGGCGGGGCGGCGGGGGTCGCGGGCGCGGCGGGCGCGGCGGGGCCGCCGGGCGAGCCGGTGGGCGACTGCGAGAGCGAGGCGTAGTTGACGCCGTGCTTGGTGCACGCGGCCTGGAGCTCGGCGGCGCTGAGCACCTTCACCGCTTCGAAGTGCATCGCGTCCTTCTTCCGCTCGTACCAGCCGCCCCAGTAGAGGCCGAAGTCGACGCAGAAGTCCGCGTGCTCGCAGAGGCTGCCGTGGGTGCCGCGCGCCGCCTGGGGCTGGTTGTAGCCGTTCTGCTCGCTGCTCACGTCGATCGCGGTGCCGAGCGCGTGGTTGGAGAGCTTCGACTGGTTGCCGGTGATCGTGCGGGGCACGAAGGTGCCTGCGTTGTTGACGATCTTCCCGGCGTGCCCCTTCGCCGCGCCCGCCTTGAAGAAGGCCTCGAACTGCGGCGCGATGCGCTTGTGCAGGCGCAGCGTGCCGAGCTTGGGCACTTCCGGGATCTTGAAGGTGACGATGTACTTCTCCGTCCACCCCGGCGTGGTGATGGTCGCGTGGCGCTGGGTGCACTCCTTGTTGAAGCACCCGCCCACCGACCACGAGTACACGAACTCCGACCCGTACACCGGGTCCTTGTCGAGCGTCTTGTACACCGCGTTGGCGGGCTTCGCCGGGTCGGCCGTGTACGAGCGGACCGTGGCCTTCTTGCGCCGCCCCTTGCGGCCGCCCTTCACCGACGTCGTGCGGTGCTTGCCGTGGGTGGTCTTCTTCCTCTTCGCCGCCGCCATCGCTGCCTCAGTCCCCCTCGTAGTCCGTGCAGTCGTCCGGGAGCACCTCGACCTCGAGGTCCTCCTCCGAGTCCGTGAACACCAGGCACGTGTGGCCCCGGTGGTCGGAGCGGCCCTCGTGCTCCTTGCCGTCCGGCGTGCGGATGACGTAGCGCGTGTAGGGCAGCATCTCGCCCTGCTCGTCCTCCAGCTCGAAGCCGCCGCAGTACGGGAGCTCGGGCGGCCCGTCGCCCTTCTTGTAGTTGCCGATCACCACGTTGCCGCTGCCGCCGGAGAGCTGCCCGTTGCCGCCGCAGTGCTCCACCGGGTCGCCGACGCGCGCCGCGTTGCGCCCGTTGATGAAGACCCCGGGCGCCCCGTCGGTCACCTCCCAGGAGTTCTCGCCGCAGCAGGCCGCGTGCATCCCACGATCCTGCTTGCGCAGCGCGTAGATGCCGTTGATCAGCACGTTGACCGAGCCGCTGGTGGCCGGGCCGGTGACGTCGTGCGGGCACTTCGGGCAGCCGTGCGCGCACGCCGGGCAGTGGGAGGGGTCGGTGATCCTGCACGCGTCGGGCATCGTCGGGGCTCCCTCAGTTGATCTTCACGATGCCGCCGCGGATCACGATCTCCTTGTCGCCGAGGACGGTCACCGTCTGCGAGCTGATGTGGATCGTCTCGGGCGTCATCACGATCTTGCTCTCGCCGCACTCGATGACCACGCGCTTGTCGCCGCGGAGGTAGAGCGTCTCGTCGGCCTGGAGCGTCGCGCCGCGCGAGCCGTGGGCCACCATGTCGAGGTTCTGCATCACCTCGAGCGCGTCGTTCTCGCGGACGAGGGCGTTGCGGTTCTTCTCGACGATGATGCGCTCGTTGGCCTTCACCGTCTTGAAGCGGTTGTTGCCGACGGTGAGCGTCTGGTTGTGGTCGACCTTGGTGCCCTGGTCGTTGAGCACCCACTCGTTCAAGTCCTTCTGGGCGCGGAGGTACACCTCCTCGGCGCCCTTGTAGTCCTCGAAGCGGAGCTCGTTGTACCCGTCGCCGCCGGGCGTCGAGCGCGTCTTGATCGTGCTCCGGCTCTTCTCCCGCGGGAGCTCGTACGCGGTGTGGTTCTCGCCGTTGTAGAGGCAGCCCGTGACCACCGGGCGGTCGGGGTCGCCGTCGAGGAAGGCGACCATCACCTCCATCCCGATGCGCGGCGTGAAGACGAAGCCCCAGTCGGGCCCCGCCCACGCCTGCGACACCCGCATCCAGCACGAGCTCCGCTCGTCCTCCTTGCCCTGCCGGTCCCAGTGAAACTGAACCTTGATCCGCCCGTGGAAGTCCACGTAGATCTCCTCGCCGGACGGGCCCACCACCCGCGCCGACTGGGCCCCGCTCACCACCGGCCGCGGCGTCACCTTCGGCGGCCGCCACGCCGTCGCCGCCGGCACGCACTCGAAGCGGTTGACGTAGCGCCGCGCCGCCTCGCGCCCGTGCAGCGCCGAGAAGCCCGACTCGCGCAGCGCGCCCGCGAGGTGCTCGCTCGCGCGGACGTCCTCGGGCAGGTCGCTCCACGCCTGGTACACGTGCTCGACGCGCGTGAGGAGGTAGCGCCCGTCGCCGTCGTGGCGCGCGTGGCCCGAGAGCTCGAAGGTGTGCCCCGGCGCGAAGCCCGTCACGTTGCCCGCGCCCCGCCCCGTCACCGCCCGCGCGTGCGCCGACTCGAAGCGCACCCGCGCCTGCCGCGCCCCGTCGTGGGCGTCGTGCACCTTCGACCCGTCGTTGTACTGGTAGATGTCGAGCCGCGACGGGTGATCATAGATGGGCCGCGCCCCGCCGCCCTGCGTCTGCGTGAGGTGGAGCGTCGCGCGGGGCTTGGTGAAGTCGTAGTCGCGCACCGTCCGCCCCGTCGGCCGCTGCTCGCCCGCGAGGTCGAACCACTGGACGCTCTCCTCGCGCCGCACGTGGGTGAAGGTGTCGGTCACCGCGAAGGCGCCGCGGTCGCCCGCGACGTGCGGCCAGCGAGGCGAGTCCTCGACGAGCGCGAAGGTCTCGCCGTCGTCGCCCTCGTGGCGGAAGAGGTAGGGGATTCCCTCCTCTTCGAGGAGCCGCGTGACGAAGGCGAGGTCGGTCTCGTGGTGCTGGAGGCAGTAGATGCGCTGCGGGAGCCCGTCGAGCGAGCCCGGGACGTCCGCGCCGCCGTCGCCCTGGTACACGCCCGCGGTCTTCAGCACCTCGCGCACGATCGCGGCCACGGGCATCTCCTGGAAGATGCGCGAGTCCATCCGCTGCGAGAGCGCCCAGAGCTGCGGCACCACCACCGCCCGCACGTAGCGGTGCGTGGCGGTCGCGCCGAGGTCCTCCACACGGCGGACGACGCCCTGGATGCGACGGGCCGTGAGCCCGCGGCGGATCTCGACGTGGGCCTTCTCGCCGAGCAGCGCGTCGGGCTCGGCGCCGGGCACCGGGAGCGTCATCACCAGCGTGCATTCGAAGGGCTCGGAGAGCGCCTCGCGGTGCGACAGGTACACCACCTGCCAGGGGAGCCCGTCGGCGCCGTAGAAGTCCGCGGTGGGCTCGGGGAGAACGTTGGCCAGGGGCGCGTCGGGGGTGTCCATTCGTCGGCGGCGATCCTACGCAACGATCGCGCCGTCGCGGGAGGAAACGCACCCGCGCGGGGATCGACGCCTCCGCGCGGTGCGTCGCGTGCGCGGCGCACACGGCGGTGACCACCGGGGCGCTCACCGCAGTGACCACCAGAGCGCCAGGAGCACGAGCAGCGCGGCGGTCACGCCGGCCGCGACGACGGGCGCGCGCGACGGTGGCGGGGGAGGGGGCGGCGGGGGCGGCGGCTCGCGCCACGCGGGCGGCGCGTCGAGCTCCACGGTGGTCTCCGCGAGCAGCGCGGCGCTCGGGAGCGTCGGGGGCAGCGGGAGCCCCGCGCTGAAGGCCGGCGCCGTCGACGGGCGCGCGGGGGCCGAGGGCGGGGCGAGCGTCGCGGGGCGAGGCGGGGTCGCGGCGGGCGGGCGCGCGGGCATGCGGCCGATGCGGGTCTTGTCGACGGGCCCCGCGGGGGCGGACGGCTCCGCGTCCCACGCCTCGGAGAAGGTGTGGTCGGCGAGGTCGTTCGGCACCGAACCTTCGGCGAGCGTGGCGTCCTCGTCGTCGACCGCCACCGCGCGCGCGGCGGTCGGTGAGGGAGCGGGTGCGGGGCGCCAGGGGATCTCGGCGAAGAGGTCGCCGTCGGGCAGCGCGGTGGCGGTGGTGGCGTCCTCGCGGCGCGGAACGCGTGCGACCACCGTCCCCTCGTGCGCGGGCGGGCGGGCCACGACGGTGGCGCCGCGCACGGGCGTGCCGGCGACGACGGTCTCCTCGCGGCGGGGCGTGCCGGCGATGACGGTCTCCTCGCGGCGGGCGGTGGCTCGCTCGGCGTGGCGGATCGCGCGGAGCGCGTCGACGGCCGACGCGGTGGGCACGGTGCTCTCGGCGAAGGCCACGTCCGCGGGCGCGGTGGTCTCCGCGGGCTCGACCTCGGGCGCGACGTCATGCGCGGGCGCGGCGGGCCGGAGGAAGCGCGCGGCCTGCTCGGGCTCGGCGACGAGCGCGGAGGGCAGGCGCATCTGCGGCGACGACGCCTCCGGGTCGAGGGGCTCCTCGGCGCGCGCCTCGGCGGGGCGCTGCGGCGGCGCGAGCTCGCGCACGGGATCCCACGCGACGCGGCGCAGGGCGAGGCGGAGGCGGTCGGCGTCGGGGTGGCGGTCTTCGGGCGACGGCGCGAGGGCCCGCATCAGCTCGTCGCAGAGGGCGGGCGGGAGGTCGGGCCGCATCGCGGTGAGCAGCGCGCGCCCGTCGCCCCAGCGCTTCTCGACGAAGTGGGCCCAGGACTTGGGCTTCACCGGGAAGGCGAAGGGGACGAGCAGCGTGACGGCGAGCACGCCGAGCGCGAACACGTCGCCCGCGCACGAGATGGCCGTCGGGTCGGCGAGCTGCTCGGGGGGCCGCGGGTCGCCGGCGAGGTCGTCGTGGGCCGAGCGCCACGCGACGCCGGGGAGCGCGGCGAGGGCGAAGTCCATCACGGCGACGTCCCAGGCGTCGCCGCCCGCGCGCTGGGCGAACACGCTGTGCGACGAGAGGAGCCCGTGGACGACGGGCGCCTCGGCGACGACGCGCATCCGGTGGGCGACGGCGGCGGCCGCGCAGGCGCCGTCGACGATGGCGCGGACGTCGGCGAGGTCGGGCCAGCGCGCGCCGTCGTTGTGCGCGACGAGGAGCTCGGTGACGGTGCGCCCCTCGGGCGGCTCGAGCGCGAGGAAGGGGACTTCGCCGTCGAGGCCGTGGCCGAGCGTGGCGACGACGGACGCGTGGCGCAGCGGCTCGAGCGAGCGGGCGACGTCTTCGAAGCGCGCGAGCTCCTCCTCGCCGTGCAGGGGCGGGAGGAATTTGAGCACCACGGGGCGGCCGCGCTGCTCGAGGTCGGCCGCGTCGACGCACGCGCCGAGGCCGCAGCGGGGACGCTCGCGGGCCTGACGGAAGCGCTCGATCGGGACGCGGGGCATCGGGCGGGGTACCGGCCTCCCTCTTTCGCACGCCGGAGCGACGGTGCGCAACGGCGACGGCGTTTCAGCGGCCGTCCGCGCCGCTCACTCCGCGTCGGCGAGGTGGACGATCTTCCCCTGGAAGCCGCCGCGCTCCAGCATCTCCCCGGCCTCGCGCGCGGCGAGCAGCGGGAGGCGCGCGGCGATCACCGGGCGCAGCTTGCCCGCCGCGGCCAGCGCGAAGAGCTTCGGGAGGTCTTCGCGGAAGGGCCGAGGGTCTTTCCGGTAGAGCTGGGTGATGCCGTAGAAGGCGCCGCGCCGCCCGCGCAGCCGCGCTCCGACGAAGAGCGACGCCATCCCCAGCGCGACCGCGAGCGTGTCGCCCTTGCCGTCCTTCATCGTGCCGCTGAAGCCGTAGGCCACCACCACGCCGCCGCGCTTCGTCGCCCGCACGCACTGGGCGATCGCGTCGCCGCCGAGCCCGTCGAGCGCCGCGTCGACGCCCTCGGGGCACGCCGCGAGGAGCCCGACGTCCACCGGCGCCGCGCGCCCCTCCACCGGCGTCGCGCCGAGCACGCGGACGAGCGCGTGGTGCTTCTCCGCCGCCGCCCCGTAGGCCACCGCGCCCGCCTCGCGCAGCAGCTCCAGCGCGGCCGAGCCGACGCCGCCGTTGGCCCCCGTCACCAGCACGCGCTGCCCCGCCTTCACCGCGGCCTCCCGGTGGATCGCCTGGTACGCCGTGACGTAGTTGAGGATCAGCGCCACGGCCGTCGCATCGTCGAGCCCGTCGGGCACCGGGACGAACTCCTCCGCCGGCCGGACGAGCTTCTCCGCGTAGCCGCCGTGGACGAGGAGCGCCGCCACCCGCTGCCCGACGCGGAGGCCCGTCACGCCCGCGCCGAGCGCCTCCACCACCCCGACGGCCTCGTAGCCCGGCACGAACGGGATCGGCGGCGCGTACGGGTACGTCCCCCGCCGCATCGTCACGTCGGTCCCACCCGCGCCGGTCGCGCGGACGGCCACGCGAACCTCGCCGGGCCCCGGCTCGGTCAGGGGGAGTTCCACCGTCTGGAGGACCTCGGGGCCCCCCTTCTTCGTCAGCATCACCGCGCGGTACGTCGTCGTCATGCGCCCGATCGTGCGAACGACGGGGCGCGCAGAAAAGCGGCAAGGTCGCACCGCGGCGGTGCAAGATCGCCGCATGGACTGGGACGACATCCGCGTCTTCCTCGCGGTCGCCCGCGCGGCGAGCCTCGCCCGCGGCGCGAAGGACGCCGGCCTCGACCGCTCGACCGCGAGCCGCCGCATCGCCTCGCTGGAGGAGGCGCTCGGGGCGAAGGTGTTCCTCCGCACGCGCGAGGGGCTGCGGTTGTCGCCGGCGGGCGAGCACCTCGTCGCGCGGGCCGAGCGCATGGCCGCCGAGGCGCGGATGCTCACCGCCGAGGCCGCCGACCTCGGCGCGGGCACCGCGGGCACGGTGCGCCTCGCGACCACGGAGGCCCTCGCGGTGATGCTCGTGGAGGAGGGACTCCTCGCGCTGCGCGAGCGGCACCCGGGCCTCGTGCTCGAGCTCCTCGGCGGCAACCGCCCCGTCGACCTCACGCGCGGCGAGGCCGACCTCGCGCTCCGCGTCGCGCCGGTGCGGGAGGCCAACGTGCAGGTGCGGCGGCTCGCGTCGTTCGCCTTCTCGCTGTTCGCGTCCGAGGGCTACGTGAAGGCCCGCGGCGCGCCGGCCGACGTCGAAGGGCTCGCGGGGCACGACGCGGTCCTGCCCGCCGGCGAGCTCGCCGCGCTGCCCGAGGCGCGGTGGCTGGCGGAGCGGCCCGGGGTGCGGGCGGGGTTCCGCTCGAACAGCATGTCGGCGCTGGTGGCGGCGGCGCAGGCGGGCGCGGGCGTGTGCGCGCTCAACGACGCGTGGGGCGCGCGGGTGCCGGGGCTCGCGCGGCTGTTCGCGATCGAGGCGTGCGAGCCGCGGCCGCTGTGGCTCGCGATCGGGCCCGAGGCGGCCTCGCGGGCGGCCGTCCGCCTCGTGGCCGCGCGCGTCGAGGAGGTGGTCGCACGCGTCGCGGGGCCCGCGCGCAAGGGGGCTCCAACGCGGTGACCGGGCCTACGGAGGCGGCGCGCAGAGCACCAGGATGCCGTCGTCAGTGACGCCGCGGAGGCCGTAGCCCGTGTCCCACAGCGCCGCGATCGCCTCGAAGGGCGAAGGGGCGTCGCGCGCTGCGAGCGGGGCGGGCCTGCGCTTCCTTCGGGCGCTGTACGACGCGATCGTCGCGCCGAGGGCGGCGAGCTCCTCCCATTGCGCGGCCGCCTCCCATACCATCGCGAGGAGCGCGGGATCGTCGGGCGAGAGGCCCCCGCGCGCCCGCGCTGCGGCGAGGCCCGCGGCACAGGCGGTGACCGCGCGTTCCCGGGCGGCTTCGGCTTCGACGGAATCGCCCAGCGCCGCGAAGGCATCGTGTACGGCTCGGATGCAGTCCACGAGAACTTCAAACTCCCAGCCATTTGCGGGCCACAGCAAGCGAGCGGCGGATAGCGTCGGCACCCACGCCACCAGGTTGCCGGGCTGGCGGAAGCCGAAGGGCCCCAGCCGGGCGACGACTTCCTGCGCGACCGCCTCTGCGCGGAGCACCTGTGCGGCGTCGGCGGCGAGCCACGTGAGAAGGGGGAGGTCGGCGTCGCGCGTTCCGGGAGCGGCGGCGTGGAGCGAGAAGGTGAACGGCGGGGCCCCGCGCGCGCTGAGCGCCGTGACGTGCCCCCCTTCGCCGAGAAGACGTGCGCCGTCCGCCCACGAGGCGTCGAGCAGGCCCCGCGCGATCAGCGCCTCGAGGGCCTCCGCGGGGCCTCGGCCCGCCACGGCGTCGCGCGCTTCGGCGAGGCGTTCGCGCGACGGGCGGAGGACGCGGGCGACCCGCGCCGCGACCTCGGGCGGAACGAGGCGGGCGATGCCGGTGAGCGTGTCGGAGATCGTTCGGACGCCGAACCGTCGCCCGGCGGGCGGCGGCGCCACCCAGCTCGAGAACACCACGCGGTAGAGCCCGTCGACCACCACTTCCACGCCGTCGCGCGGGCGCCCGAGGCGGTCGGCGAGCCACGCGAGCGGTCCTTCGAGCTCCTGGTACCAGGCGTCTTCGAGGGCGGTCTCCTCCATGACGAGGTCGACGATGCCGTCGACCGCGGCGTCCACCGAGTCGGGCGTCCCATCGACCGGATCGATGACGGCGGCGAGCCGACGCAACCGCGTGACCTCACGCTCCGCGGCGACGACCCCGGCCTCGACGGCCCCGGCCCGCGCGCCGTGCTCGTGCTCCGCCCGCGGGAGCCGGTGATCGTCACGCGCGTAGGACACTCCGAACGCGGCGCAGACGGACGCGAGGGCGAGGCCGCCCACGTGCGGACCGAGGCGCTCGGCGAGGCGTGCGCGGAGGTCGGCGACGGTGCGCACGGCCGGGTCGCGGACCCACCCATGGAGGTCGCGGCGCAGCGCGTCGGCGTCGAAGTCCGCGAGGTGTGCGGTCGCCTCCGCCCAGGGATGCTGCACGAACGCGCCCGTGAGGGGGTCGACGGTCACGCCGCCTCCGTGGCCGCGCGCGCGACGAGCCCCGCGCACACCCGAACCATCCGCCAGAACGACCGCGCGTCGCCGGGCTCCTTACGCAGCGCGACGAGGTCTTCGAGGCGCGGCGTCGGGCGGCCTGCGCGGCGGAGCGCCCACTCCAGGGCGAGGCGCGCGGCGCGGGCGTTCCCGTCTTCGAAGGGGTGGAGGAAGATGACGTCGAGGTAGCGCCCGCACGCAGTCACCACGGGGTCGACCGTGGCGCCTTCCCACGCATCAAAGCGCGCCCGCACGAGCGCGTCGAAGCCCGGCACCATGGGGTAGCGGTGGGCCCCGCCGCGCGCGAAGGCGTCGGTGCGACGGAGCGGCGCGTCGTCCGGGAGGCCGAGCACCACGCCCTGCACGCGGGCCAACGCGTCGACGGTGAGCGCCTCCCCGCGGTCGGCCGCGGCCCGCACGAGGTCGAGCGCGGCGAGGTAGCGGGCGGCGCGCGCGCCGTCGGCGTGTTGGGGGCCGTCGAAGCGCGCGACGAAGCGGCGGTGCAGATCGACCGCGCTCCCCGCGGCGACCGCGCGAGCGAGCCACGGGCGCACCTCCGGCGGCGGGTCGGTGACGTCGACGCGCGTCCAGAGCGCGAGGTGCGGGCTCATCGCGTCGCGCGCGAGGTCGATGGGGGCGGTCTCCACGGCCGCATAGCCTACGGCGCCTCGATCACTTCATGAAGCGCTTCAGGAAGCGCGGTGCCCCTCGTCGCTGGCGCCGGGCCCGGACTACTTCCGCTTCCGCGACGTCGTGCGGGCGGCGGCCGAGAACACGCCGGCGGCGGTCTGCGCCGTCACTGCGCGCGCGGCCCACGCCTGGAGCGTCTCGAGCGCATGCGCCTCCTCGACCCGGGCCCGCTGCGCCGCGGAGAGCTTCAGCCCCCGCGCCTCCAGCACGGAGAAGAGCAGGGCGCGCGCCCCCTCCTCGCGCCCCTTCTCGATGCCCTTCTCGATGCCCTTCTCGATGCCCTTCTCGACGCCGTGCTGGAAGAGCCAGGTGCGCTCGATGAGACCTTCTTCCTTGAACATCTCGAGGATCCTCTGGGTGAGATTGTGCCCCCCTGGGCCGCGCGGTCGCAACGACGTGCATCGCGGACGCGAGGTCGTCGAGCGCCTCCTGGCTGGCGGCGCGCTCCCTCGCGGCCTGCACCGCGCGCCGGAGGCTCTCCTCCGACACGTCGCGCGCGAGCGGGGCGAACACCAGCCACAGCACGCCCGGCTCCGCGAGCAGCTCCGCGGTCGTCCGCTGGTAGACGGCGTCAACGCGGTAGCGGATCGCGCAGGCCTCCTCGGCCGGGGCCGCGGGCTCCGACCACGACCACGACGCCACCGGGGCCCGCGCCGCCGCCGCGCCGTCGAGCATCACCGCGCAGGAGCGCACGTACACCGGGTCGGGCGGCCGCGGGGCCGGCGCGCCCGTGTCGTCCTTCGCGCGCTCGCGCTCCGCCTCGTAGCGCGCGAGGTCCTCCGCGCGGATGGCCGCGAGGAGCGCGCAGACGTACTCCAGCATGCGCCACCCGAGGTCGGGGTCGTCGTCGATGCACCACTCGACGTGGATCACGAGCCGGTGGTCCCGGAGCTGCACCAACAGCCCCTTGTCGAGGCGGCGCTCCCGCGAGGCGACCTGCGTGTCGAGCCAGCGCATCGACACGATCTCCTCCCCGGCGGGGACGAACCTCCGCGCGATGTCCTCCGGGTGCCGCGTGGTGACGTGCCGGAGCGCGATGTCGACGTCGCCCATCCGCCGTTCGTAGTCCGACGCAGCGCGCCCGCGCAAATTCGCGGCCTCTCTACCCCTTCATGAAGCGCTTCAGGAAGTGCGCGGTGCGGCTCCCCTTCGCCTTCGCGACCGCGGCGGGCGTCCCCGCGGCCACCACCGCGCCGCCCTTGTCGCCGGCGCCGGGGCCCATGTCGACGACGTGGTCGCTCGCGGCGATGACCCGCATGTCGTGCTCCACCACCACCACGGTGTTGCCCGCGGCGACGAGGCGGTCGAGCTGGGCGAGGAGGCGCTCGACGTCCTCGGGGTGGAGGCCCGTCGTGGGCTCGTCGAGCACGTAGAGCGAGCTCCCCTTCGCGACGCGCTGGAGCTCGGCGGCGAGCTTGATCCGCTGCGCCTCGCCGCCCGACAGCTCCGTCGCGGGCTGCCCGAGGCGGAGGTACCCGAGGCCCACCTCGCGCAGCACGTCGAGCGACTGCCTCACCGCGCCGTCGTCCGAGAAGAAGGCCCAGGCTTCGTCGACCGTCATCCCGAGGACGTCCGCGATGCTCTTCGCGCGGAGCTTCACCTCCAGCGTCTCGGCGTTGTAGCGGGTGCCGTGGCACGTCGGGCACGGCGCGTACACGCTCGGCAGGAACAGGAGCTCGACCATCACGAACCCCTCGCCCTCGCAGTGGGCGCAGCGCCCCTTGGCCACGTTGAACGAGAACCGCCCCGCGTCGTAGCGCCGCGCCTTCGCCTCCTTCGTCGCGGCAAACGCCTTGCGCACGTGGTCGAAGAGGCCCGTGTAGGTCGCGAGGTTGGAGCGCGGCGTCCGCCCGATGGGCCGCTGGTCGACACGGATCAAGCGCTTGATGGGCCCCAGACCCCCCTCGATGCGGCCGCCGAGCGTCTCGACGGGGACGGCCTCCAGGTCGTCGGACGGCTCCTCCTCGGGCTCCGTCTCGTAACCCAGCGCCTCGCCGACGAACTCCACCAGGCACTGGCTCACCAGCGTCGACTTGCCCGAGCCCGACACGCCCGTGACGCTCGTCAGCACGCCCAGCGGGAGATCCACGTCGAGCCCGCGGAGGTTGTTTCGCGTGACGTCGCGGAGCTTCAGCCACCCCTTCGGCGCGCGGGGAACGCGTGCGGGCGGAGGCTCGGTCGCGAACAAATGCGGTGCGGTGCGCGAGCGGGTCACCGCGCGGAGCCCGTCGGGGGGCCCGCTGTAGAGAACCTCGCCGCCGTGCTGACCTGCTCCGGGGCCGACGTCGACGATCCAGTCGGCGCGGCGCACCACGTCGAGCTCGTGCTCCACCACGAAGAGGTGTTGCCGCCCGCCTTGAGCTTGTCGAGCGCGTGGAGCAGCGCCTCGGTGTCGGCCGGGTGGAGCCCCGCGGAGGGCTCGTCGAGCACGTACACCACGCCGAAGAGGTTCGACCGCACCTGCGTCGCGAGGCGGAGGCGCTGGAGCTCGCCGGGCGAGAGCGTCGGGGTGCTCCGTTCGAGCGTGAGGTAGCCGAGGCCGAGGTCGAGCAGAACCTCCAGCCGCCCGCAGAGGTCGCCCGCGATGCGTCGCGCGACCTCGACGCGCTCGGGGTGGTCGTTCGCGTCGCCCTTCCACCCCTTGCCCGCGGCGTAGGGGGCGAACACGCCGGCCATCGCCTCCAGCGAGAGGGCCGACATCGCCGCGATGTCCCTCCCCGCGAAGGTGACCGAGAGCGCCTCGCGCTTGAGCCGCCGCCCGCCGCACGTCGAGCACGCCGCGCCCACCATGTACTTCGCGACGCGCCGCTTCATCATCGCGCTCTGCGTGTTGCCGAACGTGTGGAGCACGTAGCGCCGCGCGCCCATGAACGTCCCCATGTAGCTCGGCTCGTCCTTGCGCTTGAGGGCGCGGCGCGTCTCCGCCGGCGTGAGCCCCGCGTACACCGGGACGGTGGGCGCCTCCTCGGTGAAGAGGATCCAGTCGCGCGTCTTCTTCGGGAGGTCCCTCCAGGGCACGTCGACGTCGATCCCCATGGTCACGAGGATGTCGCGGTAGTTCTGCCCCTGCCACGCCATCGGCCACGCGGCGACGGCGCGCTCGCGGATGGTGAGGGAGGGGTCGGGCACCATCGACGCCTCGGTGACCTCGTACACGCGGCCGAGCCCGTGGCAGCTCGGGCACGCGCCCTCGGGCGTGTTGGGGGAGAAGCCCTCCGCGTAGATGATGCCCTGGCCGGGCGGGTACGTGCCCGCGCGCGAGTAGAGCATGCGGAGGAGGTTGGAGAGCGTCGTGACGCTGCCCACCGACGAGCGGGCCGTGGGGGCGCCGCGCTGCTGCTGGAGCGCGACGGCAGGCGGCAGGCCGTCGATCGCGTCGACGTCGGGCGCGCCGAGCTGGTGGAAGAGCCTGCGGGCGTAGGGCGAGACGGACTCGAGGTAGCGCCGCTGGGCCTCGGCGTAGAGGGTGCCGAAGGCGAGCGACGACTTCCCCGAGCCCGACACGCCGGTGAAGACCACCAGCGCGTCGCGCGGGAGCTCGAGGGAGACGTCCTTGAGGTTGTGCTCGCGGGCGCCGCGCACGCGGACGAAGCCGCTCGGGGCAGGGTGCGTCATCGCGGGGTGTTTCGCGCGGGCACCCCCGCGGGCGCAACCCCCTTCCGCGGGGAGGCGCGAACTACATGCCGGTCGGCGGGCTGCGGATGAAGGCCGCACGGGCCTTCGCGGCTCGCTTGAGTCAATCCGGGCAGTCGCTCCCGATGAGCACCGTCGGCTCACCCTGCACGATGACGCCGCCGTGCTTCGTCGGGTCACCCAAGCGCGCGGCGTCTTGACCGCCGATGAGCACGGTGGGCTCGCCCTTGGCGATCACGTCGAGCGGGGACTTGCACGTCGCGCGGTCGCCCTTGCGCGCCGCGGGCTTGCCCCCGATGAGCACGGTGGGCTCGCACGTGGGGACGATCGGCCCGCCCGCGTGGGGGCAGGTGTGGAGGTCGGTGAGGCGTGCGGCGGGTTGCATGGCGTCGGGTCTCTCTCTCGTGCTCAGCCGAGGAAGCGGGCGGTGCCGTCGGGGTGGAAGTCGTAGTGCTCGACGGCCCCGTTCTCCCACGTGACCTTCGCCGCGCGGAGGGCGCCGTCGGGCCCGTAGGTGTACTCGTCGAAGAAGGGCGTCGCGCGGTCGACGCGGTAGAGGTCGGCGCGGAGCCCGTCGGGGCCCACCGTCGCGCGCCCGTAGCGCCGGAGGTCTTCGGTGGCCGCGTAGTCGATCACGCGGGCCTCGTCGTAGGCGACCTCGCCGCGCGCGTCGGGCCGGAGGTACACCCACGCGCCCGGCGCCCGGGGTTGCGCGAGCGTGACCGTGTGGATCGGCGTGAGCTCGGGGAACACCTTCTCGAAGCGCCGCAGCCGCGGGCCGTCGAAGCGCGCCACGTAGAACGACGCCGCCCGCTCGGTCTCCGCGTAGTCGACCGGGTCGGCCGGGGTGCGCGGCGGCGTGTTCGAACCCCACGAGCGGAAGTACCGGGCGCTCACCGCCGCACCTGCTGGGTGACCCCGCACTGCGCGGAGGCCGCGTTGGCGATGGAGTGGCACACGTTCCAGCTCACCACGCCGTAGCTCCCGCCGCTGGCCTGCCGCGCGAAGTAGTGGTTGCGGATGCATGCCTTGATCTCCTCGTCGGTGCGGCAGTCGCCGTCGCGCGTGAAGAGGTCGTAGGTGGTGTCGGCCCGGTCGCCGTGGTGCGGGTCGCGCGCCTGCCCGTGGTTCACCGCGCCCGCGGTGCCGAAGAACGACCCGGCGCTCGACGACTGCGGGCTCGGGTACCAGCCCACGCTCTGGTCGCCCATCTCGTACCACGAGTGCCCGGGGTCGCTCGTCCCGCGGAAGGTGCGGTACTTGAGGTCGAGGCCCTCCACCCGGCGGCGCGGGCACTTGCAGTTCTTCTCGGGCTTCGTCCCCGCGGCGGGCGCGGCGGCGGCGTTCTGCGCGAGGGCTTGCGTGTCGCTCACGGTTGCACTCCTCCCCAGGTGCGGAGCCCGAGGCCCCACGCCGCCTGGTCGTACGCCTCGTCGACCTCGCGCCAGAGCTGCTCGCTCTCCCGCGCGAGGATCGCGCTCATCATCGGGCGCCCGTCGCCCATCGCGGCCAGCGCCTCCCGCACCACCAGGTGCTCGTCGAAGTTGGGCGCCTTCAAGAACATCATCCCCACGAAGGCGAGCTGGTCGTGCGGGTCATCGACGCGGGCCGCCTCCGCGCGCGCCACGCCCCGGTCGATCATCTCGCGGAGCTGCGGGCGCGGGAGGTCGCGCACCGCGCTCGAACCGAGCGGCAGGCGCACGGTGCGGTCGTCGTAGTGGGCGCGGACGAAGCGCTCGATCTGGTCGACGAAGAAATCGCGACGGCGCTCGGCGTGGCGCTCCGACTGGACGAGCGTGAGCGCGAGCGGCCAGCGCGGGCTCGCGGCGCGCGCGGCGTCGCGGCGGAAGACCCGCGCCTCCTCCAGGTGCGTCTCGAGGAAGTACGAGCGAACCGTCTCGCCGAACATCCACGGGTCGTACTCGCGCGCCGGGTCGGTGAGGAAGAGCTCCATCGTGAGCGGGTCGTAGAAGCGGCAGAGCACCGTCTCCCCGTCGGCCGCCCTCACCTTGAGCAGCCGGCGCAGGTGACGTCGCACGGCCGGGAGGTCGCGGTCGCTCGTGAGGAAGATCCCCCACGCACGCCGCCACCCCGCTTCGAAGAGCTGCTCGACGAGCCGCCCCTCGCGCCGCAGCTCGACGAGGTACGGGCAGAGCGTGCGGTAATGAACCGCGGCCCAGCCCTCGTAGAGGCTGTAGGAGGCGTGCCCCGAGCGCCGCAGCACCCCGAGGACCTCCTCGTCCTGCGCCGGGTCGAGCACCGCGTAGAGCTTGCCCGGCTCGCGTCGAAACGCCGCGAGGGCCTCGGCCGCCGGGGTGGGCTCCACCTCGGGCGGGGTGCGCTCCGTGATGGCCTCCGCCGCGCTCACGCCGCCCCGCCCCCGCCGCGCACGATGCCGTCCACGGCGACGCGGTGCGCCTGCATGGTCGCGCTCGCCGCGCCGTCGAAGCCGCGGTCCCCTTCGGGGCCGAGGCCCGCGGGGACGGCGGCGTCGGCGAGCCCGTCGCGCACCAGCGGCGACGTCGCGCGGCGCAGCGTGGACGATGCCACCTCGGGCTGCTCGCGCGAGAGCGTCTGCCACTCGGGGTCGTCGGCCAGCGCGGCGTTGAGCCCGTGCGCCGCCACCACCCCGCGCCCGAGGGCGGTCTCCGCGGCGGGCTGCATCGCCTGCACCGCGCTCCCGACCGGCGACGCATCGGTGAGGCCCTGGAAGGACTTGCCCAGCGCGCCCATCGCCCCCTGCACGAGCCCCGCGAGGGGCCCGCCGCCGCCCATCGCGGCCTGGAGCGCCTGCCCGAGCGGGCCGCCGCCCATCACCGACTGGATCACCTGCCCGAGCGCCCCCTGGAGCGCGCCGCCGAGGGCTCCCCCCAGCGCGCCGCCGGCACCCCCGAGCGCCGCCATCGCGCCGCGCATGCCCTGCTCCGTCATCGCGCCCTGCGGGTCGGGCGGTTGGGGCGGCGAAGGCGCGGCGGCGGAGTCGGGGCAGTTGATCTTCACGAGCCCGCCCTTGATCTCCACCAGCTTGGGCGCGTGGACGCGGACGGTGGTGGAGTAGATGAAGATCTCGCCGGGCTTCATGAAGATCCGGCTGTCGCCCGACTCCAGCGTGAGCGTCTCGTCGGCGACGACCTTGTAGTTGTGGTCGACGTGGAGCGACGAGCCGTAGGGGCCGTGCACCTCCTCGTCGCGGTTGCCGTCGACCTCCTTGCTCTCGTTGGCGTGGACGGTGGTGGTCCGGTTGCGAACGATCGTGTTGGTCTCGTTGCCCTCGATGGTCTTCGTGCGGTGCTGCTTCACCGTGAGGGTCTGGTCGTGCTTGACGAGGGTGTCGTGGTCGCGCTCGGCCTGGACGTACACCTGCTCCTCGCCGGCCCGGTCTTCGAAGCGGATCTCGTTGTAGCCGCCCGACGTGGGCGAGCTGTTGGTCTTGATCGCGCTCTTGGTCTTCTGGTCGGGGAGGCCGTACGGGTAGTGGTTCTCGCCGTTGTAGACGCAGCCCGTGACGAGCGGGCGGTCGGGGTCGCCCTCGGCGAACTGGACGATCACCTCCATCCCGACGCGCGGGATGAACTGGAAGCCCCACCCGCTGCCCGCCCACGCCTGCGCGACGCGGATCCAGCACGAGCTCCCGTCGTCCTCCTGGCCCTGCCGATCCCAGTGGAACTGAACCTTGATCCGCCCGTGGAAATCCACGTGGATCTCCTCGCCGGCAGGGCCCACCACGCGCGCCGTCTGGACGCCGTGGATGATCGGCCGCGGCGTGACGCGCGCGGGCCGGAAGGGGACCGTCGCGGGCATGCACTCGAAGCGGTTGGCGTAGCGCTGCGTGACCTGCCGGCCCTGGTGCGGGAAGGCGACGCCCGCCTCGGCGAGCTGCGCCTGGAGCCCCTCGCTGTGACGGAGGTCTTCGGGCAGGTCGCTCCAGGCCTGGGCGGTGTGCTCGACGCGGAGCACGAGGTGGCGCGCGTCGGCGTCGGCGCGTGCGTGGCCCTCCAGCGTGAGCGCGCCGCCCGCGGTGAGCGCGGTGAGGTTGCTCGACGCGGCCGCGACCCGGCCCGGCACCTGCTCGGCCTCGAGCCGCACCCGCGCCTGCCGCGCGCCGTCGTGGCCGCCGTAGCTGTGCGAGCCGTCCGCGTAGCTGTGGAGGTTGAGGCGTGCGGGGTACTCGTAGATGCCGCGCGGCCCCGACTGCGCGGGCGCACTCGGCGAGAGCTCGCGGGTCGCGCGCGGGCGGGTGAAGTCGTAGTCGCGCAGCGCCATCCCCGTCGGGCGCATCTCGCCGCGCGGGTCGAACCAACGGACCGTCTCGCGGCGCTCGAGGTTCATCGCACCGTCGGAGACGCCGACGGGGAGGTGGGTGAGGTCGGGCCACGTGGGGTCGTCTTCCACGAGGACGAGGCGCTCGCTCGCGCCGTCGGCGGGGTGCTCGAAGCGGAAGGGGACGCCCTCCTCCTGGAGCAGCCGCAGCACGAAATCGAGGTCGGTCTCGCGGTGCTGGACGCAGTACTCGCGCGGCGGCAGCGACTCGAGCTGCGCGGGGATCACCAGCGCGCCGTCGCCCTGGTACACGCCCGCGGCCTTCAGCACCTCGCGCACGATCGACACCACCGGGACGTGCTGGAAGATGCGCGAGTCGCGCCGCTGCGAGAGCGTCCAGAGCGCGGGGGCGACCACCACGCGGGCGTAGGTGTGCGTCGCCGACGAGCCGAGGTCTTCGACGCGCCGCACGACGCCGTGCACGACGCGCTCGTCGCCGCCGGGGCGCGCGAGGGTGAGCTTCGCCGGGTGCGCGAGGAGCCCGTCGGGGCGCGCGCCGGGGTCGGGCACGCAGAGCACCGCCGCGCACTCATAGAGCTCGGAGAGCGCCTCACGGTGCCGCACATGGACGACGGTCCAGGCGAGGCCGTCGGCCCCCGCGAACGCGAGCTCCACCTCGGGGACGGTGTTGCCGCCGAGCACCCGCTCGATGATCGAATCCATGCGCGCTTCCTCGCTGCGTGCGGTGCGCTCGACGCCGCGGCGTCACGCGACCACGCGGTGATCGATTCTCCACACGCGAGCGTGCGCCGCAATGGTCACAGGAGTTTCCGCGATGGTCACACGGGCCCCACGTGCGCGGCGCACGCGATGCGGTCGAGGTCGTGCGGCTACGCGGGCTCGGCGAGCTTTTTGCGGAGGAGTTCGCGCGCGTCGTACTCCGAGAGGAGCTGCGGGTGGAGCGTCGCGCAGGCCACCGCCCACGCGTACGAGCCGCCGTAGAAGCGCCGCGCGGTCGCGCGCTTGAAGTCAACCGCCGCGGGCAGCGACCACACGAGATAGGCGACGTACGGCGGCCAGTAGTCGGGGCTGACGGGCGAGAGGTTGAGCGCGCAGGCGACCTGCTTGTACGGCCCCGTGTGCTGCTCGGTTCGCGTCATCACGGCGTCGGCGAGGTCGCGCTCGGTGGGGAGGAGGAAGGCGACGGCGGCCTGGAGGTACGGCGGGAGTTCGGCCCACATCGCGCGGCCCGCGGCGACGGCCTTCGCGTACTCCGCGTCGGGGACGGAGGCGAGGCGCTCGCGCAGGGTTCGCACCGCGGAGAAGCCCGCGAACTGGCGCTCCAGGTACCAGAAGGTGTGGTCGAGTTCGGGCGAGGCCGGCGGCGCGTCGGGGCCGCGAGACCACGTCGCCCGCAGCGCCTCCACCGCGAAGCCCGCGCCCCCAGAGGCGAGCGCCCACAGCGCGAACTTCTCCCCGAGGCGCTTGCCGGCGGTGAGCGCCGTGGGCGTGCCACCCCACGACGCGCGCCACACGGGCTCGAGCGCGCGCCACACCGCACCCGCATCCTGCGCGGTGAGGTCGGCCGGGGGTTTGCCCGCGTCGAGGGCCGCGACGGCACGCGTCAGGGCGGGCGGGGCGAAGTCCGGGAGGTCCTTCGCGACGTCGAGCGCGTAGGAGTCTGCGTGCCACGCGGCCGCGAGGTCGGCGAAGAGCGCCGACGCCTTCGGGAGCTTCGGGGCCTTCGCCTCGCCCACGCCGCGCCCGGGGAACACGTACACCGACGCGCCCTTGAGCAGCGTCACCTTCGTCGTCGTGGTCATCGGCGCGGAGAGGTACCAGCCGCGGCGCCGTGCGCGCTACTTCTTCAGCTTGGCCTTGAGCAGGTCGCCGAGCGTGCCCATGCCCGCCTTCGCGCCGCGGACGCCGTGCTGGTAGCCCTCGAAGGCCGCCCGCTCCTCGTCGTCGCGCATCGCACGAATCGACAGGCGCAGGCGCCCCTCGCCGGTCTCCACCACCTTCGCGGTGATCTCGGCGCCCTCGGGGAAGTGCTTGCGCACATCGGCCCCGCGCTGGAGCCCGAGGTCGATGTTGGGGATGAGCCCGCGGCCCGCGCGGCCCTGCGTCCCGTCGACCTGGACGAAGATCCCGAAGGACTCGATCCGGTCGACCTTGCCCTTCACCACCGCGCCCGGCACCAGCGACGCGCCCGAGGCGGCGGCGCCGACGGCGGCCCCTTCGCCCGCGAGCGTGAGCCCGATCTTGCGCGCGTTGGCGTCGACCGACTTCACCACCACGAGCACCGACTGGCCCGGCGAGAGCACCTTGGAGGGGTGGTCGACGCGGCCCGGGAGCTCGGAGCGGTGGACGAGGCCCTCGACGCCCGCCGCGAGGCGGACGAAGGCGCCGAAGTCCACCACGCGGGTGACGGTGCCCGCGAGCACGCGGCCGAGCGGGGCGACCACGTCGAGCGCGCCCCAGGGGTCGGGGGCGAGGGCCTTCAGCGAGAGGGTGATCTTCACCTGACCCTCGTGCTGGCGGATCTCCTTCACCTGGACCTCGATGAGGTCGCCGGGCTTCACCACGTCGGCGGGCTTCACCATCGCGTCGTGGGAGAGCTCGCTCGCGGGCACCAGCCCTTCGGCGCCGCCGAGGTCGACGAAGGCGCCGAACTCGCGGACGCCCGAGACGGTCCCCTTCACGGTGGCGCCGGGGGCGAGGGACTCGAGCAGGCGCTTCTGCGCCTCGCGGGCCTCGGCCTCGAGGAGGGCGCGGCGCGAGAGGACCACGCTCTTCCCCCCGTCGCGGATCTCCGTAACGCGGAAGCGCAGCGTGCGGCCGACGAAGGTGGACGTGTCGGCGACGAAGCGGTTGTCGAGCTGGGAGACGGGGCAGAAGGCGCGGACGCCGTCGACCTCCACCTCGGCGCCGCCCTTGTTGACGGCGGTCACCTTGCCTTCGACGGGGATCCCCTGCTCGCGGGCGAGCTCGAGGGCGGCGACGTTGCCCATCTTGCCGAGCGAGCGCCCGAGGCGGACGTTGCCCGAGCGCTTGTCGACCTCGACCACGTGGGCGGCGAGCGTGTCGCCGACCTTCACCGTGAGCGCGCCGCCGGGGCCCTGGAGCTCCACCGCGTCGATCCACGCCTGCCGCTTCTCGTCGAGGTCGACGAAGACGGCGTTGTGGGTGATCTGGACGACCCGGGCCTCGACGCGCTCGCCGACGCGCCACGTGTGCGCTCGCTGCGCGGGGCCCTTGGCCTGCTGCTCGAACATCGCGGCGAAGCTGTCGCCGCCCTTCGCTTCCTGGCTCATGGTGGGGGACGGCGCTCCTACCACAGGCCCGGCCGCGTGTGCAGAGTCGAAGCACCCGCACCGTAGGATGTGTCGACGGGAGGCCACACGCTTTGCGCGTGAATTCGCGCTATACGTTGGCCGTCCACGACCCTACCGTTCCCTTCGAGGAGGAATCTCATGAAGCGCATCGCCACCCTGTCCCTCACCGCGTTCGGGCTCCTGGGCCTCGCCCACCTCACGGGCTGCGTCGTCCGCCCGCGCCCGGTGTACTACGCCCCCCGCCCCGTCTACGTGGCCCAGCCGCGGCCGGTGCAGACCGTCTACGTCGCCCAGCCCGCGCCGCAGACCGTCTACGTCGCCCAGCCGCAGCCGACCACCGTCTACGTCCGCTAACCTTCACTACCCCTGCTGGCGCCCGAGCCACCGGGCCAGCGGGTCGAACGTCGTCTCGTGCGTGTCGTTGGCCAGGAAGAGGTCGGCGTGCGCGATGGGCGTCCCTCTCCCCCCCACCTCCAGCACCTCCCGCACCGCAGCGCGTGACGCGCGGTAGGGCGACAGGGCCGTCTCGGGCGGCACGATCCCGTCGTCGAGCGCCACCACGCAGAGGAGTGGGTGGGGCAGGTCGGCGACCCCTTCGGTGACGTTGCGCCCGGCGAGGACGAGGTCGCGCCGGGCGATCCACTCGGCGATCTCGCGGTTGATGCGG
Organism: Polyangiales bacterium; assembly: GCA_046351555.1. Lineage (GTDB taxonomy): Bacteria > Myxococcota_A > Polyangia > Polyangiales > CAISKJ01. The sequence continues at coordinate 99,189 of JAXLYI010000022.1, forward strand.
GGGACGGGGTCTTCGACCGTCTGCACCATCTCGTCGAGGCGGGAGAGGTCGCTCGACGCGGGATTCATGTAGATCCCGAGGAGCGAGGGGACCTTCGAGAGCACCGGCACCAGGGCCTTCGCGAGCGCGCGCGTCCCGCGGAAGGGCAGCGCGCCGGCGAGCCGCGGGGACTTGAACGCCACCGACACCAATGGGTGGACGCGCTCCCAGCGCAAAGGCCCGCCGAACGCGACGATCGACCCGACGGGCGCCGCGGGGTTGTGCACCGCGTACCCGAGCACGATGGCGGTGCCGAGCGAGCAGCCGACGAGGTCGACGCGGGGCGCGTTGGTGGCGCTGCGGGCGAGCACGCGGTCGACGGCGGCGGGCACGTCGGTGAGGGCGAGCGACTCGAGCCCGATGGGGGCGCCGGGCCCGCCGCGTCGGCGCGAACGACCTTGACCGCGGAGGTCGACCGACCACACCTCGTGGCCGCGCCAGGCGAGGTGCGCTTCGAGCGAGCGGCCGCGGGGGTGGAAGCCGAAGATGAAGGAGTTCATCCCGTAGCCGGGGACGATGAGGACGGGGCGCGTCGGGGCGTCGCCGAGGGGCTGCGGGCGGCGGTGCGTGGTGCGGCGGAGGCCGAGCGACCAGCCGTCGGGCGTCTGGGCTTCGTCGCGGTCGATGACGATGTCGGGGTCGGCGCTCACGGCTTCTTCGCCATCCCCTCGCCGAGCTCGCGCGCGCGGCGCGTGGCGCTCTCCACCGCGGTGATGAGCGTCGTGCGGAGCCCGCCCGCTTCGAGCGTGTGGAGGCCCGCGATCGCCGTGCCGCCGGGGGAGGTCACCTGGTCCTTGAGGCGCCCGGGGTGCTCGCCTGTCTGGAGCAGGAGCTGCGCGGAGCCGAGGACGGTCTGCGCGGCGAGCTCGAGCCCGATGTCGCGCGGGAGCCCGACCTTCACGCTCGCGTCGGCGAGCGCGTCGATGATGAGGAAGATGTACGCGGGCCCCGAGCCCGAGAGCCCGGTGACCGCGTCGAGGTGGCTCTCCTCCACCACCACGGTGCGGCCCACCTGGTCGAACACCTCCTTGGCGAGCGCGAGGTCGGCCTCGGTGGCGACGGCGCCGCCCGCGATGGCCGTGGCGCTCTGGCGGACGACCGCGCCGGTGTTGGGCATCGCGCGCACCACGCGCTGGCCCTCGCCGAGGTGGGCCTCGATCGCCTGCGTGGGCACGCCCGCGGCCACGCTGATGACGAGCGCCTCGCGGGGCACGTCGCGGCCGAGGGGCTCGAGCGCGGCCCGCATCACCTGGGGCTTCACGCAGAGCATCACCACGTCGGCGTCGCGGACGCACGCGGCGTTGTCGGGCGCCGCGCGGACGCCCCAGCGCTCGGCGACGCGCTCGGCCTTGTCGCGGCGGCGGTTGGAGACGGTGATGTCCTCGGGGCGCACCGAGCCCGACGCGAGCAGGCCGCGGAGGAGGGCCTCGGCCATGTTGCCGGCGCCGACGAAGGAGAAGCGTTTGCCTTGGAGCATGGCGCGCGAGGGTACACGCCCCGCGCGCGGATCACTACAGCGACGCGGCGCGGGCGGCGGCGTCGGCGTCGGCGAGGCACTCCGCGCCGAAGAGGATCGGGTCGCGCGTCATCGCGTAGCGCTCGATGAAGGCCATGGCGGCGGCGGGGCCCTCGTACCAGGCGTTCATCACGCAGTGCGCGCTCGTGCAGTGGTAGCGGTGCGCGAGGTCGGCGGTGGCGGAGACCGCGGCGACGCCGTTGCCGACCATCCCGACGGCGTGGCCGAACTCGTGGACGAGCGTGGTCTGCTCGACCACCGCGGGGATGTACGCGACCCCCGACGCCGCCGTGCTCGCGACGACGGGGCGGAAGATCGCGATCACGCCCGTGCCGTCGAGGTGCCCGCCCAGCAGCGCCGTGCGCGGCCCCGTCTCGTCGCGGAACCACCCGTCGAGCACCAGCACGTGCAGCACCGCGGTGTCCGCCGCCGCGGGCGTGCTGAGCGTGCGCCGCGAGAGCGCGAGCAGGTCGGCGACGGTGAACTCCCGCGACGACACGTCGATCCGCTGCATCTGCGCGAGCGAGTTCGGGATCACGAGCTCCTTGCCGGCGCCCCGGAAGATCCGCGTGGCGTTGGCGCGGAAGACCGCCCACACGTCGCCGATGGCGGGCACCGCGCCGGTGTACGGGGCTGCGTTGGGGCCGTAGTCGACTTCAACAACGACGCGCCGTATCGCGCGCGTCCATAGTCGTTGGGCGAAGGTCGGTGGGGGAGAGCCGACCGCTTGCGTCGCCCTCCCGACGTCCGCGCCGCAAGCGAGGGTGAACGCAACAACCAAGGCCAGCATCAAGGGCTTCATCGCGGGGCTCCTGGCGCCGCCGAAAGCCTGCAAATGCCCCGACGGGGGGCGGCGCTGTGACGAGTGGGGGCATACCCCTTCGGAACGGCGCCTCCGCGCGGGATCTTGATGCGATGAAGGAAAGAACACCGGGCGCCGCCGACGCGGTGACGCCCGGCGTGGGCGGCGGGTCAGTTGTACTGGTGGGCGAGGTCGCGCAGGGCGTCGACGAGGTCGATGTAGCCGTGCAGCTCGTTGTCGATGTTGGCGCGCTGCGCGACGGGGGTGCGCTCGCGGAGCTCGCGGAGGCGGTTGGCCTGGATGAGCATGCGGGCGGCGATGCCGGTCTCGTTGGACGACTCGTCGCGGCGCGAGAGGCCGGTGTTGGCGCCGGGCTCGCCGACGCGGCCGCCGATGTGGACGGCCTGGTAGCGCACGTTGGTGTACGGGTTGACGAACGTGACGAGGTCGCGGTCGTCGGTGTCGGGGAGCGCCCAGTGGTCGCCCTCGCGCCAGAGCAGCGCGGAGACGCGGGCGGTGCGGTCGAAGGTGAGCTCGAGCTGGCCGCGGAGGTAGGCGAGGGCGTCGAGCTCGAGGGTGAAGCCGAGGTTGGGCGACACGGCGCGCGCGTTGCCGTTGGAGCGGCCGTTGGTGCCCGCGCCCGCGCCGAACGGGAGGTTCAGTCGCGCGAACTGGGTCCGGAAGATCTCGGGCTCGCCGCCGCCGACGCGGGGCCGCGCCTGCGGGGCGATGTCGTCGTAGTCGCGCGCGAGCAGCGACCCGAAGAAGCGCAGCGTCGGCCCCGGGTAGAGCGTGTAGAAGTTGATCTGGAGCCGGTGCACGTCGTCGAACTCGATGACGTAGCGCCCGGGGATCCACTGGAAGGTGTCGGTCATGTACTCGAGGCCGAGCTGCTTGTCGTGGTACGAGCCCACGCCGAGCAGCCGGTCGCGCCAGAAGAAGCCGCTCCCCCAGTCGTAGCTCGACGCGAAGGCGCGCCCCGCGCCCACGGGGATGTTGACGCAGTTGGTGCCGCCGTTGGCGCGCACGTAGATCTGCGTCCCGTCGTTGCGGGTCGAGAGGCAGTGGAGCCCGCCGAACTCGTTGAGCGGCGACGCCTCGGGCATGAGCACCGCGTTGGCGAAGGCGTCGGCCACCAGCGCCACGCCGAGCCGCGAGCCCTGGATGGTGCGCGCGAACGACGAGGTGGAGGTCGGCGAGAGCAGCGTGCGCCACGCGGCCTGGCCCCCGAGGATCGACTCGTAGATGCTCAGGATGTACTGCACCGAGCGCAGCGAGTAGTACATCTGGTCGAGGTACCGGCTCGTCATGCGCGCGCGGTAGCCGTCGCGCGTGAAGGTGGCGCGGTTGCGCGCGAAGGCGTTGGCGAAGTAGTAGTCCATGTAGCGGACGGCGACGTAGCGCATCGACTCGTAGATGTCGGCGCCGGCGTCGTAGCGCTGGGTGTTCCAGACGCCGTTGGCCCAGTCGTCGGTGCCGAAGCTGTAGGGCACCAGCACGTGGTTCCCCGACTCGCGGCCGTCGCGGCCGTTGCCGGTCGTGTTGGTGTGGTCGGGGGTCCAGTTGAAGGCGCCGTAGTTCTCGCGGCGCGTCTCGTGGAGGAAGACGGGGTAGCGGTTGTCGTCGCCGAGCCGCGGGTTGCCCTGCGCGTCGAGGCCGACCACGCGCGGGATGTCGGTGTAGTGGTAGGTCACGGGCGACGCGTTGGTCTGGTCGCCGAGGTACTGCACGCGCACGGCGGACTGGTAGCCGCCGGCCCAGTTCTCCGCCATCATCAGGGCCTCGCCGGGGTTGTCGACCTGGTCGAAGGCCTCGACCATGTCGACGTAGCCGTGGAGCACGAAGGCGCGGTCGTAGCGGCCGAGGCCGTGGGCGTCCTGGTTCCACCCGACGTAGTCCATCACGGTGGAGTAGGCGTACTCCTCGACGCCGCCCTGCTGCTCCTGCGGGGAGTAGAAGGGCAGCCCGTTGGCCTGGTGCTCCCAGCGCGGGCGGATGGAGGTCGCGGGGGGCGCGGCCTCACCCGCGCGCGTCCCGGCCGTGCGGCGCAGCGGCCAGTAGCGGTCGGGGTAGTTGAACGCGTCCGACGAGCCCATGAAGTTGTGCCGCTCGCCCACCGAGTGGCCGAGCTCGTGGAGCGTCACGCCGTAGTGGATGTACTGGAGGAGGTAGTTGTAGACCTCCTCGTAGTTGAGCGGGCAGTTGGAGCTGCCGTCGGCGTTGAGGTCGACCTCGTCGGGGCACACGGCCGGCGCGCCGGCGGCGTGGAAGTTCCAGTCGTTGCGCCCGAAGCGCACGTCGGCGGGGACCTCGTTCTTGCGGAAGCGGTGGAGCATCACCGCGATCACCTCGTCGCTGAACTGCGCGTCGGCGCGGCACTCGTGCTCCTGCATCACCCGGCGCCACTGCTCGCGCGCCTGGCGCTGGGCCATGCCGTTCTGCCGGAAGGGCGAGGCGAGCTCCACCGCCTGGTCGGTGCGCAGGTCGGGGTTGATCTCCTGCCCGAGCAGCATCTCGCGGTCGACCACCTGCGCCTCGATCGCCGTCCCGCGCAGCCGCCCGAGCCGCGCCGCGGCGTCCTCCGGGTTGGTGTACGGCAGCTCGTTGCGGTACGCGGTGAGCGCGTTGCGCAGCATGATGTAGTCGTTGGCCTGGCCCGACACCGCGTCGCGCGAGAAGCGCTGGAGCGCCGCGTTGTCGATCGCCGCGTCCGCGGGCAGCGTCCGCGCCTGGTCGAAGTTCGTCGCCGCCAGCACCGTCTGGATCTCGTCGGCGCTGCTGTAGTCCCGGAGCACCGGGCGCGGCGTGTAGGGCACGTTGCTGTTCGACGCCGGGTCGTGGCCGCCGAGCGAGCGGACGTAGTCGTAGGCGTCGAACACCGTCTGCCCGAGGGCGAAGCGCTCGGGCGTCACCTCGCGGTTGAGGATGCGGATCATGTCGGTCGCGAACGTCGTCTGCGACTCGGTGACGGTGAGCCAGACGGCGCCGCGGCCCGCGAGCACCTCGCCGGTGGCCGGGTCGCCGGTGATCATCGCGAGGCCCCAGGGGCCCTGCGCGTCGTACTCGTTGACCGACGCGAGCATGCTGTAGCGCGTGTCGCCGAGGCGCGCGCTGGTGCCCTGGGGGCCGCAGGCGTCGAGGTCCCAGCCGGCGGCGCGGGCGGCCTCCACCTCGGCGGCGGTGTGGGCGCCGGGCTTCGACGCGTCGGTGCCCCACACGGGGTTGTGGCAGGCCGTCCAGACAGCGCGGGCGTCGGCCGTCTCGGGCGCGTTGGGGTTGCGCCAGCGCTCGCAGGCCGAGGGCGTCCCGCTGTTGGGCGAGGCGCGGTCGAGCAGGCACTCGCGGTAGCGCGCCTGCCGCACGGTGTCGTTGAAGACCCGCCGCCACTCCGACATGATCTGGTTGGTCACCGGCATCATGCGCGCGGGGTAGTTGGGCGAGAGGTGGTACGCCATCGGCCGCACGGTGCGCTGGCGGAAGGGCAGGAGGCACAGGCCCAGGCGGTCGCCGCGGAGCGTGGCCACGTCGAGGTCGCAGCGGGCGCCGGGGCCCACGGCGCTGCAGGCCATGTCGGCGTCGCGCTGGCGGGCGGCCTCGTCGGTGGTGCGGGCGCTCGGCGCGCAGCGGAGGTAGACCTCGCCGCAGGTGCGGGAGGCGCCGTCGCACTTCGCGGTCGCGGAGATGTCGCGGCAGTCGGAGTCGGTCTGGCAGGCGTGGTCGCCGCGCTGGTGGTCGAGCGCGTTGCCCGCGGGCTTCGCGTGGTGCTGCATCCAGAGGTTGTGGCGGTTGGCGAAGTGGCGGCGCTCGAGCTGGCCCGGCGTGCCCACCTGGCGGCTGAAGCCGTTGCGGACGTCTTCGAAGAAGCCGAAGCGCTCCATCCGGTGGCCGTCGAGGAGCTGCGGGGCGTAGTCGCGCGAGGGCTCGACGCGGCGGAAGGAGACGCGCAGGAGCACGTCCGCGGGCTCGCACGACTCGGTGATCCTGTCGTAGAGGAGGCACGCGGGGACGGCGCCGTTGGTGCCGCCGAGGTTGACCGTCTCCGGGTGGAGGATCATCCGGTTGGTCACGTCGAAGTAGCGCAGGGTGTTCTGCGCGCCCTCGAAGGCGCCGTAGTCGAAGAGGGGGCGGTTGGGGTCGTCGGGCGAGCTGATGTAGTCCTGCGCCTCGGCCTGCATCGTGCCCCAGGCGACGGAGGTGATCGGGGTGAAGGAGCCGACGAGGTTCTTCGACCAGTCGACGCGCATGTAGTCGCGCTTGTACCAGGGGCGGTCGTCGTCGTTCTCGACGAGGACGTTGTTGGGCTCGCCGGTGGTGGCGTTGTAGTCGCTGCGGATGTCGAAGTGAGACGTGATGCGGTACGCCGCGACGATCTCCTGCTGCCGCACGCCGTCGCCCGTGCTCGCGCCGCCCTGGCCGTCCTGGAGGCGCTCGTAGGCCTGGCGCGCGATGAGGAGGTTCTCGGTCACCTCCCAGTAGATGCGCTCGACCTGGGTGTACGAGGTGACGCCCGCGGCGCCGGTGGTGGCGGGCTTATCGAGGACGGTGATCTGGTGGTACCACTGGGCCTCGTCGCGGATGACGTTGGGGTTGAGCGTCGGCGCGTGCGAGCGGTCGCGCCAGCTCTCGCCCGCGCGCCCGATCGCGGCGAACTGCGAGGGGATCAGGTCGGTCTTGCGGACGTAGTCGGGCTGGACGCGGTTGATCGGGTCGCGCTCGACCGCGCAGCCCGGCGTCGCCGGCCCGGCGCAGGCGAACATCGCCCCCAGCAGCCAGACCCATTTCATGTTGGAACGGGGACTCATGGAACCTCCTCGCGCCGCCCGCCCGCGGGAGCGCGTTGTCGAGAGAGCCTTCGGGGAAACCGCCGGGCACACGCCGCCGCTGCCGGACCTCTCCAGCGCAGCACGGCCGGTGCCATGCCCGGAATTCAGCCGTTTCCGAGCCTACCCCAGATGCCCCGGGGTTTGGCGTCAGGAAACTAACCGCCCGATGCGTCAGGGGCGTAGCGGGTCGATCAGGCCGCGTCGAGGTCGACCAAAGACGTGCCCGACGGCGGCGGCGGGGCGTCTCCCGTGGCGTGTCGGCGCCACCCGCCGTCGAGACAAAGGGTGGCCCACACCTCGACGCAGAGGGCCTTCCACGCGACGTCGAACCACAGCGGGTCGCGCGGGTCGTCGAGCCAGCGGGCGACGGCGGCGGTGTCCCAGAGGCCGCGGCCGCGGGCGGCGCGCGACGTGAGCGTGTCGCGCACCCAGTCGCGGTGGGTCGACTGCATCCAGCGGACGGCTGGCGTGTCGAAGCCCACCTTGCGGCGGTTGAGCACCTCGCCGGGGATGGCGTCGGCCACCGCGCGGCGGAGGATCCACTTCGAGGCGCCGTCGCGGAACTTCAGGTCGAAGCCCGAGCGGAACGCGAACCGCACCACGCGCGGGTCGGCGAGCGGGACGCGCGACTCGAGCGAGTGGGCCATGCTCATGCGGTCGTCCTGCTGGAAGAGCCCGGTGAGGTAGGTCTGCGCGTCCCAGTGCATCGCCTTGTCGGCCGGGTCGACCGCGGGCGAGCGCGCCACCGTCTCGCGGAAGACGTCGCGCATGCGGTTGCGGGAGACGAGCTCGGGCGAGGGGAGCAGCGCGCGCCAGGTGGCCTCGGGCACCTTCGCGAAGTTGTGGAAGTAGCGCTCGCGCCAGTCGGCCATCGCGCGCGCGCCGGTGGTGAGGTTGCGGGCGATGCGGCGGAGCGTTCCCATTTCGGCGAACTGCTTCCAGACGTTGCCGCCGGGGCGGGCGGGGGCGCTTGAAGGTGCGCCGGAGCCCTTGCGCTGGAGGCGTGAGGCGACGGCGGCGGGGGCCGCGCCGAGCCACTGCGACGCGACCTTCCACGGGTGCGCGAGGGCGTAGCGCGCGTAGCCGCCGAACACCTCGTCGGCCGCCTGTCCGCCGACGCACACCTTCACCTTGCGGGCGGCGAGGCCGGCAACGGCGTCCATCGGCAGCATCGCCGCGCCGATGACGGGCTGGTCTTGAAAGAACATCAGCCGCGCCATGTCGTCGGGGAAGGTGCTCCCGTCGAGGGTGATGAGCTCGAGGTCGAGCCCGAGGGCCTTCGCCGCGGCCTCCTGGAAGGGCCGCTCGTCGATGACGCCCTGGCCGGTGAAGTGAACGCCGAAGCACGTGGGCTTCAGCCCCGCGCGCGTCGCCATCGAGGCCACCGCGGTCGAGTCGATGCCGCCGGAGAAGAACGACCCCACCGGCACGTCCGACATGAGCTGCTCGCCGACGACGTGCTGGAGCTCCCGCTCGAGGTCGCGGACGTTGTCGTCGGGGGCGCCGCCGCGCGGGGTGAAGTCGGTCACCTCCCAGTAGCGCCGCGCCGCGTGCCCGCCCGGCGTCACCCGCAGAAACTCCCCCGCCCGGAGCTGCTTCACGTGCGCGAGGAAGGTGCGGTCGAACAGCGGCGTGTGGAAGTGCAGGTACTCGTTGAGCGCCTCGGGGTCGAGCGCGCGCGGCACCTCCGGGCACTCGTAGAGCGCCTTCATCTCGCTCGCGAAATAGATCGAGCGGCCGTCGTCGTGGAAGTACACCTGCTTCACGCCGAGCGGGTCGCGGGCGAGGGTGAGGCGGCGCGTGTCGCGCTCCCAGTAGGCGAGGCCGAAGATGCCCGCGACGTCGGCGAGCGCGTCGGGCCCGCGCGAGGCGAGCAGGTGGAGCAGCGTCTCGGTGTCGGAGTGGCCGCGGAAGGAGACGCCCTCGGCCTCGAGCGACGGGCGGAAGGTCGCGTGGTTGTAGAACTCGCCGTTGTAGACGATCCAGCGGCCGCGGTCGGGCGTGCCCATGGGCTGCGCGCCGGTGGGGGAGAGGTCGACGATGGCGAGGCGCCGGTGGCCGAGGCCGAGCGAGCCGTCGACGAGGAGCCCCTCGCCGTCGGGGCCGCGGTGGGCGAGGGCGCGCGTCATCCGCGTGAGCACGGCGCGGTCGACGGCGCGGCCGGGGTCGGCGTAGTGGTAGATGCCTGCGATGCCGCACATACGGTGGAGTGCTCGTTGCGCGCCGGGGGGTGGAGGGTTCAGCGCGGGGGGCGCGAAGCTACTGTCGCGGGGGCCGTCGGGGCAATCGGTTGCGCGGCGAAAGCAGCGGTCAGGGCGCGTAGGTGCGCAGGAGGACGGGGCGCGTGTAGCCCTGGTAGGCGGCGAGGTACATCGTGCCGTCGGGGGCCACCGCGAGCGAGCACGCGGTGGTGGCGGTTTCGAAGTTGGCGACCACGCTCGACGAGACGTTCGACGGGCCGACGCGGACGACGTGGGTGGGGTAGCGCCCGCCGCTCACGGGGCCGGTCACCATCACATAGACGCTGTTGTCCGCGGCGAGCGTGGCGTCGAGGAAGGTGAAGCCGTGGCCGCCGACCGGGAGGCGCTCGCGGCGCGCGACCGTCCCGTCGGACGCGACGTAGAAGTACTCCAGCGTGAGCTCGCCGATGCTCGCGTCGATGGTGAACACCCGCGTGCCGAACACCACGTGCGTGCCGCCGCGCGGGTCGTGCAGGGCGATGACCCCGCCCGCGTGCGTGCCGGGGCCGGCGTAGACGGACGTGCCGCTCCACACGTCGAGCGCCTTGCGGTAGAGCGTCGCGGAGGTGGGGCCGAAGGTGAGCACGTCGGGCGTCCCGTCGGCGCGGTAGTGGAGCGCCGCGCCGCCGTCGGTGCCGACGCTGGGCGTGACGAGGTCGCTCGCCCACGTGGCGCCCGTCATGCGCCAGAGGCGGACGGGGTAGGGGTAGGAGAAGGTGCCGGTGCCCTGGTGCTTCACGACGACCGCGAGCTCGCCGGTGGGGGAGTACGCGGCCTCGTAGTCCGAGAAGCCGCTCTGCGTGACGCCGCCGCGGGCGCCGAGGGAGACGGAGGTCCCCTGGACGAAGCTCACCTCCAGCGCGCCCGGGGGCGTCCGCTGGAAGCGCGGCGTGCTGTAGCGGGAGACGTTGGTCGAGAGCGTGCGCCGCGTCCACGACGAGCCCGCGCGGACGGACTCGTAGCCGGTGTCGCCGGAGGTCGAGGGGACGACGGTGAGCAGGCGCAGCGGCGCGCCGGTGGGGAAGTCGACGCCGACGCGCATGCGGCAGCGGTCGGGCGAGGGGACGCCGTCGAGCGGGAGCGACTCGTCGGTGTAGCGCGCGCAGCGGCCGACGAGGCAGAGGCCGGTGCCGCACTCGGCGTTGGAGGTGCAGCCCGCGGGGGCGACGTCGGGGGATGCGTCGGGGCGGGCGACGTCGGGCGGGGCGTCGGGGGCGACGTCCGCGGGGGCGTCCGGGGCGACGTCAAGGGCGACGTCGGCGCGTGCGTCGAGGGCGGCGTCGGGGAGGGCGTCGAGGGCGACGTCAGGCGCTGCGTCGGGCGCTGCGTCGGGGGCGACGTCGGACGATGCGTCGGGGGCGACGTCGGGCGTCGCGTCGAGGGCGGCGTCCGGTGCCGCGTCGTTCGAGGGGGCATCGTGCGTCGCGTCGGCAGCGTCGGCGAGGTCCGTCGTCGCGTCGGAGGCGTCCCGTTGTTCGACGTCGGCGGACACGTCGGGGGCGACGTCCGTCGTGGCCTCCGCGGCGGCGTCGGCGCCGAGCGGTGCGCCGGCCGCGCCGTCGTCGCAGCCTGCGGCGAGCGCGGCCAGCGCGCAGAAGGCGGCCGCGGCGCGGAGTTCGAAGCGGGTCATGCGCGGACCATCGCATGAGCCCGCGTGCGCTGTCAGCTTGACGGGTCATGCAGGGCGACAACGGCCACGGTGAGGCGGCCGCCGCGCCGGGGAGTTGCTTCGGAGGGATCACTCCCGTGCGTTCGGTGGGTTGGGATCGAACGACGCCTCGGTCAGCATGTGACCCCCGCACCTGCCCCAGCAGCGCGCGAGATGCCTCGCACGGATCCGAAGAAAACAAGAATCGACATCGAACTCGACATTCGCGACGACCGCGCAATTCTCAGCGCTTCGCTCTCGGAGTCGAGGTCTGTGGAACTCGAACCCGTCCTCACTGCGCGATTCGGCAACTTCCGCAGGCGATCACGAAACACCGCAATGCATCGAGCTACATGGAAGGGGCCCGAAGCCCGCGCACGATGGATCGACGTCGAAGTGTCGAATTTGGATGTGCTGTTGTGAAAGGCGGGAAAAATTGTTGTCTTGAGAGGCGGTTGGCACGGGATAGCTTCGACCTACGGCCATCCTTCTTGGTGGGTGGTTTGGGAGCGGCGTGGTGGGCGACGGCGACAACCGAGCGAACCACCATGGCGTTGGCCGACGGGTTGTGATGGGATCTCACGCGATGAACCTGCCAGCTCTGACAGCCCTGCGTTGGATACCAGCCTGCGCGTTGCTGGTTGCGTGTGCAGACACGGTGGCGGGGGTTGACGGCGCAGTAGGGCCTGACAGGCGGGACGCGGGCGGCGACATGGCGGATGTCGTGGATGGTGGCGGATGGCCGCTCCCTCGTGACCCGCGGGCGCCGCGGCTGATCGCGCCGTTGTCCTCTTCCTATACCACTCATCGACGGCCTACGTTGCGATGGGCTCCGCCGGCCGGCACGACGGGGGCGATTGTTGAGATCTGTCGCGACCGAGCCTGCACGTCGGTCGAAGAGCGTCTCGAGGTGGAGGGGGGCAGTGCCCGCCCGACGCGCGAATTGCCACCCGGCTCTCATTTCTGGCGAGTGACCGCTCGCGACGCTTCAAGCGTGGGACGCGAGCGATCGGCTACATGGGTCTTTCGTAGCCCTTTCGTTAGCTCGGAGGCCGACAATTCTACGGGGACCTTTCTCGACGTCAACGGTGACGGGCGAAACGATCTGGTTATTCGAACGCAGATCGAACCCTCCGTCGCCGGGCCCACGCTGCTGTATCTGGCCAACCAGGATGGTCTTGCCCGAGAATCTTCGTCGCGCCTACCCAGTGGGCTCGTGAGCCATGTGGGAGACATCAACGGGGACGGATTCACCGATCTTCTATGGTGCGTCCCTGTGATTGATCCCGCCCTCCAGCCGGAAGCGCGAATCTTCTTTGGGGACAGTTCGGGTCTGTCCTCCGAGTCGCTGGCTTTGCAGTTGCGAGGGCCGCTTGACGGCATCTATGCGAACTCGGTAGGCGACGTGAATGGCGACGGGTATGGCGACCTCGCTGTCGGTGGCTGGTGGGTGCAACCACCACCTGGCGTTTCTCGGAGCCAGACTCGCATCTACCTCGGAGGTCCAGACGGGGTCGCGGAGAACAGGACGCTCGACTATTCTACTCAGGCTACAGGGGATGATCTGCTTGAGGGGCTTCGGGGTGAAATCGGGGACTTCAACGGCGATAGATTCAACGACCTCATTCAATATACGCTCCCCTCGCCAACCCTCGGGGTTTTTCGTGGAGGAAGGTCTCGTCCGTCAACGCGTTCTTCGTTTCGACTAGGGGCGTATGAACGGTTCTACTTTAACAATGGTTATGGGCTTGAGTGGCTTGCGCTCTCGACCACACTGTGTGACATCAACCGTGACGGCTTGGCCGACATTGTGAGTCAAATGAAATCCGAGAACGGTTCTGAGCGAGCGGGAGTATACTTCGGGACGAGGACACCCCCCAGCCTGATCTATGCGACGCACGAGTTCACTCTCTCGACCGTTCGAGGGGTACGGGGGATCACGCGATTCGCGCAATGCATGGGGGATGCTAATGGAGACTCTCACTCCGACGTGTTACTCGAGGATGACGAGACCATCCGATGGGCGCCGGGCACAGGCAAGGGACTCGGGAACTGGCAGCAACTGGATTCTCTGAGCGACGGGAGTGAGCCGCGAGCGGCATTGGGGAGTGGAGACATCGACGGAGACGGATTCACAGACGTCCTCATCGTCAGCTCAACCGCAATTCAACTCCGCAGGGGATCCATGAATGGATTCGGAATGCCTGAAGAGATCCTTCAGGCTAACGAGATCCGCTTCGGACAGGGCACCAGTCCACGAATCAACGTGACGGGTTGCATTTTCTAAGGAGCTGTCATGTACTTCGACGTTTCATTCAGAACAGAAGTCATCGAAAGCCTGGTAGCCGCGTCGGTCGAAACGCAGGTACAGCAGCTGGCTGCCACCATCTTTTTCACGGGTGCTCGACAGGTCATCGGTCCGGCGCAGGGCATTCTGTCGGTGCCTGTTTAGCTCAATGGCGGGCGCGTGGCGGCCGGCGAGGATCGCACGTCGCGCGAGCGTGAACGTGACTTGTTCGGCGCGGCCATCTGGATCTCTACTCGCGGGGTGAGCGACGCCGACCGCATCCGCGAACTCGAAGAGGCGCTGCGCCAGCGGGACGCGCGGATCGCGGAGTTGGAGCGGCAGGTCACCGACAAGGCCAAGGTGATCGAGGCGTGGAAGCGCGGCCACCGCGTCCGCCCGGGGGGCAAGCTCGCTCAGCGGGCCCGCAGCCCGCACGCCGCGGCCGGACGCGGGCCGGGGCGACGCAAGGGGCACCCCGGCTCCAGCCGACCGGCCCCCTCGCGCGTCGACCGCGACGTCTTCGTCGACGCTCCCACCACCTGCCCGCTCTGCGAAGGGGACGTCGACGCCACCGGCGAAGAGCCCGGCGCTCAACTCGTCGAGGAGCTCATCCCCGCCCGCGTCGAGTGCATCCGCTACCGCCGCTGCAAGGGGCGCTGCCGGGCGTGTCGGGCGGCTGTCCTCGCCCCGCTCCCGGACGGCCTGGGGGCCAACCCCAAGGTCGGCGTGCGCGCGCAGGCCGAGATCGTCCAGGCGCGGACCGAGCTGGGCCTGAGCCTGGGCCAGACCCAGAAGCTGTTTGCGCGGCAGGGCCTGTCGATCTCGCGCGGCGGGCTCCAGCAGATCCTGCACCGCAGCGCGCGTGTGCTGGCCGAGGGCAAGGCGCAGATCCAGGCCTCGATCCCCGCGGCGCCGGTGGCGTGGGCCGACGAGTCGGCGCACAAGGTCGGGGGCGCGTCGGGCTACCTGTGGCTGGTGATGACCCGCCACGCGGTGCTCTACGAGGCCGATCGGTCGCGCGGCCAGGAGGTCGCCCAGCGCCTGCTGGCGGGGTTCAAGGGCACGCTGCACTCGGACTTCTACGCGGTGTACTGGACGCTGCCGGGTGTGTCCCACGCAGCGTGCTGGGGCCACCTGCGCCGCAGCGCCCGCCAGGTCGCCGAGCGCGCCTCGGACGCCTCGGTGCCGACGGCCTTCCACGACCGCCTGTCGGGGCTGTATGCGCGCGGCGTGGCGGCGCAGGGTCGGCCCGAGACGGCAGCGCGCAACGCCCGTGCGATCCGGGGTGACCTCGATGCGTTGGCGCGGGACGTGGGCCTGAGCGCGGACGAGGATGTGGCGCGGTTGCAGCGACGGATCCTGCGGCACCTGGACGACCTGGTGGCGTTCGTGAAGGACCCCGGGCTCGAAGGGACGAACAACCGCGCGGAGCGGGAGTTCCGTCCCCACGCGCAGGCGCGGCATCGCTCCGGGGGCGCGCGGTCGGACGCGGGGGCCGCTACCTACGCGACCAACCTCTCGGTGGTGCGCACCGTCCACCTCCACCGCGGCGACTTCGTCGACGTGTTCCGACGAGCACGGATCGCGTTCCATGACAACGGCGAGTTCCCCGCCCTGTTCCCCGCGCAACCGACCACGTCGAGCATCGCGCAGGCATTGAGCTAAACAGTCACCCTGGTGGACGTCGCGGCGCAGGTGATCGCGGGCGCCCGCGCGGTGCAGGCGCGCTTCCCGGCGCTGACCGACGAGGTGATCGACGATGCGGAGCGGGCCCTCGCCGCGGCGCGCGCGAAGGTGAGCGGGAGCCGCAAGGAGCGGGTGGGCGAGGCGGTGGCGCGCATCGACGGCGCCGACGACCGCCAGCTCGCGCTCGACGTGCTGCTCGACTGCGTCGACCACCTGCGCGCGGCGGCCCGGACGCGGCTCCACAAGACGCGCCCGCGGCTCTGCGAGGCCCTCTGCGCGCCGCTCGAGCGCGCGAAGCCCCGCGCCGCGAGCGAGGAGAAGGACGGCGAGGAGAAGGACGGCGAGGAGAAGGGCGGCGAGGGCAAGGGCGGCGGCTGACGTCGCGGCGGTGAAGGTGCGCTCGACGCGCGGTTGACGCGCCGCCTGCGCTCCGGGGACACTCGCGGTTGCCATGAGCGAGGTGCCGCGCCCGCGCTACGTCGTCGACCCCGCCTTCCCCCGCGCCCCCTCGCAGCGCGTGTGGAGCGCGATGAGCCCCGAGGAGCGCCTGCGGGTGCAGCGCGAGCTACCCGTTCACCTGCCCGAGCACCTGATGCCGCCCCCTTCGGGCGACGAGCACTACGAGGCGACGAAGGACGCACGCGAGGCCCTGCGGGGCTACTTCGCGCGGTCGACGGCGCCGCTCTACGTGAGCGGCGAGATGGCGGTGTACTACCCCGACGAGCTGGCCTTCCAGCCCGACGTGTTCGCGGTGCGGGACGTCGCGCTGCACAAGCGGGACACGTGGATGGTGAGCGCCGAGGGCCGCGGCCTCGACTGGGTGCTCGAGGTGCTCGTCAAGGGCGACCGCCGCAAGGACCTCGAGCAGAACGTCCTCCGCTACGCCCGCCTCGGCGTCACCGAGTACTTCATCTTCGAGCCGCGGGCCCGCCTGCTGCGGGGCTACCGGCTCACCGCGCCCGGCGTCGCGATGTACGAGTCCCTCGCGGGCGATCGCGGGGTGTTCACGTCGAAGGTGCTCGGGCTCGACCTGACGGTGCTGCGCGACGGAAGGCTGCGCTTCCGCCGCGGCGACGACGACCTGCTGGTCCCGCAGGAGGTCATCGACCGCCTGGAGGCGTACTCCGACGAGGCGACGGCGGCCGCGGAGGAGGCCGCGCTGCTCATCGAGGAGGAGCAGCGCCGCGCCCGAGAAGCCGAACAGCGGGCGACGGACGCGGAGCAGCGGGCGACGGACGCGGAGCAGCGGGCGACGGACGCGGCGCAGCGGGCGCGGGCCGACGCGGAAGCGCGCGCGGAGGCGGAGCGGCGGGCGACGGAGGCGGAGCGGCGGGCGCGGGCCGACGCGGAAGCGCGCGCGGAGGCGGAGCGGCGTCTGGCGGAGGTGGAGGCGCGCCTGCGGGCGCTGGAGGGCGCGCCGAGGGCGACGAAGCCGAAGCGGTCGCGGTGAGGCCCCGGGGCGGGGGGAGGGCGGCGGCTGCCCGCCACGACGATTCACCGCACGCTTCCGCTCACGGGCGCGCGGCGACGCGTCCGCCCTCCGCCGCGCAGCGCCCGTCGCGCGACGCGCACGTGAGCAGGTCCGCGCGCGGGAGGCACTCGCCGCCGCAGGGCGTCCCGTCGAAGAACACGTCGAGGCAGCGGGTTTGCGGCGCGGCGGCGTGCGACGCGGGCCCGCCGCGCCCGTCGACGTCGAAGCACCAGCGCTCGACGGTCGCGCGGTCGAGGCGGCCGTCCTGGCGCGCGTGGGCGACCTCGTGCACGCCGCCGTCGAGCGCGCGCACCGACGCCGCGCAGGCGTAGGCGCAGCCGCAACCCGACACGAGCGGCAAACAGGTGGGCGCGTCGCGCGCCGCCGACGCAGGCGGGGCGGGCGGCGGGCGCGCGGGGCGCGGCGCTTGCGCGCAGGAGGCGAGCAGGATCACCAGCGGGGCGGCGCGCGAGGGGGGCATTGGTCGCGGCGCGATGAGCGCACCGGGGGGGTGGCGCCGTCAAGCGCGCTCGTCGTCGAAGCGGGCCCAGCGACGCCAGTCGAGGTTCGACGCGCCCGGCACGAACAGGCCCGCGTCGCGCGCGGCGATCGCCCGCGCGAGCGAGCGCCAGGTCTCCGACTCGCTGGGGCGGATCGCGAAGCGGTCGACCGCGGGGTCGCCCTCGGCGGCGGCGTGGCCGAGCACGTGCTCGAACGCGTCGGCGACGAGGAGGACGTCGGCCTCGGTGCCCTGGAGCAGGGCCGCGCTCTCGGCGAGGGGCGGGAAGAGCGACCCAGGGTACCGCGTCAGGTACGCGCGGAGGAGGAGCAGGTCGGCGGGCCGCTCCGAGAGCCCGTCGGCGTTGCACACCTTGCCCGGGCGCAGGTCGTACGCCTCGACGAGCCGCGGTTCGAAGACCAGCTCACCCGCCGGCCCGGCCACCCGCACGCCGTCGAGCGAGCGGTCGTCGTCGGCGTGGGGCGTCGCCTCCAGGCGGACGTTGCGCTTCGCGGGGACGTGGACGGCGTGGGGCGGGACGCTGGGGCCGTAGATCTTGCTGACGACCCCCGCGGCGGCGAACTCGTGCGGGTCGAGGAAGCAGCCGCGCACCATGTCGAAGACGAGGCCCCAGTCGTCGGTGCCCCGCTCCCGCAGCGCCACCAGGCGCATCGCGTGGTACTCGAGCGACGAGACGCCGCCGAAGTCGGGCCAGTCCTGCTCGCAGGCGGCGTCGAGGTGGTCGAGCACGGAGCGTGCGGTGAGCGCCATCGCGGCGACCCTACCACGGGGGCGCGCGGCGATCGCCGGCCGCTACGGCGCGCAGGTGGTCCACGCGGCGTCGGAGAGGCCGCCGCGGTCGTTCATCGCGCAGTAGGAGCGCGCGGACGCCGTGCAGCCCGAGAGCGCGCCGGTGCGGTGGTAGGCGCCGCGGTTGTTGCAGAGCGCGCAGCAGTACATGCAGCGGCCGCTGTCGACGCACGCCGTCCCCGAGCCGCAGGCGTTGCCCGGGCAGCACCGCTGGCCCGGCGCGCCGCACGCCTCGCAGCGCGCGCTCGGGTTGCAGACGAGCCCCGCGTTGCACGCGCGCCCGGCGCAGCACGCCTGCCCCGAGGCCCCGCAGGGCGGAGGCGGAGGGGGAGGCGGAGGCGGAGGCGGAGGGCGGACGCAGGCGCTGCCCTGGCACACGAGCCCGCTGAAGCACTGCGCTCCGGCGCAGCAGCGGTTGCCCTCATGGCCGCAGGGGACGTCGCAGCGGCCCTCGCCGCCGGCGCCGCACGCGAACCCCGGGTCGCAGCGGTCGTCGGCGCAGCAGGGCTGGCCGCCGCCGCCGCACGGCTCGCACACGTCGCGGACGGAGCACGACGAGCCGTCGGCGCAGGTCGCGCCCGCGCAGCAGGGGTTGCCCCGCGTGCACGTCGGGGGCGTGGGTCTGGGCGAGCAGACGCCGCCGTCGCACATGAGCGCGCCGTCGCACGACCCGCCGCAGCAGCGCGCGCCCGACGTCCCGCAGAAGCCGCAGAGCCGCCCGAACACCTGGACGCCGCGGACGTCGTCCTCCGCCAGCCCGGTGTGGTCGCGGAAGAGGTACGGGAACATCACCGCCCGCGAGTCGGCCGAGTGCTCGAGCCCGATCGCGTGCCCCACCTCGTGGAGCGCGACGGCGAGGAGGTCGCGACCCCCCGGGACGTCCCACGGCTCGGCGTCGTCGAAGGTGATCGCGCCGCCGGTGGGTAGCTGCGCCTGCCCGAGCACGTTGTCGACGCCGTCGATCGGCGCGAACGTGACGCGCAGGTCGGGGGACGACGCGCAGTTCACCTCGGCGAAGGTGTAGACGCCGGCGCCCTGCCAGGAGGCGAAGGCGCGTCGCAGCACGGAGAGCGTCGCGGCGCGGGGCAGCGCGGGCGCGTCGTTGGCGAGGCACCAGGTGAGCCGGTCGGCGGGGAAGCACAGGGCCGCCGTGCGGTAGGCCTCGCCGCGCGGGGGGCGCTCGTCGTCGATCACGACCCGCGACGCGGCGTCGGGGGGCGGCGGTGCGACGTCCTCGGTCGGTGCGACGTCCTCGGTCGGTGCGACGTCCTCGGTCGGTGCGACGTCCTCGGTCGACGCGTCGATGGCGCGCACCGCGGCGGGGTCGCGCGCCTCGGAGGCGCAGCCGGCGAGCGCGAGCAGCGTCGCGCCGAGGCCGCGCCAGGGCAGGGGGGAACGGGCGATGGGGTTCATGGGTCTTCTTCGCTCCTTGGCGTGCGGAAGGAGGGCGTGACGCGTCGACGCGTCGGCGCGACGCCGTCAGTGCCCCTGGAATCGAAGGCGACGCGCCGTGCCGTGTGACCCACCGCGCCGCGCAAGCGAAGGTACCGGTGCGACAGGGAGCAGGTTCCGCGCCCGGCGCGGAGGGCCCGCGTTTCCGGCCCGCGCGTCGTCGCAGCGTCGCGGGCGACGCGCGGCGGGTGTTGCGCGCCGCGATCCGCGGTACGCGTGGGGGCGCGGTGACCACGCGTCGCCGCTCCCTCCGAGATTCCCCGCGGTTCGCGACAAGCGTTGCGCGCCCGTCGGTGCGGCGTGCCGCACGCCCGCCGCCGTCGTCGTGCGGGCGCTCGCACCGACGTCGCGGTGCATGCGCGTGAATCCCTGCGCGGCCCGGTGTGTGCTCCGCGCGCAGCGAGAACGGAGCGCCGCCCCATGGACCCCCTCGACCGCGCCGCCGCGCTGCACGAGCGCGCGCTCGCCCACCACGACGCCGGCAGGCTCTCGGCCGCAGCGCGCGATGCCGAGCGAGCGCGTTCCCTCTTCGCCGCCCACGCGGGCCCTCACCACCCCGACGTCGGGAGCGTGCTCGACGCGCTCGGCATGGTCGCCCTCGCGCTTGGCCAGCTTCGTGAAGGTGTGCGGCTGCTCCGTCGTGCGGTGGCGATCTTCGACCGCTACCCGCGGGTGACCGAGGTGCGGCCTTTCCGCGCGGAGGCGCTCGGGCGGCTCGGCGACGCGCTGCGCGAGCTCGGGGACTACCCCGCGGCGCGCGCGGCCCTCCGGCGGGCGACGGCGGCGGCGCGATCGGCCTACGGGGCGGGCTCGTTCGAACACGCCGCCGCGCTCAACCGCTACGGGGTGCTGTGCAAGTTCGCCGGGTGGTTTGCGGCGGCGGAACGGGCGTACCGCGCGGCGACGGCGATGGCGGAGGGCCGCGGGTGGGAGGCGCTCGCGTGCGCGCTGCTCCACAACCTCGGCGGGCTCGCGCACGCGCGCGGTCGCTTCGAAGCCGCCGAGGCGTACGCGCGCCGGGGCCACGAACGCCGCGTCGCGCTCGAAGGAGAGGATTCGCCGGCGGCCCTCGAAGACCTCGGCGCGCTCGCGGCGATCGTCGCCGACCGCGGTCGCCTCGCGGAGGCCGAGGCGATGCTCCGCGGGCTGCTCGCGCGCTTCGAAGAGCGCTTCGGGCCGCGCCACGCCGAGGTGGCGGTGGTGCTCCACAACCTCGGCGCGGTGCTCGCGGGGGAGGGGCGCCACGGCGAGGCCGAGGGGATGTATCGACGGGCGCTCGCGATCCAGCGCGCGCGGCTCGGCGCGTCGCACCCGGAGGTGGCGCTCACCGCGCACAACCTCGCGGCGGTGCTCGACACGCAGGGGCGCGGCCGCGAGGCGCTGGCGCTGCACCGGAGGGCGCTGTCGGTCGCGCGGCGGACGCTCGGGGCGCGGCACCCGACCACGCGCGCCTGCCGCGCGGCGGTGGCCGACGGTGAGGCGCGCGCGGCGGGGAAGAGGGTCAGGCGAGGCGGAGGCGGTTGTGGTTCTGCGTGAGGGCGCCGGCCTTCACGGCGGTGCGGACGCGGAGCCTGCTGTGGTTGACCGTGAGGGAGCCGGCCTTCACCGCGGTGCGGACGCGGAGCCTGCTGTGGTTCTGGGTGAGCGCGCCCGCGCGGACCTTCGTGTGCGTCTTCATCGTCGAATCTCTCCTTCGCGCCGAGGGGCCGCGCTGTGCGGCCGCCGACGCGACGCCACCCGTTGCAATCCCGGTGACGGCGGCGGACGCGCGGAATCCCGGGGCGGTGCGGCGGCCGTGGTGCGGCGCCTCGCACGGGCGGTGTGCGGGCCCTCGCGCACGTGCGCGACGCGTGCCGTTACTCGTCGCTGGAGGTGCTGCCGCGGGCGCGCTTCTTCGCCGCGACGTGCTTCTTATCGGCGAGGCGGCGCATTTTCACCCCGTGCGGGGTCCTCGTCGGCTTGCGGGGCGTCGGCGGGTCGAGCGCCTCCAGCACCAGCGCCCGCACCTTCTCGAGCGCGTCGTCGAGGTTGCGCGACTGGTCGCGGGTGCGCTGGCTCGTCACCACCAGCCGCCCCTCGGCGTCGAGGCGGTTGCGGGCGAGGGCGCGGAGGCGCTCCTTCACGTCGTCGGCGAGCGCCTTGGAGCCTACGAAGTCGAACCGGAGCTCGACCTTCGAGGCGACCTTGTTGACGTTCTGCCCGCCGGGGCCGCCGGCGCGGACCGCCTCCCAGGTGAAGTCGGTCGGCGGGATCACGACGCCGTCGCGGACGGCGAGCGGGGTCATCGCTCCTCGAGGCTGCGCGCGAAATCCTGGAGCAGCGACTTCTGCTTCGCGTTGAGCTTGCGGGGGACCTCCACGCGCACGACGGCGATGAGGCTGCCGCGGCCGTTGCCGCGCACGTGGGGGACGCCCGCGCCGCGCACGGTGAGGGAGGTGCCGGGCTGCGTGCCCGCGGGGATGGTGAGCGTGACGGGCGCGTCGTCGAGGTTGGTGAACGACACCTCGCCGCCGAGCGCCGCGGTGACGAAGGGGACGGGCACCTCGGTGACGAGGTTGTGGTCGCTGCGTTCGAAGCGCTCGTCGGGCTGAACGTCGACGAGGACGAGCAGGTCGCCGGCGGGGCCGCCGTTGGTGCCGCCCTCGCCGTGTCCTTGCACGCGGACGGCCTGGCCGTGGTCGATGCCCGCGGGGATGGAGACCTTCACCTTCTTCTCGGTGCGGACCTCGCCGCGCCCGCGGCACTCCTTGCAGGGCTTGCCGATGACGTGGCCCGAGCCGCCGCAATCACCGCAGGGCATCGAGACCATGAAGCCCATGCCCCCGTGCGCGACCTGGCCGCGCCCGCGGCACGTCGAGCACGCGGTGGGCTGGCTGCCCTTCTCCGCGCCCGACCCCTCGCACTCGCCGCACACCGACGGGAACACCACGTTGACCTCGCGGCGCGTGCCGAAGACGGCCTCGCGGAGGGTCACCTGCACGCTCGTTCGGACGTCGCGGCCCTGCTGCGCGCGCTTGGGCCCGCGCTGCCCGCCGCCGCCCCCGCGCCGCGCGCCGCCGCCGCCCCCGAAGCCGCCCCCGAAGAACTCCGAGAACAGGTCCTGGAACTGCACGAACACGTCGTCCGACGGGCGGTAGCTCTGGCCCTCCAACCCCGCGTGGCCGTACTGGTCGTAGACCTTGCGCTTGTTGGCGTCGGAGAGAACCTCGTAGGCCTCGCCCGCCTCCTTGAACTTGGCCTCCGCCTCCGGGTCGTCGGGGTTGCGGTCGGGGTGGTACTTCATGGCGCACTGGCGGTACGCCTTCTTGAGCTCGTCGGCGGGGGCGGTCTTCGGGACGCCGAGGACTTCGTAGTAGTCGCGCTTGGGGGCAGACATGGGCGGCTGTGGTGCTTTGCGAAGGGGAGGGCGATGAGGGTCAGTCGAAGAGGCCCTTGAGCTTCTCGAGGAAGGTGCGCCGCTGCGGGTGCGTGTCTTCGCCCATGCTCTGCGCGAGCTGCTCGACGAGGGCGCGCTGCTCGTCGGTGAGGGTGGCGGGCACCTCGAGCTGGATGGTGACGATCTGGTCGCCGCGGCCGTAGCCGCCGAAGCGGGGCATCCCCTTCGCGCGCAGGCGCAGCGCGTGGCCCGGCTGCGTGCCCGGCGGGATGCGCATCTTCACCTTGCCGTCGAGCGTGGGGACGTCGATCTGCGCGCCGAGGCACGCCTGCGGGAAGCTCACCGGCACCGTGCAGAGCAGGTCGGCGTCCTCGCGCTTGAAGAGCGGGTGCTCGGCGATCTTCACCGTGAGCTGGAGGTCGCCCGAGGGCGAGCCGTTGGTCGGCGCCTCGCCGTAGCCCGCGACCGTGCGCGTCGCGCCGTCCTCGACGCCGGGCGGCAGCGTGACGGAGAACTTCTCCTTGCGGGGGAAGACGCCCGAGCCGTTGCACTTCGCGCAGGGCTCGCGCGGGATCGACCCCTTGCCCGAGCAGCGGTTGCACCCGCGCCGCAGGCGGAAGAAGCCCTGCTGGAACATCACCTCCCCGCGCCCGTTGCACGCGGGGCACGGGTCGACCGGCGAGCCCGGCGCGGCGCCGCGGCCCGAGCACGTGTCGCAGGGGGCGGGCCGCTCGATCTCGATCGGCTTCTCGACGCCGCGCGCGGCCTCTTCGAGCGTGATGGTGAGCTCGTAGGCGATGTCGCGCCCGGCCTGGCGCCGCCCGCGGAAGCCCGCGAAGCCGCCGAGGTTGCCGAAGAGGTCGCCGACGATGTCGCCGAACATCTCCTCGAAGTTGATGTCGGGCGACGGCCCGCCGCCGGCCGCTGAAGGGGCGCGGCCGAAGCGGTCGTAGTGGGCGCGGCGGTCGGCGTCGGAGAGCACCGAGTAGGCCTCGTTGATCTCCTTGAACTTCGCCTCGGCGCTCGCGTCGCCGGGGTTGCGGTCGGGGTGGTATTTGAGCGCGGCCTTGCGGTAGGCGGCCTTGAGCTCCTCGGGCGAGGCGCTGCGCTGGACCCCGAGGGTCTCGTAGTAGTCCTGACTGCCGCTGGCCATAGTTCGGGCGCGGAAGCTACGTCGCGCCCCGCCGCCGGGCAATCCCCCCGGTGCGCCGCCTCGCTCAGCGCTGCCCGGGGCGCCACCGGGGCTGCGGCACCGGGAAGCGGTACTCCGTCTCCCAGAAGGCCGCGGAGAAGCTCGGCGCCCGCACCTCGCGGACCGCCTGCTCGATGCACGGCCCCATCGGCGCCTCGGCGAACGCGCCGTGGAGCCGCACGCGCGTGACCGCGCCGGTTCGCCCGTCGTAGCGGACGCCCACGGTGACGAAGGGCGGGTCTTCGACGCCCTCGACGCAGTCGCTGATCGCGCCGCGCATCGCGCCCGACATCCGCGCCTTGGCGGCCGCGTCGGGCACGCCCTCCCCCGCGGGGACGGGAACCGCGGGCTCGCCCGGGCCGGTCGACGTCGGCGGGCGCGCAACGGCCCCGTCGCGCGCGGCGTCGGCCACCGTGGCGTCCGTCAACGCGCCGTCCGCGGTGGCGTCGGCGAGGGTGACGTCCTCCGCGGATGCCTCGGGGGCGGCGTCGGCGACGGCGGCGGGCGCGGCGTCTTCCGGCGCGGGCGCGGCGTCGGCCGGCGGGGGCGTGCGGGCGGCCTGCTCGCGGGCGAGGCGGAGCTCCTCGATCAGCTCGCGGTGCGTCTCGCGCAGGTACGCGAAGCCCGCGGTGACGAGCAGCGCGGAGACCACGGTGGAGACGGCGCACCACTTCGCGGCGACGGCCCAGGAGTTCTCCTGCGGGGCCGGCGGGAGCTGCGAGGCGCGGATGGTCTGGGTGACGCTCGTCCGCTCGCCGGGCGGGCGCGTGTCACGCGGTTCGGGCTTCTTCGGCGGGGGCGGCGGGGCCTGGAGCCCGGAGCCCACGGGCTGCGTGATGAGCTCGTCGGCCGCGTCGGGGCGCGTCGAGGGCTTCGGCGGCGGGGGCCGGTGCGACGGCGCGGGAGGGCTCGGGTGGTGCTCCGCGGCGTCGTCGGGCAGCGGCGGCGGCCGGTGCGAGTGCGCCGCGGCCTCGGGCACGGGCGGCGGCCGGTGCGAGTGGGTGGGCTTCGGCGGCAGCGGCGTGCCGGTGATCTGCGTCGATTCGGCGGAGGCGGGCGGCGCGTGCGGGGCCTCCGGCGCGACGGCTGCGGCGGGCTTCACCGGCTCGGGGCTGCGGCGGGCCTCGTCGGGGAGGTCGGCGTCGAGGATGTCCTGCGTGGCGACGACCGCGACCTCGTCGAGGGGCTGGTGCGCGGTGGCGACGTCGGGCTCCGGCGTCGGCAGGCGCGGCGGCCCCCCGGCGTGGCCCACCAGCGTGTGGACCTCCGTCGGCAGGCGCGGCGCCTTCGGGATCGCCGTGTGGTCGGGGGCCTCGGCCTCCGCCGGCGCGGGCGAGGTGGGCCCGGCCTTCGGGGGCTTGGACGTCTTGCGCTTGCGGCCCGCGGGGAGCTGGCTCGCCGAGGGGCGCGTCGCGGCGTCGGGCGGCGGCGGCACGCTCGGCTTGGCGGGCGCGGGGACGTGGACGTGGGCGCGCGGCGCGAGGCGGCCCGCGGCGGCGCCCTGCTGCATCTGCGCGCGCTGCGCGAGCGTGGTCTTGCGGAGCGCGTCGAGCATGTCGTCGCCGATGCGCGTGGTGGCGTCGGGCGAGGCGCTCGCGGTCGCGGACGAAGGCGCGGCCTGCACGGCGGTGTCGACGTCGCGCAGGGCGTCGGACGCGAGGAGCTTCAGGCGCTCGTAGCCGACCGAGGGCGTGGCCTGGTCGCTGACCGCGGGGCGGTCGTCGGGCGCGGGCGTCTCGACGGGCGTGGCGCCGACGAGGGTGGGCTTCACCGGCGTCACGTCGACGACGCCCGGGGCCGCGCGCGCGGGCCCCTCATCGGGCGCGCCGAACTCGATCACGGGCGGCTTCGAAGGGGCCGCGGCCGGGAGCGGGGGCGGCGGGGCCGCGTCGGGCGTGAGCATCGCGTCGAACGCGCGGTCGACGGTGTCGAGCGCGGACGCGCCGCGGGGGGAGGCGCCGGCGAGCGACGAGAGCTGCGGGTCGATGGCGCGCAGGCGCGAGGCCGTGTCGCCGCCGGGGAAGGTGGGGCGGCGGTTGCGGTCCTCGCCGAGCACGCGGGCGAGCTCGCGGGCGAAGGCGTCGGCGGAGGGCGGGCCGTCGGGCTCGCCGGCGCGCCACGCGGTGAGGAAGAGCTCGTCGAGCTCGTGGGAGAGCCCGAGGCGCAGCGAGGACGGCGTCGGCGGGGCGCTGCCGGCGAGGGCCGCGGACACCTCGGAGGGCTGCGACGCGCCGAAGGGGAGCTGCCCGGTGAGCGCTTCGAACGCCAGGACCGCGAGCTGGAAGGTGTCGCCGTGCGGGTCGAGCCGACCGACGCGCTCGCTCGGCAGCGCGTAGCCCGTCGGGGCGTAGGCGACGCCCTGCGCGGAGGCGACGAGCCCGGAGGCGGCGAGCGCGTGGAGGTAGCCGCCCTCCTCGAGCCACACGCGCCCGTCGTCGCTGAGCTGGACGCGCTCGGGGCTGACGCCGCCGTGGGCGATGGCGGGCGACGCGCGGTGGAGCGCCTGGAGGGCCGCGCCGACGGCGGAGGCGACGCGCGCGACGTCGTCGATGGGGATGAAGCCGTCGCTGGTGATGACGTCGCGCAGCGAGCGGCCGGGCTTGAGCGCGCTCACGATGACGGGCGCGTCGAGCTCGAGGTCCCACGCGAGGAGCGACGGGAGCGACGGGTGCGAGACGGACGCGACGGCGGTGACGGCGCGCGAGAAGCGGTCGGGCGAGTCGGCGCCGCGGGTGATCTGGTCGCGCCGCGCGACCCACACCGACACCCAGAGCCCGCTCTGGTCGCGCGCGGCGTACACAGACGCGAGGCGCTCGCGGCGCAGGCACCGGTCGATCACGTAGCGGCCGAGAACGGTCGCGCCGCGCGCGAAATCGCCGGGGGTGCTGTTGGGGTCGGCCACGCTCATCGCCTCGCGGTCGCGATTGGACACCACGCCGCGGCGGTGCGCCGCATTTCGTGCGACGTTTGCGCGTTCCGCGCGCGGCGGTGAAGAGGCGCGCCGGAGCTCCGGCGGGGGTCAGGACGGGTCATAGGCGGGGGTTGTGGTCCCGGTGACGGCGGGGGAGGTGACGGTGACGCGGCCGTCGCCGCCGCGCCCGGCGGGGGCCGCGCGGCGCACGTCGTAGATGCGGCAGGTGCACTGCCCGCCCGCGCCGCCGGTGGCGGTGACGAGCCCGGCGCCGAGGCTCACCGACGGGGCCGCGATCCACACGCCGCCGCCCGCGCCGCCGCCGCCGCCGCCCATCCCGCACCCGACGCCGCCGCACGCGAACTGGTCGCCGTTGAGCCCGTCGGCGCCGCCGGCCGCGATCGCGCCGCGTACGGTGACCGCGCCGCCCGCGCGCAAGAGGATCACGCCGCCGCCGTTGCCGCCCGCGCCGGGGATGCCGCCGTCCTCGTCCATGCCGCCCTCGCCGCCGGCGCTGCCGAGGTGGACGGTTCCTGCGAGCGCGGAGGCGCCGTAGGCCGCGCCCGACGCGCCGCCCTCGTTGGGGCAGCGGAGCGCGCAGAAGCCGCTGGTGGAGCCGGGCCTGCCGCAGTCGCCGGGGGTGCCCGCGCCCGCGCCCGCGCCGTACGCGCCGCCGCCGCCGGAGCCGCAGTCCTCGCCCTGGCCGCCGCCGCCGCCGCCGCCGTTGTTGGCGGCAGGGCCGACGCCGCCGGGGCCCGACCACGACTCACCCTGCCGCCCGTACGAGCAGTGGTTGCTGCCGCCTGCCGAGGGGCATCCCCGCGCGGGCCCGCGGAAGCCGCGGCCGCTCATGCGGATCGCGCCGTCGACGATCACCACGCCGGTGGTCTCGACCGCGAGGACGCCGCCGGTGGAGCCGTTCCACTCGGGGGCGGTGAGCTCGCCGGTGGGGCCGACGACGAGGTCGTTGTAGCTCTGGACGACGACGAGCTGCGCGCGCGACGCGCCGGAGGTCACGTAGTCGACGCGCAGCGGGTTGGCGAGCTGCACCGTCGCCCCCGACGCGCCCGTCACCGTGTTGAACTCGTAGCTCCCCGCCGTCGCCGCGGGGCCCTGCGTCTGGTGGATCACCACCCGCGCGCCCGACGCGAGCGCGAGGCTCGTCGCGCCGACGAGGGTGACCGCGCGCGCGCCGCGGGCGCCGTTGACCGGCGCGGCGGCCGTGTTGATCACGGTGGGGCGGTCGATGGTGACGGCGGGCGCGCAGGCCGAGTCGCGGCACTGGCCCGCGCAGGCGTTGCCGCAGCGGCCGCAGTGGGCGGCGGTGTTGGTGAGGTTGGCCTCGCAGCCGTTGCCCGCGACGCCGTCGCAGTTGCCCCAGCCCGAGGCGCACGCGCCGAGCGCGCACCGGCTCGCCGAGCACGTCGCGGCCGCGTTGGGGAAGGCGCACGCGGCGTCGCAGGTCCCGCAGTTGCGCGCGTCGGTGACGGTGCTCACCTCGCAGCCGTTGGCCGCGACCCCGTCGCAGTCGGCGAAGCCCGTGAGGCACGCGAACCCGCACGCCCCCGCGGCGCACACCGGCGTCGCGTTGGGGGCGCCGGGGCACACCCGACCGCAGGCCCCGCAGTGGCTCGCGTCGGTGGCGGTGACCACGCAGCGCCCCGCGCAGAGCGTCGACGG
Organism: Polyangiales bacterium; assembly: GCA_046351555.1. Classification (GTDB taxonomy): domain Bacteria; phylum Myxococcota_A; class Polyangia; order Polyangiales; genus CAISKJ01. Next base: position 127,621 of record JAXLYI010000022.1, read on the forward strand.
GGGGCGGCACACGAGCGAGCAGGCGCCGGCGGAGCAGCCCTCGTCGGCGGCGCAGGCGCGGCCGCAGGCGCCGCAGTTGGCGTTGTCGGCGCGGAGGTCGGAGCAGCTCGACCCGCAGCGCGTGAGCGAACCGCAGTCGACCACGCACGCGCCGAGGAGGCACACCTGCCCGGCCGCGCAGACGCGCCCGCACGCGCCGCAGTTGCGGGGCGAGGAGCCGAGGTCGGCCTCGCAGCCGTTGGCGGGGTTGCCGTCGCAGTCGAGGAAGCCGCGGTCGCAGGCGGCGATCTCGCAGACGCCCGAGAGGCACTGCCCGGTGGCGTTGGCCGGGCGGCAGGCGAGCGCGCAGCCGCCGCAGTTCAGCGGGTCGACGCGGGTCATCACCTCGCAGCCGTCTTCGGGGCGGCCGTTGCAGTCGGCGCGGTCGGGGTCGCACGCCGAGCCGCACGCGCCCGCGGCGCAGCGGGGGGTGGCGCCCGAGCGCGTCGGGCAGGCGCGCCCGCAGGCCCCGCAGTGCGAGGTGGCGGTGTCGAGGCTCACCTCGCAGCCGTTGGCGGGGTTGCCGTCGCAGTCGCCCCAGCCCGCGTCGCACGCGGCCACTGCGCAGGCGCCGTCGCGGCACGCGGCGGCGGCGTGGGCGGGGCGGCACTCGCGGCCGCAGCCGCCGCAGTGGCGGACGTCGGTGGCGGTGGCGGCCTCGCAGCCGTCGAGCGGGTTGGCGTTGCAGTCTTCGAAGCCGGCGTTGCAGCGCGAGGCGCAGGCGCGCGTGGCCGGGTCGCACGACGCGGTGGCGCCGAGGCGGACGGGGCACGCGCGGTCGCAGGCGCCGCAGTTGTTGACGCCGCGGAGGTCGGTCTCGCAGCCGTTGGAGACGAGGCCGTCGCAGTCGCCCCACGGGTCCATGCAGGTGCCGATGGCGCAGCGGCCCGCGCGGCAGTCGGGCGCGGCGTTGGCGAGCGCGCACGGGCGCCCGCAGGCGCCGCAGTGGTCGCGGTTGCTCTGCGTGTCGACGCACGCGCCGCCGCAGCACGTCCGCCCCGCGGGGCACGGCTGCGTCGGCGAGCAGCTCGCCCCGCACGCGCCGCCCGCGCAGAACTCCCCCGCCGGGCACTCCGCGTCGCGCCGGCACTGCACGCACACGCGCCGGCCGACGTCGCAGTAGCGCCGCGGGGACGCGCCGGCGTCGCCCGAGGCGGGCAGCGCGCAGTCGTCGTCGTTGCGGCAGCCGTCGGCGCAGGTGAGTGTTGCGGGGTTGCAGTAGCGGCCGCGCGGGCAGCGGTCGTCGGCGGCGGTGCACGCGACGCAGCGGCCGGTCGCCGGGTCGCACACGGGCGCCTCGGACGTCGGGCACGAGGCGTTGGAGGTGCACGCGCCGGGGGGCACGTCGGGCGCGTCGAGCGGTGCGGCGTCGGGCGCGTCGGCGTCGGGGGCGTCGGCGCGGGCGTCGGGCGCGTCGAGGCCCGGGAGGTCGAGCCACGCGAAGCCGTCGTTGCCCGCGTCGCCGCCGACCACGGAGCCCGCGAAGCGGAAGTCGTCGCAGCCCGCGAGGAGCGCGAGAAACGCCGCGGCCAGAAGCGCGCGCGGCGCCCGCGGCCGGTCGACTCTCGGTGCCTTCGCGCGTGCCATCGCCTGCGGCGGCACGGTAGGCGGCGGGGCCCGGCGGGGTCAAGGTATCGGGCGCGGCGCGCCCTGCGCGGAAGTTTTATTTGTGCCCGGCGGGGGTTTGCGCGCACCATCCGCCGGCGAGTGGCCATGGTGAAGGCGTCGGAGCGCGCGCGGGTCTGGTGGTCGGCGGCTGCGGCCGTGGCCGCGGCGGGCGCGCTCCCTTCGCGGGCCGCGGCGCAGGGGCGCTTCAGCGAGCGGCTCGCGTTTCACGTCGAGGTCGGCGCGAGCGCGATGGTGTCGGACTACCAGCGCAACGTCGACCCCGAGCGCTACGACGGCAACATCAAGGGCTACCGCCTCGGGGGCTTCGAAGGCTCGCTCCGCGTCGCGCTCCGGCTCTTCGAACCGCTGTCGATCCAGGCGTCGGTGGCCAACTGGGTGTTCCCCTCGTCGACGGGGGAGACGGGCTGGGTGTTCGCGCCGATGGGGGGCCTGCGGGTCGAGCCGCGGGTCGGGACGGCCGGGCGCTTCTGGGTCGAGGGCAACGCGGGCGGGGCCTTCACGGGCCTCGCGCGGCGCTTCGCGTTCGACGTGGGCCTCGGGTTCGAGTTCGCCCTGACGCGCGCGGTGGGGCTCGGGCCGGCGTTTCGCTACGGGCAGATCGTCGTGCCCGACACGCTCCCCGACGGCACCGCCGAGCGCTACGGCGACGACGCGCGCTACATCGCCGGCGGCGTCGCCCTCACGATCCGCCCGCCGCCCGCGGCCCCGCCCGACGTCGAACCCCCTCCGCCCGACGCGCCCCGCGGCCCCGCCGACCACGACGGCGACGCGGTGCTCGACCCCGACGACCACTGCCCCACCGTCCCCGCGGGCACGCGCCCCGACCCCGCGCGGCCCGGGTGCCCGCAGCAGGACGCCGACCGCGACGGGGTGTTCGACGCGGTCGACCGCTGCCCCGCCGAGCCCGCCGGCCTCGCGCCCGACCCCGACCGCCCCGGCTGCCCCGACCTCGACGCCGACCGCGACGGCCTCCCCGACCATCAAGACCACTGCCCCGCCGAGCCCCGCGGCCCGCGCCCCGACCCCGCGCGCCCCGGCTGCCCCGCGCCCGACGCCGACGGCGACGGCCTGCCCGACACCAACGACCGCTGCCCCGACCGCCCCGAGACCTTCAACAACCACGAGGACGGCGACGGCTGCCCCGACCGCCCGCCGCTCGTCACCCTCGGCGAGGGCGTGATCCGCATCCTCGGGACGATCAATTTCGCCACCGGGAGCGACCGCATCATCGGCGCGCGCAGCTACGACATCTGCGACTCGCTCGTCGCCATCCTCGCGGCCCACGCCGAGGTCGCCCGCGTCGAGGTGCAGGGCCACACCGACGACCGCGGCAGCAACGCCTACAACCTGGAGCTCTCGCAGCGCCGCGCCGACGCCATCCGCCAGTACCTCGTCGACCACGGGATCGACCCGCGCCGCGTCGTCGCGCGCGGCTACGGGCTCACCCGCCCGCGCGTCGCCAACTCCAACGCCGACCACCGCGCGCAGAACCGCCGCGTCGAGATCCACATCCTCGACGCGGAGGCCGCGCCCCCGCCCGCCCCGTAGCGCGCGTCACCAGCGGTCGACGCGGAGGCGCTGCCAGCGCAGGAGCAGGTACTCCTCGCTGACGGCGAAGCGGGCGAGGTCGCGCAGCGGCTCCCACGACGCGACGGCGGCCGAGGCGTCGCGCGGGACGTCGGGCGGCGCCTCCTCCAGCAGGGCCTCGGCGGCGGCGCGGAAATCGCCGCACACGAGCATCGCGGCGTGGTCGCGCGCGGCGGCGACGGCGCCCTGCCACGCGGGCCAGGTGAGCCGCGGGCCGAGCTGCTCGACGAGGTCTTGCAGGCGGCGGAGCGCGCGCGGGGGGATGCCCTCGTAGAGCCGCGCGGCGATGCGGCTGACGCTCGCGTCGAGGCGGCCCGGGGTGCTCCGCCCGAAGGCCGCGCGGACGGCGCCGACGAGGTGCTCGCCGTCCTCCAGCCCCGCGGTGATCGGCAGGTGCCCGACGCGCGTCGACTCGAGCGTGCGCCCGAGCCAGAAGCGCGCGCGGGCCGTGTCGCGCGCGAGCGACGCGGCGACGAGCACCGTCGGCGGCGTGGTGGCCGTGGCGATGTCCATCCCGTCGGGCAGGTCGGCGCGCAGCGTGTACGCCGTGGACTTCGGGAGCTGGAGCAGGCGGACCGCCGCGGCGAAGGTGCGGCCGAACTCGTTCTGCACCGAGGCCGCCGTTCGCTCCTGGGCGAAGGCCGCGCGGGCGGCGGCGCTGCGGGCCCCGAGGAGCGCCTCCCACACGAGGGCCCCGAGCTCGGCGAAGGGCCCGTGGTGCGCGGGCATCAGCACCTTCGCGACACCGTCGAGGGGGTCGGCCAGCTCGGCGAGCGCGGGCGCCTCGGGCCAGTGGGTGAGCGACCGCCCCGAGAGCACCGCGTGGACGGAGGCGAGCGCCGCGCTCTCGTGGCGCATGCGCAGCGAGGCGTAGATGTCCGCGAGGCCCTCGAGCGCGTCGAGCCGCGTCGGGTCGGCGTCGAAGCGCCGGCGCTGGAGCATCAAAGCCTCGTCGCGCGTCTCGGGCGCGCGCGCCAGCTCGGCCGCCAGCACCGCCGCGGCCTCGTCGTCGCCCGCCTCCGCCGCCGCGCGCAGGTCGTCGACCGAGGGCGCGTGCAGCGAGGGCGCGGGGAGCGACGGCGTGGGGAGCGAGGGTGTGGGCGCTTCGACCGCCTCGGGCGCAGGCTCCGGCGGCGCGGGCGCTTCGAACGTGATGTCGGCGGGGGCGAGGTCCTCGACGTCGCCGTCGTCCATGAGCTCGGGCGGGAGGGCCAGCTCGGCGGTCTCGTCGCCGAGCTCGAGCTCCACGTCGGGCGTCGAGGGCGTCGGCGCCGGGGGCGAGGGGACCTCGGGAAGCGACGGCGGCGCCTCGGGCGGGGGCGCCACGACCTCGGGCGGGGGCGGCACCGAGGGGGCCTTGGGCGGCGGCGGGCGCCACGAGCCGGGCGGGCGCGGCACGCTCGACGGCGGGCGCTGCGACGGGCGCTGCGACGGGCGCTGCGGCGTCGGGGTGTAGAGCGGCGTCGCCGTGCGGACGGGGTACCCCGCCTGCATCGCGGCCTTGGGGTTGAAGGGGGCGCGCGGGGGCTTGAGGGACGTGCGGGGGCCGCGCGGGCGCTCGGACGGGCGCTCGGTGAGCGGCGCGTGCTCGGCGAGGAGCGAGGGCTCCGCCGCGGGGACGTCCGGCAACGACGCGGGCGGAGCCTCGATGGGCGGCGGGAGGGGCTCCGCGGCGAGCCCTGCGGGCGGCGCGGGCGGAGGGAGCTCCAAGCGCGCGGAGGGCGCGGCGAGCGGCTCGTGGTCGGCCTCGGGCGACGCTTCGAGGACGTCGGGGAGCGCCGCCGGGAGCACCTCGGTGCCCGCCGCGGGTGGCGCTTCAGGAAGTGCTTCGAGAAGCACCGCGGTGGGCTCGACCGGGGGCGCCGGCGGGGGCTCCACGGGGGGCGGCGCGGGGGGGAAGTCCGCGGGCGAGGAGAGGTCGTCGAGGTCGAGCGCGCTGAAGCCGTCGGCGTCGCGCGAGGGGCGCGGCGGCAGGTCGGAGGTGACGGCCGAGGCCGCGGCGAGCGCGGCGCGGCGCACGGAGGCCCCGACGGACGCGGGCTCGACGAGCTCGGTGACGGCGCGGCGGCCGGCGGCGGGGTCGTCGTGCTGGCGGAGGTAGAGCTCGGCGGCTTCGGCGGCGCGGCGGCCGTCGTCGGTCTCCGCGGCGCAGAGCTCGAGGGCCTTGAGGGCGTGGCCGCGGCGCGCGTTGTCGTCCCAGGTCTGGGCGGCGGCGGCGAGCGCGTCGTCGATCATCAGCTCGGCGGCGACGCGGGCGACGGCGGGGTCGAGCGCGCGCATCGCGCGGACGCGGCGGCGGAGCGCGGCCTCCACCGCGGGGTCGTGGGCCGCCTGCCACGCGGCGACCTCCAGCAGGAGCGCGAGGCGCGGGTCCTGGCAGCGCTCGCGCGCGACGTCCGACGCGGCGGCGTAGTAGCGCCCGCGGGTTTCCGGCGTCGTGGCCTGGAGCGCGAGGAGCCCGAGCGCGCGGACGAGCACGTCCCACCGCCCCGACCGCTCCGCAAGGCGCTCGACCGCCGAGAACGACGCCCCCAGCGCCGGCGACTTCACGAAGAGCGCGAACTGCTCGACCAGCGCGTCGCCCGCGCGCCCCGCCCGCTCGAGCAGCGTCGCCCGGCGGTAGGCGATCGCGTGCCGCGCGTGCTCGCCCGCCGCCGCCGCCGTCAGGTCGTTGTAGATCGCGAACATCACGTCGAGCGACGACGCCTCGAGCGCGATCTCCTCGGCCTGCGCCAGCGCCGCGTGGTCGCCCGGCGTGCGGCGGAGCAGCGTGCGCAGCGTCGCCAGCGCCCGCGCGGGGGCGCGCATCACCTCGCGCGCGATCCGCGTGGCGCAGCGCATCCGCAGCGCCGCGTCGGCGTCCGACGGGCTCTCCGCCGCCCAGCGCATCAATCGTCCGTGCGCGGCCTCGGGCTGCCCGAGCGCGAGGAAGGCCCGCACCACCAGGCCCTGCGCCTCGGCGCCGCCGCCCTCCTGCGCCACGCGGTCGACGCACTCGACGGCGTCGTCGGGCCGCGGCGGGTCGGCGGCGGCGTACTCCGCGGCGATCGCGAGGAGCCGCGCGCGCCGCTCGTCGGCGGTCGCGGCCGAGGCGAGCTGCTCGGTGAGGAGCCGCGCGTAGCGGGCCCGGTCGCCCGCGCGCGGCAGGAGCTGGGCGAGCCGCGCGGTGGCCCGGTCGCGCGCGTGGGGGCGGAGGCGCCAGAGCGCGGCGATCTCCAGCGCGACGTCCCCGGTTCGCGCGTAGCCGTCGGCGAGGAGCTGGAGCGCGGGGACGTGCTCCTCGATGGCGCCCGCGCTGGCGGCGATGTGCTCGAGCAGCGGCGCGGCCTCGGGCGCGTCGGGGTTGCGGCGGACGGCCTCGAGCACCGCGGCGCGCAGCGGTCGGTCGCTCAGGCCCACGGCGGCCGCGGCCTCCAGCGCCACCGCGCGCGCCGCGTCGGGCGCGTTGAAGGACTCCAGCCGCGCCAGGGCCGAGCGGGTCACCGCGCTCACGTCGCGCGCGCCCGCCAGCGAGCGGGCGACGGCGACGGAGGACGAGGCGATCTGCTCGCGGTCACCGGCGACGTTGGCCGCGCCGAACCACGCGATCGTCGCCTCGGGCGAGTGCGGCGCGAACGCGGCGAAGCGCTCGGACACCTCCAGCGCCTGCGCGACGGGGCCGCCCTGCGCCATCAGCGCGCGCGTCCGGGCGGCGAGGATGGACGTCGCGTCGCCGACGAGGTCGTGCAGGCGCGCGAGGTCGGCGCAGCGCTGCGCGGTGGGGGCGGGCGTCGAGAGGCACGAGGCGAAGGCGGCGAAGATCCCCTCGTGGGCGCCGGTGAAGCGCAGGAGGAAGTCGCGCTCCCAGGGGTCGCTGGCGGCGCGGGCCACGGCGCGCAGCGCGTCGACGGCGAGGCCCGGGTCTTCGCTGTGTTCCGCGAGGGCGGCGAGGGCGGCGGCGAGCGAGGCGTCGCCCGGGAGTTCGTCGAGCACGAGCGCGAGGAGCTCGGCGGCCTCCGCGGTCTCGCCGGCCTGGTCGAGCTCCTCGGCGGCGGCGAGGGCCGCCCGCACGCGGATGGCGGGCTCCTCGGCGCGGGTGGCGAGGCGGCGGAGCGTGGCGGGGAGCTGCGACGGGTCGTCGCTCCGGCGCGCGGCGCGCACCCACAGCGTGGCGGCCCGCTCATCCCTGGCGGCGCGGGGCCCGAGCACGCGGGCGTTGAGCCGCGCGTCGCGCAGGGCGCCGGGCGCTTCGGCGAAGTCCGCGAGGAGGTGCTCGTAGAGGGTGTCGCGGTCGTCCGCGGCGGCGGCGTCGATCGCCTCGAGCACCGCGTGGACGCGCGTCGCCTGCGCGTCGGCCCCCTCGTGCACCCGCGCGATCGCTTCGAACACCTCGGGGACGGGCTCGTCGATCGCGGCGAGGGCGGCCTCGGCCGAGGCGAGGTCGCCGGCGGCCTCTTCCAACGTGGCGAGCCAGAGCAGCGCGCGGGTGCGCGGCGCCCGCTCGGGGGACGGCGCGCGGGCGAGGACCCAGAGCGCGTCGCGCACGGCCGGGGCGAGGGCGGGGTCGTCGGCGAAGGACGCGAGCAGGTCGAGCGCCTCGGCGTCGTCGGGCTGGTGGCGCAGGCTCTCGGCGAGGGCGAACGCGGCCATCACCGGGTTGGCGCCGATCTCCGTGGCGGCGACGCCCTTCCACGCCGCGGCGCGGGCGGGGGGGGCGGCGCGGCGGGCGTCGGCGCGGAGGCGGGCGGCGAGGTCGACGGCGAGGCCGCGCTCGGCGAGGAGGTCGCGCAGCGACTCGCGGGCGTCGCGGGCCCGGTCGTCGGGCAGGAGCGCGCGGACCATCCACGCCGCGGTGGCCTCGCCCGGGAGCCCGGCGGTCTCCGCGAGGCGGGCGCAGCGGACGAGGACCCGCGCGGCGGCGGCGAGGTCGGCGGGGGCGGCCTCGAGCGCGCGGGCTGCCGCCTCGGCGGCGACGTACACCGCGGCGCGCGGACGTCCCGCGGCGGCGAGGGCCTCGGCGAGCAGCTCGCCCCCGTCGGCGCCGCGCGATTCGAACCACGCGTCGAGCGCGTGCTCGCGCCACCGCTCGCGGTCGTCGAGCCGGCGCGCGCGCACGGCGCACTCGAGCAGCGTCGCCACGAGGCCGCCGCCGCCCTGCGCGCTCGACCGGAGCCGCGCGAAGGTGACGGTGAGCTGCGCGGTGCGCGGGTCGTCGGGGGCGACGCGGGCGAGCTCGTCGAGCGCCTGCGTGGCCTCGGCGAGGTCGTCGGTGCGGAGCCACGCGCACGCGGCCGCGTGGCAGGCGTCGGGCGACGGGCGCTGGCGGGCGATCGCGCGGCGGGCGAGGGCGGCCTCGCGCAGGAGCGACACGTGGGGCAGCGCGCGGGCGGAGGCCTCGGCGACGGCGGGGGCGCCGGGCGAGAGCTTCTCCGCGGCGCGCAGGGCCTCGAGCGCGGGCCCGACGGCGTGGCGGGCGAGCCAGAGCTCGGCGAGGGCGACGCGGGCGGCGACGCGCGCCTCGGCGGGGCCGGCGAGGTCGGCGCGGGCGACGGCGCGCTCGGCGTCGAGCACCTCGTCGCGCAGGTCGGCGTCGGCGCGGGCGGGCGGGGGCAGCGGCGACGGGCGCGAGAGGTCGAAGGCGGCCTCCGGGGACGTCGAAGCGTCTTGGGGCAGGGCGACGGTCATCGCGGGTGCTCAGTTGCCCGGCGTCGGCGCGGGCGCGGCGCCCATCCGCTCGCGGAGCTGCTCGATGTGCTGCCGGGCCATGTGGGCGTGGGCGCCGCCGGGGTTGGCCTCGAGGTAGCGGGTGTAGGCGTCGACGGCCTGCTCGTAGCGCTGCTGCGAGGTGTAGGCCTGGCCGAGCCCGACCCAGGCGTCGCCGTGGCGCGGGCAGATGGAGATCGCGCGGCGGTAGTGCGTGACGGCGCTCGAAAGCTCGCGGTCTTCGAGGTCGACGTCGCCCATCCCCGTGATCGCCTCGCATCCGTCGGGGCGCTGCGCGAGGGCCGCGCGGAAGCGCTCGCGCGCCTGGGTCACCTCCATCCGGTCGCGCAGGAGCCGCTCGCCGTCGTCGACGAGCTGCGCGTACGAGCGGCCCGCGACGGGCGGCGCGTCGCTGCGTCGCGCGACCGGAGCCTCGCCGGGCCCCGCGGGCGTGGGCGAGGGCGTCGGTGTACGCGCGGGGGCGGGGGGCGCGGCGGCGTCGGGCGCGGCGGCGACGACGGCGGACGTCGCGCGCATGGGCGGGACGTCCTGCGTGAGGGCGTCGGCGAGGGAGCGGGCGTCGGGGTGGTCGGCCTGCGCCTGGAGCACGGCGTCGAGCTCGCGGCGGGCGCCCGGGGCGTCGCCGGCGGCGGCGAGCAGGCGCGCGAGGGCGAGGCGGGCGCGGGCGTCGTCGGGGCGGCCGGTGACGGCGCGGAGCCCCTCGATCGCCTGCGTGGCGAGGCCGGCGTCGCGGGCGACGAGGGCGGCGGCGAGGTCGGCGTCGGGGCCCCCGCCCGCGAGCCGTGCGGCCTCGACGTGGCGCTGCGCGGCGGCGGCGTCGCCGGTGACGCGGGCGACGTCGGCGAGGGCGGCCTCGGCCTTCGCGCGCGCCTCGCCGCGGAGGGAGGCGATGGCGGTTTCGGCGCGCGGGAGGTCGGTGCGGGCGCGGTCGGCGCGCTCGACGGCGTCGCGGCGGACGACGGCGGCCTCGGCGCGGAGCCCGGCGGCGTCGGCGCCGGGGAGCGCGGCGCGGGCGTCGAGGTCGTCGGCGCGCTGGCGGAGGAGCTCGGCGTGGAGGGCGACGACGTGGGCGCGGGCCGCGAGCGCGGCGGCGTCGTCGGGGGCGAGCGCGAGGGCGCGGGTGAGCTCTTCGCGGGCGTCGTCGAGGGCGCGCGGGGTGGCGCGGGCGGCGAGGTGGCGGGCGGCCTCGACGCGCGCGGCGACCTCGGGCGACGCGGCGGGCGTGGCGGACGTCGGCGGCGTGCGCGGGGCGGTGCTGGTGCGGAGGTACCCGAGCTGCCACGCGGCGCCGCCGAGCGCCACCGTCACCGCGAGCCCGAGCGCCAGCCCGAGGAACATCCCGCGCGACCCGCCCCCCGCCGGCGCGACGGCCGGGAAGGCGTCGTCGTCGTCGTCCACGGCGGGCGCGGGCGGCGGCGGCGCGAGCAGCGGCGGCGCGGACGGGAGCGTGGGCGCGGGCGTCGAGGCGACGGCGGGCGCGGGCGGCGGCGGGGCGGAGCGCTCGGCGGCCGGCGGCGCGGGTCGATCGTGCGGGGCCGAACGATCGGCGGGGCGGTCGGGCGGCGGCGGGAGCGAGGGGACCTTCTTCGGCGGCGGGGGCGGGGCCGCGGCCGGGTCGAGCACGTAGCCCTCGACGGTGCTGACCGCGGCGCGGTGGCCGCCGGTGGGCAGGCGCGGCGCGGGCGGGATCACGGGCGTGCCGACGGGGGCGGTGCGCGAGTGGTCGACGGGCTCGGGCCTGTGCACGCCGGGGGCGTTGGGCGGCGGGGCGCCGACGGCGGGGCGTAGTGAGTTGGGGGCCCGCGGGAGCGCGCCGGGGGCGCCGCGCGCGGGCGTCGGCGGGCGGAGCGGACCGGGCGGCGGCGGCGGGCGGTGCGAGGGCGTGGCGGGCGCCGGGGCGGCGCGCATCTCGCCGGTGACGAAGAAGCTCTCGAGTTCGGCGATGGCGCCGAGGCTCTTCCAGGGCTCGCCGGGGCGGGAGATCTCGTCGACCTTGGTGACGCGCCCCTCGAGGATCCACTTCTGGAGGACCGCGAGCGAGTCGAAGGGGATGACCGTCCCGTCGGGGCGGCGCAGGTGCCACGACGAGCGGCCGCCCTCACCGAGCGCGGGGCGGTAGATCTTGAACTGGTGGCCGCAGGTGGTGCACTTGACGGTGGTGCCGCGCTCGGAGACGAGCGCGTCGTCGAACTCGTACTCGGCCTTGCAACGCTCGCAGACGACGTCCATCGGGTCTCGGCGCCTCCCGCACCGTCCGCAGGGGGCGGGAGAACATAACAGAGCCGCTTCGCCGCTGTCGATGGAACGCTTCGCCCGCGCGGCCGGTGCGCGGCTGCGCAGGCGCTGTGTCAGTTGGGCGACGGCGCGGCCGAGGGGCGGGCCGGGAGGAGGGAGGGGCGCGCGGGCGCGGCGGGCTTCGCGTCAGGCGCGGCGGGCTTCGCGTCGGGCGCGGGCTTCGGCGCGGCGGCGCGGGCGGCCTTGCGCGGCGAGGCGAGGCCGAGGCGGATGAGCAGGTCGCGGCGGGTGATGGCGACGCGGGCGATCTTCGACCACTCGTCGAACCACGCGTAGAGCGCGAGGCGCGCGGCGTCGGCGGCCGTGACGGCGGAGGCGGACGCGTCGGGCAGCGCGGCGCCTTCCTGGACGGCGTCGACGAGGCGCTGGGCGCGCGCCCGCTCCTCCTCGGTGAGCCCGCGGTTGGCGAGGCGGCCGAGGGCGGCGCGGTCGTCGGCGCGGGTCGAGGCGCGGGCCGGGTCGCGCTCGAGGCCGTCGAGCCGGGCGAGGAAGGTTCCCACCGCGACGACGGCGTCGGCGCCCTGCTTCGCCTCCAGCCCCCCCTGGAAGAGGAAGGCATGCTGCGGGCGGTGCGCGTGGGCGAGCGACGCGTCGGCCACGGTGAACATCCGCACGCCCCACGCGCCGAGCTCGGCGATGGCGCCGTTGACGCTCGCGGCGGAGGGCGCGGACTTCACGAAGGCCGACGGCGCGCCGCCGGTGGCGTTGAGCAGCGACCAGCCGAGCTGGTGCTCCTCGTCGGTGTAGCCGTAGGGCGCGAGGAGAACCCGGGCGGCGGGGTTGCGGCTGAGCCCCGACAGCAGCGCGAGGGCGCGCGGCGCGATGCGGACGAGGGTGTCTTCACTGACGGCGTGAGGCGTCTCCGGGTTGGTCATGCGATCTCCTTCTTGCGCGGAGTGAACGGACGGTGCCCCGGCGACCATGAGCGGCGCGCGCGGTGGTCGACGTCGCGACGCCGGGCACCCGCACGGCGCGGAGGGCTCCCGCACCCGGGGCGGGTGCTCGGGGCGGAGGCGCGCGTGCTCGCGCGGCGACGACGCGGGCTCGTGCGGCGGCGCGGGGCGGTCGGGCGTGGCCGGCGGCGGAGGTGCGGACGACGCGGCCGGAGGCGCGCGTGGCCGGGGGCCGCACACGACGCGGCGGCGTTCGCGCGAGGGGCGCGGCGGTGCGGACACGCGCGTCCGACGGGCGGGCGAGGAGGCCGCGCCAGTGGGCTCGCGCGCGGCGTTGCGGGAGGGGGCGCGGCGCTGCGGGAGCTCAGGCGCGCGCGGGGAGCGCTCGGGGGGCGGTGCGGGAGCCGGTGCCGCGCACGCGCGGGTCGGGCGTGCGGTCCGAGCGCGCGGGCTCACGCCGTGCGAGCGGCCGCGGCCCCGCGGCCCGGGGTCAACCCCGGCCCTCACCACCACTCCCAGTGCCAGGGCTCCGTCGGCACGGTGCAGCGGAAGCCGAGCGGCGCCCGTTGCGTCAGCCACCGGAACACCCCGGGCGTCGACGTGGCGAGGTCAGGCGCGTGGCCGCTCTGGTGGTTGGGTAGCCGGGCACCGCCGCGAGGTTGCCGCGGCCCTGGCGGTACGCGCGGTAGAGCGCCTGCTGGTGCTCCATCGTGCGGAAGCCGCTCGCGATGCCGAAAGCGCCACGCCGTCGTGCTGCGCCGCCTCGCGCATGCGCCGGTAGGCCGCCGCGGTGTGGACCTCCACGGGCTTGCCGTCGAGCCGCGTCACCACGATGCAGGTCGCGCGCGCCCACGTGGACGGCAATACGCGGGCCCCTCGGGACGTCGTCCGACGTGATGACGCGGCGGCCGTGGGGCGGCGCGGGCGCCCAGGTGCGGGCGCGGGCGCCGGCGCGGCCGGAGGGCGGCGCGGTGCGGGCGAGCACGGGGCGCGGGGCGACGGGCGCGGGTGCCGTCGGCGTGGCGGCGGGGGACGGGCTCGGCAGGGCCGTCGTCGAGATCGTCCATCACGCCGTCGCCGGCGAGCTCGGGGTCGGCCTCCTGCGCGGCGCCGGCCTCGTCGGCGTCGCCGCACGCAGCGTCCGCCGCGAGCGCGATGGTGGCGCCTATCTCCGGCGAGGGCATCCGTGCGCGACGCGGCGAGCACGCGCCACGCCCTGCTGCAGGGCGGCGCGGCAGGCGGGCGCGTACATCACCCCGAGCACCGCGCCCGCGAACGGCTCCACGCCCGAGCATCACGCAGAACGCGCTGAGCGCGAGCAGCTCGGCGACGCGGCACCGAGGAGGCGGGCAGCGCGGCGGGGGCTTGCGCGCCGTCGTCCTCGTCGTCCTCGTCCTCGTCGACGTACTCCACTCGTCGTCGTCCGCGGCCTCAGGGGCGCCGGCGGACACCGCAGGCGCGGCGTCGGGCGCGGTCTGCGTGGCCGTCGGCGCGGGCGCCTCGGGCGACGTCGCAGACGCGGCGGCGAGCGTCGGCGCGTCGGGCACGGTGGCGTCGGCGGAAGGCGGCGTCGGCGGGTCGTCAGGCATCGCGGAGCAGGCGGCGGGGTAGACCACGTCGCGGGCGGGGGCCGCGACATTCTATGTCGGCGCGTCGGGGAGCCTACCTCGCGTTGCGTCAACGCGGCGACCGCGGACCGGAGGTTCTCGGGCGCCGCGTCGAGCGCCGTGACCATCGACGCAGCGGTGGCGGCGGCCTCCTCTGCCTCTTTCGACGCAGGTCGAGTTCCTGTAGGGCGAAGGCGAGGTTGTAGGCGCTGCGCGCGGCGGTTGAGGCTCTCGCTCGGCGACGCGCAGGCGCTCGCGCGCAGGAAGCCGGGAACATCTCGGCGTCGCCCCACGCTTCGCGCGAACGAGCACCATGCCCACCTCGTTCGCTTGGATCGCATACGACGCCGTGTCGGGCAGGGGGCGACGCGGCGAGGAGCTCCGCGGAGCTCGTGGAGTGCCTCGTCGTGTCCGTGAGTGGAGTCGGAATCACGGCGCGGTCGGAGCGGATCTCCGTAGCGACCACGTCGGCGAGCGCCGCCGCGTCGCGACCGCGGGGCCCTCGTCGAACGCCGGAGCGCCGCTCGTCGGCGCCGAGGTGGAGCAGGGCGCGGCCGAGCTGCGTGGCGCTCGCGACCTCCGCATCGTTGTCGCTGGTGCGGGCGAGGACGAGCGCTCGCTCGAAGGCTTCGACGGCGTCCTTCGGCCACCCCGCCTTGGCGTAGACTCGACCGAGGTGGTGCGAGGCCCGCCACTCGGTTGAGGTCGTCGGGAGCTCGTCGAGGAAGGCCACATCTCCAGCTCAAGGCGACCTTTCCGGCTACGCCCCGCTACCGACGCAGTAGGCCACCCGGAAACCGCGCGGCACCGACCCCAGCTTTTTACTCTTACCGCTCCGGCCACCGCGAGCACACCGCGCAGGCTCGTGGCGCCCCTCACTTTTCCGCGAAGCGGCGAAGGTCGAGCAGCGCCTGCTCACCGGCTCGCTTCAACACGAGGGCGGCGAGCAGGCGCACCTGACCGGCGCGGTATCGATCGAGCCCGCGCGAGGTGGCGCGCCGCGCTCGCAGTGTCGCCCGCTCCGGGAATGTGCGTCCCAGCTCCCGCTCCACCATGCCCTGATCGCCCGCGCCGAGCCCCGCAGCGGCTCCGCGGCCGTCTGCAGTGCGGAGATCGCCTCGTCGTAGCTGACCTGGGCTCGCTCCGAGACCCCGCGCGACCCACGCGACCAGCGCTCGGAGGGCGCGAAGGGTGCACCTTGGCGGCGAGCCCGAGGCGCTCGCCCATCACCTCGGCCTCGGCGAGCGTGATGTCGACGGTCTCGCTCGCGCCCGCCGTCAGCGTGAGGTCGCGGTGAAACGCGACGCGCCCCGCGGCGGTGGCGTCGACCGACGTCTCCCCGGGCGCGAGCGGCCACGCGACGTCGTAGAGGGCCGCCGGGACGACCTCCCCCCGCACCGTCACGCGCAGCCCCTCGGGCGCGGGGGAGGCCACGCGCAGGGTCAACCGCGCGACGCCCCGCTCGGCCTCCCGCGCGACCGCCTCGCAGCGCGCGAGCGTCGCGTCGCGGTCGGGCACGGTCGCGTCGCCGCGGGCCCTCGTCGCGCACTCGCCCGCTTGCGCGAGGGCCTCGACGGGGTGGCCCGCGCGCAGGTGCTCCCGCGCGAGGAAGAGCCGCAGCGAGGGCGTGGCGCGCAGGGCGAGGGCGCGCTCGCCGAGCTCGAGGGCGCGCGCGTGGTCGCCGGCCCGCGCCGCCGCCGAGGCCGCGTCGATGAGCGAGCGACGCGCGACGTCAGCCCCCACCTGCGCCTCGGCGCGCGCCGACGACACAACGAACGCGCACGCGGCGAGCCACAGCGCGGCGGGGTGGTGCGTGGATCTCAACGGGTGCAGGGGTCTCATGTTCGTCGTGAAGTCCCGCGATTCTCGCCGCGCCCAAGGTTCGGGCCTCGTGGGGCCTCTCCCCGCTCGCCGAGCCTCGCGGCCTCCATCCCCCGCTCGCCGAGCCTCGCGCGTTGACCCCTTCCCCCGGCGCAGAGCCGCCAGGGGAAGGGGCTCTGTCTCGACCGGGACGCGTCGGCGTCTGGTGCTCGTGGCGTCTCGGCGTCTGGTGCTCGTGGCGTCGCGATGGCCCGGCGCCGGTGAATCCCGGTTGCGACAGTGCCCCTTCCCCTGGCGGCTTTGCGCCGGGGGAAGGGGTCAACGCGCGAGGCTCGGCGAGCGGGGGATGGAGGCCGCGAGCCCGGAGAGCGCGAGCCGATGCCGTTTGCGCCGCGGGCGTGCCGACGGGAGCGATTGATCTACACTCTTTCAGCCCCCGACGCCGGCCCTCACCACCACTCCCAGTGCCAGGGCTCTGTGGGCACCGTGCGGCGGAAGCCGAAGCGCCGCCCGTTGCGCGTGAGCCACCGGAACACCCCGGGCGTCGACGTGTTGAGGTCGAGCGCGTGGCCGCTCTGGTGGTTGGAGTGACCAGGCACCGCCGCGAGGTTGCCGCGGCCCTGGCGGTACGCGCGGTAGAGCGCCTGCTGGTGCTCCATCGTGCGGAAGCCGCTCGCGATGCGCAGCGCCACGCCGTCGTGCTGCGCGGCCTCGCGCATGCGCCGGTAGGCCGCCGCGGTGTGGACCTCCACGGGCTTGCCGTCGAGCCGCGTCACGACGATGCGGGTCGCGCGCCCGTGCACGTAGCCCTGCGCGGGCCCCTCGGGGACGTCGTCCGACGTGACGACGCGGCGGCCGTGCGGCGGCGCGGGCGCGGGCGCGGGCGCGGGGGCGGGCGCGGCGGAGGGCGGTGTGGTGCGGGCGAGCACGGGGCGCGGCGGTGCGGGCGCGGGGGCCGTCGGCGTGGCGGCGGGGACGGGCTCGGCGGGGCCGTCGTCGAGGTCGTCCATCACGCCGTCGCCGGCGAGCTCGGGGTCGGCCTCCTGCGCGGCGCCGGCCTCGTCGGCGTCGCACGCAGCGTCCGCCGCGAGCGCGATGGTGGCGCCTGTCTCCGGCGAGGCGTCCGCGCGCGACGCGGCGAGCGCCCCCACGCCCTGCGGGGCGGCGCGGCGGGCGGGCGCGTACATCACCCCGAGCACCGCGCCGGCGAACATCCCGCCGAGCATCACGCAGAACGCGCTGAGCGCGAGCAGCTCGGCGACGCGCGAGCGGGCGCGCGGCGCGGCGGGGGCCTGCGCGCCGTCGGGCTCGTCGTCCTCGTCCTCGTCGACGTACTCCCACTCGTCGTCGTCCGCGGCCTCGGGGGCACCTGCGGACGCACCCGCGGGCGCGGCGTCGGGCGCGGTCTGCGTGGCCGTCGGTGCGGGCGCCTCGGGCGACGTCGCAGACGCGGCGGCGAGCGTCGGCGCGTCGGGCACGGTCGCGTCGGCGGAGGGCGGCGTCGGCGGGTCGTCGGGCATCGCGGCGGACGGGGGCAAAGGTAGACCACCTCGGGCCCCGCGGCGCCACGATTTCGTCCCCCGACGCGCGCCCCCGTCAGCCCTCGCGCCGCACCCCGTACCTGCTGATCGTGCGGAACATCGTCACGCGGTCGATCCCCGCGCGGCGGGCGGCCTCGGCGACGTTCCACCCGGTCTGCTCGAGGAGCGAGGTGACGTACGCGCGTTCGAAGCGCTCGATGAGCTCGGCCTTCGCGATGCGCAGCGGCATGCGGTCGAGCCCGTCGAAGATGCCGTCGCGCGAAGCGTGCGGGGGCGGCGACGACGGCGACACCGCCTGCGCGGCGCCCGCGAGCACGAGGTGCTGCTCGAGGTGGTTGCGGAGCTCGCGGACGTTGCCCGGCCACGACTGCGTGCCGAGCGCCGCGAGGGCCTCGGCGTCGAGGTTGGCGTCCGCCGGCAGACCGCGCTCGCGCTTGATCTTCTCGATCAGCGAGATCGCGAGCAGGGGGACGTCCTCGGGGCGCTCGCGCAGCGCCGGCATGTGAACCTGCACCACCGCCAGGCGGTAGAAGAGGTCGGCGCGGAACCTCCCCGCGTTCACCTCGCGGCGCAGGTCGCGGTTGGTGGCGGCCACGACGCGCACGTCGACCTTGCGCGGGCGCGCGCCCCCGAGCCGCCGCACCTCGCCCTCGCCGAGCGCGCGGAGGAGCTTGGGCTGAAGCTCCAGCGGCAGCTCGCCGAGCTCGTCGAGGAAGAGCGTGCCCCCGTCGGCCCGCTCGAACGCGCCCTCCCGCGCGCCCACCGCGCCGGTGAACGCGCCCTTCTCGTGCCCGAAGAGCTCGCTCTCGATAAGCGTCGCGGGCATGCCCCCGCAGTCGACCACCTCCAGCGGCGCCGACGCGCGCGGCGACGCGCCGTGGACGGCCCGCGCGGCGAGCTCCTTGCCCGTGCCGCTCTCGCCCGTGATCAGCACCGGCGTGGTCGTCCCCGCCGCCCGCTCCAGCACCGCGAACACCGCCCGCATCGCCGCCGAGCGCCCCAGCAGCGCGCCGAACGAAGGGTGCGTGTGCGTCGGCAGCCGCTCGCGCTCCTCGCCGAGCGAGAGCGTGACGCGCGTGCGCCCGAGCGTGAGGTCGACCGCGTCGCGCACGACGGCCTCCTGCAGCAGCGTCCGCCCGAGGAGCGTGCCGTTGGTGCTCCCGAGGTCGCGCAGGCGGATGCCGCCCTTCACCGCCACGAGCTCGACGTGGTAGCGGCTCACCGTCGGGTCGGTGAGGCGCAGCGCGACGCCCTCCGCCGTGCCGACGGTCATCCGCCCGTCACGCGCCGTCGCCGTCGCCCCCGCGTCGGGCCCCGCCGTCACCGCGACGCGGAACCGCGGCACCTCCGGCGCGTCGTCGCCCGACCGAACGGTTGCTCCCTCGCTCATGGCGCAACGGTATCACCGCGCCGCGCACATCGTTCCATCGTTTACTCGGTCATCTGGCGGATGGGCTCGTCGCGCGGCGGGCGGCGCGGCCCCACCCGAACCGCCGCCTCAGGACCGGCATCGAGCGTCCGCCCCGCGTCCGTCCGCGGCGGCGCGGCGTCGGGCGGTGGCGCGTCGGGCGGTGCGTCGACCACCGCGTCTGCCACGTCGGGCCGCGCGTGCGGCGAGGCGACGTCCGTGGGCGCGGCGGCATCGAGCGACGGAGGGCGAGGGCTCGGCGCGACCATCACGGGCGACGGCGCGACCGGAGCCCGCGGCGACGGACGAAGGCCCACGGCGAGCGCAGCCCCCACGGAGAGACCCAGCGCGAGCGCGGCGGCGGTTCGGGTTGTCGCCGGAGGCGCCGTCGGTGTCGGAGGCGCCGTCGGTGCGGGCGTTGACGTCGGCGCGGGCGGGAGCGACGCGCGCGCCTCGTCGCGCGGCGCCGCAGGGAGCAGCGGGCGGAGCGCGTCGGCCATCGCGGCGGCGGTGGGCCAGCGCGCGTCGAGGTCGCGGGCGAGGGCGCGGTCGACGACGGCGGCGAGCGCCGCGGGGACGTCCGGGCGCAGCGAGGCCACCGGCGGCGCGGCGGTCGTCGCGAGGCGGACGATCAGCGCGTTGTAGTTGTCGGCCTCGATCGCGTGGCGCCCCGTCAGCGCGAAGAACATCACCGCCCCGAGCGACCAGAGGTCGGTCCGCGCGTCCACCGACTCGCCGCGCGCCTGCTCGGGGCTCATGAAGCGCGGCGTCCCCACCACCGAGCCCGTCTGCGTCGGCTGCTCGCCGGTCTGGGCGAGGGGCGGCGCGTCGCTCCCCTCGGTGGCCCGCACGATGCCGAAGTCCACCAGCTTCACCCGGCGCCGGCCGCCCGGCTCGCGCGCGAGGAAGATGTTCTCGGGCTTGATGTCGCGGTGGACGAGGCCGCGGGCGTGCGCCGCGGCGAGCGCGTCGAGCGTCTCCGCCGCGACCACCGCGAGCTCACCCGGGGAGACCGCGCCCGCCGCGAGGGCCTTCGCGAGGTCCTCCCCGTCGAGCAGCGTCTCGACGAGGTAGAGCGTCCCGTCGGCGTCGCGGCCGCCGTCGAGCACCGCGACGATGCCCGGGTGATCGAAGAGCGCCAGCGCCCGCGCCTCCCGCGCGAGCCGCGACTCCGCCCGCGGCTCCGCGGCGAGCGCGCGGTGCACCAGCTTCACCGCGACGCGCCGGTGCGTGAAGGTGTGGGTCGCCTCGTACACCGTGCCCATGCCCCCGCCGCCGAGCACCCGCGCGAGCCGGTAGCGCCCCGCGA
The DNA here is from genome assembly GCA_046351555.1 of Polyangiales bacterium. Classification (GTDB taxonomy): domain Bacteria; phylum Myxococcota_A; class Polyangia; order Polyangiales; genus CAISKJ01. The sequence goes on from JAXLYI010000022.1 coordinate 147,453, forward strand.
TCACGTCGCCGACGCGCGCGCCCGGCGCCGGCGCCGCGGGCTCGTCGTCGTCGAGGCGGACGGTGGTGCGCGTCACGGCTCGCCCCACTGCCCGCAGAGGTCGGCCGCGTCTTCGACGTAGGGGGCCCACACCCGCACCGGCTCGACGTCGTCGCCGTCGTCGAGTGAGAGGAGGTACGACGCCATCGCCCGCAGGTCGCCCGCGAGGTGCTCGAAGCTGGGGTTGAAGCAGTTCTTGCACCACACGTTGTGGTGGGCGGCGAAGGTCGGGGCGAAGGCGGCCTCCAGCGTCCGCGCGTTGCCCGCGTGGAAGTAGGGCGCCGACAGCGAGAGCCCGAGGAGCGAGGGCGGGTTGAAGCCCGACGTCCCGAGCGACATCGTGCGCATGTCCTGCCGCACCTCGAGCACGGGGACGCCCGCGAGCGCCACGGCGGCGCCGCGATCCCCGAGCGTTCCGACGACGCGGACGGCGCACTGCATGTGGTCGTTGTTGGCGTCGGGGCCGTCGTAGCGGAACGCGGCGGGGCCCGTCGCGAGGGCGGGGTTGATCGAGCCCGGGAAGAGCGCCAGCGGCGTCATGTAGCGCGCGACCCGGAGCCGACCCCGCGTCGCGTTGGCGGCCTCGGACGGGGCGTAGAAGCGCCGCGACACCGTCCACCGCGGCGACCCGTGGCAGCCCGCGCAGGCGGTGGCGAAGGTCTGGCGCCCCGCGGCCACGGCGGCGGGGTCGAGCCCGACGGGCCGGCGCGGCGCGCGGATGCTTCGGACGTACGCCTCGAGGCGCGCGAGGTCGGGCACGGCCGACGGGACCTCGGCGATCACGCCGTTGAGCCCCACCTGCGACGTGGCGGCGTGCGACGCGTCGCCGCCGCCCGGGCGGTCTTCCTGGTAGAGGACGCGGGCGGCGCGCGTGGTCGCCGCGGGGTCGTTCACCAGCGCCCCGACGCCGCCGCTGATGTTGCGGATGACGCTCTCGACGTCGTGCACCTCGTCGAAGGAGGCGTTCCACCCGAAGAGGCGCTGGTGGACGTTGCGCTGGCGGTCGACGACGAACGAGCCGTCGAGCGAGGGCGACTGCCGCGGCCCGCGCGCGAAGAACCACGTCACCCCGTCGCTCAGCCCGTCGGGGTGGCACGTCTCGCACGAGCTCCACGCCTGCGCCCGCCATGACATCCGCCCGAGGCCCGTGACGAAGAGCCGCCGGCCCTCCCGCACCGCCGCCTCGTCGGGCGTCTCCGCGTGGCCCGCGGGGAGCACCGACACCACGCGCTCCACCACCTGGTTGTCGAGGTCGATCACGGACACGTTGGCCGTGTTGGCGTTGACCACCAGGGCCGTCTGCAGGTGGGTCGGGAGGTGGTCGATCGCGATCCCCGCGGGCAGGTGCGCCCGCCGCGCCTCGTCGGGGTCGAGGTCGATGAAGCCCAGGCCGGCCGCGCCCTCGGTCCCGATCTGGTCGAGCAAGCCCTGCCGGTCGAAGCGGGCCCGGAAGACGGCGTCCGACCCGTAGCCCAGCACGTAGCCCACGTAGTCGCCGGGGGTGAAGGCCATCCCCAGCGGGAGCAGCGGCATGCGCCGTCGCGCGTCGTCGCCGGGCGCCCCGCGGAACGGCGTGTTGACGGTCGTCGGAAGTTGGCCCGTGTACATCTGCCAGAAGCGCTGGGTGAGCACCGTCGTCGGGAGCGCCTCCCCGGTGGTCGCGTCGAGCGTGAAGATCGCCGCGTGCGAGAGCGTGCGGTGGTTGCCGGGGTCGAAGTCGTCCTCGGGCGAGAGCGCGGTGCACGCGACGCCGGTGCGGCACGCCTCGCCGACGGGCCCCGCGGGCGACGCGCAGGTGCCGGTGACGTAGACGCGCCCGCCGTTCCAGTGGGGGGCGTAGAGGAGGTTGGGGTAGCAGCCCGTCCTGCGCCCGGCGGCGTCGTCGAAGCCGGTGTCCAGGACGGGCGGGATCACCGCGAGCCGCTCGTCGGGCAGGTGGGTGTCGAGCGGGATGCGGTACATCACCCCGACGCGCGCGACGTCCCAGTAGCCCGGGTGGACCTCGGGGCGCAGCGTGCCGACGTGCGTGGGGGTGAGCGGGTCGTCGTACCCCTGCACCTCCGCCGGGTCGCGCCACTGCCCGTAGAACTCCGTCACCCACGCCACCTCGTCCGCGTCGTCGGCGTCGCCGTCGTTGCTGATGGTGATCCCGCGCGGGTGGGCGAGCGCGGGCCGCGGCGCGACGCTCCCGAGGCGCCCCGAGCGCGCGAGCGGGCCGTTGAGGTCGAGGGTCATCTCGACGCCCATCGTCGCGGCGGCGATCACGGTGACGGTGCCGTCGGCGAAGTTGGTGACGTAGAGGTGGCGGCCCGACGGCGAGATCGCGATGCCCGTGGGCTCGCTCCCCGTCGGCGCCCACGCGGCCGCGAAGTGGGGCGCGCCGCGCAGGTCGTCGACGCGCATCACCCGCTGGGCGCGCCGCAGCACCACCCACGCGGTCGCCCCGTCGTTGCTCACCACCGTCGCCCAGCCCTCCGGGTCGACGTCCGCGGGCGCGGGGGCCGACGGCGCGGAGGCGTACGGCAGCACGGCGCGGACGGTGACGCGCCGCTCGACGCGCTGGGCTGCGGGCGGGCGCGTGAGGTCGAGGTCGAGCACGGCCACGTACGGCGAGCGGCGGAGCGCGACCACCGCGCGGGTGTCGTCGGGCGCGATGCTGACCGCCGCCCCGTGCGTCGGCACCGCGCGCTCCCGCGGCGGCGGCACCGGGTCGGCCACGCCGCGCGCGTCGACGCAGCGACCCTCTCGCCCGCAGGTGCGCCCCGCGGCCCCGACGCAGACCTCCCGCGGCGCGCACACGTCGGCGGACGCGGGCCCCGCGCACGGCCGCGCGAGGTACACCGACACGACCGTCGACTGCCCCGGCACGAACGCGGCCTCCGCGCGGTACGTGAAGCGCGGGCAGGTCCCTCGCATCACGTCGATCTCCACCGTGACGGCGCGCTCGGCCTCGTCGCCCTCCAGCGGCGCGACGCCGAAGCTCCCGGGCAGCGCGCGACGCCCGGCGCCCGCCCCGAGCTCGATGCGCCGCGTCGTCTCCGCAGCGCCCGGCGCCGTCGTCCGGATCACGAGCGCGTCGAGGTCGTCGGGCGCGTGGAGGTCGCCCTCGACCCGCACGACGAGCTGCGTCCTGGCCTCCGGCCCGCACCCGAGGGTCGCGAGCGCGCCGAGGAGGGCGGCGAGCAGGCGCATCGCGCTCACGGCCCCGCCGCGGCGCCTTGGACCAGCGTGTTCCAGGTGCCGCCGTTGTACGACGGGGGCGACGACGAGAGGACGACGGCGGTCACCACCGCGGCCGCCACCGCGGCGCCCGCCCCGACGCCCACCCAGAGCCACGGGTTGCGGTACAGCGGGCGCGCGGGCGACGGGTCCGGCTGGCGCGGGAGCACCACGGCGGCGAGGTCACGCGCGGGCAGGAGCACGGGCGGGCGCATGGGGATGTTCACGGTCTCGCCCTCGGCGAGAGCAACCTCCATGCGAACGGGCGCGAGGCCGGGCCAGCGGGCCTCGAACGCGTGCGCCCCGGGGGCGAGGTCGCGCTCGTGAACGCCCCCTTCGAGACGGGCCGGCGCGTCGTCGACCCGGAGCTCCGCCGCCTCGCCCTCCACCGTCACGACGACGTGCCCGATCTGCTCGCGGAGCGCGGCGATCGCGGCGGCCGCCCGCGCGCGGGCCGGGTGCTCGGGCCGCGCGCGCGTGAGGAACAGCGTGAACGCCGCGACGGCGCCGACGGGGTCGCCGAGGGCGCGCCGGGCGAGGCCGAGGTCGTACGCGCCCGCCGCCGTCTCGTGCAGCGCGAGCGAGCGCTCGAAGGCCTCCGCGGCCTGCGCGTAACGCGCGGCGTCGAGGTGGCGCACCCCCTCTTGAAACGCGGCGTTGGCGGCGCGCGACGCCTCGGGCGACGGGGCCGGCTGCGCCGACGTGGAGGCGGCAAAGAGCAGCGCCGCCGCGCCGAGCAGGGCGCGCACCGACCCCACACGTGCGCCGTGTGATCTCACGGAGACCCTTCTACCGCGACGCGCCCGCGAGGCTCAAGGTCGCGGCGCGCAACGTGGCGTCCCCGCGACGCCGTGGCGGCGACGACACGCCGCAATAGCACCTGCATTCAAGGGGTTTCGCGCGAAGGGCGGGCCGCCGGGGCGCGGCGCGCGGGCTGCAATGCTCCGCCGCCAGGTCGCGCGGAGACGCCGCGAGGCCCGCGACGTCCCCATCCCACCGCAGGAGCCATCCCATCATGAACCGCCCGCTCTCCACCGCCGCCGCCGCCCTCCTCTCCCTCGCCTGCCTCGCGCTCCCCTCGTGCGCGCCGGCCGACGACGAGCTCGCCGCCGGCGCCGAGGCCCTCACCGTCAACCGCTGCCCCGACCCGATGCCCGCCGCGGGCGCCGCGGGCACGTCGCTCACGCCCGCCGCCGACCAGCGGCTGTGGTTCACGCTGCACGCGGTCGGCACGCAGAACTACACCTGCAACGCGGCGGGCACGGCCTGGACGTTCACCGGCCCGGTGGCGCGCCTCCAGAACGACTGCGGCCACACCGTGGGCCGCCACTACGCGAGCGCCGACGGCCCGACGCGGCCCGCGTGGGAGTACCAGGACGGCAGCGTGGTGGTGATGCAGCGCGCGGGCGGCGTGGCGGTGTCGCCGACGGCCGTGCCGTGGCTCCTGCTCACGGCCGTCTCGCACAGCGGGGAGGGGCGCTTCGAAGACGTGACGAGCATCCAGCGGCTCAACACCGTCGGCGGCCTCACGCCCGCGGGGGCGTGCTCGCCCGGCGCGACCGTCGCGGTGCCGTACGAGGCCGACTACTTCTTCTACAAGACGGGCAACGGCAACCCTGCGCACAACCCGCAGTGCCGCTCGCGCTGACGGGGGCGCCTCAGCTCCGGGTCTTCACCGGGCGGAAGGCGTTGAGGAAGGAGGCCAGGGAGCTCGGGTTGCGCGTCTGGATCCACACGCGCCCCCGCCCCTGGAAGTTGCACACGACGCCTTCGCCCGAGAGGAAGAGGCTCTTCATCCCGCCGACCTTCTGCACCTGGTACTGGAGCCCCGAGGTGAAGGCCACCATGTGCGTGTTGTCGACGATGTAGCCCGGGTACTGCTGCCCGACGTCGACCATGTGGCACCCGCCGTAGGTGTTGAACCACAGGAGCCCCTGGCCCGTCGCGCGCAGCAGGAAGAGCCCGCCGGCGAAGAAGCCCTTCGCGCCCTGCCACTTCGTGTCGAGCTGCACGCCCGGCGTCGAGGCGAGGTACGCGCCCGACTGGAGGAAGATCTCCATCCCGGGCTGCATCTCGATCACCTGGATGGACCCCTCGGCGGCGGGGGCGAACCACAGCGTCTGGCCCGGCGCGGTGGCGGTGAAGGTGTTCTGGAAGATGCTCTCGCCGCCGAGCATCTTGCGCTTGAGGGCCGCGCCGAGGCCGCCCTGCATGTTGGTCTGCATCTGGAGGGCGGAGTCGCGGCCCACCATCGCGCCGGCCTCGGTGATGAGGCTCTCGCCGGGCTGGTCGAACTGGACCTGGACGACGCCGAAGTCGGGGTTGTGACGGATCTGGTGCTGCATGGCTGCGTCTCCTCTTCAGCGCTCGACGGGGGGGAGCAGCGGGCCGATGGCCTGGCCGTACTCGTTGGCGTTACGCGACTGCAGGTAGACCATCCCCTGCCCCTGGAAGTGGCACACGAGGCCCTCGCCGGAGAGCATCGAGGCGATCCAGCCGCCGCCGCTCTTGCCGACCTTGTACTGGAGGTTGGCGTCCCAGGCGACGAGGTGGCCGGTGTCGATCACCATCGACCCGTCGACCATCACCTGCTCGATGGCGCCGAACGCGCCGACCACCACCTGGCCCTGGCCCTTGGTCTTCAGGCCGAAGAGCCCGGCGCCGGAGAAGAGGCCCTTGAGCCCGCCGCTCTTCGTCTCGATGTCGACGGTGGGCGACGAGGCGACGAAGCAGCTCTGGGTGATGGACCACTGCTGCTGGCCGACGTCGAGGACGGCGAGGTCGCCGCAGAGGGGCGGGGCGAAGAGCACCTCGCCGTTGCCGCCCTGTGCGGTGAAGGTGTTGCGGAAGAAGGACTCGCCGCCCATCATGCGCATGAGGCTCTTGCCGAGCCCGCCCGACTGGGTCTGCATCTGGACGTTGGGGGTCATGCCCACCATGGCGCCGGTCTCGGCCATGACGGCCTCGCCGTGCTGGAGCCACACCTGGGCGATGGCCTGCGAGGGTCGGTAGAGGACGTTGATCTGCATCGGTTTCGTGCCTCGCGGTCAGGGGAGAAGGCGGGTGAGCCAGTCGACGAGCGAGCCCATGTTGCGCGACTGGATGAGGATGCGGCCGGTGCCGCGGAACTCGCACACCAGGCCCTCGCCCGACGCGAGGAAGCCCATCATCCCGCCGCCCGCCGACTTGATGGTGAAGTCGAGGTTGGAGTCGAAGCCGACGAGGTGCCCGTTGTCGACGACGTACGAGCCGTTGCAGAACACCTCGTCGACGCCGCCGTAGCTGGTGACGAAGATGTTGCCCTGGCCCGACGCCTCGACGAAGAAGGCGCCCTCCTTGGCGAGGAGCGAGCGCAGGCCGCCGAAGCGCATCTTGAGCGACACGGGCCCGGCGCTGGCGAGGTAGGCGCCCGCGGAGAAGAGCATCGAGCGGCCCTGGAGCGGGATCTCGCGGATGTTGCCGCTCATCGCGGGCGCGAGCCACACCCAGCCGCCCTGCGGCGCGGAGAAGTGGTTGACGAAGAAGGACTCGCCCCCGATCGCCTTGCGGAGGAAGGCGACGAAGAGCGACTTGAGCTTCCCGAAGAAGCTCGCGTTGGGGTCGGCGTTGAGCTTCACCTCCATGGTGAGGTTGCTCGAACGCGCGACCATGGCCCCCGCCTCCGCGGTGATCACCTCGCCGGGGGCCAAGGTCACCTGGAGGAGCGAGAAGGCGGGCTCGTGCTTGACGATGGACTGCATCGACGACCCTTCTTGTGTGTTTGCGCGAAGCGACCGTCGCCTCGACGCGGCGCGGTATACCCTCCCCCCACGCCCCGATGGAAGAACCACGCAACCCCCCCGGGCCATTTCCTGTCCTGCCCTCATCCACCGCGCCGGCCGCCGGGCCCGCGGGCGGCGGATTCCGTCAAGGCGGCCGGCGCACGCTCGCCGAGCTCGCCCTCGTCGTCGTGCCGCTCGTCCTCCTCATCCTTTCGTTTCGCGGGTGCCAGGGCGCGATCACCGGAGCGGTCGTCGCGCGCATCCCGACCTCCACCGACCAGTCCGTCGGCCATGCGTTCGCGGAGCTCCAGCGCCAGTCGCACCAACTCGACGCGCCGGTCGACCCCGCGCAGGCCGCGCGCATCGACCGCGCCTTCGCCGACGTGGTGGCCGCGCTCACGCCCGCCGAGCGCGCCGCGCTGCCGGGCCTGCGCGTGACGCCGGTGCGCGACGACACGCCCAACGCGTTCGCGCTGCCGGGCGGCGAGGTGTTCGTCCTCTCGGGGCTCGTGACGCGCGCGAAGGGCGACGACGCGGTGCTGCGCGGCGTGCTCGCCCACGAGCTCGGGCACGCGGTGCGGCGCCACGGGATGCGGCAGCTCGTCGGCGCGCAGCTCCTCGCGATCACCGCGTCGGTGGTGCTCGGCGACGTCGCGGGGGCGAGCGCGCAGACGGTCGCGCTCGCGTCGGGGCTGGAGGGCCTGCGCTACGGGCGCGCCATGGAGGAGGAGGCCGACGACTTCGGCGCGTCGCTCCTCGCGCGGCGGGGGGAGGGGCCCGAAGGGCTCGCGCGCTTCCTCGAGTCGCTCGGCGCGCAGCCGGTCCCGTCGATCCTCTCGACCCACCCCGACCCGGTCGAGCGCGCGCGACGTCTCCGCGCCCGCGCGCGCCGCTGACCGCTCACCTCACGGCGCGGGCGGCGTCTCCCCGCGCACCGCGTCGCCGTAGCTCACGATCCACGGGGCGCCGGCGCGCGCGATCGGGCGCACGTCGCAGCCGCCGCCGGCGCGCGGGAGCACGTCGGCCACCGCCCAGAAATCGCTCGCCTCGGTGGTGCCGCGGTACATCAACGTGACGGGTCCGAAGCGCGCGGCGGGGGTCGCGTCGCCGCAGTACACCACCACGGAGGCCGCCTGCGGGCCGGCGCCGTGCGCGTCGAAGTAGTGGACGGCGACGCGGTACGCGCGGGCCGAGGGGCGGTCGACGTTGATGTTCTCGGGGCCGTGGCCGTCGACGTCGTCGATGTCGAGGCGCGGGTCGTCGTCGGTGGACGGTGAGCCCCACGGCAGCCGCCGCCCCGCAGAGGCGTTGCAGTTGAAGTAGTAGCACTCGTCGTCCGAGCGCCACCGCGTGCCGGTGCCCGGGTCGCGCTGGAGGTGGAGGTCGACGTCGCTGCCGTCGCACGCGGCGCCGGGCTCGCGCGGGCACGAGCGCCCCGGCGGGTCCCACGCGAGCTCGACGCGCAGGCCCTCCCGCGGCACCGCGCGCACGACGGTGGTGCACTCGTCCGACGCGCCCGCGCTGTCCACCACCCGCAGGCGCAGCCCGTACTCCCCCGCCACGTCCGGCGTGAACGACGTCACCGCCCGGTCGGCCGGGCGCGGGGCCGGGCGCGCGCTCGTGGGCGGCACGCGCTCCACCGTCCACGCGACGCTCGCGATGCCGCGGTCGCTCTGGGCGCCGCCGCGGACGGCCACCGCGCGCAGGGGCGACGTGGTGAGCTCGGCCGGGCACGACGCCACCGGGCCGTTGGCGCGCACCACCACCGTGAGCTCGCACGAGTCCGTCGCGCCGTCGCCCGCGGGGGCCGTCACCCGCACCTGGAAGCGCCCCTCCACGCTCGACTCGAACGTCGCCGTCGCGCCCGCCACGTCGCGCAGCGCGACGCCCGCCGGCGCGCCGACCACCTCCCAGCGGGCCTCGCGCGCGGCGGCGCGGGGGAGCGTCACCTGGAGCGTCCGCGGCCGCGCCGGGCGCGCGAGGAGCGCGACGTCCGAGCAGGTGAGCCCGTCGACGGTGAAGGGCTCGTCGGAGAGGCCCGTGCGCGCGCCGCAGCCGGCGAGGGAGAGCGCGGCGAGGAGGGGGGCGAGGCGCATGGGAGGCCTTACGCCGTCAGACCTCTTCGACCTGCACCACGATCGCCGTGATGTTGTCCTTGCCGCCGCGGTTGTTGGCGAGGTCGATGAGCGTGCGGGCGGCCTCGTCGATGGGCAGCGAGAGATGCTGGAGCACCTCGTCCTCGCTCTCGATGTACCCGTGAAGCCCGTCGGTGCAGAGCAGGAAGCGGTCGCCCGGCACCGTCTCGACGACGCGCGTGTCGACCTCGACGTACTCGTGGCTGCCGACGGCGCGGGTGATCACGTTGCGGTGGGGGGCGAAGCGCGCCTCCTCCTCGGTGATCATCCCCTCGCGGATCTGCGCGGCGATGAGGGTGTGGTCGTCGGTGATCTGCGCGATCTGGTCGTCGCGGGTGAGGTAGATGCGGCTGTCGCCGACCTGGCCCACCACCGCCACGCGCCCGAGGAGCAGCAGCACCGAGAGCGTCGTCCCCATGCCCGCCTTGGAGTCGTCGAACTCCGCCATCGAGTGGATGAGGTACGTCGCCGACATGATCGCGCTGCGGATCATCTGCTCGGCGCCGCCGTGCAGCTCGGTGTCGTAGGGGTTCTCGACCAGGCCTTCGAAGCGCGCCCGCTCGCGGCGCACCCACGCCCGCACCTGGTGGACGGCCTCCTCGCTCGCGACCTCGCCCGCCGCGTGGCCGCCGAGCCCGTCGGCCACCACGTACAGCCCGAGCGCGTCGTCGTGCAGGTAGGAGTCTTCGTTATGTTTACGGACCCGGCCCACGTCGGTGAGGCCGTGCGAGCGGTAGCGCGGCATGTCTTGCCGCACTCTATCAAAACCCCGCGGCGCGCAAAGGCGCATTTTGCCCCCGGGGCACCGGCGCCCGGACGTTTTCCTAGCGAGCGACCGGAGAAGGCGAGGCGTTGAGGGCGTCGAGGGCGGCGGCGGCGCGCGGGTCGCTCGGGTCGACGGCGATCGCCTGCCGCAGCGCCTCCGCGGCGCGGGCGCGGTCGCCGCGGCGGGCGTAGGCGGTGGCGAGGTTGTTCCAGGCGGTGACACTGCGCGGCGCGCGCTCGACGGCGCGGCGGAGGGTGGCGATGGCCTCGTCGAGGCGGTCGGCGTGGGCGAGCGCGTAGCCGAGGTTGGCGAGGACGACGGCGTTGTCGGGGGCGAGCGCGGCGGCGCGCTGGTATGCGGCGATGGCGCCCTGGACGTCCGACGCCGCGAGGAGGGCCGAGCCGAGGTCGGAGTGGTGGCGCGGCTCCGCGGGGGCGGCCTCGATCGCGCGGCGGAAGGCCTCCGCGGCGCGGTCGGCGGCGCCGCGGGCGAGGCGGACGGCGCCGAGGTTGCTCCAGGGTTCAGCGTCGCCGGGCGCGAGGCGCGTGGCCTCGGAGAGGCAGCGCTCGGCCTCGGGGAGTCGGCGCAGGGCGACGAGGGCCATGGCCTGGTCGTTCCAGGGCACGGGGTCTTGCGGGGCGAGGCGGGCGGCGGCGTCGAGGCGCGCGGCGGCGGGCTCGAGGTCGCCGCGGGCCATCAGCGCGCGCCCGAGCGTGAGCTGCGCGAGCCCGTCGTCGCCGTGCGCCGCCGTCCACGTGGTGAGCGTCCGAACCACCGCGTCGAGGTCGCGCCGGGCCGACGGCGCCAGGGCCCGCGCGGCCATCGGCTCGAGCCGCACCCCCAGCGTGTCGAAGAGCGCCAGGGCCCGCGCCGCGGCCGCCGCCGGCGTCGTGCGCGACCGCGCGGGGATCTCGTCGAGCGCCGCGAGCGCGTCGGCCGGGCGGTGCGCGGCGACGTGGGTTCGCGCCCGCGCGACGAGCTCGGCCACCGTCGGGCGCCGCGCCGGGGGGCGCCTCGGTTGGGCCGACGCCGCCGCGGAGAGGAGCACGAACGCGAACGCGAGGAGGGGGCGCACGAGCGGACGGGGTAGCACGGCGCGGCCTGGTGGGCGCACCGCGCCTTCACGAAAGCCGGCTGTTCGAACCGTCGCCCGGGGGTCGCCGTGAAGACGCGTCGCACTCGCCCAGGGTTCGCCCGGCCTGCCCTCGCTGAGTGGTTTAGGCTCACCCTGGGCTTCGAGCATGGGATCATCCGCCCGGTGGCGGATTCCGGGAGCACGTGCGAGTTGCGTACGTTGGTCGTCGCCCACGTCGCCACGTTGGGAGCCCGGTACCGACCGGGCGATCCCATGCTCGAAGCCCAGGGTGAGCCTAAACCACTCAGCGAGGGCAGGCCGGGCGAACCCTGGGCGATGGCGCGAATGGTGTGGATTCACGGCGAACTCGAGACGAAGGTCGCGCACGGCGCGGAGGTTCAGTCGGGCCTGCAGCCGTCGCCGCCGCACACGTCGACGATCTCGCCGGTGCGGAAGAAGGTCGCGATCTGCCGCTGATGGTGGGGCGCAGCGCGCGGGCGGCTGTGCGGGTCGCCCGGGGGCATCTCCACCGGCGGGCGGTTGCCCGGCGTGGGCCAGGGGTTCCCGAAGTCGAAGAGGACCACCCCGGAGCCGCGGCGGGGGTAGGCCGCCTGCGTGCAGCCGAAGGGCATCCGCTCGCGGTCGTAGTTGGCCATCAGCGGGATGCCGATGTCGCTGCGCGCGGCGACCTCGTTGGTCATCACCGACACCTGGTAGTCCCCCTTGGCGGGCCCGAGCAGCACCGCGTGCGGCATGTTGCCGGCGAAGGGCTCGGCCTGGATGTGCCGCAGGTAGCTCACCGGGTCGGTCCCGTCCCACTGGAGCTGCGTGACGGCGAGCAGCACCGCCTGGTCCTGGGTGTCGTGATACGACATCCGCAGGAAGGTGAAGTACGACGTGAAGTCCGCCGAGCGGTGGAGCAGCGTGCCGTAGTTGTTGCCTGGCACGCCGAGGTAGCCGCGGGTCACGTCGGGGGTGACGGCCATGAAGGTTCCCCCGAAGATGCCGCCCTGCGAGTTGCCCGCGTAGTACACCTCGCCGGGGTTGAAGCGGACGTTGCGCGAGGTGAGCGCGTCGAGCGTCGCCATGCGCCGGCCCACCGACCGCGCGAGCAGCACCCACTGCACCATCCCCTGGTGCAGCCCCTCGCCCACCGCGCGGAACCACGTCATGTCCTGCAGCGCGCCGAACACCGAGCCCACGTCGTCCTGGCTCATGCCCGAGAGGTTGGCGGCGACGGCGATGAGCCGCTGCGAGGCCGCGAGCGTGCCCACCGCGCCCGAGCGCACCTCCTCGTTCGACCCGAGGAGCCCGTGGCCGTAGAGGAAGGCGCCGACGGGCATCCCGTCCATCGCGCTGTGGGGCACGCGGATGATGAAGGGGACGCTCCGAGTCCCGTTGGCGGCGGGGCGCCCCATCGCGTCGACGTTGAGCACGCGCACCGGCGCGGAGGCCGTCGGGATCCGCTGCTCGCGGGTGTAGTCGGGCACCTCGATGGTGCCGCCGAGCTCAAGCCCGATGTTGGCGTCGACGGGGCGGTCGGTGCCGTCGGCGGCGCGGAGGAAGGTGCGGACGTCGTCGATACGGAGCTCCGGGCCCATCGCCCCGGTTCGCATCAGCGCGTCGTCGCGCATCGCGAGCATCCGGCCGTGCAGCCCGCGGCTCGACGCGGTGTTGAAATCCCACGCGAGGGTCAGCGACGCCCTCGGCACGCCCGCCGCTTCGAGCAGCGTGAACACCTCGTTGAAGCGCGCCTGCCGCGGGGAGAGGCGCGCGTCGTTGGAGGCCGTGCCGTCGCGCAGCGCGGCGAAGGCGCGCGAGGGGGCGATCGCCGCGCCCGCGGTGGTGCGGAGGTTGCGAAAGGCCACGACGTAGCGGGTCGCCTCCTTCAGGATCACCGCGGGCCGCAGGAAGAGGGTCTTGTGCGCGACGTCGGACTCCTGCCCGTCGAGCTCGACCCAATACGGGACGCGGCGCAGGGTCGTGCCGCTGACCTCGAAGAGCAGCGCCTGCGCGTCGGCCGCGAGGGAGCGGTCGATCGCGGTCTCGTCGGGCATCCCCGAGACGTCCACGTTGGGGAAGACGGTCATGATCGGGGAGCCCAGCCCGTACCCGTCGAGGTGCGCGAGGCTCGACGCGTCGATGAAGACCCCCGCCCGGTTGCGCGGCAGGCTCGTCGCGCCGAAGCGGAGCGCGTAGCCGGTGGGGCGCGTGGCGTCGGCGCGGAGGTAGAGGTTGGAGGGCCACGGCAGCGCGCACTGGGCCTCGTCGAGGGGGTCGCAGTCGGCGGGGTCCTGCTGCGGCGGCTGGGCGACGTCCTCCGCGGGCGCGGCGTCGGCGACGTCCGCGGGCGCGGCGTCGTTCGGGGCGTCGGCGGCGACGTCCGCGGGCGCGGCGTCGGCGGGCGCGGCGGGGGTCTCGGTGCAGGCGGCGAGCGCCACGAGGGCGCACGCAGCGAAACGGCGGGCGGGGAGCGACGAAGGGAGGGTCACGGGCGCGGAGCGTACATGCCGGGAGGGCGGCGCGGTCAAGGGCGCGGCCTCTCCCCCATCAACTCCAGCGCCACTCCCGCTTCAGCACGCGTTGGGCAAACCGCTGGGCGTAAGCCCGCGGGCGTCACGATCGTCGCTCGCGCGCCACCTCCGCGAAGAGCGCCTCGAGCCGCCGGGTCATCACCGCGGGGACGTACCCCGCCGCGTGGCGGGCCCGCGCCGCGTCGCCCAAGCGCCGCGCGAGGGCGCCGTCGGTCACCACCCGCACGAGGGCCCCGGCGAGCGCGTCGACGTCGTCGGGCGGAACCACCAGCCCCGTCTCCCCGTCGCTCACCATCTCGGGGATGCCGCCGACCCGCGTCACCACCGAGGGGAGCCCGAGCGCCATCGCCTCGGTGATCGCGATCGGGAGCGAGTCGTAGCGCGAGGCGTGGACGTGGTAGTCGACGAGCTGCCACACGTCGCCGATGGGCCCGGGGTAGCCCCCGAAGCGGAAGCGCTCCGCGAGCCCGAGCGACGCGGCGTCGCGTCGGAGCGCGTCGACGTGCCCCGGGTCGAGCCCCGCGAAGCCCACGCAGAGGAAGTACGCGCGCGGCTCGGCCTCCAGCACGCGCCGCGCGGCCCGCAGGAGCACGTCGTGGCCCTTGTAGGGGACGAGCCGGCTGATCTGCGCGATCACCCGCACGTCAGAGCCCTCGGGGAGCTCGAAGTGGCGGAGCATCTCGGCGCGCGGCCGCGTCGGCTCGGGCCGTGGGATGCCGTTGGGGATCACCGCGAGCCGCCGGTGCGGGCGGAAGAGCCACGCATCGATCTCGCGCCCGCGGAGCTGCGAGTCGCAGATCACCGCGTCGGCCGCGCCGAGCACGAGGCGGCCGAGCGTGCGGGTGCCGGGGCGCTCCCAGGGGTGGTACTCGGTGACGGTGACCGCGCGGCCGGTGAGGCGCCCCACCGGGACGGCGAGCGCGGCGATGGTGCCGTGCTGCGCGTCGAGCACGTCGACCCTGCGCGCCCGGACGAGGCCCGCGAGGCGGGTGACAATGTTCGCCGCGACGGCCCCGCCGGCCGCGAGCGCGGCGCCGCGCCCGAGGAGGTGCTGGCGGGGCTCGATGCCGAGCTCGACGAGGTCGACGCCCGCGTCGCGGTACTCCTGGCGGATCGAGCCCCAGCGGGCGTCGTAGCGATCCTGCGGTGCGTAACACACCGCGACGAGGTGGTCGAAGCGGGCGCGGTCGACGGCGCGCGCGAAGGCGAGGACGCGGTTGGTCCCGCCCCCGTGCGCGAGGCTCGCGAGGACAGAGCAGACGGTCAATCGTGGCACGGCGTGCGTAGTGGCTCCGGGCGGGCTGCGTTGCGCGGCGGGCGGGCGAAGTTCATCGTGCACGGACGCGCGATGCGCGCTTCCGGCGGGGGCGGGGGCGTGGGTAGACTCCGCGGCCGTGCGCATCGCGGTGGTGACGGCGACCTTCCTCCCCAACGTCGGCGGGGCGGAGTTCGCCGTCCACCACCTCGCCAACGCGTGGTGCGCGGCAGGCCACGCGGTGTGCGTCTTCCACTGGATGGACGACGCGCCCCCGCACCCCGAAGCCCGCTACACCGCGCGGCGCTACCCGATGCTGCGCGGGGCCACGCGCTTCGGCTACCACCGCGTTCCGTGGGGCGCGGCGCAGGCCCTGGTGCTCTCGGCGATGCTCCACGCCTGGGGCCCCGACCTCGTGAGCGCGCACTACGGCTACCCCTGCGGCGCGTGGCTCGCGTCGGTGCGCCCGCGCATCCCCTACGTGGTCACCTGCCACGGCGCCGAGCTCAACCCCGAGCCCTGGGGCCTCCGCGCCCGCTACCACTGTGAAGAAGCCCTCGCGCGCGGGCTCGCCGGCAGCCGCGCGGCCGTGGCCCTCTCGCGCGACGCCCGCGCGCAGATGGTGAGCCTCGGCGCGCCGCCCGAGCGCGTCGTGGAGATCCCCAACGGGGTGGACGCCGCGCGCTACGCCCGGCCCTCGCGCTTCGACCTGCGCGCGACGCTGGGGCTCCCGAAGGAAGCCCGCGTGGTGCTCAGCGTCGCCCGCGACCACCCGACCAAGAACCACGACGTCACCCTCGCCGCCCACGCCCGCGTCGTCCGCGCGCGCCGCGACGTGTGGCAGGTGTTCGTCGGCAAGGGGACCGACGCCCTCGTCGAGAGGGCCCGCGCGCTCGGCGTCGGCGACCGCGTGGTCGCGCACCCGGGGCTCTACGGCGACGAGCTCGTCGGGGCCTACCAGCAGGCCGACGTCTTCGTGCTCGCTTCGCGCTACGAGGTGTCGCCGCTCTCGCTGCTCGAGGCGATGGCGGCCGGGCGGGCGGTGACGGTGTCGCGTGTCAGTGGCTGCGTCGACCTCGTGCGCGACGGCGTGAACGGGCTCACGGTTCCGGTGGGCGATGCGGAGGCGCTGGCGGACGCGGTCGGGCGGCTGCTCGACGACGCGGCGCTGCGCGAGGTGATGGGCGAGCGCAACCGGACGGTGGCCCGCGCGCACGACTGGTCGGCGGTGGCGGCGCGCTACCTCGACGCGGCCGCGGGGCGACGCGTCCGCCCGATGATTTCCACGGAGCACACGGTGGGGGCGGGATGAACGTTCGATCGAAGGACTACGCGCGCCAGTACCGCGCGCTCTGGGGCGAGCTCGAGCCTGCGCTGCGGCGGGCGTTCTTCGAGGACGACCCCATCCTCGGCGACGCGGTGACCGCCTTCGAAGGCGAGCTCGCGGCGTACCACGGCGTCCGCCACGCGGTCGGCGTCGGCTCGGGGATGGCCGCGCTCGTGCTCGGGCTGAAGGCCCTCGGCGTCGGCACCGGCGACGAGGTGATCACCGGCGCCCACACCTTCACCGGAACCGTCACCGCGATCGTCCTCGCCGGCGCGACGCCGGTGCTGGTCGACCCCGAGGGCGACGACGGGCTCCTCACCGCGGCGGGAACCGAGCGCGCGATCACCCCGCGGACGCGCTGCGTGCTGCCGGTCCACTTCTACGGGCACCCGGTCGACGCGACGGCGCTCCGCGCGCTCTGCGACGCGCACGGCCTCGCGCTCTTCGAGGACGGCGCGCAGGCCCACGGGGCGCGCTGGCGGGGGAGGTCCATCGGGGGCTTCGGCCGCGCGTGCGCGCTGAGCTTCCACCCCAGCAAGAACCTCGGCGCCTTCGGCGACGGCGGCGCCTTCCTCACCGACGACGACGCGCTCGCCGAGTCCGTCCGCGTCACGCGCAACCTCGGCAAGACCGGCAAGTACGAGTTCGGCGCGGTGTCGTCCAACGAGAAGCTCGACACGCTCCAGGCGGCCGTCCTCTCGGTGAAGCTCCGCCACCTCGACGCCTGGGTCGACCGCCGCGCCGCGCTCGCCGCCCGCTACGTCGAGGGCCTCCGTGGCGTCGGCGACCTCGCGCTCCCCGCCACGCACCCCGACGCCCGCCACGCCTGGCACCTCTACGTCGTCCGCACTGCGCGCCGCGATGCACTCCGCGAGCACCTCGCGGCCCGTGGCGTCCAGGCCGGGCTCCACTACCCGATCGCCGCCCACCGCCAGCCCGCCCACGCCGCGCGCTTCGCCGACGTCTCCCTCCCGCGCGCGGAGGCGTGGGCCGCGTCGGTGCTCACGCTCCCGCTCTCCCACGAGCACGACGACGGCGAGATCGACCACGCCATCGCCGCGGTGCGGGAGTTCTTCGGCGCATGATCACCGTGGCGGTCGTCGGCGGAGGCGTGTACGCGCCCGTGCTCTGCGAGGCGCTCGCGCGGGCGCTCGGGGACGTCTCCGTCCGTCTCAGCGCGCGCGACCCAGGCCGCCTCGCCGCCATCGCGCGGGAGGCCGACGCGCGCGCGAAGGCCGCGCACCCCGGCGCGTCCGTCACGGCCGCGAGCTCACTGGAAGAGGCTGCCGACGGGGTTGACCATGTGGTGCTCCTCGTCCGTGTCGGGGGGCTCGCGGCGAGGGCCCACGACGAGGCGTTCCCGCGCGAGTTCGGGCTCGTCGGCGACGAGGGGCTCGGCGCCGGAGGCGTCGCCAACGCGTGGCGCACCGTCCCCGCGCTCGCCGCGATGGCCGCCACCCTGCGCGCCCGCTGCCCGACGGCGCCCGTCTGGAACCTCGTCGCCCCCCTCGGCGCCACCACCCGCTGCCTCCTCGACGCGGGCCTCGGTGCCGTCGGCGTGTGCGAGCTCCCGCTGGTGACCCGCGAGCGCTGGGCCGCCCCCGCGGGGGATTTCGGCTACGCGGGGCTCAACCACCTGGGATGGTTCTGGCCCCGAACCATCGCCGCCCAAGCCGCATTGGAGCGCGCCCGGGACGTCGACGGGCCCACCCTCCGCGCGTTCGGCGCCGCGCCGCTCCGGTACTACTACGAGCTCTTCGCGCCCGACGCCGCCGCGCGCCTCGGGGTCGTCCGGGCCGCCGGCCGCGCGGAGGCCCTCGCCGCGATGGCTGAAGACGCGCTCACTGCTTTCCGCGAGGGCCCCGGCGGGTGGACGCCATCGCGCGCGACGCCCTGGTTCGACCGGGCGCTCGTCCCGATGATCGCCGCGCGCGAAGGCCGCGGGCGCTGGGACGGCTTCGTCGACGTCGCCGACCCGGGGGGCTGCGGCTTCGACGCGGGGGCAACGGTGGTGGAGGTCGCCGCCTCGGTCGACGCGGCGGGCGTCCATGTGCGGCCCGACGCCGACGCGCCTGAGGCCGTGGCGCGCTGGCTCACCGCCGCGGCGAGGGCCGAGGCGCTCTCGTACGAGGCCGCGCGCGGTCGCGATGGAAGACTGTTGCGGGAGGCGTTGCGCGCAATGCACGACGCGCCCGGGCGCGACGCGGTGGAGGCGATGGCGGCGCGCATCGAGCGCTGGCGCGAGCCCGCGAGACAGGGGGACGCATGAGCGAGGGACGGTGGCGCGTCGAGACGGCGCGCGCGGTGTTGGAGACGAAGTATTTCCGCGTGGTGCGGTCGGCGGTTCGGCGGCCCGACGGGAGCCTCGCGGACTACCACACGGTCGACCACTCGCGGCCCGCGGTGGCGGTGATCCTGCGCGACGGCGGGCGCGTGGCGCTCATCCGGCAGCACCGCTTCATCGTCGAGCGCGACGTGTGGGCGCTCCCCTCCGGCGGCGTCGACGAGCGCGAAACGCCCGAGGCCGCCGCGCGTCGCGAGCTCGTCGAAGAGACGGGCTACGAGGCCCGCTCGGTCACTCACCTGTTGAGCTACTACCCCTCGTACGGGGTGTCGAACCAGGTGTTCCATTGTTATCTCGCGGAGGGCGCGGTGGCGGCGCGCGCGCACGACGCCAACGAGGTGCAGGCCGTGGCGTGGTTCGAGCCCGACGCCGTGCGCGCGATGATCGCCGCGGGCGACATCCCCGACGGCTTCTCGCTCACGCCGCTCCTCTACCTCATGGCCGGCGTCGCGGCGCAGCCCCCCGCGGAGGCCGACCGCTGCCGCCGCATCCAGCTCGACGGAGAGACCCCGTGAAGCTCGGCGTCTGCGCGCAGGTGCTCTACCACCTCCCGCTCCGCGAGGGGCTCGCGAAGGCGAGGTCGTTGGGATTCGAATCAATCGAGCTCCCGGTCGACGCGCGGAGCCCCTGGGTCGACCTCCCCGCCGAGCTCGCCGACGGCGGCCGACGTCTCTCGGCGGCCTTGCGCGACGCGGGGCTCACGCTCTCGGCGCTCTCCAACCACCAGGAGGGGCAGCTCCTCCTCGGGCCCCACGGGAGCGACACCGACCCGATCCACCCGGGCGACACGGCCGAGAAGGTTCGGTATGCGAACGAACGCCTCGCGATGACCGCCCAGCTCGCCGAGGCGCTCGGGGTCGACACCGTGTGCGGCTTCACCGGGTGCGAGGACTGGTCGCGGTGGTTCCCGTGGCCCGACCCGGAGGGCTGGGAGAAGATGCGGCCCGGATTCGTCGAGCGGGTGACGCCGGTGCTCGACGTCTTCCAACGCCACGGGGTTCGCTTCGCGCATGAGTGCCACCCGAAGCAGTTCGCGTACAACGTCGAGACGGCGCGCGAGGCGGTCGAGCTCCTCGGGGGGCACCCCGCGTGGGGCTACAACTTCGACCCCGCCAACCTGATGCTCGCGGGCGTCGACCCGGTGGCGTTCCTCGCGGAGCTCGGCGACCGCGTCTTCCACGCGCACGCCAAGGACGGCGAGCTCGTCGCGCACCACAGCGCGCGCTCGGGCATGTTCGCGCACGGCCCCTGGAGCCGTCGCGACCGCGGCTTCCGCTTCCGCGTTCCTGGGTGGGGCGACCTGCCGTGGAAGCGCATCCTCACCGAGCTCCGCCTCGCGGGCTACGACGGCGTCGTCGCGGTGGAGCACGAAGACCCCACGATGGGCCGCGTCGAGGGCCTCACCAAGGCGGTGGATTTCCTCGGGCCGCTCCTCCTGCGCGACCCCCCCGAGGGGCGATGGTGGTAGGCGACCTCGACGTCGTCGCCCGCCTCGACGACCACCAGCAGAACGTCCCGGCCCCGCCGCCCCGCGCGCCGTCGCGCGTGGTGTGCCTCCCGCCGCCCCCCGTCGAGCGCGCGCTCGGCGTCGACGCGGCGATGGACGACGTCCGCCGCGCGCGCTGCGAGGCGCTGGCGACACGGGTGGGGGGTGGGGACGGTGCGGCGCCCGTGGAGCTGCTGTTGGGGGAGGGGGCGTTGATTGACGCGCTCGACCGCTGGGCGCGCGAGGGCGTCGCGATGCTCCACGTGGTGGGCGGTCGCGCGCAGCCGGGGTGGGCGCGGGCGCTCCTCGCGCGCTGGGGCGAGGGGCTGCGCTTCGAAGAGGGCGAGGACGACGCGCTCGATGCTGCATTCGATGATGCGGTTGCTACGCTCCGCGCGCGCGCGGCCTCCATCCCCCGCTCGCCGAGCCTCGCGCGTTTTCCCCTTCCCCCGGCGCAGGAAGCGCCAGGGGAAGGGGTCGCGAGTCCCCCGGTGACGCGCCACGCGCCGGTCGCACGAACGCGTTGCTCCCTGGCCTCGGGCCTCCGCGCGTACTTGATGCATCAGAGCCCCTTCCCCTGGCGCTTCCTGCGCCGGGGGAAGAAACGCGCGAGGCTCGGCGAGCGGGGGATGGAGGCCGGGCGAGCCCCACGCGTCTTCACGACGCGACCGCGGGTGCCTGGCGAGGATTCGTCCCCGACGCGGCCCGCTTCGCCGGCGCCCGTGCGCTGCGGGATGCGTGCGTCGCGCGCTGGGAAGCCCTCGGGCACGCCGCGGAGGTGCGCGCTGCCCTTCTCGGCCACGACCCCGCGCTCGAAGCCGCGCTCCGCGTCGCCGTCGCCCGCGCGAAGCTCGACGGGCCGCTGACCGTGGCGATCACCGGCGTCGACGGGTCGGGCAAGTCCACCCAGGTCGCCGCGCTCGCCGAAGGACTCGCGGCGCGCGGGCTCCGCGTCCGCGTGGTGAAGCTCTACCGCCAGGGCCCCTTCCTCGAGCTCGCCAACGAGCTCAGCGGGCGGACGCGCGGCGGCGCGGCGCTCTCGCTCTTCACCACCTCGCGCGTCGTGAAGCTCGTCGACTCGCTGCGTGTGCTGCGCGACGAGGTGCTCCCCGCCGCGGCTGCGTGCGATGCCGTCGTGTTCGACCGCTACCTGGAGACCCACGAGGCCGCCGCGGGCGCGCAGCTGGCCTGGGACCTCTCCGTTCACGCCGCGCTCGCGCCCTTTCCCGCGCTCGACGTGGAGTTCCTTCTCCGGCTCGACGCCCATGAGGCGCTCGCACGCATCGGCGAACGTGGCGAGGGGCGCAGCGCCGACGAGCACCCCACCGGCCTCCGCGGCTACGCCATCCACTTCGACCGGATCGCCGCCCGCGACGGCTTCGTCGTCCTCGACGCCCGCGCCGACCGCGACGCCACCGCGGAGGCCATCGCCGCCCGCGTCGACGCGCTCCTCGCCTCTCGTCGCGCGCACCCCTCTCCCGCGTCGCTGCCTGAAGGCACACCGTCGCTCGTGGTCGGCGGTGACGGATTGCGTGTCGGCGGCGACGCGCCGTGGGGATCGCCCGGCGACGACGTGTGCGCGCTGGCGGAGTTCGTCAGGGCGCGCTGGCCCGAGGCCGCCGCGGGGCTCCCCGAGGGCTTCTGGGTCGAAGCCTACGCCGCCCAGGTGCTCCTCGACCTCCGCACCTCGGGGGCCTCCGGCGCGGCGGTGGCGTGGTGGCCCGCAGCCCTCGCGCGGCTCCCGATGTTCGCCGACCTGCTTTCGCTCGCGGAGATCGAACGGATGACCCTGGCCCGCGCAACCGTCCGCTCGGTCGACCTTACGGGGGACGCCGCCGCGCGTCGGCTGCGTGCCCTCGTCGGTGACCCCGCGGGGCGTGTCGCGCGCGCCTACCGCGAGGCCCTCGAAGCCCACGCCCGCGAGCGCGCGTTCGCCCTCCACCCTTGAAGCAAAGGTAGCCCTCACGATGCACTTCGACCGCGTGAACCTCGACGCCCTCCCCTTCGCCCCGACCGTCGCGCACCACGGCGTCGGCGAGATCCGGTTCTGCCGCGTGGCCGAGGCCACGGCGACCGAGGGCCCATGCAACTTCATCGACGTGGCCGTGGTGCCGCCGGGCGCCTCCATCGGGCGCCACCGCCACGCCGACGACGAGGAGGAGTTCTACCTCGTGCTCGATGGGAGCGGGCGGATGTGGCGCGACGGCGAGGAGTTTCCGGTGCGCGCGGGCGACCTCATCCGCAACCGGGCCGGCGGCGCGCACGGGCTCGTCAACGACGGCGACCGCGACCTGAAGATCTTCGTCTTCGAACTCGCCGTCCCGCGGAGCGCGCCGTGAGTGAGGTCGTCCGCGAGTTCGACCGGCGCACCACGCTCGACCGCGAGGCCGAGCTCGTGCTGCGGCTCAAGGCCCTCCGCCTCCGCGGGCCCCTCGACGTCGACGCCCTCCACCGCGAGGTGATGGCCGTGATGCCCTTCCCCGCGAAGGTGCAGATCCAGACCACCACGCGCTGCAACGCCGCCTGCGGGATGTGCCCGTACCCCGTGGTCACCGGCGAGCCCGACTTCGAACACCAGGAGATGCCGCTCGACCGCTACGAGCGCATCCTCGACCAGCTCGCGGGCCGCGGCGTCGAGCGCCTCTCGCTCTTCCTCATGAACGAGCCCCTCGTCGACAAGCGGCTGCCCGACTGGGTGGCCCGCGCCCGCGCACGGCTCCCCGAGACGACGCTCGGGCTCTTCACCAACGGCTCCGCCCTCACCGCGGCCACGGCGCGGCGGCTCGCGGAGGCGGGGCTCGGCGAGCTCTGCGTCTCCGTCCACGGCTTCGACCGCGAGACCTACGAGCGCGTGATGGCGGGCCTCTCCTTCGAACGCCTGGAGCGCAACCTCGCCGCGGTGTTCGAAGCGAGGGCCCGCGGCGAGCTCGGCGCGATGCACCTCCAGGTGGTCACCGGCGACGTCCCCGAGGTGCGCGCCTCCCTCGAACACGCTTCTCCGCTCCTCAAGGAGCACGCGCTGCTCAAGGCCTTCTCCAACGAGCGGACCCTCGTCGACGCGCCCGCCCTCGTGCCGAGCTCGCTCGTTCGAAACCGCGCGCGCGAGTCGCTCCCGGCCCTGTGCCATCGCCCCTTCGTGAAGCTCTACGTGCTCGCGACCGGCGAGTGCGTCCTCTGCAACTGCGACTGGCGGCGCACGGTGGTCTTCGGCCGCGTCGGCTCGCCCGGCGACCCCACCATCGACGACCTCTGGCGCGGCGAACGCTACCAGAGCATCCGCCACCAGCTCTTCGAGGGCACACCCGAGCGCGGCCTCCTGTGCGTGGGCTGCGACTACGCCGAGGTCGTGGGCGACGGGTGAAGCCCGTTGGCGGCCGGGCGGCGTCCCGACGCCGAGGGGGGTCACGGCGACGCCCGCCGCGATGCGCGCTTCGACGCTCGCGCGGCCGCGGGCGAGGGTGGGGTCGGGGTCGGCGAGGACGTGCCGCTCATCGGGCGCAGTGTTGCACGGCCCCCCCCGGCGGCACCAGCCGCGCGTCGGGCCTCTCCGCTTGACGCCGCGGGGGCGCCTGTTGCCCAATCGCCGCCGCCCCGTGCTCACCATCCGACAAACGCAGATGGACGTGTTCGTAGCCCGCGCGCGCCGCGACTTCGCGGCCCCTTTGGAGGCCCACCTGGCGCGCTGCTACCCGCGGGAGTGCGCGTGGATGGGGGAGGGGGCGGCCGCCTTCGTTGAGGCGACGGCCGCGCAGGCGCGGGGCTGCGGGCTGGAGGCGCAGCGGGACGTCTGCCACTACCTCAACCTGGTCATGCTCCTCGGGTGCCGCTTCGAAGACGACCCGCTGCTCCCCTGGGCCGCTGATGCGCTCTTCGACGAGGCGCTCGGGGCGCCGGGGGACCGCGTCCGGGCCCTCTGCGACCGCGCGATCGAGCACCACGAACGCGTCGCGGGCGTCGACGAGGGGCTCCTCCGCGCCGCCGCCGCGCGGCTCCCGACCCTGTTCGAAGCGGCGCCGGCCGACACCCTCGACGCGGGCGCGCTCGGCGCGCTGCTCGGCCGGCTCCAGCCCGAGCGCGAGGCGCCCGACGCCGCCCCGCTGCGCGGCCTCGCCCTCCGCGCGCGCGAGGTCGCGGCCGCCCACGCGATGGCGGGCGGGCGCGGGGAGGCGCTGGTCGCGATGTTGATGGCGCTGCTCGGGCACGGCCTCGCCGAGGACGGCCGGCTGCCCTGGGCGCGGGCCACGCTCGACGCGCCGCGCTCCGACGGCGACGCCCGCGCGGCGGGGCTCCTCGCCGCCGCCGCGCGCTACTTCGACGACGTCACCGCGCCGCGCGGGGGCCGCTGATGGCGCGCCGGGAGCCCCACGGCCGCCACCGCGTGGCCCGCAGGGACGCCGACCACACCGGCGACCGCCGCGTCGTCGTGGTGCAGCCCTGCTACCAGTCCAAGGGCACGATCATGGTCATCGTCCACGGCGTGAGCGCGGTCACCGTCCGCGCGCCGGCGGCGGTGGACCGGGCCATCGAGCAGGTGGTCAACCGCGGGAGCGACGCCCACGGCCAGGACGGGCGCGGGGCGCGCGTGCGGCTCGACGTGCGGGCCACCCGGGCGCTCGTGCGCGCCAACCTCAAGCTGACGCACCACGGGGAGGCCGCGGAGAAGCGCGGCAGCTATGTGGGCCAGGAGCAGGGCGCGCCGTTTCGGGTCGAGGCCGGCCGCTGGACGGTCCGCGCGACGGCGGGGGCTCTGACGGCGTCCAAGGAGGTGGTCGCGTTCGCCGGGGAGACGACCACCGTCCACCTCTGGCTCGGCGCCGTCTTCGCGGAGGCCGCCTTCACGCAGCGGAGCAAGCGGACCCTGCCCGACCAGGATGGCTGGGCGCTCGCGCGGCGCGACGTCTCGCCGCTCGTCTTCACGCGACGCGTCGCCGTGCCCGAGGGGGACGGCGACTTCGACGTCGAGCTCGTCGTCGACCTGGGCCTCGGCGGCGGGGACAAGTGCGCGGTGGGGGTGGGGCTCGACGCCGCCTGCGACGCCGCGACGCGCACCTTCGAAAACTGGCGCGTGATCGACTACGAGGTCATCGCCGCGAAGGCGAACGGCGGCGACCGTCTCACCGACACGCTCGCCCCCTACCTCGAAGACAACGGCGGCCCCGACTTCAGCGCCGACATCCGGGGCCGGCTCGCGGGGGTGTTGACGCCGCTGTACATCCGCTACCGGCGGCTGGCCGGGGCGTACTATGCCGCGGGCGACGTGGCGGCCGTCGGGGGCGCCAACGTGCTGGTCGAGAGCGACCATTTCCGCGGGGCGCAGGCGGGGCGCCGCGTCACCGTGCTCAGCGCGGGCAAGGCCACGGCGCTGCTCAACCGCCTGCGCTCGCAGCAGGCCGACGACCGGGCCTCGCGGATGACCATGATCTTCTGCGACTACCTCTCGAACGGCGTCAACGCCAACAAGACCTACGTCGCTTCGGACGTGGAGGGCCCGACGACCGTGCCGCTGGGCGAGGTCGACGGCATCCTCCCGCGGCGGCTCGACGTCGCGGGCGCCAGCGCGGTGCTGGAGTTCCAGTGGCAGGTGACTGGCGGGCTCTGGGACAGGGCGTGGCGCGCCTCGATCGACCTCCCGAACAACCTGCGGGTCAAGCTGGACACCGGCCTCACCGACGGCGCCACGGCCCACGCGGCCGTCGAGCCCGGGCTGATCCGCCTCACGTTCCCCGAGCTCCCGGACGGCGGCATCGTCCAGGCGCGGCCCGCACACAACAAGATCGTGCTGCGCGACGGGCGCCTGTTCCACTGCTACCTGATCAACGATCCGGACGACCTGGACATGTACGGCGACGCCCTGACCGCCCTGCGCGGGGCGTGCGCCGTCGAGCGGAACGGCGAGGAGGAGTTCGCCCTCATCCCCGTCCGCTTGAGGGTGGAGGTGGCGTTGGAGCGGCGGCTGTTCGACTTCAACGCGCAGGCGTCGCGCGGCGCGGCCACCTTCGCGCTCGGCGACCCCTCCAAGGGGCCGGCGGCGTGGCAGGGCCTCACCCGCACCCTGCTGCACGAGCTCGGGCACTGCATGGGCCAGGTCTACGGCAGCGTGGCGTCGATGAACATCTGGGGCCGCGACGACGACACCTTGATCCCGGGCGTCCCCTTCCCCCCAGCCCTGCCCGACGGAGCCGCCTACGAGGACCACGATCACAACGGCCCCCACTGCGCGGCCCACCTCTCGGGGGCGGAGCGGCAGGAGGAGCACTTCCGCCCCTACAGCGACCGCGGCGGCAAGTGCGTCATGTGGGGCGAGGGCGACCTCCGCGCCGCCCGCCTCGAAGATTTCTGCGCCGCCTGCCAGAAGCACCTCCTGGCGGAGGACCTCCGGGACATCGTCAAGAAGTGGGGCCCCAACATGCCGGGGTGACGTCCGCGCCCCGCGCCACGCGCCGCCGCAGTACGATCCCGACCCGCCATGGACCTCGCCCCGACCCCACCCTCGCTCGGCCCCGCCGCCCGCCCCAACCGCTGCGTCCTCTGCGGGGGGACGGGCGACGAGGTGGTGTGGCGCGAGTCGGGCTACGACGGACGTCGCTGCGCGTGCGGCGTGGTGTACGTCGACCCGATGCCCGGCGACGGCGGCATCGATTTCACCCGCGACCTCCACGACGGGCCCTTCTACGCGAGGCCCGCGCGCGAGCGGCTCGCGTGGTTCGTCGAGCGCCGCGAGGGGCGCGGCAAACTGCTCGAGGTGGGCTGCGGCGAGGGGTGGTTCCTCGAGGCGGCGCGGGAGCGGGGCTTCGAAGTGGAGGGCCTCGAGCCCGAGCCCGCGCGCGCCGCCCGCGTGCGCGCGCGGCTCGGTGTGCCCGTCACCTGCGGATACATCGAGGGCGCCGAGCTCCCCGCGCACTCCTACGACGTCGTCTACCACACCGACCTCGTCAGCCACTTCCCCGACCCCGTGGGCGCGCTCCGCGCGATGGCGCGGCTGCTCAAGCCCGGCGGCGTCCTCTTCTTCGAAGCCGGGCTCCACACCGGCTTCTCGCCGCTCTGGTACCGCGTCGTCGGGAGCATGGGCTACCCGATGCACCTGTGGTTCTACGACGAGCCGGCCTTCGCGCGGCTGATGGACGCCGCCGGCCTCCGCGTCGACGACCGCAAGACCTTCCACCTCGGCCCCTACGTCCTCGGCTCGCGCGTCGCCCACGGCGTCGCCAAGGCCGCCCGCCTCGGCCTCGGCGCGTTCGAGAAGGTGCGCGGCGCCCGGCCTGCGTGGGCACCCGCCGACCGCGCCATCGACGCCGCCCGCGACCGCGCGACCAACGTGCTCCGCTACGAGGTCGCCGCGCGCTCGCCCGCCTGGGGCCCGAAGACGCTCTGGGTCATCGCCTCGCCGCGCACAGCTCCGTGAAGAGAGCCTCCAGACGTCGCGCCATCACCGCGGGCGTGTAGCCCTCCCGCCAGCGCGCCCGCGCGGCCTCGCCGAGCCGCCGCGCCTCGCCCTCGTCGCGCAAGAGCCCCACGATCGCAGACGCCAGCGCGCCCGCGTCGCGCGGCTCCACCACGCGGCCCGTCACCCCGTCGGTCACCATGTCGGGGATGCCGCCGACCCGCGTCACCACCGCCGGCTTTCCGAGCGCCATCCCCTCCGTGATCGCGATCGGGAGCGAGTCGAAATGCGATGCGTGGGCGTGGACGTCGACGATCTGCCAGAGGTCGCCGATGGGCCCGGGGTGGCCCTGCACGCGGACGCGGTCGGCGACGCCGAGATCCTTCGCGAGCGCGCGCAGACGGTCGGGGTAGTCGGGCTCGGCGCCCGCGAAGCCCACGCAGAGGAAGTACGCCTCGGGCACCTCGCGGAGCACTTGCGCGGCGGCCTCGATGAGCGTCGCGTGGCCCTTGTAGGGGACGAGGCGGCTCACCTGCGCCACCACCCGCGCGCCCGCCGGGACGCCGAAGCGCGCCCGCACGACGTCCGCGGGCTCGGTCGCGACGGGCTCGGGGATGCCGTTGGGGATCACCACGCTCCGCGGGTGCCGCGGCCACGTCCACGCCGCGAGCTCGCCGCGGCGCACCTCGGAGTCGCTGATGAGCGCGCTCGTCTGGCCGAGCACCAGCTTGCCGAGCGGGCGCATCCCGGGGCGCTCCCAGTAGTCCGCGTGATACTCGGTCACCGTCACCGGCAAACGCGCGAGGCGGGCCGAAACCGTGCCGAAGAAGCTCGCGGTGATGTGCTGCGCGTCGACCACGTCGACCCCGCGCGCGCGGTAGAGCGCCATGAGCTTGCGCAGCATCCGCGCGATCACCGGCGCACCCTCCCGCACGCCCGCGGGCGTGAGCGACGGGAGAAGCCGCTCGCGCGGAGGCTCGCCGAGGTCGACGAGGTCGGCGCCGTGCCGCGCGAACTCGCGGCGGAGCGAGCCCCACCGCGCGTCATAGGCGTCGCTCTGCCCGAAGAGCGACACGACCGTGTGGCGGAAGCGCGCGCGGTCGATGCCCTGCGCGAAGGCCAGCACGCGGCTCTCGCCGCCGCCGAAGCCGAGGTCGGTGATCACCGAGCAGATGTGGAGCGGACGCATCACCCGCGTCGTGAGTACCACGACCGGGCGCGACGGGGCGGCCCCACGCGCGCAATCGCTTGCGCACTACCTGCGTGCGGCCCGAGGCGGGTCACGAGGCGACGTCGTCGCGAAGCACTGCGGGCTCGCCCCGGCGCGCGGCGTCGAGGTCGAGCACGCACGCGAGCGCCTCGCCCTGGGCGACTTCAAACTCGTAGGAGAAGGCCAGGTCGCGCGGCGGCGCGCCGTCGACGAAGACCCGCGCCGAGCCCTCGAGGCGGTGTGCGCCCGGCGCGACGGCGATCACGAACGCGGCGCTCTCGGCCGTGAGCGGCGGGCGCTCGTCGACGCTGCCCGCGTACGACGGGCCCGGGATGCGCGGCTCGCTCACGGGTGCGCCGTCGATGCTCCATGCGTAGGGGAGGACCAGGCAGCGGGCCTCCACGAGCGGCGCGAGGCGCACGGTGATGCAGGTCGTCCGGCCGGGTCGGCGCGTCGCGCGCAGTCGCTCGGCCGCCGCGCGCCAGAGGGCCACGTCGCGGTCGGGCGCGCCGTCGGCGACTGTGTCGAAGCCGAGCTCGCGGGTGACCACGCCGGCGGCCATGGCGGGGTTCGTGTCGAAGGTGGCGAAGACGACGCGCCCGGTGGGCTCGACGGTGACGGCGTCGAGGCCGTCCTCGTGCGCCCAGCGGGTGACGGCGTCGTAGTCGTGCGCGAAGGTCATCGGGGGCGGAGGCGCACCGCGAGGGCCACGAAGGCCGCGGCGAGCGTCCCGAGCACGCCCGTGAGGATGGTGAAGCCGACGTCCCCCGACCCGTCCCCCGCGTGCACCGCGGAGCGCCGCGGGTCGGCGGGGTCATACACGATGTCCATGCGACGCCCCACGGGGTAGCGCGCGAGGTCGGCCTCCGTGACGGAGTTGGTGACCGAGGCGGACAGCCGCGAGCCCTGGTAGACGCGGCCCCCCACCGTGAACTCGTAGGTGAGCTGCGCGCCGCGCCACGTGCGCGCCGAGCCCGTGCGGGGGTCGCGGTCCTGGTGCGACACCATCTCGCTCTGCGTGACGACGGCGTTGACCGAGGGCCACGTGCGGGACGCCTCGCTCTCCCCGCGGACGCTGCGCCCGACGAGCGCGAACACGATCGCCATGAGCACGAGCACGCCGGCGAGCCCGAGCGCGATGGCGGTGCCGGCCCACGAGGGCTGCGGAGGTCTGGAATCCGTCGTCACGCGCAGAGACTACCGTTCTCCCCGCGGCGCCGGCGCTCAATCGATCGCCGGCGGGTCGGCGACGAAGACTATGGCGCCATAGGCTTCAGCCCCACTGGAATCGTCGCCGGAGGCAACGGGCGCCGGGCGTTGCGGCCGGCGCGCGGGCTGTGGCACGGTTGGGCTCCGATGGACCCACGGCCTTCCTACCCGGCGATGCGCGACCCTCGCGAGGCGAGGCGCGCGGAGGCTCCCCCCGTCGACACGCACGTCGTGACCCCCGAGTCCCGCGAGGAGCTGCTCCGCGGCCAGCGGATCTACGCCGCGCCCTCGCAGCCCGAGCACGGCGACCCCCACTTCCGTCTCGACGTCGCGCTGGGGACGCACACGCGCCCCGGGTACGTGGGCTCCACCGACCTCCTCACGCGCGTCGCCGACGACGGCGACTTCGCGACCGACACCTGCGTCCGACGCGAAGGGATCGACCCGGCGACGGGCCAGCGCTACCTCGAGGAGCTGGCCTTCGAGGTCGTCAACACGCAGCGGCTCTCCGAGGTGACGGCGAAGGCCGAGGAGCTCACGGCGCGCGGCGTCCGGCGCATCTACGCGGTGTTCGCCCGCAAGGGGACGGTGGCCGAGTGGCGCGACGGCGCGTGGGAGACGCTCGCCGACGACGCGCACATCGACGACGCGTGCCTCGCGGCCCCGCTCCCGGTGGCGGCCCTCGTCCGCGCCAGCGCCCTCGGCGCGTCGGCGGTCCGGGGGCTCCTCGCGCGCGGCGAGCCGGAGCTGCAGCGCTTGCTGAGCGAGTCGGAGGCCCGCGGCGAGGCCCGCGGCGAGTCCCGTGGCGGCGTCCACGCGAGGCGCGCTTCGCTGCGGGCGGTGCTCGACGCGCGCGGCGTCGCGCTGACCGCCGAGGACGACGCGCGCATCGCGGCTTGTGAAGACGGCGCGACGCTCGACGGGTGGCTGGTGCGCGCCGCGACGGCGACCGCGCGCGGGCAGGTCTTCGGCTGAGGGGCCTCCGGCGGCGCCGCCCGTTACCCGCGCCGTGAACACCACGCCAGCGCACGGCGCGCAGGCGTCGCGAGCGCGTCTTCCCGCGCGAGCTCCTCGGGCGTGAACCACCGCAGCGTCTGTCCTTCGCGCGCCTGCGCCGCTTCGCGCGCGGCCTCTGCAACGAAAACGTGGTGTCGGTAGACGCGCCCCGAGGTGGGGTCGAGGTCGTCGAAGGTCGCCACCGCGCGCAGCGGGGCGCGCAGCCCGAGCTCCTCGTCGAGCTCGCGCGCGGCTGCGTCCTCGGGGGCTTCGTCCGCTTCGAGCTTGCCGCCGGGCGTGTCCCAGACGCCCGCGTACGCACGCGCGGTGTCGGGGCGCCTCTCCAGCAGAACCGCGCCCCCCGGGTCGCGCACCACCACGCCGGCGACGGCGGGGGAGGGCTCCGTGGCGTGGCGTTCGAAGCGGTCGGGGTGGGCGGCGACGAGGGCCTCGGCGCGGGCGAGGGCGGGCGCGTCGTTGACGTCGATCCAGGGCGACTCGTGGGCGAAGGCGCCCACCGCGAGGCCGCGCGCGAGGAGCCGCTCGACCAGCGTCGGCACGTCGCAGCGGGCTTCGTACTCCAGCGCCTCCGCCGCGGCGGGGCCGAGCACGTACGTCCCGCTCGACACGCGGACGGGGAGCTCGGGCTTCTCGCGGTACGCGCGCAGCAGCCCGCCCTCCGCCACCACCTCGCCGAAGGGGATGCGGAACGGTTGCAGGTGCGTCGCCACCGTGAAGGCCGCGTTCACCGCGCGGTGGTGGGCCGCGAGCGCGGGGAGGTCGAGGGTGACGAGGTTGTCGGCGTTGACCACCACCACGTCGCCCGACCCGCGCAGCCGCGACGCGACGCCGATGGTCCCGAGCGGCGTCGCCTCCTCCAGCACCTCGACGCGCGCAGCCGCCGCGCGCGCGAGCTCGGCGCCGCGGCCGCGCACCCACGCGGCGAGGGAGGGCTCCCCCGCGGGGACGGACACCGCCACGCCGCGGTACCCGAGGCGGAGGAGCATCGCGAGGTTGCGCTCGATGAGCTCGAGGCCCAGCACCCGCACGAGGGGCTTGGCGGTGGGCCCGTGGGTCGCGCGCATCCGCTCGCCGCGGCCGCCGGCCATCACCAGCGCGTCGATCATCGGGGCGCCTCCCACGCGAGCACTGCCGCGCCCGACGCGCCCGCGTCGTAGCCCGCGCGGGCGAGCTCGACGCGGCACACTTCGTTGGCCTCGGCGAAGCACTCCGCCCGCAGCGCCCCCTCCACCGCGGCGCGCCAGGGTTCGCCGTACTCCGCCACACCGCCGCCGAGCGCGACGAGCGTCGGCGCGACGAGCTGGACGGCGTTGGCGAGGCCGCACCCGAGCGCCCGCGCGCCTTCGAGCACCACGGCCACCGCGCGAGGGTCGCCCGCGCGCCAGGCGTCGCGGAGGGGCCCCGGGCCGCCCCAGTGCTGTTCGAGCGCGTCGCCCGAGCTGGTGGTGTTGAGGCAGCCGCGCCGGCCGCAGCGGCAGGTGGCGCCGTGGCGGTCGATGCTGGTGTTGCCGACCTCCCCGGCCGCGCCCGAGCGACCGCGCCAGAGCCTCCCGCCGAACGAGAGCGCGCCGCCGATGCCCGTGCCGACGGCGGCGAGGAGCATCGCGTGGTCGGGCGCGTCGACGTCTTCGCCGGCGCGACGTCGGGCGGCGAGCTCGGCGACGGCGGCGGCGTTGACGTCGTTGTCGACGGCGCAGGGGAGCCCGGTGGCGGCGCGTACCAGGTCGGCGAGGGGGACGTCGCGCCAGCCGCGGAGCATCACGGTGGAGCGGGCGACGCCGCGCGGGTGGTCGACGAGGCCCGGGAAGCCGACGCCGACCGCGACGGGCGCGACGCCGGTGGACGCACGGAGCTCGTCGACGAGCGAGCGGGCGAGGGCGACGGCGCGCTCGGGCGGGGTGTCGACGCCGGTGTCGCGGCGGGCGCGGGCGAGCACGGCGCCGTCCTCCGCGACGAGGAGGGCGAGGAGCTTGGTGCCGCCGAGGTCGAGGCCGACGGTGGCGTTCACGGCGCGACGCAGCCCCCGAGCGTGGGGTGGCGGGAGAGCGCTTCCACGGCCGCCGGCACCTCGTCGGCGCCGACCTCGGGCACGATCTGGTAGGCGCCGACGCGGGTGGGGAGCACGAAGTTGAGCGCGCGGCCGCGGACGAGGCGGACGTCCTCCATGCGCTCGCAGGCGCGGGCGAGGCGCTCGCGCGGGATCGGCGGCGGTAGGCGGTACGCGCGGAGCAGCTCTAGGATGCGCTCGGCGTCGGCGGAGGCGACCGCGCCGCGGCGGAGGGACATCAGCGTCGCGACGGCGATGCCGAAGGCGACGGCCTCGCCGTGTAGCAGGCCGACGTACTCCATCTCGGTCTCGATCGGGTGGCCGTAGGTGTGGCCGAGGTTGAGCCCGCGGCGCAGGTCGACCTCGTAGGGGTCGGGCGCGAGGAGCGCGATCTTGCAGGCGGTGGCGCGGCGCACCACCTCGGTGAGCACGTGCGTGTCGCGGCGCTCGAGGAGGTCGTCGACGTGCGCCTCGAGCAGGTCGAAGAGGGCGGGCTCGGCGAGGACGGCGACCTTCACGGCCTCGGCGACGCCGGCGGAGAGGTCGCGCGCGCCGAGGGTGCGCAGGAGCGACGGGTCGGTGAAGACGGCGCGGGGGTGGTGGAAGGCGCCGACGAAGTTCTTGGCCCAGGGGGCGTTGACGGCCACCTTGCCGCCGACGGCGCTGTCGTGCTGGGCGAGCAGCGTGGTGGGCACGTTGACGTACGCGATGCCGCGCAGGTAGCTCGCGGCGACGAAGCCCCCGAGGTCGGTGACCATGCCCCCGCCGAGCGCGACGAGCACCGCGCGCCGGTCGACGCCTTGCGCGCGAAGGGCCTCGATCACCGACCAGAAGCGCTCGATGGACTTCGACCGCTCGCCGTCGGGCACCACCACCGCGCCCGCCGCCACGCCCGCCGCCCGCAGCGCGTCGACGAGCCCGCGGCCGTAGAGCCCGTTCACCGTCTCGTCGGTCAGCACCGCCACCCGCGCGCCCGGGAACATCCCCGCCAGCCGCGCTGGCAGACCCGCCAGGAGGCCCGGCTCGATCACCACGTCGTACCCGTGGTCGGCCGGCGCCGACACCCGCAGCGGGCCGTCGTGCGCGCGCACGGCCCGGCGCTCGACGCCCTCGGCCGCGGCGCGGACGGGGCCGGCGTAGTAGGCGACGAGGTCGCGGAGGCTCGCGTCGAGCGAGTACTTTGGTTCGAAGCCCAGCGCGCGCAGCCGGGCGATGTCGGCGAAGTGGCGGGGGATGTCCGCGGGGCGCCCCGGGAGTCGGACGAGGCGGACGGAGTCCTCGACGCCCGCGGCCCGTAGCACGCTGGTGAGGACGTCCTCGGTGGGGTCTTCGCGGCCCGATCCCACGTTGTACGCGAGGCCGTTGGCGGAAGGGGGCGCGAGCGCGAGGAGCCGCAGGGCCGTGGCGACGTCGCGGACGTCAACGAAATCGCGCGTGGTGGTGAGGGGCCCGACCTCGAGCGTCGGGGGGATGGCGCCCGCGGCGATGGCGGCGGCCTGCTGGGCGAGGCGGCCGCAGAGGTGGCGCTCGTCCTGCCCCGCGCCCGCGGGGTTGAAGATGCGGGCCCACACGACGGGGAGGCGGTGCTGGGCGGCGAGGATCCGCGCGACGTGCTCGCCCGCGAGCTTGCTGACGGCGTGGAGGTCGGCCGGGACGCAGGGGGCGTCTTCGGGGATGGGGAGGTTCGCGACGTCGGGGTTGCCGTACACCGAGCCCGACGAGCCGAGGACGACGCGGGTGACGTCGACCGCGGCGCCGACGAGCGCCTCGAGCAGCGCCACGGTGCCGTCGACGTTGAGGTCGAAGAGCCGCGCCACGGGCTCGTCGCGCAGCGCCGCCGCGAGGTGGACCACGTGGGTCGGGCGGAACTCCTGCACCAGCCGGGTGAGCGCCGGGCGGTCGTGCAGGTCGAGCGGGACGTAGCGGTAGCGCGGGTCGCGCGCGACGTCGCGGAGCGCGTCGGGCAAGGGGGCGTCGACGCGCCGGTGGCCCCAGCGGACCTCGTGGGTGAAGACGTCGTCGCGTCGCGGCGACCGGCCGATGCCGACCACCGTGACGGATGGGTCGTGGGCGAGCCAGTCGGCGACGAGGTAGCGGCCGCAGAACCCCTGGGCCCCCGTGATGAGTGCGCGGATCGTCATGGTGCTTGCGGTTGCGTCCCGGGGGCTGGCGGTTCAACGAGGGAGGCGACGGTGCGGCGGAGGCCCTCGCGCAGCGGCGTACGCGGGGCCCACCCGAGCTCGCGGGCGGCGCGCGCGACGTCGGCGACCAGGTGGAGGATGTCGGCGCCGCCGGGGCGACGTCGCGACGGGTCTTCGCGGACGGGCTTGCGGCGGCCGGTGCGCTCCGCGGCGACGTCGGCGGCGAGGTTGGCGAGCTCGGCGACCGCGACGCCCACGCCGGAGGCCACGTTGTACACGCGCGGCGCGCCGGCGACGGGCGACGCGCTCGCTGCGCGCAGGGCGGCCTCCGCGACGTCCTCGACGAAGCAGTAGTCGCGCACCGGGCGGAGGTCGGCGACCACCACTTCGTCCATCGCGGGGTCGAGCGCCTGCCGCAGCACGCCGCTGAGCAGCGACGCCCCGGGCTGGCCGGGCCCGTACACCGAGAACGGGCGCACCACCGCGACGCGCCCGCGGTAGCGCTTCGCGGTGACGAGCATCGCCTCGGCGCAGGCCTTGGCGGCGCCGTAAGGAGAGCGCGGTGCGAGGGGGTGATCCTCGGTGACGGGGTCGGCCTGGGGCTGCCCGTACACCTCGGCCGACGACACGTGGACGAGCGCGGGGACCTCGCGCGCGGTGGCGGCCTCGACGACGGCCGCAGTGCCCGCAGCGTGGGCGCGCGCGAAGAGGGCGGGGTGCTCGAAGGAGGCTGCCACCGACGAGGGGCCCGCGAGGTGGACGACGCACGCAGCGCCGTCGAAGAGGGCCGCGAGGGCGTCGACGTCGTCGATGTCGGCCTGCGCGACGGCGACGCCCGCGGGCGGCGCGACGAAGGGTTGCGACGGCGCGCTCACCAGCGCGCGGATGAGCGAAACGTCGGGCGCAGCGGCCGCGAGGGCGCGGACGACGGCTCCCCCCAGGAAGCCGCCGGCGCCGGTGACCACCACGGGCCAGGAGAGCGCGAGCATCGAGTCCGAGAGGCTACACGCAGGGGCGGCGCCGTTCTACGAAGGACGCCGCGCGCTGCTGAAATTGCATGCCGGCGCCGACGCACCGCGCGCAGGGTGCGGTGGTTCGGTTTGCGGTGGTGCGACGCGCCCGCGACGGTGGTACTCATCCGGGTGAGCCCGGCGCATCGGTCGCCCTGGCGCTCCCGGCGTGGCGAGCCGGTTCAGCTCTCGCCCTTCGTGTTCGACCCCTCGTGCCTCGTCTGGACCTCCCGCGCAGAGGTCGCCTCCGCCCTCCTCGCCGCCGTCGACTCGTCCCCCGAACATTCCCTCCGCGCGATGGAGCTCTGCGCCGCCGTCGCGACGCCCGCCCACGCGCCCGCGCTCCTCGCCGTGGCCCGCGCGCGCGAGCGCCCGTACTGGCTGCGGGTCTACGCGATCCGCGCGTTCGTCGCGGCGGAGGCCGACCCGGCGCCCGACGATGTGGTGGAGTCGCTCTTCGTCGAGTGGTTCTTCGAGCGAGACGCGCCGCGCGTCCACGGGTTCGCCGCGGCCGACCCGCTCGCGCTGCGCGACGTGCTCCCCCTCGTCGCCACGCCCGCCCACGCGCGGATCGCAATGCGCTGGCTCGCCCGCGCGCCCCCCGACGTCCGCGCCGCCGCCCTCGTCGAGAACGCCCTCGCCTGGCGGCCCGTGGCGGTCGAGGTGTTCCGCTGGCTCGGCGACGAGTGGCGCGACCGCGGCGGCGCCGGCTGCTCGGACGAGATGAACGTCGCCGTCGCCCGCCACGTCTTCCCCGCGCAGCCCGAGGGCGCGGCCGTGCTCGCGCGGTACTGGGCCGATGCCCCCACCTCGGAGAGCGAGCAGTTCCCCTTCGACCGCGCGGTGTGCCCTGCGCTCGCCGTCGGAGAGGCGTTCGAAGAGCACCGCGCCCTCGCGACGTGGCGCCTCGCGCTGCCCGCCGCGGAGCTCGCCCGGGCGCTCCATCCGCGCTGGCTCCGGTACCGCCTCCGTCGCGCGGTGGAGGAGCGCTCCTGCGCGAACGAGCCCCCACCCCACGCGTCGAGCCGCGCGGAGGTCGCCCGCGTCTACCGCGGCGCCCTCGCGGTGCTCCGCGACGCGTCGGATGGCCCCGTCATCGTCTCGGGCTTCCTGCGCGGGCTCGCGCTCTCGCCCCAGGTGCGGGCCGACCTCGTCCGGGTGCTGCTCCGGCGCGACCCCGCGGCGGCGATCGACCTCGTCGCGTCTCGCCTCGGCGCCGAGGACGACCTCCCGGCGCTCCGCGTCGTGCTCGAAGCGCTCGGGGACTCGGGGCCCGGCTGGCGCGACGACTCGCCCGACGACGCGCCGCCCGTCCCCGCCGCGGTGGCCCACGGCGCCGCGGCCCGCGCGCTCGCGACCCGCTCACTGCGCCTGCGCGATGCGGACGCGCGCTACCTCGCCGTCGGCGCGGCGGAGGCGACCGGCGCCGCCCGCGCGTGGTGCGACACGCACTGCGACCAGGGCGGCCCTTCCTACGACCTGGTCCGCGTGCGGGTGCTCGCCGCGTTGGCGCGCGGAGGCGACCGCGAGGCCGAGGCGCAGCTCTCCCGCGCGGCCGCGAACGAGCTCCGCGTCGAGGTGCGCGCCGAGGCCCTCCGCCGGCTGGGCGAGCTCCCGCGCGCGGCCATGCACCGCGGGCGATTCGCCGACGCGCTGGCGAACGACCACGCGCGCTTCGGCCCCGACGCGCTCGACGCCCCCGCGGCCGAGCAGGCGGCGCTCGCGCTCGCGCGGATCGGGGACGGCCACGCGAAGACGGATCTCCTGCGCGGCGCGTTCGGGCCGCTGACCGTGGCCGCGGTGGCGGTGGTCGTCGCGGGGCTCCGCGCGGGCCCCTGCGAGGCGTGCGGCGAGTGGCCGTGCGACCCGGCCGAGCGCCGCCGCGCGATCGCCGCGGCCGAGGGCTGGCGCCTCACGCGCTGGTCGCCGCTCCGCGCCTCGCGCTTCGCGACGGTGGACGATTGACGACGCGTCGCGCCGTCGAGCGTCACCCCTCGTCGGGGCAGAAGGCGAAGGGGCTCGGCGCACCCGCAGGGAGCGCCGGAACCGACACGCCGCGAAACCCGGGTAGCAATCCGTGCAAACGCCCGGCGTTCGGGTCGAAACGGACCTCGACCTCGACGCGCGCCGTGGGCGGTCGCGCGGCACGCGAGCGGCTCGCCGCGGTGCCCCGCGGGTGACGAGCAGCACCGCGCGGTTGTCGAGCCGCGGTGACGCAGACGCGGTCGGCCTCGACGCGCCGCCAGTCCGCGCCGAACGCGACGTCGACCCCGTGCTGCACCATCCCGACGCCCCGGAGCCGGCGCGCGAGCCGCGACCGGAAGCCTCGTCGCCCGCGGTGGCGCCTGCTGCGTCAGCGCGCGGAGCCGGCGCATCACGGTGAACGCCGCGCGCCGCGCCCTCCGCATCGCGCGCCCGCAGCCGCCAGGCGCGGCCTCGTAGAAGAGCGACGTGTCCGCGGTCGAGGGCGGGTGCGTGCGGAGGAGCGCGCTTCGAGGCGGGCGAGGTAGCGCGCAGGCTGGCGGTCGAAGTCGTCGTACGGCGCGCGCGGCGTCGGGGCCGCGACGTGGTCGGGGCGCGGTCCCCTGGCCGAGCACGGCGAGGAGGTTGGCGTCGACGGGTGCGTCGTCGTCGGTGGGTGCGGGCGCGGTGCCTGGGGCGCGGGCGGAGGACAGGCGCGGGAAGGTGGAGGCGACGGGGGCGGGTGGCGGGCTCGACGCGCAGGCGATGAGGGCGGCCGCGAGGAGGAGGCGGGAGGGGCGTCGCATGGCGGGCGTTCTCGACGCGAGGAACAGGCGCCGGGGTCTATCAAGAAACGTCGCTGCGCCGCGGGCGTCAGGAGTGGTTGCGCACGACGATCGAAGCCGCCGCGCGTCGCGCCCTGCGGCGTCGTGACGAGGATCACCACACGGTACGGGTTGGTGGTGGCCTGGAGGCGGACGGTCTCCGCGCCGCCCGCGCCCGCGCGGCCGCCCGCCTCGCAGGTGACCACGCCGATGCCGCGCGCGGGGTAGCACGACGCGTCCGTCGCCGACTGCTGCCACGCGATGACGTTGACGTCGACGCCGCTGTCGGGCGTCACGACGACGTCCCAGTCGGTGGTGCGCGGCTGCGGGAGCGAGAACACCGCGAAGGGTGCGGGGTACGACGCGCTCATCGTGGCCGGCACGCACGCGACGTTGCTCTGCGCGAACCACGACGTGAGGTTGGAACCCCAGCCGCCCCGGTCGACCCGCGCGCCGCGGCGTTGAACGCGATCTCGCTCTGCGTCGGGCAGCCCCCGGTGGCGGGCGTCGACGCGTCGACCCCGCCGTCAGCGGTCGCGCCGCCCGTGCCGCAGCCCATCGCCAACGACACCCACAATCCGCCCCAGAGCCTCCAGTTCGCCATTGGCTCGCACGTTCCTTTCGTCGCGGCGGACGTTGCGCCGCGGGCGCGATGACGCCGCACGCGACGTGGCGGCGTCAAGGAGAGATTGGGGCGCCGACGCGACGCGTTTCCCAACACGTCGTGGCCTGCGGGCACGTGCCGCATCGCGTGCGCGCGCAACGCCGACCGCCGCGAGTGCTCCGGTTGCCGCCTACGCCGCGCGCCGGCCGCACGTCCCGCAGCGGCCGTCGGGGCCGATCACGCCGGTGCAGCTCCGTCGTCGCGAGGGGACGCGCTCGTCGCCGTCGGCGGACGTCGCGGCCGCGGCGGACTCGAGGATCGCCTCGGGGTTGGCTTCGAGCGCAGCGTCGCGGTCGGCGTCGGTGGGCGCCGGCGTGACGGGCGCAGGCGTCTCGGATGTGGCGGCCGATGCGATGGGCGGTCGCTCGCCGGCGCGGCCGCAGGTGCCGCAGGCTCTCCCGTCGGGGCCGAGGACGCCGGTGCAGGCGCCGTCGGGGCAGGGAACGCGGTCGTCGGGCTCGTCGGAGGGCAGCATGGCGGGCAGTGGAGTCGGCGGGGTGTTCAGCGCGCGAGGCGGGCCCGCACGGCAGCGCGCACGTCGTCGGGGAGCGTGGCGAGGTACTCGGGCGCGAGGCCGCGGAGTACTTCCACCGGCAGCGCGAGCACTGTCTGGGCGGGGGCGAGCCCGGCGAGTCGCGCCTCGGGCGGGAGCCCGGCGAGTCGCTGCTCGGGGGGCAGGACGGCGAGGTCGTCGGGCTTGAGCCCGGCGAGCCTGACCTCGG
The DNA here is from genome assembly GCA_046351555.1 of Polyangiales bacterium. Classification (GTDB taxonomy): domain Bacteria; phylum Myxococcota_A; class Polyangia; order Polyangiales; genus CAISKJ01. Next base: position 187,581 of record JAXLYI010000022.1, read on the forward strand.
GCGGGAGCGAGTCGAGGAGGTCGCGGAGGGCCTTGCTGGTGGTGTCTCCGACGAGTGCGGCGTCCTTCATGATGCTCCTCCAGCGCGGGTCGTTGACGAGGCGGTTGATGCGTTGGAGCAGAAGGTAGTACAGGCCGCGCTCCCTGTCATCGAAGGTGCGGACGCGGCCGGGGTCGTCGACGCACGCGGGCGACACCGCGTACAAGAGGTGCTCGCCGGGCGCGGGCCACGCGACGCTCGTCTCCACCACACGGAGCGCGAACCCTTGCAGCGCGCCGTCCCATACGCCCGGCGCAGCGGTCGCCGCGAGGGCGCCGCCGAGCGCCTCCACCTGCGCGCGGAAGCGCGGGGTGAGCGTGGGGGCGACGACCCGCAGGGCAACGACTTCGGCGCGCTCAAGGCCCTCCGCGGCCATGTACTGGAAGGCGTAGGAGAGCAGTTGCAGGGCGTCGGCGCGGTCGAGCGCGTCGGTCGCTCCTTTGAAGTGGACGACGTTGTGCGCGCGGAGGCCATCGAGCACGCTGCGCAGGTAGTCGGGGTGCCAGCGGTCGCCAGCGTCGGCGACGCGGCGGACGATGACGGCGTCGATGCGGCGAGGCTCCTGCGTCAACACGTACTCCGCCACCACCCGCCACAGGTCGGCCGGCAGCAGGAACTCCAACAGCAGCACGAGCAGCGGGTGCCACGCCGTCCGGAGGTGCGTCAGCGACGCGTCGTCGGTGGCCGTGGACGGGTCGGGCGACGCGGGCGGTTCGTCGGCGTGCATCGGGAGGTCGCGATACCGCGCGCCGCGCGCTCGGCAAGTTCGGGGCGCGCCGGTGCCTCCCTTGCGGACGTCTACCGCAGCTCGGGCAGGAGGAAGCTGCCGGTGGCGGTGAGGGTGCCTTCTTCGCCGCTGGCGAGCAGGTCGGAGAAGACGGCCTCGAAGCGCTCGCGGACGAGGCCCTCGACCTCCTCGGCGGTGGCGAGCGGGCGGATGTCGTCGACGAGGGCGACGGCGTCGCGGTAGTCGATGCGCGCGAGGGCGGCCTTCACCTCGGGGACGGCGGTGGGCTCGACGGAGAGCTCGTGGACGCCGACGCCGAGGAGCACCGGGAGGGCGAGGAGCTCGCCGGCCATCGCGCCGCACATGCCGCAGGGGATCGCGCGCGCCGCGGCGGCGTGGGTGATGGCCGAGAGCGAGCGGAGGATGGCGGGGTCGAGGGAGCGGGCGAGGTGCGCGACGTGCTCGTTGCCGCGGTCGGAGGCGAGCGTGTACTGGATGAGGTCGTTGGTGCCGATGGAGAAGAAGGCGGCCTCGCGGGCGAGGGCGTCGGCCATCAGCACCGCGCTCGGGGTCTCGACCATGATGCCGAAGGGCACGTCGGCCCAGGGGACGCCGGCGCGGGTGAGCTCCTCCTGCGCGAGGTGGAGCTCGGCGCGCGAGGCGCGGAGCTCGCTGACGGTGGAGATCATCGGGACCATCACGCGCACGCGGCCGTAGCGGGCGGCGCGGAGCATCGCGCGGAGCTGCGCGCGGAAGACCTCGCGCTCGCGCAGGGCGAGGCGGACGGCGCGGAGGCCGAGGGCGGGGTTCATCTCCCGGGGGAGGCGGAAGGCGGTGGAGAACTTGTCGCCGCCGATGTCGAAGGTGCGCAGGGTCACGGTGCGCGGGGCCATCGTCTCGACGATGCGGCGGTAGGTCTCGAACTGCTCGTCCTCGCTCGGCGGCTCGCGCCGGTCGACGTAGAGGAACTCCGTCCGGTAGAGCCCGATCCCGTCGGCGCCGTGGTCGATGGCGACGGGCACCTCGGCGGGCAGCTCGATGTTGGCCCGGAGCACCACCTGGAGCCCGTCGCGGGTGGCCGCGGCCTCGGCGCTGTTGGTGCGGAGCGAGCGGACGAACGCCATGTAGCGCCGGCCGCGGTCGCGGGCGACGTCGGCCTCGCCCTCGCTCGGCGACACGGTGACCACGCCGCGCAGCCCGTCGACCACCAGCACGTCGCCGTTGGCGACCTCGCGCGTCGCGTCGGCCGCGCCGACCACCGCGGGGATGGAGAGGGCGCGGGCCATGATGGCCGTGTGCGAGGTGCTCGACCCCACCTCGGTGATGAAGGCGAGGATGTCGCTGCGGGCGAGGGCGGCGGTGTCGGCGGGGGAGAGCTCGTGGGCGACGAGCACCACGGGGCCGCCCATGTCCTGCGGCTTGGGAAGGTCGGAGGGGGCGCCGACGAGGTGGCGGAGCACGCGCTCGGCGACGAAGTCCACGTCGCTGCTGCGCTCGCGGAAGTAGTCGTCCTCGGCCTGGTTGAAGAGCTCCTTGATCTTCTCGACGGTGCGCCGCAGGGCCCACTCGGCGTTGACGAGCTCGCCGGTGATCGCCTGCACCGTTTGATCGGTGAGCAGCGTGTCGTCGAGCATCAGGAGGTGCGCGTCGAGGATCACCGAGTGCTCGCTGGCCTCGGGGACGATGCGCTCGCGGATCTGCTCGAGCTGGCGGCGCGCGCTGCCGAAGGCCTCGTGGAGGCGCCGCACCTCGCCCTCGACCTCGTGGGGCTCGAGGTGGCGGCGGGGGATGGCGACGCTCTTGCGATCGACGACGAAGGCGCGGCCCGTGACCACCCCGGGGGAGGCCGCGATGCCGAGCAGTCGTCGCGTCACGCCGGCGGCCACGCGTCCCCCTCCCTAGCGCTCCCCGAAGCGCGTGGCGAAGAGCTCGCCGATGGCGGCGACGGCGGTGTCGGCGTCGCCGCCGCGGGCGCGGACGATGACGCGCGAGCCCTTGTGGCACCCGAGGAGGAGCACGCCCATCACGCTCTTGGCGTTGGCGCGCTGGCCCTCGCGCTCGAGCTCCACCTCGGCTTTGAAGCGGGCGGCGGTCTGGACGATCTTGGTGGCGGGGCGGGCGTGGAGGCCGGCCTCGTTGAGGACTTCGAAGGTGCTCTCGGCGTTGTCGCTCATGGCGTGTGCTCGCTCAGCCCCCCCGGTCGATGTCGCGGTGGTGGACGGTGACCTCCCCCGGCGCGCCGGCGCGGAGGCGCGCGCCGAGGGCCTCGGCGAGGGCGACCGAGCGGTGGCGGCCGCCGGTGCACCCGACGGCGACGGTGAGCACCACCTTGCCCTCGCGGGCGTAGCGCGGGAGCAGCGGGCCCACCATCCCGGCGACGGCGTCGAGGAACTCCCTCCCCTCGGCCTGCCCGAGCACGAACTCGGCGACGGCGGGGTCGCGCCCCGAGCGGGGGCGGAGCTCGGGGACGAAGTGCGGGTTGGCGAGGAAGCGCGCGTCGAAGACGAGGTCGGCGTCGGCGGGCACGCCGTACTTGAAGCCGAAGGAGGTGACCCGGGTCTGCATCCGCAGGGTGGCGCCGTCGGCCGAGCGGAAGTGGTCGATGAGGACGCGGCGCAGCTCGTGGACGTTGAGCCGCGTGGTGTCGACCACCTGGTCGGCGAGGGCGCGGAGGTCGCCGAGGCGCTCGCGCTCGGCGTGGATGAGGGCGAGGAGGTCGTGCTCGGGGTGCTCGGCGGCGAGGGGGTGGGGCCGGCGGGCCTCGCTGAAGCGGCGGACGAGGGCCTCGTCGGCGGCGTCGAGGAAGATCACGGTGACGCGCTCGCCCTGGGCGCGGAGGGCGCGGACGGCGTCGTCGGCGCCGTCGAGGAAGGCGCGGACGCGGACGTCGATGCCGACGCCGACGCGGCGCATGAAGGGGTACTCGCGCCAGAGGGAGACGGCCGTGATCAGCAGCGGCGTCGGGAGGTTGTCGACGCAGTAGAACGACAGGTCTTCGAGGACGTGGAGCGCGGTGGTGCGGCCCGCGCCGGACATGCCGGTGATGACCACGACGTGGGGCGGGGCGTCGGGGATCGGCGGGGCGGACATCACGGGCCCACCGTGTCGCGCCCGTCGCCGGTGGTGCTCGGGTCGGGCAGCCCCAGCGCCCGCGCCAGCCGCGCGTGGAACTCCCTCGCCGAGTGCACGCCCGCCGTCCGCAGGAGCTCGTTTCGCGCGGCGACCTCGACGGTGCTCGCGGTGTTCTTCCCCGGGCGCACGGGCAGGCGGCGCATCGGGATGCGCGAGCCGAGGATGTCGTACCACTCGTCGTCGATGCCGAGGCGGTCCCAGCTCTCGTCGTCGTCGTAGCTGAGGAGGCGGATGACGAGGTCGACGCGCTTCCGGTCGCGCACGGCGGCGACGCCGAAGAGGTCGCGGATGTTGAGCACGCCGAGGCCGCGCACCTCGAGGTGGTTCTTGAGCAGGTCGGTGGCGGAGCCGTACACGTGGTCGGGGGGCTTGAGCGCGCAGTCGACGACGTCGTCGGCCACCAGCCGGTGCCCGCGCTGCACGAGCTCGAGCGCGCACTCGCTCTTGCCGATGCCGCTCTTGCCGAGCAGGAGGATCCCGACGCCGAACACGTCGATGAAGACCCCGTGGACGCGCGTGCGGAGCGCGAGCTGGTCGTCGAGCCAGGCGTGGATCGCGTTGATGGTCGCGGAGCTCCGGCCCGGCGAGCAGAGCACCGGGCACCCGTGGCGGTCGCCGGCGGCGATGAGCTCGGCGAAGAGCTCCTGGCCCGCGGTGACGATCACGCAAGGGATGCCGTGCGCGAGGAAGGTGTCGAGCGACCGCGCCCGGTCGGCGGGGGACATCGCGGCGAGGAAGGTCATCTCCGTCTGCCCGAGGATCTGCGCCCGGTGCGGCGAGACGCCCTCGAAGTGCCCCACCAGCGCGAGCCCCGACTTCTGGATCCGCGTGTGCGAGATGGCCCGGTCGAGCCCCGCGGCGCCGGCCACCAGGGTGATCGGGATCGACAGCGCCTCGCGCTCGGCGAGCGCGCGCACCGTCACCACCCTCTGGTGCGATGCAGGAGCGACCGCGCCGGTGACCATCCTTCGTGAGACGGTATCACGGAAGCCGGCGCCCCCCGCGCACGGACTTTCACCGGGGCGCAGATTGACCTCGCCGCGAGGCTTGACGGGCCACCGCGCGCTGTGTAGCGTCCGCCCCCCTATCGCTACCCCCTGAAGGACGGGATTTCCATGCTCACGGTTCGTCTGTCGCGCGTCGGCACCAACAAGGCCCCCCTCTACCGCATCGTGGTCGCGAACTCCCGCGCGGCCCGTGACGGCCGCCACCTCGAGAACCTCGGCACCTACGACCCGCGCGCCAAGGAAGGCGTGCAGGGCTTCAAGATCAACCACGACCGCCTCGCCCACTGGCGCGGCTTCGGCGCGCAGCTCTCCGACGAGGTCGCCCGCCTCCTGTCGCGCAACCCCGCGCAGCCCAAGGCCTGAGCCCCGCGCGGGAGCACCTTCGGGGCGCACGCCCCTGGAGGCTTCCCGCGCACGAGCCCGCGATGTCGCCGGTCACCCTCATCCAGCACCTGGCCGAGTCGCTCGTCGACCGCCCCTCCGGCGTGGAGGTGCGCGAGCTCGACGGGAGCCCTTCGAAGATCATCGAGCTCCGCGTCGACGCGGGCGACCTCGGGAAGGTGATCGGGCGCCGCGGCCACACGGCCCGCGCGCTCCGCACTGTGCTCGCGGCGGCCTGCGCCCGCGCCGGTCGGCGCTACGTCCTCAACATCGCCGACGAGTGACGGCCGCCCGGCCGCCCCGCGCATGAACCGCCCGCCGCAACCGACCGACCACGTCGCGCTCGGAGTGCTCGGCAAGCCCCGCGGGCTGCGGGGCGAGCTGTGGTTCCGCTCGTACAACGACGCGAGCGACGCGGTGGCGCCGGGGGCCGCGGTTCGTCTCACGCTGCGCGACGGGTCGACCCGCGACGCGGCGGTGGCCCACGTCGCGCGCCACGGCCAGGAGCTGGCGGTTCACCTCCGCGGGGTCGACGGCCGCGACGCCGCGGAGCCCCTGGTGGGCGCGACCGTCTCGATGCCGCGCGCGGCCTTCCCGCCGCTCGCCGAGGGCGAGTACTACCACTGCGACCTGCCGGGCCTGCGCGTGGTCGACGTGACGGGCCGCGCGGTGGGCGAGGTGGTTCGCGTCGAGGCGTACCCCACGGTCGACGCGCTGGTGGTGGCCACGGAGGCCGGCGAGCTCGAACTGCCGATGACCGACGCCGTGCTGCGCTCGCTCGACCTCGACGCGCGGGTCGCGACGGTCGACCTCTCGGCCTTCGAAGACTGAACGGGGCGCCCATGGACGTCCACGTCGTCGCGCTCTTCCCAGAAATCCTCGACTCGTTCGCGCGGGCGAGCATCGTCGGGCGCGCGGTGGAGCAGGGGATCGTGCGCTTCCACAGCCACCAGGTGCGGGACTACGCCACCAACAAGCACCGCACGGTGGACGACGCACCCTACGGCGGCGGCAGCGGCATGGTGATGATGGCCCCGCCGGTGGTGGCGGCGATCGAGGCGCTCCCGGTGGACCCGGCGACGGGTGCGCGGCCCCGCACGATCTTGATGTGCCCGCAGGGGCGCGTCTTCACCCAGCGCGTCGCGCGCGAGCTGGCGGGCCATTCGGCGCTGGCGTTCGTGTGCGGGCGCTACGAGGGCTTCGACGAGCGGATCCGCGCCCACGTCGACGAGGAGCTCTCGCTCGGCGATTTCGTGCTGACGGGCGGCGAGCCCGCGGCGATGGCGGTGATCGACGCGGTGGTGCGCCTCCTGCCGGGCGTGCTCGGCAACGCGGAGAGCGCCGTGAGCGAGTCGCACGGAGAGGACGAGACGCTCGAGTACCCGCAGTACACGCGGCCGGCGGTGTTCCGCGACGTGCCGGTGCCGGCGACGCTCACGTCGGGCGACCACGCGCGGGTGGCGCGCTGGCGGCGGTGGCACGCGCTCCGGCGGACGCGCGAGCGGCGCCCCGACCTCTTCGCGAAGCTCTCGCTCACGGCGAAGGAGCTCGCGTGGCTCGACGGAGACGAACCATGAGCGAACGGCCCGGCGTCTACCTCGCCCTCGTCCACCACCCCATCCGCGACCGGCAGGGCGGCACGATCACCACCTCGGTGACCAACCTCGACGTCCACGACATCGCCCGCGCCGCGCGCACCTACGGCCTGCGGGGCTACTACGTGGTGACCCCCATCGAGGCGCAGCGCGCGCTCGTCCGCCACATCATGAGCTACTGGCGCGAGGGCGGCGGCTCGGCGCGCGTGCCCGAGCGGGCCGAGGCGCTCTCGATCGTGCGCGAGGTTCCGTCGCTGGAGGACGCGCTCGCGGCCATCGAAGCGGCCGAGGGCGCGAAGCCCACCACGGTGACCACGGCCGCGCGGGCGTCGCGCGACCCGAAGAGCTTCGACGAGGTGCGGGCGATGGTTCGGGCCCGAACGACCCCGGTGCTGCTGGTGTTCGGCACGGGCTACGGGCTCGCGCAGCGGGTGCTCGACGCGGCCGACGTCCACCTCGCGCCGGTGCGTCCCGGCGGGTACAACCACCTCGCGGTGCGCTCGGCGGTGTCGATCATCCTCGACCGCCTGCTCGGCGACGAGGGCGCGTAGCGCGGGCTCACCCGAGGCGCTCGACGCCCTCCCAGTCGGGCGGCGGGGCTTCCGCTTCGAAGCGCATGCAGCGCTCGACGTAGATCGCCGGCACCGGGTCGCTGGGGGCCGCCGCCCGGCACGCTTCGAAGCCCCGCCGCGCGGCTTCGAACGCCCGCGCATGGAAGCGCGCGAGGGCCGCTTCGAACGCGGGGCGGGCGCGCTCTCGCTCGGCGCGGTCGGCGTCGGGGGCGGCGTCGAGCACCTCGTAGATGACCTGGGCGTGGCGCTTTCCCTTCACGGCCACGCGGTCGATCGCGCGGAGCGAGAAGGCGCCCTCGGGGAGCGCGTCGCGGGTGGCGGCGCCGACGATCATCGCGGCGCCGTAGCGCTTGGTGAGCCCTTCGAAGCGCGAGGCGACGTTGACGGCGTCGCCGACCACGCCGCACTTGATCCGGTCGCGGCCGCCGACGGTGCCGAGCACGACGGGGCCGGTGTTGACGCCGACGCCCATGCGCAGCGAGCGCCCGGAGGCGGCGTTGAAGCGGGCGAGGGCGGCCTGCATCGCGACGCCGGCGCGGACGGCCCGCTCGGGCGCGGCGTCGAAGAGGGCCATGATCTCGTCGCCGTTGAAGGAGTCGATGAAGCCGCCGACGTCCACGATGCAGGGCTCCATCGCGGCGAAGTAGTCGTTGAGGAGGCGGATGACGGCGCCGGCGTCGGTGCGCTCGACCATCGGGGTGAAGTCCCGCAGGTCGGAGAAGAGCACCGAGAGCGTCTTGGTGACGGCGTCGCCGAGGGCCACCTCCGCGATGTGACGACGTCCGAGGGCCTCGAGAAACTGGTGCGGCACGAAGCGGCTCTGCGCGCGGGTGAGGCGCGATTTCGCTTCGAAGAGCCGGGCGTTGTCGAGGGAGACGGCGGCCTGGGACATCAGCAGCTCGAGGAGCTCGCCGCGCGCGGCGGTGAAGACGCCGGAGGTCTGGTCGTGCTCGAGGTAGAGCGCGGAGGTGACTGCGCCGCGGTGGCGGCCGGGCAGGCAGAGCACGGAGCGGGCGCCGCGCGCGCGGGTGTAGGGGTCGTCGTCGGTGAGGGCGCCGGGGCGCGAGGCGTCGTCGACGAGGACGGCCTCGCCGGTGCGGAGGACGTACCGGATGACGGCGAGGGGGTGGCGCGCGGGGTCGAGCGCGTCGAGCGGGGCGCGCGGGAGGGTGGGCTCGCCGGCGGCGTCTCCCTCGGCGGCGAGCTCCCAGCGCCCGTCGCGCTCGAGCAGGAGGAGCGCCCGCTGCGCGCCGGCGGCCTCGACCATCGTGCGGAAGAGCGTGAGGAGCAGGCGGTCGAGCTCGATCTCCGCGGAGATGGCCCGCGCGGCGCGCACCGCGGCGAGGGCGTCGAGGTCGAGCTCCGACGACGAGCTCCCCCGCGCCGCCGGCCTCGCCCCGAGCAGCCGCGGGAACTCCCCCGCCAGCCGCTCGACCTTCCGCGCCGCGCCCCAGCGCTGGTACGCGAACGACGCGTCCTCCAGGAAGGCCCGGCCGATGGATGCGCCGACGCCCCCACGTGCGAGGTGGAAGCGCGCCGCCCGCTCGGCGATGAGCGCCTCGTCGTTGACGAAGGGCGTGAGCCGCGCGGCCTCGAGCGCCTCGTGGTAGCGGGCGGCGGCTTCGGTGAGGTCGCCCGTGACGCGCGCGCGCTCGGCCTCGACGAGGAGCAGGCGGTGGCGGTGGTTGGCGGGCCCCGCGGCGGCCCAGGTGCGGAGCACCGCGAGGCTCTCGTCGATGCGCGCGAGGAGGGCGGGGCGATCGCTCTCGGGCGCCTCGTCGTGGAGGCGGGCGGCGGCGAGGGGGGCGTAGGTGTGGAAGTTCGAAAGGTGCCAGGTGGAGACGGCGCCGTGCTGGTGGGGGCGGGCGCGGTCGGCGACGTCCATCGCCTCGCGCGCGCCGGCGAAGTGGTAGCGGGCGACGAGGACGTCGCTGAGCACCACGAACACCAGGCTCGCGCTGCCGCTGGCCTCCGCGAAGGAGAGCGCCTCGGCCTCGTCGAAGCCGGGGCCGTCGAGCCGCGCCGGGTCGTCGGTGAGCCCCGCCAGCGCCCGCGCGAGCTGAACCAGCGGCAGGTGGAGCCGCAGGATGGAGCGCTGCGCGTAGTTGCGCATGAAGCCGGTGAAGGCGTCGGCCTCCTCCAACAATCGCCCGAGCTCGCGGCCCGCGCTGAAGGCGTTGGTGGCGTAGCACTGGCCGCAGATGGCGGCGTACTCGAAGTCGCCGGTGTCGCGGCCGATGCTGTACGCCTCGCGGAGCGCGTCGAGGCGCTCGGAGAGCGGGGCGATCCAGGGGCAGACGTGGTTGTTGATGACGAGGCGGGTGCGGGCCTCGAGGCGGCGGTCGTCCCAGCGGTCGATGAGGCGGCCGGCGAGCTCGCCGTACTCGTACGCCTGCGCCATCATGCCGGCGGCGTTGAGCACGATGCCGTACACCGCGAAGCCGAAGGGGGTGGCGGTGGAGAGGCCCCTCTGCACCGAGGTGACCACGAGCTCGCAGGCGATGATCGGGAGGAGCGCGGGCGCGACGAAGTACACCAGCGAGCTCGCGCGCACGAGGATGCGCTGCGCGGCGGCCACCGCGGGGTCGGCGACGTCGGGGAGGCGCTCGATGTCCGCGGGCGTGAGGCCGGCGAGGGCCCCCATGGCGCGCGCGACGGCCGCGCCGATCTCCGCGTCGCCGGGGGCCTCGGGCATCGGGAAGCCGAGCTGCGCGAGCGCCTGGAGGGCGAGGGCGACGGCGCCGCGGAGGTCGTCGCGGGCCATGCGCCCTTCCATGTCGATCTCGAGCGCCTTCGTGCGGTCGAGGAGGGAGCGGGCGTGGTCGCGGACGGCGGCGACGCGGGCGGCGAGCTGGTCGAAGCGGGCGTTGACGTAGGCGCACTCGGCGGCGTCGGCGTGGAGGCCGAGGGCGAGCTCGTAGTGGGCCGACCAGGCGTCGCCGGGGAGGAGCGCGATGCCGGCGTCGAAGTACTCCGCGGCGGGGACGAAGGCCGCGGCGCGCATCGCGAGGCGGCCGGCGTCGAGGTTGCGGCGGGCGAGCTCGGCGCGCGCCTCGGGCGTGTCGGCGAGGGCCGCCGCGCGGTTGAGGTGGTTGACGACTTCGAAGAGCCACGGGCCCTCGGGCTCGCCCGCGTGGCGCCGCGCGATGAGGTGGCCGAGGCGGTGGTGGGCGCGCGCGGCTTCGGACGCGTCGAGGGTTCCGTAGGCGGCCTGGAGGATGCGGTCGTGGACGAAGCGCCAGGCGCAGGCCTCGTCGGGGACGGCGGCGGGGTCGTCGGCGGCGTCGAAGATCCAGGCGTCGCCGAGGGGGGCGACGAGCTCGGCGCGGACGGCGGGGCGGAGGTCGGCCTGGACCGCGGCGAGGCTGCGGTCGGTGACGTCGGCGAGGAGGCGGAGGTCGAAGGTGTCGCCGACGCACGCGGCCTGCTGGAGCGCGGCGCGCGTGGCGGGCGGGAGCTGGCCGAGGCGGTCGAGGAGGAAGTCGACGACGTTGTCGGTGTGGGCGAGGGCGGCGGCGGCGCGGAGGTCCCACGTCCAGCGCTGGGCGGCGGCGTCCCACGAGGCGGCGCCGCGGGCTTCGAGCGACTCGACGAAGCGCCCGAGGAAGAAGGGGTTCGCGCCGGTGCGGGCGGCGCAGAGGGAGGCGAGCTCGTCGAGCGCGTCGTCGTCCTGGCCGAAGGTGTCGCGGAGGAGCGCGCGCACGTGGGCGAGGCTGAGGGGCCCGAGGGAGACGGCGGTGGCGGAGACGCCCGCGCGGCGGACGGCGTCGACGGTGAGGCTCATCGGGTGGGCGGCGTCGACCTCGCCGTCGCGGTACGCGCCCACGACGAGCAGGTGGCGGCAGTCGGCGTCGGTGACGAGGCGTTCGAGCAGGCGGAGCGTGGGGACGTCGGCCCACTGGAGGTCGTCGAGGAAGAGGGCGATCGGGTGCTCGGGCGACGCGATGGCCTCGACGAGCTGGCGGAAGACGAGGTGGAAGCGGTTCTCGGCCTCGGCGGGGCTGAGGGGCTGCGGGGGCTCCTGCGGGCCGAGGAGGGATTCGAGCTCGGGGAGGATCTCGACGAGCACGGCCCCGTTGCGCCCCACAGCCGCCCCCAACGTCGCGCGCCACCGCGCCACCGTCGCGTCGTCGCGGGTCAGCACGCGCCGGAGGAAGCGCCCGAAGGCGTGCCCGAGCGGCGCGTACGGGACCCCGAGGCGAAACTGGTCGAACTTCCCTTCGAGGAGTTCGCCGCGCCGCTCGGCGATGGGGCGGTGGAGCTCGCGGACGAGCAGCGTCTTGCCGATGCCCGCGGGGCCCGCCACCAGCGCGAGCTCGCGCCCGCCGTCGGCCGCCCGTTCGAACGCCCGCTGGAGGGCGCGGACCTCGTCGTCGCGGCCGTAGAGGCGCTGGGGGACTTCGAGGGCGCCGCTCCGGTCGCGCGCGCCCAGCGCGAACTCCGCGACGTCGCCGCGCAGGCGGAACTCCTCGGCGCAGCGCGCGAGGTCGGCGACGAGGCCCGAGGCGGTCTGGTAGCGGCGCGCGGGGTCCTTCTCCAGGAGGCGTTCGACGACGGCGCAGAGGGGCGCGGGGAGGCCCGGGTCGAGCGATCGCAGGGGTGCGGGCGTGCGGGCGAGGTGCGCGTGGGCGAGCTCGAGCGGGTCGTCGCCTTCGAAGGGGCGTCGGCCGGCGTAGAGCTCGTAGAGCGTGGCGCCGAGGGCGTAGAGGTCGCTCCGTCGGTCGACGGCGAGGTTGGTGCGGCCGGTCTGCTCGGGGGCGATGTAGCCGAGGGTGCCTTCGAGGAGGGCGGCGCGCTCGGGGGCGGGGCCCTCGCGGCGGAGGTCGGTGGCGAGGCCGAAATCGATGAGCTCGAGGCGGCCGGTGGCGCGGTCCCAGACGAGGTTGGAGGGGTTGACGTCCTTGTGGATGACGCCGCGCGCGTGAGCGGCTTCGACGGCGCGGGCGGCCCCGAGCGCGAGGTCGAGGCGCGCGGCGAGGGGGAGGGCCGCGAGGTCGACGCGGTCGAGCGAGACGCCGCCGAAGTCCTCCAGCACGAGCACCGGCGCGCCCTGGTGGTCGATCGCGCCGAGGAGCTTCACCACGCGCTCGCCCTGGGCCTGCCAGGTCATCCGTTGTTCACGGACGGCGCGGGCGATCTGGGCGCGCGCGGGGCGGCGTTCGGGCGTGGTCTTGAGCACCACGGGCGCGCCGTCGGCCGAGCGGACGCCGCGCAGCACGAGCGTGGCGTTGGAGCGGTGGAGCTCTTCGAGGCGTTCGAAGCCCTCGATGGCGAGGTCGCTGGCGGGGGCGTCGGGGGGGCTCATGAGTTGATGCTGGCGGTGACCCGGCTCGGGCGCATGCAGCCGTAGGGCGCGAGGCGCGTCGCGTCGCGGGCCTCGGCGCGGGCCTCCACGTCGGCGAGCTCGCGGGCATACACCGCGCGCAGCGGCGCGACGCGCGGGTCGGCGAACCCGTCGGGGTACTCGCCGAGCCGGTTGGCCGCGATGCTCTTCACGTTGAAGATCTGCTCGATGGTCTCCCACGCCGCGCCCATCGGCGGGAGCATCGCGAGGAGCGCGCTCTCGTCTGCGGGCGCGTCGGGCACGGGCGCGACGCACACGCTCGGCGCGTTGGGCGCGTGGCCCATCCAGTCCCACCAGTTGTAGTTGATGGCCGCGTGGTGGCCCGAAGCGCGGTGGACGACGCGCGCGACGAGGTCAGCGATCCCCGTGACGGTGTCGGTGCGGGCGCCAGCGACGAGGCGTGGGAGGCGGCCGCCGTCGGGGGAGGCGACCTCGTCGACCATCGCGCGGAGTTCGAAGTCCGCGGCCGCGTCGGCGTCGCTCGCGTAGTAGAGCGCGAGGTACGACGCGACCCAGCGGCGGGTGGCGGCCCAGAGGTCTTCGCCGTCGTCGCGGAAGGGGTACTGCGGGAGCGCGGCGATGGTTGCGACGCGACGTCGGGCGGCGTCGCGCGTGGGGTCGAGGTCGTCGTAGTTCACCGCACGGAGCGTCGCGCGGAGCACCTCGTGGGTCGCGGGGAGGAGCGGCGCGAGGATGCGGTCTTGCGTTCCGCCGACGACCACGAGTGATTCGCGCGCGTACTGGTTGGCCGCGAGCGTGAACTCGAAGTGCGGCGCGAGGAGTCGGAGCACCGGGTGGTCGGGCGAGAGGCACCGGCGCGCCGCGAGGATGAACGCCTCCATCACCAGGTGCGTCTCGGCGAAGTGGGCGGTGATCCCTTCGTAGTTGGCGTCGGCCACCTGGACGGCGAGCTTCGCGGCCTGCCACCGCGCGCCGTCGGCGGGTGTGACGACGGGGTCGCGGTCGGGGCGCTGGCCGCATTGGATCGCGACGGGCGCGAGGCCGCCACGCGCAGAGGGTGTTGCGCAGAAGAGGGCGAGCGGCGCGGGGAGGTATTTCCGCAGGCCGTTGTCGTCGTCGGGGGGGTAGCGGCCGCAGGGGATGTCGGCGAACACCGCGTAGTCGACGAGGAAGAGCCTCCCCTCGGCGCGCGCGGCCGCGAGCGAGTCGCCCGGGAGGGCCTGCGCGAAGTGGCCGTCGGTGACGGGGAAGTGGTCGGGGAGGCGGTCGACGCCGGTGAGGATCGTCGGCACCGCGCCCGCGACGCGCTGCCACGCGAAGAGGGCGTCGTCGCGCCAGCCCTTCGCCACCGCGGGGGCGTCGAGCGCGGGGTACATCGCGTCGAAGTCGGCGAGGGATTTCGCGCGGGTGAGCTTCGTCTCGAGCGCGTGGCCGGCGGCGGCGTAGGCGGCCCGGTTGGCCTTGAGGCGCGCGGCGGCGGCGGCTCCCTGGGCCATGTAGCGCGGGCTGAAGCGCTCGCCCGAGGGGAGACTCTTCACGAAGCAGAGCGACTGGTAGCCGTAGTCGTAGGCGTAGCTGTCGCGCGCGGCGGCGAGCGCCTCGGCGCGGCGGGCGGGGTCGGGTGCGTGCTGCGGGAGCGTCGGGGGCGTGAGGCTCATGAGTGGATGCTCGCGCGGGTGGCGCTCGGCAGGATCCAGGGGAAGGGGAGGAAGCGCGCGCGGTTGCGCTCGGCGAAGCGGGCCTCGAGGTCGGCGAGCTCGCGCTGGAAGGCGCGGAGGGGTTCGTCGACGCGCGGGTCGAGGAAGGTGCCGGGGGGGTAGTCGCCCAAAGTGTTCTCGTGGAGCTGCGACTGCTCGAAGAAGAAGTTGAACTGCTTCCGCGCCACGCCCGCGGGCATGTACATCGCGTCGAGGGCCGCGTCGGCGTCGTCGCCCGCGCCGGGCAGCGGGCCGTAGAGGGCCATCGGCGCGTGGGGCGCGAAGGCGAGGGTGTCGTACTGCCCGTAGTTGATCACCGAGTGCTGCGGCCCCGCGACGAACATCACGTACGCGACGAGGTCGGCGAGCGCGTCGAGATTCCCGGGCGCCGGGACGCGCAGTCGCCCGCCCCACGGCGAGGCCATCTCCGCGGCCCACGCGGCCACCTCGACGTCGCCGCGAACCGCCGCGTCGTCGGGGTAGTAGAGCCGCAGGTACGCGACGACGAAGCCGCGGAGCGCGCGCCAGACGTCGAGCGAGTCGTCGCGCCAGGGGTAGTCCGCGAGGTCGCCGACGTCGCGGGCGGCGATGTCGGCCGGCGGGAGCGCGGCGGCGAGGTCGAAGGAGCGGACGGCGTCGGCGACGAGGTCGAGGCTGCGCTGGAAGGTCGGCGCCATCAACGCGTCGAGGTTGGCGCCGGGCACCAGGAGGTCGTCGCGCACCGAGCGGTTGATCGCGAGCGTGAACCGCAGGCTCGGGCGGAGGAGCGCCTTCACCGGGTGGCGGTCGGCGAGGCGGCGCATCGTCGCGAGCGCGAAGGCATCCATGAGGAAGTGGCAGCGCCCGAGGTGGAAGTGGAGCCCCTGGAGCTGCGTGTCGGCGCACTGGACGGCGAGCTTCGCGGCCTCCCAGCGGGCGCCGTCGGCGGGCGTGACCACGGGCGCGCCGGGCCGCGGGCCGCACTGGATCGCCGCCGGCAGGAGCTCGCCCGCGCGCGACTCGACGTAGAGCGCCCACGGCGCGTAGAGGTGCTTCTTCTCGCCCTCGTGGGCGCCCGCGACGACGCCGTCGAGGGAGGTCCAGTCGCCGACGTAGAGCCTCCCTTCGGCGCGGGCGGCGTCGAGCGAGTCGCCTTCGCCGAGGGCGCGCGCGACGTGGTCGGCGGTGACCGCGAAGTCCTCGGGGAGCGCGCGGGCGCGGCGGAGGGTGAGCGGGTTGGCGCCGCCGACGCGCTGCCAGGCGTGGAGCCGGTCGCGCAGGTGGGGCTCGGCGAGGTAGCGCCTGACGAGCGGGGGGTGCTGGTCGCCGAAGAAGCTCGCGCACACGTCGGGGGTGCCGCGGCGCGTCTCCACCGCGACGCCCGCGGCGCGCACCGAGTCGAACGCGCGGGCGGCGAGCCCCGTGACGCCCGCGGGCGCGGGGGTCTCCTCCCAGGCGGTTTTGAGCTCGCCGAGGCCGCCGGCGGCGCCCGTCGTCACGGTCCGCGCGGCGAGCCGCTCCTTCACGAGCGCGTAGCTGGAGACGAGGCCGGGCGAGAAGCCCTCCTCGCGCGGGTACGAGTTGGCCGTGGCGACGCCCTCGGGGCGGTGCCAGGTGTAGTCGTAGCGATCCAACTGGGCCTCGACGGCCTCGCGGCGCGCGTCGGCGCTCGCATCGTCCTGGGGGATGCAGACGGGGGGGGTCATCGGTCGCCCTTCGGCGGCGAATGCTATCCGAGCCGCACGGCGCGCGAAAGGCGAAGGATTGTCGAGCGGGGGGTCAGTCCTCTTCGCGGCGGAGCAGCGCCAGGAGCGCGCGGGCGCGAACGGGGTCACCGAGGAGTGCCCGGCACGCGTGGCGGAGCGCGGCGTCGTTGGCGGGGCGTTCGCCCGTGACGGACTCGACCCAGCGGGCCACGCGCACCAGCTCTCCCTGCGGCATCGCCGCGCGTCGGGCGTCGGCGGGGCCTCCCTCGGGTGCGCGCGCGGCCCAGGCGGGCGGGGAGAGCGCGGGCCCCGGCGGCGACGGCGGCGCGGCGGGCGCGCGGACGCGGGACGCCGGTGCGCGGCGCGGCACCCGGAGCGGTCGCCCTTCGCGCGTGCTCGACGCGTCGAGGGGCATCCAGCGCGGGCCGCGCGCGGTGGGGAGGAGCGCCATCGCCCAGAGGTGGTCGGGCTCGGTGGCCGATCCGTCGTCGAGCACCCAGCCGGTGCACACGGCCGCGGGGACGCCCGCGCGGCGGAGGAGCTCGCAGAGGAGCGCGTTGAGTTCGAAGCACACGCCTGCGCCGAGGTGGCGCGCGCTGCGACCGGCGTGGAGGGCCGCGAGGGCGCCGTGCGCGCGGCCGACGCGGACGTCGGCGAGGAAGCGGGCGACGGCGGCGTCCTCGAGGTAGCGCGGGTCGTAGCGGTAGCTCGCGCGGACGAAATCGCGCGCGGCGAGGGCTCGCGCGAAGGGGCTCTCGGGGCCGGCGCGCAGGGCGTCGGCGAAGGCGAGCACCTCGGGCGGGAGCTCGTCGTCGGGGCAGGTGGGGGCGAGCAGCGCGGCGGGCGCGTCGACGTGTTCGTCGCGCGCTTCGAACACGGGCGCGCCCCCGAGCGTGACGGTGAACTCCACGGGGCCCTCCTGCGCGGCGCGGTAGCGGAGCTCGCCGCGGGCGGAGGTCTCGACGGTTCCGTCGCCGGTGGACCCGCTGAGCGCGCCGTAGAGTGGCATCGGGAGCACGAGCCCCGCGCCGGCCGGAACCTCCCCGCGGAAGGCCACGCGGTGCCCCGCGGCGGGCCCGGGCGCGCGCCACGCGGGGTCGCAGGGGACGTCGGCGAGCCAGCGCTGCGTCGCGCGGTCGAAGCGCCCGGCGAGGGTCTTGGGCGCGTAGACGTACGGGGCCGGCAGCGCGCGCGGGACGAACGCGAAGCCGAAGTCCGACGGGCGCGCCCGGTCGTCGAGCCAGGCGTTGGCCTCGTCGGTCTGCGCGTCGAGCGCGTCGACGGGCGCGTACCACCCGCGGTCGCGGCGCGGCTTCGCGGGCGTGGGCGCACGTGCTGGCGCGGGCGGAGGTGCGGTGTCGTGCGGGGGTTCGGTGCGGGCCTCGTCGCCGCCGAGCCAGCGGCGGAAGCGACCGAGCAACCCACCGTCGCGCGCTGTCTCCGGTGCTGGCTCCTCGCGCGGCACCTCGACGAGTGGGGTGGTCACGGGAGGCTCCGTCGCGATTTCGCGCGCCGGGCGAAGCGTCGCGGGCACGCGCAGCGCTTCGGTGATGCGTGGGAAGCGTTCGCTCATCGCGGCGAAGCGGCCGCGCCCTTCGGCCTCCCGCGCGAGCTCCGCGGGCGCGCACGCGTCGCCGTGATCGTCGGGGACCACCGCCCGCCCGGCGAGCGCCTGACGCAGCGTCGCGGCGGGGACGCGTCCGTCGGCGAGGGCGCGTTCGATCCATGCGAGCGCGGCGGGGGAGAGCGTGTCGTGGGCCGTGAGCACTTCACCGAGCGGGAGCGCCTCTGCGTGGACGAAGGGGAGCCAGCGCCCCAGCTCGGGCGGCACGGCGAGCACGAAGGCTTCGCTCACGCGACGGCCGGGCGCGTCGCCGACGAGTGCGTCGAGCTCGGTGGAGGGCCAGCGGAGCTCGGACGGGCGGCGCCACTGCCCCGCGTTGTCGGGCACCCACGCGCGTCGGTCGAGGTCGAGCTCGTCGCGGAGGGAGGGGAGGCGGTGGGCGTTCACGGCGACGTAGCGGGCGAGGGCGAGGCGCGCCTCGGGGCCGGGACGCAGGCCGCGCCCGTCGAGCAGCGTGCGGAGCGTCTCGGTCGGCACCACCTCGGGCGCGCCGAGCAGCAGCAGGAAGCGCCGCACGGCCGTGTCGTCGTAGCAATCGGCGAGCAGGGCGACATCGCCGAAGGCCGCCACCCATGCGCGCTGCGTCGACGGGACTGCAACCAGCTTGCGCGGCGGACGTCGCCCGCCGCCCTCGACCGCCGCGGTGACGACGCGGTGGAGCGCGAGGCCCCGCACGGATGCGATCGCCTCGGGCGTCGCGACGGCGCGCGCCAGGTGGCCGAGGAGTGCTTCCATGCGGGCGTCGTCGTTCGTTTCCGCGGCGCGGGTGAAGCCTTCGGCGAGGTGGCCCGCGAGCGTCTGGAGCTGCGACGCGTCGAGCGCCCACGTCGCGCGCATCCACGTTCGCAGCGCCTCGGGGACCTCTTCCGCCACGTGCCAGTCGAGCCCCAGGTCGGGGAGCTCGTCGTCGAGCAGGAGGCCCGCGGGCGCCCGAAGCACCCCACCGCGCGAGGGGATCACGCAGGCCCGCCCGAGCGCCGCGCGCGCCTCGGGGTCGGCGGCGAGTTCTGCCGCGTGCGCGGTCACCCAGGCGTAGAGCGCTGCGCGTGTGTTGGCGTCGCGCCAGCGCGGGTGCTCGCTCGCGTTCACCGTGGTGCGCGAGGTTTCGGCGAGCGCCAGGGCCACGCGTCGTGCCGGGAGGGTGTTGACCATCCCCGCGTCGGCGGTGCGCGCGAAGGTGACGTCGGCCAGCGCGCGCTCGACGGGGAGCCCCGCGCAGAGCGCGCGCGTCGCGTCATCCGTGTCATGGAGCGGCGGCACGCAGAGTTCGCCGCGCACGTTGCGGGCGACCGGGAGCCCGTCCCACCAGCGGGCTCCCTCCGCGCGGAGGACGTCACCCACCGCACGGAGCGCGTCGGGCGCGCGGATCCAGTCGGGCTGCGCGGCGAGGGGAGCGTTCGCGCGGACGTCGCGGGTGAAGCGTTCGCGGACGAGGGAGGCGGTGGCGGCGAAGGGGCCGAGCGCTTCGAGGGAGCTGCCCCAGAGCGACTCCTCCGCGGCGTCGAGCAACGGCGCGCCGAGCGCGCGGAGCAGCGACCGGACGTTCGTGTCGCGCGGGCGGTGGAGGGACTTCGCATCGGCGAGCGTTCCGTCTTCGGCGCGGAAGAGGGCGACGCGACCGGCCCTTGTGCGCCAGGCCTCACCAGCGTTGCGTGCGACTGCGCGGACGGCCTCCGCGAGGAGCGGGCGGGCGGGCCAGGTGGAAGAGTCGTGGGCCTCCAGGTCGTCGAGCAGCGACTCCGCGTCGCAGGGCGGGCAGTGCGTTCGAAGCCCGAGCGCGTCGGCCACCCGCGCGGACTCCGCGTCGAGCACCGGAACCGTGCCCCAGGCCGCGTAGAGCGCCGCGAGGGAGGGGCTTTCTGCGGGCCATCGAAGCGCGGCGAGCGAGTGGGGCGCGCCGTCGTGGGCCTTCCACAGCGCCGCGGAGGCGAGGGCGGCGCGGTCGCGGGCGTCGAGAGGCTCGGGGCGCGCGGCGAGCCACGCGAGGGCACCCGTGGTGAAGTCGTCGGGGAGCGTGGAGACGCCGAGCGCGGTCGGGTCGCCTGCGAGCGCGAGCACCACCGCGCGGACGCCGACGCGGAGCACGTCGATCACCCCCGCGGCGAGCACGTCGGGGTGGACCCACGGCGCCGCCGGAATGAGGCCCGCGAGCGCGTCGTCGTCGGCCACACGAACCGCGTCTGGGCCCGTCAGCGGGCGGTGCGCGCCGTGAACGTCGACGAACCACGGCGTCGCCGCGACGCCCCGCCACGCCGCGGGGGAGAGCTCGTCGCGCATCGCCACGAGCACCGCCCACAGCGCGCGAAGGTCGCCGTCGTCGAAGTGAACTGCGCCCGCCTCGCATGCGCTGCGCAGCGCGTCGAAGCCCGCGGTTGTGGCGCCCATCCGCGCGAGGAGGGATCCGTCCGCCACGCCCGCGCGCACCAGCGGGAGGCCGGGCGCGTGGGCCGCGAGGAAGTCCCCGAGCACGCCTGCCGGCCGGAGCCACGCGCACCCGTCGCCCGCCACCGCGCGGTGCTCGCCGTCCTCGCACGGAGCCACCGGCAGCCGTCCGAGCGCTGCGAGCGAGCGGTCGTCCCAGGTCGACGCCGCCGCGAGCACGCGAGACGCCCCGCCGTCGCGCAACAGTGACGCGCGGGTGTCGTCGTGCGCGAGGTCGTCGCGGAGGCGTTCGGGGGTGAGGCGGGCGACGCCGAGCGCGTCCCAGAGGCGGGCGAGGGGCGCGCTCGCTGGTGAGTCGAGCGAGGCGTCGAGCAGCGCGAGGTGGCCGCGGTACACGTCGCACAGCGAGCTCGGCCCGCGCGCGAGGGAGTCGGGCGTCGCGAGCGTCCCGGACTCGTCGAGGGCCACGGCGCCGCCGCGCAACCACGCCGCGCTCTCACGCCCGTGCGCCACCGACGCGAGCACCGCGCGAACCGCCGCCCGCAGGCGCTCGTCGGGCGTTCCCGTGAGCCCCACCAGCCACGCGCAGAGCCCTTCGGCGCCGACCGTCGGGACGCCCAGCCACCGCGCCACCGCGAGCGAACGACCGCCCGTCGGCGCGAGGCACCGGCGTCCGTCGGCCGTGAGCGCGAAGCCCCCGAGAGGCTCCGCGAGCGAGCCGTCGTCGAGCACGCACGCGGTGGCTGGCGTCTCCCACGCGCCGTCCGCGCCGTGGAGGAGGGCGACGCGCTGGAGGCGTTCGGCCACGCGCGCGGCCATCGCGCGGAGCGACGGGTGCGCGAGCTCGTTCGGGAGCGGCGCCACGTCGGGCCAGCGTGCGTCTGCGCGGAGGTCGGCCAGCGCGTCGGCACAGGCTGTGGCGACGTCGTCGAGGAGCGCGGCGTTGGCGGGGTTCGCGAGGTCGACGCGCTCGCGGTCGACCGGGACCACGAAGGGGGCCTGGACCCGCACCCGGAGCCCCGTTCGTTCGAGCGTCGGGAGGAAGGCGAAGAGCGTCGGAACCCCCTCCGCCGCAGGCACCGGCGCGCCGTCCTTCGCGCGCTCGACGAGCACCGTCGCCTCGCCGTGCGTTCGGACGAGGAACGTCCGCTCACTCGCCCCGTCGCGCAGACGCACGGTGCCGTCGCCCAACGTCTCCGCGCGGGCTTCGCGCGTGGGGGCCACCGTCAGCGCGCGGACGTGGCGCAGCGTCAGGAGGACCTCCGCGGGCAGCGCGAGCGCGTGGCGTCGGACGGCCGCGGCGCCGCGCTTCGGGTGCGACGGGTCGGTGAGCGGCAGGACGATCGCGGTGTGCGTTGGCGCGAGGCCCGGCGGGCGCTCACCGAGGGGCCTCGGCCGCGACACGTCGACCACCTCGAACGCGAACGGGCCCGAGTACACCCGCGGCCGCTCGCACACGGCGTACACGCTCTTGAAGCCGACGCCGAACGTCCCGATGTGGCCGCGCCCCTTGGTGCTCTGGCCGACCGAGAGAACACCGACCACGTCGCGCGGCGCGAAGGGGTGGCCGTCGTGCGTGACGACCACCTCGCGCTCGCTCACGGCGAGCGAGACGGCGGTGGCGCCGGCGTCGTCGGCGTTCTGGAGGAGCTCGTCGAAGAAGTGGGACGCACCAGTGTAGACGCGGGCGGCGAGGAGCTCCTCGGCGTGGGCCTGCGAGAGCGAGCGGGGCGCGCGGGCGAGCGCGGCGAGCACGCGGGCGCCGAGCGCGTCGACGGCGGTGCGCGCAGCGGGGTCGTGCGCGGCGAGTTCGGCGAGCTCGGCGCCGGTGCGCGAGAGGAGGGAGCCGTCGTCCGCGCGCCAGGAGAAGTCGGCGCGGCGGAGCCAGCGTTCGAGCAGGCAGCGAGCCTCGATGCGCGGGGCGTCCAGGGCGCTCACGACGCGCAACGCGACGGCGGCGAAGGGGGCGACATGGTCGCGCGCGATGGCCGCGGCGTCGAGCGCGCGGAGCACGCGGAGGAGCGCGGTGTCGTCCGCGATGGAGAGCGCGTCGGCGAGGGCGTCGGCGAGCGCGCCGGCGCGGCCCGCGGCGACGACGGAGGCGACGGCGAGGGCGAGGGGGGCGGGGTCGCTCCAGCGGGCGCAGGCGCGGAGGGCGTCGCGCGCAGCGTCGTCGCGGGCGAGGGCGTCGGCGAGCCACGCGCGCTGCAGGTCGAAGGGGAGGAGCTCGGGGGACATCGGGGCCGCGGGGGAGGGGAGGGCCGCGAGGTCTACTACACCCGCGCGGTGGGCGCCCGGGCGCGTTCAGCGGAAGACGGCGAGCCGCGACCACGCCGCGAGCACGAGCGGCGCCGCGGACTGCATCGCGAGCGCGACGGCGAACGCGTCGCCCGCCAGCGCGAGGGAGCGGTCGGCGGCGGGGGCGCCCGCGTCGGGCGCCGCGCGGTAGGGCGTGGCGGAAGGCGACGCGGGTTCGGAGCGTCGGCGGCGGGCGAGGGTCGCGAGGGCCGTCAGCACGCCGAGCGCGGCGGCGACGGTGACCCAGGGCGGCGGGGCGGCGACGGCGAGCGCCTCCGCGGTGTAGACCTGGGCGAAGTAGCCCCGCGCGTCGACCAGGGAACCGATGCGCGGGTCGAAGGATTGGTGCCGCCAGAGGAGGCCGGTGCGCGGGTCTTCGCACGCGACGAGGAGGCGATCGGGCGGTGCGACGGCGTGCACCACCAGTGAGGCCGGCTCATCGGGGCACCTGAGCTGGGCGCCGAAGGGGCGATCGGTCTGGCGGCCGGGCGGCGTGAAGCGGAGCGCGACGAGAGGCAGCGGTGTGATGGTGTCGTGGTGGTCCGTCATCCGGTTGGCGCACAGCG
>JAXLYI010000023.1:0-102500 GCA_046351555.1 Polyangiales bacterium
CATCGCGTACGAGCCGCCGGCGCCGGCGATCGCGTGGGCCACCAGCGTGCCGACGGCGCTGACGCGGGCGCGCGCCGAGGGCAAGCCGGTGCTGATCGACTTCGGCGCGTCGTGGTGCGTGGCCTGCGAGGAGCTCCTGCACAAGACCTTCAGCGAGGCGTCGGTGCGGCGCGAGGCGGGGCGCTTCGTGGCGGTGAAGGTCGACGCGAGCGAGCCGACGCCGGAGATCGACGCGCTCCAGGCGCGCTACCAGGTGCGGGGCCTGCCGACGGTGATCCTGGTGGACTCGCAGGGGCGCGAGGTGACGCGGGTGACGGAGTTCGTCCCCGCGGCGCGGATGCTCGCGCTCATGCAGGGCGTGAACTGAGCGGCGCCGATCACCCCGGCCGGCTGATCACCACCTGCTGCGGCGCGGGCACCGGCCACTTCGCCTCGGCGCCCACCTCGAGCAGCGCCTTGTTCGTGTCGAAGAACACCTGCCAGTAGTGGTCGTTGTGCGTGTGTGGGCGCACCGCGAGCTTCGTCCCCGCGGCGTTGAATTCGAGGATGTCGACGTCGACGCCCTTCGCCGGGTCGATGTTGGCGACGGCGCCGACGCGCTCCTTGATGCGGCGGATGGCGTCGAGCGGGTCGACCCCGTGGCCGAGCTGCGCGACGAGTTCGACGCGGCGCGTGGGGTTGGCGTTGTAGTTGACCACGTTGTCCGCGAAGATCTTGCTGTTGCCGACGAAGGCGCGGACGTCGTCGGCCTGGTCGAGCGTGGTGGCGAAGAGGCCGATCTCGCGCACGACGCCGGTCACGCCGCCGGCGGAGATCATGTCGCCGACCTTGAAGGGCCGGAGGATGATGAGGAAGGCGCCCGCGGCGAAGTTGGAGAGCAGGCCCGCCCACGCCGCGCCGATGGCGACGCCCGCGGCGGCGATGAAGGCCGCGAAGCTGGTGGTCTCGACGCCGAAGACCGACAGGATGAAGGTGACGAGCGCGATGCGGAGCGCGACCCGGAGCGCGGAGTCCGCGTAGCGCATCAGCGTGGCCTCGATGTGGCGGGCGCTCATCGCCCGCTGCGTGAGGTTGCTGATGGTGTTGATCACCCAGCCGCCGATGATCCAAAGCGCGAGCGCGCCGAGGAACTTCCAGGCGAAGGGGATCACCGACGTGGTGAGGATCAGCTCGAGCCGGTGGGGGAAGTCGTTGGGCATGGCCGTGGGTCTCCTGTGCGGGGGCCCCGTCGCCCCCGCGCGTTCGGGGACGAACGTCCGTCAGGAGGGCCTGTGCCTGCCAGTGAAAACCGACTTTGCGGGGCCGGTGAATCCGACGCCCGCGGAGAAATCAGTCCCGCCCGGCGTCGCGCGGGCAGAGGGTGACGGTGCTCGACAGGGTGCAGTCGAAGTCGACGCAGTCGATGAAGCCGTCGCAGTCGTTGTCCACCGCGTCGCCGCACGTCGCGTTGGTCGCCTCCGCACCGCTGCAGACGCAGCCCATGCGGAAGGGGCGGCAGGCGCCGGTGCACGAGCAACTGCGGTCGTCGCAGTCGGTGTAGCCGTTGCAGTCGTTGTCGACGCCGTCGCCGCAGGCGCTCGCGGACTCGCGGCCGGTGGGGGTGCAGGGCGGGCGGTCGGGGGTGACGCCGCCGTCACGCGGACAGACGGTCACGGCGGCGTTCATCGTGCAGCCGAAGTCGGGCGAGGTGGCGCCGCCGCAGTCGATGTAGCCGTCGCAGTCGTCGTCGACGCCGTTGGAGCACGCCGCGTTGTTGTCCTCGGTGCCGCGCGGGGTGCAGGCGACGTCGGGGGTGACGCCGCCGTCGCGCGGGCAGACGGTCACCGCGGCGTTCATGGTGCAGTCGAAGTCGGGCAGCGTCCCGCTCGCGCCGCCGCAGTCGACGTAGCCGTCGCAGTCGTCGTCGACGCCGTTGCCGCACGCCGCGTTGGTGTTCTCGGGGCCGCGCGGGGTGCACATCACGTCGGGCCCGGCGTCGACGCAGTAGGTGGCGCAGCCGAGATCGCGGCAGTCGACGGTGCCGTCGCAGTCGTCGTCGCGCCCGTTGGAACACGCCGCGGCCGACGACTCCGCCTGCGGGACGCACACGTCCATCGGCGGCGGCCGGTCGGGCGTGACGGGCACGTCCGGCGTGACGGGGAGGTCGGGGGCGACGGGGACGTCCGGCGTGACGGGCACGTCGGGCGACACCGCGACGTCTTCGACGTCGCCGGCGTCGTCGCCGGTGACGGGGCCGCCCGCGATGCCGCGCGACGTGCAGGCGGCGAGGGCGAGGAGGGCGAAGGCATAGGGGAAGCGGGGGCGAGTCATGGCGCGGACTCTAGTACACGTCGGCGGGCTCTGGCGCGTCCGCGGCAGGCTGGGCGACACTCCGCGCCCGCCATGCCCTACCTCTTCGAAACCGAGGAACACGCCGCCCTCCGCGCCCAGGTGCGCCGCTTCGCCGCCGCCGAGATCGCGCCCCACGCGGACGCCTGGGAGGAGCGGGAGGAGTTCCCCCTGGAGCTCTATCGCAAGGCGGCCGACGCGGGGGTGCTGGGGGTCGGCTACCCGGAGGCGCTCGGCGGCGGCGGCGGCTCGCTCGGCCACACCGCGGCGGCCGCGGAGGAGATGGTGCTCGCGGGCCGCTCCGTGGGCGTCACCGTCGGCCTCGGCAGCCACGGGATCGCGCTCCCCCCGATCCTCCGCGCGGGCACGGAAGAGCAGCAGCGGCGCTTCATCCCGCCGGTGCTCCGCGGCGAGAAGGTGTCGGCCCTCGCGATCACCGAGCCGGGCGGCGGCAGCGACGTCGCCAACCTCCGCACCCGCGCCGTGCGCGACGGCGACCACTACGTGCTCGACGGCGCCAAGACCTTCATCACCTCGGGCGTCCGCGCCGACCTCGTCACCGTCGCGGTGCGCACCGGGGGCCCCGGGCACGGCGGCGTCTCGCTGATCGTCGTCGAGCGCGGCACCCCGGGCTTCACCGTCGGCAAGGCCCTGCGCAAGATGGGCTGGTGCGCGTCGGACACCGCGGAGCTCCACTTCGACGGCTGCCGCGTCCCCGCCGCCAACCTCCTCGGCGAAGAGAACAGCGGCTTCGTCACCATCGCGCAGAACTTCGCCGTCGAGCGCGTCCACCTCGCGGTCCAGTGCGTCGCCATCGCGACCCTCGCGTACCAGGAGACCGTCGCGTACGTGCGTGAGCGGGAGGCCTTCGGCAAGCGGCTGACGGGCTTCCAGGTGGTTCGCCACAAGCTGGCGGAGATGGCGACGCGCATCGCGGCCGCGCGCGCCCTCACGGGCGAGGTGATCGCGCGCCTGGAGCAGGGCGAGACGATGGCCCTCGCCGGCCTCGCGGCCATGGCCAAGAACACCGCGACCGACATGTGCAGCGCGGTCTGCGACGAGGCCGTCCAGCTCCACGGGGGCTACGGCTACATGCGCGGCTACCTCGTCGAGCGGCTCTACCGCGACGCGCGGCTCTACCCCATCGGCGGCGGCACCCGCGAGATCATGAACGAGATCGTCTGCAAGACCGAAGGGTACTAGCGCCGTGCGCGCGAAGCTCGCCGCCCTGCTCGCCCTCGGCCCCGCGGCCGCCCTCGCGCAGACGGCGCCCCGCGAGGAGCCCTCCGACGAGGCCACCGTCACCGCGCCCTCGCGCGCCCGCCAGCGGCTCACGGAGACCCCGCGCTCGGTCGTCTCCGACACGCGCGCCGACGCCCTCCGCTCGCTCTCACGCGACGTGGGCGACCGCCTCGACGAGCTCCCCGGCGTCTTCGTCCAGCGCACCACCAGCGCCTCCGCCGCCCCGCTGATCCGCGGCCTCGGGGGGCAGCGCTCGCTGCTGCTCTACGACGGCCTGCGGCTCAACGACTCGCTCACCAAGGTGGGCGGCAACGCGCTGCTCACGCTCGTCGACCCGTCGTCGGTGCGCGCGGTGGAGGTGGTGCGCGGCCCGGCCAGCGTGCTCTACGGCTCCGACGCGCTCGGCGGCGTGGTGCTCGCGACCCCGCTCGACGCGCAGCCCGACCCGGACGGCGCGACGCACGTCTACGGCGACCTCACGCTCCGCACCTCCACCGCGGACGGCGCGGCGCAGGCCCAGGGGCTCGTCGAGGGCGAGCACCGGGGCTTCGGGCTCCTGCTCTCGGGCGCGATCGGGCGGACGGGGCGCGTCGACGCCGGCGGCGACCTCGGCGTCCAGCCCTACACCGGCTTCGACGACCGCTCTGCGACGCTGCGGGCGAGCTTCTCCCCGGCCCGGGGGCACCGCGTCGGCGTCGCCGGCACCACCGCGGCCATCTTCGACGCGCCGCGGCCCGACCTGTCGTCGCCCAACGACCGACGGGTGTTCCGCGTGCAGGAGCGGCACCTCGGATACGCGCGCTACGAGGGGGATTTCGGCCCGGTGCTCGTCACCGCGCGGGCCGGCGTGATGCAGCGCGACGAGGTGCGCGACCGCTTCCGCGAGGGCCGCGTCGACACCGAGGTCGACGGCGTTTTCACCATCCACGCCAACGCCCAGGCCACGATCCGTACGGGCGGCGCGCGGGTCACGGCCGGCGTCGAGGTGGCCCGCGACGACGTCGAGAGCCGCACCGACACCACGCGGAACATGGCCACCACCACGGGCCGCGGTCGCTACGTCGGCGGGAGCTCCTACCTCACCGGCGGCGCCTACGCGCTCTGGCAGCAGCGGGTGGGGTCGCGGGTGCTCTTCGAAGCCGGCGCGCGTGCGGCCCTCGTCTCCGCGAGCGCGCCCGCGACCACCACCGACCCGCGCCTCGACGTCACCCTGGTGGCGCCCGTCGGCGGCGTCGGCGCGCGCGTGCTCCTCACCCGCGACGTCGCGCTGATGGCCAACGCGCTCGGGGGCTTCCGCGCGCCCAACCTCGACGACTACCAGGCGCTCGGCAGCGGCGCGCGCAGCTTCGACGTGCCCAACAACGACCTCGGCCCTGAGCGCTCATGGACGGCCGACCTCGGCGTCCGCGTGGCGCGCCCCACCTGGACGGCGCAGGCCTTCGTCTATGGCGCGCTGCTCGACGGGGCGGTGGTGCGCGTCCCCTCGTCGCTCAACGGGATGACCACGGTCGACGGGCGGCGGGTGTTCACCCGGGCCAACGCGAGCGACGGGGTGATGTGGGGCGCCGAGCTCGACGCGGGCTACCGTCCGCAGACGGGCTTCCAGGCGGCCGTCGGCGCGGGCTACACCTGGGCCGAGGCCGACACGCCCCAGGAGGACGGGAGCGTCGTGCGCGAGCCCCTCGCCAAGGTGCCGCCGGCCTTCGGGCGCGCGAGCGTCGGGTGGCGCTGGACGGACGCGTGGGTGGAGCTCCTCGCCACCGGGATGCTCCCGCAGACGCGCCTCGCCGCCAGCGACCGCGAGGACGTGCGCCTCTGCCCGCAGGGGCCGGCCGCGTGCACGCAGGTCGACGGCTACGTCGCCTTCGCCCTGCGCGGCGGCGTCCGCCCGCACCGGCTCATCACCGCCGCCGCCGCCGTGGAGAACCTCCTCGACACGGCCTACACCCCCTTCGGTGGGGGCTACCCCGCGCCCGGAATCAGCGCCAATTTCATGGTGCGGGTGGCGAGCGAGTAGCGGCGCGTTCCGTCGCCCACGCGGCGGATTGTTTGCGGCCGGGGTGTCGCTTCTCTACGCTGGGGTTCAACCAGGGCCATGAAACCCCTCCTCCTCCCAGCGTTCGCCCTCGTCGCGATCGGATGCGCGACCACCCAGCCCGACGTGAGCGGGCTGGAGGCCGAGGTGCGCCGGCTCCGCACCGAGCAGGAGCGACAGGCCGCGCAGATCGACCAGATCCGCAACCGGCTGATGCTCACCGAAGACACCGCCCGCGCCGCGCGCACCGCGGTGGAGGGCGCGCACGGCCGCACGATCTCGCTCGGCACCGACGCGCCGCCCGCCGAGCCCATCCGCGTCGACAGCACCACGCGCGGGGTCGACCCCCCCGAGGAGCCCGCGGACAACGGCTCGCGCACCACCATCCGTGCGGCCCGCGGCGACCGCGCGCCCGACCCCGCGGGCTTCACCGTGCTCCCGCCGGGCGAGCGGCTCCCCGTGGTTCCCGTCGCGCCGATGCCGGTGCCCAACCAGGCGAACCCGCCGCGCCCCGGCCCGCTGCCCCCGACGCCGCCGGCCCCGATGGCGCCGACGGGCGGGCGCGGCCCGAGCGCGGCCGCGGACGTGCCGATGGTGCCGGTTCACATGGGGACGGGGATGCTCGACCCGAGCGCGGTGCCCGCGTACGAGGAGGCCCTCGCGATGGCGCGCGGCGGGCGCTGCGCGGACGCGGTGGGGGCGTTCACGCGCTTCCTCGAGCGCTGGCCCGAGCACCCGCACGCGGACAACGCGATGTACTGGCGGGCGGAGTGCTTCCTGCGCGGCGGCGACGCGCCGCGGGCGGTGCAGGAGTTCGAAGGGCTCCTCGCGCGCTTCCCCGCGGGCAACAAGGTGGCCGACGCGCTCTACAAGCTCGCGGTGACGTACGGGCGCATGGGCGACGCCGACCGCGCCGCGCGCGCCACGCAACGGTTGACAGCGGAGTTCCCGGACTCCGAGGCCGCTCGCAGAATCCGGGGTGAGAGGGAATGACGATGAAGGTCATCAGGGGCTTTCCCTGGATGTGTCTGGTGCTGGTCGCCCCCGCCTTCGCGGGCGCGCAGGTCACCGTGAGCGACGAGGTCACCGACGCGCAGCGCCAGTCGGGCCCGCGGCAGACGGTGACGCTCACCAACGGCCGCACGACCCCCGACGGGACGGGCGAGGGGATCATCCCCGAGTTCCACACCGTCAACCGTGGCGACACCCTGTGGGACATCACCGGGTACTACTTCGCCAACCCGTGGCGCTGGCCGGGGGTCTGGGGGCGCAACCCGCAGATCACCAACCCCCACTGGATCTTCCCGGGCGATCAGGTGCGCCTGCTCGAGCACGCCGACGTGCGCGTGGGGCCCCAGCAGGCCGCGTCGGTGCGCCTCGACGCGCGCCGGCCGGGGCTCTCGATCCGCCCGCGCGTGCCGCGGGGGACGATCTTCCTCCGCGAGGAGGCGTGGGCGTCGCCGGAGGCGATCACGTCGTCGGGCACGGTGCTCGGCGCGCCCGAGGAGCAGATGCTCCTGGCCGAGGGCGACACGGTGTACCTCCAGTTCGACCGCCGCGCGCCCAACGTCGGCGAGTCGTACACGGTGTACCAGGAGGGCCAGGACGCGCAGGGCTCCGACCGCAACGCGGGCCGCGTGGTGCGCGTGCTCGGCACCGTCGTGGTCGACTCGTGGGACCGCGAGCGCCACGTCGCCACCGCGCACATCACCGAGTCGGTCGAGCCGATCGAGCGCGGCGAGCGCGTGGCCATCGTGCAGCGGCAGTTTCAGCCCGTGTCGCCGACGCCCAACGAGCGCGACCTCGTCGCCCACGTCGTCGCGATGCCCAACCCGCGCATCATCGTCGGCGGGCAGTACGTGGTCATCGTCGACCGCGGCGAGCAGGACGGCGTGCGCCTCGGCAACCGCCTCTTCCTCACGCGCCGCGGCGACCCGATGCTCCAGAACAACCGCAACAACGGCCGGCTCGTGCGCATGGCGATCGACCGCGACGGCGACGGCCACATGGACGCGCCGCCCGACAACCCCGACCCGTCGGACAACGCCCTCCCCGTCGAGGTGCAGGGCGAGCTGATGGTGGTCGCCGTCCACCCCCGCACGGCGGTGTGCATCATCACCGGCGCCGAGCGCGAGGTCGAGATCGGCGCGCCCGTCGTGATGCGCCGCGGGTACTGACCGCGCCGCCGACTGCGGATGTCGCAGAGCTCGGGAGACGTCCCTGCGCTCGGGGTCTTCCACCTCTCCTCCCACCAACCACCGTCCGAAAGCTCGCGGCGTACAACGGCTCGAGCGAAGCCGTTTCGCCATGGACGGGGTATGTCCCGCGCGCCCCGCGTCGGAGCTACCGTCGATTGCCCGCCGGTGTTGTGGCTGCGGTCGCGGCGGGAGGTTGCCCACCCGACGGAGAAGCGAGACATGACAACCCTCTTCACGAAACTCGTCGCGGCAGGGCTCGTCGCCAACATCGCGAGCGCCCTGACAACCAGGAGGTCCTTGAATTGAAGGGCTTCTACGACCGCGCCCATCCCCGCGCGAGGTGTCCGTGAGCGTCCCTGACCGCCTCGCCCGCGCCGTCCTCGCACGCGACGGCTTCCGCTGCGTCTACTGCCGCGCGTCCATCGCCGTCGGCCTCTCGATCGACCACGTGACGCCGCAGGCGTGGTTCCGCGACGGTGAGGCCGTGGGCGACCCGGACGTGCGGACCAACCTCGCGGCGGCCTGCCTCGACTGCAACAGCATCAAGCGCGACATGGACCTGGAGACCTTCTGCGTCTACCTCTCGCGGCGCTGGCCCTCGCGCTGGACAGAGGCACGGATCGCTGCGATGGTTTCGCGCGTACGGGCGTCGCTGTCGCGCCCCACCGGCGCCCCGGAGAACACGCCATGAGTGAGTCCGACCTGCACGCGACGACGCTGCCCGACGGCCGCGTCGTCTACACGCGCCCCGAGCGCGAGGGCCCTGCCTCGCTCGACCTGCCCGCCCCCGGCGCGCTCGGCGCCGTACTCGCGCCGCTCTACCGCGTGAGGTTCGTCGTGGAGCGCGTGGACGGCGGCGCGCTCACCGACGAGGATCGCGCGCACCTCCACGACGCGCTCGAAGCGGCCGCCCGCCATGACGCGACCACCTCTGCCGCGGATGCCATCCGCGGAGAGATGTTCAACCGACGCTGCGAGCGGAGCGACGCCGAAGAGGCCGTGACGCACGAGGCGCGGACGCAAAGCGCCCGTTCGGCGGCGTAGTGACCCGCTGGCTCGACGTCGACCCGTGGATGGTTCCCGTCCCGATCGCCCCCTCCCGCTACCTCGCCCTCGACCCCGCCCACCAGCCCTGGAACGTGGAGACCGCCCCCGGGCGCGTCCCCGCGTTCTCGTGGGACCTCGACGCGCTCGACGACGCGGAGCTCCTGCACGCCGACCTCCAGCTCCACCCCGACGACAACGCCCCCGGCCGCCTCGGCGCGGGCCGCGCGGGGCGCCACCGCGGGCGCGTCGTGAAGGGCGTCGGCCGCACCGCCCTCGCCGCCAACTGGAACCGCGCCGACGACCGCTTCCACGGCAACGGCTGGCTCTCGGCCTCCTCCGCGCTGCGCGAGCGCTTCATCACCGAGGCCCTCCGCCGCGACGGCGCCGCGCACCTCGTCACCCCCTGCGAGGGCCTCCTCCTCCGCGCCCTCGACGCGCCCGAGCGCGAGCGCCTCGCCGCCGCCGCCCACGCCTCCGACTGGCGCCTCGCCCCGCTCGACCGCGCCGCCGTCGCCCTCTCGCTCCGCCCCGCCGACCACGCGCGCATCTCCAACGTGCTCTGGGGCCTCCACCACCACGAGGCCGCGCCCGCGTACTTCGGCGACCTGCTGCTCCGCCTCGTCGCGTACACCCGCGCGGGTGGCCCGACCGGTGACCCGCCCGAGGCCGCAGGCTCCCCCGCGGAGATCGCCGACGCCGTCGTGGGCGCCGCCGAGCGCTCGGTGCTCGCCGCCGTGGCGTGGGTGCGGGCGGGGGTGTGGTGGCTGAGCTTCCACGACAACTTCACGCTCGACGGACGCTTCGTCGACCTCGAGACCCCGGTGTACCGCGGCGCGCCGTGGGTCGGCTTCGTCCGCTCGGCCGAGACGGGCACGCTCCACCTCGTGGGCTTCGAAGCGATGAGCGTCGCGTTCCAGTGGCGGCTCTTCGCGCGCGCCCTCGCGTCGCGGCTGCGAACCGTGGCCGACGAGGGCCTCGTCCCCGCGGCGGGCGCGCGGCGCTTCCTCCGCGCGGTGTCGTCCGCCGTGCGCGAGCGGGCGCGGGGGAGCTTCGCGTTCGACCCCGACGCGCTCGCCGCACGCGTGGTGCGCGAGCTGGCAACGGCGCTCGGCGCGACGCGGCGCGAGCGGGCCGTGCTCGCGGCGCTCGGGCAGACGATGGCGGGGGCGGTGTTCGCGCGGCGGGCGGTGGATTTCACGCCGTGGGTGGGCGCGTCGCTGGAGGGCGCGCAGCCGGCGCAGCCGACGGTGACGGGGCGGGCGGAGTACCTCGCGGCGCGGGGCCTCGGGGCGCCGGCGCTGACGGAGCGGGCGCGGTGGTTCCGCGACGCGGTGGAGTCGGTGGAGGCGCTCGGCGACCGCGACGCGGCGCTCGAAGCGGCCCGGCGCGCGCTCGCGAGCCGGTGACGAGGGAACGGCGCGCTACGCGACGCGACGACGGCGACGCGACGCGATCACGCCCGCGACGAGCGCGGCCGCGAGCGAGGCGCCGTGACGGGGTGAGCCCACGGGGCCCGCGGCGCAGCCCATCTCGCCCGCCGGCATGACGGCGTCGGTCGACGGCTCGCCACCGTCGTCCGCGGTGCCCTCGCCGGCGTCGTCCTCCACCGCGACGTCCTCCGCGGCGCCCGCGTCGTCGCCCGCATCCTCGGTCGCGCCCGCGTCATCGCCCGCGCCCGCATCCTCGGTCGCCCCCGCGTCGGCTGCCACCGCGGCGTCCGGCGGGGCCGGCGCTGCGCCGCCCGCGTCGGCCGGGGCGCTGGCGTCGCGGGCGACCGTCCCCGCGTCGCGCGCGCAGCCCTCGTCCGTCATCCCGTCGCAGTCGTCGTCCGCCGCGTTGCCGCACACCTCCGCGCGCGCCACGCCGGGCGTACACGCCGCCATGCGCCCGCCCGCGCAGGTGACGGTGCGGCGGCACGCGCCCACGCCGCAGCTCACGGCGGCGATGCCGTCGTCGACGCGCCCGTCGCAGTCGTCGTCGCGTCCGTTGCACACCTCGCGCGTCGGCGTGCAGATGTGCCAGAAGGCCGCGCCGACCTCGCCGTACACCTGGATCGTCGCGTCGCGGTACCGCCCCGCCTGCGACGCCGAGCCGCACGCGCCGTTGTAGCGGCACGCGAGGATCGCGACCCAGCGCTCGAAGCGCGCGTTGCCGCGGGCGATGGTGATGCCGTTCATCCACGCGAGGGCCTCGGCGCGGGTGTTCACGCCCGACACCTCCTGCCGCACGATGTTGACGACGAAGTCGACCGCGTGGCGGATGTTGCCGTCGAGCGTGAGGATGTCGCGCCCGTCGCGCGCCAGCGTCTGGGAGAACGTCCCCCCGTCGAACTGGAACATCCCCAGGCCCCCCTGCTGCGCGGAGCACGGGCCGTCGGACGCGCCCGCGATCACCGGGCCGCCGCCGCAGCTCGTCGAGTTGGGCCCGCGGCACGCCCAGGTCGCCTCCGACCAGCAGTGCGACAGCCCCGTCTCCACCTGCGCGATGCCCGCGAGGAGCGCGCCGTTGGTGAGCCCGCCCTCCGCCGCCACGTCGCGAATGCGCTGGAGCCGCGGCCGCCGCGCGGCGCCGGTGAGCCCCTCGACGGCGGTGTCGACGTTGCCGTCGTCGTCGATGGGCGCGCAAGCCGCGAAGACCAGCAGCGCGAGGAGCGAGAGTCGCTGGAGCGTCGTGCGGGTCGTCGTCATGGGGGATTCGCGTCTCCTCGGCGGGCGATCGAAGCGCCGCCCGCGGCCCGTTGCCAACGCCATACCACCCCATCCGCCCGCCCCTGTCTCGCGCAAATGGCTTGAATTCATGAGGAATCGTGGCATCAGCCGGGCGTCGGAGATCCCGACGTGGTGGTGAGAAGCTCCCGCACCTGGGGGCGCGCTGACCACCCGCGCAACCCTCCGATCGAGAAGCGCCCCGCACAACCCGGCGGGCGCCGGTTGCGCCGCGCGCCGCGCAAGTCGTCCCGCGCGTCGTCGAACGCGCCGCGTTTCCGTGCGGAACGCGCGTTGCTGAAGCCCCTCGACGAAGGAGCCACCCCATGAACCAGAAGAAGAACGCGAAGAAGTCCGCACCCGCCGCGAGCGCCCGCGACCTGCTCACCCTCACCGTCCGCACCGGCGTGCAGGCGGGCTCCACGGAGGCGCGGCGCAAGCTCGATCGCGAGAGCGACAAGAAGCTCGGCTGACCTCCCCCGCGGCGGCCGGTGTACCCTCGCGCGCCGTGACCGCCCGCCCCTCCCCCACGCTCGCCGAGCGCGCGCTCGCGGCCTCGCTGGCGATCGCGGTGCTCGACTGCGTGTACCTCTCGTGGCGCTACCTCGCGCTCCACGGCGCGCCGGAGCCCTGGGTCGTCGCGCACACCGGCCTCTGCTCGTGGACGGCCGGGATCGACTGCGACCGCGTGCTCGTCACGCCCGAGGCCCGCGCCTTCTACGTGCCCAACGCCACGCTCGGCCTCGGCTTCTTCGCCGGCGCCGCGCACTGGTGGTTCGTCGGGCTGCGGAAGCACCCGGCGCAGCGCGTCCACCTCGCGCGCACGCTCGCCTTCTGGCTCGGCGTCGCGTCGCTCTTCACCTTCCGCTTCTGGTGGCTGCTCGTCCACCTCCCCGCCCTCTGCCCCTTCTGCCCCTGGAACCACCTCTTCACCTACGTCGCCTTCGCCGCCTCGCTCGCCGTGTGGCGCGACGCAGCCCGCGCCGAGCCGGGGCCGCACCCGCCGTGGCAGACGCTCGTGCCGCACGTCGCGTGGTCGATCGCGCCGCTGGTTCTCGTCAACGCGCTCTGGGGGCTGCTCGTCGCGCGCGGCGTGGTGGAGGCCGGGCCCACCATCGTCGGGCGCTGAACGCGTCTCAGCGCGGGCAGGCGTACGTCGCGGCGGCGCGCGTCGCCCCGTCGGCCGCGGCCCACGCCACCACCTGGCCGAGCGCGACGGTCTCCTCGCTCCCGTCGTCGTAGGTCACCGCGAGCGTGCGGCCCTCGGCGCGGTCGACGCGCGCGGGCCAGTCGTTGCCGTCACGCCAGCGGATCATCACCCGGTCGCCCGCCGCGAACGTCGCCCGCGTGAGCCCGGCCGCCGGCACCTCCTCGCGCCCGCCGCGGACCGTCTCCACCAGCGCGTTCGCGCCGCCGCACTCGACCACCACCGCCGCGCGCCGCCACGCCTCGCGCGGCACCAGCACCGCCGGCGCAGCCCCCGCCGCGAGCGGGCACACGTGCGCTGGAGGTGCCTCCGTCACGGTCACCGCGTCGAGCCGGAGCGCGTCGAGCGACTCCTCCGACCCGTCGTCGTAGCGGACGTGAACCTCGTCGCCCCGCAGCGACGTCACCACTGCGTGGTACGGCGTGGGCCCCCCCTCCCAGAGCGCCATCACCTCGACGCCCGCCGCGAGCCGGAGCGCGCGGAGCGACGCGAGCGGCCGCGTGGAGATCCGCGCGTCGCGGCCCACGATCACGGCGCGCGTCCCTTCGCAGCGCACGACGCGGACGACGGACCACGACCGCTCGACGCCCGGCAAGAGCGCGAGGCGCGCGGGGTCGACCTCGCGGACGGCGGGCGTCGGGTCGACGCGCGGGGTGGCCGCGTCCGGGTCGAGCTGAAACGCAGCGTCCACGGCGACGGCCGCGTCCGGGGCGGCGGCGACCAGCGCGGGCGGTGGAGGCGCGGCGGCGCCGGGCGCGCGGGCGGTGCAGACGAGATCGACGCCGGGCTGGACGGCGATGACGGTTCGGGCGGGCGAGGCGCAGGCGGCGAGCGCGAGCGGGAGGGCGAGGAGGGGGCGCACGGGGCTTCGAGCTACGCGTTCGACTGCGCCTTGGCCTCGAAGTACTGGAGGTCGATGAAGAGGCCCGCCGCGAGCACGAGCGCGCGCTCCTCGGGGGAGAGCTCGGGCGCGAACTCGATCGAGAACGAGTCGGCGTCGGTGAACGCCTCGCGCAGGATGCCGCCCCAGCGCTTCTTCACCGAGGCCACCTCGCGGCCGGCGCGTTCGAAGGTGAACGTCCACGGCTTCCAGATGGGGGAGCGCACGGTCATCAGCACGCGCCCCGAGGCGTCCTCGACGTCGAAGGACTTGTGAAAGAAGCTCCACCGCTGCTGGAGCGCGCCCACCGCGCGCCCGTCCGCGCCGGCGATCTCGAGCCGCTGGAAGAACCACCGGAACGGGTGGACGGCCTTCATCACCACGTTGCGCGCCCCGTCGAACACGTGGATCTCGAAGGTGCGCCAGTGCCCGACGAACTGCCGCATCAGCGCGGCGCCGAGGCCCTTGCCCTGCTCGGCCGCGTAGAGGATGGCGGCGCCGTTGGGGTCGCAGATCTCGTACTTGTTGCGGCTCTCGTAGCCGAAGAGCTCGGCGAGCTCCTTGCGCTGACGGAGCTTGAGCGCGGGGTAGTGGAGGAGCGGGGCGAGGTTGGACATAGGCGCGGATGATACGCCAGCAGGCGCCTGACTACGCGAGCACGAGCAGCACGTCGAAGTCCGCGCGCTGCCCGCGGATGGCGGCGTCGACGTGGCGCGCCTTCGTCTGCCCCCACCACGCGAGGAGCGCCTTCGCCCGCGCCGCGTCGGCGCCCTGGAGGCGCGCGACGGCCGCGGGCCAGGCGTTCTCGACCGGGAGGAAGTTGCGGCCCGGGAGGAGCCGGAGCGGGGCGCCGTCGAGGGCGA
This sequence comes from Polyangiales bacterium, assembly GCA_046351555.1. Classification (GTDB taxonomy): domain Bacteria; phylum Myxococcota_A; class Polyangia; order Polyangiales; genus CAISKJ01. The sequence continues at coordinate 14,506 of JAXLYI010000023.1, forward strand.
GCGTGCTCCCGGCGGGGCTCTGCGGCACCACCGAGAGCTTCGCGAGGCCGGCGTTGCGCGGGAGCCCGTTCGACTTGAGCAGGGCGTCGAGGGCGTCGAGGGCGCCCGCGTCGACGGCGTTCCAGGCGACGTCTTCGAGGCGGCGGCGGGGGTCGGAAGCGAGCACCGCGTCGAGCACCGCGCGCCCGAGCGGGCGGGCGCCGCGGCCGTCCATCACCCACGCGCGGAGGGCCTCTTCCGCGGCGCCCGCGCGGAGGCCGAGCCGCCGTTCGAGGCCGGCGAGCGCGTCGAAGTGGGCCTCGGCGAGCGCTTCGAAGCGTCCCTCGTCGCCGCCGCCGCACCACGCCAGCGCGCCCTGTTCGATGACGTATCCCGTGAGCTGCATCGCGCCTCCGGGGAGTGAACTACACGACCCGCGGCGCGCGCCGAAGAAAGCGGCAGCGGGGCGTCAACGCGCCGCCGCGAGCGAGCGCTGGAGGGCCTCGGTGACGGCGAGCACGAAGGCACCAGCGGGGGGCAGGGGATCAACCCAGGGGTGGGCCAGGGCCCCGTAGCCCCCCCAAGGCGGGCCGTGCCCGGCGCCGTACACGGGGGATCGGGCCTGACGGCGTCGCGTCTCCTCGACGTATTGCGCGCGCCGCTCGAAGTCGGCCTGGGCGTGACCGAAGTCCCTGACGACGCGGCGATCGCGCCAGGGCTGCGCCGCCGCAGCGGGGTCGCGGAGCGCGTCGAAGGCCCACGCGCACGCGGCGCGGTCGATGCTGCACGGCGCGCAGCGGTCGCCGGCGCACGGGGTCAGCGCCGCCGCGCCCGCCGCCACGATCGAGGGCGCGACGCGCGCGGCGCCGAATGCGGCGCCGGCGCTGAGCTCACGCAGCGCCGCGCGCTCGGCCCCCGGCCAGACCTCCCCGAAGAGCGCCTCGGCGTACGCGAGCTGCCACGCCAGCTCGCGGGCGGAGCGGACCGCGTCGTCGCCGAGGCGCCGCATCGCCGCGTCATCGAGGCGGCGGTCGCGCGCGCGGGCCGACGGCGCTCGCTCGTCGGCCCGGCGGTAGTCCGCGGCCATGCTCTCCACCCACTGCTCGATCTGACGCCTTCGCACGTCGGGGCTCGCGCCCGCCGGCGGATCGAAGATCAGCCCGCGCACGATCGCCTCCCGCGCCGGGAAACGCGTCTGCCACGCGAGCCGGAAGTACCCGCGCGTTTCGAGGATGCCCGCGGTTGAATCGATCAGGTGCGCGACGCCGGCGTTCATCGACGCGCGCAGCTCCGCGGGGTCGCCGTAGGCTTCGAAGCGCGACGGCGCGGGCGCGCGGATCGACCCCGACGCGATGGCCTCCAGCAGCGCGAAGTTCTTCGCCGCGTCGATGACCGGGCGCCACACCGGGTCATCACGTCGGAGCGCCTCCAGCGGGCGCAGCGAGTCGAGGCCGCGCCGCGCGGTGGTCGCCCCGAGGATCACGCACGCGGGCGGCGCCCCCGGACGCGTCGCGTACGCGAGGGCCTCCGCCGCGCTGCGCCCCGCGGGCCACGCCCAGAACGTTTCGATGCACGCGAGCGACTCCGCCGTCCCCGCGGGCGCGGCCGCCGCCACGCGCTGCGCGAACGCCGCCGCGCCGGGCTCGTTGTGGCGCGTGAAGAGGTACGTGGTGAGCACCTCCGCCGCGACCCCGGGGTGCGCCTCCGCCGGCGCCTCGCGCGCGTCGCGCCACACCGAGTCGTAGTCGCCCGCCGCGAAGGACTCGCGGATCGCAGTGCGATACGCGGCCGCGTCGCCGGGCACCACCGCGAGCTCCGCGGCGAGTGCGGGCCACCCCAGCGCGAGCGCGATCGAGCGCCCCGTCGCGCGCGGCGAAGCCCCCGCCAGCCGCCCCGGCACGTACGCGCGGAGCTCGGGCGCGGGGCTCACCAGGGTGACGGTGGGCTCGCACTCCTCGCGCGCGACGCCCCAGCGGGCGGGCGCGCGGAGTCGGCGCGGGCAGGTCGGGTCCATCTCCTCGGGGACGCGCTCGAGCACCACCCGGAAGGGCTCGATCGAGCGGACCCGCAGGTGCGGCCGGCGCGGCGCCGCGGCGAGCGTCCGCGGCACCACGCGCGACGGAACCCCCACGCCCGCAACGCCCCCGAGCAGCGCGCCGGCGAGCGCGACGCCGTACGCGAGGCGGGCGGGCGCCGGCGGGTGGAGGGGCGCGACCTCAGCCCCGGTGATCGCGTGGCGCCTCGTCGCGTCGCGGTACGCCTCGCCGCCGCTGGCCTCCGCGCGGCGATGGTACGTGCCCCGAACGATCGCCCGCGCGCGCTTCGCGGCGAGCGCGCGGCGCCCCTCATCGACGGGGCCTTCGAGCGCGAAGCTGGCGTCGCCCGTTCGAAGCGTGACGGCGCCGTCGGCGTCCACCGAGAGCGCGCCGTGGCGCGTCACGGCGGCCCCGTCGGTGAGCGCGTCGGCCGGGCCCGGCGGCGCGTCGCGGGGCGCGCGGAGCCGCATGACGAGGTGCCAGAGGGCCCCGACGGCGACGCGCGCGACGAGCGCCCCGACGAGCGCGCACACCACCACCGCGGGGGCAAGCCACGCGGGCGGAAGCTCGGTGAGCAGCGTGCGGAGGGTCGTCACGGCGACGGGGATGATACCGGAACGCCGCTCCCTGCACGCGCCCTCCCGCACCTTCGCGATTGCGATGCTGCCGCGCCGCCGCGACACTCCCGCGCGTGGAACTCCTCCCCCCCAACGCGCTCCCGCCCTTCCTGCTCGGCACCTTCGGGCTCCGCCCGTTCCGCGTCGGCCACGGCGGGGTCGGGCGGCAAATGCTCGCCGTCTCCGCCGACGGCGCCACGCTGTGGTTCTTCGAGGGCTACAAGCTCGTCACGCTGTCCGCGGAGGACGGGCTCACCCGCAACGCCATCGTCCCGAACCACAGCGCCTCCTTCCACGGCGTCGCCCGCACCGCCGACGACGGGGTGCTCCTGATCGGGTACTACGACGTGCTCTGGTACGACCCCCGCAACGACGTCGCGCGCGGCGCGCTGAAGCTCGAACGGGGCGCGCGCTGGGGCGTCGCCACCAGCCCCGCCGACCCCGACCGGGCCGCGTGCATCGTGCTCTACGGCACGCCCGGCGCCCAACTCCTCTCCCGCACGGACGGGGGAACAACGCTCCCGCTCGCCCTCGACGAACGCGCGGGCAAGGCCCGGCAGGTCGCGTTCACCCCGGACGGCGCGGCAGTGCTCGTGCTCTGCGCGCGGGCCGTCCTCCGCTTCGACGCGAACACCGGCGACGCGCTCCCGCCGCTCGTCCACCTCGACGCGCCGCACGGCCCGGGTCTCCCCGCGCTCGACGACCTCTTCTCTCTCGCCTTCGCCGACGATCGCTCCGCCGTCGTCGTCGACTGCCGGGGCAAGGCGGCCGTGCTCGACCTCACCACGGGGGAAGCCCGCGCGAGCGGCGAGCTCCAGGGGACGTCCATCGCGGGCCCTTCCGCCAACGGCCTGCTGGTCGTGGCCCGCGAGGGCGCGGTCGACCTCCACGAGCTCCCCTCCCTCGCCCGCGTCGCGTCGCTCCCCGGGGACTTCGCGCCGGGCCCCGACGGCGGCGTCGTGCTCGACCCGTCGCGCCCGGTCGCGTGGGCCGTCGACCACCGCGGCGCGCTGCACCGCGTCGACCTCGCCGCGCGCTCGCTTCACACCACCGTCCCCGCGAACGCCCCCCACACGCTCGCGTGGTCGGGTGATTCGTTCCGCGTCGCGCGCTTCGACACGCCGACGGAGACCGTCGACCTCGCGACCGGCGCGTCGACCTTCTCCGCGCCCGAGCCCGCCGCGCACACACGCCCGCCGTGGCTCCGCAAGGACGTCCGCGTCGTGGCGACGTCGCCCGCCGGGCGCCTGACGCTGGCGGTCGGCAATAGCGCGTGCACCCTCCACGACGCGCGCGATGGCGCGGAGCTCGCACGCTACAAGCTGCCGGGCGTGGCCTTCGCGCACTTCATCACCGAGGAGGAGGCGCTGGTGGGCGGCCCGCGCGGCGTCCGGTGGATCGACGTCCGCACCGGCGCGGTGCTCTCCCACGCGAAGCGCGTGACCGGCGAGCGCGGCGCGGTCTCGCCCGACGGCCGCGTCGCGGCGGCGGTGATGCCCATCGAGTCGGTGATCCTGGTCACGCGCGAGCAGCCCGACGAGCCCGTGTGGTTCGCCTGCGCGATGCACCCGATGTGCGTGGCCTTCTCCCCCGACAGCGCGCGCGTCGCGGTGGCGGGCATGGAGTCGGTGGTGCGGGTGTTCGACGTCGCCGCCGCGCTCGCGACGCGCGCCCCGCCGAAGAAGAAGCGCAAGTGACGTCGCGCGCCCCGGGCGGGAGCGCTGGTATCGTGCGCCGCCCCGATGCCCGCGCAAGACCCCACCGAGCCCTTCGACCTGGTCGACCCCGACGGCCGCCCCCTCGGTGCGTCGAAGCCGCGCGCGGAGGTTCACCGCGACGGCGACTGGCACCGGAGCGTCCACCTCTGGGTGGTGCTGGAGGGCGACGGCGAGCCCGCGGTTCTTCTCCAGCGGCGCGCGCTCGGCAAGGACACGCACCCGGGCCTCGTCGACGTGTCGGTGGCGGGCCACCTGCGCGCGGGCGAGGAGCCCCGCGACGCGCTCCGCGAAGCCGAGGAAGAGGTGGGCCTCGCGGTTCGCCCAGAGGAGTGCGCGCCGCTCGGGCTGCGGCGCGTGGTTCACACGGGCGACGGGGTGATCGACCGGGAGATCCAGCACGTCTTCCTGGTGCGAACGCAGGTGCGCTTCGAAGCGCTGCGGCCCGCGCCCGACGAGGTGGCGGGCCTCGTGCGCGCGCCGCTCGCGGGGCTGCGCGCGTTGATCGAGCGTGGTGAGCCCTTCACGGCGTTGGAGCGCGACGCCGCGGGCGAGCGCGTGGTGACGCTCACCCGCGGGGCGCTGGTCCCATGGCGCGACGGGTACCCCGAGCGCGCGCTCGCGTCGATCGCGCGACGCCTCGCCTGGGAGGACGACGCCTTCTGGCGGGTGGGCTGGGTGTGAAGGGCCTTCGGCGCTCTCTCCCTCTCGGTTCTTGGCCCGTCTGCTCCGGCGCCGAGTGCCCAGGGTTCGCCCGCCCGCCCTCGCTGAGGGGTTTAGGCTCACCCTGGGCAACGGGCATGCGATCATCCGCCCGGTGGCGGATTCAGGCGACGAGCGGCGAGCAACGAGCGGCGAGCGACGAGTCACGACGCCACGACGCCACGACGCCACGACGCCTGAATCCGCCACCGGGCGGATGATCGCATGCCCGTTGCCCAGGGTGAGCCTAGACCCCTCAGCGAGGGCGGGCGGGCGAACCCTGGGCACTCGGCGCCGCGAGCAGACGGGCCAGGTGCTCCATCCTCTCGAAAAGCCTTGTAGGAAAGCCGACGCGCGCAAGGCGTTGCGCATCTCGTGGGCGCCGGGGGAAGGGGTCAACGCGTGAGGCTTTGCGAGCGGGGATGGAGGCTGCGCACGTCAGCGCAGCGGGTCTCTGCCGACCTTCAGCGCCAGACGTGCTCGGCGTGGGCCGTCTTCCACTCGCGCTCGATGTCGGCCGCGTCCTGCGCGGTGCGCGGGCGAACGCCGACGACGATGCCGCCCTCCTTGAGGCCGGTCTCGTAGACGCGGGCGCGGTCTTCGGGGACGCCCGATCCCACCAGCGCGCCGACGAGGCCGCCCGCGAGGCCGCCCGCGCCCGCGCCGGCGAGGGCCGCGGCGAGGGGGCCCGCGACCACCAGGCCGAGGCCCGGCAGCACGAGGCTCGTCCCGATGGCGGCGATGGCCGCGACGATGGCGCCGACGGTGCCGCCGACCGCCGAGCCGACGCCCGCACCCTCCAGCGCCTTGTCGGCGGAGTCGTCGGCGGCGAAGTGCTTGCGGCGCGCCTCGTCGGACATGAGCACGTTGACATCCTTGGTGTCGTAGCCGCGCGCCGAGAGCGAGGCGTAGGCGCGGTCGAAGTCGGCGCGGTTGCGGAAGAGCGCCGTCATCATGGTGGTGCTGGTCTGCGGGGCGGTGGAGAAATCGCTCGTGTTCATCGGGTGCCTCCGTGGGCGGTGGGTGGTTCGAAGGCCGCCGTTCGGCAGCCGCGCGGCACCGTTTGCAGCAAGCGGGCCCATGCGCAAAACGCCCACGGAGAAGCGCTTTCGTGAAGACGAAGGCGGCGCGGGCCCGTGGCGTTGAGGCGCAGGTGTGCGGGCGCGCCCCTTGGACAGGGTTTGGCGCTACGGAGGGGACGAGTGGTCGGAGGGGTGCGCGCGGCGGCGTTCGAGCTCGGCGATCACCTGCGCGCCGAGGAGGACGACGAGGGCGGCGGCCTCGAGCGTGACGAGGACGACGACGGCCGTGGCGAGGGAGCCGTAGATGACGTTCACGCTGGAGAGGGTGACGAAGTACCAGACGAGGGCGTGGCGGACGACCTCCCAGAGCGCCGCGGCGATGACGCCGCCGAGCACGGCCTCGCGGAAGCGGACGCGCCCGACGGGCATCACCATGTAGAGCGCGGTGAGCAACAGCGCGAGGCCCGCGACGCCGAGGAGGTACGCGACCGCGCCCGTCGCGCCCGCGAGCGACACGGTGTGCCCGAAGACCCGCAGCCCGCGCGTCCCCGCCACCTGGAGCGCGCCGCTGACCACCGTGATGAGGAAGAGCCCCGCCCCTACCGCCATGATGAACGCGTAGGGGAGCACCGCGGAGACGAGCACGTGCCGCCGCGCGGAGACCCGGTGGTGGAAGATCGCCGTCATCGCGCTCTCCAGCACGGAGAAGGCGATCGAGCTGAAGAACAGCAGCGCGACGATGCTGACGCCGCCGACCACCTGGCGGTGCGCGAGGAAGGCGGTCACCTGGTCGGTGACGGCCGTGGCGGCGGGGGGCGGGAGGAGCAGCGCGAGGTTGGTGCGGACGGAGCCCACCAGCTTGCGCTCGTCGACGACGTGGGAGAGCGCGACGAGCAGCACTGCGAAGAGCGGCACGATCGACAGCAGGGTGTTGTACGCGACCGCCCCGGCCAGCAGGAACCCGCGGTTCCGACGGAAGTCGGAGGCGACCCGGGCGACGAAGCGGTAGGCGGCGGCGAGGCGTTCGCGCGGCACGGTCTTACGGGGGGCGGAGCATCGCACGCGGCGTGCCGAGCCGGGCCCGGAATCCGCGCGGGCGTTGTGGTAGAGGGTGACCGATGAACTCGCAGGTGACGCCGCAGCGGCTCGTGGCGATCATGGTCGGCGTGCTGGCGTGGTTCGCGTCGCTCTTCGCGGTGCCGGCGGGCGTCGGGTGGGTCGCGTCGGCGATCTGGGGCCCGGGGGCGAGCATCGTCGGCGGCGCGGTGGGGTTCCTGTTCGTGCTGGTGGGCACGATCGCCGGCGTGGCGTACGGCCTCGCGTGGAGCGAGCGCCGCGCGGTGGAGCTGGTGCGCCGCGAGGGCGTGCGCTGCACGGCTTGGGTGAAGAGCTACCGGCGCGTGAGCATGACGCAGCACCGGGTGCTGTGGGTGGTTCAGTTTCCCGCGGGCGCGGCGGGCCGGGAGTACATGATGCCGGGGCTGAGCGACGCGTGGCTCGCCGATGTGTGCGCGCTGGAGAAGCCCGTGCGCGTGATCGCGCACCCCGAGGCGGAGGCGCTCGTGGTCGAGGGGTAGCGGGGCGTCAGCCCTCGGCGGGGCGAGTCTTCGCGGCGTCGGCCGCGGGCGCGGCGGGCTTCGTCGCGTCGGCCGCGGGGGCGGTGGGCTTCTTCGGCGCGCGCGGCTTCGTCGCGACGTCGCCCGCGGCCTTCGCGGCCCGCTTGCGCTGCACCACCGACGAGCGCATCGAGGGGACGCCGCCGTCTAGCTTCCGCGCGTCGCGCGCCGCCGCGAGCAGGAGCTGGAGCTCGCGGTGCACCCGGCCCGCGGGCGCGGCGAGCTCGTAGCGGATCACCTGCGCCTGCTCGCGCTGCTGGCGGGCGACCTCGCGCGTCGCCGCGGCGCGCTGCGAGGCGTCGGCCGCCGCGCTCACGACGTCGCCGGTGAGGCCCGCGTCTTCGAGCACCGCCGCGGGAACCTCGCCCTTCACCACGCCGACCTCCCCCGCGAGTTCGGCGAGCGCGCGGACGGCGGCGGCGCCGCGGCGGCCCTTCGCGGCGTGGGCGATCCGCTTCTGCGCGCCCGCGTCGCCCGCGGTGAGGTTGCGGAGCGCGCGGGCGACCCCGACACGGCTCGGCGAAGCGTCCGCGTCACAGGCGCCCACGTCGGCGGCGGCGCCGGCGATCGCGCGCTCCAGGGTGTCGAGCTTCGCGAGCGCGGGGGTCATCCCGACGACGAGGTCGAGGCCGTAGCGGACGCGGCGCGGGCCGTAGCCGGTGAGCGAGCCCGCGAGGATCCAGTGGGCCGACGCCTGCACGCAGCGGACGTACTCGTCGGCGACGTCCTTCGCGGTCGCGCGGGCGCCGCGCTTGCGGGCGTCGTCGTCGGAGAGCGTCCCGTCGAGCCACGCGCGGTCGGCGTCGGAGAACGACTGCGCGAAGCGCGCGACGAGCGACGTGACCGTGGCGCGCAACTGCGCGACGGTGGGCGCGGGCGCGGGAGGCTGCGTGACGGTGGCGGAGCGGACGGCGGCGGGCGCGGGGGCGCGGAGCGAAGGGCGGTCGTTCTTCTGGGTCATGGCGTCTCCGGGGTGGGGGAAGTGCGGCGCGCGGCGCGTGGTGGAGCGCCGCGCAGCACTCGGGAGAACGACCACCGGGGGCGGGGACTTGAATGGAAATCGCGCGGGGTGCGAAGGCCGGGCGCCCTGCGGACGGAAGCGGGGCGGAGGCGCTGCGGGGCGGGGTGGTGCTTGCGTCGCACGCGCGTGTCATGTTCGACTCTCGGACTCACCGGCGGGAGGTTTCGATGCGGATTCAGATCAAGGGGGCGGAAGGCGCGGTTCAGCAGGCGGCGGAGGCGCTCCGGCGGGCGTTTCCGGAGGCGGAAGCGCAGCGGCAGCAGGACGACGGCAGCCACCGCGGCCTCGACCCGGTCGCGGTCGTCGCGCTGATCCTCTCGCTGCCGAGCGCGGTGGAGAGCACGCTGACCATCCTCGAGAAGCGGCAGAAGGCGCGCGAGGAGCGCGAGGCCCGCGAGAAGGCCCTGGCCCAGCTCCGCGCGGACTATCCCGACGTGGAGATCATCGCCGTCGACGACCCGCGGAACGATTCGTGACCGTCCGCACGCCGCTCTGGTGGGACGGCGGCGCGCTCTACTTCGGCAGCGAGCGCCGCGACTGTCCCGAGAAGCAGGTGTGCGACCTGGAGGCTTCCCTCCGCGGCGCGCTCGACGTCGGCGGCTGGAGCCTCGTCGTCTGCAAGGACGTCGGGCAACGGCTCTGGCGGTGGCTCCACGGCGAGGAACAGTGGCTCCGCCCGGAGGCACTGCTCCGCCCCACCACCCAACCGTGGCGCCTGGAGGTTGGCGGTTCGCTCGCCGAGCTCGTTCATCTCCCGTGGGAACTCCTGCACGACGAGAAGGGCTTCCTCGCCGCGCGGAACCCCGCCTTCCTCCCGCTGCGCCGCGTCGATGACCCGCGGCCGTCGCTCCCGACCTCGTCGCCGCCGCGGTACGGCATGGCCGTCCTCTTCATGGCCGCCGCGCCCCCGACGCAGGACCCGCTCCACTTCGAGGAGGAGGAGCGGCGCATCCTGGGGGCCGTTCCCGACGGGGGCGACATCCGTTTGGAGGTGGAGGAGAGCGGGACGGTCGCGGGCCTCACCGAGCGCTGCGGCATGCTGGAGGACTGGTCGGTGGTCCACCTGTCGTGCCACGGGCGACCGTCGCCGCCCGAGCTCGCGCTGGAGACCGACGAGGGCGGCGAGCACCGCGCGTCGCCCGACGACGTCCTCACGCCGCTCCACACCGGCATGCCGCGGCTGCTGGTGGTGTCGGCCTGCTCGTCGGCGGAGTTCGCCGCCTCGGGCGACGCGCGCGGGTCGCTGGCGCAGCGCCTCGTCGCGGGGGGCTGTTCGGCGGTGCTGGGCTTCGGCGCGAAGGTTCGCGACGACGAGGCCATTGCCTTCGCCGGCGAGCTCTACAAGTCCCTCGCCAACGCGACGCGCCTCGACCTCACGGTCGCCGACCTCCGCCGCGCCCGCGCCGCCTCGGGCACGGGAGAGCCCCGGACCTGGGCCTCGCTCCGGCTCTTCACGCAGAACGAGCCCGGCCTCGTGGTGGCGCCGAAGGCCGGGCGCACGCATCGGCCGGGCGTCCGTCCGCTCGACGGTCACGCGGTGCTGTCGGGCGCCGGCCGCTCGATGCCCATCGCCCACCCGATGCGCTTCGTCGGCCGCCGCCGCGAGCTCCAGCGCGCGCTGCGGGGGCTCCGCGCCGGGCCCGGCGTGTTGCTCCAGGGCGTCGGCGGCGTCGGCAAGAGCAGCATCGCCGGCCGCCTCCTCTCGCGGATGACGGGCCACCGGCCCGTCACCGTGATCGGCCGCCTCGACACCCACACCCTCGTCCGCGCGCTGCGCGACGCCTACCTGAGCGCGGACGACGTGAAGGCCGCCCTGCACGACGACCGCGTCCGCGCGGTGGCCGACGACCCCGAGGCGCTCGTCACGATGATCGCCGCCGCGCTGGAGTGCCCCGTGGCGATCGACCACCCGGCCCTGTTCGTCTTCGACGACGCGGAGGCGAACCTCGAACCCGACCCGTCGCGCCCCAGCGAGCTGCGCCTCCGCGCCGAGGCCGAGCGCTGCTACCGGGCGGTGCTGCGGGCGTTGGCCGTGCCGGGGACGCCCTCACGCGCGCTGGTGACGACGCGCTCGGCGCTGGTGCTCGCGCCGCGCTCGGGGGAGGCGCTGGCGACGCTGCACGAGGTTCCGGTAGGCGCGCCCTCCGCGCAGGACCAGGAGAAGCTCCTCCGCCGCGCCGACCGCTACGACGACGCGGGCCAACCTCGCGCGGGCGCCGCGAAGGGGGCGCTCGGCGCGGCGCCCGACGCGCGCCGGGCGCTGACGCTGACGGGCGCGAACCCGCGGCTCTTCGCGCTGGTTCACCGCGTCTGGACGGAGGACGCGGCGCGCGGCGCGGCGCTGCTGGGGGAGATCGACGCCTACCTCCAGGGCGGCGCGGCGCCGGCGGACGAGGAGGTGCAGCGCCACCTGCTGGTGCGCGCGTTCGACGCGCTCCTCGACCTCGCGGGGGCGACGGCGAAGGAGACGCTGGCGATGCTGGCGACGGTGGAGGTCCCGGTGCCGCTGGCGGCGGTTCGGGCGGCGCTCACGCTCGACGCGGGTGAAGGAGAGCGCCTGGTGCGCCTCGGCGTGGTGGAGCGCGACCTCGACGGCGACCTCGGCGTGCCGGCGCTGGTGCGCGCGCGGCTGCCGAAGGTGACCGAGGCCGACGCGGCGGCGGTTCGCGCGGCGGTGTGGCGGGCGCTCGACGCGCGCTGGAAGGTGGGCGACGGCGGCGCCTGGAAGGGCACGGCGGAGCAGGCGTATTTCGTGGTGCAAGGCTGCGTCACAGCGAAGGCCGCGCCGGGGGAGCGGGAGCGCGCGGCGCTGCGGGTGGCGGTGGCGTGGCTGATGGCCGGGCAGCGCAGCGGCGAAGCGCGGGCGCTGTCGGAGCTGGCGCAGCGCGCGGGGGTGGAAGAGGAGCTGGCGCTGCGGCTGGCGCAGGCTTGGCACACGGCGGATGGGACGGAGGCGGCGCGCTACCTCGCGCTCGCCGAAAGCGCGATGGTGGGGCAGGTAGCGTCGCTTGAGGGGGCCGCGGTGCTGGCCGCGAAGGGTGACATGCTTGCGCGGCAGGGGAAGCTCGACGGGGCGATCGAAGTCTACCGCGCGGCGCAGAAGGCGCTGGAGCAGGCAGAGGGGCTCGCTGTGGAGGTGCGACTCCATTCTGTGGCGGTGGTGGAAGTTAAGATCGCCGACATCCTGATGGCGCGCGGCCATCTGGACGAGGCGCTGTGCGTGCTTCGGCAGGACGTGTCACCGGCCTTCGAGCGCCTGAGGGATGTGCGCGCGCTCGCGGTGGCGCAGGGCCAGATCGCCGACATCCTGATGGATCGCGGCGACCTGGACGAGGCGCTCCGCATCCGCAGCGAGGTGCAGATCCCGATCTACACGCGCTTGGGGGATGTGCGGTCGCTCGCGGTGACGCAGGGCCAGATTGCCGACATCCTGATGGCACGCGGCGAGCTGGACGAGGCACTCCGCATCCGGAGGGAAGAGGAGATTCCGGTCTACACGCGCCTGGGGGATACGCTGAGTTGCGCCATTGCACAGCGCAAGGTGGCCGACGTACTGGAAGCACGCGGCGACCTCGACGAGGCGCTGCGGCTGCTCCGTGACGAGTCGCTGCCCGCCGCTGTGAAGGTTGGGTCCATCCGCGACGCCGCCGTGTTTCAGGGCCGGGTCGCCGACATCCTGATGGCGCGCGGCGACCTCGACGAGGCACTCCGCATCCGAAGGGAGGAGGAGATCTCGGTCTACACGCGCCTGGGGGATGTGCGCGAACTCGCGGTGGCGCAGGGCAAGATCGCCGATATCGTGATGGCGCGCGGCGATCTCGACGAGGCACTCCGTATCCGGAGGGAGGAACAGCTCCTGGTCTTCGAGCGTTTGGGAGATGTGCGCGAACTTGCGTTGGCGCAGGGCAAGATCGCCGACATCCTGGTGGCACGCGGCGACCTGGACGAGGCGCTGCGCACGCTTCAGCAGGATGCGTTGCCGGCCTTCGAGCGCCTGCGGGATGTGCGGTCGCTCGCGGTGACGCAGGGCAAGATCGCCGACATCCTGATGGCGCGCGGCGATCTCGACGAGGCACTCCGCATTCGGAGGGAGGAACTGCTCCCGGTCTACACGCGCTTGGGGGATGTGCGGTCGCTCGCGGTGACGCGGGGCCAGATCGCCGACATCCTGATGGCGCGCGGAGATCTCGACGAGGCACTCCGCATTCGGAGGGAGGAGCAGCTCCCGGTCTTCGAGCGTTTGGGGGATGTAGTGGCTGTGCTGGTCACTCGCACCATGATCGCCCTGACGCTCCTCCAGATGCCCGGTCTCACCCAGGAGCGCGCGGAGGAGATCGCCTCCCTCCTCACCACCGCGTACCGCGACGCCGTCCGGCTGCGCATCCCCGAGGCCGCGCAGATCCGCGGCCTCGCCGATCGCATCGGCCTCCCGCTCCCTGACGCGCCTCCCTGACGCCGCGCCCCACCCCCGCGCCACGCGAACCACCCTCCTACGCGCCGCGCACCGGCTCCCCGACACGCGTCCCCGCGTCCCCGCCGCGCGCACCGCCCTCCCCGCCGACCGCACCCGCCGCCCCGCCGCACGCCCCCGCGTCCCCGCCGCCGGCGCTCGCTACGCGCGCTCGTCCCCTGCGCCCCCGTACGAGAGCCCCAGCTCCGCGACCAGCGCGCGCTCCTCCCCGCGCAGCAACTCCCCGCGCGCGCGGATGAACGCCTCCCCGTCGCCCGCGCGCAGCGCTGCGAGCGCCTCCGCCGGGATCGCGTGGCTCCGGAGGAGCGCCTCGTCGCACGCGGGCGCCTTCTCGAAGAGCGTGCCCGCCGCCCCAAAGAGGCACGCGCGCAGCTCCGGCAGGTGACGCTCCCGCACGAGGACGATGTTGCCGGCGTCGTGCACGAGCGCCTGGTCGATGCGCCGCCCGTCCTCGCTGCGCGCGGGAACGAGCTCGTGGAGCGCCCCCTCACCGAGCTCCGCGAGGAGCGCGGTCGCCTCCGCCACGGCATCGTCTTCCGGCGCACCGGGAACGCGCGGACCACGCCGGGCGAGCTGAAGCGCGAGCGCCTTGTCGCGCGCCCGACCGAACAGGAAGCGCCCCATCGGGACCACCGGGCGAGCCTCGGGCAGCACCTCACGTTGGGCGCCGTCGAGGAGCGCCTCCAGATCCTTGAGCGTCCCCTGCACGCGGCGCTGGCTCGCGAAGTGGTGCGTCATCGTCGTGGCCAGGAACCACCGCCGCGCGGCCTCCGACTGCGCGGCGCTCAACGGCCAGCGCGGCCGGAGCGCGCGCGCCAGCAGCACCAGTTGAAACATGTAGGGCAACACGCGCGGCCCGGCCACACCGCAGCGCTCGCGGAGGAAGCTCACGGCGCAGCGGACGCCCTCGGCGACGCGGTCGATGACCTCCGGCGCGGCGCGCAGCTCCCGAACGAAGCGTTCGTTCGTCTGGTCCTTCGACGCGTAGATGGGGACGCGGAGCTCGGCGAAGGTGATGTGGCGGAGCATCTCGTCGCCGAGCTCTCGCACCGGGGACCACGACCCCGCGACCTGCTCGCGGACGCGGTCGAATCCGTGGAGGAGGTCGATCTCCGGGACACCTCCAGCATCCCCCTTGCGATAGGAGAGCGCGTGGAGGATCGCCGCCATGTCCAGGTGCGTCCCCGCGGTGTTGAGCCGCGTGAAGCTCTTCACCGCGTCGTCGATCTTCTCCGTGATGAGCGGGAGGATCGGCACCTGATACGTGTTGATCTGTCGGAGCAACTTCTCCGCTATCGCGATGCGCTCAGGCTTGTCTCCTTTGCGGTGGACGTCGAGCGCGTCGAGGAACCGCGTCGTGTTGAGGATCACCGAGACCGGGAGCTGTCGCGCGCGCACCGAGGCCGGCGCGCTCGCCAGGTCGGTGGCGCAGGAGAAGGTCTCCCGGTCGAGGTCGAAGTACACCTCCCATGCTTCGCGGTGCACGCGGTCGACGTGGTCGGGGAGCAGGGCGGGGCCGAGCGCGCCGTAGAGCGTCGAGATGCGTTGGAGCCCGTCGAGCACGTACTCCTTCACCGGCGCGTTGCGGAGCGCCTCGTCGTCGGGCACGGCGATGTCGGCGACCTTCTCCTCGCAGGCGAGGAGGTTGTCCCGCGTGCGCCACACGGTAAGCGTGCCGATGGGGTAGTTGTGGTAGATGCTGTCGAGCAGGTTGACGCGCTGCTCGTCGGTCCAGGTGAACCGACGCTGGAGCCGCGCGATGCGGAGGCCCCCCTCGCGCACCGCGTCCAGCAGCGCGGCGATCGAGACGAGGTTGGGCATGCGCCCGTAGTAGGGGAGCGTCACGCCGTCACCTCACGCGCTCCGCAGGATGCTCTCGACGAGGTGCTCCGCCTCGGCGGCGCATCCGTCCCGCCGGAGCCACGCGGGCTGGACCACGAAGCGCTCGGGCTCCGGGTCGGCGCCCGGCCGGGCCTTGCCTGCGACGTAGCCCGCGAACACCCGCTCGGCGATGTCGTCGGCGAGCATCGCCTTCAGCGGCGCGTGGCAGCGCTCGGGCTCCGTGAGGTCGTTCCACGCCGTGAGCGCCGTCTCGCGTTCGGCGAGCATCGCGGGGTGCCCGGGGTTGTGGAGGACGCGCTGCCACGACTTCGCGTCGCCGACCTCTCGCCGCGAGAAGAGCTCGCCCCGCGCCCAACGCTCGAGCGCCTCCCGCGGCGCGTAGTTCTCGATGGCGCGTCGGCGCAGGCGGAGGAAGGGGACGCCCGCCTCCGCACAAGCGTCCTCCACGAGCTTGGAGTGGCGCGACGGGGCGTCGGGGGCGTCGCCGTCGTGGTCGACCAGCACGTGGCACCTCAGCCGCAGCGTGGGCGCCTCGTCGAGCGCGCGAACCAGCCGCGGGATCGTGCCGATGCCCCCGCCGTGCGCGACGCGGAGCCAGGCGCGGTCGAGGCGCTCCCGCAAGCGACGGCCGCCCTCGCCCGCGACGTGCGTGAGCGCGAGCAGGAAGGCGCCGTCGTTCACCGCGTCTTCCAGGACGATCGAGAGCGGCTCGCGCAGGAGCTGCCGCGCGTCGCGGACCGTGAGGCGGGGCGGCTCCGCACCCCACGTGCTGTACGCTTCGGCGACGACGCGAACCTCCCGCCGGAGCGTCACGCGGTCGTCGCGCGTGGGGCCGCGCTGGTAGTGCTCCGCCAGGAGGCGAGTGATGGCCCCGTCGGGGGCGAGCGTCCGCGCCAGCCAGCGGTTGAAGGAGGCCCGTGCATCGCTGCTCGTGCGCAGCGGCGGGTCGATCGCGACGACATGGCGCCCCTCCGCGCCGCAGGCGAGCACGTCGAGCAGCGCGAGCGCGTCGACGGCCGCGTCGTCGAAGACCGCCGCGTCGACCACCACCCTCACCGCGCGGCCCTCACCTTCTGGCGCAGCGTGAAGAGCTCGTCGGACACCGCGCCGATCTCGTCGAAGGCGGCGCTGTCCCACGCCTCGTCGAGCCGGCTCTCGGCGTCGAGCGTCACGCGGCGCAGGCGGCTCGCGCCCGTCTCGCGGTCGAGCGCGGCCCAGTAGAGCGCGAGCGCCTCGTGGGGGAGCGCGACGCCCTCCACCGCCGCCCCCTGGCGCGCGAGCGAGGCCCGCACCGCCGCGCGCTGGACGCCGAGCAGGAAGGCCTCCGAGTGCGTCTCGATGAGCAGGACGCCCGCGCCGGGCTGTGCGGCGAGCGCGCAGAGGTCTTCGGCGAGGGCGAGCTGGAGGTCGCCGTGGAGGTGCGACTCGGGCTCCTCCATCGCGAGGATGGAAGGCTCGGCCTCCGCCCGGTGCGCAACGAGCGCCGCGCCCGTGAGGATCGGCAGCACCTGGATCATCCCCTCGCCGGCGTCGAAGAGGTCGGAGGTGTGGCCGGTGCCGAGCGTGAAGCGGCTGAGCACCTGGTTGCCGCCCACCGTGTCGACGGAGAACTCCGCGCCTGCGCGCTCGTGATACCACCGCGAGACGTAGGCGCCCACGTCGCGTCGGGCCGCGACGATCGCAGCAGCGTTGGCGCCCGTCGGGTCGAGCCGCGCCGGTCGGCCGCCGGTGGCGTCGATCGCGGCGACGATCCGGTCGGCCTGCGGGCGCGATGCCTGGAGCCACTGGACCGAGCCCGCGAAGGCGCGCAGCCGCGTCGCGAGTTCGTGGAGCGTGGGACGCGCGGCGTCGGGGACGGTGGACTCGTCGAGGTCGGGGTACACGCCGCGGAAGGCGAGCGTGTGGAGGCCGAGGTCGCTCCCGCCGAAGCGGAGGTCGTAGCGGAGCTTGCGCGGGGTGACGTCGGGCGCGCCGCCGCGCATGCCCTCCCAGGTGGCGACGAGGAGCGGCTCCGCGCCGTCGCCGAACACCTGGAGCGAGCTGATGAGGGCGCGCCGCGCCTGCTGGAGGAAGGCGAAGCGGACGCTGCGGACGACGCCCTCGGGCCAGTGGAGGGCGAGCTCCATCCCGGCGACCGCGCCCTTGTGGAAGAGCTCGGTGAAGCGGGCCTTGCGCGCGGCGGGGCTCTCCAGCGCGAGGGAGCCGAGCTCGTTGGCGGGCGACGCGAGCCCCGCGAGGACGGGGACGGCGCGCGCCACCGCGCTCTTGCCCGAGTTGTTGCGGCCGTAGAGGAGGGTGAGGGGGCGGAGCTCGACGCGCGTCCGCTCCTCGAAGCAGCGGTAGCGCGCGAACTCGACCGCGGAGGGGATCACGCGCGCAACGCTATCACCAACGCCCGCGGCGACGAACGGCCTTCTGTCAGCGCAGCCCCGACCCGAAGCTCTGCTTCCGCGCGCTCGCGTCGGGCGGGAGCAGCTTCCACAGCTCGCGGCACGCGCTCTCCACCGCCTTCGCGTCGCCGCGGCCCTGCGCCTGGCGGCCCTCGCGAATGAGCCGCTGCCCCTTGGGCACGTCGCGCATCGTGTCGAGCAGCCCCTCGAGCGCGTCGAGCTCGTGGTCCCACACGCCGGGCGAGCGGTAGTACGCCGCGTGCCCGAGCTGCGACGCGAGCGACTGCTGGCGCGTCACGTCCGCCGCGTTGCGCGCGGTGACCGCCTTCTCCAGCGCCGCCGCCACGCCCTCGATCGACTTCTTCTCCGCGTCGGTGCCGTACTGGCCCACCCAGCCGAGCGCCCACGCGAGCCGGCGGCGCGCGCTCTCGATCAGCTCCGGCCACGCCCGGTCGGCCTCCGCGCCCGCGAGCAACCCGTCGAGGTCGAGCTGCGTGCGGCGCGCGCGCTCCAACGCATCCACGTCGCCGCCGTCGGCCGCCGCGAGGTCGCGCTCGAGCTCGGCGAAGAGCCCGTCGACCCGCGCGAACTGGCTCATCGCCTTCGCGTTGCCCGAGCGGAAGAGCGCGCCCTGCGCCTCGGCCGCGCGGTCGCGCAGCGTCTGGAGGTTGGCCCGAAGCTCCGCCGCCGACACCTTCGGCGCCACCAACACCGCCACCTCGTCGAACACCTGGTTGAGCGACGGGACCCGCGCGCTCGCCTGCAACCGACCGCCGCGGTCGAGCTCCAGCGTCACCTCCACCGCGGAGTCCGCCGGGAGCGTCGAGGTCACCTTCTCCGCCGGGATGCGGAGCGTCCCCACCAGCCGGCAGAGGTGAGCCAGCGGGAAATCCCCCTGCACGATGGGGACGTCGAGCGCGAAGCCCGCGGCCCCCTTCGACACCGTCTCCACCGTGCGGAGCCGGTGCGTGCGGCGCATCGGCAGCGGCGACCCCCGCTCGAAGAACACCTGGACCCCGCCGCCCGCCAGCGCGACGCCCACCGCGCGCGGGAGGGGCGGGTCGCCGATGTTGACGCCGTGCACGATGGTGATGCTCGCCGGCGTGAGCGAGAGCCGCGAGCCGTCCTCGCGGACGCCCTCGACGAGGAAGGTGTTGGCCTTGCGCGCCTCGAGCTGGACGGGGACGGCGAAGGTCCCCTCGGCGTCGAGCGCCTCGGGGTTGCTCTGCCACGAGTCGTCGTCGCGGCGGAGGGAGACGGCGGCGATCTTCTCGCCCTCGACGAAGCGGCCCACGACCCACGGCGCGAGGTCGCTCGACATCGCGGGGTACTGGAGCCACACGCGGGGCCCGCTCGGCAGCGCCACCTTCTCCCGCGGGCGCGCGTCGAGGTTGGCCGACGCGGCGTAGAGGGCGGCCCCCTGCGCGACCAGGGTCATCGGGTCGAGGCCCTCGCCGAGGGTGGTGCCGAGCTGCTCGGCGACGCGCCGACGGAGCAGCGGCGTGGCGGTGGGCCCGCCGACCAGCACCACGCGCGAGAGCTTCGCCTGCGAGAGCCCGTGGCGCTCCAGCAGCCTGCGGCACACGGCGATCGAGCGCTCGACGAGCGGCAGGAGGAGGAGCTCGCAGACCGGGCGGGTGAGGGTGAGGTCGACGTCGGCGGTCTGGTCGCCGGTGGAGAGCGCGGGGAGCGTGATCGCGGCCTCGGCGCTGCGGGTGAGCTCGATGCGAGCCTCCTCGCAGGCCGCGCGGAGGCGGCGGAGGGCGGTGGCGTGGCGCGGGTCGTCGCGGCGGAGCTCGATGTCGCCGCTGCGGGCGAGCTCGCCGACGGCCCAGTCGCACACGGCGCTGTCGAAGTCGCGGCCGCCGAGGAAGTTGTCGCCGTCGTGGCCCACCACGCGGAGCATCCCGTCTTGCGTTTCGAGCAGCGAGACGTCGAAGGTGCCGCCGCCGAGGTCGTAGACGAGCCACGGGGCGGGGTCGTCGGCGTCGGCCTTCCAGCCGGCGACGATCGCGGAGGCGACGGGCTCTTGCAGGAGCTCGACGCGCGCGAAGCCGGCGGCGCGGGCGGCCTCGGCGGTGGCGGTGGTCTGCGGGAGTTCGAAGAGGGCGGGGACGGTGATGACGGCGCTCTCGGGGGCGAAGCCGTACTGCTGGCGGACGTCCTCGCGGAGGGACTTCAGCACCTCGGCGGAGAGCTCCTCGGGGCGGAGCGAGCGCTTGGCGGCGGGGAAGTCCACGGCGTGGGCGGTGCCGAGGAGGCGCTTGAACTCGCCGCGCACGTTCTCGGGATCGCTGTCGCGGAGGCGCCGGGCGCGCTCTCCGACGGTGACGCGGCCGCGGGCGTCGAGGCGGACCACCGACGGGGTGATGTTGCTCCCGTCGGCGCTCCGCACCACGGAGAGGGTCGTCCCGTCGAAGACGGCGGCGGCCGAGTTGGTGGTGCCGAGGTCGATCCCGAGGAAGAGGGCGTTGGAGGACATTGGTGGGCTCGCGAGTGAAGCGCAAACGGACCGTGCGTGTCGAGTGTTCCCGGCTCGCCGCGCCCGTTGCGACCGCCGCGCGCGCCATGCATCATCCCGCGCCCCGATGACCACCGCCCCCCTCGCCATCCCCACCGTCGACCTCCTCGACCTCGCCTCGGGCGACGCCGCGCGCGTCGAGTCCGCCTCCGCCGCCGTGCGCGAGGGCTTCGGCCGCTACGGGCTCGTGTACGTCCGCTCGCACGGCGTCGACCCCGCCCTGCTCGATCGCTTCTACGACGCCTTCCTCCGGCTCACCGCGAAGCCCGAGGCCGACAAGCGCCGCCTCGCCCGGCCCGACATCTGGTACCAGCGCGGCTGGACGCCGCCCAACACCGAGCAGGCGGTCGCAGGGGGGGGCGCGCCCGACTTCAAGGAGTGCTACTTCGCCGCAGCGATGCCCCTCGACCCCGAGTGCGCCATCTCGCACCCGGAGATCTGCGCCGACAACCTCTGGCCCGACGGCGACGACGACTTCCGCGACGTGTACCTCTCGATGGGCCTCGCGCTCCACGGCGTCGGCATCGCGCTCCTCCGCGGGTGCGCGGTCGCGCTCGGCCTGCCCGAAGGCGCCTTCAGCGGGCAGACCGAGGGCGCGCCGCACGTCACCCGCGCGCTGCGCTACCTCCCGCTCGACGAAGCGCAGGCGCGCGAGGGGGTTCTCTGGGGCGAGGAGCACACCGACTTCAACCTCCTCACCGTGCTGCCGGGCGGGCGCTTCCTCGACCCCGCGGGCAAGCGCTGCCCGCCGCCCGACCCGGGGAGCGGGCTCTACCTCCGCACGCGCCCGACGCCCGAGCACCCCGCCGGGCAGATGGTGCACGGCAAGCCCCCCGAGGGCTGCGTCGTCGCGCAGGTGGGGCAGCAGCTCGAGATCCTCACGGGCGGCACCTTCCAGGCGACCCCGCACGTGATCACCGCGCCGAAGACCCCGGGCTACTCGCGGCTCTCCTCCGCCCACTTCGTCCACCTGCACCCGTACCGACTGCTCTTCCCGATGGAGCCGTTCCGCACGTCCGATGTGGTTCGCGCGTACAGCCCGCCGGTGCTCGCGGGCACCTACGACCTCAAGACCCTGGTCGACATCCACCTCGCCCCGGCGAGCGCCCTCGACCAGCTCGGCTACCGCCACTACGACCGGCTGGAGGGCCAGCGGGGCCTCCGCAAGGGCGCCGTCGGTTGACGCGGCGCACCGCGGGGACGTACACCCGCGGCCATGTCCACCGAGGAGCGGAAGAGCGGGCACCCGGAGGGCCCCGAGCACGAGCGGGTCAACCTCTTCGAACGCATCGTGAAGAAGGGGATCGAGTCGGGCATCGGCGCCTTCTCGAAGAGCGAGGACACCGTCCGCTCGCTGATCGACAACGTGAAGCTCCCGAAGGAGGCCGCGACGCTGCTCATCGAGCAGGTCGACGAGACCAAGCGCGGGCTCTACCAGGTGGTGGCCAAGGAGATCCGCGACTTCCTCCAGACCACCAACTTCGCCGGCGACGTGAAGAAGATCCTCACGGGGCTCGCGTTCGAGGTGAAGATGGAGGTCCGCTTCAAGCCCACCGAGGACGAGCAGGGCGCCTCCACCGTGCGGCCCGACGTGCGCGGCGACGTCGCGCTCAAGAGCACGCGCAAGCGCACGAAGACGGCGCCGGCCCCGGAGCCCCCGGCCCCGCCGCGCGACCCGCCCGCCGAGGAGTGAGCGCTACAGGCAGCTCGGCTGGATCGTCCAGGCGAGCGACGCCTCTTCGTTGGCGACGAGCCACTGGCGCGACTGCACCGGGTAGATGATGTTGGGCTCGTCGGAGAGGGGGAAGACCTCGACGCGGCCCATCTGCGCGGTGATGACGGCCTGCGCGCCCGACGCGGCCACGAGGACGCCGGCGGCGGGCCCGGTGGCGAGCAGGTGGGCCCACGGGGCCCCGAGGCGCGGCGTCCAGGTGAGCGCGTGGTACCAGTCGCGCGGCCAGGAGCACGCGGGCATGTCGCGGCGCGCGAAGACGTACACCGCCTGCACGTCGTCGAGGGTGCCGCCGCGCTCGGTGAGGGCCGCGCGGCTCCACGACGAGCGGCAGCGCGGCAGCGCGCAGGGGCGGGTGAGCGTGCGGGCGCGGACGGGCGCGAGGCCCGCGAGGCCGCGGTCGACGCGCGGGGGCATCGCGCGGAAGCGGCACTGCGCCGGGCGGCGCGGCGACGCGAGCGCGTAGAAGGGCCCCTCCTGCGCGGCGGTGAACGCGCAGCCGGTGAGCGCGCGGGCGAGCTCGACGTAGGCGGGTCCGTCGGCGGCGCGCTCGGAGGCCCAGACGCGCCCGGGGGTGGCCTGGCAGGGGGCGAGGTTCTCGCCGGCGAAGACCCAGAGCGGCGTGTCGAAGAGGGGGTAGCCCGCGGCGCGCGCCTCGGCGTCGGTGAGCGCGCGGTAGCGCGGGAGCTCGGGCGGCGCCTCGTCGGCGGCCCCGGGGAAATAGCGCGCGTCCGTCACGCCGAGGGAGGCCACCCACGCGGGCGGGCCGCAGGGGTCGGCCGCGCCGTCGGGGTGCCAGCGGTGGACGACCACGAGCGACGCGAGGTCGGGGCAGCCGGGGACGTCTTCCGTCACCGCCGCGGGCGTCGGGGCCGGTGTGCAGACGGCGGGGGGTGACGGGGACGGCGAGGGAGCGGGGTCGTCGGGCGCCTCGCGGACGGCCGCGGCCTCCACGGTGGGCGGCGGCGCGGCGGGCGGCGGCGCGGCGACGGGCGCGGGCGTGCGCGAGGCACAGGCCGCGAGAAGCAGCAGCAGGGGGGCGGTGGGGGCGCGCGGCATCGAGGGCGGCGACGAGGGTGCCGCCACCGCGCGGGCGGATGCAATCGCCTCGTGGGGCCTCCGCGCGGCGTGTCGGGCTTGCGGACGGCCCTCGGAACGTCACACAATCGGCCACCATGACGACCGGGCCCGGCACCTACGCCCCAGAGAGCCTCGGCGCGCCGACGCCCCTCGCAGCGGGCGCGCGCCTCGGCGAGCGCTACGAGCTCCTCCACGAGATCGCCACCGGGGGCATGGCGACCGTCTGGCTGGCGCGGGCGCGGGCCGAGGGCGTGCAGAATTTCGAGCGCATCGTGGCGATCAAGGTGTGCCACCCCCACCTGCGCCACGAGGACGAGTTCACGTCGATGTTCCTCGACGAGGCGCGGCTGGCGGCGAGGATTCACCACCCCAACGTGGTGAGCACGCTCGACGTGAGCGAGGGCGCGTACCTCTACCTCGTGATGGAGTACGTCGAGGGCGACCGCATCTCGGGGCTCATCAAGGCCGCGTCGAAGCGCGGCGAGCGGGTGCCGGTGCCCGTCGCGCTGCGCGTGATGATCGACGTGCTCAACGGCCTCCACGCCGCCCACGAGCTCCGCGACCACCAGGGCAGCCCGTACAACATCGTCCACCGCGACGTCTCCCCGCAGAACATCCTCGTCGGCGTCGACGGCGTCAGCCGCATCACCGACTTCGGCATCGCGAAGGCCGAGGCCCGGCTCACCGTCACCCGCGAGGGCCAGGTGAAGGGCAAGATGTCGTACATGGCGCCCGAGCAGCTCCAGTCGCACAAGATCGACCGCCGCGCCGACGTGTACGCCGCGGGCGTGGTGCTGTGGGAGGCGCTCACCGGGCGGCGGCTCTTCCGCGCGGACTCCGACGCCGAGACGCTGCACCTGGTGCTCAACGCCGACGTGCCCGCGCCCTCCTCGGTGGTGCCCGGCATGGCCCCGGCCCCCGCGCCCTCGGCCGACGAGGAGGCCACCTCGCAGAGCGCGAAGGCGATCCCCGCGCCGCCCGCGCCGCCGCCGTGCATCATCCCCGCGCTCGACGCCGTGGTGATGCGCGCCCTCGAGCGCGACCCGGAGAAGCGCTTCGCCTCGGCCGAGGAGTTCGCCGACGCGCTCGAGAACCTCGAGGGCGTGAAGGTGGCCAACGGGCGCGCCGTTGCGGCCTACATCAACGAGCTGCTCGCCGACATGATCGCCCGGCGCCGCGAGCTCGTCCGCCGCCTGAGCGAGGCCGGGCCCCAGGCCATCGAGCACTCGGGCGTCCGCGCGGCCCTCGGCAGCGCTTTCGAACAGCGCGCCACGATGACGGGCCTGCCCGCCTTCCGCTCGTCGGTGCCGCCGCTCCTCCCGGTCGCCGCCGCGTCCGCGCCGGGTGTGCCCGCGGTCGCCGCGGTCGCCGCGGCCGAGGCGCCCGCGATCGAGATCGACCCCGAGCCCGCGCCCTCCCGCCGCGGCCTCATCCTCGCGCTCGGCCTCGTCGCGCTCCTCGCCGTCCTGGCCGCGGTCGCCGCGGTGGCCCTGCGCCGTCCGCCCGCCGCGCCGACGCCCCCGTCCGCGTCGTCGCGCCCGTCGTCCCCGCGCCCGCCCCGCCGCCCGCGCCGGTCGCCGCCCCGACGCCGCCGCCCGCGCCCACGCCCGTGGTGGCCCCGGAGCCCGCGGTCGCCCCGGAGCCCGTCGCCGCGCCCGAGCCCGCGGTCGCCCCGTCGTCGCGGCGCGCCCCGGCCGCCCGGCGCGCCCGGTTCGCCCCGGCCGCCCCGCGCGGCCCGCGGGCGGCGACCCGGCGCCGGCTTCATCGCCTCCGCAGGGTCCGGGGGAGTTCCGGCCCAGCGGCATCTGACCCCACGAGACCCCCTGATGCGTTTCAACACCTTCCTTCTCACCGCGGCGCTCCTCGCAGCGCCCGCGGCCGCGTCCGCGCAGGACAACACGGCCTTCGCGCAGCAGCGCTTCCAGCAGGGCTCGGCGCTCTACGACCAGCGCAACTTCGAGGGCGCGCTGGCGGAGTTCCGCCAGTCGGTGTCGCTCTACAACTCGCCCAACGCGCGGCTCTACATCGCGCGCTGCCTGCGCGAGCTCGGGCGCTTCGACGAGGCCGTCCTCGAGTACGAGCGAACCGTCCGCGAGGCCACCGACCGCGCGACCACCGACCCCCGCTACGCCGCCGCGCGCGACGCGGGCAACAGCGAGCTCCTGGCCATCCGCCCCCGCGTCGGCCGGCTCACCATCACCGTCCCCGACCTGCCCGCCAACGCCGTCGTGCGGGTCAACGGCCGCGAGATCCCGCGCGAGGGCGTCGGCGTCGCGATGCCCGTGATGCCCGGCGCGATCCAGATCCACGTGGAGTCGCCCGAACACTTCCCCGAAGACCGCACCTCCGAGGTGACCGCCGGCAACGAGGTGACCGTCGGCGTCACCTTGCGCCTCCGCCCGGTGCTCCAGGGCCACACCGAGATCGTCCGCCCGCCGCCCCCTCCCCCGCCACCGCCGCCACCGCCGCGCGGGGGCGTGCCGCGGAGCCTCGGGTGGGTCGGCGTCGGCGTCGGGGCCGCGGGCTTCGTGGGGTTCGCGGTGTTCGCGGGCCTCGCGAGCTCGCGCTTCGACGACGTCGACCGGGCCTGCGCCGCCGGGACCATCGGCTGCAACACCGACCAGATCGCCGGCGGCCGCACGCTCGCCACGGTGGCCAACGTCTCGCTCGGCGTCGGCATCGCGGGCGCGGTGGCGGCGACGGTGCTCTTCCTGGTCGGGCGCCCGTCGCAGGAGGCGCGGCCCGCGCCCGCGGTGACCGCGGGGCTCTCGGGCAACGGCGTCACGCTCTCGGGGGTCTTCTGATGCTTCTCCGCACGGCCTTCACCCTCTTCGTCCTCGCCGCGGCCTCCGCGGGCTGCGTCCTCGACTGGGACCGCCTCGAGCGCGCCGCCGCCAACCGCGACGCCACCGCCCCGCCCGGCGACCTCGGCGTCGACGGCGCCACCAAGGACGCCGCCCCCGACGGCCCGCGCTGCACGCCCGCCAGCGACACCTGCCCCCAGGGCCAGTACTGTTCGCCGTCGCTCAACGACTGCACGCCGGGCTGTCGCAACGACAACGACTGCGCCGGGATGACGGCCCCCGACGCGGGCTCGGCGCCCCTCCACTGCGAGGCCTCCACGCACTCGTGCGTGCCCTGCACCATCGACGCGCACTGCCCCATCGGCAACCTCTGCATGGGCAACACCTGCGTGCCCGGCTGCAACGCCGCGCGCGGCTGCCCGATGGGGCGGACGTGCTGCAGCGGCGGCTGCATCGACGCGGCGACCAACGTCTCCAACTGCGGCGCCTGCGGGACGGTGTGCACCGCCGCCAACGGCGTGCCGGCCTGCAACGCCGGCGCGTGCGCGGTGGCGTCGTGCATGGCGGGCTTCGGCAACTGCGACTCGAGCGCGGGCAACGGCTGCGAGACCGACACCACCACCCACAGGATGCACTGCGGCGGCTGCGGCATGGCCTGCCCGGCGTACGCCCACGCGGCCTCCACCTGCTCGTCGGGCATGTGCCAGATGGGCGCGTGCGAGGCGGGCTTCGAGGACTGCGACCGCAGCCCGATGAACGGCTGCGAGGTCAACACCCGCACCGACCTCGCCAACTGCGGCGGCTGCGGCGTCGCCTGCCGCTTCGAAGGCGCGTCGGCCACGTGCACCAACGGCGTGTGCGTGCGCGGGCCCTGCACGGCGGGCCGCGGCGACTGCGACGGCGACCCGATGAACGGGTGCGAGATCAACTTCGCCACCGACCTCATGCACTGCGGCCGCTGCAACGCCGCGTGCGCCCTCGCCCACGCCACCTCGGCCTGCGGGGCGGGCGGCGCGTGCACCATCGCGCGCTGCGACACCGGCTGGGGCGACTGCGACGGCAACGCCGCCAACGGCTGCGAGACCGACCTGCAGACCAGCGTCAACAACTGCAACACCTGCGGCAACGTGTGCCCCACCGCCGGCGGCACCGCGGCCTGCCGGGCGGGCGCGTGCGTCATCACGAGCTGCCCGACGGGCCGCGAAGAGTGCGACGGCAACATGGCCACGCTCTGCGAGACCGACCTGCGGTCGAACCTCTCGAACTGCGGCGCCTGCGGGCGCGCCTGCCCCGCGCGGCCCAACAGCACGCCCTACTGCGCCGACTCGCGCTGCGGCGCCACCTGCGCGTCCAACTTCGCCGACTGCGACGGCGCCGAGACCACCGGCTGCGAGACCGACGTCCGCACCACCCTCGCCCACTGCGGCGGCTGCGGCCGCGCGTGCAACCCCGCCGGGGGCGTCGGCGCCTGCGCCGGCGGCGCGTGCACCGTCGCGCGCTGCAACCCCGGCCTCGGCGACTGCGACCTGAGCGCGTCCACCGGCTGCGAGACCGACGTCACCACCAGCAACGCCCACTGCGGCGCGTGCAACCAGCCCTGCAACCCGGCCAACGGCGTCGGCGCGTGCTCCGGGGGCGTCTGCCGTCTGACCCAGTGCACCGGCGCCTACGGCAACTGCGACGGCGTCGCGTCCAACGGCTGCGAGGTCGACATGTCGACGAGCAGCGCGCACTGCGGCGCCTGCGGGCTCGCCTGCGCCGCGGGCTCCACCTGCGTGGTGGGCCGCTGCACGCCGACGACGCCCTTCGCGGGCTACAACGTCACGACGCCGCCCGCGGGCGTGGTGTGGGTCGACGCCTGCGCCGCGCCGGGCCGCACCACCGCGCTCGCGGGCGCCGACGACGACCTCTTCGACGGCGACCTGCCCTTCGCGGTGAGCTTCTGGGGCGGGCGCAACCAGCAGTACCTCCTGAGCTCGAACGGCGTGGTGGGCTTCGGCACGCTCTTCTACAACCTCACCGCGGTGCCCGCGACCGGCGTGGCGCGCTCCTGGGGCGCGCCGAGCACGCGCATCGCGCCGGGCGCCTACCTCTTCGGCGTCGACCTCGTGGCGGGCCCGCTGGGCGTCTGCGTCGCCACCGTCGGCGCCGCGCCCAACCGCACCTGGGTCGCCGAGTACCTGAGCGCCCAGCTCTACGTGAGCTCGGTCGGCAGCTTCCCGCCGTCGGCCTACACCTTCGAGCTCCTCGCGTACGAGAGCAACGCCAACCTCGACGTGCTCTACAACACGCCCTTCGTCACGCCGCTCGGCCTCACCCCGACCGCGCCCGACGTGATCACGGTGGCCCTCCAGGACTACCGCTCCATCACCACGCCGCGCGTCGCGAGCTACGCCGGGACGATCACCACCTCCACCCGCATCCGCTTCTCCCCGATGTGACGGCCGCGAGGGCGTTGCGCGGGCCGCGCCCCCCGTGCGACCATGCCGCGCCATGGATCGTGCGCGGGCGGCCCTCTTGGACGGGAGATTTCGCGTCGGCGCGCCCATCGAACGCTGGGGCCTCGGGCAATGCCTGGGGGCCCTCGACGAGCGCAGGGGCGTGCCGGTCGTCTTGAAGCGCTTCACGGAGTCGGTGCGGCTGCCCGGCGCGCGCGAGGAGGTCGACCGCGAGCTCGACGCGATCGAGCGGCTCGGTCACGTCTGCGTGGCGCCCCTGGTGGCGCGGGGCTGGCTCGACCACTCCCCCTACCTCGCCGTCGAGCCGGGCGGGTCGCAGCTCCTGGCGGACGCGCTCGACCTCTGGCGCGGGGAGCGGCGGGTCCCGGCCCTGGCGGAGGTGCGCCGCGTCGCGACGGACGTCTGCGACGCGCTCGCGCGGACGCACGGCTTCCGCACGCCGATCGCCCACGGGTGCCTGACGCCCGAGAGCGTGCTGGTGCGCGCGGAGGGCGGCTGGGCGGCGTCGGTGATGGACTTCGGCCTGCGCGCGCTCGCGCCCGCCCAGGCGCGGCGGTTCTCGGCCTCCCAGCCCATCGCGGCGCGCGCGCCGGAGGTCTACGAGATGCCGCGCGCGGCCACGGTCGGGGACGACGTGTACGCGTTCGGGGTGCTGCTCTGGACGCTGCTCGCGCCGTGGGAGACGGAGGCGGGCCAGGGCGTGCGGACGGCGCTCGTGCGGGGCCCCGAGGGGGACGTCCTCGCGTGGCTGGGGGGCGTCCGCGCCGACGTCCCGGAGCCGCTCTGGCGCCTCATGCTCCGCTGCATCGAGGTCGACCCGGCGCGGCGGCCGGCGGGGGCGGAGGACGTCGCGGAGGCCCGGGCGCGCGACGACCTCTGGGGCACCGACGGCGCCGCGCCCCCGTGGCCCTCCCAGCCCGGGCCAGCGCTGACCCGCGGGCTGCGGCTCCGCCCCGCGCCGGGCCGGCAGGACGTCGTGCCCGCCGCACCCGGGCCGGAGCCCGAGGGCGACGCGACCGTGCGCGATGATGCCCCGGCGCCGCACCCCGCCGAAGCCCCCCCGGCGGCCGCCCCGCCCCCGCCGGACGTGGCCGTGGCGACGGCACCGCCCGCACCCGCCGCGATCCGCGCGGTCAGCGACGAGCCGACCCAGCTCGTCGAGGCGACGCCGCGCCCCGGCGCCTGGGGGCCGTTGACGGCCCTCGTCGGGCTGATCGCGCTGGCGCTCCTGGCGTGGCTCTTCTGGTGGCAACACGCCGCGACGGCGCCCACGGAGCGATGATGGTCAGTCAAGTGCGGAGGGGCGACCCCTCGGGGTCGGCGCGGCCGGAGCCCACGTTGGTGTGGGCCGCGCTCGGGTTGAGCGTCGTGGTGAACTTCGGCGCCGCGCTGGCCATCAGCCGGCGCGAGCCGGGCCCGCCGTCGGACGCGGGGGCCCGAAGCGCCGACCCCGGGCCCTCGCCGGGCGTCGCGATCGCCGCGCTCGGCGGGCGCGTGGACGGCGCGGAGCGCGAGGTGCGGCGGGCCCACGAGCGCATCGCGGCGATCGAGCAGTCGACGTCGAGCGCCGCCGCCACCCCCGCGACGCTCCGCAAGGCGCGGCTGGCGGAGGGGGACACCGGGCAGTCCGTGTGCATGGCCATCCAAGGGGTCTGCGTCGGCATGCTCGACATAGGCTCCGTCGACAACCGCGGGCGCGAAGGGCGGGACGTGTTCACCTGCCAGGCGCGCCTCCACCGCCCGGCGGCGGGGCAATGCTCGACGGGGGGCGTGGCGGTGATCGACTCGACCTTCTACCCCTCGCGCGCGGGCGGCGGGTTCGAGCGCCCGATCCTCGGCTCCGCGCTGTGCATCAGCGAGAGCGAGGCCATCGAGGCGCTCTGCGCGTTGCCGGCCGCCGTCCCGTAGCGAGCGGTCAGCGGAGCGCGATGCCCGCGGCGCGGAGCTCGGTGCAGGTGCCGGTGTGCCCGAGCTGGCAGGCGCGGCGCAGGAGCCGGATGGCCTCGGTCCGGTTGGCGCGCACGCCGCGCCCCGTGAGGTAGAAATCCGCGAGGTTGCGGCACGCGGTGGCGTTGGGCTGCCGCGCCTCGCACGCGCGGCGGTAGAGCACGGCGGCCTGGCGCTCGTCCCGCTCGACGCCGGCGCCCGAGCCGTACATGAACGCGAGGTTGTTGCAGTACTGGTCGTCGAGGTTGCAGGCGCGCTGGCAGAGCTGGAGCGTCACGGCCGTCTCGACGGTGCCGCCCTCGGCGTGCTGCGCCATGTAGCAGGACTCGTTGCACGAGCGCGCGTCCGACGCGTCGCAGCCCCGGGCGTAGTACGAGTAGGCGTTGGGGAGCGAGCGCGCCAGCGTGACGCCCTCGCGGCTCATGTAGCCGAGCCGGCTGCACGACGGGCCGATCCCCGCCGCGCAGGCGCGCTCGTAGAGGGGCGGGGCCGCCTGCTCCGCGCGGGCGACCCCCTCGCCGTTCTCGAGGCACCCGGCGTAGTTGTGGCACCCCCAGGGCGCGTCCGCGTCACAGGCGCGCTGGTAGAGGCGCGCCGCGAGGGCGCGGTTCTGCACGACGCCGCGGCCGTCGTAGTGCGCGACGCCGAGGGCGTTGCAGCCGGGGCCCCAGTCGCGGTCGCAGGCGCGCTGGTAGTACGCCGCCGCCGCGCCCTCGTCGCGGGCCACCACCCCCCCCAGCGCGTGGAGCTCGCCCAGTTGGACGCACCCCTGGTCGTAGCCCCCGTCGCACGAGCGCCGAAGGAGGTCGAGGGCGCGCTGCGGGTTCCGCTCGACGCCGCGCCCGTCGAGCGTGAGGTCGCCGAGGTCGCCGCACGCCTCCATGTTGCCGCCGTTGCAGGCGTGCTCGAAGAGCTGCACCGCGCGAGGGAGGTCGACGGCGACCCCGTAGCCCTCCCGGTACGCCATCCCGACGGAGTCGCAGCCCTCGAGGTTGCCGCCGGAGCAGGCGCGCTGGTGGAGCTCGAGCGCCTTCGCGAGGTCGCGCGGGACGCCGCGCCCGTCGCGGTGCACGTCGCCGAGGTCGTTGCACGCCTGCAGCTCGCCCCCGTCGCACGCGCGCGTGAGCAGCCCGCGCGCCCGCGCCTCGTCGCGCGGCCCGCCCCGCCCGGCGAACAGCAGGCCCGCGAGCCGCGTGCAGGAGGGGAGGTGGCCGCGCTCGCAGGCGACGCCGTAGTCCGACGCCGCGCGGGCGTAGTCGCGCCCGACGCCGCGGCCCTGCTCGAGCGCGCGGCCCGTGCGGAAGCACCCCTCGGGGAGGCGGGCGTCGCACGCGACGCGGAAGGCCCGCAGCGCCCGCGCGTCGTCCCGCGTCGGGACCGGGCCGTCGCTCAAGCGGAGCCCGTCCTGCAAACAAGCCTCGGGGCCGCCGTGGTCGCAGTCGCGCAGCGCCGCCTCGCCCCCGGCCGGGGCGTGGCCCGCGAGGCGCGTCACGAGGGCGATGAACGCCGCCACGCCGCACACGCCCGCGGCGACGGACCCGGCCCAGGCCAGCCGCCCCCGGCGCGCCTCGTCCCGCAGCGCGGAGCGCGGGACGAAGGATCGGTTCTGCGAAGGCCGCTGCCCGCCTTGCGCGACGTACCACGGCGGGGGCATCCCGAGGATGGCGTCCGCGCCGGACGGACGCGCGGCCTGGGCGGTGGGCCCCGACCACCCGCCCCCCGCCGACGACACCGCGCCGTTGTGGGGCGGAGCGGCGCCGCCCGGGGAGAACAGCGGCGCCACGGGGTACGGCGTGGAGTTCTGTGGCAGCATCGGCGAGGGGCCGGGGCCGACCGGCATGGGCAGCGTCGCGTCCGCGCCGGGCGGGGCCGCGGGGGCGGGCCAGGCCGCGCGGAGCATGTCGCGGAGCGCGGCCGCGTGCGGCGGGCGCTCGTGCGGGGCGGCCCGGAAGGCGTGCAGCAAGACGGGGATCAGCGCGCCGGGGAGCTGCCCGCGGTGGGCGTCGAGGGTCGCCGCGACGTGCGCGGGGCCCCGCATCGCGAGCCCCCAGAAGGTGTCCTGCGCGGTCGGGCCCTGGCGGAGCGTGAGCGCTTCGAAGAGGAGGCACGCGAGGGAGAACACGTCGGTCCACGGGCCGACGGCCGCCACGTTGCCCGTCGCCTGCTCCGGCGCCATGTACGCCAGCGTGCCGACCCGCGCGCCGGTCTGCGTGCCGCCGCGCGCGCCGAACTGCGCGACGCCGAAGTCGAGCACCGCGACCCGGCCCTCCGACGTCGGTGGCCGGAGCATGACGTTGGAGGGCTTGAGGTCGCGGTGGACGATCGGGCCCGGCGCCGCGGCGTGGGCGGCGGCGACGGCCGCGCAGAGGTTGTCGAAGAGCCGCCAGACCGCGTCGTGCGGGGGCGGCGCGCCGGCGGCGCGGTGCGCGTCGAGCCACGCGGCGAGGGTGACGCCGTCGACCCGCTCCATCACGAGGTACGGGCACCCCTGCCACGCGCCCTGGTCGAGGAAGGCCGCGATGCCCGGGTGCCGCAGCGCCCCGAGGGCGCGGGCCTCCGTCTGAAAGCGCGCGACCACCTGCGGGTCGCCGGCGTACTCCTCGCGAAGGAGCTTGACAGCCACGGAGCGTCCCGGGATCTTCGCGTCGAGCGCCGACCAAACCACCCCGAACGTGCCGCCCCCTAAGTAGGACTGGATGGCGTAACGAGCGTCGATGACCTGCCCCGCCAGAGAAGTCGCCTTCCACATCGCCGCGACCCTATCACGGCGGCCGACCGCGGGGAACGGCCGAGGCGGGGCGGCGCCGCGGCGCCGCCCCGTCGCGTAGAGGCCGCGCGGTGCAGCGCGGCACCACCATCGGGGGCCGGTACGAACTCCTGGACCCCATCGGCGGGGGCGCGTTCGGCGAGGTGTGGCGCGCGACGGACACGCGGCTGTCGCACCGGAACGTCGCGGTGAAGTTCCTCAAGCCGGAGTTCCAGCAGGACGCGGAGATGGTGAGCCGCTTCAAGCTGGAGTCCGAGGCGCTGAGCGCCCTGCAGCACCCGAACGTCGTCGGCGTGTTCGACCGGGGCACGTGGGACGGCACGCACTTCATCGTGATGGAGTACATCGAGGGCCCCACGCTCAAGGCGTGGCTCCAGCAGCAGCGAAGCTACGGCGCGCGGCCCGCGACCGGCGACCTCGTCGAGCTCTTCGCCGACCTCTGCGACGCCGTCGCGGCGGGGCACTCCCTCGCGCCGCCGCTCGGGCCGCTCGTGCACCGCGACATCAAGCCCGGCAACGTCATCGTCCGGTACGACCACCGCGGGCGGCCCGTCCCCAAGGTGCTCGACTTCGGCATCGCGCAGCTCGGCGGCCGCCGCATGACGCGCACCGGAGCCGTGCTGGGCAGCCCGAACTACATGGCCCCCGAGCAGGCCGCCGGGATGGTCCGGGACGTCTGCCCCGCGACCGACGTGTTCGCGCTGGGCGTGGTGCTGGTGGAGATGCTGACGGGGCAGCCGCGGGTCGACCAGGGCGCGCCGCTGTGGAGCACGGCCCAGGCGGGCGCGCTGTCGGCCCAAGTGCTCCAGCGCGCCGGCGCCGTCGAGGCCGACCTCACGGCCGCGCTCCTCCGGTGCCTGCACCCCTCGCCCGGCGGCCGCTACCCGAGCGCCCGCGAACTGGCGACCGACCTGCGGCACTGGCTGACCCTGCGCGCGCGCGGCGCGGGTGGGAGCGCCGCGGCGCTCGACCCGACCGTGGTGAGCGACGCGCCCCCCGTCGCGCCGCCGCTCCCACCGCTCCCACCGGTCCCGCCGGTCCCGCCGGTCCCGCCGGCCCCCGCGAGGTACCTCCGCCCGCTCGCGCTGACCGCGCACTGGCTGGCCGCGGCGGCGGCGGTCGGCGTGGCGGGGCTCGCGACGTACCAGGTGGTCGGGCACAACGACGCCGCGCTGCTCCTCGTCGCGGTCATCGGCACGCTCGTGGCGGCGGGCGCCGTCGTGGCCGCGCTCGGGTTGAGCCTCCGCCTGCGCAACGCCCACGCGGTCGCGGTCGCCGTCGATGCGCTCGTCGGCGTGGCGGTGGCGGCGGCCGAGTGGGGCGACGCCTCCGCCCTCGCGGCGATCCCGATCGCGCTCGGGCTCGGCGCCCTCGCGCGAGCGGCGCGCGAACGAGCGCCTTGAACCGCGCGCGAGCGCGGTGATAGGATCGGCCCCGACGCTCACCAAGGAGGGGTTCGTGCCTTACAACATCCCGGCGACGGCGAAGACTCCGGCACTCGTCATCTACCTGCTCGACGTGAGCGGCTCGATGGAGGAGAAGCTCGACGGCCGCACCCGCATCGACCACGTCAACGCCGCGCTCAACGGCGTGCTGACGCAGATGGTGTTCCGCTCGACCAAGGGGATGGTGATCTCGCCCCGCTACCGCATCGCCCTCATCGCGTACAGCGACACGCCGATGGACCTCCTCGGCGGCGTCTGCACCGTCGACGTGATCGCCCAGCGCGGCTCCCCGACCCTGCGCGCGCAGCGCACCACGGACACCTACGCGGCCTTCCTCAAGGCGCGCGAGCTGCTCCAGCAGGAGCTGTCGGCGCCGAACAACTGTCCCGCGCCACTCGTCTGCCACATGACCGACGGCGCCTACACGGGCAACGACCCGGAGCCCCTCGCGCGCGAGCTCATGGGCATGCGCAACGCCGACGGCAACGTGCTCGTGCAGAACATCTTCATCGGCAACAACCTCACCTCCGCCCCCATCGGTGAGCCGACCGAGTGGCCGGGCGTGTGCGCGGAGTCGGAGATCGCCAACCCCCACGCGGCGCGCCTCTTCCGCATGTCGTCCGAGCTGCCCGAGGGCTACGCCGCGATGATGGCCGACGAGGGGTACAGCCTCCAGCCCGGCTCGAGGATGCTCTACCCGGCCGCCTCCGCCGAGCTCGTGCAGCTCGCGTTCGCGGTCTCCGGCGCGACCCTGGTCTCCTGAGGCGGCCGATGCCAGCCTTCCAACCGAGGCCGGGGAGCGTCATCACCATCGACGTGCGCGGGGGCGTCGAGCGGCTGCGCGTGCTGCCCCACCCGCAGGCCCCCTCGTTCGCCTTCGCGTGCGAGGGGGGCGAGGGGGTCGTCGTGCAGGTCGAGCGTGAGGGCGCCGGCGCGCGCTACGCCTTCAAGGTGATGAAGCCCGCGAGCCAGCGCGCGGAGCTGCCGGTCATCTGCGGCCTGCTGCGGTCCTTCGCCGGGGGGCCGGGCCTGCGCGCGTGCGAGCGCTACTGCGTGTGCGAGGCAGACTCGCCGCGGACGTGGGCCGCGGCCCCGGCGCTGCGCTACGCCATGATCATCCCGTGGATCGAGGGGCCGACGTGGCTCGACGTCCTCCTCTCCCGGCGCCCGCTGCCCGAGGCATCTTCGACGAAGGCCGCCCGCAGCTTCGCGAACTGCATGGCGCTCTTGGAGTCGGTCGGCGCGTCGCACGGGGACATCGCCTCGGGCAACGTCATCCTCACGCCGGACTCCTGCGAGGCGCAGCTCATCGACGTCGAGCACATGCACGCGCCCGGCTTCACCCGCCCGTCGGTCTGCGTCCTCGGCACGCCGGGCTACAACCGCGTCGACCGGACGGACGACCTCTGGTCCCCCGCCTCCGACCGCATGGCCCTGGGCATCATGGTGTGCGAGATGCTGGCCTGGCGCGACGCCGCGGCGGTCGCCGCTTCCGAGGGCGGCTCCTACTTCTCCCCCGACGAGCTCGGCGACGAGCGCTGCGACCGCTTCCGGCTGATGCTCGACGTGCTCGGACGGCTGTCCCCCCAGCTGCCCCCGCTCCTCCGCGCCGTGTGGCGCAGCCGTCGGCGCGCGGAGTGCCCGCCGGCGCGAGCCTGGTGCAACGCCGTGGAGGGCCTCGGTACGATCGCGTCGGCGGCCACGCTCCCCGATACCCGCCGCGCGCCCGGCGCGGCCGTCCCGCAGACGCGGGTGCTGAGCACGCCGCCCATCGTGCCCCCCGACGTGCGCGGCCCGACGCCGGTCGCCGCGCCCGCCCCCTCCGCCGCGCCGCCGCCCGTCGTGGCCTGGAGCCCCATCGCCCCGCCCGCCCGGTCGTCGAACCCGATCGCGTTCTGGCGGCAGGCGGCGCCCGCCGAGGCGACGGGCACGGTCGCCGTGGTGCAGTGGGGCGCCGACGACCCGACCGTGCAGGAGCCGTCGTGACGCCCCCCGCCTCGTCGCGCGCCTCGGCCCCGCCGGCCGAGCCGGGCCGCGCGCGGTACACCGCGATCGCCGCGCAGCAGAGCGGTGCGGTGCAGTTCATTTCACGCGCGGTCGCCCCGCCGCCGGGCGGGGCGCCGTGGCGCGTCGCGCTCGGGTACCGCCGGTTCCGCGAGTTCGACCAGGGCAACTACGCGGGGCAGGACTGGTGCGCGCTCGGCGTCGAGCAGGGGCGCTGCGTCGGCGTCGTGACCGACGGCGTGAGCCAGTCGTTCATGGGCGACATCGCGGCACAGCGGGCGGGGGCGGCCCTCTGGGGGCGGCTGCTCGCCCACCGCCAGCCGCTCACCGTCGACGAGGTGCGCGGGTGGTTCGACGACTTCAGCAAGGCGATCCACCCCGAGGTGGAGGGGTACGCGCTCGCCCCCAACCTCCCCGAGATGCTCAAGACCTCGCTGGAAGGCAAGCGCCAGCAGCACGGCAGCCAGACCGTGCTGGCCGCGTTCACGCTCGACCTGGAGGCCCGGACGGGGCAGGTGCTTTTGATCGGCGACGTGCACGTGGTCGTGCATCACGAGGGGGGCCGGCGGGAGCCGATCGTCGCGGACCCGCGCGCGCGGTGGTCGAGCTTGAAGGGCCTGCGCGGCGAGCCGCGGCTGGTGCCGCTGACGGACGTCGCGGGCATCCTGCTCTTCTCCGACGGGCTGGAGGCGTCGTTCGGCGACGACATGGGGCGCGCCTTCGACCAGCAGGGCTTCCTGCGGACGGCGGAGGCGAGCGCGGAGCGCGACGACGTGAGCCTCATCGCGGTCTCCTGCGCCGGGTTCGCCGAGCTCCCGGACGTCGACAACACGCTCCACGCCCACCCCCCCGAGGAAAGCCGCGAGAGCGCGGAGCAGACGACGCGGATGGCTGCGCTGTCCCCGCCCCCCTCGCCGCTGGCGGGGCCGCCTCCGCGCGTGCAAGGGCTCACGCCCGTGCCGGTCACGGTGTTGGCGCCCCCGCCGCAGCCCCTGGCGGTCGATGCGTCGCAGGGGCGGAGGCCCTCGTACCTCCCCCCCGCGCCCGCCCGCGACGACGTGCCGTCCGCGCCGGCTCACCGGGCGCAGCCCACCCTGCCGCGCGCCCCACTCCCGGCGCCACCCGTGCGACGCAAGCGCACCAGGATTTTATGGGCTCTCGCGATCGCGGCCGTCGCCGTCGGGGGAGGGGTGATGTGGGATCGCCTTCAGGGCGGAGACGACCCCACGCAGCCCCCCGTCACGCTCCCCCCGCCCGCACGCGACGGTGGTTCACCCCTCCCGCCGCCTCACCTCCCCCCCAACCCGCCACGCATCAACACGCCGCAAGTGCCTTTGACCAACGTGCCATCATCGGTACCACGCACGCCGGAGATCCAGATCGGCCCTGTCAGGCTCACAGGGAGCCATAGCGGGCTCGGCGCGAAGGTGGATGTGGCAGGCGGCGCTCGAACTCGCTCGCGGACACACCCCCCACCGCCTCCGGAGGATGGCGGCGCGTTGCCCGGTTCGGGGAGATCTTCAACCGAGCACGACGAGGATGAGGTGACCCCTTCGACGCCTTCCACCACGCACGCGCCGGGCGGGCCCGGTGGCGCGCGTCAGTCGCCCACTCCTACCCACAACGCCCCGCCGAGCGGAGCACCGACGGCCCCCGCGGCCGCCCCGACCCAGGCCCCGCGGGCGACGGGGGCGGCGACGGCGGCCCCCTCGTCGCAGTTGCAGCCGTCCCCGACGCCGTCTCAGGCCGGGAGCGCCCCAACGGCGGAGCAGGGGCGGCGGGACGAATAGCCATGACGAGCCCGCGCGCGACGCGCGAGCGATCACCGTAGGGAGGACCGCAGGATGCCTTTCACCCCCATGCCAGGAGACCAGATCCAGATTGGGCACAGGGCGTTCTCGTTCGTTCAGCACCGCGTCTTCGTGAACCCGGCGCCGCACGCGGAGAAGGGCGCGCGCGGCACCGTCTACCTGGTCTTCGGGGGCCAGGAGGCGTGGGCGCTGAAGGTGTTCAAGCCCGCGTTCCGCAAGCCGTCGCAGACCACGGTCGCCGCGCGCCTCCAGGCGCTCAAGGACGTCGCGGGGCTGCGCGCCGCCGGCCGCATCGTCATCGAGCCGAACGACCCGATCGTGGCCACGCACAAAGACCTCACGTACGCCCAGCTCATGCCCTGGGTCGAGGGGGTCCCCTGGTCCAACGTCGTCGACACCGGCACGCGGAAGAACGACTGCTACCTCTCGCCGGCCCACGGCTTCCACCTCTGCCACCGCTTCCTCGAGACGATGGCGGCGATGGAGCAGCGCGGCCTCTCGCACACGGACATCGCGGGCGGCAACGTGATCGTCAACCTCGACACCTGCGTCGCCGAGCTCATCGACCTCGAAGAGATGTTCGGCCCCAGCTTCCCCCGCCCCGACCGCCTCAACCGCGGCTCGCCCGGCTACGCGCACCCCGGCGACGCCGCCCAGGGGCTCTGGAACGACGCCTCGGACCGCTTCGCCGCGTCGATCATGGCCGCGGAGATGCTCATCCTCACCTCGCCCGAGCTTTGCGTGAACTCAGACTCCAGCGGGGGCTACTTCGCCAACGACGAGTTCGGCTCGGACGGCCCGCGCGTGCGCGACGCCCGCGCCTACCTCGCCGCCGCCTTCCCGGAGTTCGAGGGCCTCTTCGGCCGCGCCTGGTCGTCGGGCAACCTCCGGGAGTGCCCGACGCTCACCGAGGTCGCCGGCGTGATGCGCGGCTTCATCCGTCAAGTCCCCAGGCCGCAGGGGAGCCCGCTCCTGCCGCGAGGGCAGCAGGCCCACTGGGCCCCTCGGCTCCTCCCGAGGGGCCCCACGCGCAGCACGCCCCCGACGTCGATCCCGTCGCCGCCCACGCCCACGCCGCCGCCCCCGGTCGAAGCCGTGGTCGGCTCCTGGAAACCGCTGGGCCCCCCGCCGCCGCGCCCGGAGAACCCCTTCGCCAGTTGGGACCAGGCCAACCCCATCGCCGCGACGGCTTCGCCCTCGTTCCGCGCGCCGCCGTCCCCGCCGCCGGTCCCCGCCCCGCTGGTCTCCTCCGAGGACGTCACCATCCCGCTGGACGCCCATCGCCCCGTCAACCTCGGCGACGTGACCCTGCCGGCCGCCCCGCCGGTCACGGCGTCGACGCCGCCCACGCCCTTGGAGACGGTCTATTTCAGCCGCGACGGCGTGCGCGTCTCCAACACCGCCATCACGACCAGCGACATGGCGATCGCGCTGCATGACGTGCGGAGCATCGTGCCGGGCTCCATCCCCCCGAACCGCGCGCCGGAGGTCGTGGTGAGCACCCTCGGCGCGGGGACGATGTTCCTCGGGATGGTCCTTCACAGCCCCGTCGCGGCGCTCACGGCCGTCGTGGTCCTGTGCGCGACGATCGGGATCGCGCTGCGGCGCGCGCACATCCCCGCGGTCAACATCGAGTGCGTCGACGGCCGCGTCTTCACCCTCGACGTGGCCGACGTCTCGGTCGCCGAGGAGATCACCAACGCGTCCCAGCTCGCGCGCCAGGCGGCGCCGCCGCCCCACCTCTACAACGCGCCCGAACCGCCTCGCGCGGGCTTCTGACCGGGGCCGCTTCCGGCCACCTCCGCCCCTCGCCCTACGCTGAAAAATCCGTCAAGCTCGGCCGCGACGCTTTCGAATCGCGTGTGCAGTCTGTGGACAGCCTCCCGCGGGGCGCCCTAGCGTTCACTTGTACCGCACGGTGCGGTGGGCGACTTTGGAGGTTCTCGATGCCTGCGACAGGGTGGTTCGTGGTTCGTGAGGGTGAGGGGGCGCCGGTGATCCTGCTGCACGCGGGGGCCGGTTCGAGCATCCAGTGGATGGGCTTCCGGTCGT
Source organism: Polyangiales bacterium (assembly GCA_046351555.1). GTDB lineage: Bacteria > Myxococcota_A > Polyangia > Polyangiales > CAISKJ01. Next base: position 54,539 of record JAXLYI010000023.1, read on the forward strand.
TGCTCGGCGAGCATTACCGCACGATCGCGCCCGACCTGCCGAGCCACGGGAAGACCCCGGAGCCCCCGGGGGTGAGCGCCGACAACGTCGTGACGCTCCTCGCGGAGGGCGTGGCCGCGCTGGCCGAGGCCGAGGGCGGCGAGGCCCACCTGATCGGCCACTCCTTCGGCGCCGTCGTCGCGCTCGAGGTCGCGATGAAGCGCCCCGAGCTCGTCGCGAGCCTCACGCTGGTCGAGCCGGTGTGCTTCGACGCGCTGCGACTCGCCGGGCGCCTCGACCTCTACGCCGTCGCCCGCGACGAGGCCGTCGCGCTCGCCGCCCTCACGGCCGTCGGCGAGTCCGAGCACGCGATCCGCCTGCTGCTCAAGCAGTGGGGCTTCGGCTTCTGGGACAACCTCTCCGAGAAGCAGCAGCGCGCGCTCGTGCGGTCGGCGCCGGCGATCATCGGGTACGGCCTCCTCGGCGCGGTGCGCTGGCCGGTGTCGCGCGAGGCGCTCCGCGCGGTGCGCGTGCCGACGCTGGTGGTGTACGGCGACGAGGGCCCGGAGGCCTGCGCGCCGATCGCGAAGCTCCTCGCGCGAGAGATCCCCGGCGCCCGCGAGGAGTGCATCCCCGGCGCGGGCCACATGCTCCCGCTCACCGACGCCGACCGCTTCGGCGAGCTCGTCCGCGCGCACCTCGCCCACGTCGGCGAGCGCGGCTCGCGCCACGCCGGCTGACCGCCGAAGCCTCCCCAACGAAACTTCGCGCTGGGTCCTCGTGCGCTCGTGATCGGCGCGCGGACACGCCTGCGCATTCCGTTCACCGGACATCGGCTGCGGCATGGACGTCCGCTAGGGTCACGCGCAACCCGGCCAGCGACGTCCCATGCGGGGGCGGTCGCGGCGACGGGCCTGACAGCGGTTCTCGCGGGAGAGGTTCATGGATCAACAGGAATGGACGAGGAGGCTCCGCGCGACGGCGCGGCTGGCCGTGTGCGCGGCCCTCATCACGGCAACCGGGTGCGACGGCATCTCGGTGGTCGGCGGACGCCCGACGCCCGACGCCCAGGGCGCCGCGGACGTCACGGGCGACGCGGCCGGCGACGGCGCGGCGGGCGACGCCGCGGACGACGGCGCGCTCGACGTTGCGGACGACGTTGCGCTCGACGCGGTCGGCGACGACGCGCTCGACGTTGCGGGCGACGCTGCGAACGACGCTTCGCTAGACGCCGACGACGCGCCGGCGGACCAGGGCCCGGCGCGCTGTGCGAGCAACGCCGACTGCGCGGGCAACCCCGCGGGCGCCACGTGCAACCCGGCCACCGGGATGTGCCAGCCGCCTTGCATGGGCAACGCGAGCTGCGCGAGCAACCCTGCGGGCGCCATCTGCGACGCGACCACCGGGCTCTGCACCTCGCGCTGCGCCTCGCACGGTGACTGCGCGGGCATGGGCGCGGGCGACATCTGCAACCCCGCGACCCGCATGTGCACCAACCGCTGCGCCGCCAACGCCGACTGCGCGGGCCACCCGAACGGAACCACCTGCAACCCGATGACGGGCGCTTGCGTGCGCCCCTGCACGGCGAACGCGGACTGCACCGGCAACCCTGCGGGCGGCATCTGCGACGCGTCCTCGGGCCTCTGCTCGACGACGTGTCGCACGCACGCGGACTGCGCGGGCATGGCGGGCACCATCTGCAGCCCGGCGACGCACATGTGCACCGGCCGCTGCGCCGGCAACGCTGACTGCGCGGGCCACCCCGACGGCGCCGTGTGCAACGCCGCCACCGGCGCCTGCGTGCGGTGCGTCGCCGACCCCGACACCTGCCCCGCCGACCAGCACTGCGACCCGACGTCCAACGCCTGCGTCTCCGGCTGCCGCTCCGACGAGGGCTGCCCCCGCGCGACGCTCGACGACGGCGGCGCGGGCGCGCAGCTCCACTGCAACGTGACCGCGCACACCTGCGAGGCCTGCGTGACCGACGCCCACTGCCCCACGGGCCAGCGCTGCTCGGGCGGCGCGTGCGTGGCGGGCTGCACCGACGACAGCCGCTGCGCCGCGGGCGAGCGCTGCTGCGGCGGCGCCTGCGTCAACCCGCAGTCCAACGCGCAGCACTGCGGCGCCTGCGGCAACGCCTGCCGCGCGTCCAACGGCGACCCGGGCTGCGCCGACGGCGCGTGCACCATCGCGCGCTGCACCGCGCCCTTCGGCAACTGCGACGGGATGGCGGCCAACGGCTGCGAGACCAACACCAACGCCAGCGCCGCGCACTGCGGCCGCTGCGGCAACGCCTGCCCGGCGCGCGCCCACGCGACGTCGTCGTGCGAGGCGGGGGCGTGCGCCTTCGCCTGCGCGGCGGGCTTCGCCGACTGCAACATGAACGCGGACGACGGCTGCGAGACCGACCTCAACGCCAGCGCGGGCAACTGCGGCGCCTGCGGGCGCGCCTGCGCCGCCGCCAACGGGACGGCCGCCTGCGCGATGGGCGCGTGCGCGGTGGGCGCGTGCAACCCGGGCTTCGCCGACTGCGACCGCAGCCCCGCCAACGGCTGCGAGGTCAACACCGGCGCCGCCGTCGCCAACTGCGGCGCCTGCGGCCGCGCCTGCCCCGCCCCGGCCAACGGGACGGCCGCGTGCGCGATGGGCGTCTGCGGCGTCGGCACCTGCAACGCCGGCTTCGCCGACTGCGACGGCAACGCGGCGAACGGCTGCGAGGTGAACCTCAACACCGCGCCCGCCAACTGCGGCGCCTGCGGCCGCTCGTGCTCGGCCGCCAACGGGGCGGCGGGCTGCGCGGCCGGCGCCTGCACCGTCGCCTCGTGCAACGCGGGCTTCGGCGACTGCGACAACAGCCCCGCCAACGGCTGCGAGGTGAACCTCAACGCCACGCCGTCGAGCTGTGGCGCGTGCGGGCGGGCGTGCTCCGCGGCCAACGGGACGGCGGGCTGCGCGGCCGGCGCCTGCACCGTCACCGCGTGCGCCTCGGGCTTCGCCGACTGCGACCGCAACCCCGCCAACGGCTGCGAGGTCAACACCCGCGCCGACGCGAGCAACTGCGGCGCCTGCGGGACGCGCTGCGCCCTGCCCGGCGGCACCAACCTCTGCGCCGCGGGCGTCTGCGTCGTGTCGACCTGCGCGGCCGGCCTCGGCAACTGCGACGGCAACGCCGCCAACGGCTGCGAGACCAACACCAACACCACGCTCGCCCACTGCGGCGCGTGCAACAACGCCTGCCCGACGCCCGCCAACGGGACGGCCGCCTGCGCCGCGGGCGCCTGCGGCGTCGCCGCCTGCAACGCCGGCTTCGCCAACTGCGACGCCGTCGCCTCCAACGGCTGCGAGGTGAACACCCGCACCGACGTGAGCCACTGCGGCGGGTGCGGGATGCGCTGCGCGGCGCGCCCCAACACCGTGGCGAGCTGCGCGGCGGGCGCGTGCGCCTACACCTGCGCGGCGGGCTTCGCCGACTGCGACGGCAACGCGGCCAACGGCTGCGAGGTCAACACCGCCACCGACTCGACCAACTGCGGCCGCTGCCGCAACGTCTGCCCCGCGGCGACGGGCGGCGGCGCCGTGTGCTCCGCGGGCGCGTGCGGCCAGACCTGCCCCACCGGCCAGACCAACTGCTCGGGCACCTGCCGCGCCACGCTGACCGACGCGAGCAACTGCGGCGCCTGCGGCCGCGTGTGCAGCTTCGCCAACGCCGGCGCGACCTGCGCGGCGGGCACGTGCGCGATCGGGGCCTGCGCCACGGGCTTCGGCAACTGCGACGCCAACGCGGCCAACGGCTGCGAGACCGACCTGCGCACCACCGTGGCCAACTGCGGCACGTGCGGCCGGGCGTGCCCCGCGCCCACCGGCGGCTCGGCGACGTGCGCGAACGGCACCTGCGGCACGGCCTGCCCGACGGGCCAGACCAACTGCTCCAACGTGTGCCGCAGCCTGCTCACCGACACCGCCAACTGCGGCGCCTGCGGCCGGGCGTGCGGCGCCTCGCAGGCCTGCTCCAACGGGGTGTGCGTCGGCACCGGCCAGCTCCGCTTCACCATGACGTGGAACGTCGCGGGCGACATGGACCTCCACGTCGTCCCGCCCTGCGGGACGGAGATCTACTACGGCCGGACGGCCGCGTGCGGCGGGACGCTCGACGCCGACGACACCTCGGCCACCGGCCCGGAGAACGTCTTCTGGACCACCGGCGCGGCCACCGGCGCGTACCGCGTCTGCGCGGTCCCGTACTCCATCCGCGGGGCGACCAACTTCACCATCCAGGTGTACCGCGGGACGACGCTGGCGCAGACGTACACCGGCACGCGCAGCGCCTCGACGGGCAACCAGGTGTGCACGACGACGGCCTCGAGCTACGTCGGCACCTTCAACTTCTGATCGCCCCTCCCTGACGCTCAGCCCCCCGGGTGGTGGATCACCCGGAGCGACCCGCGCACCACCGGCCGCTCGCCCTCGGCGCGCAGCCGGCGCCAGAGCTCTTGCGCGTCGATCGCGCCCGCGGTGAGCGCGCGGTACGCCGCGACCACCCGCCCGACCTCCGCGGGGGTCTCCCGCACCAGCTCCACCCTCCAGCGCCGCACGCCCGCGCGCCGGCACCGCTCGATCACGCCCGCGGCGCTCTGCGCGGCGGCGTGGAAGACGGTGTTGCGGCAGCCCACGTCGGCCTCCACCGGGTGGTCCATCCCGGCCCGGTCGCGGAGCGAGACCACGTGCCGCTCGCACGGGCGCCCGCACGTCCGGTGGTCGCCGCCGTCGGAGAGGAGCGCGGCGATCACGCAGTGCTCCATGTGGAAGAGCGGCATCGGGTGGTGGACCACGACCTCGGCCCAGGGCCCGACGCCCGACTCCACCAGCGCCGCGAGCTGCGCGGCGTCGAGGTCGAACGACGGGGTGAAGGCCGCGAGCCCGCGCGCGAGCACCGCCGCGGCCGTGAGCCGGTTGGTGACGTTGAGCGAGAAGTCGCCGACGCGCGGGACGTCGCCCGCCCCCTCGCGGAGCGCGCCGAGCCCGCGGACGAGCACCGCGTCGGGCGCGAGGGAGGCGAGGTAGCGGTCGACCTTCTCCTCGCCGGGCTTGCGGATGCGCGGCGGGCAGAGGGTGATGTGCGCCGCGCCCTCGGCCCGGAGCGCGCGCACGGCGGCGCCCGTCCCGGTGAGCTCGAGGAAGTCGAGGATCACCCCGTCGGCCCCGGCGGCGAGGGCCGCGCGCGCCTGCGGGAGCGTCCGGCAGAGCACGAAGAGCCCGCCGGGCGGGGGCTCGCGCGCGGGGAGCGCCGCGCCGTCGAGCACGTCGCGCCAGGTGACGTCCGCGGTGGGGTGCGCCCGCGCGGCGCCTTCGCGGAGGGCGTCGACGAGGGCTCGCCGCGCGCGGTTGATCGACGACAGCGGGAGCGTCACGCCCTCGGGCAGGTCGACGGAGAGCTCGCCGAGCGCGAAGGGCGTGTCGCCGAGGCGCCCGAGCTTCTCACGGAGCTCCGGCTCGGTCAGCGGCCGCGACACCGCGCGCTCGACCGGGGCGTCGCCCGTCACGCGCGCGGTGAGCCCCGACGCGGTGACGGCTTCGAAGACCGGCGCCTCGCCCACCGCGCCGCGCACGGTCATGGCGACAGACTGGCGCCGGGGGTCGCGCTCCACGGCCTCGCGGATCGAGCGCTCGACCGCGTCGTCGCGCGTCTTCCACACGCGGCGGCCAGGGGCGAGCGCGCCGGGCGTTCGTTCGGGGCCGAACCACAGGAGCGCGTCGCCGGCCTCGGCCCGGGGGACGTCGGCGCCTCCCTGCGTGATGGCCCACACGCTGCCGCCGAACTCGCCCGCGCCGGCCGCGCCTCCCTCGACCAGGAGCCCGTCGCCGCGCGCCACCGGGGCCTCCAATCGTACGGCCACGTACGACCGACCGCGGCGCCGCTCGACGCCGCGCAGCGAGCCGACCTGGAGCCCACGGTGGTCGCAGTTGCGCCCCTCGACGAGGCGCTGGTGGTCGACGCCGCGGAAGAACCCCTCGCCGCTGCCGCGGGAGAAGGTCTGAAGCGCGGCGTCGCGGAGCGCGCGGTCGGGCGGCGGCGCCTCGCCGAGGGCCGCGGCGACGGCGGCGCGGTAGAGCCGCGTGGTGGCGGCGACGTACTCCGGGCCCTTGAGCCGGCCCTCGATCTTGAGGCTCGCGACGCCGAGCGCAACGAGGTCGGGGATGACGGAGACGGCGGCCTGGTCCTCGGGCGAGAGGAGGTAGGCGCGGTCGCCGGTGTCGCGTCGCTCGCCGTCGACCACGAGCTCGTAGGGGAGGCGGCAGGCCTGCGCGCACGCGCCGCGGTTGGCGCTGCGTCCCCCGATGGCCTCGCTGGTGAGGCACTGGCCCGAGTACGCGACGCAGAGCGCGCCATGGACGAAGACCTCGAGCTCGACGTCCGTGGCCGCGCGGATCGCGCGCAGGTCGTCGAGGGAGAGCTCGCGGGCGAGGATCACGCGGGAGGCGCCGGCCTCGCGCGCGAGCTCGACGGAGCCCGCGTCGGTGCAGGTCATCTGCGTCGAGGCGTGGATCGGGAGCGACGGGGCGACGGCGCGGGCGAGGCGGGCGACGCCGAGGTCTTGCACAATGACGGCGTCGACGCCGGCCGCGGCGCACGCGCGCACGGCGGCCTCCACCGCGCCGAGCTCGTGGTCGAACACCAGCGTGTTGAGCGTCACGTACCCGCGCGCGCCGTGCTCGTGGAGGAAGCGCACCGTCGCGCCGAGCGTGGCGGCGTCGAAGTTGGTCGCGCGGGCGCGGGCGTTGAAGCCCTGGAGCCCGAAGTACACCGCGTCGGCGCCGGCGCGGACGGCGGCGCGGAGCGAGGCCTCGTCGCCCGCGGGGGCGAGCACCTCCGGTCGGCGGGGGGGAGCGTTCGTCATCGCCCCGCGAGTGGAACGACGGCCGCGCCCGCCGCGCAAGCCCCCACGCGCGCCGAACCGCCGGAGCACCCTGGCGGGTCGTCGAAAACATCGAAAAACAAGGTATGTCCGAGGAATGCAGGCGTCATAACGTGCTTGTTGGTTCTGTGCCTCTCTCGCTACGGTGTGGGCGATGAAAAAGCGCGGGACCGACTCGCCCCATGGTGGGGTCTGGCGGTCGCGCGCCTCGCGAGGACACCGACTCATGCGAACTCGATTGTGGCTCTCCCTGCTGGTCGCGGCGGGAGTTGCGGCCTGTAGCGACTCCCCCCCGGGCGGAACGACCCCGCCGGGCGCCGACGCCGCGCCCGACGTCGCGCCCGACGCGAAGCCCGACGTCGCGCAGCCCGACGCGACTCCCGACGCGACTCCCGACGCCGCGCCCGATGCGACTCCGGACGCCGCGCCCGACGCTGCGCCCGACGCCACGCCCGCCTGCCCGATGGGCCAGTCGATGTGCGGCGCCACCTGCATCGACACGATGACCGACACCGCCAACTGCGGGATGTGCGGCACCACCTGCATGGCCGGCCAGGCCTGCGTCGCCGGCTCCTGCCAGTGCCGCACGGGCACCGCGGCCTGCGGCGGCGCGTGCGTCGACACGCAGACCGACACCAACAACTGCGGCACCTGCGGCAACGCCTGCCCGATGGGCCGCTCGTGCGTGGCCGGCGCGTGCGCGTGCCTCATGGGCCGCACCGACTGCTCGGGCACCTGCATCGACACGCAGGCCGACGAGCGGCACTGCGGCGGCTGCGGCCGGGCCTGCCCCTCCGGGCAGTCGTGCGTGATGGGCGCCTGCGCGTGCCCGACGGGCCAGACGCTCTGCGGCGGCGCGTGCGTCGACGTCCAGACGAGCACGGCCAACTGCGGGACGTGCGGCAACGCCTGCCCCGCGAGCCAGAGCTGCGCGGCGGGCGCGTGCGCGTGCCCGACGGGGCGGACGGCCTGCGGCACCGGCGCGTCGCTCGCGTGCGTCGACGTGCAGACCGACACCGCCAACTGCGGCGCGTGCGGGACGGCCTGCGCGATGGGCCAGAGCTGCACCGCCGGCGCCTGCGCCTGCCCGACGGGTCAGACCGTGTGCGGCTCGGGCGCGGCGGCGGCCTGCGTCAACACGATGACCGCCAACGCCAACTGCGGCATGTGCGGCAACGCCTGCGGCACCGCGCAGACCTGCGCGGGCGGCGCGTGCACGTGCCCGACGGGCCAGACGGCCTGCGGCACCTCCTGCGTCAACGTGCAGACCGACTCCGCCAACTGCGGCGCGTGCGGCCGGGCCTGCCCCGCGGCGCAGTCGTGCGTGGCGGGCGCGTGCGCGTGCCCGACGGGCCAGACGGCCTGCGGCACCGGCACGGCGCTCACCTGCGCCAACCTCCAGACGAGCACCACCAACTGCGGGGCGTGCGGGCGCGCCTGCGCCGCGGGCCAGTCGTGCGTGGCGGGCCTGTGCGGCACCGTGCCGGCGAACGACACGCGCGACGGGGCGGCGGTGATCCCCCTGACGACGCCGCAGACGACGCTCACCGCGGACACGACCGGCGCGATGAACAACACGACGGGCCCCTCGGACTGCAACTGCACGAGCGGGCGCGACGTGTTCTACACCTTCACGCTGGCGCAGGACGAGGTGGTGTACGCCGACACCTTCGACGGCGAGACGTGGGACTCGTCGCTCATCCTCCAGGACGCGATGGGCAACAACCTCACGCCGGGCGCCGGCGACACGACCTGCAACGACGACGCCTGCGCCACGCGGCGCTCGCAGGTCTCCGCGCGGCTCGCGGCGGGGCGCTACTTCCTCGTGGTGTCGGGGTGCTCGCAGGGCGCGGTGACCGTGCGCTTCCAGCACCTCGTCGTCGGCAGCGGCGGCGCCACGCGCGTGGCCGCGCCCGTCACCGGCACGCAGACGGTCACCGGCACGCTCGCCCCGGGCGCCAGCCGCGTCAACGGCGGCTGCACCTCCGACGGCCCGGAGAACCTCTACTTCTTCGCCACCTGCCCGAGCTTCGCGAGCCAGACGCTGCACCTCACCACCTGCGGCGGCGCCGACTGGGACACGGTGCTCCACCAGCACAGCCCCTCGCGCACGCCCGTGACGGTGTGCAACGACGACTTCTGCGGGCTCCAGTCGTCGCTCGACGCGCCGCTCCCGGCGGGCGCCGGCCTGCACGGCTGGTACCTCGACGTCTACGGCTCCCGCGCCCCGGGCGCCTTCACGATGCGGTACGCCTTCGGCGCCTGCTCGACGGGCTTCACGGGCTGCGGGACGCCGTCGGCCTGCCGCTACACCGCGGGCGACAACGGCAACTGCGGCGCGTGCGACCGGGTGTGCTCCGGCGGCCAGTCGTGCGCCGCGGGCACCTGCACCTGCCCGACCGGCCAGACCTTCTGCGGCTCGGGCGCGGCGGCGGCCTGCGTCGACCTCCAGTCGAGCAACGCCAACTGCGGCGCGTGCGGCAACGCCTGCGTCAACGGCTCGACCTGCAACGCCGGCGCGTGCACGTACACCACCAGCACGCGCGACGTCACCGTCGCGGGCACGCAGACGGTCAACGCCGTGGCGGCCTCGGCCAACGGCGCGGCGGGCGCCGACCGCGTCACCATCACCAACGTGGTGGGCACGTTCGCGGCGGGCGACCTGGTGCTCCTCCACCAGACGCAGCGCGCGTCGGGGGCCGTGGGCTACAGCGAGCTGCGCCGCGTGACCTCGGTGATCGCGGGCACGCCGGTCACCCTGGTGTTCGACGCCAGCCTCACCAACGCGTACGCGACGTCGGACTCGCCCTTCGCCCGCGCCCAGGTGGTGCGCGTGGAGGAGGTGCGCAACCTCACCGTCCCCACCGGCACGACGCTCAACGCGCCCACGTGGAACGGCACCACCGGCGGCGTCCTCGCGGTCGTCGCGGGGGCGTCGGTCACCGTGGCGGGCACCGTCAACATGGACGGCCGCGGCTTCCGCGGGCGCGGCCACCCCTGCACGTACCGCTGCGCGCGCGGCTACCAGGGCGAGGGCGTCGCCGGCCTCGGCGGCGCGGACATCGCGGCCAACGGCAACGGCGGCGGCGGCGGCGGCGCGGGCCAGGACGACGGCTCGGGCGGCGGCGGCGGCTACGCGGCCGCGGGCGGCGCGGGCGGCAACGGCACCTGCGGCACCTGCCGCGAGGCCTGCCCGATCCCCGGCGGCAACGGCGGCGCGCTCGCGGGCACGGCCAACCTCGCGACGGCCTTCTTCCTCGGCGGCGCCGGCGGCGAGGGCGGCGCGGACGAGGACGGCAGCAACCCCGGCGCGGGCGGCAACGGCGGCGGCGCGGTGTTCATCCGCGCGTCGACGTTCAACGTGACGGGCTCGATCGTGGCGCGCGGCGCCGCGGGCGCGGGCGGCAACCAGAACTCGTGCGGCGGCGTCGGCTGCGGCATGGGCGGCGGCGGCGGCGGCGCCGGCGGCGCGATCCGGCTCCAGGCGAGCGGGACGGCCGTCATCGGCACCAACCTGCTCAACGTCAACGGCGCGGGCGGCGGCGGCGCCACCTGCGGCAGCGCCACCGGCGGCGCGGGCAGCGTCGGCCGCATCGGCGTGAACGCGCCCACCGTCACCGGCGCCACCACGCCGGCCCTCGACCGCAACTGACCCTCACCCCTCCGCCGCGGCCGTTCGCGCGTGCGACGGCCGCGGCGCATCCCCCGCTTCAGCAGCTCGACCCGCTGGCGCTCCGCGCCTCGATGGTGAGCGTCCACGGGTCGCACGACGCGCCCGAGATGTACCGGACCTCGATGAAGTAGTCGTAGCTCTCGTTGGTGACGGGGGTGTCGGACTCGGTGACCTCGACCTGGTCGGGCTGGCCCGCCCCCCGGATCGAGCTCCGCGCCGCGCCGCCGCACGGCCGGTAGACGAAGAGGTCGTAGTCGACGCCGGCGGGCACCGCGAGGTTGACGCGTGACACCACGCTCGCCGAGCACAGCGAGCACTCCACGGCGCGCGCGCGGAACCACGCCGACGACCGCCCCGTCCGCGTGGCCACCGTCTGGTAGCGCGTCGACGGGCAGAGCGTCCCGCAGGAGGTGTCGCCACAGTAGGAGCCGATGCTGGTCGCGCCGCCGCAGGTGGCCGGGTTGGTGCTGTGCGAGACGCACGTCCCGCTGCAGAGCGAGCTCCCCGGGGCGGTGCAGGTGCCGCCGTCGGCGTCGGGCGGGGCGTCAGGCGTCACCGAAGCGTCGGGCGTCACCGAGGCGTCGGGGCGCGCGGCGTCGACCACGGGCACATCGAGTTCGGGGCTGATGGGCACGTCCATCGGGGGTGGAGGCGGCGGAGGAGGTGGTGGCGGAGGCGGTGGCGGTGGCGGCGGTGGCGGTGGCGGCGGAGGGGGGACGTCCGTCGGATCGAGTTCGACGTCCTCGTCGGCGACGTCGGATGGGGCGCCGTCGTCGTCCGCGGCGTCGGCCTTCGCGTCGGGGGTCGCGGGGGCGCCGTCGCCGCCGCCGGGGCCCGAGGTGTCGACCTCTCCCTGCGCGCAGGCCGAGAGCAGGGACATGAGCCACACCGCGAGGCCGCGCCGCACCGTCTTCTCCATCGTGAGGGCGGTTGTACACCACGACGCCGCCCCGGCCGAAGAGGGGGGCTTTGTTTCCTCGCGCCGCCCTCCGGCCGATCGCGCGATACTCGCCGGCGAGGAGGAGCGATCGCCCCATGGCCGCGCCCAAGAAGAAGAAGCCCGCCGCGAAGAAGAAGGCCCCGAAGAAGAAGCCCGCCGCGAAGAGGAAGGTCGCCGCGAAGAAGGCCGCCCCGAAGCGCACGGCGAAGAAGGTCGCCGCGAAGAAGCGCGTCGCCAGGAAGGCGGCGCCGAAGAAGCGCGTCGCGAAGAAGGCCCCGAAGAAGCCCGCTGCGAAGAAGGCCCCGAAGAAGAAGCCCGTCGCGAAGAAGGTCGCACCGAAGCGCGCGCCGAAGAAGGCCGCCGCGACGACCCCCGCGCCCGCGCCGAAGAAGGCCCCGAAGCGCGCGGCGAAGAAGGCCGCGACGACCCCAGCGCCCGTCAACGCCGCGCTCGCCGCGCACCTGGCCGCGAAGACCATCGCCGACCTCAAGGCGATGCTGCGCAAGAACGACCAGCTCGTCACCGGCACGCGCACCGAGCTGGTCGAGCGCGTGGTCGACCGCGTCACCCACGGCAACCTCCCGCGCTGCCCGCAGTGCTTCCTCGGGCGCCTGCGGCTCAACCGCGACGGGAGCATGACGTGCCCCGGCGGCTACGATGACGACGAGTACAAGGAGTGCGGCTTCACCGCGCCCGCGGGCTCGATCGATCGGCCGGCCTGGCAGTTCGAAACCGCCGGCCTCGCGTAGGGCCCCGCCGGGCTTGCGCGGCGCCGCGGGGCCGTGCGAGAGAGGCCGCGATGGCCCCCTACGGTTCCGACCTCGTCCGCTTCGGCGTCGCGATGGACGCCGAGCTCCTCGGCCGCTTCGACGAGCGGCTCGCCGCGCGCGGCTACGCCAACCGCTCGGAGGCCCTGCGTGACCTCGTCCGCGCGTGGCTCTCGGACGACCACGTCCACGGCGGCGGGATGACCGTCGGCACCCTCACCCTCGTCTACGACCACCACGTCCGCGAGCTGTCGGAGAAGCTCACCGAGATGCAGCACGCGCTCGGCGAGCGGGTGGTCTCGACGCTCCACGTCCACCTCGACCACGACCACTGCCTGGAGGTGATCGTGCTGCGCGGGCCCGCGGGGGTGATCCAGCAGGCGGCCGACCGGCTGCTCGCGACCAAGGGCGTCGAGCACGGCAAGCTGGTCGTGACGGCGATGCCCGCGGCGGCCGGGCACCACCACGACCACCACCACGAGCGCTGACGGTCAGACGCGCCCGGCGAGGAAGTTCCGCGCGAGCGCGGCGCCGTGCTCGCTCAGCACCGACTCGGGGTGAAACTGCACGCCCGCGACCGGGCGCTCGCGGTGACGCAAGCCCATCACGGCGCCGTCGTCGCTGCGCGCGGTGACTTCCAGACACGGCGGGAGCGACGGCTCGTCGACGACGAGCGAGTGGTAGCGGGCGGCGCGGAGGGGCGACGGGAGGCCGGCGAAGACGCCGCGGCCGTCGTGGATGACGGGGGCGGCCTTGCCGTGGACGGGGGCGGCGCCGCGGACGACGCGCCCGCCGTACGCGTGGGCGAGGCACTGGTGGCCGAGGCAGACGCCGAGCGTGGGGACGTCCGCGCGGAGGAGGAGCTCGTTGCTCACGCCCGCGCGGGTCGGGTCGCCGGGCCCGGGAGAGATGACGACGCGCCAGGGGCTCGCGGCGAGGAGTTCGTCGGCGCTGCGAGCGTCGTTGGCGACGACGACGACGCGCGCGTCGGGCGGCGCGACCGCGGCGAGGAGCTGGCGGAGGTTCCAGGTGAAGGAGTCGTAGTTGTCGACGAGGAGGATGGTGCGAATGTCACCGCCTCCGCGCGTCGGGGTCGGGCATGGGGATGATGCGGATGCGCCGCTCCTCGCCCTCGCCCTCGCTCTGGGTGGAGACGCCGGGGAAGCGCGCGAGGGCCATGTGGATCACCCTGCGCTCGCGCGGGGGGAGCGGGTCCATCACGATCACCTTGCCCTGGGCGACGCACTGCTGCCCGAGGCGCTGGGCCATCGAGAGGAGCTGCTGCTCGCGCTGCTCGCGCCACCCGGCGGCGTCGACCACGAGGGCCGCGCGCTCGCCGCGGAGGTGCTTCGACGCCACGCGCGAGGCGAGCGTCTGGAGCGCGTCGAGGGTGGCGCCCTTCTTCCCGACGACGTGCTGCGCGTCGGGGCCGTGGAGTTCGAACACCGTCTCGCGCGCCATCTCGTGGACGCTGACGGCGCACTCCATCCCCATGTCGGCCACGGTGGTGGAGAGGAAGGTCGACACGGCGGAGATCGCCTCCGGGTCGGTGAGGGGCCGCGGGGCCTCGTGCTCGCTCATTTGGCTTCTCCCAGTGCGGCGGTCTCGGCCATGGGCTTCACGACGATGCCGCCGCCGCCCCCGCCCGACCCGCCGGACGTCTTGTCCATCTGCTTCTTTGTGTACCACTGCTGGAGGACGCTCAGCAGGGTGTTGACCAGCATGTACAGCGCGAGCCCCGACGGAAGGAAGAGCGAGATCAGCGTCATGAAGCCCGGCATGAAGTAGGTGAGCATCTTCGCCTGCACCGGGTCGACGCCCTGCGGCGGCATGAGCTTCTGCTGGAAGAACATGGCCGCGCCGAGGATTAGCGGGAGGACGAAGTAGGGGTCGGGGGCCGAGAGGTCGCGGTACCAGAGCGCGAAGGGCGAGTGGAGGAGCTCGACCGAGGTCTGGAGCGACGAGTAGAGGGCGGCCCAGATCGGGAGCTGCGCGACGAGCGGGAGGCACCCGGTCATCTGCGAGAAGGGGGACATCCCGTGCTTGCGGTAGAGCTCCATCATCGCGAGGCCGCGGGCCTCGGCGTTGTCGCCGAACTTCCGGTTGATCTCGTCGAGCTCGGGCTTGAGCTTCTGCATCACCACCATGGACTTCATGCTGCGGATGAGGAGCGGCAGCAGGAGGATGCGGATGCAGACCGTGAGCAGGATGATCGCGACGCCCCAGTTGCCCGAGACGTCGTGGAGGAAGCGCAGGAAGCGGATCATCTGGCGCACGCCGAAGTTGAACATCTCGAAGCGCCAGAAGAAGAAGCGCAGGTTGATGGTGTCGACGAGCGACGGGTCGGCGGCGGCGAGGACGGTGTCGATCTTGGGGCCGAAGTACGCGGTGGCCTCCCAGGTGCGCGACGCGCCCGCGGGGAGCTCGGTCGGGCGCCACCAGAGCTCGGCGGTGTAGAGCGAGCCGATCGCCTCGGCGTTGTCGGGGCGGTTCCACGCGGAGACGGCGCAGCGGGCCTCGCCGGCGGTGGCGCCGCGGGGGACGAGGCCCTGGGCGAAGTAGAGGTTGCTGACCGCGGCCATGCGCGCGGGCCCCGGCAGGAGCGCGTTGTCGTCGCGCTTCTCCATCTCGTCGCGCGCCTCGCGGAAGAGGTCGTTGCCGTGCCAGCACGCGCCCTCGGCGATCTGCCACGGGCGGCGGCCGAACATGCTGCCGGCCTCCTCGTGGCGCTCGACCCAGTGGTAGAGGGGCACGCGGTGCTCGACGGTGGCGGCCGCGCCGCGGTTGGTCACGGTGGTGCGGACGGCGACGGCGTAGGGCGAGACCCCGCGCAGCGTGCGGACGACCTCGAGGTCGTTGCCGCGCCAGGTGAGCTCGACCTCCTCGGGCGACACCTGGCGGCCTTCGAAGTCGAAGTAGTAGGGCGTGACGGTCTGGTCGCCGCGCTTGACGAAGAGCTTCATCCGCAGCGGCAGCGCCTGCTCGCTCCAGGTGGAGACCATCTCGTGGCGGCGGTCGGGGTCGGGGCGGAGGTTCTGCGCGTTGTCGGGCAGCGGCGGGGGCGAGAGGCGCTCCCACAAGGCGGAGAGCCCCTCGGCCTCGTCGGGGGCGACGCCGCGGTCGGGCGACGGGGTGCGCGGGTCGTCGTCGCGCGTCGAGGGCACGAGCCGCGGGCGCTTGAAGGTGAACTGCGGGTCGCGCATGCGCACCGACGCGAGCGCGCCGGAGCGCGACGAGACGGCGACGTCGACCCCGCGGCCGCCCGGCGTGGTGAGCCGGTAGAGCGCGTGGGGGCGCTCGGCCGCCGCCGGAAGCGTGGGCTCCGCGGTGCGGTGGGGCACGCGGTCGGGGTGCGTCTTGCCCCAGACGAACCAGGCGATGCCCACGATGACGAGGGCGATGAGGAGGTACCGCGAGGAGTCGTTGTTCATGCGTCAGCTTTCGGGCGGCGGGTCGTGGCCCCCGGGGTTGAACGGGTGGCACCGGCAGAGGCGCTTCACGGTGAGCCACGAGCCGCGCGCCGCGCCGAAGCGCGTGACGCACGCGAGCCCGTAGACCGAGCATGACGGTTCGAACCGGCACACGGGCCCGAGCAGCGGCGAGATGAGGTAGCGGTAGGCCCGGATGAGGGCGAGGAGGAGGGCGCGGGTCATGGCGTCGCACCCTGCGCGGGGGGGCGACGCTTCGGGGCCGCGCCACGTTCGAGGGCGCCGAGAATCTCGCCACGCACCGCCGCGGAATCAAGGGCGGCCGCGCCTTCCTTGGCGATCACCACGACGTCGTGGCGCGCGGGGAAGCGCTCGCGGTGGAGCCGGAAGGCCTCGCGCACGTGACGTCGCACGCGGTTGCGCCCGACGGCGTTGGCGGCCTTGCGGCTCGTGACGAGGCCGAGGCGCGCGCCGTGGACGTCGCCGCGGTCGAACAGCACGAGGACGAAATGGGCGGAATGAACCCGGCGCCCGCGCTTCTGCGCGGCCAGGAAATCATCTCGCCGCAGGACGCGGTCGGCTTTCGGAAAGGGGTACCCCATCGTCACCGCCCTGGCGGGCGCCGCGGGGCGTAGCAGCGAACCGGGCGGGAGGCTACTTCTCGTAGGTGGTCACCGCGAGGCGGCGGCGGCCCTTGGCGCGGCGGTTCTTGAGCACGGTGCGGCCGCCCGCGGTCTTCATGCGCGCACGGAAACCGTGGGTGCGCTTGCGGTGGGTGCGGCTCGGCTGGTAGGTGCGCTTCGACACGGAAATCCTCCTCGAAATGGCTAACGGGCGCGGGAACAAACACCAGTCGCCCCCTTCTGTCAAGCTCCCACGACCTCGGAGGGTCATGGGGGACGCTTCGGGCGTGCATCGGGGCGGTGCGCGGAAGAAAAGTGAGGGGAGGGCTTTCGGGGAACCCCCGCGTCGTGCGAATTGGTGGTACTGCCTTCCGCCTCTATCCCGGGGCCGCCGCGCGGCTCCACCCATCGACCACAACAACTCCGATGAACGACGACGCAAACAAGCTCTTCGTGGCGGGCCTCGCTGAGGGCGTCACCGACTCCATGCTCCGCGACCTCTTCTCCGAGAACGGCATCGAGGTGCTCGACGTGAGCATGCCGCGCGACCGGATGACGGGCAGGCCGCGCGGGTTCGCCTTCATCCGCCTGACCGGCCCCGAGGACGTCGACCGCGCGCTGTCGCAGTTGCACGGGCACCTCCTCGGCGGCGCGTCGATCTCCGTGCGTCGCTTCAACGCCGAGCCCCCCGCGCGGGGCGAGCGCCCCGAGCGCGGCGAGCGCCCCGAGCGCGGCCCCCGCGGCCCCGCCGCCGACACCTCCGACCGCACCCTCTACGTCGGCAACCTCCCGTACGACGCGACGCAGGAGGAGCTCGAGGGCACCCTGCGCGGCGCCGGCGCCGACACCTTCACGCGCGTGCACCTGCCCGTCGACGCCGACGGCCGCCGCCGCGGCTTCGGCTTCGTCACCATGGCCTCGTCCGACGCGGCGAAGGCGGCGGTCGACCAGCTCCGCGGCGTGGCCCTGCGCGGCCGCCCCCTCGTGGTCAACCTCGCGACGCCGAAGGGCGCCTCCCCCGGCCCGCGCCCCGAGCGCTCGTTCGGCGGCCCCCCTGGCGGCGCCCCCGGCGGCGGCCCCGGCGGCCCCCCGGCGCCCGGCGCCGACCCCCGCAACGCGAGCCGCTTCGGCCCGCCCGCGCGCCCGGGCGCCAAGCCCGACTACGGCAAGAAGCGCCGCGGCGAGGGCGAGGGCCCGCGCCCGTCGCGCTCGCGCCGCGACAACGAGACGCGCTGGGGCCACGACGACGACTGATCTCTCCCGCGCCCGCCGCGGCCGCGCCGTCTAGCGCGCGGCCGCGAGGGCGCCGTCCAGCGACGCCATCACATGCTCGACGTGGGCGCGCGTCGTCGCGGGCCCGAGCGGCAGCGTGAGCAGCCGCGGCGCGACGGCGTCCGTCACCGGCAGCGTCACAGGGACATCGGCGTAGGCCGTGAAGCGGTGCGTCGGCGGGTAGTGGACGCTGGTCTGCACGCCCGCCTCGCGCATCGCGGCCATCAGCTTCGGGCGGTCGGTTCCTTCGGGGAGGAGCACGACGAAGAGGTGGTGCGCGCCGTCGCCGTACGCGCCCTTCGTGAAGGGGACCTCGAGCCCGCGCGCGGCGGCGGCCTCGCGGTACCACGCCACGGCCTCGGCGCGGCGCGCGTTGGCCGCGGCGAGCTTGCGGAGCTGCACGCGCCCGATGGCGGCGCGCACCTCGTCGAGGCGCGCGTTGGTGCCGACGCGGGCGACGTCGTAGGTGAAGGCGTGGCCGCGGTGGCGGTCCCAGGTGACGGTGGTCATGCCGTGCGAGCGCAGGAGGCGCAGCGCGGCGGCGACGTCGGCGTCGCCGGTGGTGACCATGCCGCCCTCGCCGGTGGTCATGTTCTTGTTGCTGAAGAACGAGAACGCCGCGACGCGTCCGAGGGCGCCGCAGCGCGCGCCGCCGTCGCGGGCGAGCGCGCCGGGCGCGTGGGCGCAGTCCTCCACCACGGGGACGTGCGTCGCGCCGCGGGCGTCGAGGGCGGCGCGCAGGCCGGCGACGTCCGCCGCGAAGCCCGCGTAGTGGACGGCGACCACCGCGCGCGTGCGGGGCGTCACCTTCGCGGCGACGTCCGCGGGCGATACGCAGAGGTCGTCGGGGCTCGCGACGTCGGCGAAGACGGGCGTCGCGCCGAGGCGCCGCGCGGCGTTGGCGGTGGCGACGAAGGTGAGCGCGGGCACCACCACCTCGTCGCCGGGCCCGACGCCCGCGGCCGCGTACGCGAGCTCGAGGCCCACGGTGCAGTTGTTGACCGCGACCGCGTGGGCGACGCCGACCATCGCGGCGAACTCGCGTTCGAAGGCCGCGACGCGTTCGCCCTGCGTGAGCCAGCCCGAGCGGACCACCTCCGCGGCGGCCTCCGCCTCCTCTTCGCCGAGGGTGACGTCGGTGAGCGGGATCTGCCAGTTCATGAAGACCTCCCTGCGAGCATGACGCCCCAGACGATGAGCCCGAGCACCGCGCCCCCGGCCACCACCACCGCGACGAGCAGCGCGCGGTGCGCGAGGAGCTCGGCGTCGGAGTGCGCGACGCCCGGCGCGTCCGCGGCGTGCGGCGCGCGCGGGACGTCGGGCGCGGAGGCGCGGGGCGGCGGGCCGATGGCGGGCGCGAGCGGGCCGAGCGGGATCTCGGGCTGCGTCGTCTCGACCGCGAGCATCAGCGCGGCGCCCGGGGGCGGCGGGAGCGCGGCGGCGAGCGGGAGCGCGGGCGCGGGCGCGACGGCGGGCGCGGGCGTCGGAGGCAGCGCGGCGACGGGCAGCGGGGCGACGGGCTGGTTCACCTCCGACGCGCTCACGTCGTCGCGGGCGCTGGCGAGCTGGTCGGGGTGCGCGAGCACCGCGGTCCCCTCCGCGCGGAAGAAGCCGGACTGCGCGGGCGGCGGCGCCGGCGAGGTCGGCTCCTCGATGGCGGCCTCGGGGAGCGTCGACTCCGTGAGCGCCGGCGTGTGGCGCGCGGTGGACTCGATGGTCGCGTCGTCGCGCAGCACCGTCGGGATCGGCGGCGTGATCACCGTGGCCTCCGACGCGAACCACGACGAGGCCGGCGCCGGCGCGGGCGACGCGCGCAACGGCGCCGCGGAGAGGCTCTGGCCGAGGATCGCGCGCGCGGCGGGGACCGCGAGGTCGCTGAAGGTCGTGTCGTTGTCGAGCGGCGCGGGCTCGGGCGGGGGCGGCAGCGGCGTGCGCAGCGGCGGGAGCGTCTTCTGGCGCGGCGGCGGCGCGCCGAGCGCGGGCGCGGGCACCGGCAGCGCGACGGGCTTCGCCGACGGCGGCGCGGGCGCGGCCACGGCGGGCGCGGGCACCGGCAGCGCGACGGGCCTGGCGGGCGGTGGCGCGGCGACGGCGGGGGGCGGAGGCGGCGCGGTGACGGCGGGAGGCGGCGGAGGTGGTGGCGGCGGCGCGACGGCGCGCGAGTACGACGCGCCCGACACCACGAAGTTGCGCGACGGGGCGAGCGTCTCGGGGCGCTGGACGGCGCCCGGCGGCGGCGTCGGGGGCTCGTCGCGGGCGAGGATCTCGTCGACGACGCTCGGCTGCACGCGCGGCTCCCACGAAATGCGCGGGAGCGCGCGGGAGAGCTCGATCACGCTGGCGGGCGCGCGGTCGCGCGGGAGCGGGTGGAGCATCGAGGCGGCGAGGTCGACGAGGGCGTCGGGGGCGTCGGGGCGCGCCTGCGCGATGGTCGAGCGGATCGACGCGGTGCGCGCGCTGGCGAACTCGCGCCACGGCGTGGTGCCGGTGGGCGGCACGAGCGCGACGCCGGCGAGGAGCTCGACGAGCAGCACGCCGAGGGCGAAGAGGTCGGACTGCGGCGTGGCGTGGGCGGGCCGCTCCGCGACCTCGGGCGCGAGGTGCCACCAGGCGTGGACGGGGAAGGTGGTGGCGTGCGCCGCCAGCAGCGGGACGAGGCCGAAGTCCGCCACCTGCACCTGAAAGTCCCCCGACGGCCGCGTCGACAGGAACACGTGCGCCGACGTGAGCCCGCCGTGGCAGATGCCGGCCTGGTGCGCGTGGCGGAGCGCGGTGACCACCTGCCGCAGGATGCGCTCGACCTCGGTGAGCGTGAGGACGCGGCCCGCGGTGCGGCGCTTCGCGAGCCAGCCGTGGAGCGGCTCCCCCTCGGGCACCTCCTGCACGATCACCGCGTCGCCCTCGCGCTCGCCCGCGCCGAGCGGGGCGACGACGTTGGGGTGGCCGAGCGGCGAGAGGTCGCGCACGAGGCGCTCGGCCTCCGCGGGGGGGACGTCGAGCGCCCGCGCGAAGTAGCGCATCGGGCCCGGCACGTCGGCCAGCGCGAAGGCCTCGCCGGCGGCGCCGGGATCCATCGACGCGCCCGCGCGGCACTCGACGGAGGCGCCCGCGCGCAGGCGCCCGGAGGCCTTGATCACCGTGAAGCGGACCGGCGAAGACACGACGCGTGACTCCATACCACGCCGCGCGGCGGCGCCGTGAGCGGGATGCGCGGGGCGCCCGTCACGCGGGGACGTCGAGGGTCATCTCGATCATCGTGGGGCGGAAGCCCGCGGCGCGGAAGAGCGCCTGCGCCCGCCCATTGGCGACCGCCGTCTGGAGCACCACCCGGGCGACGCCCCGCGCGCGCACGGCGGCGACGAAGGCGTCGAGCAGCGCGCGGCCGACGCCCTCGCCGCGCGCCCCCTCGGCGACGAGGATGTCGTGGAGGTCGGCGTGGTCGTCGAGGAGGCGGTTCCAGTCGCGGGGCTCGAGGCGGCCGTAGGCGTAGCCGAGGATGTCGCCGTCGGGCGCGGCGGCGACGAGCACGACGGCCTCGGGCGCGGCGAGCTCGCGGCCGAGCCACCACGCGTACCCGCGCTCGACGTCCTCCGGGAGGATGAAGCGCGCGGGGTCGAGCCCGTGGTGCATGCGGACGAGCGCGCCGCCGAGTCGGCCGAGCGCGGGCGCGTCCTCCGCGACGGCGGGGCGGACGGTGAAGGGTGCGGTGCTCATCGGGGCCGCGGAGGCTACACCCGCGGCGGCGCGGCGGCGACGGGGCCGGGCCCCTCGGCCACGACGCGCGCGACCTCCTCCACCGGGCGCCGCACGAGCAGCGCCACCACCGTCGCGAGCTGCTCGCGCGGGAGGAAGGCGCGCCACGTGTCCTCCGCCGTCACCACCGCGACGTAGCCCGACGCGGCGTCGACGTCGACGCGCTCGACGGAGCCCACGAGCCGGTCGACCGACGGGACCTCGCGGTCGTTGGCCTCGCGCCACGCGCGCACCGCGGCGTGGACGCGCTCGGGCAGGTCGGCGGCGGCGACGTCCGCCGGGAAGAGCGCCGCCGTCGCCGCGTCGACGGTCTTGGGCTTGCGAACGCGCTCCTCGGCGACCTCGTCGGGGGCGTCGGGCGCGCCGTCGAGGGGGAGTTCGTCCGTCGCGGGGAGGGCTTCGGGGCGGGTGAGGGCTTCGAGGTCGGGGGCGTTCTTCTTGCGGGCCATCGGGTCACGGCGCGGGCGGTGGCGCCGCGGGGGCGCGGCGGGGCTTCGCCCGTACCACGCGGCGGCGTGCGACCGCCACCAGGAGCGCGTCGGCGAGCGACCGCAACACGGCGGGGCCTTCGCGGACGGGCCACGCGCGGTCGAGGGCGAGCCACGCCTCGCCGCCAACACGAACCCACGCCGCGCAGGGGACGTCGGGCTCGGGCGCGAGCGACGAGAGCACCACGCGCGCGCCGTCGGGCACGTCGTTCCAGGCGTCGACGACGGCGAGCTCGACGCGTCGGTGGGCCACCTCCGCGGCGAGCGGGATCGCCAGGAGCCCGCGCTCCTCCGTGGCGGCCGCGCGGTCGGCGTCGTCGCCGCAGCGCCACACGAGGCGGACGCGCGAACCCGCCGGGCCGAAGACGCGCAAGAGGTCGGCCTGGAGCGCGAGGGCGAGCGCCTCCCCCAGCACCAGCGTCTGGGACTCGAGGGCGGCGAGCTTGTGGCGCTGGGCGGCGGGGCGGTCGAGGACGACGGTGAGGTCGCGGCGCGCGTCGAGCAGCGGCGACTCGTCGCGGGTGTAGAAGAGCAGCTCGTTCTCGGCGAAGCGGACGTCGAAGAGGTCGACGCCGCCGGCCTCCACCGCGCCCTCGCCGACGTACATCACCTCGGAGCGGACGAGGTTTTCGAACGACCCGCGCGTGGCCACCGCGTCGAAGCCGCCCGCGGGGTAGTGGTCGGCCTCCTCCTGGTCGATCGGCACCTCGCGCGCCGTCTGCCGGATGCTCAGCGCCACCGCCGGGGGCACCGGGCCGACGCGCGCGGCGAGGCCGTTCACCTCGCGCAGGGCGAGGCGCGCGCTCTCGCTCGGGAGGTCGGGCAGGTGGGCGAGCTCCCAGAGGTCCTCGGCGCGCAGCAGGCGGCCGACGGGCACCACGGGGAGCAGGGCTTCGAGCTGGTCGAGGGCCCAGCGGCGCCACGCCGGGTCGAGCGCCGCGCCGTGATCTTCGAAGCGCGCGGGGGCGGTCTTCGCGAGGCCCTCGGCGAGGGCGCGCAGGTGGGCGGGGTTGCCGCGGACGACGGCCTCCGCACCGCGCAGGGGCCCAGCCAGCGCGAGGCCGACCGCGTGGGCGACGGCGACGTCGCGGTGCCGGGCGTCGAGGCCGGCGACGACGACGTGGGCCTCGAGCACGCTCGGGTCGAGGGCCCAGCGCCCGAGCACGCGGTCTTCGTAGGCGAGGCGGAGCGAGCGCTCGTCGTCGGGCCAGCGGTCGAGGTCGCGCGCGGAGGCGAAACGGAAGTCGCGGCCCCGCAGGAGCAGGTGCCCGAGGTCGTGGACGAGGTGGAGCGGGAGGTGGTCGTCGCCGGCGTCCCAGCGCGCGCGGAGCCACCCGAGGGAGGCCGGGAGCGTGTCGGCGAGGGGCTCGGCGTGGGCGCAGAGGTAGCGCCACGCCGGGAGCGCGGAGGCGAGCTCGTCGCGGGTGAGGTCGTGGGCCATCGTCGGGGGGGCCGAGCATGCGCCCGACGTCTCCGCGCAGCAATCGCGTCGGCGCGCCTCCCCCCGCGCGTCCGCCGCGTCGTACGATGGAACCGCCGCCCCGCGCCCGCCGTCTCCACCGCAGGAGGAACCCGCCGCCCATGGAAGCCGCCGCCATCCGCCGCTCGCTCTCGCCCTGGCGCCCGCCGCCGCCGCTGCTCGCCTTCGCCGCAACCGCCGCGCTCGTCACGGCCTTCGCGCGCATCTCGCTCCTCACGCCCTTCGGCGCCTCGGACGCCGCGGTGGAGGAGATGCGCCGACTCGTCCCCTGGATGGTCGCCGCGGTCGCCGTCTCGCACGGCGCCGCCGCCGCCCTCGCCGCCCGCGCGCGGCACCCGCTCGTCGCCGTCGGCGCCGTGGTCGCCGCCGCGGTGGGCCTCTCGCACGTGCCCCACCTCGCCTACCCCGTGCTGCTCCCGCTGGTGCGCGAGGCCGCGCCGGCCTTCTGCGCGATGGCCCCGGAGTACTGCCCGCCGGCCGGGTGGACGCCGCTGGTGGGCGCGCTCGTCGGCCTCGCGCTCGCGCCCGTCGTCGTCGCCGCGGTGCGCGTGCGCGCCTCCGACGCCCTCGACGGCCCCGCCGCGATGCTCAGCGCCACGGGCGCGTGGACGGGCGCGCTGGCCGCGGCGCTCCAGTGGCACGGGTACATCACCGGCCAGGCGCTCTCGCTCGCGTTCGGCGCGTCGCTCGCGTGCCTGCTGGTCGCCGCGCTCGACGCCGCCGCCCGCCTCGCGCGGCTCCGCGCGCTCGCCGCCGCCGGCCGCGTCGCCGTCACCGAACGCCGCGACGACGACCCCGCCACCCTCGCCGCGTACACCGCGCTCCCCGCGGGCGTCCTTTGCAACAGTGTGCTCCGCGTCGACGAGCGCCGCGTCGCCGGCCCCTACCGCGGGATGCGCCACGGCGACCCGATCGCGCGCGTGCCCGCCGACCTCGCCGTGGCCCGCGCCGCCCTCGCCCGCGCGGCGTGCGCCCGCGCCGCGCTCTTCGCGGCCGTCGGGGGCGCCGCCGTCGCCGCGCTTGCTCGTTGACACCCCCGCGCGCCGCGTGAGAATTCCGGAGAACCCTCCTTCATGCGCGCGCAGCATCGCTTCTCTCTCGGGTGCGCCGCCCTCGCGGCGTTCGTGGCGTCCGCCGAAGCGCGCGCGCAGACCTCCGACGCCACCCTCGCAGTGCGCGTCGCGGTGGGCGCGACGAGCCAGGGGCTCTTCAACAACGGCGGCCTCGGCGCGACGCGGGTGACGGTGTTCGCTCGCTCGGGCGCGTCGTCCCGGTACAACGGCCCCACCGGCGTCGAGGGCCCCACCACGGGCACCGCCGGCGCGGGCGCGACCTTCACCGTCACCGTCCCCTCGCTCTACTCCCCCACGGCCACCGGCGCGGCCAACCCCTACACCCTCGAGCTCACCTGGAACGACACCGCCGTCCGCACCGTCACCGCGGGCCCGGTGACCCTCGCGCGCGGCACCGCCAACACCGCCGGGCCCGTCACGGTCGACAACCAGGCGCCGCCCGGGGCCACGAGCATCGCGTGCTACGCCAACGCGCCGCGGGGCACGACCGAGCTCTACGTGTACTGGTCGTTCCCGTCGGCGCGGCCGGTGGACTTCGACCGCTACGAGCTCCACCGCGGGTCGGCGGCGGGCTTCACGCCCTCGGCCGCGACGCTCGTCGCGCCCCTCGCGTACGGCCAGAGCAACCGCGTCGACACCGGCCGCTCGCCCGGCACCGCGTACTACTACTGCATCCGCATCCTCGACCAGTACGGCGCCTTCACCGACCGCTGCACCACCGCGCCCTGCCGCACCGACGCCGCCGACGCGGGGGTCGACGCGGGCCCCGACGTCGCGGACGTCCCCCTCGACCTCCCGCGCGA
Source organism: Polyangiales bacterium (assembly GCA_046351555.1). GTDB lineage: Bacteria > Myxococcota_A > Polyangia > Polyangiales > CAISKJ01. The sequence goes on from JAXLYI010000023.1 coordinate 79,732, forward strand.
CACGGCCGCCGACGCCGCACCCGACGCCGCGATGGACGTCGCCGCCGACCGCGCCGACGCCGCGCTGGACGCCGTGCTGGACGTCGCCGCCGACCGCGCCGACGCCGCGACGGACGCGTCCGCCGACCGCGCCGACGCCGCGGTCGATCGCGTCGACGTCGTGATCGACCTCGGCGGCCTCGCGGGCTTCACCAGCGTGGCCCCGACGTCGGCGCCGGCCAACACGCCCTACGCGTACACGCCCACCGCCGTGTCGGCCTCCGGCGCGCCGGCCGCGAGCTACCGCGCCACCGACCTCCCGCCGGGCGCCACCATCGACCCGCGCACCGGCGCCGTCGCGTGGATCCCGCCCTTCGGCGAGGCGGGGATGGCGCGGACGTTCACCATCATCGCGACGCTCCCGGGCGGCGGCGAGGTGCGGCAGACGGTGACCGTCACCGTGACCTGCCCCGACAACGACCGCGACGGCCGCAACGACGTCCGCTGCGACCGCGGGGCCTCCGGCGGCGACTGCGACGACGCGCGCGGCGACACCTTCCCCGACGCGCCCGAGCGCTGCAACGGCGTCGACGACGACTGCGACGGGCTCATCGACGAGGGCGACGCCGCGACGCTCTGCGGCCCCGGCCAGACGTGCGACCCGAGCGCCCGCACCTGCCGCCCCGCCTGCGCCAACGCCTCCGAGTGCACCGCCGCGCCGCGCGCCTGCACCCGCGACGGCGCCTGCGCGCTCTGCACGCCGGGCCCCTCGGGCGACGCCACCGCATGCGCAGGATCCGACGACGGCCGCGCCTGCCTCGCCGACTCGCTCGGCGGCGTCTTCTGCGGCTGCGCCACCGACGCCGACTGCGGCGGCGCCGCCTCCGGCCGCGTCTGCGAGGCCGACCGCCACCGCTGCGTGCCCGGCTGCGCGACGGGCGCCGGCCGCAACGGCTGCCCCGCCGGCCAGCGCTGCGTGGTCGCGGGCGCGGGCGCTTCGGCGCGCGGCACCTGCACCCTCGACTGCACCGCGGCCGCGACGTGCGGCGCGCTGCCGGCCCTCCCGCTCTGCCCCGACACGGGCACGCGGCGCTGCGTCGAGTGCCTCAGCGACGCCAACTGCAGCGGCAACGCCGACGGGCGCGTGTACTGCGACGCGGCCTCGGGCAACTGCGTCGCCTGCCTCCAGGGCGGCGTCTCGCAGTGCACCGCCGCGGGCGCCGGCGCCGCCTGCCTGCCGGGCGGCGCGTGCGGGTGCAACACCGACGCGGACTGCGGCGCGAACGACTCAGGCCGCGTGTGCGATGCCTTCACGCACGCCTGCCGCGCCGGCTGCCGGCCGCCCGGGGCCGTGGGCAACGCCTGCCCCAACGGCGCCACCTGCACCCCCGCAGGAACCACCGTCGGCCGCTGCGCCGCCCCCACGGGCGACGCCGGCGCGGATGCCGCCGCGGATGCGTCCGGGGACGCCGACCCGGGAGACGCCGCGAACGACCTCGGCGCGCCCGACGCCAACGGCCCCGACGTCGCGAACGACGCGCCCGTGGCAGACGCCGCGCCGGCCCCGCCCGACGCCCCCGACGACCTCGGGCTCGACGGGTCGGTCCGCCGCGGGAGCTTCCAGGGCGGCTGCGGCTGCCGCGTCGGCGCGCCGCGGGCCGCGGATGCGCGCCTGGTCGGGCTCGCCGCGCTGGCCGCCCTCGTCGCGCGGCGGCGGCGCCGTCGGGGCTGAGCGCGACGGTCCCGAGGAATTGCGCGCTTCGCGTGCGTCGCAAACAAAAGTCCGTGTAGACTCGCGCCGCGGCCCCGAGGCAGGTACGGCGCGGCCGCGACATCCTTCACGGCGATGATGCAACCGGCAACGGCACGAGACGGCGAACGGCGACCCGAGCGGATCGGGCCGTACCGCATCGTCGGCGCGCTGGGCGAAGGCGGGATGGGCGTGGTGTACCGCGCCGCCCACGTGGAGACGGGCGCGCCCGTGGCGCTCAAGACCGTCCACACCTCCAACGAGCGGATGCTGTCGAGCATCCGGCGCGAGGTGCACGCGCTCTCGCGGCTGCGGCACCCCGGCGTGGTGCGCGTGGTGGGCGAGGGCGTCGACCACGCGCAGCCCTGGTACGCGATGGAGCTGCTCGAGGGCCTGACGCTGCTTCGCCTCGCGCGATCGCGCTGGGGCGCGGCGCTGGCGAGCGCGCCGACGATGCTCAGCGAGGCCGGCGGGATGCCGGGCGTCGGGCGCAGCGGGGAGTTCGCCGTGCGCGAGGGGACGGGCTCGGCCGAGCCCGGGGTGTCGCCCGAGGCGCTCGTGGGGCAGCCGGCGGCGGCGGGCAACCTCCCAGAAGCGCTCACGCTCATCCGGCGGCTGTGCGTGCCGCTGTCGTTCCTCCACGGCGAGGGCATCGTCCACCGCGACCTCAAGCCCGAGAACGTCTTCATCCTCCCCGGCGACGTCCCCGTGCTGGTGGACTTCGGCCTCGTCGCCAGCTTCGAAGGCACCAGCGGCCGCGAGGCCCTCGAGCTCGCCGGCGCCACCATGGGCACGCCCGCGTACATGGCCCCCGAGCAGGTGCGCGGCGAGGTGGTCGACGCGCGCGCCGACCTCTACGCCCTCGGCTGCCTGCTCTACGAGCTCGTCACGGGCCGGCCGCCCTTCCTCGCCGGCAACACCCTCGAGCTCGTCGGCAAGCACCTGCTCGCGACGCCCACGCGCCCCTCCGAGCTCGTGAAGGGCGTCCCCACCGCCCTCGACGACCTCATCCTCCGACTTCTCTCCAAGAACCCCCGCGAGCGCATCGGCCACGCCGACGACGTCGCCAGCGCCCTCGTCGCGCTCGGCGCCGACGCCGGCCACGGGTACCCCGCCGAGCCGCCGCCGCCGCGCGCGTACCTCTACCGCCCCGGGTTCACCGGCCGCGAGGAGGTGTTCCGCAAGCTGCGGCAGCGCATCGACGCGGCGCGCAGCGGGCAGGGCGCGATGATCTTCCTCGCCGGCGAGAGCGGCGTCGGCAAGACGCGCCTCGCCACCGAGGCGGGCCGCGCGGCCACCGGCGCCAGCCTCCGCGCCGTCGCCAGCGAGTGCACGCCCTTCAACGTCGCCGAGCAGGAGGGCGCGGACTACAACGGCGCGCCGCTCCACCCCTTCGCGCGCGTGCTCGAGGCCGTCGCCGACCGCTGCCAGGAGTTCGGCCCGTCGGAGACGGCGCGGCTCCTCGAGTCGCGCGCCAAGGTGCTCGCCCCCTACGCCCCGGCCCTCGCGCGCGCGCCGGGCTTCGACGCCGTCCCCGACGCCCCCGAGCTCTCCGCCGAGGCCGGCCGCCAGCGCCTCTTCCGCGACCTCGCCGACACCCTCGCGGCCTTCGCCTCCGACCGCGGGCTCTTCATCCTCCTCGACGACCTGCAGTGGTCCGACGAGCTCACCCTCGCCTTCCTCGAGTCGCTCCCCGCGTCGTACTTCGAAGAGAACGCCGTGGTCTTCCTCGGCACCTGGCGCAGCGAGGAGGCCACCGACGCCCTGCGCCGCCTCGCCGCCCTGCCCCACGCCGACGCCCTCGAGCTCAACCGCATGGACGAGTCCGCCGTCGGCGAGATCGTCTCGGCCATGCTCGCGATGAAGCGCGCCCCCGACGGCTTCGTCCGCTTCCTCACCGAGCAGTCCGAGGGCAACCCCTTCTTCGTCGCCGAGTACCTCCGCACCGCCCTCGCCGAGAAGCTCATCTTCCGCGACACCGACGGGCACTGGCGCCTGCTCACCGGCGACGACGACACCCGCGCCAGCCTCGAGCGGCTCCCCCTCCCGCGCTCGCTCCGCGACCTCGTCACCCGACGCCTCGACGGGCTCCCCGAGGCGTGCTGGCACCTCGTCGAGGTCGCCTCCGTCCTCGGCCGCGACGTGCAGGGCGACCTCCTCCACGACGTCGCCCGCCAGGAGGCCGGCCTCGACGAGACCGCCTGGCTCGAGGCCCTCCGCACCGTGCTCGACCGCCAGGTGCTCGACGAGCGCGCCGCCGGGCAGTTCCGCTTCGTCCACGACCGCCTCCGCGAGATCGCCTGGCACCGCATCCCGGAGGAGCGCCGCAAGATGCTCCACCGCCTCGTCGCCGAGCGCATCGAGGCCGCCTGCGCCGAGCGCAACGACCACGCCCAGCACTACCGCGCCCTCGCCCACCACTGGACGCAGTCGGGCGTGCTCCCCCGCGCCATCGAGTACCTCGACAAGGCCGGCATGCAGGCCCTCGACACCTTCGCCAACAACGAGGCCGTCGCCTTCCTCTCCGAGGTGCTCGTCCTCGCCGCGAAGGACGGCGCCGACATCGACGTCCGCCGGCGCGCCCGCGTCGAGCGCTCGCTCGCCGAGGCCCGCCTCCGCCTCGGCAACCTCGCCGAGGGCCGCGCCCACGCCGAGCGCGCCCTCGCCCTCTGCGAGCGCCCGATGCCCGCCTCCACGCCCCGCTGGGTCGCCGGCGTCCTCGCGCAGTCCGCCGTCCGCCTCTGGCGCGCCGCCTTCGGCCCGCCGCCCCCGCGCCGCGACGACCCCCTCGCCCTCGAGGCCTCGCACACCTTCTTCCGCATGATGGAGGTCTTCCTCTACGGCAACGACCCGGTGCGCGGGCTCTACTGCGGCCTGCGCACGCTCAACGTCGCCGAGGCGATCCCCACCTCGCAGCCCCTCGCGCGCGGCTACGCGATGATGGCTGTCATCCTCGCGGCCACCCCGATGCGCGCCGTCGGCACCGCCTGGAGCGAGCGCGCACTCGGGCTCGCCGAGGCCCTCAACGCGCCCTCCACCATCGCGTACTGCCTCTCGCGCGCCGGCGTCACCCTCATCCACGAGGCCCGCTGGGGCCGCGCCGAGGAGCTCCTCCAGCGCGGCATCGCCCTCTGCAAGCTCATCGGCGACAAGCGCCAGCTCGAGGAGTGCCAGGCCATCCTCGGCAACGGGCTCTTCTACCGCAGCGCCTTCGAAGAGAGCCGCCAGGCGTGGCGCGACGTGCTCCGCTCGGCCACCGAGCGCAACGACCCGCAGATCGTGTGCTGGGGCCGCCTCGGCCAGGCCGTCTGCCTCCTGCGCATGGGGCGCTTCGCCGAGGCGCTCGCCACGCTCGACGAGGCGATGCCCTGGGTCGACGCCCACGCCGCCAGCGCCGACGTGCTCTGGGCCTACGGGCTCCTCGCGCTCGCGCGGCTGCGCGTCGGGCGCCGCGAGGAGGCGCGCGCCGCGGCCGACAAGGCCCTCGCGGAGATGCGCGCGGCGCGGCCCGTGGTGTACTGGATGCAGCCCTCCCTCGCCGGCGTCGTCGAGGTGTACAACGCCCTCGCAGCGGAGGCGAAGGGCGCCGAGCGCGCCGCGCTCCTCGCCGCCGGCCAGGAGGCCGCGCAGGTGCTCCAGGTGTTCTCGTGGATGTTCCCCTTCGCGCGCCCCGCGGCGCTGCTCCAGCGCGGGCAGCGCGAGCTCATCCTCGGGAAGGAGTCGAAGGCCGTCCGCACGTGGCACCGCGGCGTCGCCGTCGCCCGCGAGCTCGGCATGCGCTACGAGGAGGCCCAGCTCCTGCGCTCCGTCGCCGACCACGACCCCGCCGCCGACCGCAACGCCGTCCGCGCGCAGGCCGCCTCCATCTTCGAAGCGCTCGGCGCCGCCGCCGACCTCGCCGCCGTCCGCCCCCCCGCCCCGTGACCGACCCCGCCGACCTCGCGCTCCTGCGTTGCCCCGCGCCCGGCTGCGGCGCCCCCATCGCCGACAAGGGCGACGACCTCGGCTGCGACGCCTGCGGCGCCCGCTGGGGCGTACACGACGGCCTCCCCGCCCTCTACCGCCCCGACCTCGTCCGCGGCAACGACCGCCTCCTCCAGTTCTTCTACCAGAACTTCTCCGCCCTCCACGACCTCTCCGTCCGCCTGCTCGTCCCGCTCTTCCAGACGGAGGGCTCCGAGCGCGCGCTGCGTGACGCGTACGTGCGCCGCATGGCCCTCGACGCCCTCACGCCCCACGCCGACGGAGCCCCCGTCCGCATCCTCGAAGTCGGCGCAGGAACCGGCGCCAACCTCGCCCTCGTCCGCGACGCCCTCCCCCCCGGCCTCCCCGTCGAGTACTGGGCGATGGACCTCTCCGCCTCCATGCTCGGCGAGCTCCGCGCCCGCGTCGCGCGCGACCCCGCGGTGGTGCCCGGCGGCGATCGCGTCCGCCTGTGCCTCGCCGACGCGCACGCGCTCCCGTACGCCTCGCACAGCTTCGACCGGGTGTTCCAGATCGGCGCCGTCGGCAACTACCGCGACCCCGCGCGCGCCCTCGCGGAGATGGCCCGCGTGGCGAAGCCCGGCACCCCCATCGTGGTGGTCGACGAGCAGCTCGACCCCACGCGCAAGCACTCGCCCTACCACCGCCTCGCCTTCCGCGCGGTCACCTTCTACGACCGCGACCCCCACTGCCCGCGCGAGCACGTCCCCGTCGGCGCCGTCGACGTGGTGGAGGAGGCCGCGAGCCGCTTCTTCTACTGCCTCTCCTTCCGCATGCCCGCATGAACGCCGCCTCGCGCGCCCTCCAGCGCCTCGCCGCGCGCGCGACCGCGCTCCTCCCGGAGCCGCCCGCCCTCGCGCGCCTCTCGGCCCTGCGCGCCGCCGTCCTCGACGAGCTCACCGCGGAGCACGCCGCCGCCCTCGACCGCGCGCAGTACAGCAACCGTGACGTGTTCGCGCCGCTCGCCGACGCGCTCGTCCGCGAGCACCGCCGCCGCGTGGCCGAGCGCGCCGAAGGGCTCCTCGGCGTGGCCGCGCGGGTGGACGCGTGGCTCCCCACCGACGCGTCCGAGCACGTCGACGACCCCGCGCTCCCGGCCGCGCGCCGCCGCCGCGTCATCGAGGACGTCGACCGCTTCAACCGCCTCCTCGGGAGCTACGTCCGCTTCCTCGACCTCGTCGCGCCGCTGCTCCCGCGCGCCGGGGGGACGGTGCTCGACGTCGCGTCGGGGCACGGCTGCTTCCCGCTCGCGCTCGCCGCCCACGCGCGCGACCGCGGTCTACGGCTGAAGGTGATCGCCACCGACCTCCGCGAGGAGTACCTCGCCGTCGGCCGAGCGAAGGGCGATCCCGCGGTGGAGTTCCGCGTGCTCGACGCGCTCGCGCTGCGGGGGGCCTTCGCGCCGGGCGCGGTCGACGTGATCACCTGCACCCAGTCGCTCCACCACCTCGACGCGGGCACCGTCGCGGGCTTCCTCGCCGAAGCCCTCGCGACCGCGCCGGGGGTGCTCTTCGTCGACGCGGGCAGGGCGGCTTCCGCGGCGGCGGGCGCGGCGGCGCTGTCGTTGGTGGGCACGCGCGACCCGGTGTTCGTCCACGACGCGTGGGTGTCGGTGCGGCGGGCCTTCGTGCGCGAGGAGCTCGCCCTCATCGCGCGCTGCGTCCCCGGCGGCGAGCGCGTCGAGGCGATGGACGTGCGGCCGGGCTTCGTCGCCCTCCGCACGCGGGGGTGAGCAGGCGCTGCGGCTACGGGCAGCAGCGAAGGAAGCTGTGGTAGAGCGTGATCGAGGGCAGCGACTGCTGGCGGGTGTGCTGCGAGACGTAGGTGTCGCCGAGCCTCGCGTCGAGGCATTGTGTCGACCAGACGGGTCCCTGGGCAGCGAGGCCGTGGGTGGACCGCTCGTTCGACAGCTTGGCCTCGACCTTCTGGATGGAAGCCAGGTTGGTGCCCTTCTGCACGTACCCGAGCATTCCGGCGTGAAGGGCATCGCGTGCATAGTCACCTGCCAGGAAGCCGCCGAGGCCGTCCGTGCCGACGTACTCCGCGACGCAGTCGCTCCGGTGGTAGAAGCGCTTCGCCTCGAAAAGGAAGCGCGGAGGTCGCCCCACCCCCTCGTTGCTCTCGATGCGGATGTCGATGCGCTTGCGACGCTTGCCAGTGCGTGAACCGCCCGGTTCGCGAACCTCCGTAACCACCGCATAGCGGCGAGCCCACTCTGGACGACCACTCGCCTCGTACCATTGGTACACGCCCTCCTCGATCCTCTCAGAGATTCGCTCTTCGTCATCTCGCGTGAGCGTCGAAGGTGCGAGCCGCGAGAACCCCTCCGCGACGAGGACGTGGGCGTCCTTCATGAAGCGCTGCCAGAACGTCACGGCAAGGGTGGGCGCGGTCGTTGGGGACGGCGGGGCTCGCACGCTCATGACGCAGACGCACCGGCGGCGACGAGGTCGGCGATGATGCGGTCGGCGTCGGCGAGCGCCTGACTGCGCGTCCACGACACGCGCTGCGCGGGCTTGAACAAGAACACCCGCTCGTCCAGATGCAGCACAAGGTTGCGGTCGAAGTAGAGCCACTGCGGGTGCTCGGCATCGAGCCGCGCGCGCACCGACCGGAGTTGCTCTCCCACCGCGGACGAAGCAGCCTCGACGACGACCGGATGCGGCCGTGCGCTGGCGTCGAAGACAACCTGCACCGCGCCCGCTGCGGCGTCGTAGACGACAGTGACTGCGTGCCGAAAGCGCTCGCCGCGGTCGAGCCACGCGTCGAGCGTGTCTCGGAGGACTTCGGCGTAGGCCGCCATCTCCTGGACCTCCGGGCGACGCGCCGCCGCCTCGCCGACCTTGCCGTCCACGAGTGCCATGCGAACGTGGACGAGATCTTCGACCAGCCAGCGTTCCTGCGGTTGGAGCTCGAGCGCGTCGAAGACCAGGCCATCGACCTCCCGCTCGAGGCGCGCGAGTTCGAGCGCGACGGGCCAACGGTCTGCCGGGACATCCGGGCGGGACTCGATCACGCTCCACCGTTGATCACTGAGCGCGACCAGCCTGCGGTGGAGGTCTACCCAGGTCGCCAGCGTGGCGTCGTCGAGGCGTTCGAACGGGAGGGGGAGTTGATGCAGAACGTCCTGGGTGCTGCGCCCTTTGTACACGCCCATCTCCGGCGAATGCATGAACTGGTGGTACCGCGCGAAGCTGGAGCTGAGGTACAGGGCCAGCGCCCGCAGCAGGTCTGAGTCTTCCTTCGGCCCGGCGATCCCGATCTGTCGCGCGGGGACGAGCAGGAACTCGTCGCAGAAGACAGCGAACGTCCGCGAAGCACTCACGATGACGTGGGGTGGGGCATTGACGGCAAGCCCGCGCGCCCCGCCGCGTGTTCGCAGCCACACCTCTGCAGGCTCCAGCGCTCTTCGCGATAGCCGGCCGAAGGAGTGAATCGACTCCAGACCTTTCAGAGGCTTCACCTCGAGCCGGGGGCGCCCCTCCAGCTCTGGGCGGCGCTCGTACCCTGCCGCAGGCCCGTCGAGCCGCTTGAACTCAGCGCCCTGCGTGATCACCCAGCGCCCGCCCGCGAACTTCTCCAGCGTTGGGAAGCGGCGCTCGATGTCACGCAGCAGCCGCAAGTCCCGGCGCCCTCCCCACAAACTGGTCTTCCAAGGCAGGGGGTCGCCTCCGTGCACATCGGACGGCCGCAAGAACTTCACCTCGCCGTGGTTGATTGCGATCGACCAGATCGGTTGCCGCGCGCCCTCCGTCACCGGACGGTTCGCCGCCTGATTCAGGAGCATGGGGGAGTACACCGCAACGTCGTCCGCCACGCCCTCCTCCTTCGGGCTGTAGAAGATCACTGCGGCTGGGAGCCGCGCGCGCCCCCCGAACAGCACTTCACGGAGGTTGGCGAAGTTCGCCACGGTTGGCACCGACATCCTCGCGAAGAACGCCTCGCGGAACGCTCGCTGCGTCTCGAAGAGCGCCATCGCCGGCATGACCAGCGCGACCATCCCACCCGCCCCCTCACGCAGGTGCTCCGCTGCCTTCCAGGCGAAGGCCTGCGCGATCTGCTGGCCGCACACGGGCGCGTCCTTCCGGTGGGCGCGGATCCACGCCAGCGCGGGGGCATGCTCCGGGACCTCTTTGCTCGCCTTGAACCACGGCGGGTTGCCGATGATCCAGTCGAAGCCTTCGGCCGCCCAGGACCCCGCCGCGTCGAAGAAGTCGCCCTGCACGATGTTCTCGCCGTGAAGCGACGGGAGCTTGAAGTTGTGCGCGCGGTTCAGCGTCTCGGTCGGGATCTGGTCGAGGAGCGCGAGGGCGAGGCTGAACTCCGTCACGCGGCAGGCGCCTTCCTCCCGATCGACGCCGAAGATGTGTCGGACGAGCACGTCGCGGAGCTCGCGCGGCAGAAGCGGCCGGCCGAGGCGTTGCCGCGCCCGCTCGACGAGGAGCTGGTAGCACTGGACGAGGAAGGCGCCCGACCCGCACGCCGGGTCGAGCACACGCATCCCCTCCTTCAGGGGGAGCATGTCGTCGAGCTCGCCGAGGACAAAGTTCACCAGCGGCACCGGGGTGTAGTAGGCCCCGGACGCTTCGTCTCGCCCCTCCCTCGCGATGAACTGCTCGTAGATGGAGGACAGCAGCTCGACCGGGATGTGTGAGAAGTCGTACGCGTTGAAAGCGAAGCTCAACAGCCCGTCGGCCGTGTCGCCGAGCATGACACCAGCGACGCGCTGCACGTCCTCGTCGCGCAGCGCATGCCTCCCTCCCTTCGGCATGGGAAAGATGGCCCCGTTCAGCCACCCGTCGACCGCCTTGATCAGCGCGCGGAACGAGTGCGGCTTGATCTTCCGGCCAAAGACCTCCGCCGGGTCGAGTCCCCAACCTTCGATGCGCGCGTTGGTGAGGATGCCGCGGTCGCGCAGGTAGCGCAGATAGACGAAGCGACCGACGACCGCGTGGGCGACCCTGGTCTTGAACTCCGCGTCCGCTCCAGGTTCGGGGGCTGCGCCGGGCTCGGGCTCACGCACGAGCCAGTCGCCGACGCCCCGCAGCTCTTGCAGGAGGCGCACGTCCACGCGCCGCGTCGCGTCGATGCGACCGCCCCAGCGCGCCCAGATCGTTCCGTCGTCGATCGCGCGGGCGCGAAATGCCTCGAGTCGATCGGCGACCTCATGAAACGCGACGCACGCCTCCAACACGCCGGCCTGGTGGGGCCTTCCCTGATCGGCGCCCGAGGGCTCGTAGTCGAAGCCCGAGTACAACCGCACGCCCGCGGGCGTGTGAACGATCACGAACGGAGCGGTGCCCTGGTTCCACGCGACCCGGTGGATCTCGTCTGCGGCCGCTTCGTCGGGCGCTTCGAACACCAGCACCGCGGGGGTCGTGGCGCTTCTCCCGGCGGCCCGGTGGAGGCCGAGCATGTACGCACCGCGAAACCGCCCACGGGTTCGTCCGCTCGCGCAGGTCGCGTCAAGGTGTCGCAGACCGTGAGCATGTTCGACGGCGCGGTGTGCCTGATCTGGAGGGAGGAAGTCCGGCGCTTCGCCGTACCCCAGCAGATCCATCAACTCGTTGGCGTCCACGTCGACTTCCCTGCGGCTGCGGGAGAAGACCCCACGGAAAGGCATGACGTCAAGGTCGGCTCGCGATCCCGCCCGCGGTTCATGCGATGCGATCGATGCAGCCGCACCTCCTTCCGACGCCGCCACGGAGCCTCCGACGCCACCGCCGCGCCCCCTGCACCCGCGTCGGAAGCTCGCGGCCCGCGTCGGAAGCCCCTCCGCCTCTCCCCCGCCGGCTCCGCGCGCCCACCCACCCGCGCGCGTTCGGCCATCGATCGCCGCTGCACCCTCCCCCGAAGCCTCCGCCGCCGTGGCGCCGCGCCTGCGCGCCGCCGTCAACGACCGACACCGCCGCGTCGGAAGCCTCGCCACCGCATCGATCGCCTCGCGCCCCGTCGCAGCCTCCCGCCCCCCTCGCGCACTGTCGAAATCGTGACGGTCGCGCCGACGAAATCTCGACACCTGCCAATTTCTCGACGCCCCCGCCGCGCGCCGTCTCTGCGACTCCCGCGGCGCCTTGCTCCAGCGGTTCGGTCGCTCACCTTCGTGCATCATTTCAGTCCGCACGAGCGTCGCGCGCCGCACGCCGGCACATCGCGTGAAAAGCCCCTTCCTCGCACGGAGGACACGGCGATGGCCGATCGATCGAAGAAGAAGAAGCCCACCAAGAAGCAGCCCGCGAGCGACCCCACGCTCGCCGAGAACGCGCATGCGAAGGCGACCCCGTCGGGCCATCCCCCGCCCTTCACGCCGGCCGTCACGGTGACGGTGGGCCAGGAGACGCTCGACGCGACGCCGATGCGGCTCGTTCAATTCCTCCGCGGCGTGGGGACGCTGCGCGCGGTGCGGGAGGCGCTGCGGCCCGTCGGGTACACGTCGGAGGAGCACGCGCGCGGCTGGCAGCTCCTGCACGACTGCTCGGGCTTCGTCGCGGAGACCGTCGACGACGGCGAGGTGACCGCCGCCATCGAGGCGATCGACGCCTGGGACGAGCCCACCTTCACCGTCGCCGAGGCCGCGCTGCGACACCGCCACCCGATGCAGCACGCCTTCGTCTTCCACGACCTCGGCCCCTCGCAGGGCGTCAACGCCGTGGTGGGCGCGCACACCTTCCTCTCACGCCTCGACGCGCTGGAGTCGTCGCCCGAGCGCGCCGCGACGCGCGCCGCCGACCACGCGGCCCTCGCCACGCTCGCCGCGCGCGGCGTCACCCCCGACGAGCGCCGCCGCGTCTGGGCGCTCGTCCGCACCGCGGAGGAACTCCACGACGACACCGGCGCCGCCGCGGCCGACCTCAGCGCGACGGAGCTCGGCCGTCGTCTCCGCGAGGCCCGCGCCTTCTACGAGGAGTGGTCGACCATCGCCCGCACGCGCGTGACGCGCCGCGACCACCTCATCCGCCTCGGCCTCGCCGAGCGCCGCACGCCCGCCGCCGACAAGAAGGACGAGAAGCCCGACGCCGAGCCCGAGGCGAAGAAGACCGACGACGCCCCGAAGCCCGCCTGACCACCCGCAACTCCGTCCCGCCGAGCGTGGGTGAAACTCCCGCGCGGCCGTGTCATCCTCCGCGCCCCTCCGGGCGCCCCCCATGACCTACGGCATCCGCCTCACCGGCACCGAACGCGACCTCGCCGCGCTCCACTCGCTCGCCGAGGAGAGCGCCGCGCTCGTCATGGCCCCGTGGACCGCCCTCTCCCCGTCGCCCCCCTCCCCGGCGAGCGTGATCACCTGCGAGGCCCTCGACGCGCCCCTCGCCCAGCGGCTCCGCGCGAAGGGCGTCGACGTCGTCCGCGTCACCCGCTCGGCGCGCGGCGCGTCGTTCGCCGGCGCGAAGGGCGCCCCCAACGAGCGCTACGAGCCCTGCGACGCGCGCGAGGCCCGCACGCTCGTCGAAGCGCTCCGGCCCGTCCGCGTCGCGGGCGATCCCCCCTGCGCCGAGGCCCTCTTCCTCGCCGACCTCGACGGCGACGGCGCGCAGCGCACGCTCGAACGCCTGCTCGCCCTCGGCCGCGACGACTTCACCGTCTCCGAGGTCACCTTCGCCGACGACGGCCGGCGCGCGCTCCTCGCCCGCGTCCCCTCGCCCCCGATGTACCTCCTCCTCCGCGCCCGCGAAGAACCCACCGAAGGCGTCACCGCCTTCGCCCGCGCCGGCGACGGTGACGTCTGGGTCGAGTGGCCCTGGGCCCAGCCGCTCGGCCATGTGGTGTCGCGCCTCGCCCGCGCCGCTGGTCAGACGGCGCTCGTCTCCCGCGACGGCCGCTGGCGCTTCGCCTCCAACGCGCTCCCTGTTCGGAGCGTGTACGACGCCGTCGCGCCGCGCTTCGACGCCGCCCGCCACGACCTCCTCCCCGCGCACGGCGAGACGCGCTTCACCATCCGCCTGCGCCTCGCGCCCGCCGCCCCCGCCGAGCCCGAGCTGTGGATGCTCGACCCGGAGCAATTTCTCGCGCTCGAGGCACTGGTGGAGTCGCTCTCGTCGGAGGAGCTGTCGCGCTTCACCGTGGCCCGCACCGCGAGCCCCGAGGGGACCCGCTACGTGCTTCAAGAGCACGTGCGCCCCGGGCAGACGCGCATCGGCACGCGCGTCTCCGACCTCGCCGCGTCGCCCGGCTTCGCCCGCGTCGCCGGAACCGACAACCTCTACCTCCCGCCCGGCCGCCAGCTCCTCCCGCGCATGCGCCGCGACGAGCTCCGCGGCCTGCTCGACCTCGACCGAGCCCACCTCGTCGTCGTCGCCGAAGACCTCGACGGCCCGCGCATCTTCACCGCCCGCACCCTCGACGAGGCCCCCCTCTCGCGCTGGGTCGACTACGCCGCCACCGACCGCCGCACCGAGCTCGAACGCCTCGAAGAATCCGCCGTCTTCGACTGGCCCGAGCTCCAGGTGGAGAAGCCCCCGCGCCCCGTCGACGCCGCCGGTCCCACGTCCCACGACGATCGCCCGAAGCCCCCGCGCGTCCGCCGCGAGCCCGCGCCCGCCGCGACCGAAGAGGTCCCCGCGACCACCACTGCACCGGCGGAGGACGACGCCGCGCTCGCGGTGATCCGCGGCGAGATCCGCGCGCTCGAAGACGCGCTCGCCGAGGGAGGCGTCGACGACCCGGGGCCCTGGCGCGAGCTCGCGTGGCGCAAGCAGCGCGTGAACGAGTCCGACGACGCCGCGGCCTGCCTGGAGGCGCAGATCTTCTTCGAAGGCCCCACGCCCGCAACTTGCGACGCGCTCGCGACCCTGCGCGGACGTCACCTCGGGCTCACCGGCGCACCCGACGAGATGCTCGCCCTCGTCACCCGCGAGCGCCTCGCGCCCGGCGAGGCGGCCTGGCTCGCGGCCCGCGCCGTCGGGGGCGCGCTTCGCGGCGAAGCCGTGGTCGACGACGGCTTCTACCAGGAGGCCGCGCGCCGCTTCGCCGAGCCCGACACCCCCGTCTCGCGGCGCCTCGCGTGGGCCGTGTGCCGCGCGCTCCATGGCCGCACCAACGACCGACTCGGGCTCACCCGCGCCCGCGAGCGGATCCTCGGCGGCGTCAACGAGCGCGGCCTCTCCGACCAGCTCGACATCCCCCGCTTCGTCCGCTTCGCCCTCGCGCAGAAGGCCGACGGCGGCGCCGACGCGGCCCGCGCCCGGGTCGAGCAGATCGACGCCCTCGAAGCCCTGGTCGCCGCCTTCCCGCGCGCCGCCGAGCGCGGGCTCGACTCGCTCCCTTCGTACCTCGCGGCGATCTTCGCGGTGGGCTTCGCGCGGCTCGGCGCGGGCGCGCGCGGCCACGACCTCCTCAGCCCCGTCGAGGCCGAGCTCCCCGCCCACGACGCGCCCAACCGGGTCCTCCTCGGGCTCTACCGCGCGCGCTACGCCCACACCGCCACGCGGGCCGACGCCGAAGCGTGGAAGCCCGAGGTCGAGGCCGCCCTCGCGGTCATCAAAGAGCCGCGCGTGAAGGACAGGGTCGAGTGGCTCCGCAAGCGCTCCGAGTGGCTGCGCACCGGCGCCGTCGACGCGGTCGGCGCCGCCGCCAAGCAGACCGTGGAGCGCGCCCTCGCCGAGGCCGAGGCCCGCCCCGAGCGCGCCCTCGACGCGCTCACCTCGCTGATGGACGACCGCTCGCTCTTCGACTTCGAGGTGCGCATCGTCGGGCAGCGGATGCTCCGCGTCGGCGTGCGGAGCGGCAACGACGAGCTCCTCGCCTCGCTCCTCCGCGCGGCCCAGCTCCGCCTCGGGCGGCTCTCGCACCCGGGACACCGGGCCGAGCTCATCGGCGAGTGCCTGCGCGCGGCGGCGGTTCTTCACGACGCGCCCGGCGTCGACGCGCTGCTCGACGCGGTGGTGGCGCTCGTCCGCGCGCCCGACGCGCCCGCCACGCGCGACCTGCTCACGGCCGTGACGCCGGGGCTCGCGGCGCTGCGGCGTCTGGGCGCGGGGTCGGCGGCGCGGCGCTTCCTCGACGCGATGGTCCCGTCGGCCGAGCGGGGCAAGCGCGAGGGCGTGCGGCTGCGGGCGGCGCTGGCCGAGGGGTTTCTGCTGTTGCGCGAGACGGAGCGGGCCGACGCGCTGCTCGACGAGGCGCTCGACGACGCGCTCGGCGACGGCCTCGACCACGTCGGGCGCCACGAGGCGGGCGCGGCGGTGCTCGGGGCGCTGCGGCACTGGCCCGTGGCCGCGCGGGCCCCGCGGTGCCGGAAGGTGTTCGAAGCGCTCGGGCGCTTCACCGACTCGTTCACTGCGAGCACGCAGCGGGTGTACGAGACGCACAAGGTGTTGATCGCGGAGCGGGTGGTCGACGCCCTCGCCGACGAGGTGACGGTGGCCGACGACCGGGCCGGCGCCTGGCTCGCCGACGAGGAGCAGGCCACGCGGCGCAGGATCCTGGCCGACTGGAGGGACGCATGTGGACGCTGAAGGAGCTCGAGCGCGAGATCGACGACATCCGCGCTCGGATCAACCAGAACCGCCGTGAGCTGAAGGAGTACTTCGTCCGCCGCTCGGAGGAGGTCGACCTCGCGACGGTGTGCGCCTGCGCGCAGGAGCCGCTCCTGCTGGTGGGCCCGCCGGGCACGGCGAAGAGCGACCTCGTGGTGAAGTTCGTCGAGAGCCTCGGGCTCGGCGAGGGCGACTACTTCGAGTACATGCTGACGAAGTTCACCGAGCCGAGCGAGATCCTCGGGCCGATCGACATCGACCTGCTCAAGCAGGGCCGCTTCGTCCGGCGCACGCGGGCGAAGCTCCCCGAGGCGCGCGTCGCCTTCCTCGACGAGATCTTCAAGTCGAACAGCGCGATCCTCAACACGCTGCTCACGATCGTCAACGAGCGGAAGTACTACCAGGACGGCGAGCCGGTGCCGGTGGCGCTGCGGATGCTCTTCGCGGCGACCAACGACATCCCCGAGCAGTCCGAGCTCGACGCCCTCGCCGACCGCTTCGTGCTCAAGGTGGAGACGCGCCCGGTGAAGGACTCGCACTTCACCGAGCTCGTCGACGCCGGCGTGATGAACGAGGTCTACCGCGCCACCGAGCGCCGCCCCTGGGCGCGCGGCACGGCCCACTTCGACGACTTCCTGAAGCTCAAGCGCTTCATGGACCTCACCTTCGGCGCGCAGGGCTCGGGCGGCGCCGACCGCGAGCAGTGGTTCCCGACGTCGGTGTTCGCGGAGTTCCGGCGCATCGTGCGGACGCTGGAGACGGAGGACAAGGTGCTCGTCAGTGACCGCAAGCTGGTGAAGCTCTACAAGGTGATCCGCACGCGCGCCTTCCTCTTCCACGGCGGCGCCGTGCAGACGCCCGACCTCGCGCTCCTCGCGTACGCGGGCAACCGCCGCCACGAGCTCCCCGCCGTGGCCGCGAAGGTGCACGCCCTCCTCGGGCTCGACGCGGGCTGAGGGGCGGCAGCGCACGGGCGCGGGCGCTCAATCGCCTTCTAAGCAGCCCTTTCGCGCGCGACATTCCCCGTCCCCAGCCGCGTTGCGCGGCCGAATGCATCAGGGTACGCCGCCGCGTCATGCCCGGCTCCGCCCACGAGACGCTCGTGTCTCTCCTGCAGCAGCGCCCCGAGTACCTCGACGCGCTCCTCGTCGCGCGGGGCCGCCGCGCCGTCGCCACGTCGCTCACCGCGAAGGACTCGGCCCTGCGCGTCGCCAACCCGCTGGAGGTGCGGCCCGACGTGGTGCTCCTCGCCGACGGGGAGCGCGGCGCGTGGGTCGTCGTGGAGGTGCAGCGCGGGCGCGACGACGACAAGCAACGCAAGTGGCTCGCCGCCGCCGGCCTCCTCCTCGACGCCCGCCGCGCGATGGGCGACGTCGTCGTCATCACCCACGACGCCAGCGTGGCCCGCTGGGCCGAGGGGCTCTGCGCCGTGGAGGGCCCCGGCGGCACGCGCCTGTGGCTGGAGCCCGTCGTGATCCAGTTGACGCTCGCCGAGGTCGACGCCCTCCTCGCGCCCGGCCGCGCGGAGCTCGCGCTCTTCGCCGCGTGGGCCGTCCACGACCAGTCCGGCGCCCGCGCGAGGGCGGTGGTCACACGCGCCGCCGAGACCCTCCGCGCCGTCCAGGACCCCGCGTTGCGCTACGAGCTCACGTGCGCGATGATCGCCATGCTCGACGAGCAGTTCAGCCGAATCGCCCAGGAGATCCTCTCGATGAAGCCCCTCGTCCTCCCCGAAAACGCCGTCGTCAGCGCCTTCGTCAACACCTTCCAGGCCCGCGGCAAGGAGGAGGGCAAGGCCGAGGGCGTGGCCGAGGGCAAAGCCGACGCGCTGCTCCAACTGCTCACCGCGCGCGGCGTGGCGGTCGACGACGAGGCCCGCGCGCGCATCCTCGCCTGCCGCGACCTCCCCACGCTCGACCGCTGGTTCCTCCGCGCCGTCACCGCGACGAGCACCGCCGCCGTCCTCGCCGACAACTGACGCCCCGCGCGCCACGCGCAACGCTCGCCCGAAGCTGCCGTCACATCAAGGGAACCCTCCCGCCGACGACGTCCCCGACGCGCACCGCGCCCTCACCGCCCCGGCGCCGGCGCCGAGGTCACGATGGGCGCGGTGTTCCCGAACTTCCGCTGCAGGTCGTTCTTGAAGGCGAGGAGCATCACGCCGAGCACGAGCGTGAGCCCGAGCACCGAGGCCACCTGGCGGATCCACAGCGGCACCGGCCTCCGGATCGCGCCCTCCATCACGAAGAACAGCAGGTGCCCGCCGTCGAGCGTCGGAATGGGCAGGAGGTTGATGAGCCCGAGGTTGATGCTCACCAGGGCCATCAGCCACAGGAAGCCCCACGGGCCCTCGGCCGCGCTGCTCCGCGACACGTCGTAGATCATGATCGGCCCGCCCACCGTGCGGATGGACACGCGCCCCTGGATCACCCGCACGATGCCCGTCGAGAGGAAGCGCATCGCCTCGCTGGTCTCGCGCACCGCCGCGCGCATCGCGTAGAGCGTCGGCGAGGGGTTCTCGATCGGCGCGTCAGCCTCGACGGGGACCCAGTGGCGCGTGTCGAACGACAGCCGCACGTAGCGCTGCCCGAACTCGTCCGTCCACGACGTCGGCCGCAGCGAGAACGACCCCTGCTCCTCGCGGCCCCCTTGCACGAACCGCAGCTCACGCAGGTCGCGCCCGGCGCTCATCACGCGCTCGGAGAAGCGCTCCCACGACGAGGGCGCGACGCCGTCGTGCGCGAGGATGCGCGCGCCGCGCCGCAGCCCCATCTGGTACTCGGGCGAGTCGGGGTCGACGTCGGCGACGTAGAGGTCGGGCGACTCGATCCCCGTGCGGCGCAGCACCTCCCCGTTGCCCGGCTCGGGCGTGAGCTGCGCGAGCCCCGGGTCGAACACCTCCAGGTCGAGCAGCCCCCCGAGCGCGCCCTCCACCCGCCGCGGGCGGAGGTACCCGACGGGAACCGTGGCCCCGCGGCTCGCCTGGAGCGCCCGCTCGAGGTCCACCTGCCGCCGGATGGGCGCGCCCGCGTACATCGTGACCAGGTCGAAGGTCTGCAAGCCCGCGACGCCCGCGGGCGACGTCGGCGACCGCACGCCGATCACCGGGAGCGCGAAGCCCGCGAGCACGCCCGCGCGCCCCACCGTCTCGACGACGTCGAGGGCCCGCTCGACGCGAACCGCCTCCGGGGTCACGCGCGCGGTGGCCGTCTGCTCGCCGCGCTGCACGTCGAAGCGGAGCTCGCGCCCCGGCGCCGCCGCGATCGCCTCACGAACGTCCTGAAACGATCGCACCGCGCGGCCGTCGACGGCGAGCACGCGGTCGCCCGGGAGCAGCCTCCCCTCCGCGGGGTAGCCCGGCACCACCGAGCCCACCACCGGCGCGGTGAGGTCGGTCTGCCCGAGGAACACCACGAAGTACAAGAGAACCGGGAAGAGCAGCGACATCATCGGGCCGGCGAGCACGATGACGAAGCGCTTCCAGAGCCGCTGCTTGTGGAAGGAGCGGGCGACGTCCTCGGGGGCGACGTGGTCGCCGGGCTCCTCGCCGAGCATCTTCACGAAGCCGCCGAGCGGGATGAGCGACACGCAGTAGTCGGTCTCCTCGTGGCGGTAGCCGAACACCCGCGGCCCGAAGCCGAGCGAGAACTTCAACACCTTCACGCGGAAGGCCTTGGCCCACGCGAAGTGCCCGAGCTCGTGGACGAACACCAGCGCCCCGATGAGGGCCACGAACCGAAGGAGATTCACCAGCAAGACAGCACCCGGAGGGCCGCGACGGTATCACGCCCCCACGGCCACAATCTCCGCCAGCGCCACGCTGACGACCCGCCCGTCGTCGCAGCGAAGGTCGACCCTGGCCTCCTCGCCCCGCGCGTAGACGGCCCCCGGCACGCCCCAGAGCGTCGCCCCGGTGGCCATGCGGAGCCTCACCCGGGTCCCGTCGCGGCGGTGCCCGCGCAGGCCCTCCAGGTGCGGCGGCAGGGCCATCACCCGCCGGACGGCCCCCTCGAAGCGCCACGGCCCCTCCCCCTCGGTGGCGCAGGCGTCGAGCGTGGCGAGCGAGTCACCGCCGGGCAGCCGCGCGCAGCACGCGAGGAAGAGCATCCGCGTGAGCTCGGCGTCGGCCAGCGCCCGATGCGGCGACACGGCGGGAAACGCCAGGTGCTTCGCCAGCGCGATGAGCCCGTGGCGCGGCGAGTCGGGCACGCCGTGCTTCGAGAGCCGCCAGGTGCAGTACATCGGGTTGCGCGGCAGCGGGAGCGCGGCCCGGACGAACTCCGCCGCCAGCACGTCGCGGTCGAAGCGCGCGTTGTGGGCGAGGAGGGTGGCGCCGGCGCAGAAGCGCTCCAACGCCGTGAGGGCCTCCACCGCCGGGGGCGCGTCGCGGACGGCGTCGTCGGTGAGCCCGTGGACGGCCGTGGCGCCCGCGGGAATGGGGCGCTGCGGGTCGACGAGGGTGCGCCACTCGGCCACCACGCGGTCGCCGCGGAAGCGCACCGCACCGATCTCGACGAGGCGGTCGTGCCAGTCGAGGCCGGTGGTCTCGGTGTCGACCGCGACGAAATCCCCCTCGCGCGCGGCGGCCTGCGTGGAGCCAGCGGGGGCGCGGAGGGCGGGGTCGGGGTGGCGCGCGGTGAACATCCGGACGACGCGTACCCTGCGGTGAACTCGGCCGTTCGACAATCCGTCGCCGCGCGGGCGTGGACATATCCTGACGGGACGACCCTTGCGGTCACCCCTCGGCGAGCATCTGCTCGAGGAAGCGGGTGGTCACCTCACCGCGCTGGAATCTCGGGTGCTCGAGGATGCGGCGGTGCAGGGGGATGTTGGTCTTGATGCCCTCGACCACGAACTCGTCGAGCGCGCGGCGCATGCGGGCGATGGCCCCGGCGCGGTCGGTGCTGTGGACGATGAGCTTGGCGAGGAGGGAGTCGTAGTGGGGGGGGACGTTCCACCCGGCGTAGATGCCCGAGTCGACGCGGACGCCGAGGCCGCCGGGCGCGAGGTAGGTGGTCACGCGGCCCGGCGAGGGGGCGAAGGTGACGGGGTCCTCGGCGTTGATGCGGCACTCGATGGCGTGCCCGCGCGGGGTGATCTTGTGCGACTGGACCCGCAGCTTCGCGCCCGCGGCGATGAGGATCTGCTCGGCCACGAGGTCGAGCCCGGTCACCGCCTCGGTGATGGGGTGCTCGACCTGGACGCGGGTGTTCATCTCCATGAAGTACGCCTCGCCGCGCTCGTCGAGGAGAAACTCCAGCGTCCCGAGCGAGGTGTACCCGGTCTCCCGCACCGCGTTGGCCACCACCTCCATGAGGTGCTCGCGGAGCTGCGGGCGGAGGTTGGGCGACGGGGCTTCTTCGAGCACCTTCTGGTGCCGCCGCTGGAGCGTGCACTCGCGCTCGCCTACGCACACCGCGTTGCCGTGGGCGTCCGCGAGCACCTGGAACTCCACGTGCTGCGGGTGCTCGATGAAGCGCTCCATGTAGACGTCGGGGTTCTTGAAGCCCGCGAGCGCCTCGGACTGCGCCGTACGGAACGCGTTCTCGAGGTCGGCCTCCGCGCGGACGATCTTCATCCCGCGCCCGCCGCCGCCGCCCGACGCCTTCAAGATCACCGGGTACCCGATGCGGCGCGCCTCTTCCCGCGCGTGCTCCGGGTCGCGCAGCACCTCGGTGCCGGGCAGCATCGGGAAGCCGAAGCGCGCGGCGTTGGCGCGCGCCGACACCTTGTCGCCCCACGCGCGCATCGCCTCGGGCGACGGGCCGATGAACGTGATCCGGCATCGCCGGCACACCTCGGCGAACTCCGCGTTCTCCGAGAGGAACCCGTACCCGGGATGGATCGCGTCGGCCCCGGTGATCTCCGCCGCCGCGATGAGCGACGGGAGGTGGAGGTACGAGCGCGTCGGGGCGGCCGGGCCGATGCACACCGACTCGTCGGCGAAGCGCACGTGGAGGGCCTCCGCGTCGACGGTGGAGTGCACGGCCACCGTGCGCAGCCCGAGCTCCTTGCACGCGCGGATGATGCGGAGCGCGATCTCCCCGCGGTTGGCGACGAGGACCTTCTTGAACACGGCCGTCGCCCCGTCAGCCCGAGCGGCGGATGCGAATGAGGCCCTGGCCGAACTCGACGGGCTTGCCGTTCTCGACCACGACTTCGGCGACGACCCCGTCGACCTCGCTCTCGATCTCGTTCATGAGCTTGAACGCCTCGATGATGCAGAGCACCGTGCCCTTGCGCACGAGGCTCCCCACCTCGACGAAGGGCCGCGCCTCGGGCGACGGCGAGCGGTAGAACGTCCCCACCAGCGGCGCGTTCACCGTGACGAGCGCGGGGTCGGCCGCGGGCGCCGCGGGGGCGCGCACCTCGTCGATGCCCGTCGCGCGCTCTCGCTCGCCGGTGGGCATCGGGAAGGCGGAGATCGCGGGGATCCCCGCGGCGGCCACGACGGGCGCGGCGCCGCGGCGGAGCGCGATGCGCTCCTCGCCCTGCTGGATCTCGACCTCGTGGAAGTCGTGCTCGCGGAGCGCCTGCATCAGGCGTTCGATCTGTTCGATGTCGATGTTCACGGGAGGGGC
>JAXLYI010000023.1:110000-198285 GCA_046351555.1 Polyangiales bacterium
TCATCCAGGCTTTTGGCCTGTATGTCTCGATTAACTTGCGCTCCGCGTACCGTGACGGGAGTCAACGGCAGCGGGCGCGTTCCGCTTCCTCTACCGACAAACCTCTCTCGATTGCTCGAGGGAGACTCGTCAGCGCGACCGACTCGGCTGAGTCGGTCATCCTGCAACCAGGTTTTCAAAGATCGACGGAGACCGCAGTCTCTTCACCGCGCGATGCGGTGCGTCTTCTTTCCGTCCCGACGGGGAGGGAGGCGTTGAGACCGGGTTCTCGCCGGTCCGCTTCGTCTCTCCTTCTCCGTCGGAGGGAGCGCGTTTCTAACCGCCTTCCCTTCGCTCGTCAACTTCTTTTTTTCGATCGTTTTCTTTTTTCGATCGGGCCGCCCCGTTTCGGGGGCCGCCGGTTGCTGACGGGGCGCGGAACCTACTCAGACCCCCCGCCCCTGTCAACACTCGTGTTTCTTTTTCGTGAATCACCTGGAATTCCAGGTATTTTCGGCGATTCAGCCCGCGGCGCGCTGGGCGCGGACGGCGTCGAGCTCGCGGGCGAAGCGGCCCAGCATGAGCCGGTGGAGGTTGAGCAGGCCGTAGCAGGTGGAGAGCGACGGGAGGCGGCCGTCGGTCGCGCCCTCGGTGCCGAGGCTGTCGACCACGCGCTTGAGCAGCTCTTCCGTCGCGTCGAGGCGCTGCTGCACGGCCGCGGGGCGCTGCTGCGAGATGCCCCAGAAGACGCACGCATCCGCGAAGGTGAGCGGCGAGCCGCGCAGGAACTTCCGCAGCGCGTCGCTCTTCGCGATGAGGCCCACCGCGTGGACCTCCTGCAGCGTGAGCTCGACGACCGGCGGCGGGGCCTCGGGCTTCTTCGCCTCGGCCTTGCGCGCGCGGGCCGGCTTCGGCGTGGGGGCCGCGGCGGGCGCTTCCTCCTTGCGCGGGGCGGGCTTGGGCGCGGGGGCCGCGGCGGCGGGCGCCTCGGCGGCCTCGTCGACCTCGGCGCTCACCAGCGCGCCGCCGGCGGCGAGGCCCTGGAGCTGCTTCGCGATGACCCGGCCCTTGCGCGTCACGCGGTACATCCGCTGGTCGGTGTGCTCGAGCCAGCCGAGGCCGCAGAGCCCGTCGACGCCCGAGAGCTTCGCGAGCACGCGGTTGGAGTCGGGGTGCTTCGAGAAGTAGCCGCGCAGCGAGAAGGCCTCCGGGTAGAGCTGCCAGCTCCGCACGATGAGGTCTTCCACGGAGAATGCGTCGGACTCCTCGCCGAGCACCGACGCCGCCACCAGGATCTTCTGCCGTACCGTCAGGTCTGCACCCATTCGTCGTCTCCCTTGGATGGGTGCGACTATGTAGGCGCGGGCGCAGGAGCTCCAAAAAGCGGCGCAGAAAAGCCTTTCCGTCAACTACGCGAGCGCGCGGAAGCGGGGGCCCGCGGCGCCGCCGGCGACGCGCTCGACGCGGTGGTGCGCGCTCGCGCTGACGTGCACGAGCACGCGGAAGGCGGTCTCCTCGTCGACGCCCGCGGCGGCGGCCACGGCGGGGACGTCGCGCGCCTCGGGCGACGCGCGCAGGGCCGCGAGCACCTTCGCCTGCGCGGCGACGACGGCGCCCGCGGCCTTCTTGCCGGCCTCGACGCCGGGCTGGTGGTAGGCGTTGACGTTGACGAGCGAGGCGTAGAGCCCGACGGCGCGCTCGTAGAGGGCGATGAGCGCGCCGACCGAGCGGGCGCTCACGTCGGGGAGCGTGACGGTCATCGAGGGGCGGCCGTTGTCGTGGAGCGCGCGGCGCGTTCCCTCGAGGAAGCCGAAGAGGAAGTCGCCCGAGGTGACGCCGGGCTCGACCTCCATGCTGTCGCCCGCGCGGTCGCGGAGCGCCTCGACGAAGGTGACGAAGAAGTTGTCGACCCCGTCGCGGAGCTGCTGCACGTAGGCGTGCTGGTCGGTGCTCCCCTTGTTGCCGTACACCGCGATGCCCTGGCGAACGATGCCGCCGTCGAGGTCGCGCTCCTTGCCGAGGGACTCCATCACGAGCTGCTGGAGGTAGCGGGAGAAGAGCTCGAGG
The DNA here is from genome assembly GCA_046351555.1 of Polyangiales bacterium. Taxonomy (GTDB): domain Bacteria; phylum Myxococcota_A; class Polyangia; order Polyangiales; genus CAISKJ01. The sequence continues at coordinate 112,047 of JAXLYI010000023.1, forward strand.
CGGTCTTTGTAGGGGAGCACCACCATGTCGCGCTCGCCGCGGCCGCGGGTGGCGTGGTGCCACGCGAGGGCGAGGCGGGCGGCGGGGTTCGTCGCGGCGTCCTTCGCGCGGGTGAGGGCGTCCATGCGGCGCGCGCCGTCGAGCATCCCGCGGATGTCGAAGCCCTGGAGCGCCGCCGGCAGGAGGCCCACCGCCGACAGCTCGGAGGTGCGCCCGCCGACCCAGTCCCACATCGGGAAGCGCGCGCGCCACCCGTCGCGCGTGGCGAGGCGATCGAGCTCGCTCCCCTCGCCCGTCACCGCCACCGCGCTCGGTTCGAACGCGAGGCCCCGCGCGCGGTACGCCCGCGCCACCTCGAGCATCCCGTTGCGGGTCTCCTTGGTTCCGCCCGACTTCGAGATCACCACCGTCAGCGCGCGCCCGAGGTCGCCCGCGTCGTCGAGGGTGCGGTCGATGCCGTCGGGGTCGGTGTTGTCGACGAAGAGCGCGCGGCACGGGTCGCCCTTCGCCCGCAGCGCGTTCGACACGAACTGCGGGCCGAGCGCCGAGCCCCCGATGCCGACCACCAGCACGGTGTCGTAGCGCCCGCCCCCCGGCGGCGCGACCGCCCCCGTGTGGACCTCCCGCGCGAAGGACTCCACCCGCGCCACCGTCCCCTCGATGGCCGCGGTGAGCTCCGGCGTCGGCGCCCGCGCCGGGTCGCGGAGCCAGTAGTGCCCCACCATCCGCCCCTCGTCGGGGTTGGCGATCGCCCCCTTCTCCAGGGCCTCCATCGCTTCGAAAGCCCGCGCCAGGGCCGGCGCCATCGACTCCCGCCACGCCGGGTCGATGCCCATCCGGCTGGTGTCGACCATCACCCCGAGGCCCTCGTCCTCGTAGAGTTCGCTCAGGTACCGCTCCCAGGGGGTCGTCATCGTCGTCTCTCCTCGCGCTTCGTCCGTTCGGAGCCCGCGACGCTATCACGGGCCCTCTGATACGATCACGGGCCCGATGCGCCGCCTGCTCCACGCCCTTTGGCTCACGTCGTGCGTCGCGCTCGTCGCGTGCAGCGACTCGCCCGCGCCCAACGACGCCGGCCCGGGCGCCGACGGGCCCCTCGACGGCACCCGCCCCGAGTGCGCCCTCGACCCCGACTGCAACGACCGCGTGTCATGCACCACCGATCGCTGCTTCGCCGGCAGATGCGTCTACGAGCCTGAGGCGTCGCGCTGTCCGTCGGGCTCCGTGTGCGATCTCTCCCGCGGCTGCCTCCCGCGGCGCCCCTGCACCACCGCCGCCCAGTGCGTCGACGCCGACCCCTGCTCGCGCGACGAGCGCTGCTCGGAGTCGGGCTACTGCGTGTTCGAAGCGCTCCCCAACGACACGCCCTGCGGCGCGGGCCTCGCCTGCCGCGGGGGCGCGTGCTCGTGCCCGGCCGCGAACCCCCTCCGCTGCGGCGACCAGTGCTTCAACCCGCAGACCGACAGCGCCCACTGCGGCACCTGCGAGACGTCGTGCGGCGCCGGGGCCTTCTGCGCCGACGGCCGCTGCGCGTGTTCGGCCCCGCAGACATGGTGCCCCCGCCTCGGCTGCACCGACACCTCCGTCGACCAGGAGAACTGCGGCGCCTGCGGCAACCGCTGCCCCTCGCCCGCCCGCTGCACCGACGGCCAGTGCCTGCTCCCCTGCGCGATGGGCACGCACCGCTGCGGCACCTCGTGCCTGCCCGACAACTCCCCCATGAGCTGCGGCCTGCGCTGCGACCCGTGCCCGGCGCCCCGCAACGGCCGCGCCGCGTGCATGGGCTCGGGCGTGGTCTCCGACTGCGGCGTGGTGTGCGACGCGGGCTACCACGCCTGCGGGACGCGCTGCGTGTCGGACAACGACGCAAGCTCCTGCGGCCTGCGCTGCACCCCCTGCCCCACCCCGAGCAACGGCACCGTCGCGTGCGTGATGGCCGCGTGCCGGCTCACGTGCAACGCGGGCTTCCACGCCTGCGGCGACAACTGCGCCGCCAACGACGCGGTGGCCTCCTGCGGCGACCGCTGCGCCCCCTGCCCCACGCCCGAGAACGGCGTCGCCGCCTGCATGGGCGGCCGCTGCGATTTCACCTGCCGCGACGGGTTCCGCCGCTGCGGGGACGTCTGCAGCGACGGCACCTCGCCGCTCGGCTGCGGCCCCTCCTGCACCCGCTGCCGCGTCCCGGTGAACGGCCGCGCCACCTGCACCGCGGGGGCCTGCGGGTTCCAGTGCATCCCGGGCTTCCACGCCTGCGGCGAGGAGTGCCGCGCCGACATCTCGCCCGACTCCTGCGGCGCGCGCTGCGAGCCCTGCACCGCGCCCGAAAACGCCGCCCCCACCTGCGAGATGGGCACGTGCAGCTTCGAATGCAACCCGGGCTACGTGCGCGTCGGCGACGGGTGCCGCGAGCAGCCGCGGCTTCGGGCGCCGCTCTCGGGGAGCTTCGTGACGGGGCGGCGGCCCACGTTCCGCTGGTCGACGCCGCCCGACGCGCCGATGGACTCGGCCGCCGAGGTGTGCCGCGACCGCGCGTGCACCGAGGTGATCGCGACCTTCCCCGCGGGCCCCGGGCCCGGCACCGCGCGCCCGACCGCCGACCTCCCGCGCGGTACGCTCTTCTGGCGCGTCCGCGCGGGCGAGGCGAGCTCGCCGGTGTGGCGCGTGGGGGTCACCGGCCCCGCCGACCGCCCCGAGGCGCCCGTCGCCACCTGGGGCCACGACCCGGATTTCGACGGCGACGGCTTCGCCGACGTGGTCGCGGGCGCGCCGCTGCTCGGGATGCCAGGGCCTCGCGTGTACGTGTACCGCGGCACCGCCGGCGGCACCACGCCGATGGGGCGCGTCACCGTGCCCGACCCGATGCCCGCGTCCCCCATGGCGACGTCGGGGACTCAGTTCGGCTGGTCGCTCGCCGCCGGGGACTACACGGGCGACGGGTACAGCGACCTCGCCGTCGGCGCCCCGGCCATCGGCAACAACGTCGGCCGCGTCTACCTCTTCCGCGGCGGCCCCGCGGGCCTCGCCACCATCCCCACCGCCGCCCTCGAGGGGCTCGACGGCGAGGGGGCCTACTTCGGCTACGCCGTCGCCGCGGTGGGCGACGTCAACGCCGACGGCTACGCCGACCTCGCCGTCGGGGCGTACGGCGCGCGCAACGGCCGCGTCTTCGTCTACCACGGCAACGGCCGCGGCCTCGCCGCGACCCCGTCGGTGACGCTCGAGGGCCCCGCGATGGCGGGCACGCGCTTCGGCCAGGCGGTGGCGGGCCTCGGCGACGTCGACGCCGACGGCGACGACGACCTCATCGTCGGAGCGCCGGAGCACAGCGGCGGCGTGGGCCGCGCGTTCGTGTACCTCGGGTCGCGCTTCGGCCTCGCGGTGGACGCGTCGGCCGCGCTCGTCGACCCCTTCGGCGGCCGCGCGGGCACGTCGGTCGCGGGCGTCGGCGACACCAACGGCGACGGCTACCCCGACGGGGCCATGGGGGCCCCCTCGGTCGACAACGGCACGGGCCGGATCCACGTCTACCACGGCGGCGCGATGGGGCTCGCCAACCCCGCTTCCCGCACCGTCATCGGCCCCGCGGGCATGGAGGCCGACTTCGGCACCTCGCTGGTCGGCGCCGGCGACACCAACGGCGACGGCTTCGCCGACGTGCTCGTCTCCGCGCCCCGCGTCGACACGTACACCGGCCGCGCCTACGTCTTCCGCGGCGCCGAGGCCGGCGTCGCGCTCACGCCCGCGCAGAACCTCTTCGACCTCGCCGCCGGCTCCCGCGCCCTCTTCGGCGGCGCCCTCGGCGGCGCGCGTGACATCGACAACGACGGCTACGCCGACGTGGTCGTCTCCGCGGAGCGGGCGTCGATGTTCGTCGGGCAGATCACCATGTACCGCGGCGGGAGCGAGGGCCTCGGGCGCCCGACGGTGTTCACCGGCCCCGAGGGCTCCGGCACGCGCCTCGGGATCTCCGTCGCCGAGCGCCCACCCGTCTGCCGCGCCGACCTCGACGCGTAGGTCACACCGGGCGGAGCACGCGGAGCCGCGCGCCGAGCTCGTAGCACCCGACGTGGCCGCTCTCCTCCGCGACGTAGAGGGCGCACTGCTCGTCGACGCGCACCACGTCGGGCACGAGGTCGCAGGCGTCGACCTGCGCGAGCGTCACGCCGTCGCGCGGGCGCAGCACCGCGAGCGAGCTCTGCGGCACGAAGAGGGCGCCGGCGCGGAGCTGCAGGTCGAGGCGGCGCGGCACGTCGTCGGCGGTGGGCGCGCGGAAGGTCTGGGCCCAGCGGGTCGCGCCGGTGTTCGCGTCGACCGCCACCACGCGGCCCGTCGGGAGCGAGGCGACCACGAGGTCGTCGAAGGCCGTCACCGCCGGCCGCGCGTTGTAGACCCCGGGCAGCGCCCCGAGCGGCGCGCGGAAGCGCTCCTCGCCGGTCGCGAGGTCGTAGCCCGCGAGCGTGACGCCCTCGCGCGTGGCGAGCGCCACCGCCACCGTGTCGCCCGCCGCCACCGGGGCGCAGCAGGCGGGCGCGTCGGCGTCGGCCGACCAGCGGAGCGCGCCGGTGTACGCGTCGAGGGCCGCCAGCCGCGCGGGCCCGCGGCCGCCTTCGCCCGCCAGCGCGACGCAGCGGTCGCGGTGGACGAGCGGCGCGGCGGTGAAGAAGCCGCGGTCGGCGTGGCGCCAGACGGGCTCGCCGGAGCCGAGGTCGAGCGCGGTCACGGTCGCGTCGCCGGCGGTCACCAGCAGGAGCTTGCCGACGCGGCGGAGCTTGAAGGCGCCGCCCTGGCGGGAGGTCCAGGCCCAGCGGGCCTCGCCGGTGCGGAGGTCGAGCGCGACGAGGCGGCGCTCCCCTTCGGCCACCACCACGAGGCGCGGGAGCCCGGGGGCGCTCACCGCGTGGGCCACGGCGGCGCCGACGCGGGCGGCGAGGCGCGCGCTCCAGAGGGCCTCACCGGTGGCGGTGGAGCGGAGCTCCACGTCGCCGCGCTGGGTGAGGCGCAGGAGGCCGTCGCCGGCGAGCGTGGTGGCGGCGCGCGCGACGGGAACCGACCACGCGGCCGCGCCGGTGACCCGGTCGAGGGCGTGGAGCTCGCGGTTGCCGGGCACGATGAGCTTGTCGCCGCAGAGGGCGATGCCGGCGAGGTCGATCCCCTCGATCTCGGCGCGCCAGCGCTGGGCGTAGCGAAGCCGGCTCATCGCTGCGATGTCGGGCTCGGCGGGCGAGGGCGAGGCGGGCGCGGCGGTGATCGCGCGGTAGAGGGCGGGGTCGTCGTTGACGCGGGCCTCGGGGCGCTCGAGGCCGCGGAGCCACCGGCGGAGCCCGCGGCCCTCGGCGCGGAGCGCGCGGAGCCGGAGGTTGCGCGCGAGGCGGCGGTCGCCGCGGGTGAGCGTCGAGCAGAGCGCGAACGAGCCCTCGAGCACCGCCGCGGCGAAGGCGCGCGGGTCGACCGCGGGCACGGTGACCGTCCCCTCGGCGGGGCGCTGGAAGGTGATCGCGAGGCGGCCGTCGGCGCCGAGCCGCAGCGCCACGGTGCCGTCGCCGAGCTGCGCGCGCAGGTGGAGCGGGCGGCGCGACGACCACGCCTCGAGCATCGGGCGGCAGAGCTGGACGAGGCGTTCGAAGTGAAGGAAGACGTAGCCGGGTGCGAGGTCGACGCGGCGGCCGCGGAGTTCGAAGCCGGCGCGGCCGCGGACGAGGAGGGCGTGGAGGTCGGCGTGGGCGCTCTCGCCGCGCGGGGCGTCGGGCGAGGGGGTGACGCTCACCTGGAAGACGGCGCCGAGGGCCGACTCCGTGCCCGAGCCGCACACCGCCATCCGCGCGCGGCTGCGCCAGCGGACCACCTCGGCCTCGCCGCGCGCGGGGGCCGTGAGCGGTCGCTCGCACGACGCGAGGCGGGCGACGAGGGCGGCGAGGTGGGCGGCGAGGTCGTCGTCGAGGCCGTCGAGCCCGGCGAGCACCGCGCGGGCCTGGGCGACGAGCTCGGCGAGGGCGACGGGGTGGTCGAGCACGCGCACGTCGGGCATCGGGCCGGTGCGGTAGGCGCTGACGAGCAGGCAGTTGTCGCCCGCGGCGAGGCAGAGCTCCCAGGGCGCGTCGTGGAAGGGGACGAGGGCCTTCACCGCGCGCCCCTCGGCCAGGGTCACCGCGGCGGCGAGGAGGTCGCGCAGGAGCCACGCGGCGTCTTCGGGGCTCGACGACGCGGGGAGGAGCTCGCCGGCGAGGCGGAGCTCGAGGCCGCCGCGCGAAGCCGTCGCGGGGGCGGCGGAGCTGAGGGCGGGGGCGGAGGGCGTGCGCGACAGGGTGAGGGCGAAGGACGACATGCGTGTGGAAGTGCTTTCCCTTGCTGGCGCGGCGCACGACGGACGTGGGTCCCCTCCGGGGGCGCCGCCTCGGCGGGCGGTGCCCCTCCCCGTGGGGTCACGGTGGTCGCGCGGCGCTCGCCGCGTCGTGTGGTGACGAGGGGAGCCTAAGGCGGTCGACGCCGGTCCCAAACTTCTCGGCGGTGGATGGCAGAACGTTGACAGCACCCCGCGTCACGCCCCGCGGAGCTCCGCGGTGGCGCGCCGTCGGACGGGCGCGTTTCGTCGACGCGTTTCGTCTCCCGCGGGCGCGCGGTTGTGGCATTCCTTCGGCGTGCGAAGCGTCCTCGTCCTCTGCGCCGTCGGGCTGTGCGCGCTCGGCTGCGACCTCGACCGGTTCGACGAGCTGCTCGACGAGCGCCCGGCCGCGCGCCGACGTCGCCCCCCGCTGCGCGCGGGCGCCCCGAGCGTGCCCTCCCCGGGCTACCGCGCGCCGTCGTCGGGCGGCACGCAAACGGCGCTGGGCGTCCCCTACGACGCGTCGCCCCACGACGACCTCCTCCTCACGCGGCCCGAGTACGTCGCGTCGTACAACCGCTACCGCAACGCGCCCAACTGGGTGGCCTGGCGCGTCACCGCGGGCGACCTCGGCGCGACGGGGCGCACCCGCACCCGCTTCGCGCCCGACCCGCTCCTCCCGGCGGGCGTCTACCGCGTGCTCGACGGCGACTACGCCGGCAGTGGTTATGACCGCGGGCACCTCTGCCCCTCGGCCTCGCGCACGGCCGACGAGGAGAGCAACGCCGCCACCTTCTACACCACCAACATCGTCCCCCAGCGCCACGACCTCAACGCCGGCGCCTGGGAGAACCTCGAGGCCTGGACGCACCGCATGGTGCGCTCGGGCTGGGACGCCTTCGTGGTCGCGGGCGGCGTCTGGCCGGCGTCGTGCGCGACCTGGCAGCGGGCCGCGTCGCCGGGCCCCGACTGCCCCTCCGTCGGCCGCAGCCGCGACCCGGCGCGCCGCGTGGCCGTCCCCATCTCGACCTGGAAGGTGGTGGTGCTCGTGCCGCCGGGGAGCGGGCCCGAGGCGGTGACGGCGCAGTCCACGGTGGTGGCGGTCGACATGCCCAACGACGGGAGCGCGGGGGCCGACTGGCACCGCTACGTGACCACCGTCGACGCGGTGGAGGCGCGGACGGGCTACGAGCTCCTCGGCAACGTGTCCGCGGCGCTCCAGCAGTGGGTCGAGGCCCAGCCCTACCGCGGCGAGTGAGCCGTCACAGCGCGACGGTGCAGACGCGCTGCCCGAGCGAGTCGCTGGTGACCGCGCAGGCGGCGTTGGGGAAGAGGCAGTCGGTGGCGGCGGTGCAGCGCGGGAGGCACACGAGGTCGCCGCCGTTGAGCCGCATGCAGGTGCCGCTGCCGGGGCACTCGGCCGACTGGGCGGCGGCGGTGGTGCAGCGCTTCGAGCAGAAGCGCACCGTGCGGGAGGAGGCGCCGCTGGTGATGGTGTTGGAGAGGCAGAGGTTGGTGTCGCTCTGGCAGGGGTTGCCGGGGCCGCAGGCCTGGTAGAGGGGGTCGTTGGCGCAGGCGACGAGGGTGAGCGCGAGGAGCAGGCAGCGTCGCAGGGGGCTCATGCGCGCGGAGCATCCCACGGGCGCGGGCGCGCGGGAAGGTCGACGGGGGCGCGCGCGGGTTGGTAGATTCGGCGGCGACATGACGACGCGACAGAAGCGGCTGGCGATCCTCTGCGCGGGGGGGCCGGCGCCGGGCCTCAACAGCGTGATCGCGGCGGCGACGATCCGGGCGCAGCTCGCGGGGGTGGAGGTGGTGGGCGTCCAGGACGGGTTCAAGTGGATCATGGAGGGCGACATCAAGCACGTGACGCCGCTCACCATCGAGGCCGTCAGCCGGATCCATTTCCGCGGCGGGTCGCACATCGGGATCTCGCGGGCCAACCCGACCAAGGACGAGCGGCACCTCAGCGCGGCGCTGCTCTCGCTCCTGCGGCTCAACGTCGACAAGCTGATCACGATCGGCGGCGACGGGTCGGCGTGGTCGGCGTGGCGCATCGCCGAGCGGTCGCAGGGGCAGCTCCGGGTGGCCCACGTGCCCAAGACGATCGACAACGACATCGACCTGCCGCCCGACATCGACACCTTCGGCTACCAGACCGCGCGGCACATCGGCGTCGAGATCGTGAAGAACCTCATGGTCGACGCCAAGACCACGCACCGCTGGTATTTCGTGGTGACGCAGGGGCGCAAGGCGGGGCACCTCGCGCTCGGCATCGGCAAGGCGGCGGGGGCGACGGTCACGCTGATCCCGGAGGAGTTCCGCGAGGAGCGGGTGCGGCTCGACGTGATCGTCGACACGCTGGTGGGGGCGGTGCTGAAGCGCCAGGGCTACGACCGCTCGGACGGCCTGGCGGTGCTGGCCGAGGGGCTGGTGGAGAAGCTCGACCCCGACGAGCTGGCCTCGGTGGACGGCGTCGAGCGCGACCAGCACGGCGGCATCAAGTACAGCGAGATCAGCCTCGGCGACGTGCTCAAGCGCCGGGTGGTCGCGGCCCTGCGCCAGCTCGACATCCACACCGCGGTGGTGGCGAAGAACATCGGCTACGAGCTCCGCTGCGCCGACCCGATCCCCTACGACATGGAGTACACGCGCGACCTCGGCTACAGCGCCGCGCGCTACCTCATCGAGGGCGGGACGAGCGCGATGGTGTCGATCCAGGGCGGGTGCTTCAAGCCGATCCCCTTCCCCGACCTCGTCGACCCCTCGTCGGGGCGGACGCGGGTGCGCATGGTCGACATCCGCTCCGACCGCTACCGCATCGCGCGGGGCTACATGATCCGGCTGCGGCGCGAGGACTTCGAAGACGCCCACCAGCTCGCGCACCTCTCGGCCCTCGCGGGGCTGAGCATGGAGGCCTTCCGCGAGCGCTTCGAACACCTCGCCCGCGAGGACGACGCCATCTCGCGCGACGTCTCGCTCCCGCCGCGCGCCTTCGCCTCGCGATGAGCCGCGCCCGCGCCCTCTCCCCCCTCCTCGCGTCCGCGGCGCTGGTGCTGCTCGGCAACGTCCCGCGGCGCCGCCCGGGGTGCCTCGCCAACATGGTGCTGGTCGAGGGCGCCTTCTGCATCGACCGCTACGAGGGGTCGCTCCGCGAGTACGTGACCCGCGCGGTCTCGCGGCCCTGGAGCCCGTACCAGCCTCCACAGACGGGCGCGCGGTACCGGGCCGAGTCGCGCCGGGGGGTGGTGCCGCAGGGGTACATCTCGCAGGTGCAGGCGCGGGCGGCGTGCGCGGCGGCGGGCAAGCGGCTCTGCGCGGAGGAGGAGTGGGTCCGCGCGTGCAAGGGCCCGTCGCCGACGACGTGGCCCTACGGCCCCGACCGCCAGCCCGGCCGCTGCAACGACGACGGCGTCAACCCCGTGCCGCGCCTCTACGCCGGCGGCGACGTCTTCCACGACCGCCAGATGAACGACCCGCGCCTCAACACCCTCCCCCGCTCGCTCGCGCGCACCGGCCAGCACGCGCGCTGCCGCAACCGCTACGGGGTTTTCGACATGGTGGGCAACCTCCACGAGTGGGTCGACACCGCGCGCGGCGGGCGCGGCGTCTTCCGCGGGGGCTTCTACGCCGACGTGATCGTGAACGGCCGCGGCTGCGACTACGCCACGCGCGCCCACTACCCCGGCTACCACGACTACAGCACGGGCTTCCGCTGCTGCGCGGCGCCGCGGTAGGACGTCACCGCTTCTTCTTCGGGGCGGGCTTCTTCTTCGCGGCGGGCTTCTTCTTCGCGGCGGGCTTCTTCTTCGCGGCGGGGCGGTCGAGCCCGAACTCCTGGCGGATCGCTTCGGGCATCGCGACGCGGCCCTCGGCGACGTCGCGCGCCCAGGCCTCGATGACCCGCGCGGCCTCGTCCTCGTCGAGGCCGTCGAGGCGGCTCGCGAGCGCCTGGAGCCCCGGGTCGTGCGCGGCGGCGCCGATGGCCTTTGCCTGCGATTCGACCTCGGCATGGAGCTCGCCGGCGAGGGCCGCGGGCATCCGCCCGGTGCGGGCCATCCAGGCGAAGAAGCGGTCGCTCACGTCGACGAGGCGCGCGATGTCCTTGTCGCCCTCGAGCAGGTAGACGACGTCGTCGACGGCCTCGTGGACGAGGCGGGCGGGCCAGCGGTCGAAGCCGGGCGCGCCGCGGGCCTTCACGCGCTGCCGCAGGAGCGAGTCGACGAGGGCCTCGGCGGTGTCGCGCCAGACACCCGGCACGCGCCCCCGCAGCTCGGTGGCGAGGAACTCCCGCACCAGCACCCGCACCTCGCGCGTCGGGGTCATCTTCGCCTCGAAGCCCGTGGCCACGGCGCGCGGGTGGGGCAGCGCGAGGGTGAGCCCGTCGGCCTGCGCGGTGACGGCGGGGCCCGCGGCGGCGCCGAGGCGCTCGGGGGCGTCGGCGGCCATGCGCGAGAAGGCCGCGGCGAGCGCGCCGGCGAGGGTGAGGTCGCGCGGGAGCATCGGGCGCTCGACGGCGTCGGGGTCGACGAGGTGGAGGACGGGGTAGAGGTCGGGCAGCGGGAGCTCCCAGCCGTGGTCGGCGGCCTCGTCGCGCAGTTCGACGGGGACGTCGTGTTCGAACTCGAGGCCGAAGACGGCGACGCCCGGGAGCTCGTCGCCGCCCTCGTCCGCGGCCCCGCGGAAGCGCATGTACGCTTCGAAGTGATCGAAGAGCAGGACGCCGCGGCTCTGGCCGAGCTGGCCGACCACCACGGCGGCGGCGCCCTTCACGCCGAGCGCGGGCGCGTCGACGGCGAAGACGACGGAGTCGTCGGGGATGAGGCTCCACGGGGCGGCGCGGTAGAGGGAGGAGGCGGCGCGGAAGAAGGCGGCGACGGCCTCGGGCGTGACGGTGCCGTCGGCGAGGTAGCCGCGCGCGACGGCCTCGGGGGTCGCCTCGTCCATCGCGTCGGCGACGTCCCAGACCTCGGGCGTCTCGTCGAGCACCACCGCCACGCCGGGCCCGAGCACACGGCGCGCGACCTTCGCCGTCGTCTCGTCCTCCGCGCGGACGCGCTCGGGCCGGCGGGGCGCGCCCACCATCGGCGCCTCGATCGCCTGGCGGAGCGCGCGCTCGAGGGCCGCCTCGCGCTCGTCGGGGTGCGCGGTCTCCGAGCCGAGCACCGCGCCGTTCTCGATCCAGAGGGCGACGACGGGCTTGAAGGGCTCGGGCTTCAGCACGTAGGTGTTCAGGTCGAACCAGCCGCCGGCCCACTCGACCGCGCGCGTCTTCTTCTTCGTGGCCATAGAGGGCGCGGAGAATGGCACGTCCGCGCCGCGCTGGGTACCGCGTCAGCGCCGCGCGTAGCCCTCGAAGAAGCGCCACACCTCGTGCGCCATCGGCGCGGGCACGCCGTGGTTTCCCTCGTGCGTGCAGAACTCCACCGCCCCCCGCCCCCCACAGGCCCCGTAGCGGACGCAGGGCGACCCCTCCACGGGCACGGGCTCGGCCCCGCACGAGGCCGCAGCGAGCCAGCGGTCGCGCGTCTCTTCACCGTAGCGGAACGCGACCTGGTCGTCGGCGCGCCCGTGCACGACGAGCACCGCGGGCGCGTCCTCGCAGCGGCGCCCGGCCCACATCCCCGCGATGGGGGCGATGGCGCGGATCGACGCGCCGCGCGCGCAGCCGATGGCGTTGGTCATCACGGCGCCGGCGCTGTGGCCCACGACGAAGACGCGCGCGGTGTCGACGCAGTACGCGCCCGCGAGGTGCGCGAGGAGCGCGTCGAAGAAGGCGACGTCGCGCCCGTCGGCGCGCACGTCCCAGCGGGTGGCGCCGCCCGGGTGGCTTCGCGACGCCTCGCGCACGCCGGCCGGGTAGACGAAGATCGCCGCCCCCGCGGCCTCGCGCTCGACGCGGAGGTACGAGCGGAGCGACGCCGGCGTTCCCGTGAGCCCGTGGTACGCGAACACCAGCGGGACGGGGCCCGCCGCGGGGTCGTAGCCCTCGGGCACGGAGAGCAGGTACGAGCGCTCGACGCCGTCGACGGTGAGCGTCCCCTCGCTCACGCCGCGCGCGGCGGGGGCGTCGGCGCGACAGCCGGCGGCGCGGGCCGTGACCGCAGCGCGAGGCACGGGCGCGGGGGCTGCGTCCGGAGCGCGCGAAGGGGCGGGCGGAGTTGGGGTTCGCGCGGGCGCGGCGCGGCGGTGCGTGGCGTGGTGGTGATGGCGCCGGCGGGTCGCGTGGCGGTGCGGCGAGGCCGACGCCGCGGCGGCGAGCAGAGTGAACGAAAGAGCGATCGCGCTTCCGGGGGGTTTGCTCACGACCGGGGATCGTGGCCCCGGCGCGCGGGGCGCGCAAACTTCAGGGCGTCATCGCGGCGCGGAGCGCGTCGGGCAGCGGGATCGGGCGGAAGGTGTCGGGGTCGATGCACACGTGGACGATGACCATCGTGGCGAGGACGCGGGCGGACTCGTCGTCGGCGCGCATGCGGAGGCCGAAGGCGTAGGAGCTCTTGCCCGCGTGGAGGCCGACGAGCTCGAGGGCGAAGCGGTCGCCGAAGCGAAGGGGCGCGGCGTAGTCGGCCTCGACGTGGGCCAGCGGCGCGGCCCAGAGCCGGCGGCGGATGACGTCGGGGACGTCGACGCCACGCGCGCGCAAGTGCTCGATGGTGAGGTCGCTCGCGTACTCGAAGTAGCGCGGGAAGAAGACCGTGAGCGCGGCGTCGACGTCGTGGAAGCGCGCCATCCGCCGGTCGACGCGGTGCACGGTGGAAGCTTCGCGGAGGGCCTCGTGCGTGAAGGGGAGCTCGCGGGGCATCAGGGCCGCGACGATACCGCCTCGCGGGCGAGCGCGGCGAAGGCATCGACCAGCGTGCGCGAGAGCGTCGCCTCCAGGGCCGCGGGCGACAGCCCCATCAGCCCCCCCGCGAGCGGACCGTCGATGAGGAGCGAGGCCAGCCCGTGCACCGTCGACCACGCCATCAGCGCGAGCGGCGCGACGGGGCCCTTCGGCGCGAGCCCCGCGGCCTGGAGCGCGCGGATGCCGGCGATCATCTGGCCGAAGGCCGGCACCGCGTCGGGCGACGAGGCGTCGAGCCCAGGCGCCGGCACCGAGAACATCAGCCGGAAGTGCGCCGGGTGCGTCACCGCGTGGTGGACGTAGGCCCGGCCCATCGCCGCCATGCGGGCCCGCGGGTCGTCGCCCGCCTTCGCCGCCCCCTCCTCCATCGCCGCCGCGAGCCCCGCGAAGCCCTCCTCGCAGAGCGCCCCCACCAGCGCGTCGACGCTCGGGAAGTGGTGGTACGGCGCCGCCGACGACACCCCCGCCCGCCGCGCCGCCTCCCGCAGCGAGAGCGAGGCCACGCCCCCCTCGGCCACCGTCGCCAGCGCCGCGTCCATCAGCGCGCGCCGGAGGTCCCCGTGGTGGTAGCTCGCCTTCCGCTTCGCCATCGTCGACCGTTCGTATACCCCGGGCGGAGCATCTTGACACGCAGTAAGATTGATCTTATCACTCGCTCACATCGAAGGAGACGGACCATGGCAGACGGGCACGGGGCGACAGTTTCGACGGGCGGCAGACTGGGCGAGCGCGGGCCCTTCCGCGCGCCGCGGGCGGCGGCGGGGGAGCTGGCGGGTCGGGTGACGGGCGAGCTGCCCGGGTGGCTGCGGGGGCGCCTGGTGCGGACGGCGCCGGCGCGCTTCCGGTCGGGGGCGTGGGAGGCGGCGCACTGGTTCGACGGGCTCGGGATGCTCTACGCGTTCGAGCTCGGCGAGGGAGGCGCTCGGCTCGTCCACCGCGACCTCGACAGCGAGACGGCGCGGGCGACGGCGGCGGGGCGTCGAGACATCGCGGGCTTCGCCACGCCGATGAAGCGGAGCCTCTGGGCGCGGCTGCTCCAGCCGATCCCGTCGGTGCCCGACAACACCAACGTCAACGTCGTCCCGCGGGGCGACGGCTTTGCGGCCCTCACCGAGACCTCGCGACAGCTCCGGGTCGACGCCGCGACGCTCGCCGTCACGGGCGAGCACCGCTGGGGCGACGCGCTCGGCCCGCTCTCGGGGACGGCGCACCCGGTGTTCGACCGCGGCCGCCGCGTGTGGGTCGACGTCTGCACCGACCTCGGCTTCCGGCCCGGGCTCGCGGTGATCGAGCACGACCCCGACGGCCGCGCCCGCACCCTCGTCGCCCGCTGGAAGACGCCGAGCCTCCCCTACGTCCACTCGTTCGGGGTGACCGAGCGCTCGGTGGTGATCGTCGCCCACCCGCTCACGCTCAACCCCGCGCGGATGCTCTTCTCCGACAAGGGCTACGCCGACCACTTCGCGTGGGCCGACGCCGAGATGCAGCTCGTGATCGTCGACCGCGCGACCGGCGCGACCCGCACGGTGACGGCGCCGAAGGGCTTCGTCTTCCACGTCGCCGACGCCTTCGAAGACGACCGCGGCCTCACGCTCGACGCGGTGGCGTACGACGACGCCTCGGTCATCGACCAGCTCCGCGCCGGCCCGCTCACCGGCGGCCCCGTCCGCGTGTCGCCGCGCGCGCTCCGCTACCGCGTCCCGCGCGGCGCGAAGGCCGCGACGGTGGAGGCGCTCTCGCCGGAGGGTTTTGAGTTCCCGGTGGTCGACCGGCGCGGGGCGGGCGACCGGCGCTTCACCTGGGGCGCGCGGCTGGTGCTCGACGGCGAGCGGTCGACGTCGACGCTGGTGGCGCTCGACGGCGCGGCGCGGACGGAGGCGACGCACGCGGAGGACGACTGGGTCTTCGGCGAGCCGGTGTTCGCGCGGCGGCCGGGGAGCGGCGAGGAGGGCGACGGCGTGCTGCTCACGGTGGGCTCGCACAACCGCGACGACCGCGCGCTGCTGCGCGTGCTCGACGCCCGCTCGCTGCGGGTGCTGGCGGGGGTGGAGGTCGACGTCCCGCTGCCGCTGGGCTTCCACGGCGGGTTCGCGCCGGCGCGCCCGTAGCGTTCAATCGCCCGCGAGGTCGACCTCGATGGAGGCCTCGAGCGTGTACCAGACCACCGCGAGCTCATCGATGCCGGAGTGGGCGTTCCACGACGGGTGGGCGCCGCCGTTGTGGGTGAGGAAGGCGCTCACGTCGTAGGTGCGGTGCGGCAGCGCGGGGAGTTCGAAGGGCCCCGAGCGCAGCGGGAGGAAGTTGCGCTGGTAGTAGTGCCGCCACGCGCCGTCAGGGAGTCGCGCGAGGACGGCGCGGCGCACCCCGGCGGTGACGTCGACGGGCGCGCGCTGGCACCCCGCGAGGATCCACGGCGCTGCGGCGGGCGAGGCCACCGCGCGCAGGTAGTTGGACGGCGCGCAGTCGTCGGGGCTGATCGGGTCGACCGTGACGAGCATCCGCAGCTCGACCGTCGTCGGCAGCGCGGCCGCGGTCTGCGCGGCGACCCACCCGCCGTACGAGTGCCCGTGGAGGTACACCGGCCGCCCCGCGCCCGCGCGCTCCGCCACCGCCTGCACGAAGGGCGCGAGCGCGTCCGTCGTCGTCGAGCGGACGACGGCGGGCGCGGCGGAGGAGACCCAGTACAGCCGCCCCCCGCCGTCGAAGCAGCCCCGCACCCACCGCGGGTCGCCGTGCGTAAAGCGCTGGGAGAGCCGCGCGGATTTCGCCCAGCGGTCGGAGCCGACGGGCGTCGGGGCGGCGAAGGTGCCGAGGCAACTGTTGAAGCCGCCGAGCGTGACGATCACGGGCTCCAGTGATGCGCGCGAGGCGCCCAACGCGGTGGCCGCGAGGCCCGAAGGCTCGCCCGTGCAGCCGAGCGCGAACACCAGCGGCGGGAGGAGTGTGCGCATCAGGGCCTTGCAGCGAGCAAGCGACGCGCCACGCGAAGACGCGTGAAAAGCCCTGCGAAACAGGGCGTCGGGGGTGGGCACGGCGCACTCCCGTGGGGCGCGGAGGTGGTCACTCGGGCCCCGGGAGGCGCCGCTCGTGGGCGAGAGCGCCCTGCCACCGAGTGCCGTCGCGAGGCCCTACTGCCCGATGGCGGGGCCGTACGTCCAGCCGGTGTGCGTGCGGTCCCAACGGATGCCGTACCAGGAGCCGCGGCGGTCGACGACCTCCACGGCGGTCCCCTGCGGGAGCCGCGCGGAGATCGGGCCCGTCCGCGGCGTCTCGCGCACGATCGCCGTCGCCCACGCCACCGTCGCCGGGTTGAGCACGCGCATCCGGAGCATGTCCGCGGGCGTCGGCAGCGACGGGTCGGGCGCGGCCGCAGCGCCCGCGTCGGGCTCCGTGGGCGCAGGCGCGGGCGTCGGTGCAGGCGTCGGTGCGGGCGCTGGCGTCGGTGCGGGCGTGGGTTCTGCGGGCGCGGGTGTGGGCTCCACCGGCGCGGGCGTGGGCTCCACCGGCGCGGGCGGCGCCCCGTTGCGCAGCGGCGAGAAGCGCGCCGCGAAGAAGAACTGGTACCGCGCGTGCTGCGCCTGGAGCCGCCACACCGCGTCGAGGCCGCCCATCGCGTTGTTGACGCAGGGCACGTAGCTCACCTTGTCGGGCACGGTCGAACTGCGCCCGAGCAGCGACACGACGCGTCGCCGCGGGAAGTCCACGCGGAGCCCGATCGAGAGCACCTTCGAAGGGTCGGCGGCCGCGCTCGCCGCCGCGGGGCACGTCGCCAGCACCGCCGTGAGCCGCTCGCGGAGGGCGGGCTCGAGCTCGGGCGGCGCGGCGCACTGCGGGCCCGCGATGCTGATCTCCTCGCCGTCGCCACAACCCGCCATCATCCCCGCGCGCAGTTGGACCGCCGCGAGCGCAGGGGCGGCGTTCGCGACGGGCGCGGGCGTCGGGCGCGCGACCACCGCGGCTTCGGCGGGCTCGGCGCCTGCGTCGCTCGCTTCCACGGGCGCCTCCTCGGGGACGACCGCGGCCGAGGGCTTGAAGAGCCACGCGCCGCCGAACCAGCCGCCGACGAGGCAGACGGCGGCGCCCGCGAGCGTGAGCGGGAGGAGGGGGGAGTCGCGGCGGGGGCGGACGATGCGGGGGGCCATCACGATCCTGCGCGCCTGTCCCGGAGGTAGCGCTCGATGACGAGGGCGTGCTCGCGGACGCTCTCGAGGAGGAAGCGCGCCCGCAGCGCCCGGGCCTCGCGCGCGCCGAGGTCGCCGGGGCGGCGCTGCGTCACGCGCTGGAGCGAGATCGCCGCGGCCACCGAGACGTTGAGGCTCTCGACGAGGCCGCGCATCGGGATCGCGAACGTCCCCGTCGCCGCCGCGCGCGTCGCCGCCGTCGGGCCCTCGTGCTCGTTGCCGAACACCAGCGCCACCCGCGGGCGCTCGGCCACCTCGTCGAGCGTCACCGTGGCCCGCGCGTCGGCCACGTACACCTCGAAGCCGCGCGCCTTCAGCCCCTCGACGCAGCGCGAGGAGTCGCGGTGCATGTGGACGTCGAGCCAGCGCTCGGTGCCGCGGGTGATGCGCTTCGCCAGCAGCGGCCGCACGCCGAGGTCGATGAAGTGGACCTCGCCCACCCCGAAGGCGTCGGCCGAGCGGAGGACGGCCGCGGTGTTGTGCGGGTCGATGATCGCCTCGAGCACCACCGTCACCGAGGCGAGGCGGGCGCGGGCGACGGCGTCGAAGCGGGCGAGGCGCTCGGGCAGGATGAGGGGCTCGAGCGCGCCCTCGATCACCTCCACGGGCCACGGGAGCGCCGTGGAGGAGGGGTCAGGGGTGAAGACGCCGGGGGTGGTCCTGCGCATCGGGGGCGCGGGACTCTACTCGAAAACGGGCCGCGCGCGAGAGGGTGCTAGAGTCCCCCCGTGAGCACGCACCTCCTGGTCGCCAACCCCACGGCGCAGAGCGGCCGCAACGCCCAGCGCATCCAGACGGCCCTCGACCTCTTCCGCGTCCGCGGCGTCGACTGCGAGCTCTTCCCGACGCAGCCGGGGGGCCGCACCATCGCGGCCCTGCTCGAGCGCCTCGACGCGTCCCAGCACCGCTGCGTCGTCTCGATGGGCGGCGACGGCACCTTCCGCGAGGTCGCCTCCGCGATCTACGGCAGCCGCCGGCGCGATCACATCGCCATGGGCATGCTCCCCACCGGCACCGCCAACGACCAGGGGCGCAGCTTCGGGCTCGAGGCGCGCGAGGGGGCGCTCGAGCGCAACGTCGACGTGGTGGTCGCGGGCCGCGAGACGCGCCTCGACGCCGGGCTCATCTCCACCCGCAGCGCCGACGGATCGCGCGCGGCGAGCGCGGCCTTCTTCGACTCGGCGGGCTGGGGGCTCTCGGCCCGCGTGCTCGCGACGCGCAACCGCGACCGCCGCGTGGTCGAGGGCCTCGGGCCCCTCAAGGAGCTCTACCGCGACCACCTCGTGTACGCGGGCGCGCTGGCCAGGGAGTTTCTGGAGTCGTACGTGGTGCCCGACAAATTCCGGGCGCGGGTGGTGGCCGACGGCGTCGCGCACGTGTTCGAAGGCCTCACCGACCTCGTCGTCAAGAACACCCGCTATTACGGCGGCGCCTGGATCGTCGACCGCACCTCGCGCCACGACGACGGCTACTTCGAGGTGTGCCCCTTCCGCGGCAAGCGCGACTGGACCTCCAAGGCCATCGTCGACCTCGACGGCAACCCCCTCACCGAGGAGGTGCTCAACCTCGTCGGCATCGAGCACTCGCGGCCCTTCCGCGCGAAGCGCCTGGAGATGACGCTCTTCCCGCCCGCCGGCGGCGCCGCCCTCGCCGCGCAGATCGACGGGGAGGAGTTCCTCGCCGGCGAGGCGGTGGAGATCGACGTGGCGGCGCGGGCCATCCGGCTCATCGTGCCGTAGGGAAGACGTCATGCGCGCGCTCGCCCTCGTCGTCGCCTTCGCCTTCGGGTGCACCTCCACGCCGCCCGCCGACGACGCCGACGTCGACGTCGCCGACGCGAAGGAGGAGTTCACCCTCTGCGGGAGGCCCTGCCCCGCGGGCCAGGTGTGCCGGGGCTTCCGCTGCGTCGCCGCGGCCCCCGACGCGTCGAGCGCGGACGCGGCGGGCGACGCCACGCGCATCGACGGCAACGTCACCGACGACGCCCCGCCCACCGCCGCCTGCTGCCCCATCGACCCGACGCCCCACTGCGGCTGCGTCCGCGCGGGCGGCGCGCGACGCGCCGACGGGACGTGCCGCGTCGTGTGCGACGAGGGCTACCCCGAGCTGTGGTTCCGCCGCACCGACCTCAACGGGTGCTCGTACTGGAGCGCGTCGGGCCTCCGCTGCCCCGCCGACGACGCCGGCGTCGACGCGGAGTAGCGCGCCCCTGACGCCGCCGCGCGGATGTGTGCGAGAGTCACCGCCGCCGTGACCCGCTCCGCCGCCCTCCCGCTCGTCCTCGCCCTCGCCGCGTGCGAAGGGACGTCTTCTCCTGCGCCGCCCGCCGACGCCTCCGCCGACACCATGGTCGTCGCCGACGTCTCGCCCGATGCTCCCGACGACGTCGCCCTCGACATCGCGCCCGACGTCGCCGTCGACAGCAGCCTGCGCGCGTGCTCCTTCAACCGCGACTGCCCCGAAGGCGAGCGCTGCTCGTGCGACGAGACCACCGGCTGCCGCTGCCTCGCGGGCCCCCGCGGGACGGGCGCGTCCGGCGTCGCCCGCTGCACCTCCGGCGACGACTGCGCCAGCGCGCTGTGCGTCGAGGCCAACGGCGGCTTCTCGCTCTGCTCCGACGCGTGCGCGGCCGCGGGCGACTGCCCCGCCGCCCTCCCGCGCTGCGTCTCGGTGCCGACGGTGGGCCGCTTCTGCGCGCGCGACCCTGCGGCCGTGGGCGATGCGGCGGTGGTCGACGCGCCGGCGGGCTGCCAAGGAACCTGCGCGCAGACGACGCTCCAGGCGAGCTTCGGTTCGGCCCGCGGGGCCTTCGATCGCGCGCAGCACGGCGACGACGGGGCGTCGCTCCTCCACGTCGAGGCGTACTTCGGCGGGGACCCGGCGTGCCCGACGGCGAGCTCACCGACGCCGCGGCGGACGCTGGTGCTCACGGGCGTCCGCGCCACCGCCGACGCCGCCCCGCAGACCGAGGCCGACGGCGTGCGCGCGGCGCTCTTCGATTTCGGCGGCGAGCTGGTGTCGGCGCCGCTCGTCCGCGCGACCGCCGTCCGGGTGGTTCCCCGCGCGTGGATGCGCGGCGGCTACGTCTCGCTCGAGGTGAGCGCCACCTTCCCCGGCGGCACCGTCACCGGCGGGCTCTTCGCGCCCCACTGCGCCTCGCTCGACGGGGGCTGAACGCGGGGGTGGCTCAGCCCGCGGCGCGCTCGGCGGCGGCGGGGAGCGTCGACTGGTACACCGACTGGTAGCGGCGGGCCGAGCGGTCCCACGACCAGTCGCCGCGCATCACCCGGCGGACCAGCTTCGCGAAGGCCGCGCGCCGCGAGAAGGCCGTGATCGCGCGCGACGCGGCGGCGTAGAGCCCGTCGCCGGTGGCCTCTTCGAAGAGGAAGCCGGTGCCCGTGGCGAGCTCGGGGTCGCAGTCGACGACGGTGTCGCGCAGGCCGCCGGTGGCGCGGACGACGGGCACGGTGCCGTAGCGCATCGCGTACATCTGCGCGAGGCCGCAGGGCTCGAAGCGCGACGGCACGAGGAAGAAGTCGCTGCCCGCGTAGATGCGGTGGGCGAGGGCGTCGTCGAAGTCCGAGCGGTAGGCCACCTTGTCGGGCATCGCGCGGGCGAGCTCGGCCATCGCCTCCATGATCGCGGGCGAGCCCGAGCCCTGCACCACCACCTGCACGTCCTGGCGGAGCAGCGCGGGCGCGCAGGCCGCGAGGAGGTCGACGCCCTTCTGCGACTCCATCCGCGCGACCATGCCGAACACGGGGGTGTCGGGGCGCACCGGGAGCTCGAGGCGCTGCTGGAGGTCGGCCTTGCAGCGGGCCTTGTTGGCCACGCCCTCGGCGTCGTAGCGGGCGATGAGGCTCGGGTCGGTGGAGGGGTTCCACACGGCGGGGTCGACGCCGTTGAGGATGCCGACGAGGTCGCCGCGCGCGCGCAGGACGCCGTCCATCCGGGCGCCCCCGTCGGGCGTGGCGATCTCGCGCGCGTAGGTGTTGGACACCGTGGTGAGGCGCGTCGCGTGGACGATGCCGCCCTTCAGCCACGAGGCCTGCCCGTAGAACTCCATCTCCTTCACGCTGCCGTACGACGCCGGCAGGCCGACGGCCTCGAGCGTCTCCAGCGGGAAGGCGCCCTGGTGCGCGAGGTTGTGGATCGTGAGTACCGTCTTCACCTCGGCGAGGCGCGCGTCCTCCTCCTTCAGGTGGTCGAGCATCACGGGGAGCAGCGCGGTGGCCCAGTCGTGCACGTGGACCACGTCGGGCAGGCGGCTCTGCGCGCGCATCCACTCGATCGCGCCGCGGCACAGCATCCCGAAGCGCAGGTGGTTGTCGGCGTAGGCTTCGCCCTTCTCGCCGTAGACGCCCGGCCGGTCGCTCACGCGCGGCCCCCCGAGGAGCACCACCGTCACGCCCGACGGCAGCCGCGCCTCGTACACGTCGAGCGACACGGGCTCGCCCGCGAGCGGGAACTTCACCTTCGTCAGCCGACGCGCGAGCGCATGCGCGCCCACGTCGATGGAGCCGTAGAGCAGCGACACGACGGTCACCTTGTGCCCGAGCGCGCGCAGGGCCTTCGGGAGCGCGGCCGACACATCAGCCAGCCCCCCCACCTTGCTGAAGGGAACCACCTCGGGCGTGACGAAGACGATGTCCATGGCGCGCGGGTTATGCCGCACCGGGGCGCCCGGGCGCAACGGCCGTCTCCGCGGCGCGTGCGTTCGGTCAACCCCGCGGCGCCCGCCCGTGCGACCCTCCCGGGCCCATGGACGACGCGCGCGCCCCCCTCCGCGTGGCCGAGGTCTTCGGCCTCGACCCGCCCCGCACCCGACTCCGCGAGGCGATCCTCACCCTCCGCGGCGACCCGCTCACCCCGCCGTCGCGCTTCGATCACACGTCGCTGAAGATGTTCCGCCCGCGGATGGCGCTGCCGCTGTGGGCGGGGCGTCCTGCGCGGGGGCGCACGGTGCCCATCTACAACCTCTTCAGCCACGTGCGCCCGCCCCCCGAGGCGGGGTGGAGCGTGCGGGTCACCACGGCGCGGGACTTCCTCGGCACGCAGCTCACCTACGACAGCCACAACGGCACCGACTTCGCCGTCCCGATCGGCACCGTGGTGGTGGCCGCGGCGCCGGGCGTGGTGCGGCGCGTGTCGAGCGAGTTCAACCGCGGCGGGCTGAAGGTCTTCATCGACCACGGCGCGGGCGTCGTCACCACGAGCAACCACCTCGCGCGGGCGCTGGTTTGCGTGGGCGAGCGCGTGCGCCGGGGCCAGCCCGTTGCGCTCTCGGGCTACAGCGGGCTCGACGGCCTCACGACCTTCCCGTGGGGCGCGCCGCACGTGCATTTCAACGTCTGGCTCGACGGCGAGTACGTCGACCCCTTCGCCCGCCCCGGCGAGACGGCCCTCTGGCGCAACGGCAACTGGCCCACCGCCCACACCGGCGGCGACGACGATGCGTTCGAAGCCACCGACTGGGACGACGACGCGATGGCCCGCGCGCTCGGCAACTGCCTGCACGACGGCTCGCGGCGCGAGGTGGAGTCGACCCCCGACCGCGACGCCCGCGCGATGGCCCTGCTCTTCCACATGAACTACTACCCCACGCGCTTCCGCGAGCGCCCGGGGCTCTACCGCACCACGCACCCGCGCGCGCCGACGCTTGACCTCCCGTTCCGCGCGGAGGATTTCGACGGCGTGTGGTTCCCGCATGGCGTGGAGCCCGCGCGCTGACGCGCGGCGGTTCGCCCTCCGCGTGTTGAGGGCGTTTGGGTGCCGAACGCGAGGCGTCGAGCCGGCGCGGTAGAGACCCTTCAGCCCACGACGCGGTCGCGGCCCTCGTGCTTGGCCTCGTAGAGCCGGTCGTCGGCGCGGCGGAGCACGTCCTCCAGCGCCGACGCGCCGCCGTCATCGGCCACGCCCACGCTCACCGTCACCCCGAGCTCGCCGCGCTCGGTCGCCACGGCTGAGGCCGCCACCGCCGCACGGATGCGCTCGGCCGCCGCCCGCGCCGCGTCGAGCTCGACCCCCGGCAGCGCCACCGCGAACTCCTCGCCGCCGAAGCGCCCCACCAGCGCGCCTTCGCCCGCCGCGTCGCGCACGCGTCGGGCCACCTCCGCCAGCACCACGTCGCCCACCAGGTGCCCGTGCGCGTCGTTGAACGACTTGAAGTGGTCGACGTCGAGCATCACCACGGAGTAGGGCCGCGGGCGCCGCGCGAAGGCCGCCTCGGCCAGCGCGAGGAAGTGCCGCCGGTTGGCGAGGTTGGTCAGCGCGTCGGTGGTCGCGAGGCGCTGCACCTCGCCGAAGAGCTGCGCGTTCTCGATCGCGATGCCCGCCTGGCCCGCGATCGCCTCCAGCAGCTCGACGACGTCCTCGTCGAAGTGGTGCGGGCGCGAGTGGGTCAGCGTCAGGATCGCCAGGATGCGCCGCCGCCGCCACACCGGCACGCACACCGCCGAGCGCGAGCTCTGCCCGTTGTTGTCGATGCGCAGCCACCGCGGGTCTTCGAGCGTGTCGTCGACCTTCGCCGGCACGCCGCGCCCGAACACCCACCCCGCCAGGCCCCCGTGCAGCACCCTCGTCAGCGCCGCGTCGTCCACCTGGTAGGGCATCCCGTTGCGCACGGCGATCTTGCGCTGCGGTTTGCCCGCGCCGTCGACCAGCATCAGCGTGCCAGCGGTCGCGCGCCCCAGGCGGACGGTGCGCGTCAGCATCTCGCCGAGCACCTGGTCGAGGTCGAGGCTCGACGTGAGCGCCGTGGTGACGTCGAGCAGGATGCGAATCACCCCGGCGGGCGCGTCCGGCGGCGCGGTCGGCATGGAAGGTCGATCGCTCGTCGTGCTCATCACCCGCGGTCGGCGCCGTTCCTACGCCGGCGCGGGTCTTCGGTCAACTCGCTTCGAGCGCGGCGCGGGCGACGTCCCAGCGCGGGGACGTCCGCGGCACCCGCCCCGGGTCGAAGCGCCGCGCCGCCACACGCAGGTCACCGTCGCCCGCGGAGACCCCGAGCGACGCGAGCAGCTCCGCGCGCAGCCGGGCCGGGTCGTGGCCGCGCGCGCGCAGCTCGGCGAGGCCCATCGCGCCGAGGCGCTTGGCCAGGCGCTCGCCGTCGCGCCCGAGCACCAGCGGCAGGTGCGCCCACCGCGGCGGCGGCGCGCCGAACGCCTCGTAGAGAAGCACCTGGCGCGGCGTGCTGGCGAGCAGATCATCGCCGCGCACCACCTCGGTCACCTCCATCGTGATGTCGTCGACCACCACCGCGAGCTGGTAGGCCGCGACGCCGTCGGCCCGCGCCACCACGAAGTCGCCCACCTCGCGCGCGACGTCCTGCGTGAAGTCTCCCGCCGCGAGGTCGCGCACCGTCACCCTCCCCCGCGCCGCGTCGACGCGGAAGCGCCACGCCACCCCGCGCCCGCGCGCCGCCGCCTCGCGGGTGACGTCCTCCGGGTCGCGCCCGCGGCACGTCCCCGGGTACACGGGCTCCGCGCCGTGGGGCGCCTGCGCGGCGGCCTCCACCTCCTTGCGGCTGCACCCGCAGGGGTACACGAGGCCCTTCGCGCGGAGGACTTCGAGCGCCTCGCGGTAGAGCCCGGCGCGCGCGCTCTGGCGGTAGGGCGCGTGCGTTTCGAGCGCGCCGGGGCCCTCGTCCCAGGCGAGCCCGAGCCACGCGAGGTCTTCGTACATCGCCTCGATGGGGCGCGTGCTCGAGCGGACGACGTCGAGGTCTTCGACGCGGAGCGCCCACCGCCCGCCGTCGCGCCACGCGGCGAGGGCGGAGGCGAGGGCCGTCCGCGCGCTGCCGACGTGGAGGGCGCCGGAGGGCGTCGGGGCGAAGCGTCCGCGCTCGATCGTCACGGGCGCGATGGTACCGTTCCCCGCCGTGAACGTGATGCCCCGTTGCGTCGCCGCCGCCGCGCTCCTCGCGGGGTGCCCCGACGCGCCCATCGCGCCCGACGCGATCGAGCCGCGCGATGCGAACGATGCGACCGCGGACGTCGCCGTCGACGCGCCGCGCGAGGCCGAGGTTGCGCCGCCGTTCGGGCCGCGCTTCACGCCCTGGGACGTCGCCGCCGGCCCGTGCAGCGCCGCGGGCTGGTGCTGGGAGAACCCTTCCCCCGCGGGCGGATCCGTCGTCGCGGTCGGCGCGCGCGGCGACGACGCCTGGGCCCTGACGCGCGACGGGGTGGTGATTCAAGCGTCTGCCGCGGGGCTACGCGCGGCGCGGGTCCACCCGTACGACCCGGCGCAGACGGCGGGCACGGTGGCCTTCCTCGGGCCCTCGGCGGTGTGGGTGGCCTTCCCCGGCGCGGTGCTCCGGTGGGACGGGCAACGCTTCGAGCGGGCGGAGTTCTTCGATGGCGTGAGCGAGCCGACGCGGGTGTGGGGCCGCGCGCCCGACGACCTGTGGCTCACCGGGCCGGTGGGGACGGTGGTCCATTTCGACGGCGCGTCGTGGTCGTCGCGGCCGCTGCCGACGGGCGCGGACGTCGCGTCGATCGCGCTCGGCGGCGAGGCGGAGGTGTGGGCGCAGGACGTCACGGGCGTCGTGTGGCGGCGGCGCGGCGGCGCGTGGGTTCGCGGCGAGACGCACGCGGTGGACGAGCACCGCGGCGTGTGGATCCTCTCGGCCGACGACGCCTGGTCATGCGGTGATGGTGTCGCGTCGCACTGGGACGGCGCGCGCTGGACGCGCGAGGTGGTCGATCGCATGCCCGCGTCGCGCGTGTGCTCGGTGTGGTCGGACGGCGACGGGGTGTGGTTCAGCGACGGCGGGCTCGTGCGGCGGCGCAACGCCGACGGCGCGTGGGACGTCGAGCCCGACAGCGCCATGGTGACGGCGGTGGGCGGCGCGCCCGACGACGTGTGGCTCGGGCGCGCGGACGGCGCGGTGCAGCGCCTCTTCGGCGGGCGCTTCGTCGGCGTGACGCGCACGCGGCCGCGTTTCGACGTGACGCGTATCGCGGGCGACGACGACGCGACGCTCCGCGCGCTCACCCCGGCGACGCTGATGGGCTTCGACGGGCGCGGGTGGTTCGAGGCGAGCGCGCCGACGCGGTACTACGAGCTCCTCGGCGCGTGGCCCGTCGACGCTGCCGACACGTGGCTCGCGGGGCTCTCGCGGGTGGGCGTTCGCGACGGGGGCCGCGCCTCGCGCTGGAGCCGCGACGCCGGCGAGCGCGACGTGCTGGAGGTGAACGAGCCGCTCCGTGCGGTGGCCGGGAGCGCGCCCGACGACGTGTGGGCGGTGGGCGACGGCGGCGCGGCGTGGCGCTGGGACGGGGCGCGCTGGGCGAGCACGGAGACGGGCGTGACGACGGCGCTGCGCGACGCGTGGGCGCGGGCGCGCGACGACGCGTGGGCGGTGGGCAACGGGGCCACGGCGCTGCACTGGGACGGCGCGCGCTGGCGGGCGACGGCGCTGCCGATGGCGGCGGACCTCACACGCGTGCACGGCCGCGCGGCCGACGACGTGTGGGCGATCGGGAACGATGCGCGCGGGTCGTGGGTGTTCCGCTGGGACGGGGCGCAGTGGCGGCGGGACACGGCGGGGCTGCCGGCGGGCTACGCGGCGCGCGGCGTGTGGGCGGCGCCCGACGGGCGCGTGTGGCTCGCGGGAAGCGCGGTGCTGCGCCGCGAGGGGGGCGTGTGGCTGCGCGAGGACGTCGGCGCGGAGGCGACGCTCTACGCGGCGCGGGGCGCGCGCGATGGAACGGTGCGGGTGGGGGGCGAGGCCGCGGCGGTGCTCGCGCGGCGGCCGTAGGGGGCGGCGGGCGGCGGGCCGTGAGCAGCGCGCCCCGCCGGTCGCAGAGCCTCCCGGCGGGTTACCACGAGTGCGTGCTGGAGAGCGTAGGCGGCCACGCGCGGGGGCGCGCGGCTTAGCCCGTCGGGCGCACCTTCTCGGCCGGGGCGTCGGCGGGCTTCGCGGCGTCCTCGTTGGCGGGCGCGTCGGCCTTCTCCGCCACGACGCGGCGCGCGAGCAGCGCGTTGAAGGGGGCCACCAGCGCGGCGAGGTGCGCGCGCTCCTCCGCGGTGGAAGACGCCTCGGCGAGGCGGTCGAGGCCCGCGTGCGCGAAATTGAACGCGCCCACCGCGCCCCGGTGCGCCTGCTCGATGCGCTTCGAACGCGGGAGCGCGGCCCCGTTGGCGCCGCGGCCGATCGCGCGCGCGAGGTCGTCGGTGCGGCGCTCGATCTCGTCGAGCAGGTCGCCGAGCCCGAGGCGCTTCACCACCGGCGCGAGCTGCGGCGCGCGGGCGAGCGCGAGCTGGTTGCGCGCGAAGTCGACCTCCGCGTCCGCCGCGAGCGCGGTCATCGCGGTGCCGCCGTCGGGGCAGAGCTGCGCCCGCACCTGCTCGGCGTCGGCGCGGACGGACGCGTCGGGGTCGAGGCACTGGAGCTGAACCGTCAGCACGAGCCGCCGCTCGGCGTCGTCCCAGGGCCCGTCGGCGCGCCGCACGTCGTTGTCCGCGCCCTGCGCCGCCACCAGCCCCTCGATTGCCTCCGCCAGCATCCCCTTGAACACCACCAGCACCGGCAGCCCGTGGCGACCGCGCTTGCGCTGGTAGGGCGCGTCGTCGACCTCCGCCCACGCGCCGCCCGTCAGCGCCGTGTGGAAGCCGACGAGGTTCTCCACCGTGAGGGCCTTGTACCCGTATCCCATCGCGTCCGTTCCTCCGTGCGGCGGCGCGTTTACACGGGGCGTGCCGGAAGGATTTTTGCGCGGGGCCTTCGTGCGTCGCCGGGGGGCGGTGGGGTGGAGGCGAAGAGGCGAAGCAAATGGGCCTTCCTGCGAGGGCGAAGGGTGTCGAAGCGATGACACCCCGGCGAGGGGACTGACGAAAAACTGACGATCCGGCGTGAAGGCCAGAGAAACAAGGGCTTCTCCGATGGCGGAAGCGCGCGTCGGGGCGCTTCTCCCGCTGGGGAAACGGCTGCGCGGGCGCTTCTCCGAGGGGAGGAGGGCGCCGGGTGGGGTGTCACGATCGTGACAGCGGGCCAGTGGTCGGTGCGACGACGGGGGAAGCGGTCGCCGGGGTGGTGCGGCGATGGTGGAAGGGGTCGCCGAGGAGGTGCGGTGACGGGGGAAGGCGGTGGCGGGGCAGTGCGGCGGCCGTAGCAGGCTACGCGCTCCAGTCGACGAGCACGCGGTCGGGGCGCGTGGGGTCGACGTGCGCCGCGAAGCTGGTGCCGGGGACGAGCCGGCCGTACGCGCCCCCCGGGAGGAAGTCGGTCACCACGACCGAGTAGGGCGCGCGACCCTCAACGGTGATGGTCATCCGCGCGCGCGTCTGGGCGATGTTGCCCTGCATCGACGAGTTCGAGACGCGGAGGTTGAGGCCGCCACCGACCACCCGCTCCAGCGTCGCGGTGGCGGGGAGGCCCGTCCGGGCGAGCTCCTCGGGGCGCTTGAAGGCCGAGGCGAGCCGCAGGCAGAGGCCCGACATCAGCGCCGCCACGAGTGCGCCGGCGGCGACGTTGTTCGGGGCGCGGCCGGCGACGACGAGGGCGAGGGCGACCACCGCGGCCACGCCGAGCGCGACCCCGACGCCGGTGTACGAGAGGCGCGCGGAGCGGATCGCGTCCTCCCGGGCGCGGTTGACCATCGCTTGAAACGCGTGAACCTGGTCGAGGGCGGCGGTGCTCATGCGCCGCACGTGGAGCAACGCGCGTGCCCTCACGACAAGAGCCGCGTTTGCGCTCGTCTGCGCGGCCCTCGCGACGCGCGTGCGGTGGCACGCGTGGCACGGTGCCAGCGCGGTGCCATGCGAGGGGCGCTCCCTTCCCCGCGCGCCCCAGCGTACAACGAGATCATGCGCGCCCCCCTCCCGCTCGCCCTCTCGCTCGCCGCTGCGCTCGCTGCCGTCGCGGCCCTCGCGCAGCGCCGCCCCGCTCGCCCGTCGCTCGTCGGGCAGGCCGCGCCGCGCGTCGTCGTCCAGCTCCACGACGGGCGCTCGCTCGACACCGCCACCCTCGCGGGCCGCCCGTACGTCGTCGACTTCTGGGGCCCGGCCTGCGGCCCGTGCCGCGGGATGGTGCCGTACCTCAACGCTGCCCACCGCCGCCTCGCGCGCGCGGGGAGCGTGGCGCTCGGCGTGGTCTCGCAGCCGATGGGACCCGGCGAGCACGCGCGGACGCGCCGGGCGTGGCGCATCGCCTACCCGACCGGGACGCCTCTGGGCGGCGATCCGGCGGCGGCGTACGGCGTGGAGCGTCTGCCGGCGATGTTCGCGGTGGGGCGAGACGGGCGCGTCGCGTACGACGACGCCACGCTCATGCGGCGCGTGCGGCTCGACGAGGCCGTGACGCAGCTCCTCGCCGCGCCGGCGGCTACTGGTGCTTCTGGAAGGTGACGCCATCGCCGACGGCGAGCGTGTCGACGATCGCCATCACCACCGCGTCGACCGGGCGGTCTTTGGTGGCGACGGTCTGCCGGGCCGAGCTGCCCTGCGCGATGAGCACCACCTCGCCGAGGCCCGCGCCCACCGCGTCGGCCGCGATGAGCGACGCGCCGGTGGGCTCGCCCGAGACGTCGCACGCGCGCACCACGAGGAGCTTCAGCCCGTCGAGGGTGGGCTCCTTGCGGGTCGCGACGAGCGTGCCGGTGACCTTGCAGATGAGCATCGCGGGCGACCGTCAGTCGTTGCCGGCGGCGGCCTTCGACGACTGCCCGGGGCCCCGGCCGAGCGGGAGCACCGCGTCGATGTTGGCGTGGGGGCGCGGGATGATGAGCACGCTCACCATCTCGCCGATGCGCTCGGCCTCGCGCTGGCCCGCCTCGGTGGCGGCCTTCACCGCCGCCACGTCGCCGCGCACGATGACCGACGTGAACCCGCCGCCCACCTTCTCGTAGCCCACGAGCTGAACCCTCGCGGCCTTGACCATGGCGTCGGCGGCCTGCACCGCCGCCGCGAAGCCCTTCGTCTCGATGATCCCCAGCGCGTCGCTCATGGTGTCCCTTCAGTCTCCTCGGTGGTGTCTCTCGCAGCTCAGCGGTCGAGCTTCGTCTCCTGCTTGCGGCCCTGCACCGACGCGAGCGCCGCGCGGGCGGCCTCCGCGGCGGCGTCGATCTCGGCCTCGGGCCCCGACAGGTAGAGCCGCCCGAAGGCCCCGTACGGCTGGATGTGCACGAGCGAGATCCGCGCGGCCTTCTCCGCCTCGTTGGCGGCCAGCACGATGTAGCCCGCGGGGTCGGTCTCCAGGATGAGCAGCGACTCGCCCGGCAGGATCATCATGCCCTGCGAGTTCTTGTTGATGATCTGCGCCTGGTAGGGCTCGATGCCGCGGATGACCTGGTTGGTCGGCATGTTGGGGGCGAGGCGGTCGGTCTCCTTCAGCTCGAGCGCCGAGAGGATCGCGTCGCCGGCGTCCCGCACCTGCCCCTTGTCCTCGTGGTGCACCTCGAGGAGCCCGTAGGCGCGCTCGACCACCTGCACCGCGGGCTGCACCTTGCTCGCCTTGAGCGCGAGGTCGGTCACCCGGTTGATCGCCATGCCGGGGGCGATCTCGATCCAGAGCGACGCCATCCACGGGATGGGCAGGAAGCCCCGCGCCGTCTTCCCGATGAACGACGCGAGCTGCGGCTGGAGGCTGTCCAGGAAGATGTACGTGCGCAGCGCGACGGCGGCCATAGAGGTGCCGGGACGGGTATCACGGCCCGCGCACCGTTCGCAAGGCTCTCCGCGCGCCCTCCGCGCCTACAGGAAGCGGCTGCTCTGCACCGGGCCGCCGGTGATCTGCCGGGCGCGCAGGCCGTGCTCCCGCAGGGGGGCGGCGCCGGGCTCGCCGTCGACCCTCACGTTGAGGCAGGCGCGGGCGAAATCGACGAGGGCCGTCCGGTCGAGGAAGTCGTTGTCGCCGACGGCGAGGTCGGCGACGCGGGCGGCGATGACGTCGGGGGCGGAGTCGTCGGCCGGGGTGCGGATGGCGCCGCCGGAGTCGCGGTCGACCACGACGTGCTCGGCCCAGGGGGCGACGTTGTACTGGTAGAGGTAGGTGACGAGGTCGGCGGCGACGGGGCGGTCGCTCACCCAGCGGCTGGCGTGCTCCCAGAGGACCTGGCCGGCGCGGTGGGGTCGGAGCTCCGCGAGGGTGTCGGGCTCGACCGCGCCGAGGTCGTAGGCGACGACGAGGCCGGGCTCGCCCGAGGTCTCCGACGACCACACAACCTTCGGGACGCCGAGCACCCGCGCGGCCGCGTCGCCGAGGATGGCGCTGTCGCGGTCGGGCAACGTGAGCACGCGCGGGATCGCGACGCCCATCGCGCGGAGGGTGACCCGGGCGCGCTCGATCGCCTCGCGGCACCGGAGCTCGGAGTCCTGGGTGTAGGCGTAGCGCCCGCGCATCCCCTCCTTGAAGCCGTGCGGGGAGAGCCGCAGGAGGCACGCGCCGTGGAGCACGAAGTGCCAGCCGCGGAGGTCGTCGCCGTCGAGCGGGGCGAAGCCCCGGAGCCCCTCGGCCCGCTGGAGCAGGGCCTCGAGGCGGGCGCGCATCTCGGCCTCCTCGCCTTTGCCGGGCTCGCCGAGGGAGGAGATCCGCGCGCGGGCGCCGGCGAGGTCGCCGCGGAGCGCGGTGTTCCACGCGAGGAGGTAGCGGAGCGGGAAGGCCTTGGCGAGGAGGTCGGGGGCGCCGAGGAGGCGGCGGCAGGCCTCGCCGTGGCGCCCGTCGCGCTCGAGGGCCGTCACCAGCTCGCTGAGGAGCCCGGGGAGGTCGGGGCGCTTGCGCACGGCGCGGGCGAGGAAGGTCGCGGCGAGGTCGGGCAGCTCCTGCTCGATGAGCTCGTACCCGAGGTCGTAGAGCGACTGCACGTCGTCGACCTCGCGCGCGGCGGAGGCCACCTCGGCGAAGGAGTCCCCGACGATCTCCCGGCCCACGCGCCGCAGCGCGTCGAGGGCCGCGGGCCAGTCGGCCTCCTCCACGCGCGGGGGGAAGGCCAGCCACGGGCGGAGCGTGCTGAAGGCCGCGCGCGGATCGCCCGCGCCGAGCGCGTCGTCGATGCGGGAGAGGGCGTCTGCGAAGCGACCCATGGCGGCCGAGGACTGTGCCAGCGCAGGGGGCGCGGGCGCAATGCCCCGCGGCGGACGTTCTGAAAACCCCGGCGGGCGAAGGCGCGCCGTGCGTTGTCGCGGTTGTTGTACCGCCGTGGGGGTTGGTCTATGGTCCGCGCGAACGCAGGATGCATGGCCTCGCTTGAAGATCAACAATGGCTCGAGCGCGCGCGCAACGGCGACCGCGCGGCGTTCGGCGCGCTCGTCCGCCAGCACCAGCGGCGGGTCCACCGCCTCGCGCTGCAGCTCACCGGGAGCGCCGGCGACGCCGACGACGTCGTGCAGGAGACCTTCCTCCGCGCGTACCGCGCGATCGGTCGCTTCGACGGCCGCGCCGACCTCTTCACCTGGCTCTACCGCATCTGCGTCAACGTCTCGCTCAACCTCCGCCGCCAGGGCAAGCGCGTCACCGCCGACCTCGACGACCCGCGCGTGCCCGAGCCGGTCGACGGCGCCGCCGACCCCGCGCAGTCGGCGGAGCGCGCGGCCGCGTACCGGTCCCTCGCGAGGGCGCTCGACTCGCTGTCCGAGAGCCTGCGCACCACCATGGTGCTCGCGTGCGTCGAACAACTTCCCTACAAAGACATCGCCCAGGTGCTGGGTTGTAGCGAGGGCACCGTCGCGTGGCGCGTCCACGAAGCGCGGCGGAGGCTCCGGGAGTGCGTCTCGGAAGACGTGCTCGCCGCGCTCGAAGAACCTTAGACGACCCGCGGAGGCACTGGCGTGGACGACCCGCTCAAGCTCAAGATCGCCGCATCGCTCGACCTCCCCGCCGACACCGCGGCGGACCCCGAGGTGGCGCGCGCGATCGACGCCGACCCCGAGGCGCGCGCCTACGCGCGCTCGCTGCACACCCTCGACGCCGCCCTGCGGCGCTGGCCTTCGCGCGCTCGTGAAGACGCCGCGTGGGAGTCCCTCGCCGCCCGCATCGACGCCCGCGTCGCGGAGCTCCCCTCGGCGGCCAAGGTCAAGAAGAAGAAGGGGGTCTCCCCGCAGGAGCCCGACTTTGCCGCGGCGCCTGTCTTTCAAGACGACCCCCACCCCTCCACGGAGAGCAACCAGCCCATGTCCGAGCCCCAGGACCAGGACGCCGACCTCGAGAGCCTCGCGGCCCTGACCCGCACCAGCAACGTCCCCCCGAGCGTCTCGATCCCCTCGGTGCGCCCCGCGCTCACCGACGACGTCGACGACACCAGCTCGGGCATCGTCGACATCAAGAAGCTCGCGGCGATGGCCCGCAGCGCCGAGTCCTCCGCGCCGCCGCCGCCGAAGCCCGAGGAGCCCAAGGCCGAGGCGAAGCCCGAGAAGCCCGCTTCGAAGCAGGACGACGTGATGGTCGCCCCGTCGCGCGCCGCGGCCGCGGTGCCGAAGGTCGACGTCCCTCCGCCCGCGAAGGGCGGCAACACGTGGCTCGGCATGGTGGGCGGCCTCGCCCTCGCCGCCGGCGCGTTCGCCATCTACAACAGCACCGGGCGCCAGGCCGCCAACGAGGCGAGCGCGCCGCCGGCCGCCAGCGCACCCGAGATGCCCGCGCCCGCCGCCGCGGCCGCGCCGACGCCGCCCCCGCCGCCCACCGCCGCGCCGGTGGCCCAAGGCCCCGCCGCGCCCGAGCCCGCGGCCCAGCCCGCCGCGCCGACGGAAGCGCCCGCCGCCGCCGCCGAGGCGCGCATGGGGTCGACCTCGCAGAGCGCGGCCCCCACGAGCGCGCCGCCGCCCGCCGAGGCCGCACCCGACAACGAGCGCGCGGCCGACTCCGTGGTGGCGCGCCGCGAGTCCGTCGCCGCCCCCACCGCGGCCCGCGCGGCCGCCGCCCGCGCCCCCGCCCCCGCCGCGCCCGCGGGTGGTGCTGCCGCCCCGGCGCGCCCGCAGTCCGCCGCCGCGGCCCCCGCGCAGGCCGCGCCCCCGCCGGCCGCGCCCACCCCGCCGGCCGCGCGCCCGGCGCCTGCGCCCACCGCCCCGGCCGCGCCCGCCGCTGCGCCGGGTTCGGTCGACGAGATGATGCGCCGCGTGACCGGCGCTGGTGCCGCCGCCCCCGCCGCCGCAGCGGCCGCGCCGACCGCGGAGCTCCCCGAGCGCCCGACGCGCTCGCAGATCACCGGCGTGCTCTCGGGGCTCAACGGCCCGGTGCGGAGCTGCGCCAACGGGCAGACGGGCACCGCGCCGGTGGCGATCGTCATCAACAGCGACGGCACCGTGCGCTCGGCCAACGTCAGCGGCCAGTTCGCCGGCACGCCCGCGGGCGAGTGCATCGCGGGCGTCGTGCAGCGCGCGCACTTCCAGCCCTTCCGCGCGCAGCAGGTCAACATCACCTACCCCTTCGTGATCCTCCCGCCGCGGTGACGCGGCCCGCGCCGGCCCCGGCGCCCCGCCGCGCTCTCCTCGGGGCGCGCGCGATCCCCCTGCTCGCGTTGCTGCCAGCGTGCAGCGCCCTCCTCGACCTCGGCTCCTACACCGCGCGCCCCGACGCGGGCGACGACCGCGCGCCCGCCGACGCCGCGCCCGACGCCGCCCCGCTCGACGTCGCGCCCGACGCGGTCGACGACCTCTCCCCCGATGCGCCCGACGTCGCGCTCGACGCCGCCCCTCCGCCCGACGTCGCGCCCGACGTGATCGACGTCGCGATGGACGCGGTCGACGCCGCGTTCGACGCCGCTGTCGACGCCGCGCCCGACGTCGCACTCGACGTCGTCGACGCCGACGTCGCGCCCGACACGGCCCCTGACGTCTCACCCGACGTCACGCCCGACGTCGCGCCGGACGTCGCGCCCGACGTGACGCTCAGCCCGCTCCAGCCGCCGGCCCCGGTGCTCCAGGTGGTCACCGGCTCGTACCACACGTGCGCGCGGCTGACGGCCGGCGCGGTGTACTGCTGGGGCGTCAACGACTGGGGGCAGCTCGGCGACGGGTCGTCGGTGCCCTTCTCCGCGCGGCCAGTCCGCGTGGCGCTGCCCGCGGGCGCCGATGAGATCGCCAGCGGTGCCGACCACGCCTGCGCGCGGCTCACCGACGGGCGCGTGTTCTGCTGGGGCCGCAACACCGACGGCCAGCTCGGCGACGGGACCACCCTCGCGCGCACGGCGCCGGCCCTCGTCGCGCTGCCGCGCGTGGGCGTGTGGCGCCTCGCGGCCGGGGAGGCGCACACCTGCGCGGCGCTCGCGGGGCAGGCGCTCTGCTGGGGCGCCAACGGCCGCGGCGAGGCCGGGCAGCTCCTCGGCGGCCGCGCGGTGCTCGTCCCCGCCGAGGTCACCGGCGTCGCGGCCGAGCGCATCGCCGCGGGCGCCCGCTTCTCCTGCGCGGGCGACGCGACGCACCTGTGGTGCTGGGGCGCCAACACGTATCGCGAGCTCGGCGCGCCGACCGTCACCAACGCGTCGTCCGTGGCGCCGCAGCGCGTCGCCCTCGCGCTCGGGGCGGGGGAGTCGTTCACGGGCCTCGTCGCCGGGGGCTACCACGCCTGCGCGCGCGTCGGCGCCGCGTGGTCGTGCTGGGGGCGCAACGACCTCGGGCAGGTCCCCGGCGGCGCGTCGCCGTCGCAGCCCGCGCCCCTCGCGGTCCCCGCGTTCAACGGCGGCGCGGTGGTGGCGGGCCCGCTCGGGCAGTGCCTCGTCCGCGCGGGCGGCGCGCTCACGTGCTGGGGCTACAACGCCTTCGGCGTCGCGGGCGACGGCACGCGCGACGACCGCCGCGCCCCCGCGGCCGCCCCGGCGCTCGCGAACGTGGCCTCCGTCGCAGGCGAGCCCATGGCGTCGCTCGGCGGCCTCCACGCCTGCGCGGCCACCGCGGACGGCGTCCTCCGGTGCTGGGGCGGGCGCGTCTACGGCGGCCTCGGCGACGGCGTGGCGGCGGTGTTCACCTCGCCCGTCGAGGTGACGGCGTTGCGCGGCGCGCTCGACCTCGCGGCCGGCGCCTTCCACACCTGCGCGACGCTCCCCGGCGCGGGCGCCGACACGCGGGTGGCGTGCGCGGGCTTCAACAACGTCGGCCAGCTCGGCGCGCTCTCCGCCGCCGTCGAGCCCGCGCCCCAGGACGTTCGCGACGGATCGCCGGCGGGTCGCGCGCTCGCGGGCCCGCACGCCTCGCTCACGGCGGGCTACAACCACGCCTGCGCGCTGGCGGGCGGCGCCGTCCGCTGCTGGGGGTTCAACGACCAGGGCCAGCTCGGGTCGGGGTCGGCCACCGAGTCGCCGCCCTTCGCGGCGCTGCCGACGCCCGCGGGGCTTCGCACGCCGACGACGGTCGCGGCCGGCGGCTCGCACACCTGCGCGGCCACCACCGACGCCGTGTGGTGCTGGGGCAACAACGCCTCCGGCCAGTGCGGCGCCCCGCTCGCCCAGACGAACCACCCCGCGCCCTTCGCGGTCCCCGTGCTGCCGGGGTCGGTGCGGGTTCAGGTGGCCGCGGGCGACGCCCACACCTGCATCCGCACGGCGGCGAACACCGTGTGGTGCTGGGGCGCCAACGACGTCGGCCAGGCCGGGCGCATGGCCGCCGCCACCGTGGGCCCCGGCGTCCCCGTCGCGGGCGGGTGGAGCGGCCTCGACGGGATCTCCCTCGGCGCCCGCCACTCCTGCGCGTGGGCGCGCGGCGGCGCGGCGTGGTGCTGGGGCGCCAACAACCGCGGGCAGTCGGCGCCGGGCGTCGCGGTGGCGGCGACGTCGACCCCCACCGCGGTGGCGGGCCTCGCCGGCGTGACGGCGCTCGGCGCGGGCGCGGAGCACACCTGCGCGGCGACCTCGACGGGGCTCCGGTGCTGGGGCGGCAACTACCGCGGGCAGCTCGGCAACGGCGCGGTCTCCGAGCGGCCGTCCGACGCGCCCGTCGCGGTCGCGCTCCCGGTCGACACGACCGTCGCGCAGGTGGTGGGCGGGCTCCAGCACACGTGCGCGCGCCTCGCGGATGGGCGGGTGTTCTGCTGGGGCTCCAACCACGTCGGCCAGCTCGCGACGGCCGAGCGCTTCGCGCAGCCCACGGCCGCGGCCGGCGGCGTGCTCTGGCGGTAGCGACGTCTACTCCGTCGTGAGCGACGCGACGCCCGTGCGGTTGAGCACCAGCAGGGGGACGCCCGCCGCGAGCAGCGCGACCGACACGACCGCGCCGCCGATCGCGGCCTCGGTGGGGAGCGACGCGCCCGAGGTGGTCTGGGCCGCGAGCGCGTAGCCCGCGATCGCGAGGAAGACGGTGGCGCCGGCGCCGGTGAGGCCGACGCCGAGGTTCCATTGCGTGCGGGAGGCGGCGCGGAGGCGGAGGACGCTGGGGCGCTCGGGCGCGTCGAGGGTGAGCTCGGTGTCGCGCAGCCGCCACGCCTCGGCGCGCAGCGTGAGTGTGGCGGGCGTCACATAGAGCGCGCAGGGCGTCTGGCAGGTGCCCGCGCCGAGCACGCGGGGCCCGCGCGGGGTGTCGCCGCGGTGCTCAACGACCACGCGCTGGGGAACGCCAGCGGACTCGATGGTCAGCCGCACGCGCCCCGCGCCCGGCGCGTTGAAGTCGACCGCGCCGCGCACGGCCTCCGCGCGCTGCCACGGCGCCGCCTGCGCCGCGGCCACGGAGGGAAGCGCCAACACCGCCGCGACGAGCGCCACACGCATCGCGCGGGAGTGTAGGGCAACGGGCGGCGGAGCGGGACGTCGGCGCCGGACGGTGTGGTGAGGCCGGCAAAGCGGGTGACGTCGTCGCCGGAGGGCGTGACGTCGTGGACTGCGGCCCGAGACGTCGGTGTCGGGGGCGTGACGTCGTCGCTCGGTGCGCGAACCGCAGGCGCCGAGGGGCGTGTCGTCGGCACCGACCGGCCGAACGGCGGCCTCCCGGCGGGGTGACGTCGTCGGGGTGTGCCCGTGACGTCGTCGCCGGAGGCCGTCACGGCGCGGCCCGGGGCGGGTGATGTCGTGGTGGAGGGCGGGTGACGTTGCCGCCGGGGTGCGTCGCGGCGCAGTCCGGGGCGGGTGACGACGTCGCGACGGCCCGTCGATGCATGGCCCGGGGCGGGTGACGTCGTCGCCGGACGGCGTGTAGGGGCGGTCAGGCGCGGGTGACGTCAGCGCCGGGGGACGTGACGGCGTGGCGACTCGTCAATGAGGAGACGCGACGACGGCGTCGGGATGCGCTACGGCGTGGGTCCGCACGCGGCCGGATCCGTCAGTGGGTCCCACGGCGGCTCCGGGAGCGTGACCATCCAACGGCGCCTCACCGGTGGGGGCACCCGTCGATCGAGCGCGTGGTAGGAGAGTGCCGCGTAGGGGGAGTTCTTGCGCAGCAGCGCGCGGCAGGTTTTGTCCCACACGCAGAAGACCTCCTTGGCGTCGCCCAGACGAATGGCCGCCTTGAGCAAGTCGACGCGTGGCTCCACTGCGAGGGCAACATGTACGTGATATTGGTCGACGATGCCGGGGCGCTTTTTCATGCCGTCGAGGCCGAGCACCTCGATGGTCTTCTCGCCGATTTCGCTGCCCGGGACGGGGCGCGCGCGCCATCTGCCGGAGCGATCCTGTTCGAAGCGGAGGTGGTGGAAGGGGTTGACCGCGCACGGATCGATCAAGAGGGCCACCTCGTTTCCCGGAGGTTCCTCCTCGGGGGCGAGCGGCGTGCATCCGTGACGGAGCGGGAATTGCGTACCCTTCACGTTGTTACATTCCGTGCAGAGCAGCATGAGATTGGCCCATGTCCAAGCGAGCCACCAGTAGCCGTCGCGGAGCATGGAAGGCCCACGGCTGGCCCGCTGCTTCGGACGGTAGTGCTCGATAGGGTCGTACTTGCCAAGCGGCCGTTCGCAGCACCAGCACTTGTTACCAACGATGACTCGTAGCGCCTCCTTTGCGACGTCGTAGCTCGTGAACAAGGTCTTCTCCGGCGGCCTCGGCCCCGGCCCGGTCTGTGCGGCGACGAGGGCGCGGAGCTTCGGGAGCTGCTCGGCGCGCGCCGCCGCGAGCGTCGGCGGCTCCTGGGGCGGGCGCACGACGCGGATCACGGCGCGTCTCCCGATGCGGTGCGCGGCTCGGGCTCCCAGCCCGGGTCGACGTCGGCCTCCCGGAGCTTCGTGCGCAGCGCCTGCATGCGCGCCTCCTCCGCGTCGTCGCGGTCGGGGTTGCTCGCCAGGAAGGAGTACTCCTGAAAGGCGCTCCCGAGCTCGGAGGGGTAGAGCCCGTGGATGCCGAAGAAGTGGTCGTAGATCTCGCTCCCGGTCTTGAGGGCCGGCGCGACGGGCGCGGGGCGGTGGCGGAGGTGACCCGTCTCGTCGAGCGCGAGCATCACGATCTCGTGCTGCTTCAGCCCTGGGAGCACCATCGGCGAGTGGGTCGTCGCGACGAATTGCATCCGAGGGAACACCGCCCGCAGCGCCGGCACGAGCCCGGCCTGCCAGCGGGGGTGGAGGTGGAGGTCGATCTCGTCGATGAGCACGAGGCCCGCCATCTGCTCAGGCGGGACGACGCGGCCCGCTTCGAGGGCGAACTGGCCGATGACGTCGGCGACCCACGCGATGGTCGACTGGTAGCCGGCGGAGAGCCAGCCGGCTGGGAGCTCCAGGCGCTCGTCGCCGAGGCGCAGCACGAAGCGGTCGGCGTCGGCGAGCTCCGGGCTGTTGCGCGCGACGGCGGCGCCGCGGAGCTCGATGGCCTCGATGTGGAGGGAGGCGTCGGCGGGGAGGATCCCGGGGCGCCGCCCGTCCCCGACGAGCGCCTGGAAGAGCGCCGCGGCGTAGTCGCGGGCGGCCTCGCGGCCGAAGAGGTCGGCGAGCGCGTCGGCGAACCCGGTGGCGAGCGGCGGCTCGGCGCTGAAGAGCGAGCGGACGCGGTCGACGGCGCGGCGGCCGGGCTCGCGCTGGACGCGCGCCCGCGGGAGCATGCGGCCGACGCCGTAGCCCGCGACGAACCAGCAGGGCAGGTCCTGCGCCCGTGCGGCGTCGAGCATCCCCTCGAAGTGACCGCCCGGTACGACGAGCTCGTTCTCCCCGAGGAACTCCTTCCACTGTGCGGGCGCGTGGAGGCTCGCGCGGAGGGTGAGGGTCTGGTCGCTGGTGTCGCCGGGTTTGCGCGCGACGTCGAACCCCGCCGCGATGCCGCACTCCAGCGTCGGCGCGTCGGGGCCGTGGCCGTTGGGGGCTTTGCGGCGGTCGAAGAATGCGGCGGCGTTTTCGGCGAGGAGGTTGGCGCCCGCAGTGCCGCTCGCGGCGAGTGCGATGGCCTGAAGGAGGGTGGTCTTGCCGTGGCCGTTCTCCGCCACGACGAGCGTGAAGGGGCGCGGGGCGCCGTCGTGGGTGAAGTCGATGGGCTCGTCGTCGAAGAGGCGCAGGTTGGAGAGTCGAAGCGAGCGGAGTGAGATGGCGAAGGTCGCCGGGTCGTAGTCGGCCGCGGTCGTGTTGATGTGTGGGCGACGATGAGGGATGTTGCGCGCCGCTTCTTGCACCTCGGGCATGTCGCGGACGGCGGGGTGCACGTCCCACCATTCTTCGCTGTCGGCGTAGAAGTGCACTGCTCCAACGCTGATCAAGCGGGCGATCAGATCGCGCTCCCCCTCGTTTTCGGCCCTCAAAGTCGCGGTCTGCTGAACCCTCGCGAGGAGGTCGATCGCGCGGTCTCCCTCGAAGTGAGCCGACTGCCGGACGGCATCCCCGCGGCGATGGATCGTCCGACGCAAGGCAACCTCAGAGATCGGGCGATCGTCGCCATTGCATTCGAGAAGCACGTCCCTTAGCAGTGATACGAGTGCTCTCGGGCTGCCTCCGGAAGCTGCGGTGAGCGCCTCGATCGAGACGTCGACCCGGCCCTCGCCAAAGAGTAGAGCGAGTTCGGCCAGAGGAATGCGCCGCTCGATGAGTTCGCGCAGTGCGTCGTAACCCGGGGCGTGGCGCGCCCCGTCCACGGAGCGGAGCCTCACCAACGGGAGCCTTACCAGGGGAAGCAGCATCTGCCGCAACGCCAGGTCCGGTGGGATCGTGAAAAGCGTGGGGATGGGGAGCTCGACGAACGAGCTGCGAAAGAATCGCTCCACACTGTCGATGACAGCACGCCGCTCGTGGCCGCCGCCCCAGAGATGATCGAGGGAGTCGACCACAGCCACCAGCCCCAACCTGCCCAGCGCTACCGCTCGCTGTGAGAGGCCAAACAATGCGTCTCGGACCTGCTGGAGGAACGCGGCCCGGTGGTCTTCGATCGCGCTCCTCACCTTGTCTCGGAGAAGCGTACGTGTCTGGAACTCTTTGCTCAGACGTGGCCCCGCGCCAAGCATGACTTTCGGGCTGATAGAGAGGGAAGGTTCCCCCGCAAGCGTGACCTCTGTCGTGGCCATCCACTGGAGCAGTCGCTGCATGAAACCCTGCGCACCCGCCACGTCCGGGTCACGCGCCTCCGCGGTGAGCACCGCGCGTTCGGCTTCGTACGACACGGCCACCAGCACGTCCGCCGGGTCGAGAGGGCCAGCCATATCGATGTAGTTGTCGAGGTCGACCCGCACCGCGAGGTGGCCGTCTTCCTCGAGGAGAGCGACAAGCCGTTGGAGCTCAGTCGTCTTGCCGCTCCCGCGAAGCCCCGAAAGCAAGAGGGGTTGAGGAGCCTGGTCGCCGAAGCGCATTCGCCGACGAATGAACTCGACCGAACGATCGCTACGCGGCGTCTCCCCCTCAGTGCCGACAGCGCGGTCGAAATCGACCCAGCGCGGGTCGCCCGGCCCCAGTGGCTCCATCGGATCACACGCCATGTAGAGCGCGCGGAGTCTGTCTTCGCCAGGCGGCATCGAGGCCGCGACCGTATCACGCCGCGCGCCCCAATCGCAGCCCACGCACCGCGCCCCCTCCGCATCCTGTTCACGCCGCCCCGGACAGCGCCCTGACCACTGCGCGCATTCTCAGCCCCGCCCTGCCGCTGTGCACATTCGCGCAGGCGACGGTTGCGGTCGGGCCGCGGCTTCCGTATGGGACGTCGGTGACGCACCCGCGTCGGAGGACCCGCCCGTGAGCCGCCACGCCCGCCTCGTCGTCTGCGCCCTCCTCGCGCTCGGATGCGCCGCCGACCCCGCCGACGTCGAGCCCGACGACGCGTCCGCCCCGGCGCCCGACACCGTCGCGCCCGACGACAGCGGCCCCCTCTTCTCCGACGTCGCGCGCCCCGACGTCGCGCGCCCCGACGTCGCCTCGCCGACGCCGGGCTCGGAGCTCTGCAACAACGCGCTCGACGACGACGGCGACGGCCGCGTCGACGACGGCTGCCCGTGCGTGCCCGGCTCGACGCAGCGCTGCTACGGCGGGCGCCCCGCCCAGGCCGGCGTCGGCGCCTGCACGCT
This sequence comes from Polyangiales bacterium, assembly GCA_046351555.1. Classification (GTDB taxonomy): domain Bacteria; phylum Myxococcota_A; class Polyangia; order Polyangiales; genus CAISKJ01. The sequence continues at coordinate 154,702 of JAXLYI010000023.1, forward strand.
CGGCGTGATGCGCTGCAACGGGACGGGGGAGTTCGGCACCTGGGGCGAGTGCGCCGGCTGGCGCGCGCCCGCGGGCGACGCCTGCGACGGCGTCGACAACGACTGCGACGGCCGCGCCGACAACAACTGCGTCTGCCGCATCGGCGACCGCGGGAGCTGTTACACCGGGCCCCTCGGCACCGTCGGCGTCGGCGCGTGCCGCCCGGGCACCCGCACGTGCTCGCCGTGGGCGACGGGCTACGGCTCGATCTGGTCGATCTGCACGGGCGAGGTGCGCCCCGCGCGCGACGTGTGCGACGGCGTCGACAACGACTGCAACGGCACCGTCGACGACGGCTGCGCCTGCACGCCCGGCTCGTCGCGCGCCTGCTACGGCGGCCCCGCCGGCACGATGAACGTCGGCGCCTGCCGCGGCGGCCGCCAGTCGTGCGCGATGACCTCCACCACGCCCGCCTGGGGCGCGTGCGCGGGCCAGACGCTCCCGCGCCCCGAGGTGTGCGGCGACGGGGCGGACAACGACTGCAACGGCCGCGTCGACGACGGCTGCGAGTGCACCCTCGGCATGACCCGCGCGTGCTACGGCGGCCCCGCCGGGACGCAGCGCGTGGGCGCCTGCCGCGACGGATCGCAGCCCTGCGTCGCCAACCCCGCCGGCGGGACGCAGTGGGGCCCCTGCGCGGGCTGGACGGGCCCGGCCGCGGAGGTGTGCGACGGCGCCGACAACGACTGCAACCGCACCGTCGACGAGGGCTGCGCGTGCCGCCCCGGCGCGACCCAGAGCTGCTACACCGGCCCCGCCGGCACCGCGGGGCGCGGGATCTGCCTCGCGGGCGCGCAGACCTGCGTGGCCGGGCCGCGCGGCGTCGGCTCGGCGTGGTCGGCCTGCGCGGGGCAGGTGCTGCCGATGACGGAGACGTGCAACCGCGCCGACGACGACTGCGACGGGGCGCCCGACGACGGGCTCTCGTGCAGCGGGCCGACGGTGACGTGCCCGCCGCCGCAGACGGCCCCCGCGGGGACGCCCGTCACCCTCACGGCCACGAGCTCGTCGCCGGGGACGTACCTCTGGGACGTGGTGTCGCCGCCGGGCGCGCTGGTCACCTTCGGGTCGGCGGCGGCGCTGTCGACGACATTCACGTCGGTGATCGTGGGGACGTACGCGGTGCGGTTCACCGCGACCGACGCGATGGGGCGCGCGGCGTCGTGCATGACGACCGTGACGATGCAGGGCCACGGGCTCCGCGTCGAGATGACGTGGGACACCGACGGCAACGACCTCGACCTCCACGTGCACAACGCCGCGGCGGCCGCGTGGTTCGACGCGACCAACGACTGCTACTTCCGCAACCGCCGGCCGGCGTGGGACGCCGCGGGCACGGCCGACGACCCCGCGCTCGACACCGACGACACCAACGGCCGCGGCCCGGAGAACATCCGCGTCGACGCGCCGCCCACCTCGCAGGAGTACTCCGTCGGCGTCCACTACTGGGCGGGCACGGTGCCGAGCAACGCCACCGTGCGGATCTACTGCGGCGATCAGCTCGCGGCGCCGGCCTTCGTCCGCTCGCTCCAGGGCGGCGACGGGATGACCAACGACTTCTGGCGCGTCGCGCGCGTCCGCTTCACCAGCGCGTCGGCGTGCACGGTGACGCCCGTCAACGACGTCGTCGCGACGAGCGCCGCGCGCGCGGGCTCGCCGTAGCAAGTCACCCCTTGCGGCGCAGGCGCTTCGCCGCCAGCACGAGAGCGAGCGCGAGGGCCCCGGCCGCGACCCCGAACGCGCCCTCCAGCGCCGCCGAGACGAGCCCGCGCAACAGCCCGCCGCCCGCCGCGCCGGCGAGGCCCTTGATCGCGCGCTCGACCGGGCCGACCCCGTGCGCGAGGATGCCGCCCCCCACCAGGAACATCGCCGCCGTCCCCGCGACCGAGAGGAGCTTCATGAGCCGCGGCGCGGCGGCGAGGACGGCGCCGCCGATCGCGCGCGCGGCGGCCGAGGGGCGGCGGCGGAGGGCGAGGCCGAGGTCGTCGAGCTTCACGATCGCGGCGACGAGGCCGTAGACGCCCACCGTCATCAGCGCGGAGACGGCGACGAGCACGGCCACGCGCGTGCCGAAGGGCGCCGCCGCGACGCTGGCGAGCGAGATGGTGATGATCTCCGCCGAGAGGATGAAGTCCGTGCGGATTGCGCCGCGGATCTTCTCGCGTTCGAAGGCGACGAGGTCGACGGCGGGGTCGGAGAGGGCGCGGCGGGCGGCGTCGTCTTCGGCGCCGGCCTCCGCGGGGTGGAGCGCGCGGTGGGCGAGCTTCTCGACGCCCTCGTAGCAGAGGTAGAGCCCGCCGAGCATCAGCGCGGGCGTGACGGCCCACGGCGCGAGCGCGCTCAAGGCGAGGGCCGCGGGCACGAGCACGGCCTTGTTGCGCGCCGACCCCTTCGCGACGGCCCACACCACGGGGAGCTCCCGGGCGGCTTCGACGCCGGCCACCTGCTGGGCGTTGAGCGCGAGGTCGTCGCCGAGGACGCCGGCGGTCTTCTTCGCGGCGACCTTGGTGAGGGTGGCGACGTCGTCGAGGAGGAGCGTGAGGTCGTCGAGGAGGGCGAACAGGCTGGTGGGCATCGTCGGCGGCTTTTGTAGGGCCGACCAGGCCGATGCGGGAGCGTCGCGCCGCCCGCCCCGGCGCGTCAGCGGGGGCCGGCCGAGGGCGGGTACTGCTGCTGCTGCTGGTACTGCGGGTACACCGGCGGGGCCTGCTGCGGGCCGACGAGCGCCTCGGTGTGCTGGCGGTAGCCGCCCACCATGGCGCTGGGGCCCTGCAGGATCAGCTCGCGGAGGATCCCCACGACGCGGCGGGCCTCGTTCTCGTTGATCTCCTGCCCCTCGATGACCGAGCGCTTGAACGCGATGCCGCTGACCACGCTCCCGACCTCGACGACGCCGACCGTCAGCTTCTTGTTGAGGAAGTAGTAGAGCGGCCCGAGGATCAGCCCGATGAAAAAGACGGACGTGAACAGCACGCCCAGGAGGATCGCCTCGCGCCAGGGCTTGTTGTAGCCGAAGTAGGACGAGCTGACCTTCGACAGTGGGATGACCCGCTCTTCGAAGCCGGCGAGCGACCCCTGCTCGATGTAGACGTTCCGCGCGTCGACCCGGAAGCGGGTCGTCGCGTCAATCCCGATCGCCGCGAGCAGGTAGGAGAGCAGGCCCTCCTCGCGGCCGACGATCGAGACGAAGTTGCCGTACTGGTCGGGGACGGTGTTCGCGTACCAACTCTTGATCACCAGCGCCATGATGCCCTCCGTGGATGCCTTGCGAGACGTTGGCACGTTAGACGCCGGCCCGCGGCGCGCGCAAGGCATTTGCGGCCTCGGCGCTAGACGTCGGCGAGCACCCCGGCGAGGCGGAGCGCCCACACGGCCGTCAGGGCGAGGGCGAGCGCCGTGAGGGCCGCGCGGGTGAAGCGGCCCCACAGAGGGTGCCCCTCGGGGAGCGCGGCCGCGAGCGCGACGGCGGCGGCGGCCAGCGCGGCGCCGGGGAGCGCGGCGGGGTTGTAGCGCAGCGAGGCCGCGACGTCGCCGCGGAGGAGGGCGAGGACGGCGCGGGTCATCCCGCAGCCAGGGCAGGGGCGGCGCAGGACGATCCGCGACAGGCAGGTGCTGAACGGGAGCAGGGCGAGGGCGGCGCACGCGGCCCCCACCACGGCGGCGGCGCGGAGCCGTTGGAGGCGGGGCCGGAGGCTCGCCACGTCGCTCACCCCTCACCGAAGGCGCTGACGAGGGCGGCGCGGAGGGACTCGTCGTCGGGCGCGCGGAGGGCGCGCGCGATGCGGCCGTAGGCGCCGGCGACGTCCTCGCCCGCGGCGTCGCGGTCGCTCCACGAGCCGTCGTCGCGGAGCGCGAAGATCCCGAAGCGCGGCGCCCAGCGCCCGAGCTCGTAGTTGTCGACGAGCGTCCAGTGGCAGTAGGCGCGGACGGGGAGGTCTTCGACGACGCGCGCGTGGAGCAGCGCGGAGGCGTACCCGCGGACGAATTCGACGCGCCGCACGCCGTCGGCCCGCGGGGTCGCCGGGGCGCCGCGGTCGCGCCGGACGCACATGCCGTTCTCGTCGACGTCGATCGGGAGCGCGGGGTCGGGCCAGGCGTACGCGCGCAGGGCCCGCACGAGCGCGTCGGGCTCGGCGCGCCACTCCCACGGCTCGGCGAGGCGCAACGGGCGGAGCGAGAGCTGCTGCGCGGTGAAGGGGTCGTAGACGTCGATGGCGACGTGGTCGAAGGGCGCGCGCCCGCGGCGCTCGGCGGCCTCGAGGGCGCGGCGGGTCTGTTCGAATCGCTCGGGGCGCAGGGCGCGGGCGAGGGCGGCGTCGAGGGCGCGCGCGACGAGGGCGCGGCGCGAGCGGGGCTCCCCCTGGAAGAGCGCGGCGTGGTGCCGGTGGCGGCCCTCGTCGAGCCGGCGCGCGAGGGCGCGGGCGTCGAGGCCGGGCGCGAGCACGTCGAGGCACAGCTTGCTCAGCGAGTGGAGGTCGAGCACGTTGACGTTGGTGCCGACGTCGGGCGGCGCCCAACCCCGCGCGGCGTAGGCGGCGTGGAGGGCGTCCCAGGCGAGCGCGTGGCCGGCGAGCAGCGCGTCGAGGCAGCGGACGAGGCGCGCGAAGCCGCCGCGGGGGTTGACGTTCATGGCGGGCGCGCCGTGGGGGAAGACGCCGGCGCCGTAGCTCGCGAGGGCGAGCATGTTGGGCTCGTTGAGGGTGATGAGCCGTTGGAGGGGTGGGCTCCCGCGGCGCGTGAGGGCCTCGCCGAGGGCGCAGGCGGCGTCGCGGGCGTAGCGGGCGAAGCGTTCGGGCGCGCCGGGGGTGAGCCAGAAGTCCGGGCCGAGGCGGGCGGGGTGGGTGAAGTGGAGCAGGGTGACGATGGGCTCGAGGCCGTGCGCGCGGAGCGTGGCGAGTCGCTCGGCGTAGGCGTCGACGGCGGCGGGGTCGAGCGCGTCATCGTTGTTGGGCGCGAGGCGGGCCCACTCGACGCCGAGTCGGAAGCGCGTGAGCCCCATCGCGTGTGCGCGCCGGGCGGCCTCGGGGAAGCGGCGCCAGAGGCCCGCGCCGCCGGCGGAAGGTTCGAGGCGCCCGGACGACTCCCAGGCGAGCCAATGGGTCGACGGGTGGCCGGGTTCATTGAGGTCGCCCTCGCTCTGAAACCCGGAGGTCGCCACGCCGAACTCCAGCGCGCGCGCCCGGTCGATGCGCGGGTGCGTCGCCCACGCGGGTGGAACAGCGTTGCTCACGTCGCCGCCACGCCTAGCACGAAGACTGCGCACGTGCGGCGCCGCGGCGAGAATTCTGCCGACGCCCTCCGGGAGCCGCTGAACCCGGGGCCGGAACGTTGTCCTCCCCGCGCCCGCTGCGGTAGTGTCGCGGTCATCTCCATGAGCAGGATGGCGACACCAGGTTCGCTTCTCCCCGGCGGCTTCGTCCTCGGACGGCTGAGCCACGCCGACCGGGTGGGGCTCGTCTACCGGGCGCACCACGCGGAGAACAAGGACGGCCGCGCGGCCTCCGCGCTCGTGCTCCACCCGCTCCACGTGGAGGAGCTCCGCGAGTGGTTCGAGAAGATGGCGGTGCTCGGGCGGAGCCTCCGCCACCCGCACCTCGTCGAGGTGTACGCGCTCGGGTACACGGCCAACGAGCTGCCGGTGGTGGTCACCGAGTGGGTCGACGGCAAGACGGCGCGCAACGAGCTCGCCGCGGGGCGCACCTTCACGCCCGGCGAGGTCGGGCGCATCATCCGCGAGGTCGCGTCGGCGCTCGACTACCTGCACCGCCGCACGCCGCCGGTGCTGCACCGGGTGGTCATGCCCGAGTCGGTGCTCATCTCGTCGCCGTCGGGCGCGGTGAAGCTCCTCTCGGTGGGCCACGCCGACCGGCCGCAGCACCCCGCGGCCAAGCCCTCGTACCTCTCGCCCGAGGAGCTCGGCAACGAGCCCAACCTCTCGCCGCAGTCCGACGTGTTCTCGCTCGCGTCGCTCGCGTACGAGCTGCTCACCGGGCAGGTGGCGTTCAACGGCAACGCGCACACGATCCTGGCGGCGATCTACCGCGCCGCGTGGCCGCGCCTCGCGCCCGCGGAGGGCGCCGACGAGGTCGAGGCCGTGCTCCAGACCGCGTGGCAGACCGACCCCGCCAAGCGCCCCGCGAGCGCCGGGGCCTTCGCGGACGACCTCTCCGCCGCCCTCGAGCACCTCGCCACGGCCTCCGCGTCGACCCGCCGCTCGCCGTCGGGCGCGCTGCGGGCGCCGACCTTCCCCGCGCCGGGCGGGGCCCCGCCGCAGTCGCCGACGGGGCGCTTCGCGGCGGCGTCGTTCCACACCGAGTCGATCCGCGCGTCGCGGCCGATGGCGGCGGTGGCGCGCAACGGCGCGTCGAGCTGGTCGCCGGCGCCCAACCCCTCGGTCGCGTCGCCGCTGGTGGTGTCGGGCACGAGCGCCTACGCCGCGGCCGCCGCGCGCGTCCCTTCATCTCCGACGCCGCCGCACGGCGCACGCATCACGGGCCCGTCGCCCACGGGCTCGTGGGAGGCCCCGCGCGCCGCGGGGCGCGTCGTCGAGATGAGCCGCGCCGTCCTCGACGAGGACGCGCTCCTCGCCGACGAGATCACGCTCCCGGGCGACCGCGCGAGCGGCGCGACGTACACGCGCCCGTCCAACGACGACGGCCCCGCGCCCGGCGCCCTCGACGACCTGCTCCAGCGCGCGCCGCGGCTCGTCGACGAGGACGACAAAGTCCCCGGCGGCGCCGTCCGCCTCGCGCCGCGCAAGGACCCGCTCTTCGTCCCCGTCGACTCCAACAGCCCCTCCAATGACTCCTGGGGCATGCCCGGCGGCATCCGCAGGAACTCCGGCGAGTTCCCCCCGATGCAGCGCCGGCCGACGGGGGAGTTCCCGCAGGCCGCGATGCCGGGCGCGCGGCGGAGCACCGGGGAGTTCGCGCCCGCGCGTCGGCCGACGGGGGAGTTCCCGCCCGCCTCGGCGCACGCGCGCCGGACGGGGGAGTTCGCGCAGGGACGTCGCCCGACGGGGGAGTTCCCGCCGGCCCCGTCGCCCACATCTGCTCCCGCGCCTCGCCGCACGGGGGAGTTCGCGCCCGCGACGCCCGCGCCGACGCCCGCCAACGCGCTCGCCCGCCGCACGGGGGAGTTCGCGCCCTCGTCGCCCGCCTCGTCCCCGCCGCGCCGCACCATCAGCGAGCTGCCCCCTTCGCGCCGCGCGGTGGCCGAGCTGCCCGCGGGCGACGCCTCCGACACGTCCGCCCTGTCATCCGCGCGCTCGCCCTTCGAGCGCGACGCGTTCGCCCCCGCCCCCGAGCCCGGCCAGCGCGACGCGCAGCGCCGCGGGCGCGGGGAGTTCCGCGTGACGTGGCCCGTGGTCGCGGCCTTCCTCCTCGGCAACACCGCCCTCACCGGCGTCGTCGTGTACGGCCTCGCGCAGATGAGCTCGCGGACGCCCGCGGTCGTCTACGTCGAGCGCTCCCCCGGCGAGCGCGGCGCGTTCGACCCGTCCGCCGACCCGTCGCGCGCGCCCGTCCAGACCACCAACCACGCGCTGCCCGCTGCGCTGCCGCCCGAGCCGACGCCCCCCGTCGCGGTCGACCCCGTCCTCCCGACGCCCGCGGTGCTCCCGGCGCCCGTCGCGCAGCCCGCCGTCGCCGCACCCGAGGCCCCTCCGAGTGCGCCCGCGGTCGCCCCGGTGGCGGCCGCGCCGACGCAGCCCGCGCCCGCCGTCGCGCCGACGCAGCCCGCGCAACCGACGTCCGCGCAGGCGCCCGTCCGGCCGTGGCGGCAGTGGCGCCGGCCCGCGATCGTCCGCGCCGCAGGAGCTCCCGCGCCGCCCGGCACCGCCGCGCCCGCGCAGAGCGCGCCGCCCACGCAGAGCGCCCCGACGCCCCCCGCGCAGACGGCGCCCGCCGCGCCGCCCGCGCCGACGCCCCCGCCCGAGGCGCGCCCCTCGCCGCCAGGCTTCGGCGAGCCTCCGCCCAACCCCTACTGACCCTCCACCGCGCTCTCCATCTCGACGGTCGGCGTCGTCGACGACACCGAGCGCGGCGAGCGTTCGTGACGAGCGCGTGATGGGCCGCGGGTGGTCGGCGGTTCCATCGGGGCGGGGCGTACAGTACCGTCGCCGCCCCGCCGCAGGAGCACGCACATGCGCATCGCGTTTCTCATGGACCCCGTCGCCCGCGTCCTCGTGGACAAGGACACCACCTTCGCCCTGATGCTGGAGGCGCAGGCCCGCGGCCACGAGGTGTACTACGTCGCCCCGTCGGCCCTCTACGCCTGCGACGGCACCGTGCACGCCGCCGTGCAGCGCGCCCACGTGCAGCGCGCCGCGCCCCCCGACCACGTCCGCCTCGACCCCCCCGAGCGCGTCGACCTCCGCTCGCTCCACGCGCTCTTCATCCGCACCGACCCGCCCTTCGACGACCAGTACCTCTACGTCACGCTGCTGCTCGAGCGCGTCCGCCACGACATCGTCATCGTCAACGACCCGCGCGGCCTCCGCGACGCCAACGAGAAGCTCTACGCCCTCCACTTCCCCGAGGTGACCCCGCAGACGCTCGTCACCGCCCGCGAGGACGACATCCGCGACTTCCTCCGGCAGGTGAACACCATCGGGGTCATCAAGCCCCTCGACGGCGCCGGCGGCCGCGGGATCATGGTGCTCGACCCGGCCGACCGGAACTTCCGCTCCATCATCGAGACCACCACCAACGACGGCCGGCGCTTCTGCATGGTGCAGGAGTACCTCCCCGCCGTGCGCAAGGGCGACAAGCGCGTGCTCCTGCTCGACGGCGAGCCGCTCGGCGCCATCCTCCGCGTGCCGCGCGCCGACGAGGCCCGCAGCAACATCCACGTCGGCGGCTCCGTCCAGCCCTGCGAGCTCGACGACGACGACAAGCGCATCGTCGCGTGCGTCGCCCCCCGCCTCCGCGCCGACGGGCTCTACTTCGTCGGCCTCGACGTGATCGGCGGGCGCCTCACCGAGGTCAACGTCACCTCCCCCACCGGCATCCAGGAGCTCGCCCGCTTCACCCGCTCGAACCCCGAGGCGAAGGTGCTCGCGTGGGTCGAGAACAGGGTCGAGGGGGCCGCAAAATCTGCTCGCTGAATGGCGGTTCAGCGGGCGCTTGACACGCCGCGGCGAACAACCCTAAACCACCGCCCGAGAGCGGCTCCCGGGCGCCTTTGCGCGCACGACACCGGGCGGCACAGCTCCCCGCGTTTCCCCATCCCCCCTCGCAGGAGCGCACCGTGAAGATCCTCGTCTCCCTCAAGCGCACGGCGGACCCCGACAACGCCAACAAGATCAAGGTCGCGCCCGGCGGCGCGAAGGTCGTCACCGACGGCCTGGAGAACAAGCTCAACCCCTTCGACGAGTACGCCGTCGAGACGGCCCTGCGCCTCGTGGAGAACGGCAAGGTCCGCATCGCGGGCGACACGGTGTCCGTGGTGTCGTTCGGCCCCAAGGAGACGGCGACCAACATCCGCCAGGCCCTGGCGATGGGCGCCGACTCGGGCGCGCTCTTCCTCTCCGACGACGACTCGCTCGACGGCGACCTCGTCGCTCGCGGCCTCGCCAAGGTGGTCGAGCAGCAGAAGCCCGACCTGGTGATCCTCGGCAAGCAGGCCGTCGACGGCGACAGCAACCAGGTCGCGCAGTGCCTCGCCGAGCTCCTCGGCTGGCCGAGCGCCACCTTCGCGATGAGCGTCAACCTCGCCGCGGACAAGAAGACCGTCACCGTGGGCCGCGAGGTCGACGGCGGCGTCATCACCCTGCGCCTCACCCTGCCGGCGGTGATCTCCGTCGACCTCCGCATCGTCGGCGCCAAGGCCGTGACCAACAACGTCACGCCGGCGACCCACGCCTACACCGACGGGCCGCGCTTCGCGCCGCTCCCGATGATCATCAAGGCGAAGACGAAGCCCATCGCCGAGGCGCCCCTCGCGTCGCTCGGCGTCGAGACGGGGCTGAAGGTGAAGTACACCGGCTTCGAGCTGCCGCCCAAGCGGCAGGCGGGCATCAAGGTGAAGGACGTGGCCGAGCTCGTCGAGAAGCTCCGCACCAACGCGAAGGCGCTCTGAGGGAAAGGCAGAAGTCATGAGCAAGATCCTCGTCGTGGCCGAGACCTCCGGCGGCCGTCTCAAGAAGACCACCCACAGCGCGATCACCTTCGCCCGCAAGGCGGGGCTCCCCTTCGACATCGCCGTGCTCGGCCAGGGCGTCGGCGGCGCCGCGGAGGAGCTGCGCGCCTTCGGCGCCGGCGCGGTGATCGCCGTCGACGACGCGTCGCTCGCCAACTTCGTCGCCGAGGCCTACGCGCCCACCGTGGCCGACCTCGCGAAGAAGGGCGGCTACACCGTCGTCGCGATGACCGCGAGCTCCTTCGGCAAGGACCTCTCCCCCCGCGTCGCCGTCCGCCTCGGCGCCGGCCTCGCCCCGGACATCTCGCGCGTCGAGAACCAGGGCGGCGCCCTCGTCTACAAGCGCCCGATGTACGCGGGCAACGCCACCGGCACGATGCAGGTCACCACGCCCGTGCAGGTGGTGAGCGTGCGCCAGTCGGAGTTCGAAGCCGCGGCCCCGTCGGGCGGCGCGTCGCCGGTGAGCGCGGGCGCGGCGTCGCCGGCGCCCAACGCCGCGCGCGTGCAGTTCGTGAGCTTCGAAGAGGTGAAGAGCGCGCGCCCCGAGCTCACCGAGGCCCGCGTGGTGGTCTCCGGCGGCCGCTCGCTCAAGTCGGCGGAGAACTTCAAGACCGTCCTCGAGCCCCTGGTCGACGCCTTCGGCGCGGCGATGGGCGCGAGCCGCGCGGCCGTCGACGCGGGCTACGTGCCCAACGACCTCCAGGTCGGCCAGACCGGCAAGGTCGTCGCGCCGGGCCTCTACGTCGCCGTCGGCATCTCGGGCGCCATCCAGCACGTCGCCGGGATGAAGAACAGCAAGGTCATCGTCGCCATCAACAAGGACGCCGAGGCCCCCATCTTCCAGCTCGCCGACTACGGCCTCGTCGGCGACCTCTTCAAGGTCGTCCCCGAGCTCACCGACGCCGTCCGCAAGGCGCGCGCGTAGCGTTCCCCCTCCGCCTGGTCAGCGCCCCGCCGGACGGCCGCCCTTGCGCGGGTCGCTGGCGGCCTCGAGCGTCACGCCCTGCGCCCTGCGCACGATGCGGATCGCCTGGACGATCGCGCCGAAGCGGAGCGGTTCGACCGCGTGGCCCCGCGCGTTGAGCGCCGCGCGCGTCGCCTCGGGGACGTCGGCCTCGGCGGAGAGCGCCTCTGGGGACGCGGCCTGGTGCACGCGCGGGTGCGCGACCGCTTCGCCCACGGCGGCCCGGAGGACGACCGCGCGCCACGCGGCTTGCGTGACGGCGGTGACGATGCGCGTGCCGCCGCTGCCGCCGATGCAGAGGGAGGGGAGGGCGCCGTCGAAGACGATCGTCGGCGTCATGGTGGACACCGGGCGGCGGCCGGGCGCGGGGAGGTTGGTGTCGCTCGTGGGGACGGGGCCGGGCGGCGCCGACGGGTCGGTGAAGTCGTCGAGCTCGTCGTTGAGCCAGAAGCCGCCGACGCTCACGCCCGCGCCGAAGGGGATGTTGACCGTGGTGGTGACGCTGGCGACGTTGCCCTCGGCGTCCACCACGCACAGGTGCGAGGTTCCCGTGCCCGGGGGGACGGCGGCGGGCGCGGTGGCGGGGCCGGCGGGGAGCGGGAGGTCGTACGTCATCGAGGGCCGCGCGTGCGCCCGATCGAAGAGGGCGGCGCGCGCGGCGACGCGGGCGGGCGCGAGGAGCGCGTCGACGGGGACGCGGACGAAATCCGGGTCGCCGAAGTAGCGCGCGCGGTCGACGAAGGGCCCGCGCCAGGACTCGGCGAGCGCGTGGAGGAGGTCCGCCTCGTCGGCCGCGTCAGCCGCCGCGGGGACCCAGCGCTCCATCAGCGCGAGGCTCGCGAGGAGGGTGTAGCCCCCCGCGCTCTCGGGCGGCGCGGTCACCCAGCGGTGCCCGTAGCGCGTCCCTTCGAGCGGCGCGCGCTCGGCGACGCGGTAGCCGCGGAGGTCGTCGGCGGTGAGAACCCCCCCGGCCCCGCGGGCGGCGCGCACGATCTCCTCCGCGATGGGCCCTTCATAGAAAGGGGCCGCGCCCTGCGCCGCGAAGGTGCGCAAGGTGTCGGCGAGCGCGGGGTTGCGCAGGGGGACGCCGGCGCGGATCCCGTCGACCCCTTCGGGCACCCACGTGCGCCCGAGCGGGTCGCGGCGCAGCGCGGGGACGAAGCGCTGGGAGATCGCCGCCATGTGCTCGCTCGGCGTGAAGCCCTGCTCCGCGAGGCGGACGGCCGGGGCCGCGATGCGGGCCCGGTCGAGCGAGCCGAAGCGGCGCAGCAGCTCCTCGATGCCGCGCGGCTCGCCGGGCACGCCCACCGACGGGCCCATCGCGCGCGGCGGAGGCGGGGGGGCGCCGGGCGCGGCCGCGGGCGCGGGCGGGCGCGCGAGCATCGTCGGCGTGGCGGCCGCGGGGGCGCGCTCGCGGAAGTCGAGGAAGGTGACGCTCCGGTCGGACGCCCGGTAGTAGAGCGCGAAGCCCCCGCCGCCGAGGCCGCTCGACGCGGGCGACACGACGCCGAGCGCGAGCATCACGGCGGCGGCGGCGTCGGCGGCGGTGCCCCCGGCGGCGAGCACCTCCGCGCCCGCGAGGGAGGCCTCCGGGTGGTCGGCGGCGACGGCGAAGTGCGTGAAGGTCGCCGCCGCGATCGGGGCGAGCTGCGCGGGGGGGAGCCCGGCGGCGGGCGCGGCGGGGCGCGGCGTGTGCCCGCAGGCGACGAGCGCGGCGAGCAGGGCGGCCAGGGGCGGGGCGCGGCGGGGGGCTTTCACCGCGCCAGGATGCCGAGAAGTGCTGCGGGTGGCTACAGCCGTCTCACGGGGCCGTGGCGCCCGCGGCGGGGCGGCGGAAGCGCAGCGTCATGCGGTCGCTCTCGCCGATGGCGACGTAGCGGTCGCGGTCGCGGTCGCCGCCGCGGAGGGTGGGCGGGAGCGACCAGACGCCGTCGGGGTAGTCCTTGGTGTCGCGGGGGTTGGCGTTGATCTCCGAGCGCTCTTCCAGCGTGAAGCCGGCGGCGCGGGCGAGGGCGATGGTGTGCTCCTCGCTGACGTAGCCCTGCCGCGCGGTGGTCCGCGGGTCGGTGCCGGCGTTGGCGCGGTGCTCGACGAGGCCGAAGGTGCCGCCGGGCTTGAGCACGCGGAAGGCCGCGGCGAACACCTGCTCGGCGACGCCGTCGTTGATCCACCCGTGCAGGTTGCGGAAGGTGAGCACCACGTCGGCCGACCCGGCGGGGCCGAGGTCGACCGCGGCCGGGGGCTCCAGGGTCACGGAGCGCACGTTGCCGTAGAGGTCGGGGCGCGTGGCGAGGAAGATCGCGAAGTTGGCGGCGTAGCGCGCGCGGCTGCCGGTGCTCGACGGGATCGCCGCCACGAGCTGCCCCTGGTCGTGCAGGAGCGGGGCGAGGATCTCGGTGTACCAGCCGCCGCCGGGGGACAGCTCGACCACCGTCTGGCCGGGCTGGACGCCGAAGAACGTGAGCGTCTCGCGCGGGTGGCGGTGCGCGTCGCGCGCCCGGTTGGCGGCGGAGCGGTGCCCGCCCGCGAGGGCGCCGTCGAGGGAGCCGAAGGGGACGGCGGGCGCGTCGGCGCCGGCGCGGGGTGCGGCCTGCGGCGCGGTCTGGGACGAGCCGCAGCCCGCGGCGAGCGCGAGCGCGAGGAGGGGAGGGAGGAGCTTCATGGGGAGCGCTTGTGGGGGACGCCGGGGGGAGATGTCAACGCGCGCGGCGGTCACATCGTGGCGTGGGGGCGGGCCTTGAGGCCGTGGAGCTCCATGCGGTAGATGAGCGCGCGGCGGGTGATGCCGAGGAGACGCGCGGCGCGCGACTGGTTGCCCTGCGTGGCCTGGAGGGCGGAGACGATGGTGTCGCGCTCGACGCCGGCGACGCGGTCGCGGAGGGGGAAGCCGCTGCCGTCGCTCGACGGCGCGACGTCGCGCAGGGACGCGGGCAGGTCGCAGAGGTCGACGACGCCGTTGAGGGACACGGCGAGGGCGTGCTCGAGGGCGTTGCGGAGCTCGCGGATGTTGCCCGGCCAGGCGTAGGCGTGGAGGGCGTTCATCGCGGCGCGGGAGATGGCGACCTCCGCGCCGGCGTCGGCGAGGAAGCGCTCCACGAGGTGGGCGATGTCGCAGGGCCGCTGGCGCAGCGGGGGGATGGTCACCGTCGCGCCGTTGAGCCGGAAGAACAGGTCGGCCCGGAAGCGCCGCCAGCCGATCTCCGCGGAGAGGTCGCGGTTGGTGGCCGAGATGACCCGCACGTCGACCGGGAGGGGCCGCACCGCGCCGACGCGGAGGATCGCGCCGTCCTCGAGCGCCCGCAGGAGGCGCGCCTGGTTGCTCGGGGAGAGCTCGCCCACCTCGTCGAGGAAGAGCGTGCCCCCGTGGGCCGCTTCGAAGGCCCCCACCTGGCGCGCGAAGGCCCCCGTGAAGCTGCCGCGCTCGTGGCCGAACAGGAGGCTCTCGGCCAGGGCCTCGTTGAGCGTCGCGCAGTTGATGGCGACGAAGGGGCCCGCGGCGCGCGCGCTGTACTGGTGGATCACCGAGGCCAGCACCTCCTTGCCCGTCCCCGTCTCCCCCTGGAGGAGGATCGACAGGTTGCTCCGCGCCAGCCGGAGCGCGAGGAGGAAGGTCGCCACGGTGGCGGGGTCGCGCACGACCGCGTCGAGGTCGTCGGGGAGCGACTCCGCGCCGCCGGCGCCGTCGTTGTCGGGGAGCAGGCAGGGCAGCTCCAGCACCACGACGCGCACGCCGCCGACCTGGATCGCGTCGCCCGTCATCACGCGCTGCGGGGACGTCACGCGGCGCCCGTTGAGAAACGTCCCGTTGGTGCTCTGGAGGTCTTCGACCGTGCCCTGCCGCCCGTCGAACCCGATGACGGCGTGGCGGCGCGAGACCCCGGGGTCGCTCAGTTGGATCGTGACCGTGAGGTCGTCCCGCCCCAACACCACCTGCTGCCCCGGCGCGAGCACCACCACGCGAGGGTCCCCACCCCGCTGGTCGACCACCAGCCGGAGCGCCGCGGCGCCTCGCTCGCCCTCGTCGTTTCGCGCCAACAACAGAGGCTTCGTCGTTGTCACGGCGGAAAGCTATTATCCCGGAAATTTCCCGTCAAGTAGGAGTCCTCGCCGCGCGTGGAGTGCACCCGCCCTGGCGCCCGACTTGCTTTTCGGAGCCCTCCGTGGAGTCGGGATCAACGCGAGGCGAGGCAGGCCTGGAGCGGCGCGATGCGCTGGCGCCCGGCTCGCGGATCGGCTCGTTCGAGATCGTGCGGCTGCTGCGCGCGGGGGGCATGGCGACGGTGTACGAAGCCGTCGACGGCGCGACGGGCGAACGGGTCGTCGTGAAGGTGCTCCACCCGCACCTCGCGCAGGACCCGTCGTCGTGGGCGCTCCTTCAGACCGAGGCGCACGTGGCGGCGCGGGTGCATCACCCGGGCGTGGAGCGCGCGGTGACCCTGCAGGCGCACGACGGCGTGCCCTTCCTCGTGAAGCCGCTGCTCGACGGGGAAGACCTGTCGTCGCTGCTGGCGCGCGAGGGCCCCCTGCCGCTTCGGGCGGCGCTCGCCGTCGTCCTGCCAGTGCTCGACGCGCTCGCGAGCGTCCACGCCGCGGGCGTGGTCCACTGCGACCTCAAGCCCTCGAACCTCTTCCTGGTGGGCCCCGCGCGCGATCCGGTGGTGCTCGATTTCGGCGTCGCGTACGTGCCCGACCGCGCCGACGCGCGCGCCGACGTCCACGCCGCGGAGGTGCTCGGTACGTTGCGGTACATGTCCCCGGAGCAGCTCCTCACGCCCGATCGGGTCGACCCGCGGAGCGACCTCTTCGCCATGGGGGTCATCCTCTACGAGTGCCTCACCCTGCGGAACCCCTTCGGCGCGTCGACCCCCGAGGCGCACATCCAAGCCGTCACGGGCGGCGCGTGGGCGCCCCTCCATACGTACTGCGCCGCGCTCCCGCGGGGCTTCGAGGGCGTCGTCCGCCGCGCGCTCTCCCCGCGCCCGGAGGAGCGTCACGCCACCGCGGAGGCGCTCCTCGACGACCTTGCGCCCTTCACCGCGTTCGACCCGCCGGCCGCCCCGCAGGTCGCCAGTGAGCCCGCCGCCCCGACGCGCCCCTGGGGCCCCGTCGAGCCCGAGAAGGGATGATTTGTACGCGGGGGGGACAGCGCGTACCAGCGCGGGACAGCGGCCATGAGCTCCCCGGCGCCCCTGCCGCGCCCGCCCGCGACGCTTGACCTCCCGTCGCCCCTCCCCCCACTCTCCGCCCCCCGATGAACGACCGCTTCCTCCGCGCCTGCCGGCGCGAATCTGTCGACCGCACCCCCGTGTGGTTCATGCGTCAGGCCGGGCGCTACATGGCCGAGTACCGCGCCCTCCGCGCGAAGCACTCGATGCTCACGCTCTGCCGCACCCCCGAGCTCGCGCTCGAGGTCACGCTCCAGCCCATCAAGGCGCTCCCCGTGGACGCGGCGATCCTCTTCGCCGACATCCTCCTGCCGCTCGAGCCCATGGGCGCGCCCTTCGAGTTCGCCGCGGGCGAGGGGCCCGTCATCCACACGCCCATCCGCACGCGCGCGCAGATCGACGCGCTCCGCGTCTGCGACCCCCACGAGGGCCTCGGCTACGTGATGGAGGCGATCAAGCTCATCCGCCGCGAGCTCGACGGGAAGGTCCCCCTCATCGGCTTCGCGGGCGCGCCCTTCACCCTCGCGAGCTACCTCGTCGAGGGCGGCAAGAGCTCGCACTTCGTCGAGACCAAGACCCTCATGTACCGCGAGCCCGAGGCGTGGCACGCCCTGATGGAGAAGCTCTCCACGGTGGTCTCGCGCTACCTCGTCGCGCAGGTGGGGGCCGGCGCGCAGGCCCTCCAGCTCTTCGACTCGTGGGTCGGCGCGCTCTCGCCCGGCGACTACCGCGAGTTCGTCTTCCCCCACGTCGCGCGCATCCTCCGCGACGCCACCGCCACCGGCGTCCCCGTGATCCATTTCGGCACCGGCACCGCGACGCTCCTCGAGCTCCAGCGCGACGCGGGCGGCACGGTGATCGGCGTCGACTGGCGCACCCCGATGGACGACGCGCGCCGCCGCCTCGGCGACGGCGTGGCCCTCCAGGGCAACCTCGACCCGGTCACCCTCTTCGCGCCCTTCGAGGTGGTGGAGAAGGCCGCGCGCGACGTGATCCGCCGCATGGAGGGGGCGCCGGGCCACGTCTTCAACCTCGGCCACGGCATCCTTCCGGGCACGCCGGTCGACACGGTGAAGCGCCTGGCCGACCTCGTCCACGAGGCCTCGGAGCGGCGATGACGCGCGCCGTGATGGTCGGCGCGGGGCTGTCGGGCCTCGTCGCCGCGCGGTCGTTCCTCGCGGCGGCGAAGGCCAAGGGGGTCGACGCGCAGGTCACCGTGGTGGAGGCGCTCGGGCGCGCCGGCGGCAACCTCATGAGCGAGCGTCACGAGGGCTTCCTCATCGACGGGGGCCCCGACTCCTGGGTGGCCGCGAAGCCCCACGGCGCAGCCCTCTGCCGCGAGCTCGGCCTCGGCGACGACCTCATCGAGACCATCCCCGCCAACCGCCGCGTCTACGTCGCCCACCGCGGCGGCCTCGTCCCGCTGCCCGAGGGCGTGGTGCTCGGCACGCCGACGCGCCTGCGCCCGATGGCGCGCACCCCGCTGCTCTCGTGGCCCGGAAAGCTCCGCGCCCTCTTCGACCTCGTGCTGCCGGCGACGGAGATCCCCGAGGATGTCTCGCTCGGCGAGCTGGTGGCCGCGCGCATCGGCCGCGAAGCCGTGACCGCGCTGGTCGAGCCGCTGCTCGCGGGCATCTACGCCGGCGACGCCTGGACGCTCTCGGCCCGCGCCACCTTCCCGCAGCTCGTCGAGATGCTGCGCCGCGAGCGGTCGCTCCTCAAGGCCGCGCGCGACGCCGCGCCGAAGCGCCACGGGGGCTACGTCCCGCCTTCCGCGTTCGTCTCGCTGCGCGGCGGCGTCGGGCAGCTCGTCGACGCGCTGGCGGCCTCGCTCCCCGCGGGCACCGTGCGCTACTCGACGCGGGTGACGGCCGTCCGCAAGGGGGCATCGTCGCCGTGGGAGGTGGCGCTCGACACGGGCGAGGTGCTCGCGGCCGACCACGTGGTGCTCGGCGTGGCGCCGACCTTCGCGGCGTCGCTGGTGCGCGAGGCGGCGCCGGGGCTGTCCGAGGCGCTCGACGCGGTGCCGTGCACGTCGGCGGCGACGGTGTTCTTCGCGCACGAGCGCAGGAGCATCCCGCACGCGCTCGACGCGACGGGCTTCATCGTGCCGAAGCGCGAGGGGATGCGCATCCTCGCGGGCACGTGGGTGTCGAGCAAGTGGCCCGGCCGCGCGCCCGAGGGCAAGGTGCTGATGCGCGCCTTCCTCGGCGGCGTGGGGCGCGAGGCGTCGCTCGCCCGCCCCGACGAGGAGCTGGTGAGCGAGGCGCGGGTCGACGTCGAGCGGCTGATGAAGTTCCGCGCGGAGCCGCTGTTCACGCGGGTGTTCCGCTTCACGCGGACGTCGCCGCTGCCGACGGTGGGGCACCTCGCGCGCGTCGCCCGCATCCGCGCGGAGGCGGCCAGTGCGCCGGGGCTCCACCCGATCGGCAGCGCGTACGACGGCGTGGGCATCCCCGACACGATCAAGCTCGCCGACGCCACGGGCCGCGCGCTCGCGGGGTGACGCGCGTACGACGGCGTTCGACGGCGAGGTTGCCCGGCGCGGCGACCGCGCGGTAGCTTCGTCGCGGAGCCGATGCCCTACGCCGACCTGAAGAACGACTTCGTCTTCCGCCGCGTGTTCGGGCACCACCCCGCGGTGCTTTGCGGGCTGCTCAACGACTTCCTCGGGCGCCCGCCGGAGCGCGCGATCGTCGCGGTCGAGTACCTGCCGCCCGACCAGGTGCCCGAACTGCCCGGCGTGAAGCTCTCCATCGTCGACGTGAAGTGCCGCGACGCCTCGGGCGCCACCTTCGTGGTCGAGATGCAGGTGCTGCCGGTGACGGGCTTCCTCAACCGCGTGGTGTTCAACGCATGCAAGGCGTACGTCGGCACGCTCCAACGCGGCGACGGGTACGACAAGCTCACGCCGGTGGTGGCGGTGACCGTCTGCGACTTCGAGCTCTGGTCCGACGGCGAGCGCGATGCCCAGCGGCTCCCCCGCGTCCCGCTGGTGTCGCGGTGGGCGATGGCCGAGCAGGGCACCGGGGCGCCGGGCATCCCGCAGGTGGAGTACGTGTTCTGCGAGCTGCCGAAGCTCCGCGACCGGGCGCCCGCCAACGCGCTCGAGCGCTGGGTGGGGCTCTTCGTGGCGGCGCCCGTGCTCGACGCCGCCACCGTCGCGCGCGAGCCCTTCACCGAGGCGCAGCGGATGGCCCTCGAGCTCGCCAACGAGGCGACCTTCACCGAGGCCGAGCTCGACGCCTACCGCAAGGCGCGCGACGAGGTGCAGCAGATGATCCAGTACGGCAAGGACGGCGAGGTCCGCGGCGAGGCGAAGGGGCGGCGGGATTCGCTCCTGCGCGTGCTGGCGCGCCGGGGGCTCGCGCCGACGGACGAGGAGCGCGCCCGCATCGAGGCGTGCCGCGACGTCGCCACGCTGGAGCGCTGGCTCGACCGCGCCGTCGACGCCCCCGCCGTGCGCGACGTCATCGCGTAGCGGGCGGAGGGCACGCACGCCCCGCGCGTGCTGTCTGTGCGCGCGTGAAAGGCTTGACGTCACCGCCTCGTTCGCCCGACGTTCTCCGCCCGTGGCCCTCGACCTCTCCGCGCTCGTCGCGCGGCACCACCACGACCCCTCCCGGCTGATGGAGATCCTCCGCGAGGTGATGGCCGCGGAGGGCCATGTCTCGCCGCCCACCATCACCGCACTCGCCGCCGCGCTCGGGGTGCCGCGCGGGCAGGTGGAGGGCGTGGTGGGCTTCTACTCGTTCTTCGCGTCGGAGCCGCGCGGGCGCTTCCGCGTGCTCTTCAGCGACAACGTCACCGACGAGATGGCGGGGAGCCGCGCCCTCCGCGAGCGGATGCTCGCGGCCTTCCGCCTGGAGCCCGGCGAGGTGAGCCGCGACGGCCTCGTCTCCATCGGCACGACGGGCTGCACCGGCCTCTGCGACCAGGGCCCCGCGATGCTCGTCAACGACCGCGCCATCGCCCGGCTCACCCCCGCGCGCATCGGCGCCATCGCGTCGCTCATCCGCGGCGACGTCCCGCTCGACCGCTGGCCCGACAACCTCTTCGCCATCCACTCCAACGTCCACCGCCGGCACCTGCTCCTCTCGACGCCGCTCGCGCCCGGCGAGGCCATCGACCGCGCGCTCTCCCGCGGGGCCGCCGCGACCATCGAAGAGGTGACCCGCTCGGGGCTCCGTGGGCGCGGCGGGGCGGGCTTCTCGACGGGGACGAAATGGGCAGCGTGCGCCGCAGCGCCGGGCCCCGACCGCTACGTCGTCTGCAACGCCGACGAGGGCGAGCCGGGCACCTTCAAAGACCGCGAGCTGCTCTCCCTCCACGCCGACCACGTGATCGAAGGGATGACCGTCGCGGCCCTCGCCGTCGGCGCCACGCGCGGCTTCCTCTACCTGCGCGCGGAGTACCCGTTCCTCGTCGCGCCGCTCCTCGCGAAGCTCGACGAGCGTCGGCGCGCGGGGCTGCTGGGCCAGGGCGTGCGCGGCGCGTTCGATTTCGACGTCGAGCTCCGCGTCGGCGCGGGCGCGTACGTCTGCGGCGAGGAGTCGGCCCTCCTCGAATCGCTCGAAGGGCGCCGCGGCATCCCCCGCAACCGCCCGCCGTACCCCGTCACCCACGGCTACATGCGCCGCCCCACGGTGGTGAACAACGTCGAGACGCTGGTCGCGGCCGCCTTCGTCGCGGCGCGCGGGCATGACTTCCTCCGCGCGGTCGGGACGCCGAAGTCGTCGGGGACGAAGATCCTCTCGGTGTCGGGCGACGTCGCACGCCCCGGCGTGTACGAGTACCCCTTCGGCGTGAGCGTCCGTCAGGTGCTCGACGACGCGGGCGCGAAGGACACCCAGGCCGTGCAGGTGGGCGGGCCCTCGGGCGTGCTGCTCTCGGCGAGCGAGCTGAACCGCCGCATCGCGTTCGAAGACGTGCCGAGCGCGGGGGCCTTCATGGTCTTCGACGGGTCGCGCGACATCCTCGAGGTGGTGGAGAACTTCGCGCGCTTCTTCGCCCACGAGAGCTGCGGCTTCTGCACGCCCTGCCGCGTCGGCACCGCGCTCAACGCCCGCGCGATGAAGCGCGTCGTGGCGGGCGCCGGCTCGCGCCGCGACCTCAAGGACCTCGCGCGCGTCTCGCAGATCATGAAGTCCGCGAGTCACTGCGGGCTCGGGGCCACCGCGGGCAACCCGGTGCTCGACGCGCTCGCGAAGTTTCGCCCGCGCTTCGACCAGGGGCTGCGCTCGTTGGAGGTGCTGCCCACCTTCGACCTCGACGAGTCGCTCGCGCCCGCCCGCGAGGTGACCGCGCGCGACGACGAGGGGGCCCACTTCCTCCACGAGGAGACCGAGCGATGACCGCGACCCCACCCGACCCCGACGCGGGCGAGCGCCCCACCTTCCAGATGGACGGCGTCGACGTCCCCTTCGAGCCCGGGCAGTCGATCCTCGCGGCGGCCCTCGCGGCGGGACGTTACGTGCCCTACCTCTGCTACCACCCGGAGTTCGAGCCGCACGGGAGCTGCAAGGTCTGCACGGTGAAGGTCAACGGGCGCACGCAGGCGAGCTGCACGATGCCGGCGCGCGCGGGCGACGTGGTCGAGTCCGACGTCGCCGAGCTCAACGAGCTGCGCAAGGGGCTGGTGCAGTTCCTCTTCACCGAGGGGAACCACTTCTGCCCGTCGTGCGAGGCGAGCGGGCGCTGCACGCTCCAGGCGGTGGGCTACGAGCTCGGGATGACCTCGGCGCACTACGGGCCGATGTTCCCCGACCGGCCGGTGGACGCGTCGCACCCCGACGTGATGCTCGACTTCAACCGCTGCATCCTCTGCGAGCTCTGCGTCCGCGCGAGCGCCCTCGTCGACCGCAAGAGCGTCTTCGCCCTCTCGGGCCGCGGCGCCACCAAGCACCTCGTCGTCAACGCCGAGTCGGGCCGCCTCGCCGACACCGACCTCTCCGTCGACGACAAGGCCGTCAGCGTGTGCCCCGTCGGGGTGATCCTGCGCAAGGGGCGCGGCTTCGACGTGCCCATCGGCGAGCGCAAGTACGACAAGAGGCCCATCCGCGAGGTGGCCGTGAAGAGCGGCGGGGAGGAGTGACGGTGCCCGCCGAGAAGAAGAAGCTCCGCGTCGCGACCGCCTCCCTGGCGGGCTGCTTCGGCTGCCACATGTCGATCCTCGACATCGACGAGCGCCTCACCGCGCTGCTCGAGCTCGTCGAGCTCGACGCCTCGCCGCTCACCGACATCAAGCACCCCGGGGTCTGCGACATCGGCCTCGTCGAGGGCGGCCTCTGCAACGCCGAGAACGTCCACAAGCTCCGCGAGCTCCGCGCCCGCTGCCGCATCCTCGTGGCCGTCGGCGCGTGCGCCATCAACGGCGGCCTCCCGGCGCAGCGCAACCACCTCGACGTCCGCGACTGCCTCCAGGCCGTGTACCTCTCGGGCAAGGGGGTCGAGCGCGGCTTCATCCCCAACGACCCCGAGCTCCCGCTGCCGCTCGCGCAGGTTCACCCGCTCCACGACGTGGTGAAGGTCGACTACTTCCTGCCCGGGTGCCCGCCGCCGGCCGACGCGATCTGGCAGTTTCTCACCGACCTCATCGCCGGCCGAACCCCGAGCCTCGGCCACGGGCTCATCCACTACGACTGACCGAGAGGCGCCCCGATGACCTCACCGCTCGACACCGCCGCGCACCCCGAGAAGCTCCGGCGCGTCGTGATCGAACCCGTCTCCCGCGTCGAGGGGCACGGCAAGGTCACCATCCTCCTCGACGAGAACCGCAAGGTCCACCAGGTGCGGCTTCACATCGTGGAGTTCCGCGGCTTCGAGCGCTTCATCCAGGGGCGGCCCTACTGGGAGGTGCCGGTGATGGTGCAGCGGCTCTGCGGCATCTGCCCGGTGAGCCACCACCTCGCGGCCTCGAAGGCCCTCGACGCCGTCGTCGGTGCGCGCGAGCTCCCGCCCGCGGCCGAGCGCATCCGCCGGCTGATGCACTACGGGCAGATCCTCCAGTCGCACGCGCTCCACTTCTACCACCTGTCGTCGCCCGACCTGCTCTTCGGCTTCGAGAGCGACCCGCAGAAGCGCAACGTGGTCGGCGTGCTCGCGGCGCACCCCGACGTCGCGCGCCAGGGGATTCTTCTGCGCAAGTTCGGCCAGGAGGTGATCCGCGTCACCGCGGGCAAGAGGGTCCACGGCACGGGCTCCGTCCCCGGCGGCGTCAACAAGCCCGTCACCGAGGCCGAGCGCGACGAGCTCCTCGCCGCCCTGCCCGACGTCCTCGCGTGGGCGCGCGCCGGCGTCGCCCTCGTCGCCGCGCTCCACGACGCCAACCGCGCCCTCTACGACCGCTTCGGCGACGTGCGCTCGAACCTCCTGTCGCTGGTCGGCCGCGACGGCGCGCTCGACCTCTACGACGGCGTGCTGCGCGCCCGCGATCCTGACGGCAACGTGCTCTTCGACGGCGTCGCCTGCGCCGAGTACGGCGACCGCCTCCGCGAGAACGTCCGCTCGTGGAGCTACATGAAGTTCCCCTTCCTCGCGGCGCTGGGCCCCGACGCCGGCTGGTACAAGGTGGGGCCCCTCGCGCGCGTGCAGAACTGCGACCGAATCCCCACGCCCCTCGCCGATGCCGCGCGCAGAGACTGGCTCGCCGCCTCGCCGGGCGCGCCCGTCCACGCGCCGTTGAGCTTCCACCATGCCCGGATGATCGAGCTGCTCCACGCGGCCGAGGTGATCGAGTCGCTCCTCCACGACCCCGCCCTGCTCGGGCGCGAGCTCACCGCGAAGGGCCCGCGCGCGAGGGAGGGCGTCGGCATCATCGAGGCGCCGCGCGGGACGCTCATCCACCACTACGAGGTCGGCGACGACGACCTCGTCACCATGTGCAACCTCATCGTCTCCACCACGCACAACAACCAGGCGATGAACGAGTCGATCCGCGAGGTGGCGCGCCAGTACCTCGACGGCCACGAGCCCACCGAGGGGTTGCTCAACCACATCGAGGTCGCCATCCGCGCCTTCGACCCGTGCCTCTCCTGCGCCACCCACGCGCTCGGCCGGATGCCCCTCGCGGTGGACATCATCGACGCCGAGGGCGCGCTCGTCGAGCGCCTCCAGCGCGACGGCGAGCGTCTCTGACGTCGTGCCCGCCCCGCTGCTCGTCGTCGGCGTCGGCAACCCCTCGCGCGGCGACGACGCGCTCGGGCCTCTCTTCGTCGAGCGCGCGGCCGAAGTCCTCGCAACCGAAGTGGCCGCGGGGGACGTCGAGTTCCTCACGGATTTCCAGCTCCAGATCGAGCACGCGCTCGACCTCGTCGGCCGCGCCCGCGTGGTCTTCGTCGACGCGAGCGTGCGCGCCGCCGCGCCCTTCGAATTCACCCCCGTCGCCGCGCGCCGTGAGATGACCCACTCGACCCACGCGATGTCCCCCGCGGCCGTGCTCGACGTGTACCGAAGCACGCTCGGCCAGCCCCCCGCGGCGTGGGCCCTCGCGATCCGCGGCGAGCGCTTCGAACTCGGCGACGCCCTCTCGGACGCCGCCCGCGCGCACCTCGACGCCGCGCTGGCCGCCTTCGTCGCGCGCGAGCGGGAGGCCACCGAGCCCGTCACCCGCCGCATCGAGCTCGAAGGGACGGTGCAGGGCGTCGGCCTCCGCCCGTGGGTCTGCCGCCTCGCTTGCGAACTCGGGCTCGACGGCGCCGTCCGCAACACCGCGCGCGGCGCCCGCATCGACGTCCGCGGCCCACAGCGCGCCCTCGCCGCGCTCCTCGCGGCCCTCCAGCGCGACGCCCCGCCTGCCGCTCGCGTCCGCTCGCTCCGCGTCACCGAACTCGCGCCCGACGCGCTCCCCGTGGGCGATGGATTCACCATCGCGCCGAGTGAACTCGACGGCGACGCGGCCCTCTCCCTCCCGCCCGACCTCGCCCTCTGCGGCGACTGCACGCGCGAACTCGACGACCCCGCCAACCGCCGCCACGGCTACGCCTTCGTCACCTGCGCGCGCTGCGGCCCGCGCTTCTCGCTCGCGCGCGAGCTCCCCTACGACCGAGCCGCCACCACGATGGACGCCTTCACGCCCTGCGCGACGTGCCGGCGCGAGTACGACGACGTCGACGACCGACGCTTCCACGCGCAGACCGTCGCCTGCGCCGCGTGCGGCCCGCGCGTCTGGCTCGCCGACGCGACGGGAGCCGAGCTCGCATCCGCCGACCCCGTCGCCAAAGCCGCGGCGAGGCTGCGCGCGGGGGAGATCCTCGCGGTGCAGGGCCTCGGCGCCTTCCACCTCGTGTGCGACGCGACCGACGCCCGCGCCGTCGCCGAGCTCCGCCGCCGCAAGCGCCGCGACACCCAGCCCTTCGCCGTGATGGTCGCCGACGAGGCCGCGGCCGACGCGCTCGCCCTCCTCGACGACGTCGCGCGCGAAGCGCTCCGCTCACCCGCCCGGCCCATCGTCCTGGCGCCCTCCCGCGACGGCGCGCTGCCCCCCGCGGTGAACGGCCCCTCACAGCGCACGGGGCTGCTCCTCCCGTACACGCCGCTGCATCACCTGCTGGTCGCGCGCGTCGGGCAGCCGCTGGTGGTCACCTCGGGCAACCCGAGCGGCGGCCCCGCGGCCATCACGCACGACGAAGCGCTCACCGCGCTCGCGTCCATCGCCGACGTCTTCGTGCTCCACGACCGCCCCATCGCGCGCCGCGTCGAGGACTCGGTGGTCGACGCGCGGGGGCCAACCATCCTCCGCCGAGCGCGGGGCTTCGCGCCGACGCCCATCCGCCTTCCCTTCGCGTCGCGCGAGCCGATCGTGGCCGTCGGCGGGCACCAGAAGAACACCGCCTGCGTCGTCGTCGGCGACCTCGCGTACCTCACGCCCCACCTCGGCGACCTCGGCACCGAGGAGAGCGAACATGCCTGGGCGCGCGAGCTCGACGGCTTCGAACGTCTCCTCGGCGTGCGGCCCGCGGTGGTGGCGCACGACCTCCACCCCGACTACGCCACCACGCGCCACGCCGTCTCCCGCAAGGCTTCGCGATGCGTCGGCGTCCAGCACCACGCGGCGCACGTGTGGGCCGCCATCGCCGAACTCCACCTCGACGAGCCCGTCGTCGGCGTCGCCTTCGACGGCACCGGCTGGGGCCCCGACGGAACCTCCTGGGGCGGTGAGATCCTCCTCGTCGACGGCGCCCGCTGGCGCCGCGTGGCCTCGCTCCGACCGCTCGCGCTGCCCGGCGGGGAGCGGGCGATCCGCGAGGTGTGGCGGCCTGCGCTCGCCGCGCTTGTCGACGCCTTCGGCCGCGACGAGGGCCTCGCGCTCTCCCAACGGTTCAGGGCCTTCGACGACGTCCCCGAAGCATCACGCGCGACCGTCGCCCGGATGATCGCGTCGGGCGTCTCCACCCCCCGCGCGCACGGCCTGGGGCGCTGGTTCGACGCGCTCGGGGCGCTCGCGCTGGGCGTGTCGCGGGCGGGCTTCGACGGTCACGTCGCGATCGCCCTGGAAGAATGCGCCGACCCGGCGGAGACCCACACATGGCCCGTCGCGCCGCCCGAGCTCTCTCTCGACGGGGACTTCGGCGAGGCCCACGAGGTCGACCTCCGCCCGGCGGTTCGTTCGGCAGTGAACGAGCTCCTGGCGGGCGTCGCGGCGGGGGCGGTGGCGGCGCGCTTCCACGATACGGTGGTGGCGGTGACGGCGGCGACGGTGGCGCGCGCGCTGGCGGTCACCGGGCTGCGTCGGGTCGTGCTATCGGGGGGCTGCATGCAGAACCGCCTCCTCTCGAATGGGCTCACCCGGCGCCTCGGCGAGGGCCGCGTCGCGATGGCGCGCGAGGTGCCGGTCAACGACGGCGGGCTCTCGCTCGGGCAGGCGTGGGCCGCGGCGCTCTCGCTCGAGGAGGCGTAGGCGCGATGTGCCTCGGGGTGCCGGGCCGCGTGCTCGAAATCGACGGCGAGACCGCGGTGGTGGACTTCGGTGGCGTCCGCCGCAAGGTCGCGCTCGACGTCGTCGACGAGCCCGTCACCGTGGGCGACCACGTGCTCGTCCACGTGGGCTTCGCGATCCGCCGCATCGCGCCCGAAGACCTCGCGGAGACCCTCGCCTTCTTCGCCGCGATGGCCCGCGACGGCGCCGAGGAGGCCGGGCCGTGAGCACCAGCGGGCGGGTCGAGTTCCGCGACGTGGCGCGCGGGAAGGCGCTGCAGGCGAGGCTCGAACGGGCGGTGGCGCGCGCGGGACGTCCGGTCACCGTGATGCACGTCTGCGGCAGCCACGAGCAGGCGATCGCGCGCTACGGGCTTCGCGCGAACTTCCCGCCCGACCTCCGCGTGCAGATGGGCCCCGGGTGCCCCGTCTGCGTGACCGACACGCCCGACATCGACGCCTGCGTCGCGCTCGCGCGCCGCGGGGTTCGCGTCCTCACCTACGGCGACATGCTCCGCGTGCCGGGCGGCGCGGCCTCACTCGACGACGCGCGGGCCGCGGGCGCGCGGGTCGACGTCATCTACGCCGCCACGCAGGCCGTCGAGATCGCCCGCGCGAGCGACGAGCCCGTGGTCTTCTTCGCGACGGGCTTCGAGACCACCGCGGTCGCGACGGCCGTCCTCCTGCGCGACCCACCGCCCAACCTCTTCGTCCTCTCGGCGCACAAGTGGGTCCCCGCGGCGATGGAGGCGGTGGCGCGCGCGCCCGACGCGGCGGTGGAGGGCTACCTCGCGGCCGGCCACGCGGCCACCGTCACGGGTTACGGCCTCTTCGAGCCCTTCGTCGCAGCCCACGGGAAGCCCGTCGTGGTCGCGGGCTTCGAGCCCCTCGACCTCCTCGCGGGCCTCGCCCTGCTGGTCGAACACGTGGCCGACGGGCGCGCCGAGGTGGTCAACGCCTTCCCGCGGTGCGTCACGCGCGACGGCAACGCCCGCGCGCTCGCGGCGCTCTGGAAGGTGTTCGAAGCGGGCGACGGCGACTGGCGCGGCATCGCCCACGTGCCCGGCGGCGAGCTCCGGCTGCGGCCCGCGTTCGCCGCGCACGACGCCCGGGTCCGCTTCGCGGCAGAGCTCGCCGACGCGCCCGCGGTGGAGCCCCGCGCCGACGCCGCGCAGTGCCGCTGCGGCGCGATCATGACGGGTCGGCTCGCGCCCACCGACTGCGCGCTCTTCGGGCGCGAGTGCCGGCCCGAGGCGCCGGTGGGCGCGTGCATGGTGAGCACCGAGGGCGCGTGCCGCATCTGGCTCGAACACGGCCTCCGCGCGGGGGCCTCGACGTGAGCGACGACGACGTCGTGAGGCTCGCGCACGGCGCGGGCGGGCGGGCGATGCGCGCGCTCATCGAGTCGGTGTTCCTCGATGGGGTGGGCGACCCGGAGGCGCGGGCGATGGGCGACGGCGCGGCCATCCCGCTCGGAGAGCGCTGGCTCGTGCTCACCGCCGACGCGCACGTGGTGGCGCCGGCGTTCTTCCCGGGCGGCGACATCGGGCGGCTGGCGGTGTCGGGCGTGGTCAACGACCTCGCGGTGATGGGCGCGTGCGACGTGCTCGCCCTCACCTCCTGCGTCGTCGTCGAGGAGGGCTTCCCCGTCGAGTCGCTCCGGCGCATCCACGCCTCGATGCAGGCCGCGTGTCGCGAGGCGAACACCCGCGTGATCACGGGCGACACCAAGGTGATGCGCAAGGGCGAGGTCGACGGCGTGGTGCTCTCGACCAGCGGCGTCGGGCTCGCCGACCGCGTGGTGCGCGATTCGGGGCTCCGCGCGGGCGACGTCGTGGTGGTCACCGGCACGCTCGGCGACCACGGCCTCGCGGTGCTGAGCGCGCGCCACGGGCTCGGGCTAGAAGGCGACCTGCGCTCCGACGTGGCGCCGCTCAACGGGCTCATTCGCGAGGCTCTTCGTGTCGCCGGCGACGGCCTCCACGCGATGAAGGACCCGACACGCGGCGGCGTGACCAGCGCGCTCACGGAGATGGCCGAGAAGGCCGGCGTGTCGGTGGTGCTCGACGAGGCCGCGCTCCCGCTGAGCGACGCGGGGCGCGCGGCGGCCGAGCTCCTCGGGGTCGACCCGCTGGCAGTCGCCAACGAGGGCAAGGCGCTCCTCGGCGTGGCACCCGACGCGCTCGATGCGGTGCTCACGGCGCTCCGCGCGCACCCGCTGGGGAAGCGGGCGGCGTGCATCGGGCGCGTGGTCGAGGGCCCGCGCGGTGCGGTGCTGCTCGACACGGGCTTCGGCACCCGCCGGCTCGTCGAGCGCGACGGCGACCCCCTCCCGAGGATCTGCTGAGCCATGCACGAAGCGTCGCTCGTCGAGGCCCTCTTCGACCAGGTCGACCGCGCGATCGGGGCGCACCCGCCCGCGGCCGTGGGCGAGCTCACCGTCCGCATCGGCGCGCTGGCGGGCGTCGAAACAGTGCTCTTCCGCACGGCCTTCGAAGCACTGCGGGGCGGCCGGGGCTACGGCGCCGCGACCCTCGTGGTGGACGAGGCGCGCGCGTCGTGGCGCTGCGCGGACTGCGGCGGCGCGGTGCCCGAGGGGGCGGTGCTGGCGTGCGCGAAGTGCGGCGGGCGCGTGACGCTCGCGGCGGGCGGGGAGATCATCCTGGCGAGGGTCGAGCTCGAGGTGAGCGATGTGTGACGTGTGCGGGTGCGGCGACCGCCGCAAGGTGTCGATCGACGTTCACGCTTCGCTGCTGGCGGGCAACGACCGCGAGGCGGCCCACCTGCGCGAGCACTTCGTCGCCGCGGGTGTCCTCGCGGTCAACGTGATGGGATCGCCCGGTGCGGGCAAGACGGCCCTCCTCGAAGCGACGGCGCGCGCGCTCCACGGGCGCCTGCGGCTCGCGGCGGTGAGCGGCGACCTCGCCACCGAGCTCGACGCCGAGCGGCTCGCGCGGGCGGGGGTTCCGTCGGCGACGATCACGACGGGCTCGGCGTGCCACCTCGACGCGTCGATGGTGCACGACGCGCTGCACGCCCCCGCGCTCGCGGCGGCGGTGTCGGCCTGCGACCTCTTCTTCATCGAGAACGTCGGCAACCTCGTGTGCCCCGCCGTGTACGACCTCGGCCAGGGCGCCAGCGTGGTGCTCCTCTCGGTGACCGAGGGGGTCGACAAGCCGCTCAAGTACCCGGTGATGTTCCGCAAGGCCGACCTCGTGGTGCTCACCAAGGCCGACCTCCTGCCGCACCTGCCGGGCGTCTCCGTCGACGCGGTGCGGGCCAACGTCGCGCGCGTGATGCCCTCGGCGCGGGTGATCGAGACCTCCGCGGTGACGGGACAGGGCGTCGACGAGTTCGTCGTGTGGTTGGAGGCCCATCGGCCGCGCCGCGAGGGCCGACCCGCCTGAGCGCTGTGCGGCCTGTGAGCGCCCGTCACCCGAAGCGCGCCGTCGCCTCCGCGTAGCTCATGTGCGGCGCCACGATCGCCCCGCCGTCGCGCTCCGCCACCGTCGGGTCGAGGTACACGCGCCCCCGCTCCGCCGCGCCGAAGCGCCCGCTCGCGGGGACCTCGACGCTCACGTTCATCAGCAGCGCGCCCGACGCGCCCGCGCGCAGCCAGTGGACGTTGTCGCGCGCGTCGGAGATCGTCGTGCAGTCTCCCGGCGCGAGCCCGCGGTCGACGGTCGGCGTGAGCAGCGAGCGCCCCGGCGGCCCCGCGCTGCGGTCGTAGTGAACCATCCGCCCCTCACCGCGCAGCATCACGAACGCCGACGCGATGCTCACGTGCCCATGAGGCACCACCGCCCGCCCCGCGCCCACGGTGAACAACCGCCGCCGAAACGACAGCGCCTCCCGCGCCGCCACGCCCGCGGGCGGACGCATCACCTCCACCCGCGCGCCCAGCGGCGGCCCCACACGCGCCGCCGCGGCCAGACGCTCCGGCGGCAGCGACGCCATCAGCTCCGCCACCCCCAGCGCGCGAACCGCCTCCTCCACGCGCTCCTGCCACACCGCGGGCTCACGCGTGCCATCGCGCGCTTCTGCGCACAGCCGCGCGAGCTGCGCCCACCACGCCCGCCCGCGCGCGTCGCCCTGCGCCAGCGCTTCACCCCCGCGCGCCAGCGCCGCGAGCGAGGCCCACACCCACGCGCCGAGCATGTGCTCGATCGCCGCGCGGCGCGTGAGCCCATCACTCACGGCAGACGCGCGATCACGCACTTGAGGTAGCGGCCCTCGGGCGAGGCCGCGAGCGACGGGTGGTCGGGCGCCGCGCCGTGCAGCGCGAGAACCTGCGCCTGGCGCCCCGCGTCGCGCGCGCCGAGGGCCACCGCGCGGAGGAAGGTGTCGGCCGAGACGCTCCCCGAGCACGAGCACGTCACGAGCACGCCGCCCTCGCGGACGAGCCCCGCGGCCCCCGCGTTGAGCCTGCGGTACTGGCCCATCGCCTTCTCCACCTCGCGGGCGCTGTGGGCGAGCTTCGGCGGGTCGATCACCACCACGTCGAAGCGCTCGCCCGCGCGGTTCATCTCGCCGAGGGCGTCGCGGACGTCCTCGCGGCGGAAGAAGACGCGCTCGCCCAGGCCGTTCTCGTCGGCGATGCGCTGGCCCGCGGTGAGGGCGCTCGCCGAGCTGTCGACGCACACCACCTCGCGCGCGCCCCGCTTCGCCGCCGCGAGCCCGAACCCACCGACGTAGCTGAACGCGTCGAGCACGCGCGCGCCCTCGGCCATCGCCGCGACGGCCGCCCGGTTGTCACGCTGGTCGAAGTAGTACCCCGTCTTCTGCCCGCCGCCCGCGCTCCCCGGCGCGGCCACCGCGAACCTCACCCCCGACTCGACGAACGAGAGCGCCGCAGCCCCCTCTCCACGAACGATCCCTTCGGTGACGGTGAACCCCTCGCGCTGCTGGTGGCGCTCGGAGGCCACCTCGTACACGCGCGACACGCCCGCGGCGCGCGCCACCGCGTCGAGGATCACGTCCTGGCGGCGCTTCATCCCCGCCGTGCCGAACTGAACGCTCGCCGCGTCGCCGAACACGTCCACCGTGAGCCCTGGGAGGCCGTCGCCGTCGGCGTTGACGAGCCGGTAGCCGGTGCTCTCCGCCGACGGGAGCCCGAGCAGCGCGCGCCGCCACTTCGCCGCCTCCTCCACGCGCCCCGCGAGGAACGCGTCGTCGAGCGCGACGCCGCCGTCGCGCGTGAGGAGACGCACCGGGATGGCGCTGTCGGGCGACCAGAAGCCCCGGCCGAGGCACTTGCCCTCCGGGTCGACCACGCGAACCTCGTCGCCGGGCCGCGGGTCGCCGGAGGTGCGGGCGATCGCCTGCGCGAAGACCCACGGGTGCCCCGCCCAGATGGGTTGCACGAAGCCGGGCCGGAGGTGGACGGACGCGAGGGCGCTGCTGCTGTTGGGGGAGGTGCTCACGGGGCGGCGGACGGTACCACCGCCCGACCGTCAGCGGGTGACGCGGCCGATGGCGATGCGGGTGGGGATGATCCAGTCGGGCCGGGTCTGCTCGCCGAACCAGCCGTAGCCCACGCCCTCGCCGGTGAGCGGGTTGACGGCGAAGAGGATGGTGCCCTGGCCGAAGCCCGAGGCGCCGCGGTCGGTGTCGCGGGTGTCGGTGCTGCCGTGGGCGAGGCGCGTCGAGTCGGTGATTCGAACCAGCATCCCGTGCTGCGACGGGCGCGGCGGCTCCATCACGAAGCCCACATGCCCCGTGTTGGCCGACGGGAACCACGGCGGCCGCTGCCACGCGAACACGTCCCCGGCGCGCGCATCCGCGATCCGCGGGACACGCAGCCAGCCCCGGTCGCCCCGCGCGGGCGAGGCCGCGGCGATCGCCCGGTAGAACTGCGCCGCCACCGGCCGCCCCGACCCCACCGCGGAGAGCGCGGCGGGCGCGGCGCGGCGGAGCACGAAGGCCGTCATCGCGGAGCAGTCCCACTCGTAGCGACCGCGCCCCTCGTCGATGCGGGTGCTGTGGGAGTAGACGTTGACGCGGAGGTTGGCGGCGATGCGGGAGAGCTCGTCGAGCACGCGGAGGTGCGCCGGCCGCGGGTTGCGGTTGGCGAAGGCCACGCCCGGCACGAGGGCGGCGGGGAGCGAGAGGAAGGCGCGTCGCTGCATCGGGGTCATGGACGCATCAGAGGTGCGGAGGGTTTCGCGGGTTCTCTCACGGAGAGAGATACGTGCGATGCTCCGCGGCGCGCAACCCCATGACCCAACCGACGCTCCGCGAGTGGCTCCGCGAGGGGCCCTTCACCCTGGCCATGTCGTCGGGGTTCTTCGGCTTCTACGCCCACGCCGGCGCCCTCTCGGCCCTCCTCGACGCAGGCTTCGCCCCCGCGGGGCTCTCCGGGTCGAGCGCCGGGGCCCTCGTCACCGGGCTCTACGCCGGCGGCGTCGCCCCCGACGCGATGCGCGACACCCTCACCCGCCTCCGCCGCGAGGACTTCTGGGACCCGTCGCCTGGCCTCGGGCTGCTCGCCGGCCGACGCTTCCGCGCGATGCTCGACGCGCTCACCGGCGAGCGCGACGTCGCCGGCGCCGCCGTCCCCTACGTGGCCTCCGTCTACGACCTCCGCGCCCGGCAGACCCGCGCGCTGCGGGAGGGGAGCCTCGCGGCGGCGATCCACGCGTCGTGCGCGCTGCCCGGGCTCTTCCACCCCGTCCGCGTCGGCCGCGACCTCTTCTCCGACGGGGGCATCGCCGACCGCCCCGGCGTCGCGGGCGTCCCCGAAGGCGCACGGACGCTCCACCACCACCTCACGTCGCGCTCGCCCTGGCGCCGCGTCGGGAGCGCCTCCCTCGCCCCGCCCCGACGCGAGGGAACGGTCTCGGTGGGCGTCGAGGGCCTCACCCGGGTCAACCCCTTCGCCCTGGAGCGCGGGATGCGGGCCTACCGGGAAGCATCCGAGGGCCTCCGCCGCGCGCTCGACCTCCCGGTCGCCGACGGGTACGTGGCAGTGCGCTGAAAAGGTTGACGCTGCGGCGCTTCCATCGCCCAATCGGCGGCGCCGCCTTGGACCAACCCCCCCCGAGCGAGACGACCGACGAGGTCGCGCTCCCCGACCAGCCGACGATCGAGCGGCCGTCGCGCGTCCCGATGCGCGTTCGAAGCGACACGCTCCTCGACCGCGGCGCGGCCACCGACCTGCGCTCGGGCACGGTGATCGCGGGCGATTTCGTCGTGGTGGCGCGGGCGCTGCGCGGCGAGCTCGGCACGCTCTACGACGCGCTCCAGAAGAGCACCGGGCGCGTGCGGACGCTCAAGGTGCTCGACCGCGCGAGCACGCGGCCCGCGGAGGTGCTCGACCAGTTCTTCCGCGAGGCGCGGGTGACCGCGCAGGTGCAGTCGCCGCACGTGCTCGACGTCGTCGCCTCGGGCGCCGACGAGGCCGCCGACGTCCTCTGGATCGCCTTCGAACAGCTCACCGGCGAGACGCTCGCGGCGCGCCTCGCGGCGATGGGCGCGGGCGTCGCGATGGAGCCCCCCGCCGCCGCCGAGGTGCTCGACCAGCTCTTCGCCGGCCTCGCCGCCGCCCACGACGCCGGCGTGGTGCACCGCGACCTCAAGCCCGCCAACGTCTTCCTCGCGCCGGGGATGCCGTTCACGGTGAAGATCCTCGACTTCAGCGTGGCCCGCGCCGACGGCGAGCGCGACGTCGAGCACGTGCTCGGCACGCCCCTCTGGATGGCCCCCGAGCAGGCCACGGGCGGCGAGGTGACGTTCGCCACCGACGTGTGGCCCGCGGGCCTGCTCGCCTTCCGCCTGCTCACCGGACGTCACTACTGGCTCACCGGCCGCGCGTCGGTGGTCGAGACGCGCGCGTGCCTCGACGAGCTCGCCGAGGGCCCCCTCGCCCCGGCCTCCGAACGCGCCCTCGCCCTCGGGTGCACCCGCCCGCTCCCCGAAGGCTTCGACGCGTGGTTCGACCGCTGCGTCACGCGCGACCCGCGCCGACGCTTCCGCTCCGCCGACGAGATGGCCTTCGCCTGGCGCGACGTGCGCTGCGACGCCGCCCCCGCGAAGCCCCGGATGCCCACGCAGCCCGCACTCCCGATCGCCGCCGCGCGCCCCGTCCCCGTGAGCCCGCCGGAGCCCGCGCGCCCCTCCACCCTGCCGCCAGCGCCTTCTCCGACGCGCGCCTCCGTCGCGCCGCCCGCGCCTTCGCCGACGCCGTCGTCCCCGCCGCCGCCGCGCGCGTCGCGCCCCTTCATCGACGACCCGCTCTCCTTCCACAACGCGAGTGAGCTGCCGACGCGCTCGATCCCGCGCCTCGCCCCGCGCGCCGACCGTCGCATCGTCCTCGTCGCGGCCGCCGCGGCGGGAACCCTCGTCGTCGCGGTCGCCGTCGCCGCCGTCACCCTCCGCCGCCGCGAAGCGCGCGACGCACCCGAGAGGACGTCCACTCCGCTCGCGCTCGCGGTCGCGACGCCCTGGCGCGAGCGACCCGCGTGGCAGTGGACGGGCACCGCCACGGGCGACGACGGCGAGTGGCGCTTCGCGCTCACGTTGCGCCGCGCCGAGGGGCCGCAGGTGCGCGGGAGCTTCGCGTGGACCTCCGTGCGCGCGTTCACCGCGGCGCCGGGCGAGCAGGTGCGCGAGTCGCTGGAGGGCACCTACGACCCCGCGACGGGCGCGTTCGAACTGCGCGGCGTCACGAGCACCGACCCCGCCGCGCTGCCCGTCAACCGCTGGCGCCTCACGCTCCGCGATGACGGCACATTGCGCGGCGCCACCCCCGACGGGCTCACCTCCGTTGTGGGCGCCCCGCGTCGCTGATGTTGCGACGGGTGCGTAGGCATTTACGCACGCGGGAGAATGGCCGCCGGTTGCTTCCCTGTGGGGCCCAGTTGGAGTAAAGCCGCGCGACCGTTGCCCACCAGACGCAATGGATGGCGGGCGAACACCTCCACGGAGCACCGATCGTGACGCAGACGACGACCAAGAAGACGACGCGCCTCAAGCAGATGGTCCGCCGCCCCGAGGTGGCCTTCCTGATGGAAGCCCACAACGGGCTGAGCGCGAAGGTGGCCGAGGAGGCCGGCTTCGAGGGCATCTGGGGCTCGGGCCTCAGCATCTCGGCCGCCCTCGGCGTGCGCGACCACAACGAGGCGAGCTGGACGCAGGTGCTCGAGGTGGCGGAGTTCATGGCCGACGCCACCACCGTGCCCATCCTCCTCGACGGCGACACGGGCTACGGCGACTTCAACTCGATGCGCCGGCTCATCCGCAAGCTCGAGCAGCGCGGCGTCGCGGGCGTGTGCATCGAGGACAAGATCTTCCCCAAGACCAACAGCTTCATCCGCGGCGCGGCGCAGCCCCTCGCGTCCATCGAGGAGTTCTCGGGCAAGATCAAGGCGGGCAAGGACGCGCAGACCGACGACGACTTCGTGATCGTCGCGCGCGTCGAGGCCTTCATCGCCGGCTGGGGCTTCGACGAGGCGATGAAGCGCGCCGAGGCCTACCGCCAGGCCGGCGCCGACGCCATTCTCATGCACTCGGCGCTGCGCAACCCGAGCGAGATCCTCGCCTTCATGAAGGCCTGGGACAACCGCCTCCCCGTGGTGATCGTGCCGACGAAGTACTACCAGACGCCGACGGACGTGTTCCGCGAGGCTGGCGTGTCGGTCATCATCTGGGCCAACCACCTGATGCGCTCGTCGCTCGCGGCGATGAAGTCCACCGCCGAGCAGATCGTGAAGGACCAGTCGCTCCTCAACGTCGAGGACAAGGTCACCCCCCTCCAGGAGGTCTTCCGCATCCAGGGGGAGAACGAGCTGGAGGAGGCCGAGAAGCGCTACCTCCCGCGCCACGGCCGCCAGACGCGCGGCATCGTGCTCGCGGCCTCGCAGGGCGCCGAGCTCGGCGAGCTCACCCGCGACCGTCCCAAGGCGATGGTCAACATCGGCGGGAAGCCCCTCCTCTGGCACATCCTCGAGACCTACCGCGCCGCCGGCGTGA
Organism: Polyangiales bacterium; assembly: GCA_046351555.1. Taxonomy (GTDB): domain Bacteria; phylum Myxococcota_A; class Polyangia; order Polyangiales; genus CAISKJ01. The sequence continues at coordinate 191,894 of JAXLYI010000023.1, forward strand.
AAGACCTCGCGGTGGTGCGCGGTTACAAGAAGGAGGCCGTCAACCTCCCCAACGTGAAGTACTTCGACAACGACCAGTTCGCCGCCACCCAGGAGGTGGCCTCGCTCGCCACCGCGCTCAGCGCGCTCGAGGGCGACGTGATCGTGTCGTACGGTGACGTCCTCCTGAAGAAGTACATCGTGCAGGAGCTCGTCGAGACCGACGACGACGTCGTCATCATGGTCGACTCCGACCACCACGAGAGCCGCAACCGCGGGCGCAACGCCGACTACGTGACGTGCTCCGAGCCGAGCTCGCGCCGGGCCTTCTACAACACCGTCACCCTCAAGGGCTTCCGCCCCGACGACACCGCCGACGTCCACGGCGAGTGGATGGGGATCGTGAAGTTCTCCCAGCGCGGCGCGAAGCTCGTGGCCGACCGGCTCCGCGCCCTCGCCAGCGAGCCCGAGCGCCTCCGCACGATGAAGCTCCCCGACCTGCTCACCCAGCTCGTCCAGGGCGGCGCCGCCGTCCGCGTGATCTACACCTCCGGCCACTGGCTCGACGTCGACTCGGTCGACGACGTGGTCACCGGCGCGCAGTTCTGAGGGAGACCGGCACCGCGATGATCCCCGCATCGAGCTTCGTCGAGGCCACGCGCGCCCACGGCTTCGCCCTCTGGACGGGCGTGCCGTGCTCGTACCTCAAGCCCTTCATCAACTACGTCATCGACACGCCCGACCTCGCCTACATCGGCGCGGCCAACGAGGGCGAGGCCGTCGCCATCGCCTCCGGCGCCGACCTCGGCGGCAAGCGCGCCGTCGTGATGTTCCAGAACTCGGGCTTCGGCAACACCGTCAACCCGCTCACCTCGCTCAACATGATCTTCAAGGTCCCGGTGCTGGTGATCACCACGCTCCGGGGCGAGCCGGGCGGTCCGCACGACGAGCCGCAGCACGAGCTCATGGGGCAGATCACGCCGGGCCTCTTCGACCTGATGCGCATCCCGTGGGAGTTCTTCCCGACGGAGGAGTCCGAGGTGGCCGGCGTGCTCGCGCGCGCCGTCGCCCACATGGACACGAACCGCACGCCCTACGGGCTCATCATGAAGAAGGACAGCGTCGCCGACCACAAGCTCAAGACCAAGGCGGCCCCGAAGCCCGTCACCGCCTTCCAGGTCGAGCCCTGGCGCTACGCCGCGTCGCTCCCCTCGCGCCGCGACGTGCTCTCCGCCGTGCAGCGCGCCGCCCGCCCCACCGACGCCGTCGTCGCCACCACGGGCTTCACCGGCCGCGCCCTCTACGCCCTCGATGACCGCGCGAGCCAGCTCTACATGGTCGGCTCGATGGGCTGCGCGAGCGCCTTCGGGCTCGGCCTCGCGTGGGCCCAGCCGAAGCGCCGCACCATCGTCCTCGACGGCGACGGCGCGGCCCTCATGCGCCTCGGCGCCCTCGCCACCGTCGGCTACGAGCGCCCCGGCAACCTCCTCCACATCGTCCTCGACAACGAGGTCCACGACTCGACCGGCGCGCAGAGCACCGTGTCGCACTCGGTCGATCTCGCCGGCGTCGCGGCCGCGTGCGGCTACCCCCGCGTGATCCGCGCCCACACCGCCGAGGAGGTGGAGGCGATCGTGCGCGACCAGCCCGACGAGCTCACGTTCGTCCACGTGAAGACGGCGCCGGGCGAGGCGGGCAACCTCCCGCGCCCGAAGGAGACGCCCGTCCAGGTGATCGACCGGATGCGCGCGTGGCTCAAGGAGACCGCGCAGTGAGCGGGCGCGTGCGTCTGCTCAACCCGGGCCCCGTCACCCTCACCGAGCGGGTGCGCGGCGCGCTACAACAGCCCGACCTCTGCCACCGCGAGCAGGAGTTCGCCGACCTCCAGCTCGATGTGCGCCAGCGGCTCGAAGCGATCTACGACGGCGCCGACGGCTACGTCGCCGTGATGCTCACGGGCTCCGGGACCGCCGCCGTCGAGGCGATGGTGGGCTCCGTGGTCCCGCGCGACGGCCACGCGCTCGTGGTCGCCAACGGCGTGTACGGCGACCGCATGGCCCAGATGCTCGCCGCGCAGGGCAAGCGCCACGACGTCGTCGCCGCCGACTGGCTCAAGGGCATGGACCTCGCCGCCGTCGACGCCCGCCTCGCCGCGGACGCGTCCATCACGCACGTGCTGGCGGTTCATCACGAGACCACCACCGGGCGGCTCAACGACCTCGACGCCCTCGGCGCGATCTGCAAGCGGCACAACCGCCCGCTCCTCCTCGACGGCGTCTCCTCCTTCGGCGGCGAACCCATCCGCTTCGCCGAATGGAACCTCGACGCCGTCGCCGCCACCGCGAACAAGTGCCTCCACGGCGTGCCGGGCATCTCCTTCGTGCTGGTGAAGAAGTCCCTCTTCACCGCGCACCCCAGCGGCGCGACGAGCGTCTACCTCGACCTCTGGCGCCACTGGAAGGAGCAGGAGCGCGGCTGGTCGCCCTTCACCCAGTCCGTCCACGTCGTGTACGCGCTGCAGGAGGCCTTGCGGGAGCTCGATTCCCAGGGTGGGTGGAAGGCGCGCCACGCGGAGTACGCGCGGCGGGCGGCGGTGGTCCGCAACGCGCTGGCGGCGATGAAGGTGGAGTACTTCCTCGACGACGGGGCGACGGCGAGCTCGTCGATCCTGACGGCCTTCAAGGTGCCGGCGGGCAAGAGCTACGACCGGCTCCATGATGATTTGAAGGCGCGCGGCTTCGTCATCTACGCGGGGCAGGGGCCGTATCTTGGGAAGATGTTCCGCATCGCGGTGATGGGCGACCTCGGGGCGCGCGACCTCGAGGAGCTGGTGGAAGGGCTCAAGGCCAACCTCGGGTCTTAAGCATCGGGAGGCGCTTCATGCGCGACGACGTCGACGAGCTCCTCGACCTCACGACCAACCCCGGCGACCGCCTGTGGCGCTACCCCATCGGGCGCTGGGCGGTTCGTTACGTGATGGACACGCCCATCACGCCGCACCACGTCACCGCGCTCCACGCGGCGATCGGCGCGGCGACGGGCTTCGTCATCGCGCAGGGGACGCCGCGCGCGTGGCTCCTCGCGGGGGTGATGTACGAGCTGCGCTCGATCCTCGACTGCTTCGACGGCGTGGTGGCGCGGGCGAAGAAGCTCTCGTCGCCGATGGGCCGCGCGCTCGACGAGACGGCCGACACGATCGGCTTCGTCTCGCTGATGGGCGGCACGGCGGCGTGCCTCGCGCGCGTCTACGGCTGGGCGACGGCGATCGCCGTGGTGGCGCTCTGCTCGATGATCTCCGCGAGCTGCACGACCGCGTGGGACTTCTTCAAGCGCCGCTACACCTCGCTCATCAAGCAGGGCCGCGACACGACGGAGGAGGAGTTCCTCGCGCTGTGGCGCGACTACGACGAGCGGCCGGCGCTGTCGCTCTGGGTCGCGAAGGCGGTGGCGACGTGGCAGTGGCTCACGCTGAGCCCCGCGGCCTTCCAGCGCCTGCGCGCGCGCGCCGCCCGCGGCGACTACGGGACGCCCGGCGAGAACGCCCCCCCGACGCCCGCGGCCCGCTGGCTCCGCGAAGCCGCCGCGCGGCGCGACCCGGAGCTTCGCTCGACGCTCGTGCGGGTGGGCTTCGTCGCGGGCGACAACGTGATCCTCCTGCTGACGGTGGGGCTCTTGCTCGGCCAGCTCCTCAACGTGCTCCCGCTGGCGATGGCCTACGGGGTCGCGCTGTGGACGGTGACGGTGGTGGCGGCCAACCGGCTGCTCCACGAGGCCGGCGAGCGGGCCGAAGCGCAGGCCGACGTCCGGACTCCCTGACCCCGCGATTCTCGTTGCGCGCGTAGCGTCTCGGCGACGATGCTCCCAAGCCGCGGCGCGGGCCGCGGGAAGGTCACGAGGCGAGGCGATGGGTCTCTTCGATGCGTTCGGGGTGGGCGGCGGGAGCCTGTCCCTCCAGGTTCAGTCGCAGCAGGTGGAGGCGGGCGGCGTGCTGCAGGGGGCGGTGGTGTTCACCGCCGGGCGCCGCGCGCAGGAGATCACCAACGTGACGGTGAAGCTCGCGTGCAGCGTGCAGGTGCCGCAGGCGAGCGGGCAGATGATGCAGGAGACGCGCGACGCGGTGGCGCCGTACGCGTTGACGGGCGCGTTCACGGCGCAGCCGGGGCAGACGTACCAGTTCCCGTTCCAGCTCCAGGTGCCGCACGACGCGCTGGGGACGACGCCCAAGCTGGTGTCGTGGCGCGTCTCGGCCAACGCGGACATCGACGGCGAGATCGACCCGGGCGCGGGCCTCGAGCTGATGGTGCGCGGCCACGCGTACCAGCCGCAGGCGATGATGCCGATGGGCGGCCCGCAGTACCAACAGCCGATGGGGAAGGACCCGTACGCGCACGGCAAGGGCGACGCGTGGGGCAAGCCCGGGTACCACGACCCGAACGACCCGTACGGCAAGGGCGTGCAGCACGACCCCTACGGCAAGGGCGTGCACCACGACCCGAATGACCCCCACGGCAAGGGCAAGGGCGGCGGGAAGTACTGACCGCGCGCCGCTCGCGGCACCGCTGCCTCGCAGCCCACGAGATGCGCAACACCTCGCGCGGGAGCTCGTCTGCTCCGGCGCCGAGTGCCCAGGGTTCGCCCGCCCGCCCTCGCTGAGTGGCTTAGGCTCACCCTGGGCTACCTGCATGCGATCATCCGCCCGGTGGCGGATTCAAGCTGCGTGGCTGCGTGGCTGCGCGGCTCGTCGCTCGTCGCTCGTCGCTCGTCGCTCGTCGCTCGTCGGCAAGGTAGAGCAGGTAGGCAAGGTAAGCCAGGTAAACAGGTAAACAGGTAAAGCGCAGATCCGCCACCGGGCGGATGATCGCATGCAGGTAGCCCAGGGTGAGCCTAAGCCACTCAGCGAGGGCGGGCGGGCGAACCCTGGGCACTCGGCGCCGGAGCAGACGAGCTCCCACGCGAGGTGTTGCGCATCTCGTGGGCTGCGAGGCAGCGGCGCGGCGGGGCGGCGGCGCGTCAGGCGGGCTTCGTGGGCGTCGCGGGCGCGGTGGCGTCGTCGGCGGCCTTGGTGGGGCGGCCTCCCTTGAACGTCTCCTGCCAGCGCTTCTCCATCTGCGCGAAGGCCGCGCGCACCTTGCTGTGCTCGGGTGCGGCCGCGACGAGGCGGTGAACCTCCGACGAGGCCGTGGCGATCGGGTCGACCGCGTCGGCGAGGTTGCGCTGCACGATCGCGAGGGCGGTGTCGAGGCGGTGCTTGAGCGCCCGGAGCGCCAGCGCGCGCGGGAGCGCGGCGAGCGCGTCGGACACGTCGACGTCGGCGGACTCGAAGAAGCTCCGGTAGCGTTCGAGCCCCGCGAGCGTCTCCTCGTCCATCAGCGTCTCGGCCTGCGTGAGCTTCGCGCGCTCGGCACGCGCGGCGCCCGTCGGCAGGCTGTTGAGCAGCGCCACCTCGTCGGCGTCGAGCGTCGACTGGTGGAGCTTCGCCGCGGCGGGGGCCGCGGGCGCGACGGTGGTTTCGTCTGTCTTCTTCTTCATTGCGTCATCCTCCTCTCTGGGTGCGACACGCGCAGCGAAGCCTCGAACCGTTCGGGCCGTGCATTGCGCGTCGCGTCCGGTGAGTTCAACGGTGGCCGCGGTGCGTTGCATGAGCCGCGAGGGAGAGAGCGACCGACGCGCGGAAGAGAACGACCGACGATCGGGCGCATGGGATGGAGCGCGCGCGACGTGGGGGAGACGCGCGCCGTGAGAGGATTGGATGCACGCTTCCGTGCGATGCACGCGGCGGAAGGCGAAACCCACGCGCGCTCGTGGGGGAATGCAGCGAAGCGGAAGGGGGAATGCGAGGCGTGGTGCGTGGGAGGCAGCGACACGAAGGGCGAATGCTGCGCGCGCGAGGTGGGATGCGCGGCGCGTGGTGTGCGACGGGGCGGGCAGAGCGAGGAATGGGCTTGACCGAGGGTCGGACCGGCGTGACCCTTGGTGTGACGAACGATGCGGGTGCGCGCGGGCACAGGTCGGTCAGCGGTCGAGCGGGCTCACGACGCCCAGCGGGCCGCGGTCGACGATGTGCGTGTAGATCATGGTGGTGCGCACGTCCTGGTGGCCGAGCAGCGTTTGGATCGTGCGGATGTCGGTTCCGGCTTCGAGCAGGTGGGTGGCGAAGCTGTGGCGGAGGGTGTGGCAGCTCGCGCGCTTCGCGATGCGGGCGGCCTTCACCGCGTCGCAGACGGCCTTCTGCATCGCGCTCTCGTGCAGGTGGTGAAGCACGAGGCGATCGGTCGCGGGGTCGACGCACGGGCGCGACGCGGGGAAGACGTACTGCCACGCGAGGCTGGTGGCGGCGCCGGGCATCTTCGCGCGCAGGGCGTAGGGCAGGTCGACCTCTCCGCGTCCGGCGGCGAGTTCGGCTTCGTGTCGTCG
>JAXLYI010000024.1:0-196872 GCA_046351555.1 Polyangiales bacterium
CAGCGAGACTCGACGGAAGGGGTCGCCGCCGTATCTAGCGAGAAACATGTCGAAGATGTCGCGCTTGCCCGAGTGCGCACTGCCTTTACCTACACTTCTCGCCCACAGGTTTCCGAGTGCATCGATAGCCGCCCATACTAGGACATTCGCTTCGTGGAAGTGCTCCGGCAGCGTCAGCGAGCGGATAAAACTGAGCCGACGTCTCCAATAATCGAAGAACGTTCGTGTGCGCCGTGCGCCGTGCGCCCATTCAAGCATCTCGCTCATAACGTCACCTTGGGTTCGCGTTGAACTCGAACGGCATCTGGTCGGTTTGTTGCGCGCCTAACATAGTGTTCTATCGTTCCCTCGCTCGATAAGCGCATAACGGGCGTGGTTATGGCGTAACCCGTCGCAACGATAACCACGCCCTCGGGGGTGCTATCAAGTCACTTCGTAACCCCGCCGGCGAAATTCTTTCTGCCTGCCCCCGGCCCCCCTCGCCCTGCGCCCCCTGTTCGCCCCTCTCGCGCCGGGCGTCGATTTCCCCCGTTCAACCGGCACCACTTTGGCACCGCCCTCCGATAACCCCCGCCGCGTCGCCCCTTCACCCGGCGCGTTCCCCTCCACCGTGAAGCTCTCCGAAGCCATCCGCACCACGATCCGTCGCCTCCACTACTCCCCGCGCACCGAGGAATCGTATGTTCGCTGGGCGCTGGCCTTTGTCGGCTTCCACGGCCGTCGGCACCCGCGCGAACTCGGCGCGCCGGAGATCACCGCCTTCCTCAACGACCTCGCGGTCCGCCGCCGCGTCTCGGCCTCCACACAGAACCAGGCGCTCTGCGCGCTCGTCTTCCTCTACCGCAAGGTGCTCGAGGTCGAGATGCCCGAGCTCACCGCGCTCGAGCGCGCGCGGCGCCCCGACCACCTGCCCGCGGTGCTCTCCCGCCGCGAGGTCCGCGCGCTGCTCGATCACCTCGAACCGCCCTTCCGCCTCATCGGCGAGCTCCTCTACGGCGCCGGCCTGCGCGTCGGCGAGGCGCTCTCCCTCCGCGTGAAGGACGTCGACCTCGACCGCCACCAGATCACCGTCCGCCGCGGGAAGGGCCAGCACGACCGCCCCGCGCTCCTCCCCACGACCGTGCGCGACGGCCTCCGCGCGCAGCTCGCCCTCGTCGCCCGCCGCCACGCCGCCGAGCTCGACGCGGGCCGCGGCGCGGTCGACCTCCCCGACGCGCTCCGCGTGAAGATGCCCTCCGCGGCCACCAGCCTCGCGTGGCAGTACGTCTTCCCCGCGTCGCGCCCCTGCACCGACCCCGCCTCCGGCCGCCTCGTCCTCTACCACCTCCACGAGAGCGCCGCGCAGAAGGCCGTGCGCGACGCCGCCCGCGCCGCCCGCCTCGACCACCGCGCGAGCTGCCACACGCTCCGCCACAGCTTCGCCACCCACCTGCTCGAAGCCGGCACCGACATCCGCACCATCCAGACGCTGCTCGGCCACCAGGACGTCCGCACCACCATGATCTACACGCACATCGTCGACCGCGGCCCGCTCGGCGTCGTGAGCCCCCTCGACCGCTGACTGCGCCCCGTGGGTCGGCGCGACGTCGCGCGTTGGGCGCAACCTCCGTTGCGGCGCTCTCCTCGCGCGAGCCTCGCGCCTCAACTGGATCGACCCTCGGGGGTCTCCTCGACCCCCTCGGCGCAATTCGGATTGCGGTTGCGGGCCCCTCTGCCTCATTCCGGTGGACCCCCGACGCCGGCGGCGGCGCCTCTGCCCCCCGCGGCCTCAACGCAATCGAGCCCGCACCCCCGCGCGCCCTTCGCGGCGCAATTCGAACTGCGCCCGACGCGCCGAGCGAGCGCCCGACCGCATCCCGAGATGCGCTCCGTCCGACGCTCGGACGCCCGCGAGCATCGCGCTCACGCACACCATTGCGCGTCGCGCCGCGGCGGGCGCAGATGGGACTCGCGCAGCGTCACCCGTCACCCGAGAGAGGAGCGAGACGTCACCCCGATGAGTCCACCGAAGCCGACGAATCCCCGCCGCACCGACCCGCCGCCGCCCAACCGGGTCGCGGCCACCGCCACCGACGCGTCGCCGCCCGACCTCCCGCAGAAGGAGGCCTTCGAGCAGCACCGCGCGGAGGCAGAGAAGCTCCCCGAGGACGCCCTGCCCGACGCCGTCACCGCCGACCTCGCCATCGCGCTCCACAACGCCCGCGTCGGCGCCGAGAACGTCTCCGCCGAGCGCGATCGCCTCGCCCGCGAGCTCCCCCGCGCGCCCCTCGCGCAGATGCTCGCGCTGCCCAACCTCGTGCGCGGCGCGATGTTCGCGGGCTCGCGCTCGGGCACCGCGCGCGCCGTGACCCGCGAGGAGATCGACGCGAAGCTCGTCGAGCTCCAGGCGGTGCGGGTGCCGGCGCTGCTGCAGCTCCAGGTGTTCAAGGCGAAGGGGCTGGCGGACGGCGACGAGGTCGACCGCATCGTCGCGGGCCGCGGCGCGCTCAACCACGCGCAGGACGGCGTCGACCTCGAGCGCGTCTTCACCGAGAACCGCGCGCGCTGGGCGGGGAAGCACCCCTTCACCGACGCGGAGATCGCCGAGGCCGGCCGCCTGGGCAACTGGCTGCTCGACCACGTCCAGCCCGACGGCGCGGTGAAGCGCGCCGCGAAGCCCGACGCCTACGACCGCCTCCAGCGCGCCTTCTGGGCGCTCGCCCTCGACGCCCACAAGCAGCTCCGCAAGGCCGCGGTGGTGCTCTGGGGCGAGGACGAGCTCGACGCCCGCGTGCCGAAGCTCCAGGCGCGCCAGGTCACCCGCGCCCGCAACGCCGACGAGCCTGCCGACCCCGCGAAGCCCGACGCCCCCGCCGACCCGACGTAGACGCCGTCTCCAGACGGGCGCCCGCTCGCGCCCGTCGCCCCCCGCAACGGGTGTGTCTCCGATCGAGCGCGACGTGTTGGGGTTTCCTCCCTCCCGCCGCTCGCTGTCGCTCGCGCGTTCCCCCTCCCTCCGTCGCCGCGGCGGCGCCAGAGGGAGGGGCCATCTGCTCCCGCGACGCGCTCATCCGCGCCGTGGCGTCGTAGCCAGAGAAGTGGGGCGTGGTCCTCGAGAATCCTCTCCTCGTCAATCATCGCTGGCGAGAGTCGACGGCGGGAGCAGATGGCCCCTCCCTCTGGCGCCGCCGCGGCGACGCCCACGAGATGCGCAACGCCTCGCGCGGAAGTGCTTGTCTACCTGGAGATCGCGGAAGTAGGAACGGTTGGTTCGCCTGCTCGCGGCCCCGAGTGCCCAGGGTTCGCCCGCCCGCCCTCGCTGAGTGGCTTGGGCTCACCCAGATGGGATGAAGTGCCGGCCCCGTCGCAGGCAACGCAGGAGCGTGCCTCATCGTCTCCCCCGGGACCCACCGTGGTCCCCGGGGAGACGACGACGAAGGCAAGGGAGGCTGGTCCCTCGCCGGTCGTCTTCACGACCGACACCCCGGCGCGCTCGGAGGCGCAGAATGTGGAGCCCAAGGAGGTTCCAGCCATGAGGACGGTAGCACTCGACCTGGGCGTTCGAAAGGTCTGCTTCTGCGAGATCGACGACGGAGCCGTCGTCCGCAGGGTCACCGCTCGATCGCTCGAGGACCTCGACCCGCTGCTCGGCGAAGGCACCGCGCCCGCACGCGTCGCATTCGAGGCCTGCCGCGAGGCGTGGCATGTCCACGACGTCCTCAAGGCGCGCGGGCACCAGCCCATCCTCATCGACACCACACGCGTGCTCCGCATCGGCGTCGGGCAGCACCGCGCCAAGACCGATCGCAGGGACGCCGAGGCGCTCGCCCGCGCCTTGGAGCGCGGCGACATCCCCGTCGCCCACGTCCTGTCCCCGGCGCGCAGGCACCTGCGCGATGAGCTCTGCACCCGGGGCGCCATGGTCGAGACCCGCGCACGGTACGTCACCACCCTTCGAGGGATCGCTCGCGCCCACGGGGTCATGCTCCCGAGCTGCAGCCCCGAGGCCTTCGTCAAGCGGGCGCGCGGCGCCGGGCTCTCGCCGGAGCTGCTCCGCCTCATCGAGCCCGTGCTCGGCGTGATGGAGGCGCTCCAGGCGCGCCTCGTGGAGGTCGAGTCTCGGCTGGAGACCCTGGCGCGCAGCGCGCCCGAGGTCGCCCTGCTCGCCACCGTCCCCGGCGTGGGCCTGATCGTCGCGGCCACGTTCGTCGCCGCGCTCGACGACGCCGGGCGCTTCCGCGACGCCCACGCGGTCGAGGCCTACCTGGGGCTGGTCCCCTGCGAGGACAGCTCGGGCGGGCGCCGCCGCCTCGGCGCCATCACGAAGCAGGGAAACCCCTGGGCGCGGGCCGCCCTGGTCCAGTCCGCCCACGTGATGCTCCGTACTGCGCCGGACGACGACCCGCTCAAGGTCTGGGCGCTGGCGGTGCAGGAGCGGCGCGGCAAGAACGTCGCCGTCACCGCGCTCGCGCGGCGCCTCGCGGGCGTGCTCTGGGCGATGTGGCGTCGGCGGCGCTGCTACGACCCGCGCCCGCTGGCGGCGCGCAGCGCGGCCGGCCTCGGGCAGGCCAGCGAGGAGACGGCGCGCCAGGCCGACGAGCAGTCCGCCATCGCGCGCGCCGAGCACAAGATCTTCCGGCGGACCCGCGCCCGGCGCGCGGGCAAGCCCCCGCGTTCGAGGGGCGCCGCGTCGACCGAGGAGGTGACCGACCGCTGACGAGATTCGCACCGTCACCTGCGCCCCGAGCGCGTCGAAGGAGCACGCCATCATCCCCGCATGAGATCCGCGAGACCGAGCGCGAGTTGCCCATGGAGCCCACGGCTTGCCGCGCGAGCTCGTCACCCAGAGTGCGCCGTCGGGATCTCTTTCGTACCCCAGCTTGCGCCCCGTTCGACCGCGGACGGTGAGCGCGAAGAGTTGATTGAGTCGTAGCTCGCCTTCGCCCCGTTCGAGGTTCCCGGTCCATGTCTGCCACGCGTGCGTCATCGCACGAGAGGAGATCTCCATGCCTCGCGTCGTCCGTCCGAGTTCGTCACCGTCGACCGCTCCGTCCCCCAAGCCCCGCGTGCGTCGCAAGAAGTCCGAGCCGCCGCAGGAGCCCACGCCGAAGGGCGCGGAGGCGCGGTCCTCCGCCGCCGTCGAAATGCTTTCAGCGAAGGCGTCCAGCGGGTCGACGCCGTCGCCGTCGACGCCGAGTCTCGAGGTGGGGGAGGAAGGGAAGAAGAATGCATCTATCCCCTTGCACGAGGGGGCGCTTCAGAGTTGGGCAACGGGCATGGGATTGCCCGGTCGGTACCGGGCTCCCAACGAGGCGACGGAGGCGACGGAGGCGACGCGCGACGTCCTCACCTCGCGCCGGCTCCCAGAATCCGCCACCGGGCGGATGATCGCATGCCCGTAGCCCAGGGTGAGCCCAAGCCACTCAGCGAGGGCGGGCGGGCGAACCCTGGGCACTCGGGGCCGCGAGCAGGTGAGCCAGATGCTCCAACCTCTCGAAACATCGAGCGCGCAAGCACTTCCGTGCGAGGCGTTGCGCATCTCGTGAGCGACGGAGGGAGGGGGAACGCGCGAGCGACAGCGAGCGGGGGGTGGGAGGAAACCCAACACGTCGCGCTCGATCGCGCCCGTCGCCCCCCGCAACCCCCCGCCGCCTACTGGAACTCCCCGACCAGCGCGAGCACGATGCTCGACGGGTCGAGCCGCGCGTCGGGCGTCGCGACGAGCTTCGCCAGCGTGGTGAGCGTGCGCCGCGTGGTCGCCTGCCCCGTCGCGTAGCGCTGCATCCCGCCGTACGCGCCGACGAGCGCGAGCGTCGTGAGCACGTCCGACGCCGAGAGCCCCTCCATCATCCCCCAGTACACGTGGATCGCGAGGGTGAACGAGCCGGGGTCGGACTGCGCGAGCAGCGCGACGAGGCAGCGCTCGCGCTCCTTCGGCGGCATCACCGCGGGGTCGTAGAGGTGGTCGATGACCCAGTGGACGTAGCCCGCCGCCGGGGGGAAGGCGGCGGCCACCGAGTTGCGGCCCGAGGCGAGCATGAAGTCGGGCGCGTAGGCCGCGCGGAGGCGCGCCACGGCGGCGTCGTCGAGGAGCTGGCTGATGTCGGTGCTCATGGGGTGTCCCGCGGCGGGTAGACGAGCGCGTCGAAGAGGCTCTGCGTCTGCCCGCCGGTAAAATCGATGGTCGCGCCGTTGAACCACCGCGCGTCGTCGCCCGCGAGCACCGCGACGAAGCGGGCCACCTCCTCGACGGTGCAGACGCGCCCGGCGGGGATGATCCGCGGGAGCACGTCGCGCAGCGCCTCGCCGGCCTCGCCCGAGAAGGTGGTCCCCATCGCGGCGGTGACCACCGCGCCGAACTTCAGGAGGTTGACCCGGTGCCCGAGCGGCCCGAGCTCGTAGGCGAGGTGGCGCACGTACACCTCGAGCGCGGCCTTGGTCGCGGTGATGAGCCCGCCGTTGCGAACCAGCGAGTCGACCAGCGGGTTGGAGAGCCCGAGCACCTGCGCGCCCGGCGCGAGGAGGTCGCGGCCCGCGAGCTCCTGCGCCCAGTACACGAAGGAGTGGGCCATCGAGTCGAAGGTCTTGGCGACCTGGGCGGGCGACACCTGCGCGTCGCCCGGGCGAACCAGCGAGCCGAGCGAGGCGTTGGCCAAGGAGTGGACGAAGAGCTTCACGCTCCGAGGCCCCGCCGCGGCGAGCAGCGCGTCGGCGCCCGAACACGCCCCCGGGTGCGTGCCCGCGTCGCCTTGGAGCATCACGCAGCGCCGGCCCGACGCCTCGACGTCGCGCGCCACCGCCAGCGCTTCATCGGGGTGGAAGCCCCGGTGCATCCCGAACACGTCGAGGCCCGGCCGGCGCGCGACCTCGCGCGCGATGGCGGCGCCCGTCCCCACCGAAGCGCCAAGGATCACCGCCCAGTGCTGCGTCATCTCGTCCGCGCGGTGTCATGGCGGGATCGCGTCGCGGTGTCAAGGAGCCGCTGCACGCACCCGACCACCTCGCGGTGCATCGCGTCGAGCGCCCCGTCGTCGCGCGCCGCCCCGGGCGCGAGGTGCGCGGTGAAGGGGGCGCCCAGGTGCTGGACCACCTTCACCGGGAAGGGCGGCGAGAGCGGCCAGAGCCCGAAGGGGCCGACGCCGAGCCACGCGGGGACGCCGTGCGGGAGCCCGAGGCGCTTGCCCGCGGCGTCGCCGTCGTTGAGGCCGACGTAGGTGTCGTCGACGCCCGACGCGGCCGCGGGGACGATCGGGAGCCCGTAGCGCGCCGCGAGCTTGAGGTAGCCGCGGCGGTTGCCCCAGTCGACGCGGTAGCGGGTGCGAGAGCTCCGGCAGCCCTCGCGGGTTCCGCCGGGGGTGACCACGAGGTGGTCGCCGCGGGCGAGCGCGTCGCGCACGGTGGCGTCGTCGCCGGTGAGGAAGTCGACGCCCTCGACGAAGGCCCGCAGCGGCGCGTAGTGCTTGAAGCCCTCGTGGATGAAGGCCCGCGGGAAGCGCCCCGTCCGCTCCTCGAGGTACGACTGCAACATGCAGAGGTCGTGGGCGACGGGGCGGCCGTGGTAGCCGACGATGAGCGCGGGCCGCGCGGAGAGCCAGTGCTCGCCCACCACCTCGTAGCGGTGCCACCGCCGCATCGCGCGCCAGTAGCCGAACCACGCAGCCCGCGCCGCGGCCGCGCCTCGCGTCACGGGGCCACCCGGTAGAGCGCCGCGCCGTACGCCATCCCCGCGCCGACGCCCGCCAGAAGGACGTGGTCGCCGGGCTTCACGTCGCGCGTGCGGAAGAGCCGGTCGAGGCTCACGGGGATGGAGGCCGCGCCGACGCTCCCCACCTCGGCCACCACGGGGACGATCTTCTCGGGCGCGACGCCGAGGTGTGAGGCGATCTTGTCGAGCATGCGTCCGTTGGGCTGGTGGGGGACGACCCACGCGACGTCATCGAGCGAGACGCCGGCCTCGCGGAGAACGCGCTCGGCGCTCGCGCGGAGGGCCTCGTTGGCGAGCTTCGTGAGCTCGTCGTGGGAGGCGGCGAACTCGATGCGGGCGGGCGGGGGGGACAGCCCCGGGTGGCGCAGCGTCACGCTCCCGCGGAGCGCGCCGCGGTTGCCGAGGTGCGACGCGAGGACGCCCTCGCCGGGGCGCCCGGGGCCGACGATCACCGCGGCGGCGGCGTCGGCGAGCACGAGGTAGGGGCGCGGGTCGTCGGGCGAGAGGTAGGGCGAGAGCGTCTCGACGACGACCACGGCGGTGGGCGCGAGGCCCGTCGCCGCCGCGCGGCACGCGACGTCGAAGGCCGAGAGGAAGCCCATGCAGGCGTTGTTGAGGTCGAACGCGTCGCAGCTCCCGTCGAGCCCGAGGGCCTCGCAGACGGCGTTGGCGTTGGCCGGGATGAGCTCGTCGCCGCCGGTGGAGGTGACGAAGATGATCCGGCGGAGGTCGCTCGCGGCGAGCCCGGCGCGCGCGAGGGCGTCGCGCGTGACGGCGGCGCCGAGGTGCGCGGCGCGCTCGCCGGGGGCGATCCAGTGGCGGGCGCGGATGCCGGTCTTGCGCTCGACGTCCACGGCGTCGCGGCCGGGGAGCGCGGCGGTGAGCGCCGCGGTGGTGCGGGCCGGGCCGGGCAGGAGCGACGCGGTCGCGAGGACGCGGGCGGGGATCACGCGTCCTCCGCGCCGATCTCGTCGCGGGCGACGGCGGGGAGGCTCAGGCGCCCCCACGCCTCTTGAATCTCGCGCATGACGTTGGCGACCTCGGGCTCGGCCTCGCGGGCGATCACCTCGCCGTTGCCGAAGTCCCAGGGCATCACCGAGGTGGGCGCGGCGTTGTAGGTGACGTCGGCGAGGTGGGCGTCGCGGCTCCCCGCCGAGTGCATGAGGATGAGCATCGAGCGGACCATGTCGGACAGGCGCCCGAGGGGGTTGAGCTCGTGGAGGAACCTCCCGCCCCAGCGCTCGGGGAGGAGCGGCTGCGGCACCTTCGTCATCGGCGCGGGCTGCGAGACGACGTTGGAGGCGATGACGAGGTCGGCGCCCTCCTGGGCGACGACGTCCTCGGGGACGTTGTTGATGATCCCGCCGTCGACGAGGCGGTAGCCCCGGCTGGTGACCGGGCTGAAGGTGAGGGGGAAGGCGCCGCTCGCGCGGACGCCGCGGCCGACGGTTCCTCCCTTGATCGCGCGCTGGGTGCCGGTGGCGACGTCGGTGGCGACGGGGAAGAAGGGGACGTCGAGGTCTTCGAGCTCGCGGCCGCCGAGGTCGCGGTCGACGAGGCGCGACACCGAG
This sequence comes from Polyangiales bacterium, assembly GCA_046351555.1. Taxonomy (GTDB): domain Bacteria; phylum Myxococcota_A; class Polyangia; order Polyangiales; genus CAISKJ01. The sequence goes on from JAXLYI010000024.1 coordinate 9,256, forward strand.
CGCGACGAGATGAAGCCCTCGGCCACCGCGAGGCGGAGCGCGTTGGCGCGGCGGAAGAGGAGCGACGCGCCGTCCTCGCCGAGCGCGCACCAGTAGGCGCCCACCACCGCGCCGAAGCTGCACCCGGCGACGAGGTCGATCGGGATGCCGGCGGCGGCGACGGCGCGCAGGAGGGTGATGTGCGCGTAGCCCCAGGCCCCGCCGCCGCCGAGCGCGAGGCCGACGCGGCGGTTGGAGACGGCGCGGGCGAGGCGGGCGACGCTGTCGGCCTCGTGGCGCGGGAGCTCGGCGAGCCGCTCGTGGCCGCGGGCCATGCGCTCGAGGTCGATGCGGAGGCGCACGGTGCCCGCGGGCAGCGAGGCCATCGAGGATGCTGCGGTCTGGGGTGCGCCGAGGAGGGCGGCGTGGAGGGCGGGCACGTCGCCGAGGGCCGCGGCGCGCGGCGAGGAGGCGGGCTCACGGGCGACGTACACGGCCTTGTCGACGCGGTGGGCGATGGCGGCGAGGAGCGCGTCGCCGCGGTCGCCGGGGTCGAGGAAGACGTAGTCGAAGCGGGGCCCGTGGTCGGCGAGGAGGTCGCCGAGGCGCGCGCCGGCGTCGGCGTCGTCGGCGTGGATGGTGGCGCGGAGCACGCGGGCGCCGACCCGCGCGACGTGGGTCACGCCGTCGCCCGCGGGGGCGAAGCGGACGAGGAGGACGTGGTCCAGGTGGCGCTCGGCGAGGTAGTCGGCGACGAGGCGGACGAGGCCCGCCGCGGATGCGCCCTGCTCGGTGAGGAAGAGGCGCGTCTCGCAGGGGTGGACGTGCTCGCCCGCGGCGCCGAGCGCGCCGGGCTCGGCGCGCCCGCGGCGGTGCGTTTGCGATGCGGCGAGCAGTCGGCGGTAGGTGTCCGAGCGCACCCGCGCGAGGCGGACGGGCCCCACCGCCGTGACGGTGGTCGGCTGCGGCGTGTTGAACACCAGCGCCACGTCGCCGAAGACGTCCCCCGCGTGGAGCGTGTCGACGACCACGGGGGCGGCACCCTCGCCGTGCGACACCGTCACCTGGAGCGAGCCCGCGACGACGAAGAAGAAGCCCGGCGCGCCGTCGCCCTGGCGCAGCGCGACCTCGTCGGGGGCGAGGCGCGCGATCTCCGCCACCTCGCACATCTCGCCGAGGGCGCGGGGGCTGAAATAGCGCGCGAGGGCCGAGCGGCGCAGGCCCGCGAGCACGTCGGGCTCGAGGCCCCGGAGCTCGGTGAGGTCGTCGACGATGTCGGCGAGGGCCGGCACCTCGGCGCGGAGCGCTTCGAAGCGGTCGCGCGGGAGCACGAGGAGCCGGGCGGCGGTGACGCTGCGCGCGCCGATCGACGAGGGCCCGCGCTGGAAGAGCGAGGCCTCGCCGAAGACGCTCCCGGCGGTGACGGTGCGGCTCACGGGGACGGCGCCGGTGCGGGCGTTGAGGGCGACGCTGACCTCGCCGCGGACCACGAGGCAGAGCCCCGGGTCGCCGAGGTGCGCGCCGATGCGCCAGAGCACCTCTGCGGGGCGGAGTTCGCGCGGGCTCATCGCCGCGGCCACGCGGGCGCGCTCGTCGTCGGACAGCCGGCTGAAGGCGGGGCTCTGGGCGAGGATCTTCAGGTCGTGCTCGGCGTGCATAGGTTTTTTCGCGCCCCGTCGGGGCGCGGCAAGCCACCACGGGCGGCGCCCCGGCGTCAAGCGGGCCCACAAGCCCTCCCCGGGCGTGTGACATCCGTGAGAATTCTCGAAGGCGCCCGCGGCGCCGGCCATTCACCGCGACGACGCCCCCGCGACCCACGGCACCACGGAGTCCATCGATGGCCCGACGCTCACCCCTGCTTGTCCTGGCGGCCCTGGCCGCCGCCTCCGCGCGCTGCTCGTCGGGCGAGGCGCCCGCGGCGCCCTCCAGCGAGCTCCCCAACGTCACGCTCACCGAGGGGGCGTGCACGGTCGCCGACGCGACGATGGCCCCTGACTCGCTGCGCCGGATCCAGTGCAACGCGGACTTCAACGCCCTCGCCTCCGCGCCGCTCGACGCGACGCTCCCCGGCGCGCGCTCGGTGAAGGTCATCTACGACCGCACCAACGGCAACCTCTACTTCCAGAACAGCGTCCGCTACCAGATCCACTACGCCTACGCCTCGCGCTTCCTCTCGGGCAACGGGATGCCCGTGGTGCCGACGCTCGCCACCTTCAACACCACGGAGTACTTCTCGCCCGACCGCCGCTTCGTCCTGGGCGCGGTGACGCACTACGAGGGGCCGCGCGTGTGGGCGCTCGAGCTCTCGCCCTACGACACGGCCTCCGCCGAGCTCACCGCCACGCTCTACAACGCCGTGAAGGCGGCGGGCTTCTTCGGGCCGGCGCTCACCTTCCACCCGTCATCCGACTCGGTCGCGCGGATGGCCCGCTCGCTCCCGTCGAGCGTGCGGGTCGCCACCACCGACCAGATCTACGCCCGCATCGACTACCAGCCCCTCACGCTCGGGCGCGCGATCGGCCGGCTGCGCTTCGCCCGCGCCGCCACCCTCGCCTCGCAGTACCTCGACTTCGAAGACATCGTGGTGCTCGACGAGGCCCCCAACGACATCTCCGTCGTCCGCGGGCTCATCACCCAGACCTTCCAGACGCCCCTCTCGCACATCAACGTCCTCGCGCAGAACCGCCACACGCCCAACCTGGGCCTGCGCGGCGCGATGACCAACCCGACGCTCCGCGCCCTCGAGGGCCGCCTCGTCGAGCTCGTCGCGTCGGCCGAGGCGTGGACGGTGCGCGAGGTCACCACCGCGGAGGCCGAGACCTTCTGGGCCGCCAACCGCCCGGCGGCGGTCACCCTCCCGCCGCTCAACCTCACCGAGCAGCGCGTGCTCGACATCGCGGAGGTGACGCCCGAGCCCACCGGCACCCAGACGCTCCGCGGCAACATCGTGGAGGCCGTCCGCGCCTTCGGCGGCAAGGCCGCGCAGTACTCCATCCTCGCCCGCACCGAGCGGGTCAACATCCTCCCGGCGTTCGCGATCCCGGTGTACTTCTACGACGCCTTCATGCGCGACAACGGGCTCTACGATCGGATGACGGCGCTCCAGGCCGACGCGCGCTTCCGCGACGACCCGGCGTACCGCTCGGCGCGGCTCGGGGAGTTTCACGACCTCATCATGCGGGGGACGGTGCCGGCCGCGCTCCAGGCCGCGATCCGCGAGCGGGCGGCGACCCCGACCTTCCGCGGCCGCTCGCTGCGCTTCCGCACCAGCACCAACAGCGAGGACCTCGACGGCTTCCCCTGCGCCGGCTGCTACGAGTCGCACACCGGCGACCCCGCGCAGTGGGACGACGTCCTCGACGCGATCCGCGAGACGTACGCGAGCGCCTGGTCGTACCGCACCTACCAGGAGCGCTCGTACTACGGCGTCGACCACCGCTCGGTCGGGATGGCGCTGCTCGTCCACCACTACTTCCCCGAGGAGGCGGCCAACGGCGTCGCGGTGACCTCCAACCCCTTCGACGCCGCGGGGCTCGACCCGGCCTTCTACGTCAACGTGCAGTTCGGCGGCGACTCCGAGGTGGTGCACCCGCCGCCGGGCGTGTCGAGCGACCAGTTTCTCTACTACTTCTCGCAGCCGGGGCAGCCGACCAACTTCATCGCGCGGTCGAGCCTCATCCCCGACGGGCACACCGTGCTCACGCCCGCGCAGACGTACGAGCTGGGCACGGCGCTCAACGCCATCCACCAGCGCTTCTCCGCCGCCTACGGCCCCGCCGCGGGGAACACCGGCTGGTACGCGATGGACGTGGAGTTCAAGTTCGACGCCGACGGCCAGTGGACCACGCCGCGCCTCGTGGTGAAGCAGGCCCGCCCCTACCCCGGAAGAGGACAATGAAACGAACGATGCTCCCCGCGGCCGCCGCGCTCGGCGCCGCCCTCGCGCTCCCCCTCGGCGCGCAGGCCAACGCCGAGTCGCAGGAGGCGTGGTTCGACCTCGGCGCCCGCGTCGTGCCCGTCCGCCGCCTGCGCCTCACCTTCACCCAGAGCACGCGCCTCTCGCTCATCGGGCTGAGCCGGGTGATCCCCGAGGTCGAGGCCGACTACCGCGTCTGGGGCCCGCTGCGCATCGGCGTCGGGTACCGCTACATCTGGCGCCGCGACTCGCAGTGGGTCGCGGAGGACGGCCACCGCCTCCAGGCCGACGTCATGGCCCAGTTCGAAGTCCGCAACGTCGACATCGAGCTCCGCTCGCGCGTCCAGTGGCGCACGATGAACGAGTACCACGCCGGCGAGTACCTCCCCGACGACCGCTCGATGTGGCGCAACCGCGTCAACGTCGAGTGGCACTTCCACAACCCCTTCACCGTCAACGCCCTCGTCGAGCACTGGACGCGCCTCGACGGCGGCCCGGCCCACGACCGCGTCCGCGCCGGCGTCGGCTTCTCCGCCGAGGTCTCGCGCTGGCGGCTCTACGCGTACTACCTCCGCGACATGCCCGGCGACCTCGACTCCCCCAACGTCAACGTCTTCGGCCTCAACGCGCGCGTCAGCTTCGACATCGCGCCGCCGCGCCGTCGGCAAGGGGGCGGGCGATGAGCGCGCGCCTCTCCGCGGCCCTGGCGGTGATGGCCCTCACGCTCGCGGCCCCCTCCGTCGCCCACGCGCAGCGGCACGGCCGGTGGAGCTTCGGGATGGAGGTCGGCGCGGGCACGATGGTCCACGACTTCGACCACGACGGGGTGTCGGCCGACACGCCCGCGCTGTCGGTGGCGTCGCGCTTCGGCATCGAGCTCGCCGGCCCCTTCGCGGTGCAGGTCGGCGGCGCCTACGGGCGCTTCTTCCGCGAGCACCGCGGCATCCAGCTCGTGGGGTGGACGCTCGGCGCGCGCTACGAGCCGCGCGTCGGCCACCTCGGGCTCCTGCGCGTCGACGCCAACGCCGGGGCGTACATCCCGGGCTCGACGGTGGCCTTCGGCGTCGACGGCGGGGTGGCCTTCGAGTTCCGCGTCGGGCAGACCTTCTCCGTCGGCCCCTTCGCCCGCTTCACCCACGTGTGGAACGGCCGCGAAGGCGTGGCCACCCCGCTCCGCCCCTACGCCGCCACCGCGTCGCAGGACACGAGCGACATCCACTGGTGGGTCGTCGGCCTGTCGTTCACCGTCGAGCGAAGGCCCAAGGCCCCCGAGCAATCCGGTCAACACACCGCGCCCGCGCACGAAGCCGGGGCGGAGGAGTCTTCGTCATGAAGTGGGCAGTGCGTATCGTGGTGGGTATCGCCCTGGCGGCGTCGTCGTGCGGGCCCAACGACCCCATGGCGACGAAGCTGGCGTTCAACGAGATCGCCGCGACCGGCGACGACTTCGTGGAGTTCTACAACACCACCGACGCGGCGCTCGACGTGTCGGGCTACGGCGCCACCGACAGCCGCGACGACGGGCTCCCGCGGCTCGGGCGGACGATCAAGTTCCCCGCCGGGACGACCGTGCCGGCGCACGGCTTCCTGGTGGTGCTCTTCGAGGGCGACTGCCCCGCGGCCTCGTCGACGTACGTGTGCATCCAGGCGCCGCCCCTCAACGGCGGCGGCGTCTCGTCGAGCCACCCCGAGAACGTCCACCTCATCGACCCCGACGACCAGGAGATCAGCTCCGTCCGCTTCCCCGGCGCCACCGTCACCCGCGGCTGGACGTGGGGCCGCGTGCCCGACGGAACCGGCGATTTCGGCGTCACCCGCCGCTCCCCCGGCAGCGCCAACGCGCGCTGACCGACCCCGATCCCCACACCCCACCCTTCCGCCGAGAATTCTCGGTGCCGCGTCGATCGGTGGTACCTCCTCCCCCGTCGATGCCCGCGCCCACGACCGCCACACCGACGCCGCCCGTCGCCCCGTCGGCGCCCCCCGCGCCCCGCCCGGCCGCGCCCCGCGCCAACCGCTCGAAGCGCGCGGAGACCTCCGCCGCGACCGCGCCTTCTGCGCGCGAGACGGAGACGCCCGAAGCGCCCGACGAGCCCGCGCCGAAGCGCTCCCCCCGCGCCCCGAAGACGTCGCGCAAGGAGCAGCTCAGGGCCCTCGGCCTGCGGCTGCGCCAGGCGCTCTCGGTGCTGTCTGCGGTGGCGATTTTCGCCGGGCTCGGCGTCGGGGCGCGCGAGGGGCACCGCTGGCTCCGCACGACGCCGCGCTTCAACGCCCGCGACATCACCGTCACGGGCCTGGGCCGCACCGCCCGCGAGGACGTGCTCCGCGCCGTCGGCGTCGACGTGCCGCGCAACGTGCTGTCGATCGACTGCGACCGCGCCGCGCGCGCGGTGGAGGCGCTCCCGTGGGTGGCCCGCGCGACCGTGACGCGCCGGCTCCCGGGAGTGGTCGCGGTGTCGGTGGAGGAGCGCAGCGCCACGGCCGTCGTCGCCGCGGGCGGGCTCTACCTGGTCGACGCCGACGGGGCCGTGTTCAAGCGGTCGCTGCCCGGCGACCCCTCCGACCTGCCGGTGATCACCGGGGTGCCGCGCGGCACCTTCGAGCAGGACCCGGCCGGCGCGCGCGAGGAGGTGCGCGACGCGCTCGCGCTCCTCGCCGACGTCGAGTCGAGCGCGGTGGGCGCGGCGCTGCGCATCGAGGAGGTGCACCGCGAGCGGACGGGCGACCTCTCGGTGGTGGTCGGCGGGACGCACGTGTGGCTCGGCCGCGGGCCCTACCGCGCGAAGCTCACCCGGCTGCGGGTGGTGCTGCGCGAGCTCGAGCGCCGCGGGCTGCGCGCCAGCGAGATCCACCTGGAGACCGACCGCAACCCCGAGCGCGTGACCGTGCGGCTCGCCGCGGGGGCGTGACACATCCGACGACGCGCCGCGGCGGAGCTGTGGTAGCGTCTGCGGCCGCCCGGAGGCGATGATTCCCTTGAACGCCCGGATCGAAGCGCTGGTGAAGCAGGTCGAGAAGGTCCGCTGGCTCTCGCCGGAGGCCGGGGAGGGCGAGCTGTCGCCGGCCCTGCGCTCGCGCATCGAGGCGCGGGTGGTGGCCTTCGGCGAGGCCCTGCGCGCCGCCGAGCCCGAGCTCGACGCGCCCACCTGCCGCATCGTGCGCTGCGCGGAGGAGCTCTGCGCGGCCTTCCTCACGGCCTGGGCGGGGGCGGCCGACCGGCGGGACTCGTGGCGCTTCCAGGAGGTGCTCCGCGCCGCCAACGCCGCCCGCTGGATGGAGTCCGACGAGGACATCCGCGACTGGCGCGAGGCCCTCGACGCCGCCCTCGCCGCGTCGATCGAGCGCTCCGACGCGCTGCGCATGGGCGCGCCCGTGGCCGACCCGCCCTTCGTCCGCATCGCGCGCAGCGAGCTCGCGTGGCTCGCCCGCGAGGACGACGTGCCGTCCCCGTGGGGCCCCCTGCTCGACCTGTGGATGATGGGCGCGTGGCCCGTCTGGCTGCCCGGCGGCGAGGTGATGGTCTACGTCCCGGTGCGCCGTGGGGGCGCCGTCGCGTGGGCCCCCGACTCGCCCACCTACCTGGAGCTCCCGGCCGTCGCGGGCGAGCTGATGGTCCCCTACAAGATGGAGTGGAGCGACTGGCGCTTCCGCCAGAAGGACGCGCTCGTCACGCTGCCGCGCTACCGCGTGGCCGCCGCGGGGGAGGACCTCCTCGCGGTCTTCGACGGCGACACCATCCACCCGTACGTCTTCCCGCTGCGGAAGGACGAGGTCATCGTCGGGCGCACGGCCGACAACGCGATCGTGATCCCCAAGGGCAACGTCTCGCGCCACCACTGCGCCGTCCTCCGCTCCGAGGGCCGGTGGTTCGTCGGCGACATGAACAGCGCCGCCGGCACGCTGCGCAACGGCCGCCCGGTGGGCGAGCCCGAGCTCCTCGAGCCCGGCGACCGGATCACCTTCTGCAACCTCACGCTCCGGGTGCTCCAGCCCGGCGAGGTGGCCACCGTGGCGGGCCCGCTGGTCGACGAACCCGCGGGGTGAAGGTCGGGGGTTGACGGCGGCCGCGGCCCTGGCGTACGCGCCGGGGCCATGAGTGAGATCCAGATCATCGGCGTCCTGGGCGCCGGGCAGATGGGGAGCGGGATCGCGCAGGTGGCCGCGGCCGCGGGGTGGGCGGTGAAGCTCGCCGACGCGAACCTCGAGCTCGCCGAGCGGGCGCGCGCGAAGATCAAGGGCGGCCTCGACAAGCTGGTGGAGAAGGGCAAGCTCGACGCGGCCGCCGCGGCCGACACGGCGGCGCGCATCACCCCGGTGGGGGCCATCGCCGACCTCGCCGACTGCGACCTCGTCGTCGAGGCCGCCACCGAGAACGTCTCCCTCAAGCTCGACCTCTTCCGCGCCCTCGACGCCGCGGTGAAGCCCGGCGCGATCCTCGCGAGCAACACGAGCTCGATCTCCATCACCCGCATCGCGGCGGCGACGAAGCGCCCCGAACTCGTGGTGGGCCTGCACTTCTTCAACCCCGTGCCGGTGATGAAGCTGGTCGAGGTGATCCGCGCGCTCCAGACGAGCGACGCCACCTACGAGGCGGCGAAGGCGGTGGTGGCGCGGCTCAACAAGACGGCGGTGACCGCGAAGGACTCGCCGGGCTTCCTCGTCAACCGCATCCTCATCCCGCTGCTCAACGAGGCGGTGTTCACGCTGGAGCAGGGGCTCGGCACGGCGGAGGACATCGACGCGGCGGCGAAGCTCGGGCTCAACCACCCGATGGGCCCGCTCGAGCTGTCGGACTTCATCGGCCTCGACACCGTCCTCGCGATCGCCGACGTGCTGCACCGAGAGTTCGGCGACGACAAGTACCGGGCGCCGGTGCTGCTGCGCAACTACGTGGCCGCGGGGTGGCTCGGGCGCAAGTCGGGCCGCGGCTTCTACCGCTACGACAAGAAGTGAGACGGTGACGCGATGACGACGACGTACGAGAGCATCCTGGTGGCGGTGGAGGGCGCGGTCGCGACGCTCACCGTCAACCGCCCCGACAAGCTCAACGCCATCAACGGCCAGGTGCTCGACGACCTCACCGCCGCCGTCCGCGCGCTCGGCGCGCAGGGCGTCCGCGCGGCGGTGCTCACCGGCGCGGGCGAGAAGGCCTTCGTGGCCGGCGCCGACATCGGCGCGATGGCCCCGATGAACCCCGAGCAGGCCACCGCGTTCGCGCGCAAGGGCCACGCGCTCGGCGACGCGATGGTCGAGGCGCCCTTCCCGATCATCGCGGCGGTCAACGGCTTCGCGCTCGGCGGCGGCACCGAGCTCGCGCTCGCGTGCGACCTCATCTACGCGAGCGAGAAGGCGAAGTTCGGCCAGCCCGAGGTGGGGCTCGGGGTGATCCCGGGCTTCGGCGGCACGCAGCGCCTCGCGCGCCGCGTGGGCGTCGGCAAGGCCCGCGAGCTCGTGCTCATCGGGCACACGATCGACGCGGCGGAGGCGCTCGCCATCGGCCTCGCCGACCGCGTGTTCGCGCCCGACGCGCTCCTCACAGAGGCCCGCGCCGCGGCCGAGAAGATCGCCAAGAACGCCCCCCTCGCCGTCGCCCACGCCCGGCGCGCGCTCCACGTCGGCGAGAACCTCCCGCTCGCCGTCGCGAAGGAGCTCGAGATCCAGGCCTTCGGGCTGTGCTTCGCCACCGACGACCAGAAGTCGGGGATGAAGACGTTCCTCGAAAACCCCAGGGCCCCGCGCACCTTCGTGGGGCGGTGAGAATTTGTTTGACTCGTGACGCGGGCTGACGTACCTACCGGCTCCCTCGCGGGACGGAGTCGATCGTCCCGGTGGGGTGGTAGTTAAGTCGGTTATAACGCCGGCCTGTCACGCCGGAGGCCGCGGGTTCGAGTCCCGTCCACCCCGCAGAAGAGAGACCCCGCGCCGTCGCAAGATGGCGCGGGGTTTTTCGTTTGGGCCCCGAACGATCCGCGCGCGGACGGGGAGAAGCAACGGAGGGGCGCGAGACGGAAGCACAGAGGAATCGAACCTCCCGCGCGGCGCAGAGGCGCCGACGCCACTGATTTTGAAGACCAGGCCCGTCACCAGAGCGGGAAGTGCTTCCGCCGCGCACCCTACCACCACTCCCCGCGAAGTTGCCTCCCTCTTCGCGCGCGTCGTACGACGTCGCGCCGTGGGGCCGCCCGCCACCCGCCACCGCCCGCCTCTCGTCGCCGCCGCGCTCTCCGCCGTCGCGCTCGCCACCTGCAAGCCCGCCGAGCCGCCGCGCAGCGCCGCCAACGTCGCGCCGCCCGCGCCGGTGCGCCGCTTCCGCACGCCCCGCGTCGGCTGCGAGGCGCCCGCGCCCCCCGCCATCACCGCGGGCTGGGCCCTGGAGGGCTGGCCCGCGGTGCCGCGCTTCCTCTCGGTGGAGGCCGAAGGGGCCGTGCTCTACGCGACCACCACCGCCACCGTGTGCCGCAGCGTCGACGGCGGGCGGCGCTGGGAGCCGCTGCTCATCGACCTCGACGCGCCCTCGCTCATCGCCGTCGAGGGCGCGCGCATCGTGCTGCGCGCCGAGGAGGCCTTCGAGGGGAGCGAGACGGTCGACACGGTGTGGTGGGTCACCGACGACGCGGGGACCCACTGGCAGCGCCACGCGCGGCCGCCCGAGGTGGGGCAGGGGCGCATCGCGCGCATCGCCATCCACGCGCGCGACGTCGAGGGCGAGTACGCCGCCGTCTCCTGCGGCGACGCCTACTACGCCGTCGTCCCCTCGGTGCGCGGGCGCGTGCCCGTCGCGCTCCGCAGCGAGACCGGCGGCGTCACCTGGAGCCGCATGACGCTGCCGCGCGCGCTGCGCCAGCCGGGCGTCACCTTCCGCTGCGTCGGCCACGACGCCGTCGTGCTCGAGCGCGGCGGGGCCGTCCCCCTCGTCACCGCCTTCAGCCGCGACCGCGGGGCGCACTGGGAGTCGGTGGTTCGGATGCCCGCCGCCGCGCGCGCGGCCGATGCGGACGGCGCCGGCGACGAGTCCGACCTGCCCTCCAGCGGCTGCGCGCCGCTCGCGGGGCGCGGGGTGTTCTGCGAGGTGCGCGGGCAGGCGTGGGCCTCGTCCGACCGCGGGCGCCGGTGGTACCGCGCCAACTCGCCCGTCGGGGGGAGGGCGGTGCCGATGCACGGGGAGTTCCTGCTCGGCGTCGGCGGCGGCATCGCGCGGAGCACGGACGCGGGGCGCCAGTGGGAGATGGTCACGGTCGCGCCGGGCCGCGCCAACCTCGGCTTCCGCGGCGGCGTCGTGTCGTCGGAGTCCTACTGGATCGCCGGCACCGCGATGTGGTGGACGGACGACGGCGGGCAGCGCTGGACGGCCTCGCAGCTCCCCTTCGAACTCGTCGCCGTGCTCAGCCGCGACCGCTGGATCGGCCTCCGCCCCGACGCCGCCTCCGACGGCTGCGGCGTCGCGATGGTCACCACCACCCGCGGCCAGCTCTGGCGCCCTGCGCTCACCGTCCCCGTGCGGCGCGTGGTCGAGCGCGCGGGCGAGCTGCGCGCGTGGGCCTGCGGGGGCGCCGCGCGGATGTTCGTCAGCGGCGACGGCTTCCGGTGGCGCGTCGCGCGGCCCGAGCCCGAGCCCGAAGAGGAGACCGACGAGCCCACGGCCGCCGCCCTCGACGGCGCGCGCGTCGAGCTCCGCGACGGCGCCCTCCACGCGTCGGGGCCGGGCGGTCCCGACGAGGTGGTCGCCGCGTCGTGGCCGCGCGACATCGCCCCGGTGGCCGTGGCCTCGGGCGAGGGGAGGGCGCGCGTGGTGGTCTTCGGCAACGGGACCGTGCTGCGACGGCCCTGAGCGGGCGCTACTGCGCGGCGGCCGTGACGGCCTGCTGGAGCAGCGTGGTGAGGCGGCGGGCGAAGCGCTGCGGGTCCTCGATCGGCGTCCCCTCGGTGAGCAGCGCCTGCTCGTAGAGCACCTCGATCCACTCGCCGACCTGCGGCGACGCGGGGTCGCGCTCGGCCACGGTGTGCAGCGCGGCGATCAGCGGGTGCGTGGGGTTCACCTCGAGGATGCGCTGCGAGGGCGGCACCTCCTTGCCGTGGGCGCGGAGCACGCGCTCGAGCGTCGGGGTGATGCCGCCCGGGGGCACCACGAGGCACGCGGGGGAGTCGGTGAGCCGGTCGGACGCGCGGACCTCCTTCACGCGCTCGCCGAGGATCGACTTCGCGCGGTCGAAGAGGCCCTTGAGCGCGCCGGTCTTCTCCTCGCGCTCCTTCTTCTCCTCCTCGGTGGCGTCGACCTTGAGGTTGGCGTCCTGCACCGACACCAGCTTCTTGCCCTGGAACTCCCGCAGCCCCTCGACCGCCCACGTGTCGATGAGGTCGGTCATCAGGAGCACCTCGTAGCCCTTCTTGCGCACGGACTCGAGGTGCGGCGAGTCGGCCACCGCGCGGCGCGTCTCGCCGATCGCGTAGTAGATCGCCTCCTGCCCCTCGGGCATCCGCTCGACGTACTCCGCCAGCGACGTGAGCCCCTCGCCCCGCGTGCTGTCGTAGCGCAGGAGCTTCGCCACCCGGTCCTTGAACTCGCCGTCCGTCGTGCCCGTGCGCCAGTCGAGGTGGAGCGCCTCCTTGAGGATCCGCCCGTAGTGGCCCCAGAACTTCAGGTAGTCGTCGGGGCGCTTGTTCGCGAGGTCGTCGAGCATGTCGATCGAGCGCTTCGCCACCTGCTTGCGGATCGCCCGGACCACGCCCGAGTCCTGCAGCGTCTCGCGCGAGACGTTGAGCGGCAGGTCGTCGGAGTCGAGCACGCCGCGCACGAAGCGGAGCCACGAGGGGACGATCGCCTCGCAGTTGTCCATGATGAACACCCGCCGCACGAAGAGCTGCACGCCGCGCCGCGCCTCGCCGGGCTGCGCGTCGAGGTCGAAGGGCGGCTGCGTCGGCACGTAGAGCAGCCCGACGAACTCCTGCGTCCCCTCGACGTGGAAGTGCGTCCACGTCATCGGGTCGTCGTAGGCGTGGGCGACGTGGCGGTAGAACTCCGCGTACTGCTCCTCGGTGATCTCCCCCTTCGGCCGGCGCCAGAGCGCGCTGGCCTTGTTGGCCGTCTCCCACTCGCCGTTGTCGTCCTTCACCCGGATGGGGTGGCCGACGAAGTCCGAGTACTTCGTGATCAGCTCCTTCAGGCGCCAGCGCTCGGCGAACTCCTTCTGGTCCTCGCGCAGGTGGAGCGTGATCGTCGTGCCGCGCGCGGCCTTCTCCGCGGGCGCGACGGTGAAGGTGTCCCGCGCGTCGGAGGCCCAGCGCCATGCGTCCGTGTGGCCCGCGGCGCGCGACACCACCTCGACCCGGTCGGCCACCAGCCACGCGGAGTAGAAGCCCACCCCGAACTGCCCGATGAGGTTGAGGTCGGCGCCGGCCTGCTTCTCCTTCAGGGCCTCGAAGAAGCGCTTCGTGCCCGAGTGGGCGATGGTGCCGAGGTTCTCCACCAGCTCGTCGTGCGTCATGCCGACGCCGGTGTCCTCGACGGTCACCGTGTGGGCGTCGCGGTCGCAGGTGATCCGCACCTCCATCGTCGGGTCGTCGCCCATCAGCCCGGTGTCGGTCTGCGAGCGGAAGCGCAGCTTGTCGAGCGCGTCGGAGGCGTTCGACACCAGCTCCCGGAGGAAGACCTCCTTGTGGCTGTAGAGCGAGTTGATGACGAGGTGCAGCACCTGGCTGACCTCGGCTTGAAAACGGTGCGTCTCCTGCTGTGCGGGTGCTTGCTCGTTGGTCTCCATGTCGTCCCTTGTCCCGTGCGCGCTTCGCGCGGCGCCCCCCTGTAACCATCGCCCCCGATGGGGTAAAGGGGGTTCAGCACCCCCATGGCCCGCACCGCCCTTCCCTTCTTCGCCGCGCTGCTCACGCCCGCCCTCGGCTTCGCCCAGCCCCTCGGCACCCAGCCCGGCACCCTGGTGAACCCGCTCTCGCCCGCCGAGCGCTGCTCCGAGTGCCACGCCGGCGGCACCACCGCGTCGGGCGAGCGCTACATGGCCGCCGACGCCTGGGGCGCCTCGATGATGGCCAACGCCTCGCGCGATCCGCTCTTCCTCGCCACCCTCACCGTCGCCGAGCAGGACGCGCCGGGCGTCGGCACCGTCTGCCTCCGCTGCCACACCCCGAGCGGCTTCACCGGCGGCCGCGCCACCCCGGGCCTCGGCACGCGCCTCGACGGCCTCGAGGGCGACCTCGACGGCGTCCACTGCGACACCTGCCACCGCAGCGTCATCCCGGCGGGCGTCGCGAGCGCGCCCCACCTCGCCAACGCGCAGATCTACTACTCCGACGCGCCCGAGGGCTCCATCGCCCCGCGCTTCGGCCCGCGCGACAACCCCGTCACCTCGCCGCGCCACCCCTCGATGGGCTCCGCCTTCATCCGCGATTCGCGGCTCTGCGGGCAGTGCCACAACATCGACCACCCGACCAACCACCGCCTCGGCGCCGACGGCCGCGACACGGGCGTCGCCTTCCCGCTGCAGAGCACCTACACCGAGTGGGCCCAGTCGGACTTCGCCCGCCGCGCGCAGCCAGAAACCTGCGCCACCTGCCACATGCCCGCCATCCCCGGCGCCGCGCTGCCGTCGACCCGCATCCCCGACGCGCCGCTGCGTGAGGGCCAGCGCCGCCACGACTTCCTCGGCGCCAACGAGTGGGGCATGGCGATGCTCGAGGCCGCGTACCCCGGCGAGCGCGACGAGGAGTACCGCGCGATGCGGACGCGCATCCAGACGTACCTCCGCACCTCCGCGCGGGTCGAGCTGCTCTCGCCGCCCGCCACGGGGGCCGCGGGGAGCACCGCGCGCGTTCGCGTGAAGGTGACCAACCTGTCGGGCCACAAGCTCCCGACGGGCTACGAAGACGCGCGGCTCATGTGGCTCCAGGTTCAGGTGGGGGGCACGGTGGTGTCGGGCGCCTTCGTCGACGACGAGCTCGTCGAAGACCGGCAGGCGCGCGTCTACCGCTTCCAGGCCGGGCGCTACGAGGGCGGGCGGGCGACGCCGTCGGACTTCGTCGCGCGGCACAACACCGTCATCGAGGACACCCGCATCCCGCCGCTCGGGATGCGCGCGGACGCCCGCACGCAGCCCGTCGGCCGCGACTACTCGGGCGGCGAAGGCGGCGCGCTGCGCAACTACGACGAGGCGAGCTTCGACGTGACGCTCCCCGCGCAGCCGGGCCCGGTGCCCGTCACCGTTCGGCTGATGTACCGCTCGACCACGAAGCACTACGTCGAGGCCATCGCCGGCGCCAACCGCACCGACATGCGCGGCCGCGAGCTCCTCCGCGTGTGGAACGCCTCGGGCCGCGCGGCGCCGTTCTCGGTGGCGGAGGCGACGGCGATGGTGACGGTGACCCCCGCGGTCGCGCCCGAGCCCGAGGGCGGCTGCTCGACGCGCCCCACGTTCACCGGGCGCGCGGGCATCGTGGGCTTCGCGGGCCTCGCGCTGGTGGTGGGCGCGGCGGCGCGCCGTCGTCGCCGCCGCGCGTAACGAACCCTCCGTCAGCGCCCGCGGCCGCGGGCCACGTACATCTGCGGGCGGCCCGTGCGGGTGTCGCTCCAGGTGGCCCAGAGGTCGCCGGCGGCGGTGATCCAGAGGCCGTTGTAGTCGCCGTGCCAGCGGGAAGGATCGCGGCCCGAGGTGAAGGTGTAGGGCATGTCGTTCACCTGCTCGTTGGCGGCGCAGCGCACCGCCGGGTCGGCGGGGCAGCGGGCGTAGGCCACGGCGCCGTCGCCGAAGCGGTTCTCCATCCAGATGACGTGGACGTCGTGGGAGGTGCGGTCGACCACCATCGAGGGGAAGTGGTGCGAGGCGCAGCGCTCGGGGTCGTCGTTGACCTGGCGGTGCGTCCAGGTGGCGCCGTTGTCGGTGCTGGTCGCGAGGATGATGTCCCACGCGCCGGTCGCGTCGCCCGAGACGTAGGCGACGTGGACGGTGCCGCCGTCCATCGCGACGGGGGCCTGCACGTACACCGGCGCGTCGTCGCGGCGCGACACGATGCGCAGCGACTCCATCGTGCGGAAGCCGTCGACCGAGCGGCGGAAGTACACCCGGTTGTCCGTCGAGCCGAAGCGCACCGCGCCGTCCGAGCCCGCGGCCATCCCGACGGACAGCCCGATCCAGGTCGCGCCCACCACCCCGGGGCCCCCCGTCGCGAACTGAACGAGGTTGGGCTGCGTCGCGGTGGTGCCGACCACGCCCGCGCGGCCCGCGACGATGGGTGTGGCCCACGTCATCCCCGCGTCGTCCGAGCGCTGGATCACGAGGTCGGCGGCGTTGTTGGTGCCGCGCAGGTACCCGATGTAGAGCGAGTCGACCGTCCCCGTCATCGCGGGCCCGGAGACCAGCCACGGCTTGTCGCAGATGCCGCCGGCGGGGCAGTAGTTGGTGGGCTCCACCTGGCGCGGCGTCGCCCAGGTGCGGCCCGCGTCGGTGCTCTCGGTGATGCGAACCGTCGAGCGCTGCACCTGGCCGGCGCCGTTGCGCTGGAGGCCGATGAACGTCATGCGCAGCACGCCGTCGCGGCCGTACTCGAGCACCGGGTCGCTGGCCGAGCCGAGCGGGTCGTTGACGCTGCCGTAGCCGTCGAAGCTCATCCCGCCGTTGCCGCTCAGCGACACGCCCATGTACGAGGTGCCGCCGCCCGAGGCGATGTACGAGCTGGCGACGTTGCCGTTCATCGGGTGGACGGTGATGTTGCCCTCGGCGTTGACCACGGTGTCGCGGCGCCCGGCCGACACCGAGAAGTTGGCGCCGGTGAAGGTGCGGCGCGCGAGCGCGGGCGCGGGGTGGTCGCCGGTGGTCCCCTCGGTGAAGCACGCGGTGCCGTCGGGGCGGCGGCCGACGGGCGCGTCGTTGACGTTGCACACGCGCTGCCCCATCGCCGCGCCGATCGTGCAGACGTAGCCGTCCTCGGCGCGGCAGTCGTCGTTGGAGGTGCAGCGCCGCAGGCACACCGGGAAGCCCTGGAGCGGCGTGCAGAGCGCGTCGGCCGGGCACCGCGCGCCGCCGAGGCACGTCTGCACGCAGTAGCCGTTGCGGTACCCGATGCGGGCGGTGAGGCAGATCTGGCCCTGGCGGCAGGTGCCCTGGCCGAACATCTCGTCGCTCTCGCACGCGTCGCCGATGCCGCTCGCCGCCGGGGGCATGTCGGGCGGCGGGGCGACGTCCTTCGGCGCGGGCTCGTCGGGCGCGACGTCGTCCGCGACGTCGGGCGCGTCGGGCGCGACGTCGGGGCGCGCGGCGTCCTGCGTGGCGGTCTGCGTGGAGGGGCAGGCGCCGAGGGCGGCGAAGAGGAGCGCGGCGCGGATCGGGCGGGGCGGAAGCATGGTGTTCATGGGGCGTTTCGTGGGGGGGCGGGCGGCGGGGCGTCGTCGCCGGCGAGCTGTCGGAGCGAGTGGACGAAGGAGGCGCGCTCGGGCGCGGGGAGCCACGCGTCGGCGAGCGGGAGCCCGCGCGCGCGGCAGAGCGATCGGAGGTCGTCGAGGAAGTCGTCGCGCGTCGCGCCGGCGTCGCCGCGTCGCAGCCCCGCGCGGATCGCGTAGGCCATCCCGGGCGTCCCCGGGCGCCCGAAGGCCTCGACGGCCCAGGCCACGTGGCGGTCGAGCGCCTCGGCGAACGCGCCCGTGTCGTCGCCGCGGGCGGCGGTCTCGGCGAGCTGTTCGATCAGCGCCATGCGCGCGTCGAGGGCGGCGACGGCGCGCGCGGCGAAGGCCCGCGTGGGCTCGTGGGCGCAGGCGTCGTGCGCGTGGAGCTGCCAGCGCGCCTGCCGCGCCGTCACCAAGAGCGCGGCGGTGAAGGGGGCCCACGCGTCGGGCGGCGCGGGGTCGTCGGGGCGCGGGAGCGACGGGGGCGCGAGGGCCTCCCCGCCGAGCGCGGCGTGCAGGTCGGAGAGGTCGAGGAGGTGCGCCGTCAGCTCGCGCAGGTGCCCGCCGAGGAAGCGGAGCGCGGCGGCCGAGGGGCAGCACGCGACGCCCGCGGCGACGACGCGCGCGCAGCCGTACAGGCGCGCGCCGAGCGACTCGGTGAGCCGCAGGAGCGTCGCCCGGTAGAGCTCGGGGCTCCCGTCGCTCACGCGGGGGCCCCGGCGGCGAGGCCGAGCGACTCGCACACCTCCGCGGTCACCATGGCCGCGAGGCGCTGGTAGAGGTCGTCGCCCTCGGCCGCGGTGGCCTCGGCGGGGGCGCCGAAGTAGGCCCGCTCGCTCCCCATCGCGCGGAAGGTGGTCTTGCCCTCGCGGATGGCGACGGCGAGGGAGATGGGAACCGGCGCGAGGCCCGCCCGCACCTCGTCGCGCACGAGCTCGGGCCGCGCGGCGAGCACGAGCGACGACTCGTAGCGCCCCGCGTGGCAATCACCGCGGCGAAACTCCTCGGAGAGCGTGCGGCCCCAGCGCTTCGTGAGCTGGTTGGCGAAGAGGGCCCCGGGCACGCGCCCGACGGCGGCGGCGAGGGCCGCGACGTGCTCGGGCTCGAGGTGGTTGTTGACCACGCAGGCCCGCGCGAAGCCCGCGGCGATCCAGCCCGAGAGGAGCTCTTCGACGACGCGCGCGGTGGTGTCGGGCGAGAGGCTGACGGCGCCGGCGAACTCCGCGGCGTAGCGCGTCACGCCGTAGGGGAGCGTCGGCGCGACGACGGCGGTGACGTCGCGGGCGCGCAGGGCCTCGGCGGCGTGGACGCAGGCGTGCTCGGAGAGGATCGCGTCGGTGGCGAGCGGCAGGTGGGGCCCGTGCGGCTCGGTGCTGCCGACGGGCAGGAGCACCACGGGACGCGGCGCGCGCAGGAGCGCGGCGCAGTCTTCGGTGGTCATCTCGCCGAGTCGGAGGGGGAGCGTCTGGGGCACGAAGGGCGCGCGATCGTCGTCAATGCGCCCCCGGGTGTCAATGCGCGGGGCGTGCGCGGCGCGGAGAGCGCGGGGGCAACGGGCGGGGCGGGGTTCAGGGCGTGGGCGGCGAGCGTCCGCGCGCCTCCGCGAGCGCCGCAGCTCGCGCGGAAGCCTCGGAGAACGGGCACGGCGGCGCGACCGACGACGCGGCGGCGACCTCGTCGGGGCGGTAGCGCGGGGCGTCGGTCTGCCCCCGCAGCGCCTTGATGTGCGCCGCGTCGACCCCGTGCGCTTCCAACATCGCGACCAGGGTCACCCAACGCGCGGTGTCTTCGGGCCGCTCGGGCCACTCGTCGCGGCGCAGGAGCTCGAGGCCCACGCTGCGGTACACCGCGAGCACCAGCGTCGCGCAGGTGAGGCCAATCTCGTCGGGGCCGAGGCGCAGCTCGCCGGAGCGCTCGAAGCGCGACCGGTCGTAGCGGAACCCGTACCGGAGCCTGTGGCTCTCGTGGCGGCTCCACACGCGGCGGCACATCTGGGCCACCTGCGCGAGGCGCTCGGGCTCCAACGGCGACACCGCCGCGTCGGCGTCGGGCCGCGGGGCGTCGCAGCGGAGGTCGCGGTCGCTCGCGAGGTGCAGGTGGCGGAGCGCGCCGCCCTCGTCGCGCCACAGGACGCCGACGTGCTCCCCCGAGGGCGAGAGGGCCACCGCCGCGTCGCCGCCGATCGACGACGGCGTCGTCCACCAGGGGGCGCTCATTCGAGCCCCTCCATGAGCCGGTCGACGCGCGCGGGGGCGAACTCCGCGA
This sequence comes from Polyangiales bacterium, assembly GCA_046351555.1. Taxonomy (GTDB): domain Bacteria; phylum Myxococcota_A; class Polyangia; order Polyangiales; genus CAISKJ01. The sequence goes on from JAXLYI010000024.1 coordinate 28,797, forward strand.
GGCGCTCGCGGACGCGCTTCGCGAGCTCCCCGTGGGCCGGCAGGTGGTCGCGGGCCGCGAGGGTCACGCTCAGGAAGCCCAGCATCGTCGTCGCGTCGAGGCGCGCCACGTCGACGGCGTCGAGCGCCCAGGTGACCGCCTCTTGCTCCCCGTCGAGCAGCAGGTCGTCGAGCGTGTCGTACACCTTCGTGAGCGCCGCCCGCCCCTCCCCCTTCGCGACCTGCGCGTAGACGCCGTCGAGCCAGGGGGGCGGCAACATGGGCGCCACGATGCGCTCGATGGCGCGCCCGACGGGGTGCGTGCGGAGGAGGTCGCGGACGCGGCGGCGCAGCGTCACGAAATTGCTCGCGTCGCCCGCCGTGGCCTCCGTCACCGCCTTCTCCGCCGCCTGCCCCAGCTCAGCGAGGCGGCGGTGCGTCGGGTCGTCTTCGTTCCACATCGGGATCGGGAGCTGCCAGACGTTCGTGTCGATGTGGCGCTCCTCCTTGCCGCGCGACATGAGCGGCCGCGTCGCCTGGGTGGTGGTTGCCGCGTTGAGGATCGCGCAGAGGAACCACGCCTCCTCGTTGCTCTGGACGGAGCCCCAGTAGAGCGTGTGGTCGATCACGGCGCGGTGATCGACCACACGCGCGGCAGCGAGGTGCATGCCCGACTCGCCGTAGACCACCCGGATCGCAGGGATCGGGAACTGCGCGCTGAGCTTCTTGTGGTAGTTGAGTTGCGCGGTGAGGGTGAGCTTCAACGAGCCGGGGTCCGCACCCTCCGACTTAGAACGCGTGCCGTGCTTGGCCCAGAGCTCATTCGCACGGCGCCACCAGTCTGCGAGGCCAGGATACTGGTCCAGTTCCGGCGAGAAGGGGTCGAAGAGGTTCTCCACGTCGCGTGGGATGACGGCCAGCCTCGGCGCGAGGGTGCGATGCGGCAGTACCGTTTCACCGAGAAAAACAGGCCGAAGGAAGTCCTCTTCCACGACACCTTCCAGGCGCTCGATGTCCTTCCAAGGAGCTTTCTCCGTCACACTACGCTGCGACCGCACCGACCTCTGGCCGAACGGGATGCCGAGCGGGCCAGCGGTCTCCTCTGCCACCATGAAAAACACGCGCGGGAAGATCGTCGCTCCATTGCGAAAGCGATCCACGTAGCTGGAACTCGCAGTGGTTGGCGTGGCGTCGTCGACCCACGACCGCCGCAGCGAGTCCCGCACAGTCGGCCAGTCGTTGCGGCCGCGGGGTATCGTGCCCTTCCACTCCTCGCTTTGGCGCGGCATCGGGGACGCGGACGTCGCGAGGGTTCCGAAGACCACGGCGCACTCGCGCGGGAAGAAGTGGGGGCGCACCTTGCGGAGGTCCCACGAGGGCTTGAAGGCCGCGTACACCGGGCTGTTCTCCTCGCCGAGGTCGCCGCGGCGGAAGCCCGCGTACTGCCCGCGGTCGAGCACCGCGTCGGGCATCACGAACGCGAAGGCGCCGCCGGGCTTGAGGTAGAGCTGCATCGCGCGGGCGGCGAAGAGGGAGGAGAGGTCCTGCTGCGTGGCGACCTTGCCGCCGGCCCAGAGCCGGCGCGCCTCGCAGAGCTCGCGGAAGCGGGCCTGCATCGAGGGCGGCATGAAGCGGTAGGAGAGCCACGGGGGGTTGCCCACGAGCACGTCGACGTGGTTCTCGGCGCGCGCGAGCCACTCCGGGCGCGCCATGTTGCGGATGTAGTAGCCCCAGATGTGGTCGCGGCCCTCGTCGTGGAGCCGACACAGCGTGCGGAACGCCTCGGCCACCGCGATCTGCTGGTCGGGGGGGATCGCGAGGCGTTGGAACACGCCCGCGAGCGAGGGCACCGCTGCCTTCGGGGCGCGCTTCACCGCCATGCGCGCGAGCTCGCTCACCAGGGCGTCGAAGCGGCGCGCGTCCTTGAGCAGCGCCGCGGGGAAGCGGAACACCTCCTCGAAGCCGAAGGAGCCCTGCGCGGGCACGAGCGCGCCGCCGCCCGCGGGCTTCTGGTCGTCGACGGGCAGCGTGAGGTCGCCGGTGGTGCCGAGCAGGTCGGCGGGGTTGCGGCGCCAGAGCATCGAGTCGCCGAGGTAGACGGGGATGTGCAGCGCGCCGGGCCCGCGGGTCTGGAGGCGCGCGCGGCCGATCGCCAGCACGTACGTGACGCGCGCGAGGGTGACGGCGACGGGGTGCAGGTCCATGCCGAGCACGTGGCGGGTGACGCCCTCCAGCGCCTCCGCCGCGGGGACCTTCTTCTCGTCGGCGGCCGCGAGGTAGCGGCGGACGGCGTGGAAGAGGAAGGTGCCCGAGCCGCAGGAGGGGTCGAGCACGCGCAGGGCGAGGGGGTCGGCGACGGCGGCCTCGACCACCTGCTGCGCGAGCCAGTCGGGGGTGTAGTACTCGCCGAGCGTCTTGCGCACGTCGGCCTGGATCACCGACTCGTAGAGCACCTTGAGGACGTCGTGGTCGACGGCGCTCCAGTCGAAGCGCGCGAGGCGGCGCGCGAGCGTCTCGATGAACGAGCGCCCGGCGTCGCCGGGGACGGCGACCACCCAGTCGAAGAAGTCGGCCTCGACGACGTTGAGGATGCCCGCGGTTTCGAAGCGGAGCCCGGTGAGCAGGGCGGTCGGCGGGACGTTGGTGACGGGGAGCCCGAGCACCGCGTGGGCGATGATCTCGGCGGAGTTGACGAGCAGGGTGTGCTCGATGAAGAGGTTGTCGTCGTCGGTGAACTGGGTGCCGAGGGCGGTCGCGAGGAGGCGCGCCCAGAGCGCCCGCTTGGTGCGCACGGCGGGGTCGTCGCGGTGCTTCGCGTAGAGGGCCCCGAGGGCGGCGCGGTCGAGCTGGTGGGCGCTGCTGTTCGCCCCGAGGCGCTGCTCGATGGTCTCGGGCGTGGGCTTGATGTCCCGCGCGGTGGCGATGACGCCTTCGAGCCAGCAGGTGATCGCGGGGGTGTCGGGCTTGACGGCGGCGAGGGTGATGGCGGACGACGGCTGGAGGTGTCCGTCGACGAGCTGGTAGGCGTGCCACTCGGTGCCGTCGGTGAGCACGCCGACATAGCGGCCGCCGCGGGTCTGCTGCCGCTCGATGACGTAGCCCTCGAGCTGCTTCACGGCTTCGGCGAGCACGTTGCCGACGCGGAGGTCTTTCTTCACCTCGATGACGGTGGCGCCCACCTCGACGTCGATGCGCCGGCGGTTGCCCACCTGCGCTTCGAGCGCGACGACCTGGTCTTCCGCGAGGGAGAAATCGCCGGTCAGGAGGAACTGCCGCACGTCGGCCTGCACGTCGGCCTCGGTACGCGGGGCGTCGCGGCGGACGAGGCGCGCGACGCACTGCTCGGGGGTGTCGGCCATGGGGGGCGCGATCCTTTCACGAGACCGCCGCCTGCGCGCAAGCGGAACCGTGCGCGGCTCAGCAGGCGGGGGCCTTCGCGTTCGGGCCGTCGGGCGGCCCGCACACCGCGCCCCGAAGAACACCAGGAGCGACCCGAAGAACACCAGGAGCGCCCCGAAGAACACCAGGAGCGCCCCGAAGAACACTGGGCCCGACGCGGATGACGTCTTCCTCGCGGAGCAGCGCGCCGAGGCGACGCCGGAGGATGCGTCGCGGGTGAAGCGGATCCCGCTGGTGGCGCCGTCACGCACCGGCTGCTGCGGACTACGGCCGGGCGTGCGCCTGCTGTCACCCGTGCTGCGGGGAGCCGATCAACGCGCACTCCAATGCCACGCGGTGGCGCTGCCGGAGCGCCTTCGCGTTGGCGCTTCGGTCGGGCTTCGCGCTCGCCTGCGGGGCGAGTGAGCGCATCTCGAGCACGGTGACGGGCGCTGCTGCGTCGCGAACCCGCAGCGAGGGGAACGTGTGCGCCCGCGCGCCCGACCAGGCGTTGACCACCGTCGCCCGGTAGAAGCCCTCGTCCCAGAAGGCGGGGTCGAGGACGCGCGCCCGGCGCCAGCGCGACGACGCGGTGCGAACACCAGAACATGTCCGACACCCCGAGGAACACCAGCGCGCCCACGGCGCCCTCGTCGTCGGTGCGCAGCCAGAACACGAGGGGCCAGATCCACGAATCCTCCCGCCGGAGAAGGCGGTCGATCGCCGCGCGCCAGTTTGCCACGAGGGCGGCAACACGCGGCGGCGGGGCGGCATTCCCCGTGCGGGTGTCCCGTGGTATCCACGGCGGCATGTGTGGGTGGTTTCGTCGAGGGGTGCGCCCCGACCCGTCGCCGTCGCTGATCGCGCTGGTGGAGCCGAGTTTCGCGAGGCTGGACGTCATGCGCGCCGGCGGGCGCTGCGCCAAGGCGCCGCGGGCGCTGGCGTGGCGCGGGGGGGCGGGCTCGTGATCCGCGGGGGTGACCCTCCCGCGGCGGACGCGAACGCCGTTGGCCCCGGCTGGTTTCGCGTCACGCAGATCGGCTTCTGGGACGACTCGGCCAGCACGGGCGTCCCGAGCGAGTGGCCCCACCCCCGGGACCTCGTCACCCGCTGGGATCCGGCGGCGCGGGAGCGCGCGGTCGCCTATCTGAAGCGCGGCGGTGCGGTGGCAGCGTGGTTCGGCGTCGCGCGTTGTCGCCTCTGCACCGCGCACGTGGGCAGCCTGGACCTCTGGGACGGCACCTACCTCTGGCCCCAGGGCCTCGACCACTACGTCACCGCGCACGACGTGGCCCTCCCCGACTTCTTCCTGCGGCACCTGGAGTCGGGGCCGGAGCCCCCGCCGCCGGTCGAATTGACGAAGGCGCCGAGGCTCGTTCGCTCGGGGACGGAGTTCAAGCGGTGGGCGGCGTCCACGGCGGCGTCGCCGGCGCCCCGGCCGGACGCGATGTCGTTGCCGGAGGCGCGCGAGCGTGCGGCGCGGCTGTCCACGTCGGCATCCGCCTTCCGCGTCGACGAGTTCAACGGGCGGTGGCACGTCCAGGGGGCCGGGCTCGACGCCTACGTCGCGCCGCTCCTCGCCGAGGAGCTCGACCGCCTGTTGTTGAAGCACCGCTGGGTCGACGCGCCGTCCGAACGTTCCGAGGCGGTGCGCATCCCGTTCGAATCGCGCGAGGACGGGTTGCACTTCGCGTGGGTCGAGGGCGACGTGCTCCGGCGCGCTGCACGCGTGCTTCTGGCGCTGCGCTCGAATCTCGGGCGTCCCATGGCGCCGGAGGAGGTCGAGGCGAACTACAAGCTCGCCTCCTGGGGCGAGATCGCGGAGGTGGTGCAGACGGCGCACTACGGCGTAGGGATGTGGCCGCTCACCCACGCGCCGGCGCCGGTGGACAACCGCGAGGGCGCGCTCTATTTCCGCCTCGAGTCCGCCGGCGCGCACTGGGAGAGCGTGGTCGACGAAGGCACGGTCGCGTTCTATCTCCCGCCTCCGTACGTCCCGGCGGTCATCGAGGTCGAGCTCTGGGCGTTGACGCGGTGACGGCCGACGACGGAGTCGTCTACCCCGCCGGGTCGGCGAGCGTCGCGCGGGTGACCGTGCCCTCGAGCGTCTTGCCCGCGAGCGTCGCGTAGAGGTTGCCCTCGGTGTGGACGAGCGTGAGCGCGGTGTTGCGGTCGAAGAGCGCCGCGAGCGCGTCGACGAAGGCCGCGTCGACGGACCACACCTCGACGGCCTCCGCGCGGTGGAGCTTCGCGCCCGCCGCCTCGCGCCGCAGGTGCTCGGGCGCGTCGGCGGTGAACACCGCGACCCGCGCGCCGAGCTTGCTCGCCTTGTGGAGGCGCTCGATCGAGGGCCGCCCGATGTCGACCCAGAGCGTCACGCGCCCGTCGCCCGTGCGCGCCCACACCGCCGGCTCGTCGGTGGACGAGAGGCCCTTCGAGAAGGCGACGTCGTCGCTGTAGAGGAGGCAGTAGGCCAGCGTGCGGAGCGCGAGGTAGCGCATCGTCTCCGACGGGTGCAGCGCGGGGCGGAGGTCGAGCGTCGTGTAGACGCCGCGGTCGACGTCGGAGAGCTCGACGCGGAGGTGGTACACGGTCGCGGTGAGGGCCATCGGGGCGGTTGTGGCGCCTCCCGCCGCGCGGTGTCCAGCGCGAACCGCCCTCCCGTCAGCGGAACGAGTCCTTCCGCCGCCGCAGCTCGGCGAACACCGCGTGGTCGGGCGCGCCGGCCATCCCCAGCGAGGCCGCGAGCTCGGGCGCGCGCAGGAAGGGGTTGGTCGCACGCTCCACGCCCATCCGCGAAGGAACCGTCGGGCGCCCCGCGGCGCGCAGCGCGTCGACCTCCGCGGCCCGCGCGCGCAGGGCCTCGTTGTCGCCGTCGACCGAGCGCGCGAAGCGGGCGTTGGACTGCGTGTACTCGTGGGCGCAGTGCACCAGCGCGTCGTCGGGCAGCGCCGCGAGCTTCGTCAGGCTCGCCCAGAAGAGCTCGGGCGTCCCTTCGAACATCCGCCCGCAGCCGAGCGCGAAGAGCGCGTCGCCGACGAAGGCCATGGGCGGGTCGTCGATGACGTAGGCGACGTGGCCGAGCGTGTGGCCGCCGACCGAGATCACCCGCGCGACGTGGCCGCCGAGCGCGACGGTGTCTCCTTCGGTGACGACGCGGTCGCTGCCGTCGCCGAGGCGGGCGACCTCGTCGGGGCAGGTGATGCTCGCGCCCGTGGCGGCCTTCACCGCGGCGTTGCCGCCAGCGTGGTCGGGGTGCCAGTGGGTGTTCCAGATGTGGGTGATGCGCCAGCGGCGGGCGGCGGCCTGGGCGAGGATGACGTCGGCGTCGGGCGTGTCGACGCAGGCGGTCTCGCCGCTCACGTCGTCGTGCACGAGGTACCCGTAGTTGTCCGACAGGCAGGGGAACTGGTGGACGGTGATCACCGCGCGGTTGTACCGCGGATCACTCCTCGGGGTTGACCCGCTCGTCGTCCTCGGGGTCGCGCGGCGGGGCCATGCGGATCACCTCCACCACGGGCGGCGCCGGGGCCCTGGCGGCCTGCGCGGCGGGGCGCGGCGGGACGACCTGCACCCGGTCGACGCGCGCGTCCTGGTCGAACTGGAGCGCCTCGTTGATGGTGAACCGAACCCGCGTCGCGCGGACGCCGCGGGGCCAGCGCACCGTGGCGGTGTACACCCCGCGCTGGTCGGTCTCGCGCACCGGGTCGACCGTCACGCCGTCGGTGGCGCTGGCCTCGACGCGCGCGAGCGACACGGGCTCGCCGGCCGAGTCGCGCAGGCGCAGCGAGAGAACCCCCGTCGCGGGACCGTCGTCGGAGTCGGCCGCGGGCGGGTCGACGCGGACCTCGCGGCGCAGCGGGCCCGCGAGCCCGGCGGGGATCACGTGGTCGCGCGCGTCGCGGCCGCGCGGGTTGAGCGCGCAGCGGAGCGTGTGGGGGCGGCCCGGGTGGAGCACGATCGGCGCGCCGTGGGCGGCGAGCGCGGCGCCGTCGAGCCCGCAGTAGAACCCGTCGGGGATGCGGATCGCGGCGCGGCGGCCCTCGGGCGCGTCGGCCGCGGGGATCACCGTGGGGGCGGCGATCTCGACGCGGGCGACGGGCGACGCGGCGCTCTCGAAGCGGTTGATGTCCACCGCCACCACGCGCATGTGGTACGTGCCCGGCGCGAGGCGGCGGCCGGTGTACGACGTGGTGGCGACCGGCACCCTGTCGTTGACCACGAGGTCGTGGAAGGCGTCGTCGCGGGCGAGCTGCACCTTCCACTCCGACGCGGGGTTGGCCTGCGCGGCGCGGGGGTTGGGGCTCCACATCGCCTGCACGTCGATGGGCTCGCCGAAGGTGAGAACGCGCGGCGGCGGCGCGGCCCGCCACACCGGCGCGCGCGGCAGGAGGCGCAGCACGCCGGGGCCGTGGCCCGACTCCTCCTGCACGCCGTAGCCCTGCGTGAGCAGGTACTCGCGCGTCCCCACCCGCACGCGCATCCGGCCGCGCCAGACGGCGAGGCGGGTGACGTTGCCGCCGAGGTCGGCGGCGATCATCGCGTCGGCGCGGCCCGCCCACACGGTGAGCGCCTCCGTCTGGACGGGGATGGGCGTGGCGCGCAGGCCGGCGGCGCCCTGGCGGACGCGCGCGGTGCCGCGGGTGAGGGTGGTGGTGGTGGAGAGCGGGTCGTCGGTGCGCGCGCCGGGCGCGGTGAAGAGCGTGAGGAGCCCGTTCTCTTCGAGGTCGACGGTGCTCCCGTTGGGGAGCGCGATCGTCGCCTGCGCGTGGGCCCCCGTGCGGACGCGCATCCCGCGGTGGAGCACCTCGCCGGCCGCGAGCGGGCGGGCCGTCGGTGTCAGCACCTCCACGGGCCCGCGGACGAACATCACCCGCGCGTCGGTGGGCGCGAGCGCTTCCATCGCGGTGGGTGCGGCGGCGGGCGCGGTGACCTGCGCGCTGGTGGGCGCGGGGATGAGCAAAGGAACGGCGAAGGCCGTGGCCGTGAAGAGGGCGCGGAGCCTTCGGGGCAGCGTCGCGGCGGGGCGCATCAGCGGGTCGGTCTCCGTCGACACAGGTGCCGGCCATGGTAGCAACGTTCGGTCCACAGCGGCGGTGCGGGGCGATTCGCGCGGACGGGGGAGCGGCGGGCGCGCAGCGGTGTGCAGGCGGAGGCACTGGTTCGCAACGATTTCATAGCGCCGGGGGTGAGGGCGTGTGTGGCATCCTCGCGGCCGCCATGCGTCGCTGGATGTCGGTGTTCCCGTTGGTGGCGGCCTTGTCGTGTGATGGGGGTGCGTCGGTCGACACGCTGGCGCCCGCGGCCTCGCGGGTGGGGCGCCCTTCGCGCGGGCCGAAGGTGAAATGGGACCTCGGGCACCGGCCGCTGCCGGAGATCCCGCTGCCCAACGACGTGGCGACCTTCCCCGACCCGACGTCGCCGACGGGTCTGCGGATCAACGCCTCGGTGGTGACGCCGACGGCCTTCGAATCGCGCCAGCGCGAGGGCTTCGACGAACTCGATGGGTGGGGAACCTACCAGCCGATCACCGTCCCCTTCGAGGAGGACCTCGACCTCGCCGAGCTCACGCGGCGGATGCGCGGCGACGACCACGACTTCGCCGACGACGCGGTGTACCTCGTCAACCTGCGGACGGGCGTGCCGGTTCCGCTCGACGTGGGCGACGGGGCCTTCCAGTACACCGCGCGCAACCGCGACGGCTACTACCCCAACGACCCGCGCGGCGGGCAGTCGAACCTCATCTTCGAAACCGTCAACGAGGACGTGAACCTCAACGGCGTCATGGACCCCGGCGAGGACACCAACTTCGACGGCGTCCTCAACCGCGCGGCCCTCTTCCCCGCGAACGCCAACCCCAACGACGCGCTCTCGCCCTACTGGGAGCCCGACACCCGCACGCTCATCGTCCGCCCGCTCGTCCCGCTGGAGGAGCGGACGCGCTACGCGGTGGTGCTCACCGACCGCCTCCGCGGGCTCAACGGCGACCCCGTCCGCTCGCCCTTCCCGGGCGTCGCGCACCCCGCGCAAGCCTCCGCCCTCGACGCGCTCGACGCCCACCTGCGCGGCCCCCACGCGGCCTACTACGGCGGGCTCGTGTACCGACCGGGCGCGGCGGACGGGACGAACGCGCGCGTCACCTTCGCCTGGGCCTTCACCACGCAGACCACCGTCAGTGATCTGTTGGAGGTGCGCCGCGGGCTCTACAACGAGGGGCCCTTCGCGCGCAGCCTCGCGCCGATCACGCCCGACCTCAGGCTCCTCCGCGCCAACGACGGCAACGACTGCTCGACCGACCAGGAGGCGCGCCCGTACATCATCCGCGGCGCGGCGCTCACCCGCCTCGTCGACGCGCTCGGCCAGGCGCTCGGCGTCGACGAGTGGGGCCGCGGGCTCCTGCGCGACCAGTACCGCTACGTCGACTACATCGCCGTCGGCACCTACCGCGTCCCGTACCCGATGGGCGACCCGCGCAGCGGCGACCACCACGCGCGCTGGCGCCTCAACACCCGCACCGGCGCGATCGACCACCTCGGCACCGACACCGTCCAGTTCGCGCTGGTGGTGCCGAAGGCGATCGGCGAGCGGCGGGCCCCCTTCCCGGTGGCCTTCATGGGCCACGGGTACACCGGCAACCTCACCGACGCGCTCGGCTTCGGGCCCTTCATGGCCGCGCAGGGCATCGCCATGATGGGCATCAACGCACCCGGCCACGGCCTCGTGCTCGGGTCCTCCGAGCGAACGCTGATCCCGCTGCTGCTCCGCGGGATGTGCAACGGCGGGCTCACCGCGGGGCTCGTCGAGAGCCGCGCGCGCGACCTCAACGGCGACGACATCCCCGACTCCGGCGGCGACTTCTGGACGGGCTACGTCTTCCACACCCGCGATCAGGTGAGGCAGCACGCGCTCGACCACATGCAGCTCATCCGCGCGCTCCGCGGCTTCGACGGGAGGGCCCGCGCCGGCGTCGACCTCAACGCCAACGGGCGGACGGACGACGACCTCGCCGGGGATTTCAACGGCGACGGCACGCCCGACATCGGCGGGCCCGACGCGGCCTTCTTCACCATGGGCGGCTCGCTCGGCGGGATCATGTCGATGGTGCTCGGCGCGGCCGACGCGTCGGTGCGCGCGGCGGCCCCCGTGTCGGGCGGCGGCGGGCTCGCGGACGTCGGGCTCCGCTCCACGCAGGGCGGCGTGAAGGAGGCCGTGATCCTCCGGGTGATGGGGCCGCTGGTGCTGTCGCTCCCCGCCAGCAACTACCCCGCGCAGGGGAGCACGCGGCGGACCTCGTGCCGCGACGGGCAGATGTCGCTCCGCTTCGTCGTGCCCGACCTCAACGACACCGGCGAGCTCGAGTTCGCCTGCGCCGACGTGAGCGCGCCGGGGGCCGAAGCACCCGCGGCGGGCAACGCGATCGCCCCGGGCGACGACGTCCGTATCGACAACCTCCGCACTGGCGAGCGGCGGTGCGCGCGGGCCACGGCCGACGCGCGCTTCCGCCTCGGGATCCCCACCGACGTCGACGACCCGCTCGAGCTCACCGTCTACCGCGGCGGGGTCATCCGCGACTACGGAACCTGTGAGGCGGCCGAGGGCGCGCCCATCCGGTCGAGCGTCCGCACGATGCAGGTGGTGGAGGGCGACTGCGAGCGCCACTGCGGGCACATCCCGCCCGACGCCACGGCCGCGTCGACGGGCGTGCGGCGCTGGTCGACGCGCGGCGCGCCGCTGCGCTCGCCGGCCGAGGGCCTCGGGCTCGCGCGGCAGACGCCGGGGCTGCGGCGGTTCTTGTTCCTGTCGCAGGCGGCGCTCGACGCGGCCGACCCGATCACGTGGGCGCCGCTCTACTACCTGCGGCGCCCGGCCGACCACCGGCCCCACGCGGTGCTGGTGATCAACACCGCGGGCGACCAGGCCGTCCCCGTGAGCACCGGCAACGCCTTCGCGCGCGCCGCGGGCATCGTCCCCTTCCTCGCGCCCGGCACCGACGCGCGCTACCCCGAGTGGGCCGACTTCGTCACGCCCAACGACCTCTGGCAGCGCTACCGCCGCTCGCCCGACCGGGTGCTCGCCGACCGCGGCGTGCTCGAGGGGCTCTCGTCGCTCGGGCGCTTCCCGTCGAGCATGCGCCCCGACGCGCTCTTCGACGTCGACGACCTCGACGAGGGGCGCCAGGGCTTCGGCGAGCAGGCGTTGATGCCGCCGCTCCGCCTCGTGCGGCGGGCCGAGCGCGCGACGCCGGGCGGCGGCGTCGACGCGGCGTGGCAGCCGACCCTCGCGGCCTGGAGCGGCGACACGGGCCCCTCCGTCGCCCTGCTCAACGCGTACATCGTGCCCGAGGGGACGCACTCCTTCGCGCTCCCGCGGATGCGCGACGCGTGGAAGCCGCAGCTCTACCTGCTCACCACCGCCGCCCGCTTCTTCGCCACGGTGGGCGCCGACCTCTACTACCGTTCGCACCCGAACGACCACCAGTGCGCCGAGCGGATGGACTGCGCGTTCCTCCCGCCGCGCCCGGCATCGCAGTAGGACGCCCCGATGGCAACCGCGAAGAAGAAGCCCGCGGCGAAGAAGAAGCCCGCGGCGAAGAAGAAGCCCGCGGCGAAAAAGAAGCCCGCGGCGAAGAAGAAGCCCGCAGCGAAGAAGACGCCGTCCACGGCGACGCCGGTGATGTTCGTCGGCGTGCGCGGCGCCGGGGTGTCGTCGCTCGTTCGTGCGCTCGCGCCCGACGCGGAGGAGCGCGCGACCTCGATCGGCGACGACAGCATCGTCATGGACGCCGGCGCGAAGCGGCGCCGCAAGGACGCAGCCCGGGTGCTCGTGCGCGAGGCGACGCTCGGGGGCAGGCGCTTCGCGCTCCACGACGTGCCGGGCGACTCGCGCTCCTCGGAGGAGGACGCGTACGATGAGGTCGCCTTCGGCCGCCTGCTCGGGGCGCTCGAGGACGCGCGGGTGATCGTCCACGTCATCGACGCCGCCGACCCGGAGGCCGAGCGCATGGGCGCCCGCCTCGACCGCTGGATCTACGGCTCGTGGCACGACCAGCACGCCGCCGTGGTGGTCGTCCTCACGAAGTGCGACGTCGCGCCGGCGGGCGCGGTCGACGCGCTCCTCGCGGTGTGGCCCGGCGCGTTGACGGTGACGAAGGGGGGCGGGCTCGACCCGCTCGCGGCTTCGATCGAGGCGGCCGCCGCGGCCGGGCCCGCACCCGAGGAGGAGCCGCCGCCGGCGATGCGCGGGCTTCGGCTCATCGACCTCCAGCTCGAGCTCGTCGCCCGCACGCACACGCCCCGCTTCGACGGCGCCGCCATCGCCGACGAACTCCGCGTCCGGGTGAAGCGGGGTGAGGTGCAGGGCGTGGTGCTCCTGCGCGAGGGGGAGGGGACGTACGGCAAGGAGGAGCTGGAGCGCGCGGACGACGGGCTCCGCTTCCTCGCGCGGATGCACGAGGGCGTGTGGGACGCCGACACGCTCCACGTGTTCGCGCCGAGGCCGGGCGACGCGAAGAAGATCGCGACGCTGGCCCGCACCCGCTGGGGCGCCGCGGAGGTCGAGGTGCTCCGCGGGTCCGTCGTCCGCGCGCGCTGGGACGCCGCCGGGCTCACCACCGTCACGCCCAGGAAGGCGCCCTCGGTGCAGGACATCCACCTCGAGATCATCCGTCGCTCGGGCTACAACGCCTTCCGCGGCGACCGGGTGGCGGCGGCCCTCGACGCGCACCGCGGGCTCTGGCGCGCGGCGGCCTTCGGGCGGCTCCGCACCTACCTGGACCGCGCGCGGCCGGCGGTCGACTTCGGCCCCTGGCTCAACACCGTCACCGAGATGGCCGACGACCGCTGGAACGCCGACGAGCTCTGGGTGGTGGCGCCCGACGCCGCGTCGGCCGAGCGCGTCGCGTACCTCGGCGAGGTCCACTGGTTCGCCGACAACATCGTGACGCTGGAGGGCGAGGAGGCCCGGCGCGTCGCCGGCGTCGAAGCGCCCGCGCGCGTCGTCGAGCTCTGGTGGGACTGAAGCCCGGGGGCCGTCCGCTCAGCCGCCCGCGACGCTCCGGCGCAGCATCTCCCACGCGTCAGTGTGTTCGAACTTCCACGCCGGGGCCTCGGCCGTCGCGCCCGCCTCGTCACGCATCCGGGCCACGAGCGCGAGCGCGTCGGCCCGCTTCGCGTCGACCCTGCCCTCGGGGAGCCAGCGCTTGAGCGCGTCGAGCTCGTCCTGCGCGAGCCCCCGCCGCGGTCCCTCCGACCACACCAGCGCCCACTGGCGCTCGGCGTAGAAGCGCGCCTTCACCAGCGCGACGGCCCCGTCGTGCGTCGCGGCCGACACCACCCCCGCGTCGCGCGCGGCGGCGAGCGTGGCGCGGACGTTCACCATCGCCTCGGAGACCGGCGCGTAGGCCCCTTCGGCGTCACGGTGCGCCACCGCCACCTCGTCGTCGTCGGTGAGCTCGCCGCGCAGGTACGCGCCCGCGATTGCGCCCACCGGGACCATCCCGAAGGCCGCGAGCTCCGCCGCCCGCAGCGCGCCCATGCTCGCCGCGCCGTACACCCTGCACCCCTTCGTCAGCGCCCAGAGGATCTCCTTGTGCCACACGGCCGCGACGCGTTCGAAGTACCCGTCGACCACGCCGATCGCCGTCGCGCCCGACTCCACGGCGCGCAGCACGTCGCCCCGCGCCGCCGGGCCGCGCACCTCCGCGTCGAGCGCCGCCGTCACCGCCGCCGCGTCGAGCGTCGGCCCCGCGAACACCACCGCCCGCGTCACGCCGCACCCCCGAGCTTCACGCCGCGGGCCTCGAGCGCGCGGAGCATCCGGGCGCCGGGCACGTAGCCGGGCACGTCGTGGATCCCTTCGAGCCCCGGCACCACCGCGCGGACCACGGGGATCCCGACGTCGGGGCGGGTGAGGTCGACCACCGCCACCTCGCGGACGCCGGCCTTCGCGAGCGAGGCGAGCACGGTGAGGAGGTCGTCTTCGAGCGTCTCGCCGGCGCGGTCGGCGACGTCGGCGAAGGCGCGCAGCGGGCCCGGCGCGTCCATGCGGGCGACCATGCGGGCGAGGGCGGCGGGGTCGCGGGCGGCGTCGTAGTCGTCGCGGCGGAGGTCGTCGCGCGCGCCCGACACGAGCGTCAAACGCGTCTGCGCGGCCTCGGTGATCGCGCGGGCGAGGGCGACCGCGGGGGAGGGATGACAGCCCGACCCGACGCCGGGGAGGAAGTCGCTGCCGGGCGCGGGCGCGCGCTCGACGAGCTCGCAGCGGAAGGCGGGGACGGCGACGTCCGAGGTGGTGTCCCACGCGGCGACGCGCACGCCGGCCTCGTCGAGGCGCTGGAGGAGCGCGCGGCAGGCGTCGTCGTCGACGGTGGCGAGGTCGAGGCGCGTCCGGTCGCGCGCGGCGTCGTCGTGCGCGTGCCAGAGCGCAGAGGCGTCGCGCTCGACGAGCTCGCAGAGCGCGTGGGTGAGGGCCTCGGCGGGGTCGTTGCCCGAGGCGAGGCCGTTGGAGCCCGGCATCAGCGCGCCGCTCGACGGCGGCAGCGGCAGCGTGAAATCGAGGTGGACCACTTCGAAGGGCACCCACGCCGCGCCGCCCGAGAGCAGCTCGCTGGCCTCGACCCAGAGGATCGCGCGGTCGGGCGACCACGGGCGCGCGGCGAGGCGCGGGAGGCGGGCGACGTCGAGCACGCGGTGGCGCGCGGCGAGCTCGCGGTGCGACGCGCGCAGGAGCGGCAGGAGCGGGCGCTCGGCGTGCCAGCACTCGAGCGACTCCATCGCGGCGGAGGCGAAGGCGGCGTCGCGGTCGAGGCCCTTGCCGGGCGAGACGGCGAGGTTGCGCGCGTTGGGGCGGTAGGCCATCGCGACGGGGACGCCGAGGGTGTCGAGGCCGGTGACGTCGGCGACGCGCGTGACGCCCGCGGCGGCGAAGTGCGCGCGGGCGCGGGCGAAGGTGTCGGCGGGCGAGAGGGCGCGGTGGGTGCCGCGGCGCCAGGTCTTCTGCACGGTGGGGGCGGTGCTCCGCGGGGTGCGCCGCGCCGGCGCGGGTCAGCCGAGGGAGTCGGGGTCGACGCCGTCGAGGGCGAGGAGGTTGAGCAGGTAGCAGGTGACCCCGATGGGGAAGGTCGTCTGCTGGAGGAACATCAGGATCGCCCCGGACCGGAAGAGCGCCCGCATCGCCTGCTGGGTCGGGGCGTAGTCGACGACGACCGTCTCCTTCGGCGTGATCGCGACCACCTCGCCGGTGGCGTCGTCGTACTCGACGTGGTTGCGGAGGAGCCGGAGCTCGAGGTGGCCGTGGCCCTCCTCCATCCGAACGGCGGGGTAGACGACGTCGTGGGGGCCGGCCTGGGTGCCCGCGAGCGGCGAGGCGTCCGAGGCGGAGGAGGTGGCGTTCGACTCGCCGCCGTTGCCGCTCGCGCGGCGCGCCTTCACCCAGCGCTCCATCGTGGTGGCGAGCTCGGAGAGGTCGAGGTGGTAGGGGCGGGCGGGGTTGTTGGAGTCGCCCAGCGTCACGTCGTCGGGGTACGACGTGGCGGGCTTCGGGGGGACGGAGACGTCCGCGAGGTTGATCTCCCACACCGAGCGGCCGTGGTTCTTGGCGGGGAGGCGGAGGAGGAGGAGGCTGGGCTTCTTGGACATGGGCTTCTCCGGGGCGTGGGCTCAGCCGCGGTACACGACGGTGGGGGCGTCGGCGCTCCCCGCCCGGACCGGCCGCGGCTCGTAGGAATCGATGGGCGCGAGCAGGTGCTGGTCTTCCCCGCGCACGCAGCCCTTCACGAACCCCTGGTAGGTCGTGTTCTCGCTGATGCGGCGCATCGTGCGGAGGAGGGCGTCGCTCTCAGGCAGCTCCCACACGTTGACCGCGGCGGGCGCGCCCGCGCCGCGTCGCCAGCCGCTCGCGATCAGCGTCCACGGGGCCGACGCGCCGTGGGCGGGGTTCGAGAGCAGCGGGATCATCAGCCGGCGCTTGCCCCCCACGAACGCGCCCATGCGGGCCGGCGCCACGTCGATGTGGTCGATGAGGTAGACGCGCGAGCCGACGAAGGACGCGCCCTCCGCCGACGCCGGGGGCGCCCGCCGCCCGCCGTTGGCCGGGTCGCCGGGGAGCCAGCGGTCGGGGTCGTACGCGGTGGGCGTGAGCACCGTGTTCTCCTCCGCCGACACGTAGCGGGAGAGCTCTTTCGCGAGCGGGAGGGCCGGCGCGTCGGGGCGCAGCGGCTCCCCGCGGCGCCACACGTGCACCACGCGGCCGGGCGTGCCGGTGAGGTGCGAGCCCGCGGCCAGGAGGCGGAAGCCCCGCTCCATCATCGCCGGGACGTAGCGCAG
The DNA here is from genome assembly GCA_046351555.1 of Polyangiales bacterium. Lineage (GTDB taxonomy): Bacteria > Myxococcota_A > Polyangia > Polyangiales > CAISKJ01. Next base: position 45,475 of record JAXLYI010000024.1, read on the forward strand.
CGTCATGAACATCCCGTAGTTCCAAAGCTCCGGGAGGCTCAGGTCGAGGCGCTGGATGACGAGCCCGTACCCCGCGCGGGTGGTGCCCTCCGGGAACGAGCCGAGGTCGGCCTCGGTGTCCGCTGAGTCGTTCTGGAAATCACCGGGCATGGCGCATCGGCCCTCTCTCGTCCTCGCTGCGAGTTACAAGTACCCCAACTCGCGCGCGATGGAAATCGCCTTGTTCGTGAGGCCGGGCGCGTCGGCGGGGGCCGCGCCGCGGAGCGCCGACACGGCGGCCTCCAGCGCGGGCGGGAGGCGCTGCTGCGGCGGCTCGAGCAGCGCCTCGGCGTGCGCGACGACCTCACGCCCGGCCCCCGCCTCGTGCAGCCGCACGACGTCGACGAAGCGGGCGAGCCAGGTGAGCGGGTAGGCGTACTTCACCGCGAGCGCGCTCCACTGGTCGAGCGCGCGCTGCGTCTCCGCGCGGGCCGCCTCGACGTCGCCGCCGCGCCACGCCGCCCACCCGAGGCACGCCTGCGCCGCCCCGACGTAGTCGTTCATCCCCACCCGGCGCGCGAGGGCCAGCACGGCCTCGGCGAGGGCGTGCGTCTCGGGCACGTCCCCGAGCAGGCGCCGCGCCACCATGCGGTACGTGAGCGCGCGGAGCTTGAGCACCAGGTCCCCGGTCTGGTCGGTGTCCTCCACGACGGCGCAGAGCTGCTCCTCGGCGCGCGCGAAGCGGCGGTCGAAGAGGGCCACCATCCCGTCGACGAAGCGCGCGTACGTCAGGCCGCCCGGGGCGCCGTCCTGCGTGGCCGCGGCCAGGGCCTGCGCCGCCGCGGCGCGCGTCGTCTCGGCGATCTGGTAGCGCCCCTCCCGCAGCTCGCTGTGCACGACCGCGAGGTGGAAGCGCGAGCGCTGCGCGGCCGTCCCGCGCGCCTCGACCACCGGCGCCACGCGGTCGAGCAGCGCGCGCATCTCGCCGGGCTGGGCGAGCCAGTAGTGCACCCACGCGCGGTCGACCTGCGCCTGCACCCACTCCGACCACCAGGCCGCGTCGCCGGGCGGGTGCTCGGGGCCGCCGACGTCCGCGCCGGGGGCGGGGGGCGCGTCGCCGAGCGCGGCCATCGCGTCGTCGTAGGCGCGGAGGGCCTCGGCGTGGCGGTGCTGCGTTTCGAAGGTCTTGGCGCGCTTGCGGTGGAGCCGCGCGCGCCACGCGGGGCGCCCGCCGCCGACCTCGGCGAGGCAGCGTTCGAAGCCCGCGCGGGCGTCGTCGTCGCGCGCGAGGAGCTCGTGGAGGTCGGCGACGCGCTCGCGGAGGCGCGGCACCTCGTCGCCCGGGGCGCCGGCGGCGGCGAGGTGCTCGATGGCGTTCTGGTAGTGCTCGACGGCCTCGCGGGCGGCCCAGGCGGCGCGGGCGTGGTCGCCGGCGAGGGTGAAGTACCGCGCGGCGCGGGGGCGGTCGCCGGCGCGCGCGAAGTGCCACGCGAGGGCGCCGGCCTCGCCGGGGGCGACGCCGCGGCGCTCGAGCTCCTCGGCGGCGCGGCGGTGCTGGGCCGGGCGCTCGGCCTCGGGGATGGAGGCGTAGGCGGCCTCGCGCAGGCGGTCGTGGACGAAGCGCAGCCGGTCGCCGCGGCCCTCCTCGACGATCTCGCGGGCGCGGAGCTCGTGGAGCGCGACGAGGCAGCCCTCCTCGTCGAGCCCCGCGGTGGCCGCGAGGGCCTCGCCGTCGAACTCCCGCCCGAGCACCGCGGCGAGGCGGAGCGCGCGCGCGGCGCCCGCGTCGAGGCCCGCGACGCGGCGCTGGAGCAGCTCGCCGATGGAGCGCGGCTGGGGCACGACCCAGGGCGCGTCGTGGGGCGTGTCGCGGGGCGCGTCGGCGGGGAGCCCGAGGCGCCAGCGGCCCTCCTCGTCCCGGGTGAGCACCGACTCCGCGGCGGCCGCGCGGAGGTACTCGGCGACGAAGAAGGGGTTGCCGTCGGATTGTTCGTAGACGAACGACGTGAGCGCGTCGGGGACGTCCTCGAGGGCGAGCATGTCGCGCACCATGTCGCCGACGGCGCGGCGGTCGAGGCGCGTCAGGCGCAGCGTCTCGACCGCGGGCTGCGAGGCGAGGGCGTCGAGGGCGGGCGTGGTCTCCTCGCTGCGCCAGGTGCCGAGCACGAGCAGCTTGCGGCCCTCGAGGTCGGCGTCGGCGAGGCGCGCGAGGGACTCCATCGTGAGCTCGTCGGCCCACTGGAGGTCGTCGAGCACGAGCAGCAGCGGCCCGAGGTCGGCGAGCGCGAGGACGGTGTCGCGGACGGCGTCGAGGGCGCGGTCGCGCGCGGCGCGCGGCGAGAGCGCGGGGAGCGCGGGGAGCCCGGCGGCGTCGGCGGCCTCGGCCAGCTCGGGGGCGTACTCCGCGAGCACGCGGCCGCGCGCGCCGAGGAGCCTCGGGGCCATCGTGGGCTCGGCGCGGCAGAGGTCGGCGAGCGTGGTGAAGGCCGGCGCGAGCGGGTGGAAGGGCCCGGCGCGCACGTCGGCCTCGCGGCGCGCGTCGACGCCGAGGCACGCGCCGCTGACCACCAGCACGCCGAGGGCGCTGGCCGCGGCGGCGGCTTCGACGACGAGGCGCGTCTTGCCGACGCCGCTCTCGCCGGTGACGAGCACGATGCCGCCGTGGCCCGCGCGGGCCTCGCGGACGCGCTCGGCGGCGCGCGCGAGGGGGGCGCGGCGGCCGAAGAGCTGCGGTCGGTAGAGGAAGGGCGGGGCGCTCGAGCGGTTGCCCGCGGCGCGGCCGAGGTGGCGGGCGAGCGCGCGGGCGACGGAGTCGGCGTAGCCGGGGCGCTCCTGCGGGCGCTTGGCGAGGAGGCGGAGCGCGAGGGCGGCGAGCTCGGGGTCGACGTCGGGCGCGACGGAGGCCGCGGGGGCGGGCGCGTCGTGCACCTGGCGCCAGGCGATGGCGAGCACGTCGGCGGCCTGGAAGGGCGGCTTGCCGGTGAGGCACTCGTAGAGGATGCACCCGAGGGAGTAGAGGTCGGCGCGCGGGTCGACCACCTGGCCGAGCACCTGCTCGGGGGGCATGTAGAAGGCCGTGCCGGCGCTGCGCACGAGGGCGGCGAGGGCCTCGCGGTTCTGGTCGGCGGCGAAGGCCGAGGAGATGCCGAAGTCGACGATGACGGCGCCGCCGTCGGGGCGGACGAGGACGTTCTCGGGCTTGAGGTCGCGGTGGACGACGCCGTGGCCGTGCATGTACGCGAGGCCCTCGCAGACGTCGACGAGGGCGCCGAGGGCGAGGTCGACCTCCGCGGGCGACGGTGGCGACGCGCGGCGCGCTTCGAAGACGGCGCGGAGCGTGCGGCCGGGGACGAGCTCCATCGCGTACCAGGGGAAGGCCGCGGTGGCGCCGTGGTCGAGCACGCGCACGATGGCCGGGTGCGAGAGCCGGGAGAGGGCGTGGATCTCGCGGCGGATGGAGGCGACGTCCGCGGGGTCGTCGGGGGGGACGGTCTTGACCGCGACCTCGGCGCCCGTCGCCTCGTGGCGGCAGCGGTAGACGAGGCCCATGCCGCCCTTCCCGATCTGCTCGACGACGCGGTACGGGCCGAAGGCGGCGGGGGGCGACGGCGGGACGGACGGCAACGCGGGGTGATCTCCGCCCGCGATGGGACGACACCGCCACCGCGCGCGCAAGGGGGAACGGCCGCGCCTACTCGTCCTCGTCGGCGCCGGCGCCGCGCGGCAGCCCGCACTCGTCGCGGAGGCGGGCGAAGGTGACCCGGTGCAGGCCCGCGAGCCGGGCGGCCTCCTTCACGCGGTTCTTCGCGAGGCGGAGCACGCGGCGGAGGTACACCTGGTTGAAGCGCAGGCGCAGCTCGTCGAGGGCCTCGTCGTGCGGGCGGTCGAGCAGGTCGCCGTAGGAGAGGGCGGCCTCGGGCGGCGCGGGCACCTGGCTCGGGCGCTCGGCCGGGGGCTCGCCGGCGATGATGAGCTCCTCGAGGTAGCGCTGGAGCTCGCGCGCGTTGCCCGCCCACGCGCGGCGCTGCATGTCGTCGTAGTCGGCCGCGGTGAGCGCGAAGCCCTCGGGCACCCGCACGTCGCCGCGCGCCCGGATGCGCCCGAGCAGCGCGTCGGCGAGGGGCCCGAGGTCGTCGCGGCGGTCGCGCAGCGGCGGCACCTCGACGGTCACCCCCGCGAGGCGCTCGTAGAGGTCGAGGCGAAACTGCCCCGCGCTCACGCGCGCCGCGAGGTTCTGGTGGGTGGCGGCGACGACGCGGACGTTGACGGGGCGGTCGTCGTTGTCGCCGACGCGGCGCACCACGCGCTCGTCGAGCACGCGCAGGAGGCGGGTCTGCGCCTCGGGGGGCAGCTCGGCCACCTCGTCGAGGAAGACGGTGCCCCCGTCGGCGTCTTCGAAGAGCCCGCGGCGGTCTCCCGTGGCGTGGGTGAAGGCGCCCTTCACGTGCCCGAAGAGCTCGCTCTCGAGCAGCGTCGGCGAGAGGGCCCCGCAGTCGATCACCTTGAAGGGCCCCGCCGCGCGCCGGCTGTGCGCGTGGAGGGCGCGCGCGAGGCGCGACTTGCCCGTCCCCGTCTCGCCCGTGATCAGCACCGCCACGTCGTGCTGCGCCACGCGCCGCGCCCGCTCGAACACCCGGCGCATCTGCGCGCTCACCCCGAGCAGCTCGCCGAAGGCCGACTCCGGCGGCACCGCCACCGCGTGGTCGCTCGGGTCGAGCTCGAGGCGGAGCGCGCTCTTGCCCAGGCGGATCTCGACGTCGTCGCACACCTCCACGGGGCAGCCGAGCACCTTCACCCCGTTGACCCACGTCCCGTTGGTGCTCGTGTCGCGCACGCACACGCCGCCCGGCGCGGCCACGAGCTCGACGTGCGCGCGGCTCACCGCGGGGTCGTCGAGGCGCAGCCAGCCGGCGCCCGGGCCCGCGCCGGGGCCGCGCCCGATGCGCAGCCGGCCCTCGTCGTCGGGCCGTATCGGCGGCGGCGTGCTCAACCGGCGCGCGGTGGGCGCGACGCGCACGCGGAAGCCGCGGAGCGCGAGGGAGTCGACCTTCATGGGGCGCGTGTCCGACATCGCCGTGGGGGGCCTTTATACCCGAAGGACGTCCGTTGCGGGGGCACGGGAAAGCGTGCATAACCGCCGTCCCACCGGATGACCGCACCGCTCTCCGCGCAGACCGCCGTCGAGGGGCGCTACCTCCTGGACGCCCCGCTCGACGGGTGGGGCCTCGGCGAAACGTGGCAGTGCCGGGACAAGAACTTCCGCAACCGACCCGTTGCGCTGAAGTTCCTCCCCGCGGAGCGCGCGGATCGCCTGGCCGAGGCCGCGCAGGAGCTCCGCGCCCAGCGCGCGCTCAAGCACCCCTGCGTGCTGCCCGTCATCAACCAGGGCACGCACGCGGGCCGCGCCTGGGTCGCCTACGACGGCTTCGACGGCGCGCCCCTGACGCGCCTCGTCGACGAGCAGCGCCGCGCGCGCGGGATGCTCGACGCCGCTGCAGTGCGCGAGCTCTTCGCGAAGGTGCTCGACGCCGTCGCCGCCGGCCACGAGGCCGCCGCGCCCGTGCTCCACGGCTGCCTCCAGCCCGCCTGCGTGCTCGTGAAGGGCCCGGCGGTGAAGGTGGTCGACTTCGGCCTCCACCCCTTCGCCCCGCCCGGCGCGCTCGGCCCCTTCCGCGCGCCCGAGCTCGCCGCCGAGGGCGCGGCCCCCACGCTCGCCAGCGACGTCTACGCCCTCGGCGCGACGCTCGCCGACCTGCTCCTGCCGCAGCAGGGCGCGGGCGACCCGCGGCGCGCGCTCGAGTCCCTCCTCGCCGCCCTCGGCCGCGACGGCGCGCAGGCCGGCCGCATGCAACGCGGCGACGTCGCCCTCTCGCTCTGGGACGCGATCGCCCGCGCCACGCGGCGCGACCCTGCCGCCCGCTGGGACGACGTGAGCGCCCTGCGCGCCGCCCTCGACGCCGCGTGGGACGCCGCCCCGCTCGCGCCTGCGCGCGCCTCCGCGGCCCCGGGGCTCCCGACGGCGCCTGCGTTCGCGCAGCCCCCGGCGCCCGCCGCGGCGATGCCGGTCCCCGCCGGGCCGGCGTTCTCGGCGACGATGCCGCCGCTCGCCGCGCCGCTGCCGCCGCCCGTCGCGCCCGCGGCGGCCTTCCTGCGCGCGCCCACGATGCCCCCGGTGCCCGCGCCGCGCCCGCCCGCGCCCGTCGCCGCGTGGGACGCGCCGCCGCCGTCGTACCCCTCGACGCCGCCCGGCGACGCCTGGTCGACGACGCGCCCGCCCGTCCAGCGCGCGGTGGAGCCCGTCCTCGCCTCCGCGTGGGACCCGCCCCCGCCCGCGGCCGTGCCCGCGCCGCCGCCGTGGTCCGCGGGGCCGTCGGCGCCGCTCACGGCGGGCCCCCTGGTGGCCGGCGCGCGCGCCGCGCGGGACGACGAGTGGGACGAGGAGACGAGGGCGGCCGACCCCTCGCGCGCCTCGGGCGTGCCCGCCATGGCGCGGCCGCGCGCGGTGCAGGAGTCGACGATGGCGCTCGACGTCGAGGCCCTCGCGGGCGGGCTCCCGCCGCTGCCCACCGAGTCGACGATGGCGCTCGACGTCGAGGCCCTCGCGGCCGCGGCCGCGCCGCTGCCGCCGCCCCCGCGCGCGTCGCGCCCGTCGCAGACCGCGCAGCTCGACGACGACTGGAAGGACTCCGTCGTGGTGCTCGACACGACGTCGGGCAACACCGAGCTGGCCAGCGGGCTCGGCGCCGCGGACGACGACGAGGAGCCCTACGAGCCCGGCGCCCGCACGCGCATGGCCCCGGCCCCCGCCGAGGTGATGGAGACGATGGAGACGCTCCAGCCGCGGCGCAACCTCGCGGTGGAGTCCTACCTCGCGTCGGCCCACCCGATCCCGACCGCCGAGCGGACGATGGCGCTCGACACCGATGCGGTGGCCGACCCGGCGTTCGCGACCGTCCCCGCGCCGATGGGGCGCCCCCCGACGATGGCCCCGCTCGCGCCGCTCGCGCCGCAGCCACCCACGGGCGCGGGGGGCGGACCGATGTACGGGCTCCCGCCGGCGCAGCGCCCGTCGGCGCCGCCCGCGCGGGGCTTCCAACCGCCGCCCAACGCGGCACCGTCGAAGGCGCCGATCGTCGCGGCCGCGGTGACCGCGTTGCTGCTGGTGGGCGGCGCGCTGGCCTTCGTGCTGCTGCGCTGACCCGCCCGCCTCCGCCCGTCACCGCAGCTCGTTGGTTCCCCAGACGCCCTTCGAGACGGGGCCGGTGGGGCCGTTCTCGAGGCGGCACACGCCCAGCGACGGGACGCAGCCCTGCTCGGTGTTGCCCCAGCGGTAGATCGCGCCCGCGCCTGGGTTCGCCGGGTCGCCCGCGCCGGGGCCGTCGAACGCCGTCCCCATCCAGCGCGGCCACGTCGCGCCGCCGAGGCCCGCCTGGCGGAAGTAGTCGAGCGCGACGAAGCGGTTCCACGTGTCCCACGCGGGGCCCGCGGAGCAGTCGTCGACGAGGTCGACCCCGCCCGGGAGCGTTTGATACACGTGCCGGCCCGCCGTCGACCACATCCCGTGCGAGCCCCACGCAGCGTACACGACGGGGTGTGTGCCGCTGCGGGGCGCGTCGGCCCAGCGGTAGAGCTCGCCGAAGTCGTGCGACGCGATGAAGAAGAGGTCGGGCTGGAGCGACCAGCCCCGCGCGAAATCGTACTGCGGCGTGAGGCGCGTCGAGACGTGCTCCCAGTCGCCCACGTGGTTGCCGTAGACGGTGCTCAGCACCTCCTTGCCGCGGTTGTAGGGGTAGTAGGCGTAGTAGATCAGGTCGACGGCCTGCGTCGTGGCGCCCGAGACGGTGAAGGTCTTGTCGGCCCAGTAGGCGTAGATCGGCGCCGTCGCGAGGTCGCCCGCGAAGAAGGGGAGCGTGTCGGAGGGCGTCGGCAGCGACGCGCGGGTGCGCAGCCAGTAGCGACCGTCGGCGGCGCGGAACCGCTCGAGGTTGGGCCACGCCCACTCCACCGACGACGCGTTGTAGCGCTCGCCCGTCGCCGTGTAGATGCGCGGCGCCCACGACGCGAGCGCGGCGAGCTTCTCGGCGTCCGTGGCCGCGAGGCGCGCGGGCATCGGCGGCCAGCGCGGCGCCGCGCGGTTGACGCAGAGGTGGACGAAGCGGCCGTCGCCGCAGCCGCGGTGGAGGTCGAGCGCGTCGCGCGCCATCGACCACGAGCCGTCGTTGGCCCGGCAGAAGGGCGCGCAGGGCGCGTCGCTGTCGGCGCTGACGCTCAGCGCGAGGTTGGTGACGAAGGTCGCGGCCGCGTTGACGGGCTCGTAGCGGACGCAGAGCCCGATGCGCCAGCAGGCGCTGTCGGTGCCCGTGGAGAGCGCGCCCTGGATGCCGCGCGAGGTGCCGTTGGCGCGGACGTAGCCCGCGGGGCAGGAGACGTTCCAGTTGGCCCAGCGCTGGGCGGTGATGCCGGTGAGGACGGGCGTGGCGGCGTCGCGGCGGACGCGCGCGTAGCGCACGAGGATGCCGGTGGTCGAGCCGCCGATGCCGATGTTGACGTCTGACGCGGTGAGGCGCGAGCCCGTCTCGCCGGGGACGTACGGGCCGACGCACGCGGCGCCCGAGGCGAGCCCCGTGTAGGCCGACGAGGCGCCGCCGATGTTGTCGGTCACGATCACGTCGGTGATCGCGTACACCTCCGCGCCCATCCCGACGAAGGACGCCGTCCGCGCGGCGGCGTCGATCGGGTTGCCCGCGACGTCCTTCACCAGCGCGTCGCGCCCGTCGATGAAGCTGTCGCCGTTGGTGTCGGCGCGCCGCGCGGTCACCGTGTAGGCGGTGTTGTTCGCCTGCGCCGCCGTGTCGAGCAGCACCAGGTCGCGCGTCGCGCCGAACGACGCGCCCGTCACCGCGAGGCTCGGGGCGATGCTGAAGTACGCCGCCGCCGCGCTCGCCGCGTCGAGGGGCTCGCTGAAGCGGAGGAGCACCCGCGTGTTCGACTGGACCACCGCCGCGGTGAGGGCCGGCGGGCAGTCGACCCCCGCCGTCCCGCACGGGACGCAGCGCCCGCCCTGGCACCCGTGGCCCCCGGGGCACGCCGCGCCGCAGCGCCCGCAGTGGGCCGCCGTCGTGTTGGTGCTGACCTCGCAGCCGTTGGCGGCGGCGCGGTCGCAGTCGCCGAAGCCCGCGTCGCACGCCGCCACCGCCGTCGCGCTGCACGCGCCCGCCGCGCACGCCGCCACGCCGCGGGCGACCGCGCACGCCGCCCCGCAGCGGCCGCAGTTGCGCGGGTCGCTGGCGAGCGCGACGCACTGGTTGGTGCAGAGCGTCGCCCCGGCCGGGCACGTCATCACGCACGCCCCGGCGCTGCACGCCGTCATCCCCGCGCACGCGCGACCGCAGGCCCCGCAGTGGGAGCCGCTCGTCCGCGTGTCGGCCTCGCAGCCGTTGGCGGGGTCGCCGTCGCAGTCCGCGAAGCCGGCAGCGCACGTCGGCGAGCACGCGCCCGCGACGCAAACGTTGGCGCCCGTCCCCGCGTTGGTGGCGCAGGCGCGGCCGCACGCACCGCAGTTCGCGGCGTCCCCGCGGGCGTCGACTTCGCAGCCGTCGGCGGGGTCGCCGTTGCAGTCGAAGTAGCTCATCGCGCACGTCGGCGAGCACGCGCCTGCGGCGCAGGCGTTGGCGCTCGTGCCCGCGTTGGTGGCGCACGCGCGGCCGCACGCGCCGCAGTGGGCGGGGCTCGTCTGCGGGTCGACGCACTGGCCGCTGCAGAGGGTGAGCCCCGCGGCGCAGGCGCACGCGCCCGCCGCGCAGGTCTGTCGGTCGGCGCAGGCCGCCCCGCACGCGCCGCAGTGGGCGGGGTCGGACTGAGTGTCGACGCAGGCTCCACCGCACGAGGTCTGCCCGGTCGGGCATGCGCACGCGCCCGCCGCGCAGGTCTGCCCCGCCGCGCAGCGCGTCGCGCAGGCGCCGCAGTTGGCCGGGTCGGACTGGAGGTCGGTGCACGACCCGCCGCACACGACCTGCCCGGGGAGGCAGGCGACGTCGTCCGACGCGTCGGGCGCGTCGTCCGGCGAGGCGACGTCTGTCGAGACATCGGGCGGGACGTCGGGCGCAGCGTCGGGGCTCGCGTCCGTGGTGGACGCGTCGTCGCTGGCGTCGGCCGCGGCGTCGACGGTCGCGTCGGTCGCGGGGCGGTCGCTCGCGGCGTCGACGGGCACCTGATCGGCGCGCGGCACGTCGGCCGGCGCCGGCGTTTCGCTGCACCCCGCGGCCAGCGCGGTGAGACACAGCGCGAGCGCCCACGAGTCCACCCGGGATCGTTCCATCGCGCGAGGATGCACGGAGCGCGGTCGCGCTGGGATGGTCAGAATTCTCCCGCGGGTGGCCGGGCGTGGCCCATCACCCCGCGGCGGGCGGCGCGTGGCGGGCGGCGTAGCGCCGGAGCACCTCGACGCCGTCCGCGCGGATGCGCACGGCGGGGCGGGCGGCCTTCACCTGGGCGAGCGCGTCCTCGGCGGTCTTCGCGCGGCCCGACTTGATGACGGCGGCGCAGGCGACGAGCGCGCTCCGCCCGCGGCCGAAGGCGCAGTGGATGAAGACCCCGCGCCCCGCCGCGACGTGGGCGAGCACCCGGTCGACCAGCGCGTCGAGGTCGCGGTCGTTCGGAAACGAACGGTCGAGCAGCGGGTGCCCGATCCGCTCGAAGGGCGCGCGCGAGTACACCGCGCTCGTCGGGAGCTCGGAGGTGACGTCGACCACCACCGTGACGCCGCGGGCGGTGAGCCGGTCGCGCTCGCGGTCGAAGAGGCGCGGGCCGAGGTAGACGCCGGGCATCACCTCGCACACCACCTCCTCGCGCCGGTAGCGCCGCGCCAGCGCGTAGATCGCCACGCTCACCGCGCGGAAGGGCCAGAACACCCACTGGAGCCACGGCCAGCGCGCGCCCTTGAGCACGCCCGCGACGTCCGCGCCGTACGCCGTCGCGACGTAGAGCGCGCTCACCGCGCCGAGCGAGAGCGCGCCGTAGGCCGCGAGCGCGCTCACGACGAGCGACAGGTCGAGCCACAGCCAGGCCATGAGCCAGGTGGCGAGGTCGACGGCGATGAGGAGGTACGTCCACCGCAGCAGGCCGCGGTCGACGCGTGGGGGAGGGGGAGGCGGGGCGGTCACGCCTTGTTGGCGGCGGCGGCCATCTCGGCCACCTCGGTCGCGAAGTCCTTCGCGGGGGCCTTCTCGATGCCTTCGCCGACTTCGAAGCGGGCGAAGCGCACCACGGCGGTGCCCGGGACGGCCTTGGCGAGCTCGGCCTGGAGCTGGCCGATGGTCTTCTTCGACTCCTTCACCGAGAGCTGCTCGGTGAGGGTGACCTCGTTGGCCCACTTGGCCACCTTGCCGTCGAGGATCTTCTCGCGCTGCACCGCGGGGCGCGCGCGCACCTTGTCGGCCGCCTTGCGCATGCCGTCGAGCGTCGCGGCGTCCTTCTCGCTGCGGGCCATGTGGTCCTTGAAGGCCGCGTCGAGGTCGCCGACCTCGCGCTCCTCCTCGCGGGCCCACTCCACCAGCTTCCCGCGGATCACCTCGACGAACTGGTCGGGCGCCGCGAGCGCCTCGGCGTCCTCCTTGTCCATCAGCGCCGAGAGGATCTCGCGCTGCTTCAGCAGGGTGTCGGCCGGCACGTCGGACTTCAGGAGGTAGAGCGGGCTCATCGACGCCACCTGGAGCGCGATGTCGTCGGCGAACTCCTGCACGCGCGGGTCGCCCGCGTTGGACGACGCGACCTCCACCATCACCGCGATGCGCGAGCCGTGGTGGATGTACGTCTTGAGGAGGTTCGAGCCCGCGGCGGCGTAGTGCACCACGCGGCGGACGGCGTGCTTCTCGCCCGAGCGCGCGGTGAGCTCGTCGGCGTGCTCCTGGAGCGTCTTGCCGCCGACCGACACCGCGTTGAGCGCGGCCGCGTCGGGCGTGCGGTGCGCGAGGGCCGCGTCGGACACCCGCGCGAGCAGGCCCTTGAAGTCGTCGCCCTTGGCCACGAAGTCCGTCTGGCAGTTGACCTCGACCAGCACGCCGTCGCGGCCGTCGGCCGAGAGGAGCGCGTTGACGAGGCCCTCGGCGGCCACCTTGCCGGCCTTGTTGGCGGCCTTCGTCAGGCCCTTCTTCGCGAGGACCTCCGCCGCGCCGGCCATGTCGCCGTTGGCCTCCTGGAGCGCCTTCTTGCAGTCCATCATGCCGGCCTGCGTGCGCTCGCGGAGTTCCTTCACCATTGCTGCCGTGATCTCAGCCATGACACTTCCTCTTGTCGTCGTCGTGCGGGCGCCCGCGCGTCGGGAGTGACGGGCGGGCGCGTTGGGGGTCGAAGGTTGTTGCGGTGAGAGAGGGGGCCGCGGGGCGCGCGTCTGCGGCAACGCCCCGCAGCAGTGCGCTCAGCGGCGCCCGCCGCCGGGGCGCCCGCCGGGGCCGCGCCCGCCGCCGGGGCCGCCGCGCCCGCCGGGGCCGCCGGGGCCGCGCCGGTCGCCGTCGCGCCCGCCGCGCCCGCGGTCGCGGTCGCGAACCACCTCGACCGCCGGGCCCGCGTTGTGCCCGCGGGGGTGGTCGTCGTGGCCCGAGTCGCGGCGCTTCTGCGTGCCCTCGATCGCGGCGTCGGCCACGCGCGCCGTGATCAGCTTGATCGAGCGGATCGCGTCGTCGTTGCCCGGGATCGGGAAGTCGATGAGGTCGGGGTCGCAGTTGGTGTCGGTGATCGCGATGATCGGGATCTGGAGCTTGCGCGCCTCCTTCACCGCGATGTCCTCGAGCGCCGGGTCGATGATGAACACCGCGCCGGGGAGCCCGTTCATGTTCTTGAGGCCGCCGATGTACTCCTCGAGGCGGACGCGCTCCTTCTCGAGCTTGAGCACTTCCTTCTTCGGACGCGCGTCGTAGCCGCCGTCCTCCTTCATCTTCTCGAGCTCGCGCAGCCGCTCGATGCCCGTGCGGATCGTGCGGAAGTTGGTGAGCGTCCCGCCGAGCCAGCGGTTGGTCACGAAGTGCATCGCGGAGCGAAGGGCCTCCTCCTGCACGATCTCCTGCGCCTGGCGCTTGGTGCCCACGAAGAGCACGTGCCCGCCCTTGCCGACCATGTCCGAGATGAAGTTGTACGCGCGGGTGAAGAGCTTCGCGGTCTGGTCGAGGTCCACGATGTGGATCCCGTTGCGCGCCCCGTAGATGTACTGGCGCATCTTCGGGTTCCACCGCTTGGTCTGGTGGCCGAAGTGAACGCCGGCTTCGAGCAGGGCGCGGACGGGCAGCGGGGCCTCGTTGACCGCGGGCATCACGTTTTCCATCGTCATTGCAGCTATCGCTCCGTTCGGGTTGTCGCCTCCCCCGGCTGAGCGGCTGTGCGCCGCCGCGATCGACCACCCGCTTCGGAAGCGGGCACCCTGCGATCGCGGAGCCGAGCGTGATCATCACGTCGGCGACCCTGCCGGGGTGTGGATTTCCGCGGAAAATCGGGGTTTTCCACGGAGGGGCGCGGAAGCTACACCAACCCCGCCCGCCTGCCAAGGGGGGAGCGGGCGGGACTTCACCCGAGCGCGTGCCCGAAGAGCGCCCGCAGCCGCGCCTCCTCGTCGCGCGCCCGCCGCGTCTCCGCGCGAAGTCCCGTGATGCACCCCGGTGGCACCTGCCGCGCGAGGAGGACCCCGTTGGCGCTTCGGTAGAGCCCGACGCCATCGGCCCGCAGCCGCACCGGGTCGATGCGGAGCAGCACGTCGACGCCGGCCCGCTTGCCCACCTTGCTGTCGGTCTCCGCCGCGAGGTGGACGTGCGTCCGCTCGCCCGGGAGGATGCCTTCGCGCGCGATCGGCTCCACCGCCGCGAGGCTGGTGCCGTGCCAGACGGGCTCGTCGCGCGGGTCGATCGCCCACGACGCCTCCAACGCCTCGAGCGTCACCGGCATCCCCGCCCGCGAGTGCCCCTGGCACGCCCGGATGAGCTCCCCGCGCACCTCCAGCCGCGACTTGTTGTTCTCGCGGACCGCCACGTCGAGCGCGGCCCGGGTGGTCTTCGCCTTCGCCACCACGTCGTCGACGCGCGCCCAGCCGGCCTCGTCCATCGCCAGCCCGGCCTCGTTGGCGCCGTGCCGCAGGAGCCACGACAGCGCGTGGCTCAGCCTCGTCACTTCCTTCGGGTGCATCGCTCGCATCTCCTTCGCCGCGGAGTAGTCCACGCCGCGGCCGCCCGCGGAAGTCGCCGTTGGTGAGCAGGTATCACGGTTCGTGATAGTCCACGTCGGGTGTTCACCGCCGACCTCGCGCTCCTCCGCGCCTTCGCCGTCTTCGCCGGGCACCGCAACCTCACGCGGGCGGCGCGGGCGCTCCACGTCTCGCAGCCCGCCCTCCACGCCCAGCTCGCACGCCTCGCCGCCTCGCTCGGCGTCACCCTCTACCGCCGCGCCGGCCGCGGCCTCGCCCTCACCCCCGACGGCGAACGAGTCGCCGCCTTCGCCCGCGACGTCACCGAGCGCTGCGAGCGCTTCGGCCACGAGCTCCACGGCGCCGCCCCGTCGCGCCCGCTGGCCCTCTGCGCCGGGGCGGGCTCGTACCTCCACCTCCTCGGCGACGCGCTCCGCCGGTGGTTCGCCGCGCCGCCCCACCCGCTCCGCCTCCTCACGGGCGACCGCGAGGCCACCGTGGACGCCGTCCGCGGCGGCGAGGCTCAGCTCGGCGTGGCCCCGCTCGACGGCGCGGTGGAGGGCGTGCGGGGCGACGTGCTCGCGGTGGTCCCGCTGGTGGCGGCGCTGCCCGCGGGCTCTCCGCTCGCGGCGAGGCAGAGGCTCCGCGCGCGCGACCTCGGCGACGTCCCGCTGGTGCTTCCGACCTCCGAGCGCCCGCACCGGCAGCGCGTCGAGGCGGCCCTGCGCGCGGCGGGCGCGTCGCCCCACATCGCGGCCGAGGCCAACGGCTGGGAGCTCGCGCTCCGCTTCGTCGAGTTCGGGCTCGGCGCGTCGGTGGTCAGCGGCTTCTGCGCGATGCCTTCGGGCGTGGTGGCGAGGCCCCTCGGCGACCTCCCGCCGACGACGTACCACCTGCTCCGCCGCGACGACGGCGACCGCCACGCCCCGCGCCAGCAGTTGCGCCAGCACCTCCTCGCGGCCTGCAAGGCGTGGCGTTGAGCGGCGGGCACGGGCCGTGCTCCGTGGCGTCGGCAGCGCCCGCGCCCAGCGGTTTCTGCGCAAGGATGTGCCACTCCATGAAGCTCGCGCCCTACGCCCTCTGCCTCGTCACCTTCGCCGCCGGCTGCGCCGATGTCATCACTGGCGCCCCCGCGCAGGACGCCGCCCCCACGCAGGACGCCGCGCGCGACGCAGGCGCCTGTACGCTCCCGGGTGGCGGCACTTGCGCGCTCGGCGCGACCTGCCCCGCGGGTGACGGCTGCAACACCTGCACGTGCACGGCGAGCGGCCTCGGCTGCACGCTGATCGGGTGCGTCGTGCCCGACGGCGGCCCCGGCGACGCGACGGTCCCTGACGCGGCGGCGGGCTGCCAGCTCCCCAACGGCGCGTTCTGCCCGGCGGGAACCACCTGCCCCGCGGGCGACGGATGCAACGTCTGCCGCTGCGCGCCGACGGGCGGGACGATGTGCACCACGATCGGCTGCACCACGCCCGACGCGGGGCCGCGCGCGTGCCGGTCGCGCGCCCAATGCAACCCCTGGGAGGACTGCCTCTTCTCCGCGCCCGGTTGCGACATCCAGGGCACCTGCGGCTCGCCGCGCGACTGCGCCGCGATCGTCCCGTACTGCGGCTGCGATGGCGAGACCTTCCGCGACTGCCCCGGCCTCACCACGCAGCCCTACGCCTCGGAGGGCGAGTGCCCGGGCGCGACCGACGGCGGCATGGGCGGTCGCTGCGACGGCGCCTACCTCGGGCGCGACGGACGCTCGTGCGTCGGCCCCGCCGACAACCCCCTCCCGCTCGACTGCTGCACCTGGAACTGCGACACCCGCACGGCCCCCTGCGACTCGCTCCCGCCGCCCTGCGCCGCGGGGCTGGTCAACACGGTCGTCGGCTGCTGGGGGCCCTGCGTCCCGCCGAGCGCGTGCATGCCGATGCCCTGCGGCGAGGGCAACACCTGCCCGTCACCCGCGTGGCGCTGCAACCCGATGACGAGGCTCTGCGACTCGGCGCTGTGAGCGGCGCCCGTCAGCGCGTCGCCGCGCGAACCACCCCGTCGTCGCAGCCCAGGAACACCTCCGCGCCCAGCGATGCGACCCCGCAGGCGTGCGTCGCGCCGAGGCTCCACACCCGGACTTCCGTGTACGCCGGGGCCCTCCACACGCGCACCGTGCCGTCGGATGAGGCGGTGACCACGTCGCCGCCGTCGGTGAAGCACACGGCCGTGACGGGCTTCGTGTGGCCCGCGAGCACCGCGACGCAGCGCGACGACGCGGGGTCCCACACGCGGGCGGTCTTGTCCTGCGAGGCCGACGCGAGGCGGGCGCCGTCGCGCGCGTAGGCGAGGGCGAGGATCTTCCCCGCGTGCCCTTCGAGCGATCCCTTTGGCGCGCAGGTGCGTGGGTCCCAGAGGTGCACGGCCTTGTCGGCGTTGCCCGACGCCGCGCTCCGCAAATCACCCGCCATCGCCGTGAACCACATGATCGACCGCGGCGACCTGTGCTGCGCGACGACCGCGCCCGCGGCGACGTCCCAGAGGCGCACGGTCTTGTCGCCGCAGTTGCCGGTGAAGACGAAGCGCCCGTCGTCGGACCACGTCACCGACGCGACGATGCCGCCGAGGCTCGCGCGCAGCCGCTCGACGCCCGTGGCGACCTCCCACACGCGGAAGGTGCAGTCGCCGAAGCCCGCGGCCACGAGGCTCCCGTCGGGGCTCACGGCGGCCTGCCAGCAGACGCCCCCTTCGTCCGCGCCGACGCGGCGGACGAGCGCCCCGGTGGCGGCGTCCCAGAGGGAGACCTGCGACCCCGTCAGGCGTCCGCCGGAGAGGCCCATGACGGAGGCCGCGATCCTACCCGCCGACGCGGTGAGGCCGATGACGGGCGCGCCGACGGTGCACACGGCGCGGAGGTCGGCGGGCGCGGGGAGGGGCTTCTTCGGGGCCATGCGGCGACGGTGGCAGAGCGCGCGCGGAGCGTCCACTCGGCGGCGGGTCAGCGCATCGGAGAGCCGTCGCGCGTGGCGAAGCGCTCGACGCCTACGGTCGTGTCGAGCACGAGCACGTCGGCCTCCACGCGCGCCGCGGTGTAGGCCCGCGCGAAGCCGCGGAGATCGCGCTCCCAGAGGCGCCGGCCGGAGCCGAGGTCGACGGCGCGGAGGGTGGCGTGGAACCTGTGGTAGCCGAGGTCCCAGCAGTCGCTTCCCCCGCGGGGGACGAGGTCTTCGCAGCGGTGCTCGATCACGGCGAAGCGCACGCCCGCGGCGTCGGCGTGGCGCACCGCGACCTCCGCGACGACGACGCGCCGCGACCACCGGCCGCCGGGGAGGGGCGCGACGCGCGTGAGGACGCCCGGCAGCAGCGCGCTCTCGGCGAGGACGGCGGGCGCGTCGGGGGGCGCCGCGACGTCGGGCGCCGCCGCGTCGGGTGCTGCGGGGCGCGGTGCGTCGAGGGCGGCCGGGCGCGCCGAGGCGGGCGGCGCCGGGGGCGCGGCGGTGCGGGCGCACGCGGTGAAGAAGGCGATGAACGCGAGTCGGGAGGGCGTCGTCACGGCCCGCTGGAGACGCGGCGCGCGCCCGCGCGGTCTGACCCGTCAGGCGCCCATGGGGTGGGCGGCGAAGTGCTCGACGGCGAGGTCGAGGAAGGCGCGGGTGCGCGGGGCCAGGTGCCGGTCGCTCGGGTACACCGCGTACATCACCCCGCGCGGGGCGCTCCACGCGCCGAGCACCTCGCGCAGCTCGCTGCGGCGCAGCGCGTCGCGGGCGACGAAGTCCGGGAGCATCGTGACCCCGAGGCCCGCGCAGGCGAGGTCGCGCACGAGCGTCATGCTGTTCGCGGCGACCCGCGGGGTGACGGAGACGGCGACCTTGCGGCCCCGCGCGGTGAAGGCCCAGCGGGTCGGGTCGCGGCGGCCGGTGAACGCCACCACGTCGTGCGCCTTGAGGTCGGCCGGCCGCGCCGGCTCGCCGCGCGCGCGGAGGTACTCCGGCGACGCGAACACCCGCTGCCGGCCGCTGCCGAGCGCCCGCGCCACGAGCGAGGAGTCCGCGAGGCGCCCGGCGCGCAGCGCGCAGTCGATGCCCTCGCCGACGATCGGGACGACGCGGTCGTCGAGGGTCAGCTCCACCCGCACCTCCGGGAAGCGCCGCGCGTACGTCGCGATCACGGGCCCCAGGTACGCCTCCGCGAAGAGCGGCGGCGCCGCCACGCGCAGCGTCCCGCTCGGCCGCTCCCGCAGCGCGCGCACGGCCCCCTCGGCCTCGCGCAGCGCCGCGAGCGCCGGCCGCACCCGGTCGTAGAGCGCCCGGCCCTCCTCGGTGAGCGCCACCGCGCGCGTGCTCCGCTGGAGCAGCCGGGCCCCGAGGTGGGCCTCCAGCGCCGCGAGCCCGCGGCTCACGCTCGAGCGCGCCGCGCCCGTGCGCAGCGCCGCCGCCCGCACGCCGCCGCCCTCCACCACCGCCGCGAAGAGCGCCAGGAGCGCCGGGTCCGTTGTCCTCTCCATGGGACAGAGTGTTTCAAATTGTCCCGATGCGGGCCACTCCCTCCGTGCGCATCATGGTCCCCGCCGGGGCGCCGCTTCGCCCCGGCACGAAGGAGCGCCCACCATGCACGACCAATCCCCCCTCCCCGCGGCGCGCGGCGACGCGACCGTCCGCGCGATCCGAATGCGCACGCGCGGCGCCCGGCACGGCTTCATCCGCCGGATGGTGAGCCCCGGCGACCTCGGCGAGGCGATGAAGCCCTTCGTGTTCCTCGACCAGATCGCGGGGGAGGTGCGGCCCGGGATGGGCTTCCCCTTCCACCCGCACTCGGGCATCGCCACGCTCACCTACGTGCGCGACGCAGACGGAACCTACGAGGACACCACGGGCAAGTCCGGCGTGTTCCGCGCGGGCGGCCTGGAGTGGATGATGGCCGGCGGCGGCGTGTGGCACCGCGGCGGCGTGCTCCCGAACGCGACGCACCTCCACGGCTTCCAGCTCTGGGTGGCGATGCCGCCGTCGCACGAGGAGGCGGCCGCCGAGTCGCACTACATCCCGCCGGAGGAGGTGCCCGAGGCGGAAGGCGTCCGCGTGCTGCTCGGCGCCTACGCGGGGATGCGCAGCCCCGTCCCCGCGCCCGCCTCGATGAACTACCTCGACGTCCACCTCCGCGACGGCGCGCGGTGGACGTACGCCCCGCCGCCCGACCACCGCACGGCGTGGTGCTTCGTCCACGAGGGCGCCGCGCGCGTGGCCGGCGTCGAGCTCGCCGACACCCTCGCGGTCTTCGAAGAGGGCGGCGGCGCGATCACCTTCGAGGCGCGGGGCGAGGCGCGCATCCTCATCGGATCGGCCGCGCCGCACGGGCACCCGCTGGTGCTCGGCACGAGCTCCGTCCACACCGACCCCGGCGCGCTCGCGCGCAGCATGGGCCGCATCCGGGAGATCGGCGCGTCCCTGCGCCGTCAGGGCAGGGTGTAGCGGTCGGGGCGCGCCGCGCCGCGTCCTCCCCGCCGCGTTGTGCGCCCCGCCCGCGCCGCGGTACCGTCTCGCGCCATGCGCTCTCTCGTGACGCTCCTCGCGCCGCTGCTGGTCGCGTGCGGCGGCGTCGACCCCGCCGCGCCCGACGCCTCCACCTCCGACGCGCCCGCCACGGACGCACCTTCCACGGACGCGCCTGCCACCGACGCGCCCGAGCCCGACGACGTCCCCGACGTGCCGCCCGCCGACCCCGTCGCCGCGGCGACGCCCGGCGCGTGGACGTGGGTCCCCATCGACGGCGCGCGCTGCATGAACGGCTCGCCCACCGGCGTCGCGATCAACACGGCGCCCGAGTCCGACGGGCTCTTGATCTTCTTCATGGGCGGCGGCGCGTGCTTCAACGCGGACACTTGCGACGGCGCCTTCCACCGCGACGGTTTTGGCGAGAACAACTTCCGCTCCGAGCTCACCATCCTCGGCGCCGCGGGGCCCCTCTCGCGCCGCGAGGAGGACAACCCCTTCCGCACCTGGAACCTCCTCTACGTCGGCTACTGCTCGGGCGACGTCCACGCGGGCGACAACCCCGCGCCCGTCACCATCGGCGACCGCGCGTACACCTTCACGGGCTACCGCAACGTCACGCTCGCGCTCCGGCGCCTCGTGCCGCACCTCGGGCGCGTCCGCCGGGTGCTCGTCACCGGCGTGAGCGCGGGAGGATTCGGCGCGGCCTTCAACTACGACCAGATCGCCACCGCCTTCGGCCCCTCGGTCGACGTCTCCCTCGTCGACGACTCGGGCCCGCCGCTCACCGACGACCTCCTCCCGCCCTGCCTCCAGCGCACCTGGCGCTCGCTCTGGAACCTCGACGCCACCCTTCCCCCCGACTGCGCCGCGTGCCGCGGTCAGCCCGACGGCGGCGGCATCTCGAACCTCCTCGACCACCTCATCCACAAGTACCCCACGCGCCGCCTCAGCCTCATCTCGTCCACCGGCGATGGCACCATCCGCGGCTTCTTCTCGTGGGGGCGCGGGGGTGACTGTTCACGGCGAGGAGACTTCCCCGCGGCAGACTACCGCGACGGGCTGCTGGCGCTTCGTCGGCGCGTGGCCGGCACGTCGTTTCGAACGTACTTCGTCGACGGCACCGACCACACCTGGCTCTTCATCCCGGGCTGGCACGACACCCGCGTCGGCGGCACCGAGCTCAGCCGCTGGGTCGGCGACATCGCCACCGGCGGCGACGCCCGCGACGTCGGCCCCGGCGCGCCGCGCTAAGAGCGCCTAAAGATACCGGACCGAGCGCAGCAACGAGACGCGAGCACGGCAAGGCGCTCGGCTGAAGACGTGCTGCCGGCACGTCGAAGCCGGGCAACGCCGCCGTGCGACACGGATCGGTCGCTGCGCGACGGGAGGTATTTTTAGGCGCTCTAACCCCTGCGCCGCAAGAGCGCGCGTACCTTCACCACCCCGAGCGCCTCGCAGGCCCCCGCGAACCCGGTGCCCGCGAACGCCAGCACCGCGACGGCCGCGAGGTAGACGTTCACGTCCCAGCGGACGGCGAAGTAGCGCGCGATCGCGGCGAACGACGCGCAGACCGCGCAGGCGGCCCAGAGCGGGAGGTAGGGCAGTTGCGCGCCGCCCGCGCCGCCCACCTTCGCGCGCACCGCGCCGGCGAGGAGCGCGAGCTCGACCCACGCGCCCACCACCGAGCCGAACACCACGCCCGGCGCCCCGAAGGGCCGCAGGAGCGCCAGCGAGGTGAGCGTGCTCACCGCCACCCGCACCGACGCGAAGCGGGCCGGGCCGGCCGTGTCGCCGAGCGCGTAGCACGCGGTGGAGAGGACGCGCGACGCGGCGTTGGGCGGCAGCGCGAGCGCGTAGGCCATCAGCACGTGGGTCACCTCGCGCGTCGACGCCTGGTCGAAGCGGCCGCCGCGGAGGAGGAGCGTGGTGATCTCCGCCCCGGTCGCGAGGAAGGCCGTCGCCGCGCCCGCCGCGAGCGGCACCACCCGCCCGAGCTGCGCGCCGAGCGAGGCGCGGATCTCCTGGCGGCGCTCGTCGTCGAGCGCGACGCCGCGCCTCGCCAGCTCGGGGAGCGACGCCGCGGCCTCGCCCGTGCCGAGCAGCGCCATCGGGAGCAGGTAGATCGTCTGCGCGTAGGTGACCGACGCCACCGCGCCCGCGCCGAGCGTGCCGACCATCGCGGTGTCGACCAGCGCCGAGAGCTGCATCACGCCGCGCCCCATGAGCGAGGCGGGGAGCTTCGACGCGGCCTCGCGGACGCCCGGGTCGGCGAGGTCGAGGCGCGGGGCGACGGCGCCGAGGAGCCCGCGCACGGGGGCGAGCATCACTGCGACCTGGAGGAGCGCCCCGCCGAGCGCGCCCCACGCCACCGCCGTCGCGAGGGCCGCGGGCGTGGCGCCCTCGCGCGAGGCGGCGAGGACGACGGCGACGATCTGCGCGACGCTCCACACGACGGGGGCGGCGTAGGGGAGGAAGAGGCGCTTGTGCGTGTTGAGGACGCCGAGCGCCCACGCGCCGACCACGAGCGCGCCCGTCATCGGGAAGAGCACGCGGATGAGCGACGCGGCGAGGCGGAGCTTGTCGCCGGTGAACCCGCTGCCGACGAGGGCCGCGAGCGCGGGCGCGGCGAGCACGCCGAGGGCCGACACGGCGAGCGCGACGGGTGCGAGGGCCCCGAGGGCGGCGCGCGCGAAGGCGGTGGCGCGGGGCTGGCCCTCGGCCTCGCGGAGCCGCGCGTACACGGGGATGAACGACGCGCTCAGGGCGCCTTCGCCGAGGAGGTTCTGGGTGATGTTGCCGACGCGGAAGGCGGCGGCGAGGGCGTCGGCCGCGTCGCCGGTGCCGAGGTAGTGCGCGACGACGCGCTGGCGGACGAGCCCGACGAGGCGCGAGGCGAGGATCCCCGCGCCGACGAGCAAGCCCCCGCGCGCCGCGGAGGTCACGGGCTAGAAGGCCCCCGAGAGGGAGAAGCCCCCCGGCGTCGGGAGCACACGCAGGCGGAGCGCGGCGCGGTCGGCGGGGACGGTCTCGCGCGGCCAGAAGATCAGCATCCCGAGCGTGGCCGCCGCGGCGATGCCGCCGGAGACGTAGAGGGCCGTCGCGAGGGTCTCGTTCTCCTCGATGACGCGGAGGTGCTCGCGGCCCTGGGCCTGGTACTGGAGCGCGAGCGACGCGTTGCGCGTCCGGTAGTACTCGAAGGCCGCGGCGTACTGGTTGTACTCGTCGACCCACTGCTGGTTGTAGACCGTGATGCCGATGGCCGCGCCGAGCGTGCCGAGCGTCGCCAGCGTTCCGATGGTCGTCGCCACGCCGAAGCCCGACGTGCGCCGCGTCACCGTCTCGCCGGGTGAAACGATCGGCGGCTGCCGCACCACGGGGGGCGGCGGGGGAGGGGGCGGCGGCGGTGCGAACGTCGGCGGGGGCGGAGGGGGCGGCGGCGGCGGAGGCGGGGGCGGCGGCGGCGGCGGAGGCGGCGGAGGCGGCGGAGGCGGCAGCGCGGGCTGCGTGCGGGGCGGCGGCGCGAGGTTGCGCAGCGCGGCGTCGTTGACGCCCGGGGGGACGCTGCCGAGGTACGTCTGGCGCGTGAGCGTGTCGAGCGTGAGGGTCACCGAGCGGCCGGCTTCGAAGCGGGCCTGGTGCTGCACCGACACGCCGCCCGAGACGCGCGCTTCGAAGACGTGCGGCCCGGCGGCGAGCAGGCGCGAGCCCCGCAGCGGCGCGGTGCCGACGAGCGCGCCGTCGATGTACACCTCCGCGCCGGTGGGCTGCGCGATGATGCTGACGGTGACCACGCGCTGGCGGGCCTCGGCGAGCGTGCCCTCGATGTCGCGGCGCTGCGCGGGGGTGACGTTGGCGGACGGGTCGGCGAGGTAGCGCTCGAAGGAGGCAATGGCCTCGTGCGGCTGGTCGAGCGCGAGCTGGCAGTTGGCGATGTTGACCAGCACCGACGGGTGCGGGCGCGTGCGGTACGCGCGCTGGAAGGCCACCAGGGCCTCGGCGAAGCGCTGCGCGGAGAAGTTGCGGACGCCCTCCTGAAAGGCCGCGCGCGCCTCGGCGGCCGGGTCCTGCGCGCGCGCCCCCGCGGCGACGCACACGACGGGCGCCGCCGACAGGAACGCCACCGTCATGCGGGTCGGTCGCGAGAGGTTCATGGGCTTTGGTGGGGGGTATCGCCTTGTGGTCGCGGGTTTGGCAAGTCCCCGGCGAGGCGGGAGATCAGTAGGGGCTGTCGGTGACGAAGCCGACCCCGGGGCGCGCGGGCCGGGCCGGGCGCGGCGCGGCAGGGCGCGGCGCGGCGGGGCGCGCGGGGCGGGGGGCCGCGGCAGGGCGCGCGGCGCGCTGCGGGCGGGCGGGCGGCTCGGGCGCGACGACGGCGGCCGGCGGCTCGGGCGCAGGCGGCGGGGCGGCGGCGACGGGCGGCTCGGGGGCGGGCGGCGGCGGCGCGACCGCGGGCTCCGGTGCAGGAGGCGGTGCGGCCACGGCGGGCGCGGGCTCCGGTGCGGGCGGTGCGGCGGCCACGGCGGGCGCGGCGGCGCGGGGGCGGCGCGGCGGGCTGCGCGGCGGGGGCTTCGGGCTGCGCGGCGGGCGCGGTCTGTGCGGACGGCGCTTCGGGCTGCGCGGCGGGCGTGGGCGTCGAGCCCGAGCCGAACGCGACGTAGCCCACCACGGCGAGGAGCGCGATCAGCGCGGCGGCGATGCCGACCTTCTTCCCGCTCGACGAGGGCGCGGGCGCCTCGGGTTCGTCGGAGATGCGCGGGGCGTTGACCGGGGGCTTCGACGCGAGCTTCGACGGCGCGGGGAGCGGCTCGGCGGGCTTCGCGGCGGGCTTCGTCTCGGCCTTCTCCGCGGCGGGCTTCGTCTCGGCCTTCTCCGCGGCGGGCTTCACGATCACGACGGGCGGCGCCTCGCTCAGGTCCGGCGGCGGCGCGGCGGAGACGACGGCGGAGGCGAGCGAGCGCTGCGCGGCGGCGCCGGCCGCGGTGAACGACGAGGAGGAGGCCGCGTTCTCCGCCGGGGCCGCGGCGATGGGGGGCGCGAGCGAGGCCCGGCGCGCGGCCTCGATGCCGAGCACCCACGAGGGGCGGTAGCTCATCGAAGCGCGCTCGAACTCCTCGTCGTCGAGCGTCCCCTGACGCCATGCTCCGTCGGTCGTGGTCTGTGTCGTCTCGCTCACGGCGTCTCTCGCTCCTCGTGTCCCTGGGTACAGAACTCTCGGGCCGGCGGACGACGTTACCGTCACCATTTCCCCCTCGCAATGCGTGACGGGGATGTCGCACCGACTGTCCCCGTGGGACCCCGCCGCGCGGCTCGCGCTTGGCAACGCCGTGGGGTGGCGCCTATTGTCCGCCGCCGACAGACCCCGCCGATGCCCATCCCCCCGGCTGAATTGGACGCGCGCGCCGCCGCCCGCGCGGCCGCCTGCGCCCGCCGCGGCCACCCCTCGCCCAACCCGCACGTCGGCGCCGTCGTCGTGCGCGGCGGCGAGGTCGTCGGCGAGGGCTGGCACGAGCGCGTCGGCGGCGACCACGCCGAGGTCACCGCGCTGCGCGAGGCGGGCGAGCGCGCGCGCGGCGCCACGCTCTACGTCACCCTCGAGCCCTGCAACCACCACGGGCGCACGCCCCCGTGCACCGACGCGATCGCGCGGGCCGGCGTGGCGCGGGTCGTCTACGCCGTGCGCGACCCCAACCCCGACGTCGCCGGCGGCGGTGAGGACGCGCTGGTGCGGGCGGGCGTCGACGTCACCGTCGGCTTCGACGAGGCCGCGCAGCGCGACGTCGAGCGCCTGCTGCGCCCCTGGGTGTGCTTCGTCGTCCAGCGCCGCGCCCACGTCACGCTCAAGGCCGGGATGACGCTCGACGGCCGCATCGCCACGCGCACCGGCGAGAGCCGCTGGATCACTGGCCCCGAGGCCCGGCGCGACGTCCACGCGCGGCGCGCCGTGGCCGACGCGGTGATCGTCGGGAGCCGCACGGTGCTGGCCGACGACCCCGAGCTCACCGCGCGGCACGAGCCCGTCGCGCGGCAGCCCGTCCGCGTGGTGGTCGACTCGGAGCTCCGCACGCCGCCGGGGTCGAAGCTCGCGCGCACGGCGGGGGAGGTGCCCGTCTGGGTCTTCACGCGCGAGGGGCACGACCGCGGGCTGGCGTCGGCGCTCCAGGCGCTCGGGGTCGAGGTGTTCGCGTCGGGTGCGGCGCGCGTCGACCTCGCGGGGATGCTCGCGTCGCTGGCCTCGCGCGGCGTGGTGTCGGCGCTCTGCGAGGGCGGCGGCGGGCTCCACGGCGCGCTGCTCGACGCGGGCCTCGGCGACCGCGCGCTCTGTTATGTGGCGCCGATGCTCCTCGGGGGCGGCGGCGCGCCGGCCTTCGGGGGACTCGGGCCCGCGTCGCTCGCGTCGGCGCGGCGCCTGCGCGACGTCACGGTCGACCGCCTCGGCGACGACCTCCGCATCGAAGGGGAGCTCTAGCGTGTTCACCGGGATCATCCAGGCGGTGGGGAAGCTGCGGGCGCGGGCGCCGTCGGGCCCCTCGGCGACGCTGACGGTCGAGTGCCCCTTCGCGAAGCTCGAGCTCGGCGAGAGCGTGGCGGTCGACGGCGTGTGCCTCACGGTCGCGACGGTGGTCGCCGGCGGATTCACCGCGGTCGCGAGCGAGGAGACCTTGTCCCGCACGACGCTGGGCACCAGAGACGCCGGCGCGCGGGTCAACCTCGAGCGCGCGCTCGCCGTGGGCGACCGGCTCGGCGGTCACATCGTCGCGGGCCACGTCGACGGCGTCGGCCGCGTGGCGTGGCGCCGCGAGGTCGGTGGCGCGGAGCGGGTCCGCGTCGAGGCGGGCAGGGAGCTCCTGCGCTTCGTCGCGGAGAAGGGGTCGATCGCCATCGACGGCGTGAGCCTGACGGTCAACGCGGTGGATGACGTTGGATTCGAAGTGATGCTGGTCCCCTTCACGCGCGACGCGACGGCCCTCGGCGACCGCCCGGCCGGCGCCAGCGTGAACCTCGAGGCCGACGTGATCGCGCGCTACGTGGCGCGGCTGACCGAGGCGCGCGGATGGGACGCGCCGCGGGGCGGGCTGACGCTCGACCTGCTGCGGGACAACGGGTTTCTGTAGGAGACTGGAGACGGCGATGGCACTCGAAGGGACGCCCGAGGGGCGGGTCCGGCGCGCGGTCGACGCGATCCGCGCGGGCCGCATGGTGGTTCTGACCGACGACGAGGACCGGGAGAACGAGGGCGACCTCGTGCTCGCGGCGGAGGCGGTCACGCCCGAGGCGATCAATTTCATGGCGAAGTACGCGCGCGGGCTCATCTGCCTGGCGCTGACCGAGGAGACGATCGACCGGCTGCGCCTCCCGATGATGGTGGAGAAGAACCGCGCCTCCCTCGGCACGGCCTTCACCGTGAGCATCGAGGCCCGCGAGGGCGTCTCGACGGGCATCTCCGCGGCCGACCGCGCGCACACGGTCCGCGTGGCCGTCGCGCCCGACGCGCGCCCCGAGGACCTCGTCTCCCCCGGGCACATCTTCCCGCTGCGCGCGAAGCCCGGCGGCGTGCTCCAGCGCACCGGGCAGACGGAGGGCTCGGTCGACCTCGCGCGCCTCGCGGGCCTCACCCCCGCCGGCGTCATCTGCGAGATCATGAACGACGACGGCACCATGGCCCGGATGCCCGACCTCGAGCGCTTCTCCGCCGAGCACGACGTCCCGCTCGTCACCATCGAAGACCTCATCCACTACCGCCTGCGCACCGACCGGCTGGTGCGGCGCGTGTCGACAGCGAGCTTCGTCCCCGCGGGGCGCACGGGCCCCTGGACGGCGCACGTCTACGAGGCGACGCTCTCGCCGCACCGGCAGTTCCTCGCGCTGGTGCGGGGCGAGCTCACGGGCGACAAGGCGACGCTCGTGCGGATGCACCCGGGCTCGGTCTTCGCCGACCTCTTCGGCCCGCCCTTCACCCTCGACGGCCGCCCCTCCGTCGGCGGCGCGTCCTACCTCCGCGAGGCGATGGACCGCATCGAGGCCGACGGGTCGGGCGTCGTCGTGTACTTCCCGCCCGGCGCCACCGACCTCGTCGAGGAGTTCCGCCTGCTCACGGGCGAGCTCGCGCAGCGGCCGCAGGCGCTGGTCGGCGCGTCGCCCGCGCAGCGCGAGCACGGCCTCGGCGCGCAGATCCTGATGGACCTCGGGCTCAAGAAGATCCGCCTGATGACCACCAACCCGCGCCGCCTCGTGGGCCTCTCGGCCTACGGGCTCGACGCGGTGGAGATGGTCCACCTCGGGCCGCGGTGACGGGTCAGCGCGGCGCCGGCTCGAGCGCCGCGTCGACGGTTGCCTCCGCGTGGCCCGCGGGCAGCGTCACGAGCACCTCGCGCGCGACGTAGCCCTGGCGCGAGAGCCAGAGCGCGGGCGGCTCGTTCACGCGCAGGCGCTGGCGCTGCACGCCGTGGAGCCGCCAGTTGCCGTTGGCATCGCTCACCGCGAACTCCTGCGGGCGCGTCCAGCCGTCGCGCCCGTAGCCCTGGTACATCGCCGACACCCGGGCGCCCGCGAGGGCCGCGCCCGTCCGCGCGTCGCGCACCACGCCGCGGAAGCGCATCCCCGTCGCGAGGTCGATGCGCACGTTGGTGAGCCGGTCGCCCGAGCGCCCCCGGAGCTGCGCCACCACGCCGCCGAAGGTTGAGTGGAGCGCCCCGCCACGACCGCCCCCCGCCCGCGCCGACACCGCGAAATTCATGGGGTGCGCGCACGGCAGCCCCGCGACGCGGAAGTACCTGTCGTGCACGGGGACGGTGGCGGTGCGGCCGCCCTCCTCCCGCGTCTCCTCGTCGCTCCAGGAGACGGCGACGTCGACGTGGCCGTCGTCGAGCCCGCGCGTGTCCTCGCGGAAGTAGCCCTCCAGCGCGCAGGTGTCGGCGGGCTCGCGGCCGGGGACGATCGCGAAATCCCCGTCGCCGCGGCAGGCCGAGAGCGCCAACAAAAACAACCCCGTGGAGATTCGCCGACCGCGCGTCACCGCCGCACCGTACCCGAACGCCCGCGCCCCGGCGACACCCTCGCGCGCTTCCGGTACGCTCCGCGGCCATGCGCACCGTCCGCCCGCTGGCGTCGCTCGCCCTCCTCCTCGTCCCGTCGCTCGCGGCCGCCCAGGTCGACCCGACGCGCGCCTTCTACGCGATCGCCTTCACCCACGGCGCGCCCCACAACGGCGTGATCACCGCGCAGAGCACCGCGTCGCCCTTCGGCGTCGTCGCCACCGGCCCGCGCGGCACCGCCAACGGCGCGATCACCTTCGACCCGGTGCGCTCGGTGCTCTACGCGGGCTCGTGCTGCACCGCCGACCAGCCCCTCCAGGCCTTCGACCCCGTCACCCTCGCGCGCGCCCCGACGCGCGACCTCACGCTGCCCAACTCGGGCTCGATGGCCTTCGAGGTCGACGGGCCGCGGCGCGTCCTCTTCTTCTACGACACCGTGGCGCGGACGCTGCGCGCGTTGAGCCTCGCCGACAGCAACTACGGCGCCGTCGTCGCCACCACCACGCTCACGGGTCTCCCCGCCGAGCCCACGCCCACCTCCGTCGGCGACCAGCTCGCCGTCGACACGCGGGCCCAACGCGTCGTGCTCACGGGCGGCGACGGCGGCCCGGTGCTCACCGTCGACGTCTCCAACGTCACCGCCACCGTCGGCGCCTTCGGCGACGTCGTGAACACCAGCCACGTCAACCGCGCCACCGGCAACTCCGGCGGCGCCGTCGCGGTCGACGAGGCGGGCCGCAGGATCTTCTTCATCCCCGCGACGGGGACCGTCCGCGTCGTCAACGCCGACGCGCCCTTCGCGCGCATCGCCGACGTGACGATCCCGTCGATGTCGCCCAACGACTGCGGGCTCCACTTCGACGCCCGGACGGGCAACCTCTACGTCGGCCGCGGGTCGATGGTTCAGCCCGTCGTGGTCGCCTTCCCGTCGATGAGCGTGACGCCCTTCGCCACGGGCGCTGGCGACGTCGTCGCGCTCAGCTTCGCGACGCCCACCACCGCCTGCGTCGACCGCGACGGCGACGGCGCCCCGAGCGCGGCCTGCGCGGCCCCGGGCGAGCGCGCCGACTGCGACGACGGCCGCGCCGAGGTGAGCCCCTCCGCGATGGAGACGTGCAACAACCGCGACGACGACTGCGACGGCTTCGTCGACGAGGGCTTCTGCCGCATCGACGGCGCGTGCGTCGCCCACGACGCCCCCAACCCCGCCAACGCCTGCCAGCGCTGCGACGCGCCCCCCACCCGCAGCGCCCCCGGCGCGTGGAGCAACCGTCCCGCGATGAGCGTGTGCCGCCCCGCCGCGGGCGTCTGCGACCGCGCCGAGGTCTGCGACGGCACCGGCGCCGCGTGCCCGGCCGACGTCTTCGAGCCCGCCACCGTCGACTGCCGCGCGGCGATGGGCGGGTGCGACGTCGCCGAGCGCTGTACGGGGATGGGCGCCGCGTGCCCCGACGACGGGTTCGCGCCCGCGACGCAGGTGTGCCGCGCGTCGGCGACCATCGAAGCGTGCGACCCGGCGGAGCGCTGCACCGGAACGGCCGCCGCGTGCCCGAGCGACGCGGTCACGCGCGCGCCGATGACGGAGACGTGCAATGGCGAGGACGACGACTGCGACGGCATGGTCGACGAGCCGCCGTGCATGCCGGCGCC
Source organism: Polyangiales bacterium (assembly GCA_046351555.1). Classification (GTDB taxonomy): domain Bacteria; phylum Myxococcota_A; class Polyangia; order Polyangiales; genus CAISKJ01. Next base: position 75,765 of record JAXLYI010000024.1, read on the forward strand.
CGACGCGGGGCCCGACGTCGCCGACGGGTCGGGGGAGTTTGTCCCTGACGTTCCGCGCGACGTCCCCGCGGACGACCCCGCGCTCGACGCGATGCAGCCTCCGCCGCCGGATGCGATGGAGGCGCCCGACGCGGCCGCCCCCCCGCCGCAGGACGCAGCGCCCCCGCCGCCGCAGGACGCCGCGCCCGTCGACGCGCCGCCCCCCGCGGACGTCCCCTCGCCGAACGACGCGTCTCCCGCCGACGCCGCAGCCGACGCGGGCGGCGGGGGTACGCAGGACGGCGGCTGCGGCTGCGCCACGCCCGGTTCGACGAAGCGCGATGGCGCGTGGCAGCTCGCGGCGCTGGCGGCGTTCGCGCTGGCGGCGCGGCGTCGCAAGGGCGCTTCGCGCGGGCGGTGAGCGGCGGTACCTTCCGCCGTAGTGCCGAAGAAGAAGCCCGCCCTCGCGGTCGGTGACGTGTTCGCGATGCCCCAGGCGCGCGGCGATTGGGGCGCCTGCCAGGTGGTTCGCGTCGACGGGCGCGACGTCGAGGTCGCCGCGCTCGACCACCGCTCCGAAGCGCGACCGTCCCTCGCCGACGTCGCCCCGCGCGCCGTCGTGTGCGAGCGCTACAACGTGCACCGCGGCGAGCCCGCGCGCGTCCACGTGATCGACGCGCCGCCGACGGACTTCATCCCCCTCGGCGCGCTCGCCCCGGCGCTGCCCGCGCTGCCCTCTTCGAACTCGTGGGCCTCGTGGCAGGCGCTCCGCGACGAGGCCGCGCGCGAGGCCCGCTGGCGCGCGATCCCCGAGGACGTACGTCGACGCTATCGCGAGGGCGCCGCGAGCAACACGCAGATCACCATCGCGCTCCCCGCGGGGCCGCTGAAGCTCCCGCGGCGGGCCTACGCCGTCCGCCTCGCCTTCGACGAGGCGCGCCCCGAGCGCACGTGGACCCGCGCGGGGGAGTCGCGCTCGTTCGACTGGGGCGCGCTCGACGCGCTGCCGTGCCTCTCGCACGTCGCGGTGCGGGGCGACGCGCCGGGGCTGCTCGCCTGGCTCGCGACGCGCCCGCTCGTCAACGACCTCATCTGGGAGGACTTCTCCGCCGATGCGCTCGACCTCCGCGGCCTCGGGCTGACGAAGGCCGCGCTGCGCCCCGCCCGGCTCGCTTCGCTCCGTCTGCCCGACGGCCTCGACGAGCTCGCCCTCGCGCCCCTCGGCGCGCCGCTCACGGTGGTAGCCGAGGCCGACGGCGCCTTCCTCGACGTGCATCTCAACGTGTGGACGGGCGACGACCTCGCCTCCCTGCGCGGCCTCGGCGAGGCACGTTCGCTCACGGTCGCGGGCTTCTCCGCGCTCGACCTGGCCGCCGTGGCACGCGCCTTCCCGAAGCTCCGCGCGCTCACGCTGACGGGCGCGCCGGGACGCGTGCAGGGCGCCGCGTCGCTCGCCGCGCTCCCTTCGCTCGAAGATCTCCGCGTCTGGGGCTGCGTCGGCTTCGACGTCGAGAACCTCCCGCCGCTCGCGTCGCTCCCCGCGCTCTCCCAGGCGCGCTTCACCGGCCTCCGCGCGAGCGACCGGGCCGCGCTCCACGCCCGCTGGGGCAAGGACCGCCGCGTCGCCAGCAACGCCCCGATCGACGACGCGCAGGTGTTCGCGGTGGCCGACTTCCCCCTGCTCCGCTGGCCCCAGGGGCAGCGCAAGGAGCTCGTCTGCGCCGGCTACACGCGCGCGGCGCGGGCGATCTTGAAGGGCGAGCTAACGCCCGCGGCGGCGGCGAAGGCGCTCGGCATGTTCGCGACGGCCGTCGCGCGCGCGCTGGAGCACACCGGGCCCCTCACCGCCGCCGAGCGCGCCGACGTGGAGGCGTCGTGGCAGCGGCTCACCGCGCACGCCGCAGCGCGAGCGCCGGGGGCGTCTTTCGCGAAGGCGAAGAAGACCTGGTGAAGCAAACGCTGTGAAGCGCGGTCACGGTGTGCGGGCCGGTCGCGCACGCGGCGCCGCGCGGGGACGCACCGACCCGCGATTCGACGCTCGACACCGCGCGGAACGTCCGGTGCAATCCGCCGCGATCGAGGTGACACGGATGACGGTGAAGCGGTTCTTTCTCGCGGGTGTGCTCTTCACGGCGGCGTGCGGGCCGGCGACCAGCACGGGCGACGGCGACGGCGGGCTCTCCCCCGACGCCACGAGCGGCGACCCCCGGGCCGCGCAGTGCGGGCGCATCATCGAGCGCGCGCGGGCGTGCTCCCCGGGGTCGGCCTGCCAGATCAACGCCTCGATGGGCCTCTGCATGGTCTACCGGCCGGAGTTCGTGGCCGCGCTGGAGGCGTGCAGCACGCGCGGGTGCGACGCGGGGAGCTGCCAGCCGCCGGCGAACGCGCCGAGCGCGGCCTTCACCGCGGCCGTGCGGGCGATCTGCACGGCGTGCCCGGCCATCGTGGGGGGCCCGGGATCGACCGCGGACGCGTGCGTCGCGTCGCCGATGACCGCCGAACTCTTCCGCGGCATCATCGGCGGCTTCGACGACCCGACGCTCACCCAGCTCTCGACCTGCTTCATGCGTCTGCCGAGCGAACCCACGGCATGTGTCGCCGGCGTCGAGACGTGCCTCGGCCAGACCGTGCCGGCCTATGCCGCGCTGCGGGCGTGCATGCCCAGGCCGTGAACGTCGAGGTGGGTGGCGGGGGGCGCCCCCCCCCCGGGGGGGGGCGGGGCGGGGGGGGGGGGGGGCGGGGCGCGGCGCCCGGCGGGCGCCGCCGGGACTCAGAGGTCGAACTGGCCGCCGTCGGCGTGCCGGAGGTGTTCGTCCCGGGCGTGGCGCAGCCGCAGCCCTCGCCCGCGCCGCCGGTGATCGAGCCGTCGGCCCCGGGGCCGTCGGCCGCCGCGTCGGGCGTGGGCGCGTCCTTGGCGGCGTCGTTCATCGCGACGTCGTTCACGGCGATGTCGCTCACCGCGACGTCGAGCGCGGCGTCCTCGGCCGCGTCGGGGGCCGCGTCGGGCGAGGGCTCGACCGCGACGTCCTTGGCGACGTCACCCGCGACGTCCTCGGCCGCGTCGGCGCTGGCGTCGCCGCCCGCGTCGCCCGCGTCGGGGCGCAGCGCGCAGCGGCGGGTGGCCGTGTCGCACGCGCGGTCGGCGGCGCAGTCGCCGTCGGTCGCGCAGCCGCAGAAGGCCGGCATCGCCATGTCGGGCTGGACGCACGCGCGGCCCTCGGGGGCCATGGCGCAGGCCGCCACGTCGCCGCCGGGGACGCACACCACGCAGACGTTGCCCGGCCCGCACGCGGGCATGGCGCCGGCGCAGGCGCCGCGGTTGGTCGCCGTGCACGCCACGCAGGCGCCGGAGGTCGCGTCGCACGCGGGGGTCGCGCCGCCGCACTCGGAGTCCGCGGTGCACCCGCGGCACGAGCGCATCATCGGGTCGCACACGGGGGTCATGCCGCGGCAGTCCGATCCGGTCGTGCAGCCGACGCAGCGGCCCGCGGCCTCGTCGCACACGGGCGTCGCGCCGGTGCACGCGGAGGCGTTGGTCATCGAGCACTGGCCGCACGCGCCGGAGGTCTGGCACGCGGGGGTCGCGCCGCCGCAGTCGGAGTCGCCCATGCACCCGCGGCACGTCCGGCTGGTCGCGTCGCACACGGGCGACGAGCTCCGGCAGTCGCCGGCGACGAGGCAGCCGACGCAGGAGTTCGCCGCGGCGTTGCACACCGGCGTCGCGCCCGTGCAGGCCGTCGCGTTGGCGGCGGTGCACTGGACGCAGGCGCCCGAGGTGGCGTTGCACGCGGTCGTCCCCGCGCGGCCGGCGCACTGCGCGTCGGCGGTGCAGGCCACGCAGGTGCGCGAGGTCGCGCTGCACACCGGGGTCATCGCCGGGCAGTCGGCGTCGGTGAGGCAGGCCGCGCAGGTGCCGCGGGCCACGTCGCAGAGCGGCGGCGTGCCGGTGCAGGCCGTCCGGTTGCTGTCGGTGCACTCGACGCAGGCGCCCGAGGTGGCGTTGCACGCGGGCGTCGCGGCGCGGCCGGCGCACGACGAGTCGGCCGTGCAGCGCCCGCAGGTGCGCGTGGTCGTGTTGCAGACCGGCGTCGAGGCGGGGCAGTCGGCGTTGGCGAGGCAGGCGACGCAGGTGTTGGTCGTCGGGTCGCACACCGGCGTCGGGCCCGTGCACGCCGCGGCGCGCGTCGCCGTGCAGCGGACGCAGGCCCCGGAGGGCGCGCACACCGGCAGCGAGGCGGGGCACTCGGTGTCGGCCGTGCAGCCGCGGCACGCGCGCGAGGCCGTGTCGCAGACGGGCGTCGCGCCCGAGCAGGTCGCGTCGGTGGTGCAGCCGAAGGGACCGTCGTTGGGGCTCACCACGCCGTCGGCGCCGTTGACCGCGCCCGTCCACCCACCGCCGGCCGCGCCGCCCGCGACGGAGATCGCACAGCCCGACACCGTGCCGGAGTCGAACCGCACGCGCCCGCCGCCGCCGCCGCCGCCGTTGCCGTGGCCGCTGATCACGCCGCCCGCGCCGCCGACGGCCTGGACGCCGCCGCAGGCCACGGTGGTCGCGACGCGCACGAGGATCGACCCGCCCGCGCCGCCGCCGCCCGCGCCGTCGCCGCCGGTGGCGCCGACCGCGGCGCCGTTGGCCGTGATCGACCCGCCGCCCGCGAGCGAGAGCGCGCGGAAGAACACGACGCCGCCGCCCGCGCTGCCGGCGGAGGAGACGGCGTTGTTCTGCTGGCCGCCGCCGCCGCCGCCGCCGAAGGAGAGGCGCGCGACGAGCGATCCCGTCAGCGCCGCGCCAGGCCGCCCGCCGACCGCCGCCGGGGGCGTGGTGCACCACGCGTCGCCGCCGCGGCCGCCCGCGCCGCCGTTGCCGCCGCCCGCGCCGCCGGCGTTGATGTGACCGCCGCCGCCGCCGCCGTTGGCCCGGTTGCCGACGCCGCAGGCCGCGCTGCCGAAGCCCGAGGTGGAGCGGTCGAGGCCCTCGCCACGCCGGCCCTGGCCGCAGGTCGCGTCGTCGAGGGTGCCGACGTCGTCGCTCGCGGCGCAGGCGCAGGAGGCGTTGCAGATGTTCTCGGAGACGGCGCCGCCGCGGCCGCCGAGGCCGTTGGCGTTGACGCCGCCGGCGAGCGTGACCGCGCCGCGGGCGAGGAAGGCGACGATGCCGCCCGTGGTGCCGTTCCACGCCGGGGCGGTGAGCGCGGTGCCAGCGGGGACGGTGACGGTGGTGTACTCGGGCACGCGGACCACCTGCGCGCCCGTCGCGGCGTAGCTCTCCTGGAGGGCGGTCGCGAGGTTGAGGGTCGTGCCGCTCACCGACTCGACGCGGACGAGGTCGTAGCCGCCGACCGGGCCCGCGGTGAGGTCGACCGGGCCCGCGGCGCCCGACGTGAACGTGCCGCCCTGTACCTGCCACACGAGCACGAGGTCGCCGGCGGCGATGCCCGTGGCCGACGCGACCGTGACGGCCCGCGCGCCCGCGGCGGCCGGCGCGGTGACGGCAGTGAAGGTGTTGATCACCTGCGCGGGCATCGACGCGGTGAGGGCGCCGCCGTGCCCGTCGCCGAGGCCGTAGTTGTCGGGCGATGCCCATGCCGTCGACGCGGCCGCGAGCGCCGCGAGGAGGGCCGCGGCCGACGCGATCGGTCGGCGCGCGAAGCGAATGGGATGGTCCATGGCACTCCTTGAGGGCGCCCGCGGGTCAACGCGAGGCGAAGGGGCGCCCATCGGGAGCGATCGTATCGCCGAAGCGCGCGCGGCGCGTCGGACGTCGCCACCGCGCCGTGCGGCACGCGTGGCCGTAGGTTCGTGCGCGGGGGAGGGTCAGGCGGCGATGGCGACGCCCATGCGCTCGCGGAGGGCGACGCGGGTGCGCCAGAGGCGGCTCTTGATGGCGGCGACGGGCTCGTCGTGGGAGGCCGCGAGCTCGGCGCAGGACTCGCCGTCGAGCGACTCGAGCAGGAGGTCGCGCTTCTCCGCGGGGAGCTCGCCGACGTGGTCGAGCGCGCGCCCGAGCTCGATGCGGGCCTGGAGGTACTGCTCGGGGTCGCTCTGCGCGGTGCCCACCTCCACCGAGCGCTCGGCCTCGGGCCACACCTTCTCGGTGTACTTGTCGTTGCCCCGGCGGCGGGCCGACGCGCGGCGGCGCTGGTAGAGGGCGGCGTTCACGACGATGCTGTACATCCAGCTCGCGACGGCGGCGTCGCCGCGGAAGCGGTCGGCGTGGCGGAGCGCGCTGACCATCCCCTCCTGCACCGCGTCCCAGGCGTCATCCGGGTTGCGCGTGATGCGGAGCGCGGCGTGGTAGAGCCGCGACTCGTACGAGCGGAACGCGGCCTCCACCTTGCGGCGAAGCTCCGGGGGCACGGGCTGCATCGAAGGGTTGGTCTCGGTCACGCTGGCGTGGGTCAAACACATGGCGGCTCTTGCTCCGTGGAAGGTGGGTGACCTCCCTTGAGCAAGCGCAGTGCCGCGCGCAAATCCCCGCAATCACGGCGTTTTGCAGCCCCTGGGCGGTGTATGATTTTTTGCGCGTGCCCGCCCCGGGCTGGATGATCTTGTACTCCCCGCCCGGCGCGCGCGACGGGGGGCCAAGGATCATCCACGCCGCGCGGGTTCAGTGATACACAGGGACCACAGGGCCCGCCGCACCGCCATGAACAGCCCCGACGACGACGCCACGCCCCCGCAGGGGGTCCCGATCCCGGTGGTCCCGGCCCAGTCCCTCCAGGGGGCGGTCGGGCGGCGCGTCCAGCCTGCGGAGGATGGTCGCGGTGTGGCGATGGGCCTCGCCCTGACGCTCGCCGTCCACCTCGCGGTGGGGGTCACCTCGATGCGCCTCGGGCGCGCGGAGGGCAACGTCGCGGTGCGCCCCGCGGCCGCGCCCGAGCAGGTGATCGAGACGCAGCTCCTCCAGCGCGGCGGCGGGGATTTCGACCCGCGGCGCATCGTTCATCGGCAGACGCCGACGCGGGCCGAGCGCGAGGCCCCGCGCCAGGTGGCGGTCTCCACCGACCCGACGGCCGTCCAGCTCCGCCCCGACGCCGGCGCCGACGAGTACATGAACGCCATCATCACCGGCCGCCGCCGCCCCGCCCGCGGGAACCAGGACCTCGCGGAGATCGAGCGGATCGCCCAGATGGCCGCCGCCGAGCAGGCCGCCGACCCGACCGCGCCGCCGGGCCCCGGTGACCCGACGGGCAGCGACCACGGGACCACCACCGACCCCAACGCGGCGTCGCACGGCGCGGTGGCGAAGCTCCAGGAGTTCTTCTACCAGAACATCCACCTGACCACGACGCTCACGGGGAGCGAGCGGACGACGATGAGCGTGCGCGTGACGCTCGACGCGACGGGGCAGGTGACCTCGGCGCGCATCGGGACGAGCTCGGGCAACGACGCGATCGACGCCGACGTGCTGGTGCAGGTGCAGGCCCTGGTCGAGCGCAACGCCCGCATCGAGTCGCTCACCCCCGAGGAGCTCGGCGTGGTGGGCGGCCGCGGCATCCAGGTGGCCCTGCGGCCCAGCCGGCTGTAGCGAGCGGCGAGGCGGCGCGCGGGCACCCCCGTCGCGGGCGTCGCGCGAGCGCGGGTTGTGGGCGGCTCGGGCTTCTGGAATCATCCGCGCGATGCAGCCACGCACGCGCCGGCAGGAGGACATCAGCCGCGCATGGTTGAGCGCGGTGTGCGCACACGCCGGGTCGACCGTGACCGTGCCGCCGGACTACGGTCAGGACGCCGAGGTCGGCTTCGTCCGCCGCGTCCGCGACGAGTATCAGGACCTCGGCGAGCGCCTCTTCGTCCAGCTCAAATCCACGACGGGCGCCGACGTGGTCGACGACCACATCGTCTACGACCTCGACGCGAAGAACTACCGCAACCTCTGCGACCGCCGCGGCCTCCCGCGCGTCCTCGTGCTCTGCGTGCTGCCCGCGCTCGAGGCCGATTGGGTCGTCGAGCGTGAAGGCGAGCTCGCCCTGCGCGGAGGCGCCTGGTGGCTCTGCTTGCGAGGCGAGAAAACCTCCGCCAACGGTGGTAGTGTCCGAGTCAGGATCCCCCTCGCGCAGCGCTTCAACGTCGACGCGGTGCGTGGGCCTTTGCAGCGGTTCGCCCAGACCCGGAGGCCACCATGACGTCGCCCTTGCCGAATGTCCCGTCGCCCCAGCAGCTCCGCGCCTGGCTCGCGAAGCACGGCTGGCGCGCGGCGCCGGAGTACTCGGACGACGGGGCGGACGCGTTCGAGGGCGACCAGCGCGACGACGACGGGGAGGCGCTGCGCGTGTTCGTGCCGACGGCGGTGCTGCACCCGGACTACCTCGCGCAGGTGAGGCTGCTGCTGCTCGGCCTCGCCACGCTGACGCACACCTCGGAGGAGGCGCTCCTCGCCGAGATCGTCGCCGACCGGCCGCCGCGCTACCCCGGCATCGACGAGTACCGGTCGCGGATGCGCGCGACGGGCATGGTCGCGCCCCGCCCCGCGGGCAAGAAGGCCGCGTGAAGGCCGTCGTCGAGGTCGTCGACCCGGGCGTGCCCGGGCTCGCGCTGGTGCTGGGGGGAGGGTTCCGGTTGTTCCCGCGGGCGGAGGGCGTCGGGCCCAGCACGTCCATCGTCGTGCGGGGGGCGCCGGGGACGGGCAAGACGCTCCTCGGGTTGCGGCTCGCCGCGGCGCTCGCGAAGCACCTCCACGGCGACGTCGTCTACGGCTGCGTCGAGCTCCTCCCCGTCGAGCTCCAGGCCCAGGTGATCGGCCTCGATCGCTCGACCGACTGGGGCGAGGTCGCGCTCGCCCCCTTCGACGACGTGCCCGCGCGCGACGACGCCGGGGTGCCGTGCGTCTTCGCCGCGACGCTCGACCTGGACACGGGCGGCGGCGAACTGGAGACCCTCGGTACCGCGCTCTCGACGCTGCTCCAGGCCGCGCAAGACGCGGGCGGCGCGCCGAGGGCGCTGGTGATCGACTCGCTGTCGCCGGGCTACCGCCTCGGCGGCGACACGCCGCGCGTGTTCGTCGACGGGCTGTGCCGGCTCGCAGCAGCGAAGGGCCTCGTGCTCGTGCTGCTGGAGGAGGCGCACGACGCGTCGCCGACGCCGTGGACCTTCGCCGCGGACGTCGTGCTCCAGCTCGATCTCTTGCGCGACGGGCCGGGCAACGGGGCGCGCGAGATGGTGGTGCTCAAGCATCGTTACGGCCCGGCGGACGTGGGGCCGCATCACGTCGCGATCGGGGCGCAGGGTCTTCGGGTGCTTCCGCGCCCGGAGGCGTACCTGAGTCCGTGGGCCAGAAGAACTGCCGGCTTTGCACCTGGTTCATGGACCAACGCACCGCAGGTGTGGAGCCTGCTGCCTGATTGGGCGTTGACCGACCCGCCCGACCGCGGCGTGAGCTTCTCCATCACCGCGGATACCGTCGAGACCCTCGCTCGCATTATCGCACGCACGGGGATGCCTCGTGAGCCCCCAACCGGCCGATGCGTTGACGTGGAGTTTGCGCTGGGGCCTAGTGCACAAACATGGCGCTCTCCGAACGTCGAACGCATCGCACTGGCAGACCCCTCCATCCTCGGGCATGAGTTCGTGTCGGCGATACTGCGCGCTGTGGACGACGCCCTTCGGCAAGGAGACGTGCAACGGGTGATTCTCGGGGACATGCGTCTGCTGCATGCCTTCACGCATCGCGAATCAATTCGTGCCGGACTCTTCGTGGTGCTCAGGGTCTTGCGGTCTCGCAAGATCCCCGTCGTCTTCTTCGCCTTGGAGGCGATGCCAGACGATGTCGCGGCCCTCGCGGCGGTTGGTGTGAATGCATCGTCAGAGCGAGACGACGTGAGGGTGCAGTGGGCCATCACCTCCCGGGTCGACCCGTCCGAGGGTTCCTCTACCCCCCCGTGACGACGTCGTACTCGGGCAGCGCGAGCGCGCCATCCGCGAGGTCGTAGAGGGTGACGTGACCGTTCAGGGACGCATCGCGACGGGGAGCGCCACCGGCCGCCCCGGCGCGGCCCTCCGACGCCCCGGCGCCCCCCACCGCCTGAACCGCCGCGCCCGGCGACCTGACGGGCAGCGACCACGGGACCACCACCGACCCCAACGCGGCCGTCGCGCGGGTTGAACGAAATTTGTGTGGACCGCCCCGCGCGTTCGATGCTGCGCGCGAGGGAGAGCCCCCGATGCAGAGCTTCGATCTGAGCGGCCTGAGCGTCACCGACGACACGCTGCGGGCATGCGCGTGGAGCCCGCGGGGCGACCGCCTCGCCGTGTGCGCCCGCGACGCGGTGTACGTGTTCTCGCGCGAGGCGCCGTCGTCGCCGCTGCGCTTCGAAGTGGTCGGCGCGACACCACGGTGCGCGGCGTTCAGCACAGACGGCGCGCTGCTCGCGGTCGGCACCGACGCAGGGGCGAGCGCGGTCGTGGTCTTCGACGCGGCGACGGCGGCCCCGCGCGGCAGCGCCAAGGCCTACTACGCGAACACCGGCGACACCGTCGGCCGCATGGTCGACATGGTGACCGACGTCGCGTTCTCCCCGCGCGGCGACGCGCTCGCGGTGGCGGGCACCGGGGTGCGGGCGGTGCTCCGCGCGGCCGACGGGTGGGGCGGCGCGATGGCGCTGCACGACGCCGGCGCCACGTCGCACTACTACGCCGAGACGACGTCGCTCGCGCTCTCGCCCGACGGGCGCGCGGTGCTGTGGAGCGACGAGTCCTCGTTCGTGCGCGCGGCGACCTCCGCGCTCGCGGGCGCCGCGTACCCCGACGACCTCTTCAACGACCGCGGGACGAGCGACCTCTCGGGCCCGAAGGAGCTGGGCCCGCTGCGCCCCGCGGGGCGCGCGTCGATCAGCGCCGACGGCCGCCGCACCACGCTCGCGATGTGGCGCGCGAAGGACGGCCGGGCCGCGCTCGTGCGCATCGTGAACAAGCGCGTGACGGGGGTGGTCGCGCAGGGCGACGGCGCCTCGGAGCGCCTCGACGCGGTGCACGTCGACGACCAGCGGGGCGCGCTCTGGAGCACCCGCAAGGGTGCGCTCTACCGCATGAACGCGGACACCGGGGCGCTCTCCCCCGTAAAGCCCTGCAAGGGCCTCGACGCGCGCCGCACGCCCGTCGCCGTGGTGGTCAGCGCGGACGGCGGGTCGGTGGCGCGGGTGTACCGGGCCGCGGTCGTGGCGACGCGGATCGTCGCGAAGGGGCACGCGCCGTAGGGCGCGTTCAGGGCTCCGAGCGGAAGCCGACGCGGGCGTGGGTCCCGTCGCAGTAGGGCTTGTTCGAAGAAGACCCGCAGCGGCAGAGGGCGGTCTTCACCACGCGGTTCAGGGTGCGCCCCGTCCCCGACACCACCTCGAGGCTCCCGCTCACGAGCAGCGGGCCGTCCTTGAGCGGGGTGATGTCGACCGGGCCGTTGCGCGTCGCGAGGGGCTGCGAGTCCTGGGTGGCGGGCTCCCCACTGGCGGCGAAGCCCGCGGGGCCGTGGCTGCCGTCGCAGTAGGGCTTGTTCTTCGACGCGCCGCAGCGGCAGAGCGTCGCGCGCGTGCAGGACTCGGCGCCGGCGATGCGCAGCTCGCCGTGCAGCGCGAGGGGGCCGTTCTCGCGGACGCGCGCGAGGTTCACCCGCGGCGGTGTCTCGTTGGGCCCGCCGTCGGTCCGCTCGTACCGGATCGCCCCCGACGGGCAGTTGTGCGCGAGCTCGGCGATCTGCTCGGGCGTCGCGTTGTCGGGGTGGATCCACTCGCCCTGCACGTTGGGCACGAACACGTCGGGCCGCCCCAGCACGCAGTTGCGCGCGTGGATGCAGCGCTTCCCCTCGAAGGTGAGAACCAACCGCTTGCCCCGGACCACCTCGGCGTCGCTCATGGCCGACACGGTACACGACCGGCGCGGCGCGCGGCAATCCGCTCGCGCCAAGCCGCACGACGCGCTCGCGGCGGGGGGCGGCGCCATGATACGTGTCGAACCCGACGCCGCGATGCAGGTCACCAACCAGACCCCGTGGGCCTCCCTCGCCTTCGAGCGCCGCACCCCGCGCGACGAGCCGCTGCTCGTCGCGGTGCTCCAGGGGCGCTTCGAACTGCGCGACGGCTACGTCGCCCGGGCCTTTGCCGCGCAGGGCGAGGTCGATCTCACCGACACCTTCCGCGGCGACCCGCGCACCACGAGCCTCCGCCGCGAGGGCGCGCTCGCCACGTACAAGCCCGCCACGGACGTCCACGTCGACGCCGTGGCCCGCGCGCCTGGCAACGTCCCCTCCGCCGCATGGACGCCGCGCATCGCGGTCGGCGAGCGCGTGATGGACCTCCGCGTCACGGGGCCCCGCTGGTGGCGCCACCGCGACGGCCGCTGGCAGCTCACGCCCGTCGAGCCCTGCGCAGAGGTCGAGCTCTCGTGGGAGAACGCCTTCGGCGGCGCCCATATCGTCGACGGCGCGCGCGTCGCAGAGGAGCGCAACCCCCTCGGCACCGGCCTCCTCCCGCCCGGCCTGCGCACGGACGCCGACGTGCGGGCGCCGCAGGTGCTCCACCCCGGCGACCCCACGGAGCTCGTCGCGGGCGAGCGCTACGCCCCGCACGGCTGCGCGCCGCTCGGCCGCGACACCGCGTGGCGGCTGCCGTACGCGGGCACCTACGACGAGCGCTGGCGCCGCGAGCGGTGGCCGCGCCTCCCCGACGACTTCGACGCGCGCTTCTACAACAGCGCCCATCCCTCGCTCGTGTGCGCGCCGTGGCTGCGCGGCGACGAGCGGATCGGCCTGCGGCACCTGACGCCGGAGGGGGAGTTCCGCACCGCGCTGCCGGGCGTCGGGTGCGCGCTCGACGTGTACGACGACCTCGGGCGCGCGGAGGCCGTGCCGATGCCGCTCGACACAATCCACCTCGACGTGGCCTCGCCCGGCGCCCGCACGCTCACGCTGACCTGGCGGGCGTGCGTGCCGATGCGCGACGGGCTCTCGCGCGCGGTGGCGCGGCCCACGGAAGGTGTTGCCCACCATGGCTGAGGAGAAGGAGGGGGCCTGCAAGGTCAGCGAGGCGATCGTCGTCTCGATGTACCCCGACGTGTGCCTGAAGGACGGCAAGCCCGTCCCGTACGACCTCGTGGGCAAGTCGAGCGACGACGTCCGGCACAGCCCCGACGTGCGGTACACCGAGGCGTTCGCGCTCAACAAGGGGTCGCGGCTCTCCACCTGCTACGGCGACGACCCGGCGAGCGCGGGCGTGCAGAGCGGGGTGGTGAAGGGGATGTGCCGCCCCGTCGACGACTTCGCCAACAACGTCAACGTCAACGGCCTCCCCGCGGTGCGCCACGACACGAAGTTCGAGATGAACACCGCGGGGCCGGACGGCGCGCACAACACCGAGGGCAAGGTGGTGTACGTGCGCGACACGAGCGACACGGACGACGAGTTCGAGCGCAAGCGCAAGGCCACGCTGGAGAAGCTCAAGGCCGACTACGGCAAGCCCGACTTCTACAAGCACATGGCCGAGCTCGACCCGGCCAACGCCGACAAGTGGAACCAGATGGCGGAGATCCAGGAGCGCTTCCGCGCGGGGGAGTCGGGCTACGACGCGGCGACGAAGGCCTACAGCGAGTCGATGCGCGAGACGCTGCACCAGTCGACCATCAACATGCTGGAGGACCCCGCCGGGCTCCGCTCGACGATGGGCCAGAGCCAGACCGGGCTCTACGACTGGTACATCCGCATGCACGGCACCGCCTTCAACGAGAACGGCGCGTGGAACTCCGACTTCATCACCCGCGGCGTCGGCGTGATGGGCAACACCGACCCGCGCATGGCCTGGAACGCCGGCCAGCTCGCCCGCGGCATGTGGCAGAAGGAGAACGATCCCTACGCAAAAGCCGCCGCCGACGCCGTGCGGGAGCGTCGCAAGAAGAAGGGGCTCCGCGTCACGGCGCGCCCCGGCGAGAAGCTCGCGCCCGAGAACGACGAGGAGAAGGCCCTCCGCGAGCGGCTCCAGCGCGAGAAGAACGAGCGCGACTTCAAGCGCCTGCCGGTGTTCGTGTTCTGACGAAGCGACGCCCCGCGCGAGGCGGAAGAAGGGGTTGACGACCGCCCGCGTTGTTCGCTCAATACCCTGGCATGTCGGAACACGTTCGCGCGCCCGCCCCCGGCTGCCCGGTGAACTCCCACAACGAGTGGGACCCGCTCGAGGAGGTGATCGTCGGCACGGTCGACGGCGCGGCCTTCCCGGCCTGGCGGCAGATCAACCAGCACACCGTCCCGCCCGGCGACTGGGCCCGGATCGAGGCCGCCGTCGGCGCCGTCGGGGCCCCGTGCGTCGGCCCGAGCCGTTCGACTTCAGCCGCCCCTTCGGCTCGCCGGAGTGGTCGGTCACGACGAGCTTCTGCGCCGCCAACCCCCGGAGCACTGCGGCGTGAAGCGCCTGCCCGAGGCCCTCGAGCGCTGGGACGACCTCGTGGCGCCGGAGCCCGTCCCCACCGTCGACGACGCGCTCGGCGTCGTGAGCCGCTGGGGCTCGATCAACGTGCTGATGCTCGATGAGCGCCTGGTCATCGTCGAGAAGCGCCAGGAGCCGCTCATCGCGAGCCTGCGCCGCTGGGGCTTCACCCCGATCCCGGTCGCCTTCGAAGCCTACCTGCCCATGATGGGCGCCTTCCACTGCGCCACGCTCGACGTCCGCCGCCGCGGCGAGCTGCGCTCGTACTGCTGACGCCGCCGTGACGCCGTCGCGCGCCGCGCTCTGGCTGCTGGTGGGCGGGATCACCGTGGCCTCGGGCCTCGCCGACGCCCAGGGCTTCCTGCACGCCGCCCGGGTGTGGCGGGGCGGGCGCCTCGTCGAGGGGGAGCTGCTCCGCGCCGTCGCGGGCTTCGCGGTGGGCATCAGCCTGTACCTCGTCGGCCTGCGCTTCCAGACCGAGCTCGGCATCCGCGCGCCGGAGGTGCAGACGGTGAGCTGGTTCGGCGTGACGCTCGTCGGGGTCGCGCTGTGGAGCGGGCGCTTCGCCGCGTGGCGGCCCGTCGATCAGGCCGTCGCCGTCGGCGTGCTCGTCGGCATCGCCTGGCTCCTGCTGCGCACCGGGGAGTGAGAAGGTCGCGCTTCAACTCGAGCGGCCGACAAGGCAGGATCCGCCCATGGTGAGTCGCGGGTCGCCTCGCGGGCGTGTCGGGTCGTCGCTCCTGGTCGGGCTCGTCGCCGCGTGCAGCGAGTCGCCGCCACCACCGCCACCACCGCCACCGCCCTCGTGCGCCGCGCAGGACACGTCGGTGCCCGCGCCGACGCCGCACCCGATCACCGTCGTCCGCCTCGACGCGAGCGCGCCCGCGCCCCTCCAGCTCGCGGTGCAGGCCTGCGTCGGCCTGCGCAACCGCGCCGCGGGAGGTTCGGCCTACGTCCAGCAGGACGCGCACGACGCCGCGTGGCTCACGGAGCTCGGTCTCTCGCCCGCCGCGACGGTGACCGCGGCGGAGTTCCTGCGCGCGTGCGTCGCGGACTTCCCCGCGTGCGTCCGCTACGACTACGCGAGCCAGCGGGCCATCATGCCGAGCGTCCTCACGGCGGCCGCGGCCCTCGGCGCGCTCCCCATCGACGCGAGCCTGGGCGTGACCTGCGCCAGCACGGCCCTCGACGCGGTCGCGACCTTCCAGACGCGAAGCACGCCCGCGGCCGCGACGCGGTACGCGTTCGACACCTACGGCGCGCAGACCACGGGCCTCGCGATGCTCAACCCCGGCTACGACCAGCAGGCGGCGGACCCGGCGAACCCCGCCCTCAACCGCGAGATGCGCGGCTCGCTCGTCGACTACGTGTTCTCGCAGCGGCTCTTCGTGCTCTTCCTCGTCAACGGGTGCACCGAGGGCAACCCCGAGCGCGAGCTGCTCAGTTCGATCGTCAACGCGGGACGCTGGCCGACCCCCGTGGCCGTCTACGGGTACAACAACTCGTGGCTCGTCGCCGGGGGCTACCTCCACGAGGCGCAGACGCGCTGCCTCGACTCCCGCAACATGGGCGCGGTCGCGAGCGAGACGAGCAACCTGTCGTTCTTCTCGACGCGCGCCGCGCCGATCACCGGGTCGGGCGCGGTCCGGCAGAACGACCCGGAGGCCGTGACCTACGACGCGACCCGCACCTACGTGGCCTTCGTGGTCGGCGACGGCGACAACCTCGACTACATGAAGTCCACGCGGCGCGAGTGGTTTCGGCAGCGCGTCGCGTCGTGCGAGCCCGCGGGCGCGTCGTGCCCCACGCTCACCTGGACCATCTCCCCCCACCTCGCGCGCCTCGCGCCCGACCTCCTCCGCTGGTACTTCGACCAGAGCCACCGGACGCGCCGCGACTACTTCGCCCTGCCGCCGAGCGGGCACCTCTACGCCTACCCATCATCGTTGGCCGAGTCCGCCCGCGACCGCTTCGTCTCGGCGACGGAGGCCGACGCGTGCGTGCTCGGCGTCACGGGCACGGTTCACTGGGACTGGGCCGGCACGTGGCACGAGGCCGAGGACCGCTTCTTGCCGCGGTACGCGAGGGTTGGTGGGCCCATCCGCGGGGTGTTCCCGGTGAACGTGCCGTACCTCCTGCCGACCTTCACGTGGTGGCCGCCCGACCGGTTCTTCGAGGTGCTCACGGGCGCGGGCGGCGGCCGGGTCGCGCTCTTCCGTCCGCGCGAGTGGCGCGGGGTCAACAACGACGCCGACACCCACCTCCGCAGCCCGCAGCGCATGGCCGACGAGATCGGCGCGTACCCGCGGGGGACGGTCGCCTGGGTCTACCTCACGAGCGACGGCGGCCTCACGCTGGAGAACTCCTTCCTCGCGCTCGCGCGGGTGCTGCCGCCGCACGTGACCCTGGTGAGCACCGACGCCGCCGCGCGCCTCGCGCTCGCCGCGGGCCAGCGGTGAGCGCCCGAAGCGCGCCCGCGCAGCGCGGCCTCCGTCCTCGCGACCTCTTTCAGTAGAAGCCCTCGCGCCGGGCGTACCGCGCCGCGCGCTCGGCGTCGTAGGCCCCGGCGTCGAAGTCCCCGCCCGCGATCTCGCGGTGGATCTCCCCGTTGGTCGGCAGCGCGGCGCGGTCGACGAAGCGCGCCGGGTCCCAGAGCGCGGAGCGCAGGAACGCCTTGGAGCACTGCGTGTACGCCTCCTCCACGTCGACGAGGATCGCGAGGCGCGGGGCCTTGCCCTCGACCGTGCAGGGCGCGAGGAGCTCGGGGTCGTCGGTGAGCGTCGCGCGGCCGTTCACCCGGAAGGAGTCCCCCACGCCGGGGATCACGAAGAGGAGCCCCACGCGGCCGGTGGCGATCACGTTCCGCAGCGTGTCCGCGAGCTTGTTGCCCGGGCGCTCGGGGAGGAGCAGCGTGCGGTCGTCGAGGACGCGCACGAAGCCCGGCGGGTCGCCGCGCGGGCTCACGTCGCAGGTGCCGTCGGCGCCGTGCGTCGCGACGCACACGAAGGGGGAGCGCTCGATGAAGCCGCGCGTCGACGCCAGGATGCGGTCGGTGACCTTGTGTTGCACGACCTCCGAGGGCGACCCGATCAGCGCGCGGAGCGCGTCCTCCGTGGCGATGACCCTCGACGTGAGCCGGTGCGGTGCCGTCATGCGCCGCATCCTCTCACGCAGCGCAGGGCCCATCGCCCCGACCTCGACGGCTCACACCGGAGCCCGGCGCGCGCCGCGTCTGCCCTCGAAACAGCGGTGTTTCGCGTGCGTCGCCGCGTCGCGTCTGGCGTTCGCTAGTTTTCCTTGATCTCCGTTGACTGGAAACTTTGACTGCGTTACCACGCTCAGAGGAGGACACACATGGCCAAACTGCCCAGCGACGCGCCGGAGCTGTTCGACATCCTGATTCCGGCGGGCCTCAGTAAGTATCCGGACAAGGCCCGCGAGATCGACGCCGCGTACTGTTTCAAGGTCACTGGCGAAGGCGGCGGCGAGTGGACCGTCGACTGCACCGCGGACCCGCCGACCTGCACCCGCGGCGACCGCGGCAAGGCGCAGTGCACGGTCGAGGTCTCCCACGATGACTTCAAGACCATGCTCGGCGACCCCAACGCGGGCATGCAGCTCTACTTCGCGGGCAAGCTCCGGGTGACCGGCGATCCGGCGCTTGCGATGAACGTGCAGCAGTTGTTCAAGTTCGCCACCTGAGCGCTGGCGGCTGATCGCGCGCTGAAGCGCTGGGGACGGGGCCTCCCACGCTCCGTCGACCCGCTCACGCGCGGGGGCGTGCCGTAGCGAGATCACCTTCGACACGGGCGGAAGCCATCCCACGGATCATGCGGAGCACCGTCGGTGCTCGCGGAGGCCGCGCGAGGTCGCGCGTCGTGGGGGAGGTTCCTCCGGGGGAGGCGCTGCGGTAGCGTCACGCCGTGACTTTCGCCGCACAAACCACTCGTCCTCCGCGCGCGCCGTGGCGCCCCTGCGACAATCTCCCGGACGGGCGCGGCGCGTGAACCGCCGGGAGCGCCGCGCCTCGCTCGCTGTCCCGCTCCCCGAACGCGAGCCGACCTTCGACCTCGACGTCGGCCTCCTCGCCGTGCGCTGGGACGACCACCGTCGGGAGGTCGTGCGCCGCTGGAGCCTCGCCCCCGACGGCGACGGCGTCTCGTGGTCGAGCGCCGCGCCCTTGATCACGCTCGCGCCGGGCGTCGCCCTGGCGGCGCGGGTGCGCTTCCGGGACGAGCGCGTCGACGCGGTCGCGCTCGAAGGCAGCCCGGTGTTCCCGCCCGACGCGGGCGAGGCGGGCTCGTGGGCGGCGTGCGTCGCGCCGGCGCTCGCGGCCTTCGTCGCCCGGTGCGGCGCGGCCTTCGTCGACGCCACGCGCGAGAACGCGGGCGCCTCTCGGGGCGGCGACCTCGCGACGCTGGCGGAGGGCGACGTCGACAGCTTTGCGACGCCCGGCGGCGCCTCGATCGAGGTCACCGTGGTGTGGGACTGGCCGCACTTCACCCTCACCGTGCGCCCGCCCGGCCCCCCGGCCGCCCGAACCGCCGAAGTGTTTCGCGCCCGCGGCGAACGGGCGTAGACTGCGCGCCGTGAAGCGCAGGATCTCGCAATGCCTGGTCGTCGCGGCCGCCGGCGCCGCGGCGCTCCTCCCGCCGCTCGTGTCGCGCGCGCAGCAGCAGCCCGCCCCCCAGCAGGTGACGGCCGTCCCCTCGATGGGGGACATCACCATCACGCTCCAGGGGCTGGAGGCGCGGCTCCTCCCGATCGCCGTCCCCGCGATGCGCGGGCCTTCGGGCGAAGGGCTCGCCAACGTCGTCGCCAACGACCTGCGGCTCTCGTCGCTCTTCCGCGTGCTCGACCCGCGGTCGTTCACCGCCAACCTCGAGGCCGAGGGGCTCACCATCAACGCCCCGTCGTGGACCACCGCGGGCGCGTCGAGCGTGGTGAAGGGACAGGTCACCGGCCAGGGCGACAGCGTGCGCGTCGAGCTCAAGGTGTGGGAGCCCGGCCGCCCCGCCTCGCCCGTGCTCGAGCGCACCTACGGGCCCGGCACCGCGCGCTCCATCGCCCACCGCATCGCCAACGACCTCCTCGAGCTCTACACCCACCAGGCCGGGGTGTTCGGCTCGCGCATCGCCTTCTCGCGCCGCGGCGCGCGCGGCCGCCGCCACATCTACACCGTCGACTGCGACGGGGAGAACCTCTCGCAGGTCTCCTCCGGCCGCCTCAACTTCACCCCCAACTGGGGCCCCGGCGGGCTCTACTTCTCGTCGCAGACGCCCGAAGGCTTCCTCGCGCTCTTCCGCGCCGGGCGCCCGACGCCCGTGCTCCGCGCCGACGGGCTGGTGATGGGCGCGGCCTTCTCGGGCTCGCGCATGGCCGTGGTGCTCACCCGTGACGGCAACAGCGACATCTACGTGGGCTCGGCCGACGGGCAGAACCTCCGCCGCATCACCTCCGACTCCGGCGCCGACATCTCCCCCGCGTGGTCGCCCGACGGCTCGAAGATCGCTTTCGTCAGCGACCGCGCCGGCGGCCCCCAGGTGTACGTGATGGACGCCGGCGGCGGCGGGCAGCGCCGCGTGAGCTTCGCCGGCGGCTACAACACCTCGCCGTCGTGGGCCCCCGACAACCAGACCATCGCCTACTCCGGGCGCGCGGGCGGCGGCACCGACATCTTCACCATCAACGTCGGCAGCGGCGCGGTGCGCCGGCTCACCGAGGGGCAGGGCTCCAACGTCGACCCGACGTACTCGCCCGACGGCCGCCTGATCGCCTTCTCCTCCAGCCGCGGCGGCATCTTCCTCATGAACCAGGACGGCCTCAACCAGCAGCGCATCCTCGCCGGCGGCGGCGAGATGCTCCGCTGGGAGCCGCGATGAGCGCCGGCGAGTCCATCGACCGGATCGCCCCCACGCGCCGACCCGAGGGCGTTCGCATGGCGCAGCGCCAGCGCTGGGAGACGCTGCTCTTCCTCCACTGGCGCGTGCCGGTGGAGGTTCTGCGACCGCTGATCCCCGCGGAGCTGGAGATCGACACCTTCGACGGGAGCGCGTGGGTGGGGCTCGTGCCTTTCACCATGAAGGGCGTGCGGCTCTCGTGGCTGCCGGCGGTGCCGGGGACGAGCGACTTCCACGAGACCAACGTCCGCACGTACGTGCACTACAAAGGGCGCGACCCGGGGGTGTGGTTCTTCAGCCTCGACGCGGCGGCGTGGCTGCCCGCGAAGGTGGCGCGCACCTTCTGGCACCTGCCGTACTTCCACGCCGACATGACGCTCGCCGAGGCCGACGGCGAGGTGTCGTACGCGACGCGGAGGCTCTCGCCGCAGCCCGCGCCCGCCGTCGCGAAGGTGCGCTACCGGCCCGAGGGCGAGGACTTCCACGCGACGCCGGGGACGCTCGAGCACTTCCTCGCCGAGCGCTACATCCTCTACGCGCAGACGCGCGCCGGGCTCCAGGTGGGGCGCGTGCACCACCCGCCGTACCCCCTGCGCAAGGCGACGGTGTTCTCCTGGGAGGAAGACCTGCTGAAGGCCGCGGGCATCGCGCGCGGCGGGGAGGCGCCGATGGCGCTGTGGTCGCCGGGCGTGTCGGTCGAGGTCTACGCGCTCACCGACCTCGCGCGGTAGCCGCGCCCTACGCCGTCGGCCACGGGCCCTCGGTGGGGCCCTCGACCCGCGCCTCGCCGCCCTCGTAGACGAAGGTCGCCCGGTACCGCACCGCCGTCGGCGTGCCGCCCGGCGCCAGCCGCTCGCGCGCGAGCAGCCGCACGGTGCTGCCCGCGGAGAGCGCGCCGTCGAAGGCCACCGTCCCTTCGTCGTCGTAGTCACCGGGGCCGCGTGGGCGCGTTTCGACTCGCAGCGCGAGCAGGCCCGTGGCGCTGGCGAGCACCGCGCCCTGCGCGTCGAGCAGCTCGACCCGCGTGAGCCGGAGCCCCCGCAGCGCGCACGTCGCCGACGCCTCCACGCGCAGGCCGAAGAAGAGCGGGGGATCGCCCGGCAGCGAAGGGCCCACGCCGCCGTACCCGAACGCGCGGTGCGTCACGGCGACCGTTTGCACGCACGCCGGCGGCGCGGCGGGCGGCGGAGGCGCGGAGCGATGGGACGCGCGCGGCGCGGCGGGCGTGCAGGCGAGGGCGGCGACGAGCGGGGCGACGAAGGGGCGCATCACCCGCGGCGCGCGCGTTCGCCCGCGGCGCCCTCGTCGCGCGCGGCCTCGGCGGGCTCGCCGGTGCGCTCGGTGGTGACCTCGACGCGGACGCCCGTCCCTTTGCGCGCGGCCTCGCCCTGGCGCGCCGGGTCGATGACGTCGGCCACCGTCTTGAGCACCTCGACCACGCCGGCTTCGACGGCCTTGCCGATGCGACGCGCGCTCTCCTCCGCCTCGCGCTTGCGGCGCTGGCGCTCGGCGAGCTCGCGGTCGCGCTCGATGCGGCGGCGCGCGCGGGCGGCGAGGCGCTCGCGGTCGGGCGCGAAGGTCGCGCGGGCGTGGAAGGCGAGCCCGATGCCCCACGCGAGCGCCACCAGCACGAACCACAGCGGGCCGCCCGTCATGAGGTTGCCCACCGCGAGCAGCGCGTTGACCATCACGAAGGCCATCAGGTGCGCCGAGAAGCCGCGACGACGTCGGGCGATCGCCGCCGACACCGCGGACTGGAGCTCGCGCTCCTCGCGCACGGCCGCGGCCGCCTGGGCGAGCGCCTCGGGGGCCACGCCCATGTCGCGCGCCACCGCCGCAAGCTCGTCGTGGGTGATCGCGTCGCCCTGCGCGTGCTGCTTCTCCAGCGCGCGCCCCAGGATCTCCTTCACCTCGTCGCGGGAGTACGTGTCGGGCATCGGGGCCCGCGAGCGATACGCGAGCCCGCCGCGGGGCGCAAGGGCGCGGCCGCGGGGGTTGCCTGCGACGTGCTGGCGCGCGCATGATCGGGCGGCGATGACCGTCGCCCTCGACGACCCCTTCGACGCACAGTTCCCCAACCTGCGCCGCGACGTCGTCGACGTGTGGCGCGACGCGCCCGACCACGTCCGGGTGGAAATCCTCGAAGGGGAAGCCTTCGCGATGCCGCGCCCGCGCACGACGCACGGCAACGCGGCGGGGGAACTCCTGGGCGAGCTCCGGGGGCCGTTCCGCCTGGGGCGCGGCGGCCCCGGCGGGTGGATCTTCCTCCCCGAGCCGGAGCTTCACCTCGGCAAGCGCCCCGACATCGTCGACCCGCAGGGGATGTACGGCTTCTGCTGCGCGCGCTCGACGCCGTGACGCGCCCCTACGCCGTCGCCCACGGGCCTTCTGCGGGGCCCTTGACGCGCACTGCCACCCTCGTAGGCGAAGGTCGCCCGATACCGCACCGCCGTCGGCGTGCCGCTCGGCGACGCCGCCGCGCGCGAGCAGCCGCACGGTGCTACCCGCGGGAGAGCGCGCCGTCGAAGGCCGCGGTCCCTTCGTCGCCGTGGGGCGCCAGGCCGCGCGGGCGCGTCCCGGGCCTGCAGCGTGAGGGCCCGCGGCGCTGGCGAGCACGGCGCCCTGCGCGTCGAGCAGCTCGGTCTGCGCGGGAGCCGGGAGCCCCCGCAGCGCGCACGCCGCCGACGCTCCACGCGCAGCCCGAAGAAGAGCGGGGGATCGCCCGGCATCGCGGGGCCCACGCCGCCGTACCCGAACGCGCGGTGCGTCACGACGATCGCCCGCGCGCACGCCGGTGGCGCGCGGGCGGCGGAGGCGCGCGGTGGGCGCGCGCGGCGCGGAGGGCGTGCAGGCGAGGGCGGCACACGAGCGAGGCGACGGGCGCATCACCGCGCGAGACCCGGCGCTCGTGGTGGGCTCGGCGGTGCCGCCCAGGTGAAGAGCACGTGCCTGCCCGCGGCGCCCTCGTCGCGCGCGGCTCCCGCGGCTCGCCTGGGCGCTCGGTGGTGACCGACGCGGACGCCCGTCCCCTGCGCGCGGCCTCGCCCCGGCGCGCCGGGTCGATGACGTCGGCCACCGTCTTGAGCACCTCGACCACGCCGGCTTCGACGGCCTTGCCGATGCGCCGCGCGCTCTCCTCCGCCTCGCGCTTGCGGCGCTGGCGCTCGGCGAGTTCGCGGTCGCGCTCGGATGCGACGTCGGGCGCGGGCGGCGGCGCTCGCGGTCGGCGCGAAGGCCGCGCGGGCGTGGAAGGCGAGCCCGATGCCCCACGCGAGCGCCACCAGCACGAACCACAGCGGGCCGCCCGTCATCAGGTTGCCCACCGTGAGCAGCGCGTTGACCATCACGAAGGCCATCAGGTGCGCCGAGAAGCCGCGACGACGTCGGGCGATCGCCGCGGACACCGCGGACTGGAGCTCGCGCTCCTCGCGCACGGCCGCGGCCGCCTGGGCGAGCGCCTCGGGGGCCACGCCCATGTCGCGCGCCACGGCGGCGAGCTCGTCGTGAGTGATCGCGTCGCCCTGCGCGTGCTGCTTCTCCAGCGCGCGCCCCAGGATCTCCTTCACCTCGTCGCGGGAGTACGTGTCGGGCATCGGGGGCCCGCGAGCGATACGCGAGCCGGCCGCGGGGCGCAAGGGCGTGGCGGGAGGCGCCCGCGGCGGAGGCGAGCCGTTGAGTCCGCGTCCGTCCCCCTTCCCACCGCCCCTCCCTCCCCACTACGCTCCCGGGCCGTGCCACGCGCGACCATCCTCGTCGTCGACGACGAGCCCAACATCCTCCGCACCGTGAAGAACGCCCTCCGCGTCGAGGGCTACGACACCGACTCCGCCCCCACCGGCACCGCCGCCCTGGAGAAGCTCGGCTCGCGCGCCTACGACCTCGCGCTCCTCGACGTCCAGCTCCCCGAGGTGAACGGGCTCGAAGTCCTCCGCCGCGTCCGCGCGCAGGGCGTCGACACGCCCGTCCTCGTGATGAGCGGCCACGGCACCATCGAGATGGCCGTGCAGGCCACGCGCCTCGGGGCCCGCGATTTCCTCGAGAAGCCGCTCTCCACCGACAGGCTGCTCCTCGCGGTCGGCAACGCGCTCGAGGTCGCGCGGCTCAAGGGCGAGCTGAAGGAGCTCAAGGAGGCCGCCGGGCCCGCCGCGGCGCTGCTCGGCGAGGCGCCGGTGATGCGCGAGCTGCGCGACAGGGTGCGCCTCGCGGCCTCGGCCAACGCGCCGGTGCTCGTGACGGGCGAGCGCGGCACGGGCAAGGAGCTCGTGGCGCGCGCGATCCACGAGGGCTCGAAGCGCGCGGCCAACACGATGGAGAAGCTCAACTGCGCGGCCGTCCCGCAGGAGCTGATCGAGAGCGAGCTCTTCGGCCACGAGCAGGGGGCCTTCACCGGCGCCGTCCGTGAGCGGAAGGGGAAGTTCGAACGGGCCAGCGGCTCGACGCTCTTCCTCGACGAGGTCGGCGACATGCCGCAGCCCATGCAGGCGAAGCTGCTGCGGGTGCTCCAGGAGGGCGAGATCGAGCGGGTCGGCGGGAGCAAGACGATCAAGGTCGACGTGCGCGTGGTGGCCGCGACCAACCGCGACCTCGCCGCGGACGTCGCCGCCGGGCGCTTCCGGGCCGACCTCTACGACCGGCTCAACGTGGTGCCGATCCACATCCCGCCGCTGCGGGCGCGGCGCGAGGACGTCGCGCTGCTCATCGAGAGCTTCCTCCCTGCCGCGAGCAAGGCCAACGACCGGCCGGGCCGCACGATGACCCAGGCCGCGGTGGCGCTGCTCACGAAGCACCCCTTCCCGGGCAACGTGCGCGAGCTCAAGAACCTCGTCGAGCGCCTGGTGATCCTGACCACCGACGACGTGATCACCGAGGAGGACGCGCGGATGGCGCTGCCGGTGCTCGCGGCCGCGGGGCCCACCACCGGGAGCCGCGACGGGTACTACACCCCCGGCGTGCCGATGCGCGACATGCAGGAGGCCTTCGAGCGCGACATCGTGATGCGCGCGCTCGACCACCACCGGGGCAACGCCACCCACGCGGCGCGCGACCTCGGGCTCGAGCGCTCGCACTTCTACAAGAAGATGCGCGCGCTCGGCATCAAGCGCCCCGGCGCGCAGGACGACGACGAGGAGAGCGAGGCATGAGACACGCGCGATGGTTCACCGCCGCCCTGGCGCTCGCGGCCTGCGGCGATTCGAACGCCACGCCCCCGCAGACGGGCAGCAACGACTACGCCCTCTCGGGGACGTCGCCCTACCCGCAGTCCCTCGCCGCCGGGCAGGTGGTGCGAAGCGTCGTCCTCCGCGCCGAGAACCGCGCCGGCGCCATGATGAACGAGCTGCGCTGCGGCTACTCCTTCATGCTCTTCACCGCGACGCGCGCGTCGACGCAGGCGCCCACCGCGACGGGCTCGGGCGGCGACTGCAAGCTCTACACGCAGCCCCCCGAGCGCGACTACAGCGGGCAGGGCTGGCTCTGCGCCGGCGCGATCACCACCAACTCGGGCGACCTCATGCAGACCTCGGGCTTCTGCCCCGAGGCGGGCAGCGCGGGGCCGTGGGAGGGCAACTTCCGCGGCTGCGGGGCCTTCTTCAGCGGGCGCAACGCCACGGTGTACAGCGCCGACGAGATCGGCCCCGACGACCGCGTCACCGACCTCATGGGCGAGGTTCGCTTCCCCGGCACGCCGACCATCACGCAGCCCACGACGCTGCCGGTGGTGACCTGGCCCTCCGCGGGTGACCTCGCCGTCGCCTGGACGGGCGCCGACGCCACCAGCGTGATGGTGCGCCTCGAGCCCGACGCCGCCGACCGCGCCGGGCCCACCATCGTGTGCACGCCGCGCCGCAACGGGAGCCTCACCGTCGACGCCGCGCTCCTCAACCAGAGCGGCCTCCGCGCGATGAACGCCCGCCTCCGCGTCTGGGCCTACCGCGAGACCACCGTCCAGGCCGAGGGGCGCGCGTGGACGCTCGCCGGCGCCGCGGGCTCCAACGTGTTGCTGCAACCCGCGCGATGATCGGGTAGCGTCCGGCGCCGTGCGCCTCCCCAGCATCCTCGGATTCGCGGCGGTCACCTTCGCGGCGCCCGCGTGGGCCCAGTCCTCCGACCCCCCCGCGCCGACGACCGGGCAGGCGCCCGCACCGCCCACGCCCGCGCCCGACGCGCAGGCGAGCGCCGCCCCCGAGCGCCCGCCGCTGCCACCCTCCGCCCCGACCGAGGCGAACGCACCCGCCGCGCCCGTGAGCGGCGACACGGCCGCGCCGCCCGAGCAGCCGACGACGGGCTTCTCCTTCGGCTCGTACGGGCGCGTCGGGATCGCCAGCGACCTGCGCGGGAGGCTCGGGCGCCAGGCCAACATCGCCGCGTTCGCGTCGCGCCTCGACCTCGCGCCGTACATGGAGGTCCAGTTCAACTACGACTGGCGGATGCGCGGGACGCGCTGGCGCGCGGTGACCACCATCGCCGCCAACGATACGCTCTTCCACTTCACCGGGCGCTTCGACGGCACCTTCGCCATCCGCAACCTCTACCTCGAGGAGCGCGGCGTCCTGCACGACGCGCTGTCGCTCTGGGTCGGCTCGCGGATGTACCGCGGCGACGACGTCTACCTCCTCAACTGGTGGCCGCTCGACAACCTCAACATGGTCGGCGCCGGTGCGCGCTTCGAGCCCGGCGACAACCTCGTCGTGCAAGCCGCCGTCGGGATGAACCGCCTCGACGACCCCTACCAGCTCCAGACCTTCCAGACGACGCCGCGCGAGGGCTTCGGCGCCGTCAACGCGCTGCTCCTCGACCGGCCGCGGATCATCACCGTGGCCAAGGCGACGTGGTTCTTCTCCGGGCGCGACGCGCGGGCGGGGATGAAGGCGTCGCTCTACGGGGAGTTCCACACGATGGCCGAGGGCGTGCGGCAGACGAGCGAGCGGGGCGACCGCATCCTGATGCCGTCGGACCAGGGCTACGTCGTCGGCGCGCAGTGGGGCATGTACTCCGGGCGCAACTTCCTCAACGTGTTCGTGCGCTGGGCCGAGGGGCTCGGGGCCTACGGCGAGCTGCGCGTCCCGGCGGTGCGCGACTCGATCCGCACGTCGGAGCGGGCGCAGGAGTTCCGCGTGGCGCTCTCGGCCAACTGGGAGAGCGGCCCCTTCGCGCTGATGGGCGGCGCCTACGCGCGCTACTTCCGCGACGCCGACCCGGGCGTCTTCGGGCGCAACGCGATGTGGGAGGGCGCCGTCGTCGCGCGCCCCATCGTTTGGTTCGGCCAGTACGCGGGCATCGCCGGCGAGCTCAGCTTCGAGCACGTCACCTACAACGCCCTCGACCCGGAGACGGGCGACGGCGCCGTGCGGGGCTCGCTCTTCCGCGCGGGCATCGTGCCGTTCGTGTCGCCCGGCGGCCGCGGGAGCTACACCCGCCCGCACCTCCAGCTCGTCTACCTCGCCACCGTGCGCGACGCGGGCGCGCGGCGGCTCTACGCCCCCGGCGACCCCTTCGGCTTCAACGACGTCGAGCACTACCTCGGCGTCACCACCGAGTGGTGGTTCAACAGCAGCTACCTCTGACCCGCCGGGCATGAACGTCACCGTCGCCGTCTACCAAGAGCGCGTCGGCGCCGAGCTCCGCTGGACCACCCTCGGCCTCGGCGACCACACCCGCCGCGAGCGCGGGCCCCACGCCGGCAAGCTCCAGCAGAAGGTCGCCAACGCCCTGCGCGACGCCCTCGCGGGGCTCCCCGCGCGCGAGCTCGTTCGCTTCGAGTTCGTCCGCGGCACCCGGCTCGAGACCGTCCACGTCGAGCTCGTCCTCCGCGGCGAGGGCCGGCGCCGCAAGGTGTCGGTCGTCTGCCCCGTCATCGTCGAGCCCCGCCGCGCGTCGCCGAGCGAGCGCCTCGTCATCGCGTACCACCCCGCGCGCCAGGGGCGGTGGTTCCCGGTGCAGGCCGACCTCACGCTGGCCGAGCAGGCCGCGGCCTTCTTCGCCGACGACTGGGCCGAGCTCGACGACGCCGCGGTCGACGAGCTCCGCTTGAAGGGCCGCGGCGTGCTCAAGTCCTTCTCCTTCGCCGCCTCGCCGAAGAGCCTCCTCGACGAGCTCGCCGACCGCCCGCGCGGCGTCTGGGACGACCTCCGCAACGACGGCCCCGCCCGCGACGAGAAGCGCCGCGAGGTGCTCGCCCAGCTCGGCGTCGACCTCACCTGGAAGGTCGTCGACGGCAGCGTCACCCCGGTGCCGCCGCGCAGCCCGTGGCGCGAGCAGCTCCGGCTCCTGCTCTGCCAGCCGACCCCGCAGCCCTGCCTCGTCGTCGGCCCCTCGGGCTCGGGCCGCACCGCCCTCCTCGAGCGCGCCGTCGCCGACCTCCTCGACCACGACGGCTACGCCTCGCACCGCAACGCCGACCGCGTCCGCCACGTCTGGCAGGTGAGCGGCAAGCGCATCATCGCCGGGATGTCGTACCTCGGCGACTGGCAGAAGCGCTGCCTCGACCTCGTCGCCGAGGCCCGCGCCCGCCGCGCCATTCTTCTCGCCACCGACCTGCACCACTTCGGCCGCGTCGGCCGCTCGCGCGACAGCGAGATGAACCTCGGGGAGTTCTTCGCCGGGCCCCTCGCGCGCCGCGAGATCACCTTGATCGGCGAGTGCACCGAGGAGGAGCTGCGCCGCCTCGAGGAGGACGCGCCCGCCTTCGCCGCCCTCTTCACCCGCGTGCTCGTGCGCGAGGCCTCCGCCGCCGAGACGCTCCGCGTGCTGCTCGACGAGGTGCGGCGCCTGGAGGCCCAGCACACGCGCCTGCGCGTCCACCCCGGCGCGCTCCGCGAGGTGCTCGAGGTCGGCGCCGCGCTCGTCCCCACGCGCGCCTGGCCCGGCAAGGCCGTCGACCTCCTCCGCCAGTCCGTCCACGACGCCCTCACCGTCAACCGCGCCAACGACGTCTTCGTCGGGCACTGGCAGGTCGACCTCGCCCTCTCCGCGCGGACGGGCCTGCCGCTCCGGCTGCTCTCCCCCGGCGAGCCGCTCGACCCCGCGGACGTGCGCCGCGAGCTCGCCGCGCAGGTGATGGGCCAGCCCGAGGCCGTCGAGGCCGCGGTGGACGTCGTCGCCCGCCTCCGCGCCGGCCTCGTCGACCCGCGCCGCCCCTGCGCCGTGTACCTCTTCGCCGGCCCCACCGGCACCGGGAAGACCGAGCTCGCCAAGGCCCTCGCCGGCTACCTCTACGGTAGCGCCGACCGCCTCCTGCGGCTCGACATGGGCGAGTACAACACCCCCGACGCCGCCGCGCGCCTCGTCGGCGACCGCTGGAGCCCCGACGGCGTGCTCACCCGCGCCGTGCTCGCGCAGCCCTTCTGCGTCGTGCTCCTCGACGAGATCGAGAAGGCCCACCCCCAGGTGCACAACCTCCTCCTCCAGGTGTTCGACGAGGCGAGGCTCACCGACGCGTCGGGCGCCGTCGCCAGCTTCGCCCACGCCGTCATCGTGATGACCTCCAACCTCGGCGCGCGCGCGGAGGCGTCCGTGGGCTTCGGCGCCGCGCAGGTCACCTCCGGCGCCGAGCACCTCAAGGCCGTCCGCGATTTCTTCCCCCCCGAGCTCTTCAACCGCATCGACCGCGTCGTCGCCTTCCGCCCGCTCACCCCCGAGGTCGCCCGCGCGGTGGTCGGCCGCGAGCTCGCCCGCCTCACCCGCCGCCGCGGGCTCCTCGAGCGCAACGCCTTCGTCTCGGCCGACGGCGCCGTGCTCGACCACGTCGTCGCCGAGGCCTTCCGCGCCGCCGACGGCGCCCGCTCGCTCAAGCGCTGGCTCGACGACCGCGTCGGCTCGCTCCTCACCGACCTCGCCGTGCGCGCGGCCGGCAGCGAGCTCCGCTTCGTCACCCTCCGCCTGCGCGACGGCGCCCTCGCGCTCGACGTCGCCGCGCTGCGCGAGGCGGAGCCCCTCGCCGCCCGCTTCCCGCTCGAGGCCTGCCTCACCGACCCGCCAGCGAAGCTCCAGGCCCGCGTCACCGACGCGCGCCGCGAGCTCGCCGCGCTCGCCGCCTCGCCGCGCCTCGCCGACCTCTCCGCCCGCATCCTCGACCTCGTCGCGCGGCACCGCGCCGGCGCCCGCGACGACGGCGGCGCGCTCTACACCCTGGAGGCCCTGCGCGGCGAGCTCGCCGCCCTCGACGAGCTCCTCGAGTCGCTCGAGCGCGCCGCCTCCCGCGACGAGGACTGGGAGCTCCGCGCCCTCGAGATCGAGGCCGGCGACGACCTCGTGCGCGAGGTGGGCTCCTTCAAGGCCCTGCGCCTCCGCGCCTTCGACCGCCGCGCCGTCGCCGCCCGCGCCGCGCCCGCCCGCGGCGACGTCCTCGACGCCCTCGCCGAGGTGGCCGTGCTGCGCCGCGCCCTCGACGGCGCCGACGCGCCCGGCGGCCACGAGGCCACCGTCACCCTCGCGCGCGCCACGCCCAACGAGCTCCTCGCCGAGGCGCCCCCGTCGCCCGACGGCGGGCTCCTCGAGCAGCTCGCCGTCGCCTACGCCGAGGCCCGCGGCACCCTCGAGCTCGCCGCGATCTCCGCCCCCAACACCGTCACCTTCATCTGCCGCAGCGCCCGCGAGCTCCGCGACTCGATCCAGGGCGGCGACGTCCAGGCCGTCACCCTCCAGCTCTCGGGCCTCGGCGTCTGGGACTACCTCCGCCACGAAACCGGAACACACGTCCTCCGCTCCCTGGGCGGCGTGCCCGAGGTCGTCCGGGTCTCGGTCGCGCCCGGCGTGCACCCGCCGGCCGACGGTGCGGCGGGGCCGTCGCAGGAGCTCCCCGTGGTCCGCGCGATCCGCTTCGACCCGCCGCGCCAGCCGGGGGCCGCGGCGCCGCTGGAAATCGAGGACTACGTCACGGGGATCGCGCGCACGACGTCCGCGCGCCGCGTCGCCGACCCCCTCTTCGACCTCTGGCGGATCCGGGCCGCGCGGGTCGACGGCGACCCGGGTGCGGGGCCCGCTGGCTGAAAGCGGCCATTTCGCAGGGCGCGCGCCGTCGCGGAGTGGACGTTCCCGGGCGTTGCAAGGGTATAGTTGCGCCCTCTTCCCCTGCCGGACACCGGATGCCCAGGTCGCAACGAGACACCTCCGCCCCCGCCGACCTTCGCCGGTCAGGCCAGTTCGCGCGCGAGGTGGACGACGTCGAGGGCGTGCCCGAGCCGTGCCCGCGGGTGCTGGTGGTCGCCGACGAGATCGACCTGAAGCACCTGCGCCTGGTGGCCGAGGCGATCGGCCCGTACGCGAGCGGGTTCCAGTTCACGAGTGTGTGGGAGGAGGCGCAGCGGCGGGTGGCGGCGCGCGAGGTCGACGTCTGCGTCGCGTCGTACGGGGCCAACTTCCGGCGCGTCAGCGACCTCATCTGCACGGCCTCCTCGGGCGAGCGCCCGTGCCCCGTGGCGGTGCTCGCGCGCGCCGAGGAGCCCGCCGCCGAGCGCGTCGCCCTCTCGCTCGGCGCCGGCGAGTGGCTCGTGCGGGCGCGGGTGACGGCGCCCGAGCTCGAGCGCACGGTGCGCAACACCCTCACGCGGCACCAGACCGTCGCCGCCCTGCGCGCGAGCGAGCGCCGGGCGCGCGCGGCCTTCGAAGAGAGCCCCGAGGCGCGCATCTTCGTCGACGACCTCGAGCGCTGCGTCGAGTACAACCGCGCCGCCGCGTCGCTCTTCCCGCTCGACGACGCGCCGCCCGAGGGCGTCACGCTCCCCTCGCTGCTCGCCCCCGAGAGCCAGGGGCTCTTCGCGCCGCTGTGGGCCGGGCGCCACCGCCAGCGCGAGCAGGAGGCCCGCCTCCGCCTGCGTCGCCGCGACGGGGCGACGATGGTGTGCGAGGTCACCGTCACCGCGCAGGTGCTCCCCGACGTGCACCTCGTGGTGTTCCGCGACGTGACGGGGCGCGAGGAGGTGCGGGCGCGGCTCGCCCAGAGCGAGCGGGTCGCGTCCCTCGCCACGCTGGCCTCCGGGCTCACCCACGAGCTCAACAACCCGCTCCAGGTGCTCACCGCGGCCTTCGACCAGATCCGCGGCGTGGCCGCGCGCCTCGGCCCGCCCCACGGCGACGACCTCGAGGCCGAGCTCGCCGCCTCGCGCGCCGCCGCCGACCGCCTGCACCGCGTGGTGCGCGACCTCGCGGTGTTCACCCGCACCGAGGGCGAGGACACCGCCGCCGCGCCGGTCGACCTCACCACGCCCCTCGAGACGGCCATCCGGCTGACGGCCAACACCATCCGCCACCGCGCGCGGCTCACCCGGCTCGTCCGCCGCGTGCCCGCGGTGATGGGCTCGGTCGCGCGGCTCACCCAGGTGTTCGTCAACCTCCTGCTCAACGCGGCGCAGGCGATCCCCGAGGGCTCGGCGGCGCGCCACGAGGTGCACGTCTCGCTCGACCGCGTCGACGCCAGCCGCGTCCAGGTGGCCATCTCCGACACGGGCGAGGGGATGAGCCCCGACGTCATCGCGCGCGTGTTCGACCCCTTCTTCACCACGCGCCCCGTGGGCGAGGGGACGGGCCTCGGGCTCTCGGTCTGCCACGGGATCGTGTCGTCGATGGGCGGCGAGATCTACGTCGAGAGCGAGCCGGGCCGCGGCACCATCTTCCGCGTGGTGCTCCCGGTGGTGGGCTCGATCTCGCGCCCCTCCACCATGACGCCGGTGGTCGACGTGTCGTGCTACGAGCGCCGGCGCGTCGCGGTGATCGACGACGACCCGATGGTCTGCCGCGGGCTCACGCGGCTCATCCGCGACCAGCACGACGTGGTGCCCTTCACCAGCCCGGTCGAGGCGCTCGACGCGATCCTCGGGGGCGCGGAGCCCTTCGACGCGATCCTCTGCGACGTGATGATGCCGGAGATGTCGGGCATCGAGGTGTACCAGCAGATCGCCGAGCGCGACCCCGACC
This sequence comes from Polyangiales bacterium, assembly GCA_046351555.1. GTDB lineage: Bacteria > Myxococcota_A > Polyangia > Polyangiales > CAISKJ01. The sequence goes on from JAXLYI010000024.1 coordinate 108,949, forward strand.
TCGCGTCGCGGCTGGTGTTCGTGACGGGTGGCGCTTTCTCCGCGGAGGCGCGCGGCTTCCTCGAGGCCGGGCAGCACCGGGTGATCGAGAAGCCCGCCACGCAGGCGACGCTGCTGCGGGCGATCGCGCGGGTGTCGTCGTCGGCCGCGGTTTCGGGTTGACAGGGCACACCCCGAAACGATTCGCTACGTCTCCCTGCGGGCGTTGACCAGCCGCCCGCGGGGAGGGCGGTGCGATGACGGCGGACACGATCCCGGCGAGGCTCCTGGCGCAGGCGAGGCAGCGGCCCGACGCGCCCGCGTACTGCGCGAAGGTCGACGGCGCGTGGCGGGCGACGCGGTGGAAGGACCACGCGCAGGAGGTACGGCGCGCGGCGCGGGCGCTCCTCGCGCTCGGCGCGGGGAAGGGCGCGACGGTGGCGATCCTCGGGTACAACCGGCCCGAGTGGGTGGTGATGGACCTCGCGGCGATGTGCGTCGGCGCGGCGCCGGCGGGCGTCTACACCACGTCGTCGGCGGAGGAGGTGGAGTACATCGTACGCCACGCCGAGGCCGCGGTGGTGCTGGTGGAGAACCGCGCCCAGTGGGACAAGGTCGACAAGGTGCGCGAGCGCATCCCCTCGGTGAAGCGCGTGGTCTTCATGCGCGGCCCGAAGGTCGACGACCCGCTGGCGGTGACGTGGGAGGAGTTCCTCGCGCTCGGTGACGGGATCGCCGACGACGAGGTCGACCGCGCGGTGGAGTCGCTCGAGCCCGACGGGCTCGCCACGCTGATCTACACCTCGGGCACCACCGGGCCCCCGAAGGGCGTGATGCTCTCGCACCGCAACCTCGCGTGGACGGCCCGCTGCGCGCTCGACCTCACGGGCGCCGGCGCCGACGACGTGCTGCTCTCGTACCTGCCGCTGTCGCACATCGCCGAGCAGATGCTCACGATCCACGGCGGCTGCACCACGGGCGCGTGCATCTACTTCGCCGAGTCGATCGAGAAGCTCGCCGACGACCTCAAGGGCGCGCAGCCGACGATCTTCTTCGGCGTCCCGCGGGTGTGGGAGAAGTTCCATGCGGCGGTGCGCTCGAAGCTGGCGGCGGCCACGGGGGCGAAGGCTCGCCTCGTCGCCTGGGCCCGCGACGTCGCCGCCCGCGCCCACGCCCACAAGAACCGCGGTGAGCCCCTGCCGGGCCTCCTCGAGCTCCAGTACCGCCTCGCGCAGAAGCTGGTGTTCACGAAGCTCCGCGAGGCGATCGGGCTCGGGCGCGTGCGGATGTGCGTCAGCGGCGCGGCCCCGCTCGGGGCCGACGTGCTGGAGTTCTTCGCCAGCCTCGACCTGCCCATCCAGGAGATCTACGGGCAGAGCGAGGACACCGGGCCCACCAGCTTCAACAGCCCCGGGAAGACGCGCTACGGCTCGGTGGGGACGCCCATCCCTGGTGTTGAAGTGCGCCTCGGCGACGACGGGGAGATCCTGGTGAAGGGGCCCAACGTCTTCCTCGGGTACTACAAAGACCCCGACGCCACCGCGGCCGCGATGGACGGCGAGTGGCTCCGCTCGGGCGACCTCGGGGCCTTCGACGCCGACGGCTTCCTCTCCATCACCGGCCGCAAGAAGGAGATCATCATCACCTCCGGCGGCAAGAACATCGCCCCCAAGAACATCGAGGCCGACCTCAAGCAGAACCCGCTGATCGCCGAGGCCGTCCTCATCGGCGACCGCCGCCCCTACCTCACGGCCCTGCTCGTGCTCGACCCCGAGCGCCTCGCGGCCCTCGCGAAGGAGCACGGCGCCGACCCCGCCGAGCTCGACGCCAACGCCGCCCCCTTCGTCCGCGACGCCGTGCAGAAGATCGTCGACGCCGTCAACGAGCGCTACGCGCGGGTGGAGACGGTGAAGAAGTTCCACGTGCTGCCGAAGCCGCTCACCATCGAGGGCGGCGAGCTCACGCCGACGATGAAGGTGAAGCGCCCGGTGGTGCAGAAGCGCTACGCCGACGCCATCGAAGCCATGTATACGTCGACGGCGTGACCCGCCGCGCGCCCCTCCCCGCCGCCCTCCTCGCCCTCTCCCTCGCCGCCTGCGCCTCGCGCCCCGCGCCGCAGCCCGCGGTGCCCGTCGCGCCCGCCGCCGACGCGTCCGCGACGCCGGCCGCGCCCGCGCGCGTGGTGCTCTCCATCGTCGGCACCAACGACCTCCACGGCCGCCTGGGGATGCTCCCCTGGCTCGCGGGCCACGTCGCCAACCTCCGGCGCGCGCGCGAGCGCGACGGCGCGGTGCTCCTGCTCGACGGCGGCGACATGTTCCAGGGGACCATCGAGTCGAACCTCAACGAGGGGGCCGCGGTGATCCGCGCCTACAACGCGCTCGGCTACGCCGCGGCGGCCGTCGGCAACCACGAGTTCGACTACGGGCCCGAAGGCGCGGTCACCTTCGCGCGCAGCCCCAACGACGACCCGCAGGGGGCCCTCCGCGCGCGGGCCCGCGAGGCGAGCTTCCCGCTGCTCACGGCCAACATCGTGGAGACGGCGAGCGGCGCTCCCCCGGGGTGGGACAACGTCCGCCCGAGCGTGATGCTCACGGTCGGCGGCGTGAAGGTGGGCGTGGTGGGCCTGAGCACCGAGGCCACCGCGCGGACGACGCTCTCGCTCAACTTCCGCAACCTCACCGTGCGCCCGCTGGCCGAGGCCGCCGCCGCGCGCGCCGCGGCTCTGCGCGCTGAGGGGGCGGTCGCGGTGGTGGTGGTGGCCCACGCGGGCGGCGCGTGCCGGCACTTCGACGACCCGGCCGACCTCTCCACCTGCGAGGCCGAGGAGGAGATCTTCCAGGTGGCCCGCGCGCTCCCCGCGGGCGCGGTCGACGTGATCGTCGCCGGGCACACCCACCGCGGCGTCGCCCACGTGGTCAACGGCGTCGCGGTGATCGAGTCCTTCGCCAACGGCCGCGCCTTCGGCCGCGTCGACCTCACCGTCGCCCCCAACGCCCACCGCGTGGTCGACCGCCGCGTCCACCAGCCCCACGACGTGTGCGGCGCGGGAACGGAGGGGCGCGACGAGCCCGACCCCGCGACCTGCACGCCGCCGCCCTACGAGGGCGCGCCGGTGGTCGCCGACGCCGCGATGCGCGAGGCGATCGCGCCGGCGATGGAGGCGGCCCGCGAGGTGCGCGAGCGGCGGGTGGGCTTCCGCGCGGAGACGGCGGTTCGCACGCGCTACCGCGACGAGTCGGCGCTCACCAACCTCGTCGCCGACATGATGCGCGCCGCCACCCCCGGCGCCGACGTCGCCCTGATGAACGCCGGCGGCGTCCGCGTCGACCTCCCCGCCGGCGACCTCGACTACGGCACGCTCTACAGCGTGCTCCCGTTCGACAACCGGCTGGTGACCGTGCGGATGCGGGCGTCGTCGCTGCGGGAGTACCTCGCGCACAACGCCGAGGGCGACAGCGGCACCGTCGCGGTGTCGGGGCTGCGCGTCGTGGGCGCATGCGAGGGCACGCACGTCGCGGTGCGCCTGCTGCGGCCCAACGGGCGCGCGGTGGGCGACGCGGAGACGTTGACGGTGGCGACCAACGACTACATGGCGCTCGGGGCGTTGGAGCGCCGGGTGCTGGCGCCGCTAACCGACGAGGCGATCGCGGCGTCGCCGGTGCTGCGCGACGCGGTGGGCGAGCAGCTCGCGCGCGTGCGGACGGCGCGCGGCGAGGACGCGCGGTGGTTCGACGCGGCGCACCCGCGGATGGCGCTGCCGACGGCGCGGCCGGTGCGCTGCGGGGCGGCGGCGGGGGCGGCGGGAGCGGCTGGCGGCGCGCACTGAAGGGGGCGGTTGCCCCGCGCGAGGCCCGCGCGGTAGCGTCGCGGCGCGATGATCGAGAGCGTCCGCCTCGTGAACTTCCGCAAGCACGTCGACACGACCGTGCCGCTGACGCAGTTCACGCTGCTGGTGGGCGACAACGGGTCGGGGAAGACGTCGGTGCTCCAGGCGGTGCACCTGGCGTGGCTGGCGTCAACGCGGGACAGGAAGGACGTGTTCGCCGCGGAGTACGGCCTCGCCACGCTGCGCCGGCAGGGCGCGACGCCGATGGAGATCGTGCTGCGAGGCGTGGAGAGCGAGACCGCGTGGTCCTGCGCGCTGAGCGCACCGTCGGAGGAGGTCGCCGCGCTTCGAGTTCGTCATGAGCCCACGGACTCGAAGGTCGAGCGGGGGGAGATGGAGTTCCCCGACGATATCGGGGAGGTTCTGTCGAAACTATCGGCCGCCTTCCTGCGCTTCGAAGCCTCGCGACTCGCAGAACCCTCCACGAGCGCCGACGAGGCCCCGCGCATCGAGTCCGACGGCTACGGCCTCGCGACCGTGCTCCAGTGGATCCTCGGGCAGGACCCGGAGCGCTTCCTCGCGATCGTCGCGGCGCTCCGGCGCGTCGTCCCGGAGGTCGCCGCGGTGCGCATCCAGCGGCGGGAGCAGCGGCGCACCCGGACGCGCACGCACACGCTCGACGGCCAGGAGGTCGCCGTCACCGAGCCCGAGCGCTTCATCGCCGAGGAGGTGTCGATCCGCTTCGCCGACAGCGACTGGCTCCCCGCCCACGCGGTGAGCGAGGGGACCCTGCTCGCGCTCGGGGTGCTGACCCTCCTCCACGCCCCCGACCCGCCGCGCGTGGTGCTCCTCGACGACGTCGACCGCGCGCTCCACCCGCGCGCGCAGGGCGAGCTGGTGGCGATGCTCCGGGAGGTGCTGCGCCAGTCGCCGCGCACGCAGATCCTCGCGACGAGCCACTCGCCCTACATGGCCGACCACTTCTCGCCCGACGCGGTGGTGGTGGTCTCGCGGCCCGACGGCGGCCCGACGGTCGCGCGGCGGTTGAGCGAGCACCCCGACCGGAAGCTCCTGGAGGCCATGACCACGGGGGAATTTTTGCACGCCTCGGGCTCGGGCTGGTACTGGCGGTGACCCTCCGCATCCTCCACGTTGCGGAGGACGCGCTGTCCGCCGCGGTGAGCCGCGACCTCCTCGACCGCGTCGTCGCGGAGCGCGGCCCCGACTGGCTCCGCGAGTTGTTCGCGGACCCGGCGCTGCGCGCGACGCAGCGCCGCTTCGAAGGGCTCGACGGGGCCGAGGGCTGGGCGTCGCGCGGGGCGGTGAAGGCCCACGCGGAGGCGCGCGGCGTCCGCTCGCTCAGGCGGCTGTCGGGCAACGCCGCGCTCGCCTCGAAGTGCCTGCTCCTCGCGGCGAAGGTCGACCCCGCCTGCCTCGTGCTGCTCGCCTTCGACCGCGACCGCCACCCCGACGACGAGACCCTTCGCCACGGCGTGGCGGCGACGACCACGCCGGCCGCGCCGCGCTGCCTCGTCGCGGAGGCGGTGCCGGAGTTCGACGCCTGGGTGCTCGCGGGCTGGCGCGCGGAGAGCCGGGCGGAGGAGGCGGCTTTGCGCGACGCCGAGGCGCGCATCGAGGCGCAGAGCGGGAAGCTCTCCCCGCTCGACGCGCTCCACCGGCTCACGAGCAACGTGGCCGGCGACGCCCGCGACGCGAAGCGCCTGTGCGCGGCGCTGTGCGGCCTCGGCGCGGCCGACCAGGTGGGCCCGGAGCACGACCGCGCGCGCCGGTGCTGGGCGGAGCCGCCGCTCGACGAGCTGGAGGCCCGCGGCGAGCACATCGGGCTGCGCGTGTACCTGCACGACGTGGATCGGGAGGTGGTTCCGTTGCTGGGCGGGGCCCCGGCGACGCGGGGCTGAGAGGGAGGCGGCGCGCTACGCGGGCGGCGCGACCGAGGGCGTGGACCGCTTCGGCTCCGCGGCGGGGGGCTTCGGTGCGGCCTTCGCGTCGGCGGGCTTCGCGGCGTTCGCGCTCGCGTCGGCGGGCTTCGCGTCGGGGGCCTTCTTCGGGCGGCGGGTCACGCGGAAGAAGAGGTCGGCGTAGTCGGCGCCGCGCTTGTGCGTGATCGCGTCGCGCTCGAGCGCGTTGTACACCGCGCGCCGCGCCTCGCTCGCCTCGTCCTTGAAGCGCTTGACGCGCACCGCCGCCGACGACGACGCGGCCTCCGCGCGCTCGCGGGCGGCCAGCGCCTCGGCCCCGCGGGCGCGGGCCTCCTCCACCCGCGCGAGGCTCTTCGCGCAGGCGTCGTCGAGCGTCACGTCGCCGGCGGCGCGGGCGAAATGCTTCGTCGCCTCGAGCTCCGCGCTGAGCGCCTGGCGCGTGATCTGGTGGGGCGCCACCGGGAAGAAGGCCGTGAAGGTGAGCGACGCGCGGTCGCCGCGGACGGCGTGGTCGAGGTCGATCGCGAACTCGTCGATCGCGGCGTCGAGCGCCGCGTCGCACCACGCGACCACTGCCTCGGCGTCGTCGACCGCGTCGTCGGCCGCGGTCGCGTCGCGGTCGAGCGCGTCCCAGCGCCGGAGCAGCGCCTCCATCTGCGCGAGCTCGGCCGCGTGGCCGCCGGCGGCGCGCAGGAGCGCGATCGTGTACCGCAGCTCCTTCCGCACGCCGGCCCAGGGGGTGTTGTCGTCGAGGGTCCTCATCGTTCTCCGCTCCTCCTGCGCGGGGCCACCGTCGCCCCCCGCGAGTCCCATCGTGGGGCGAGGCGCGGACGGTCGCAACGCGCGAAGCGGGGCGTCCGCAACATCGGACACTGCCGATCGGACACCAGTGCGCGCTGGGAGGCGACGGCGGCGACCGCGGGCGGCGTCCTGCGCGTGCAGGGTGGTGACGTCGGCGACCGCGTACGGCGTCCTGCGCGTGCAAGGTGGCGACGTCGGCGACCGCGGGCGGGGTGTGGTGTGCTTGGGGGCGTGACGTCGGCGACCGCGAGCGAGGTCCTGCGCGCGCAAGGTGGCGACGGCGGTGGCCGCGGGCGGGGGCGGACGCGTTTCGGGGAGGGCCGCGCGAGGCTCGGCGAGCGGGGATGGAGGAGAGGAGAGTGCGACCGCTTCAGCGCACGTTGGCCATCGCGCCGGTGACGCGGCGGGGCACGGGCGGGTGGTCGGTGGTCATCTGGCGGAAGCGCGCGCCGGCGGGGTTGGAGCGCACGCCCGCGGCGAGGGTCGCGTCGGGCGAGATGCTCTGGAACAGCAGCTCGGCCTCGACGCGCGCGGGCACCCAGCCCGCCGTGTTGAGCGCGAAGTGCGTCACGTCCTCGCCGCCGCGGAAGTCGGCGTCGCCCGTCACGCCCGTGGGCGACGTGAGCGCGGCGTCGGCGTGCGTGGCGCTCCAGCCGCGCGGGAGGATGCGGTTGTCCTTGAGGAAGCGGGCGGCGCGCAGCGGGAGGTGGGTGACGTTGCCGTTCACGTCGCCGAGGACGGTCTCGTACACCTGCACCTGCGTGTCGTTGGTGACGTCGTTGAGGTGCGGGCGGATGATGTCGCGGGTGGGCTCGAGGGAGTTGCCGGCGCCGTCGACGAGGCGGCCGTTGGCGTCGGTGCGGCCCGACTCGAAGCGCACGACGCCGGCGTCGTCGATGACGCGGATGTGCAGCCACGCGCGCCGCGAGGGGTAGCCGGTGGGGAAGCGGTGGCCGGCGGTGTTGGTCACGCGGACGTTGAAGGTGAGCGCGTCGCCCGCGCGCCGGGCGGTCTCGACGGTGAGCGTGGCGCCGCGGCGGAGCATCGCGTCGGCGATGTCGGCGGCGGCGGTGAGCTCGGCGCGGGTGGGGGTGCCGCCGAGCCACTCGTTCTCCGCGGCGAGGATCGAGAGGAGGTAGCCGTTGGCGCCCTGGAAGACGTGGCGGCCGATGGGCATGCGGGGCGAGAGGCCGGTCGCGGGCTGCTGCGAGAGCACGGCGCTGATGGCGTTGCCCTCGGCGTCGCGCGAAGGCATGTGGCAGCCCTGGCACTCGGTGGCGGACTCGGCGACGGGCGCCTCTGCGCGGAAGGCCGAGTTGCGCCACTCCAGGTAGCAGGTCTGCTCGGGGAACTCCGGCCCCGCCACCTCACCCGCCGCGTTGAGCGGGCGCGTGATGACGGTGTGGCACGTCGCGCAGAACGACGAGCGCGCGATGTGGGCCCCCTGCGTCGGGGTGTAGTTGACGGCGGCCATCTCCGCGGCGCCGACGGGGTTGGCGTGCGGGCCGAAGGTGCGGCGCTCGGTGCCGATGACGAAGCCGCCGGTGAAGCTCTGCGGGGTGCCGAGGCGGTCGGCGGTGGTCTGGTGGCAGACGCTGCACGTGACGCCGTCGCGCGCGAGGTTGGCGTTGGGGGTGGTGCCGCGCGTGATGTCGTCGTAGTGGAGCGCTGTCATCGCGTCGGTGCTGCCGACGTTGCCCGCGGGGGCGTGGCAGATGGTGCAGGCGTTCTCGATGGCGGCGCGGGCGGGGGGCGTGGCCTCGAGCTCCCCGGCGACGACGGCGAGCCAGTAGGGGTCGCGCGCGGCGACGGCCTTGATGGACGCGCGCCAGAGGTTGCCGGGGCTCACGTCGCGGCCCATCGCGTCGCGGAGCACGCCCGTCGCGGCCGAGTGGCACTGCGTGCAGTTGTCGTGGGTCACGAAGCGCCCCTCGCGCGTCGAGACCGCCGGGGGGAGCGGGCCGAGCGCGTCGACGGGCGGGCCCGCGTCGGGCTCGGGGACGGTCACGTCGCGCGGCGGGAGGATCTGCGGGAGGTCGCCGACGGCGTCGCGGCCCACGTCGCCCTGCACGGCGTCGGGCGCGGCGTCCTTCATCACCGCGTCGGGGGAGGCGTCGGGGGACGCGTCGGGGAGGCTCGAATCCGGCGGGGTCGGGGTGGGCGTGGACGACTCGCACCCGAGGAGGAAACCGATCAGCAATGCGAACCGTGCACGACCCATGAGCGCTCTCCGGCACGTTTCGCGCGATCCAACCGCTGGGCGCGCAGGAAACAGGGTGCCGGGCGGCCGCGGTGCACGCCGCGCACCACCCTTGTGCGCTACTCGCCGAGGACGTGGGTGAGGCGGAGGACGCTGACCAGCAGCTCCATGAGCCCCTCGCCGGCGAGGACGCCGGAGCTGATCGGGATGAGCCAGCGCTCGGCCTGCTCCTTCGAGTAGCGGTGCTCGAGGCCGAGGGCGACGACGGCGCCGACGAACATCGCGAGCGCGTTGGAGAAGGGCATGGTGAAGGCGAGGCCGAGGCCCGTCGCCGAGGGCATGAAGCGCTTCACCTTCGGGGGCAGGATGCGCTCGAGGAGGGCCATGGCGACGCCGAGGATGGCCCCGGCGGCGGCGAGCACGCGCGCGCTGGGCGGGAGGCGCGAGAGGCCCTGCGAGAGCACCTGGGAGACGGCGAGCCACGAGATGGCGCCGGGGGCGGGGTAGCGCTCGCCGATCACCTCCCACGACGGGACGAGGAGCTGGAAGGCGAACACGACGAACACCGAGCCCGCCATCACCCCGAAGAACTGCGCGAGGAACTGCTGCCGGGGCCGCGCCCCGAGGAGGTAGCCGGACTTGAGGTCGGTGAGGAGGTCCGCCGCGTGGATGGCGACGCCGGAGCCCATGGACGCCGTCATGAGGTTGGTGCTGACGCTGCCGGGCGCGAGCACGCCGAAGACGACCTGGGTGATCTTGGCGAGGGCGCCGGTGGGGGTGATGTCGGTCTCGCCGGTGGCGCGGCTGGCGACGATGGCGATGAAGAACGAGAGGACGACGCAGAGCAGGCTCATCCACCACGCGATGCCGAAGAAGGCCCAGGCGCACACCGCGATGACGGGGGTGAGGGCGACGGTGCCGACGACGAACCAGGCCATGGGCACTTCGACCTTGGTCATCGGGTCGCTCTCATCGGCCTTCTGGCCGAAGAGCTTGCCGAGGTCGCCGAAGGCGCGGCGCACCTGCGGCCACGAGAACGCGAAGGAGACCAGGCCCGAGGTGAGGAGCAGCGGCGAGCCGAGCCACACCGTCCAGCCGACGATGTTCTTGTACTTCACGTCGGTGAAGGCGCCGATGGAGTGGCCGTAGGGGGCGAGGGCGAAGAAGTTGACGCACGCGCCGATCATCATCGTCCAGGCCGAGCGCCAGCCCATGATCGCGCCGGCCGCGACGAGGAGGAGCGACGTGTCGAAGACGATCGACCACTTCTTGGCGGCGATGCCGTGGATGCTGAAGGGGAACTCGATCTGTTCGGGGATGTGGGCGAAGGCGGGCCACCAGCGGGCCTTGGCCTCGCGGAGCCACGTCCAGACGGCGGCGACGCCGAGCGCGGTGAGGAGCCAGCGGCTGGCGGAGGAGGCGTCGACGGCCTCGGCGGGCTTCGCGTCGGCGTTCGCTTCGCCCCCGTGGCGGGCCTTGCGGGCGTCGAGGGCGGCGGCCTCCGCGGGGTAGAGGCTGCGCAGCGTCTCGGCGGCGGCGATGCCGGAGGGGAAGCGGAGGCCCTCCTGGTTGATCATCTGGCGCTTCATCGGGATGGCCATGAAGACGCCGAGCATCGCGATGGTCGTGATCCAGAAGAACATCTGGTACGACGGGATCGACGTGTGGTTGGCCATCATGAGCGCGGGGATGGCCGCCGCGGTGCCGCCGCCGGTCATGTAGCCGGCCGCGGAGGCGACCGACTGCATGGCGTTGTTCTCGAGCATCCCGAAGGGGGCGGGGAAGATGCGCGCCTTGTGGAGCAGGTTGGCGATGACGAAGGCGAGGATGCCGGCGGTGATGGTGACGCCGAAGCTCCAGCCCGTCTTGAGCGCGCTGATGAGGTTGGTGCACGAGAGCACGCCGCCGATGAGCATCCCGAGCACGACGGCGCGGCCGGTGAGCTGGCGGGCGTTCTCGCCCTGGTAGACGTCGCGGAGCCATACAGCTTCGCGGTCTTCGGCGGGCGCGGTGGGGGTGTGGGTGACGGCGGGTCCCTCGCTCATGGGGAGCGATGGTTACCCGGAAGAGACCGGCTATGTCACGGGGCTATTGCGGGTCGCAGGGCCCGTCGCAGGTGTGCTCGACGCGCCCGGTGGGCTGGAGGAAGCGGGTGATCTGGGTCTTGAGGGCGGCGAGGTCGCGGATGCTGCCGTGGGTGCTGTTGTTGGGCGAGGGCTTGTTGGTGCCGGGCGGCGCGGGGGTGGGGTGCTCGTCCCAGATGGTGAGGGCGGAGTCCGCGGGGCCCATGGTGGTGGGGAGGCCGAAGGGCGTCCGCGGCGACGGGAGCATCAGCGGGATCTGCATCGAGCGGACGACGGTGTCGGAGGCGAGGTTGTTCACCTGCGCGTCGTCGACGGCGTACTGGTAGAGCACGTGCTTCTCGGGCGTGCCGGGCAGGCGGTCGCGCAGGAGGTGGGGCGCGGCGTTGATCGGGTCGGAGGGGTCGAAGAGCGACTGGGCGAGGGAGAGGAGCACCTGGCGGTCGACGCGGTCGGGGTAGTCGCGGAAGGCGAACTCGAAGCCGCGGAAGTTGCTGGAGCGCTGGAGGAGGAGGCCCCAGTTGCCGCCGGCGACGTTGACGACGCCGCGGTCGCAGTCGGGCGAGTACCCCAGGAAGGACGTGCCCATGATGCCGCCGAGCGAGATGCCGTAGTAGTAGGCGCGCGTCGCGTCGAGCGCCGAGCGGCCGCCGACGGCGAAGGCCTCGTGCGCGCCGAACTGCGCCCGCGCCGTGCGGAAGAGCACCATCGCGTTGACGAGCGACTGCTGGAGCCGGTCGGTGATGGTGGGGAGGTAGTTGAAGTCCGAGATGGCGAGGCCCGCGGTGGCGTTGTCGGCGGAGGAGAGCCCCGTCCAGTCGGTGGCGACGGCGATGAAGCCCTGCTCGTTGAGGAAGCGCTGCATGTAGTTGCCGGTCGCGCTGGCGGTGCCGAGCTCGCCCGCGCCCGACCCGAGGAGCCCGTGGCCGAACTGGAGCAGCGGCAGCGGCCCGCGCGTCATCGCCGAGCGCGGGATCATCGCGACGAAGGGGACGTTCTGCATGCGGACGACGCGGGGGGTGCCGTTGGGGTCGCGGGCGATCTGGCCGGTGTCCGTGTCGGCGGCGGTGAGGAAGAGCGGGACCTGGAAGGTGCCGGTGACGCGCCGGAGGATGTTGGCGTTGTAGTCGTTTTCGACGAGGCCGATGGTGAAGCCCGCGCCGCGCTCGCCGACCATGGCCATCGCGCGGTCGCGCATCGCGACGACGGGCCCGGTGAGGAAGCGCTCGCTGGCGGTGGTGAAGTCCCACGCGAGCAGGAGGTCGGCGCGCTGGATGCCGGCGCGCCCGAGGGCGGCGAAGATCTCCTGGTAGCGCGGCGCGACGCGGTTGAGGCGCGCGTCGGTGGAGGCGGCGCCGTCGAGCACCGCGCGGAAGCCCGGGGAGACGGTGGGCGTCGCCCCGGAGGTGGTGCGGACGGCGCGGGTGATGGCGACGGCGTAGCGGTGGCCGGGCTGGAGGCGGAGCGCGGGGCGGAGGATGACGACCTGGGGTTCGCCCTCGCCGGCGGTGGCGTCGACCTCGGAGAAGTGCGCGACGCGCTCGCCGGTGGTCATGTCGACGATGGCGGTGGAGCCCATGGCCGTGACGCTGCGCGCGAGGTCGGCGGGGGGGATGAGCGTGCGCGGGTCGATGCGCTCGGGGAAGTACGCGAGGAGGGGGGCGGAGGGGGAGAAGCCGTCGATGCGGTTCCAGGCGGCGGGGTTGAGGGGGGCGGGGTCGTTGCCGTTGGAGAGGCGGCCGAGGGAGACGGGGAGCGCCGCCATCGGGAGCTCGAGGGTCGCGCCCTGGTAGTACGCGGAGGGGAAGGGGAGGAGGCACGCGCGGTCGTAGCCGAGCGGGTTGCACTCCGCGCGCGAGGGGAGCGTCGCGGGCGCGTCGGTGGCGACGTCGGTCGATGCGTCGGAGGCGACGTCGGCGCGGGCGTCCGCGGGGGTGTTGGCGGGCGCCGGGTCGGTGCACCCGGCGAGCGCCGCGAGGAGGAGGGCCGGGAGCGTGGAGCGCATGCGGAGAGCGCTACCACAGGAGCGCCGCGAGCGACTACGGGCAGGCGGGATTTGCGGTGCCTGGGGAACCGTAGTCGCCGGCGCCGGCCCACTGCGTCGGGGCGGGGCACCAGTTGGTGGGCAGGTCGTTGGCCGTGGCAGAGAGCGCGGTGGGGCGGAGCGACTTCGCGCGGCCGGCGGTGTAGGGCCACATCGCCGCTTCGTTGTAGGCCACGCGGTCGATCTCCATGGCCGACGAGCCCAGGTCGAGGATGACGGTGTCGCCCGCCGCGCTGTTGCTGAAGGTGAGCGTGTTGGTGGCGAGGCCCGTCCCGTACACCCAGAGCGGCGTGACGCCGGCCACGGTGTTGCGCGCGAGCACGGCGTACCCGCCGGGGGCGAGGACGGCGGGCGCGCCCGTCGCCGAGAGCGTGGTCGTCTGCGAGCGGTTGTTGCCGAGGCGCAGGCCGCGCAGGTCGAGCGGCGTCATGCCGGGGTTGTAGACCTCGACCCACTCGCCCATCTCGTCGGTGACGGCGTTCGGGTCGTTCATGATCTCGGTGATGACGAGGGAGCCCGCGAGCGTGCCCGCGACGCAGCGACCGCCGGTGCACGCCTCGCCGGGGCGGCAGTAGCCGCCGGGGTTGCTCATCGCGCAGGGGCACGTCATCCCCACGGTGGTGCAGGCGGGCGGGAGGTCGGGGGCGACGTCGGGCACGGCGTCGGGCGCGGCATCGGGTGATGCGTCGGGGGCAGCATCGAGCGCGACGTCGGGCGATGCGTCGAGGCCGACGTCTCGCGCGACATCGGGCGACGCGTCGAGCGCAGCGTCGAGCGTGTCGGGCGATGCGTCGCGCGGAGCGTCCACCGTGAGGTCGGCGGCGACGTCGTCGGGCGCGTCGGGCGCTGCGTCGGGGGCCTCGCGGTCGGCGCGCGCGTCGGGCGCTGCGTCGGGGGCCTCGCGGTCGGCGCGCGCGTCGGGTGTGGCGTCGGGCGTCGGGCGGTCGGGGGCGACGAACGCGTCGGGGTCGTAGCGGAGCGCGTCCCAGTCGTACACGCAGCCGCACGCGAACGCGGCCAGGATGAGCCAGCGCTCAGAACGCACCGCGCACCCCCGCCGTTCCGCCGGACACGTCGAGGAAGGGGGCGAGGCGCGCGGTTCGGCGCTCCTCCATCTCCTCCACCGTCACGCGCGGGCCGCCGACCGCGATCATGATCGCGCCGGTGACGAGCAGCCCGACGCCGACGCCGAGGCTGACGTTGGCCGCGAGCTGCCACGTCGCGCCCTCGTCGATGGCCGACTCCTGCGCGCGCGTCGCGCAGCGCCGGCCGCCGCACGCGACGCTCACCTCGTCGTAGCGGGTGGAGGCGAAGTTGCCGAAGAGCACGAAGGCGCCGACGCCGAGCACGCCGAGGCCGCCCACGACGTAGCCGGCGGTGCGCACGCCGCCGCCGGTGACGCGCTCGACCGGGAGCGGCCGCGGGGCCTCGACGCGGACGACGTCGGGCGTCCGCATGGCGGCGGCGGGCGCGCCGGCGCGCTCGAAGGTGACCGCGACCTCGGTGGTGGTGTCGGGCGTCAGGCGGACGGTGCGGCGGAAGGGCGAGCGGCCCGGGGCCTCCGCGGTGACGGTGACCTCGCCGGGGTCGAAGTAGAGCGGCAGCCCGAACATCGCGGGGAGCACCTCGACGCCGCCCGCGCGGTACGAGGCCCCGTCGGGCGCCCCGTCGGCGCGGACCACGAGGCGACCGAGGCGCGGGCGAAGCGCGTTGAGCTCGCGCTCGGCGATGTTGCGCGCGTTGGCGTAGCGCGGGTCGGAGACGGCGCGGTCGCGGGCTTCCGTGAAGGCGCGCTGGAGCTCCGCGTGGGCCTCCGCGAGCGGGCCCGTCTGGAGCAGGCAGAGCCCGACGTAGAGCCGCGTGTTGGGCGACGCCACCAGCTCGAGCGACGCGCGGAACTCCGCGATCGCGGTGGCGTAGTCGTGCCGGTCGAAGAGCTCGTAGCCGCGGTCGAAGCGCTGCTGCGCGGCGGCCATGCGGGCGGCGTCGCCGGGCTGCTGCGCGTTCGCGGCGCTTGCGGCGAGCGTCGCGGCGAGGAGCCCCGCGCAGAAGAGGTGCTGGGCGGTGGGTCGCATGAGTTCTAGATGCCGCGCGGGAGTTCGAAGCCGGTCGCGGCGGGGCGCGGCGGCGCGGCGGGCGCCTCGGGGGCAGCGGGGCGCGCGCGTTCGGGGGCGGGCGGGCGGTTCGCGACGGGGGCGCGTGGGGCGGCGGGCGCGCGGTTCGCGACGGGGCGCGGGGCGAGGGCCGGCGGCGCCGCGAGGGGCGGCGGGGGCGACGGGGGCGCGGGCGTGACGCTCTCAGGCGGCGGCGCGACGGGCGGCGGGGCGACGACGGCCTCGGGCGCGGCGACGAGCGCACGCTCGGACGACTGCGCGGGGGCGTGCGCGAGGGGGGCGTGCGGCGGCGGCTGGAGCGGCGTCCACGCGCCGTACCCGAGCGCGACGCCGACGGCGATCACGGCCACGGGGAGCAGGAAGCGCGCGCGCGACGGCGGCGGCGGGGCCCTGCGCGGGGCGGGCGCGGGGGGCGGCGGGGCGGCGGCCGCGACCGCGGGGCGCGGGGCGGGGGTCTTGATGCGGGTGAGGGGCTCGGGCTCGTCGAGCGGGGCGTCGCCGAGGATGCGCTGGATGGCGTGGGGCGCGCTGAGCATCGTGGGCGCCTCGTCGGGCGACGCGGGTGCGGGGCCCACGCCGGGCTCGGTGCGCACCGCCGGCGGCGCGCTGGCGGTCGCGACCGGGCGCACCTGCGAGGAGAACGCGGGGTCGCGGTAGGCCGGGAGCTCCTTGGTGGTGAGCCTGCGGCGGCGCTCGCGCTCGGCGGCGAGCTTGCGCGAGGCGTGGCGCTCGACGAAGGCGGCCACGTCGCGCGCCGAGGCGACGCCGCCGTCGCCCGCGGCCGTCTCGAGCGCCTGGGCGAACTCCGACGCGAGCATGAAGCGCTGGTCGGGGTCGCGCGCGAGGCCGCGGGCGAGGGCCTCGTCGAGCGCGGCCGGGAGCTCCGGCATGACGTCGCGGAGGCGCGGGATGGGCTTGTGCAGGAGGGCCTGGAGCACCTCGCGGTCGGTTCGGCCGGGGAAGAGGCGCTGGCCGGTGAGGCACTCCCAGAGCACGGTGGCGGCGGAGAAGATGTCGGCGCGGCGGTCGACGGGGAGGTCGTCGGGCTGCTCCGGGGCCATGTAGGAGAGCTTGCCCTTCACGATCCCGTCGCGCGTGGTGGAGATGCGCTCCTCGGCCTTGGCGATGCCGAAGTCGACGATGCGGGTGATGCCGTCGGAGCCCACGAGGATGTTGTGCGGGGAGACGTCGCGGTGGACGATGCGGAGGGCGGTGCCGTCGTCGCCGGTGAGCTCGTGGGCGGCGTGCAGGCCGGCGAGCGTGTCGAGCATGACGCGCAGGGCGACCGGGGCGGGGACGTGGCCGCCGGCGTCGCGCGCGGCCTTGGCGAGCCCGAGGAGCTGGTCGCCCTCGACGAACTCCGAGACCATGTACATGCGGTCGGGCTCGCTCACGAGGTCGAGCACGGGCACGACGTTGGGGTGGTGGATCTGCGCCGCCAGCCGCCCCTCGTCGAGGAACATCTGGATGAACTGCTCGTCGCGCAGCAGGTGGGGGTGGAGGTACTTGATCGCGACGCGGCGGGAGAAGCCGCCGACGGAGAGGGCCTTGCCCTCGTAGACGGTGGCCATGCCGCCGGTGCCGAGCTCGCCGACGATGACGTAGCGACCGAGGCGCGTGCCCGGCGGCATCAGCGCGGGAGGCGGGACGCTGGAATGGTGCGTCGAGGGGGGGGCGACCACGGCGCGACCATACATCCCGGTTGCCGGCGCCTCAATCCCGCTGGGGCAGCAGATTGTGCCGTCGCCGTGACGACGGGCGAACGAGGTGACGGAACATCCGTTCCGTCCTCGCTCGTCGCGGGATGGCGTTCGGCGGGGGGCTGCGGCATTCTCGCGGGCGGAATGACGGCAGAACGCACCGAAGCGCGCGACGAGGCGAGCGCGACGACCTCCCTCTCCCGCGAGGACGCGGACATCCTGGCGAGCCTGCGGGAGGGGGTCGACGCGGTGGTGTCGGGCTCGTTCCTCTTCCGCTCGCTCGACACGGAGAGCCGCCACGAGCTGGCCGAACGGGGGGTGGTGATGGTGTTCCCCGCGGGGCGGAGGGTGCTGGCGGAGGGGGAGCCGGGGAGCGAGTTCTACCTCGTCGACCGCGGCATCGTGGAGGTGACGACGCGCGCGCCCAACGGCGTCGCGGTGCCGCTGACCACGCTCCAGCGCGGGGCCTTCTTCGGCGAGGTGGCGATGATCACCAACATGCCGCGGACGGCGACGGTGACGGCGCTGACGGACGTGAGCGTGGTCCGCTTCGACAAGGCCGACATCGAGCGTGTGCTCGACCGCAACCAGGCCGCGCGCCGGCTGCTCCAGACGATGATCGAGGGGAGGGCCCGCGACACCTTCGAGAAGATCGCGCGGGCCTCCGAAGACCCGGGGCCTATTCCGACGGACTCACGGTGACGGGGTACTCGAAGTCGGCCGCGCCGCAGGTGGGCGGCGGGAAGACCATCCGGCTGACGGCGCGCTCGACGCACTGATCGAGCGCCTCGTCGACGCCCTGCACGTTCACGCTGGTCGCGCGCCCCGTCTCGCCGACGGTGAAGCGCACGACGAGGCGGCCGCGCAGCGTGTGGTTGGTCCGCGCGATGCGCTCGTAGCAGGCGCGGATGCCCCCGAGGTTGGTGCGCAGCGCGCGCGCGACGGCGCTGGCGTCAGCCCCGCAGGTGTCGGTCTCGGGCGCGGGGGCGGGGGTGAAGCAGTCGCGGCAGATCTCGCGTTCGACCACGCGGTCGGAGGTGCCGGGGCCCTCGCCCGTCGCGACGGCGCGGTGCTCGCCGAGGCGCTGGCCGCCGGGGAGGTTGTTCGCGGCGAGCGCCGTCGGCCGCCCGACGGCCGAGGGGCTACGGGTGGTGATCGCGCCGACGTTGTGGAGGTCGTCGGCGGTGCCCGCCATGAGCACCTGGTTGTTGAGCTGGTCGACCGCGCTGTTGGGCCCCGCCGCCACGGAGGTGATCGCGCCGAAGCTCGCCTCCACGGCGCGGGCCGCGCGCGCCGCGGCATCCTCCGCGCGCTGGGCCGCCCGCGCGACGTCGGTGGGGTTGGGCGCGCGGGGCGCGTCGGGGCCGCGGGGCGCGTGCGGGCGGGGGCCGGGCGCCGGGGGGCCGCTCGCGGGCGTCGCGCTGGCTTCGGCGGTCGCCGGCGCGGGGGGTGGGTCGGGCTCGATCGGGGTGTCGTTGAAGATGTCCAGGTGAACGCGGCGCGAGACGAGCTCCATGAGGTCGGCGTTGTCGTCGACGATCGGGTCGTAGCCGTACTCGACCCACGCGAGGCCGCCGATGGCGACGGAGAGGAAGCAGGCGAGGCTGGCGTTGTACCGCCAGTCCATCTCGCGGGCGAGGCTGCGGCGCAGGGCCATCGGCACCTGGGGGCGCGGCGCTTCGGGCGGCGTCGGCACGAACTGGAAGAGGAACGTCACGCCCGCGAGCGTCACCTTCCCGCGGCTGGCGTCGTCGAGCGGGACGAGCACCGCGTCGTTCATCTGCACGCTCCCCGCGTCGCGGCGCCACTCGTCGAGCGAGCGGACCGCGCCGCCCGACGCCACGCGCCCCTCGGCCTGCGGCTCGACCCGCAGGTGCCAGCGGCCGTCGCGTACGGTGAAGAGCTCCGCGTGGGCGGGGAAGCCCTCGGCGTGGACGGTCACCGTGGCGCGCTCGGTGGTGCCGACGGTGACGGCGGCGCGCTCGCGGACGACGCGCTCCTCGATCATGGTCTCGTGCTGGAGAACGCCCAGGCGCAGCACGCGGGGCCCTGCGTTCTGAGCACTTCTGGCGGACATGGCGCGGGTCATCGCCCCGGCCGGACGGCGGGTCTCTTCAGTCATGGTCGCGACTCCTCCCGACGACGCGCGGCGCGTGTCGTGTGGTGTCATCGACAGCCATGGGGGGGAATGGTTCCTGCGTGGGCGTGCGGAACCTGCGCCGCGTGGCGGGTGCGCGGCCTAGGGGCAGACGCGGGTGAAGAACCCGTAGCGCCCGGCGCCGTTGCGGGCAGAGCCGTGCGAGGTCTCTTCGCGGGCGTACCCGACGACGCCACCGCCCCAGGGGTCGGGCGCGGCGGAGAGGAGCTCGATGGCGGGCGAGGCCGCGAGTTCGCGGACGTCGCGGAGGATCGCGTCGGGCCCGAAGCGCCAGAGCGCGAGGCGGTCGCCGGTCTCGATGGCGCGCACGGCGACGACCTGGATGCCGACCCTGCGCCCGTCTTCCGCGGTTTCGAGGAACACCTGCGGGTCGCGCGCGTGCCGTTCGATGCGGCTCGCACGGATGCGGAGGGCGCCGGTGTGGTCGACGCCCGCGAGCCACGCGCCGCCCTCGCGGTCGGAGAAGACGGCGACGGCGCCCAGGTCGTCGGCGGCGATGCCGTGCGCGCGGCCGTTGACTGCACCGTCCCAGGCGCGCGTCCGCCAGGTGACGGCGCACTCGTCGTCGAGCGCGACGAGGTCGACGGCGAGCGCGTCGCCGGTGCGCGGGTCGAGCGTGGTCACGACCGCGCGGAACCCGTCGCGCCATGCGACGACCGCGCGCGGGTGGAGTCCTTCGGGGCAGCGCGATGGGGCCGAGGGCTCGCCGTCGCGGGCGACGAGCCGGAGCGAGACGCGCCCGCCCTCCTCGCTGAAGAGCGCGGCGGGGCGCGAGGCTCCCGGGCGGGCCACGAGCGCGAGGTCGCCGGTGAGGGGCTCGTCGATCGCGAAGGCCTCCCCCGCGGGCGCGTCGGGCGTCGCGCGGAAGACGCGGGTGACGCCGCCGTGGTGCGGCGCGACGGCGGCGAGGTACCCGTCGCCGGCCCACGCGAGCCCGGCGCGGGCGGGCTGCGAGGGCTCATCGACAAGCTCGACGCGCTCGCCGCGGAGTTCGCCGTCGACGGCGAACTGGCGGAGGTAGAGCGTCGGGCCGTCGGGGACGACGGCGCCCCAGCCGGAGCCGTTCCACGCGAGGGAGCGGGAGGTGACGCCGGGGCGCGTGGCGGCCTCGCACCGCGGCGACGGCGGGCGGGCGATGCGGTGCCCCGAGCACGCCGCGAGCGCGCCCAGCGCGACGAGCGCCGCCCTCATGGGCGGACTTGCGCCCTCGGCACGAACACCGACGCCTGCCACGGGCCCATCTGCACCACGGTCGCGCCGCCGGTGCCCACCGTGACCGAGCGCGCGCGCTCGGCGAGCACGTCGACCAGCTCGGTGCCCGCGGGCGCGGAGAGCATCATCGGCGTGCCCATGTTCGTCTCGGCGGTGCCGTCCTTCGCGTGGATCACGACGAGCGCGTAGTTGCTCCCGTCGACGCGCTCGAAGGCCATGATGCCCGCGTCGGGCTCGGCGCCGGTGTGCGTGGTGGCCCAGCGGAACGTCATCGACCCGCGGCGGAGCGCCGGGTAGTTGCGGCGGATGGTGATGAGCCGGCGCAGCCAGCCGAAGGTGGTGAACGACCCGTCGGCGCGGCGCTCGGCGGTGTTGAAGTTGGTCTCCCACATCCGCTCGCGGTTGGAGGGGTCGTTGCCGCCGCGGAAGTCCTGCTCGGTGCCGTAGTAGATGCAGGGGATGCCGTCCTCGGTGAGCAGGTAGCTCAGGGCCGCGAGGAGGCGCGGGCGGAAGCGCTCGACGTCGCGCGGGTTGCGGATGTCGACGACGCCCGACGAGCAGTCGCGCCCGTCGCCCGCCCGGATGTTCTCCACGACGGTGGGGTTCATCCCGTAGAGGAAGCGGGAGACGTCGTGGTTGTCCATGAAGTTGACGAGCGCCTGCCGCGGGGCGACGCCGACGCCGTTGGGCTGCGGGGTGCCGCTGTAGTTGGTCTGGCGGTCGCGGTAGAGGGCCTCGGCGTCGGAGGTGCGCCCGTCGCCGCACTGGAAGATGTTGTCGAAGACCCGGTACTTCTGCGGGAAGTAGAACACCGAGTCCATCTCGTTGGGGTTGGTGTACGAGCCCACCAGGCGGTCGTCGCCGTCGAAGGCCTCGCCGAACATGAAGAAGTTCCGCTTGCCGGCGGCGCGGGCGAGGGTGCGGATGCGGGAGGCGAAGTTCTGCCAGAAGCCGTGCTCGACGTGCTTGAGCGTGTCGATGCGGAAGCCGTCGAGGTCGAGCAGGCGGACCCAGCGCCAGTAGGCCTCGACCATCGCGTCGCGCACCGCGGGGTTCTCGGTGTTGACGTCCTTGAGGCCGCCGGGGAAGTCGCCGAGGAGCACCTGCGCGCCGGGCTGGCTGTCGACGTTGTCGTACGCCGTGATGCGCCCGCGGCGGTGGTAGCCCTCCGGCCGCGCGAGCACCGCCTGGCTCGCGACGAGGTCGCTCCGCGGCGGCACGCGGAAGATGTCGGGCATGTTGAGGAAGATGACCGGCGCGTCGCCCGCGGGGCCGAGCGAGGTGAAGCCCTGCACCGGGCCGCGCGCGTTGAAGTCGGGGTCGTACTCGGTCACGCGGCGCAGCGTCGAGCCGAGGCCGCCCGGGTTGCGGTAGGGGTAGTCGGGCCCCGAGCCCTCGATGAAGTCGTCGGGCCGCCCGTTGTTGTTCACGTCGTAGAAGAACATCTGGCCCATGTGGTTCGTCACGATGTCGAGGATCACCTTGATCCCGTTGTCGTGCGCCACCTGGACCATCCGGCGCGCGGTCGCGAGGTCGCCGAAGTGGGGGTTGAGCAGCGTGAGGTCGGAGGCCCAGTACCCGTGGTAGGCGTCGAAGCCCGCGTCGGTGTCGACGTTGCGCACGATCGGGGAGATCCAGATCGTCGTCACGCCGAGCTGCTTCAGGTAGGGCATGCGGTTGATGACGCCCTGCCAGTCGCCGCCTTGGTAGCGCCCGAGCGCGTTGCGGTCGATGCGGACGTCGTTGGACGTGTCGCCGTCCTCGAAGCGGTCGACCAGGAGCTGGTAGATCACCTCGTCGCGCCAGTCGGTCACGTTGGAGGTGAGCGGGATGTCGGGGCCCGAGTAGTCATAGAGCTCGGTCCAGCACCCGAGCGCGCCGGAGGCCGCGAGGGCCACCGCGGCTGCCGTCGTCCGCGTCTTCACGGCGGCGGATGGTACCCGAACCGCGGGCTGTGAGAAGCTCCAACGCGTGACCCCCCTCCGCGCGCGCTGGGCGCTCGACCCCTCGGTGACGTACCTCAACCACGGCTCGTTCGGCGCGACGCCGCGCGACGTGCTCGCGCACCAGGGTGAGCTCCGCGCGCGGATGGAGCGCAACCCGATGCAGTTCTTCGTCGCGGACTGGGAGCGCCTCCACGACGAGGCGCGCGCGGCGCTGGGGGCCTTCCTCGGCGCGAGCGCGGACGACCTCGCGGCCGTGCCCAACGCGACCGCGGGCGTCAACGCCGCCGTCCGCGCGTTCGACCTCGCGCCCGGCGACGAGCTCCTCGTCACCGACCACGAGTACAACGCGTGCGCGAACGTGCTGCGGGAGGTCGCGGCTCGCGCCGGCGCGTCGGTCGTCGTTGTGGAGGTTCCGCTGCCGCTCGCCGACCCGGGCGAGGTGGTCGAGGCCGTCCTCGCGAAGGTGACCGCCCGCACGCGCCTCGCGCTGGTCGACCACGTCACGAGCCAGACGGCGTTGGTGCTCCCGATCGAGCGCGTCGTGCGGGCGCTGCGGGAGCGCGGCGTGGAGACGGTCGTCGACGGCGCGCACGCGCCCGGGATGGTGCCGGTCGACCTCGACGCGCTCGGCGCGGCCTTCTACACGGGCAACCTGCACAAGTGGGTGTGCGCGCCGAAGGGGGCCGCCTTCCTCCACGTGCGCCGTGACCTCCACCCGCGCGCCCGCCCTGTGATGGTGAGCCACGGGGCCAACGCGACCCGCGCCGACCGCTCGCGCTTCCGCCTCGAGTGGGACTGGACCGGCACGTGCGACCCGACGGCGTTCCTGTCGGCGCCGGAGGCGCTGCGGTGGATGGCGGCGCTGCTCCCGGGGGGCTGGGACGCCGTGCGTCGCGTCAACCGCGAGCTCGCCCTGCGCGCGCGCGTACTGCTCTGCGAGGCGCTGGTCTCGGCGACGCCGGCGCCCGAGTCGATGGTCGGTTCGATGGCGGCGGTCGCGCTGCCGCGGGCGCTGGTGGGCGATGAGCCGTCCGAGGCGACCGGGTGGCTCGACCCGCTGCAGCGCGCGCTGCGCGAGGAGCGCCGCATCGAGGTGCCCGTGATCGCGTGGCCGGACGCCGGCTCGCGGTGGATCCGGGTGTCCGCGCAGGTCTACAACGAGTGGGGGGAGTACGAGGCGTTGGCGGGGGAGCTGGAGGCGCGTTGCGCGGCGACGCGAGGCGTCGGGCTTACTCGAGCTCGTTGGTGATCACCATCTGCGCGCCCTGGATCTCGCCGCCGGAGATGGCCGCGGTGCGCGCGTAGGTTGCGTTGGTGTCGTCGCCGTCGAGGTCGCCGACCGCGTAGGAGGTGAAGGCGTTGGCGCCGTTGGTGGCGGTGGTGGTGCCCGGCGAGGCGTAGGCGTAGTAGTGGGCGGAGTCGAGCGAGAAGCCGATGGCCGTCCAATCGGTGTCGGTGTTCCACGCGGCGATGCTGGCGGGGAACTTCGCCGAGCCGGGGTTGGAGCCCGGGGTGAGGGTCGGCTCGTTGACGAAGGACGAATACCCGCGCTCGAGCGCGCCCTGGTAGTAGGTCAGCTCGCCCTGGTAGATCTTCGCGATGTTGCCCGCCGCCTCGCTCGTCTTCGAGCGCTTCACGTAGCGGGTGAACGCGGGGATCGCCACCGCCGCGAGGATGCCGAGGATGACCACCACGATCATCAGCTCCACGAGCGTGAAACCGGCCACCAGACGCTTCATCGAACGCTTCATCTCGAGTCTCCTTCTACGATCGACCGTACGAGGTTGGTCACCCCAACCCTTTGATACGTTGCGCACCCCAATAGCAGCCGCTGTGCCAGTGGACGTTTTGATCCCACTTTGATGGCTTTTCGCGTTGCGGCAACGTGTCGCGTGCTGCCCCCCCACTTGATATCCGGACAAATAAAATCGGAAACATCGGGATCGGGTGTGACAATTCTCGTCAGCTTCCCTGTCGTGGATTGTCATGTGGGGTGGCGCCCGGGTTTTTGTCGCCCGAATCGTCGGGCTGATGCCAGGGCTCCGAGCGGTTCGCGCGGCGCGCGTTCGCCGAGGTGGGCGTCTCCCCTTGCCCCTCGCGGCGCCCGTGAAGTACCAATCGCGCCGCGATGCCCCCCCCCCCTTCGCACGCGCCGTTCGACGCGCGCGCCATCCTCGATGCGGTGGAGCATCCTCGAACGACCGCGCGCATCGTCCGCAGCGTCGAGGGGCTCCTCGGCGTCACCCCGTCCGAGGGCGGCGACCACCCCGTGGTGGCGACGCTGCCCGGCGTCTACCCCGAGCGCCTCGGGGACCGCTCGTTCACGGAAGCCCACGGCGTGCGGTACCCCTACTGCACGGGGGCGATGGCCAACGGGATCGCGACCACGCGCCTCGTGATCGAGGTCGCCCGCGCGGGGATGCTGGGCTTCTTTGGCGCCGCGGGGCTGCACCGCGACCGCGTCGCGCAGGCCGTCGACGAGCTGCTCGGCGCGCTCGGTGGCACCCCGCACGCGTGGGGCGTCAACCTCATCCACTCGCCCAACGAGCCCGCGCTCGAGGCCGCCGTCGCCGACCTGCTGGTCGAGCGAGGCGTGACGCGCGTCGAGGCCTCGGCCTTCATGGCGCTGACGCCGTCGGTGGTTCGCTACGCCTGCGCCGGGCTGCGGCAACTGCCCGACGGCCGCGTCGCGCGGCGGCACCACGTCTTCGCCAAGGTGTCGCGCCCCGAGGTGGCCCGGCACTTCCTCGCGCCCGCGCCCGACGCGATGCTCGACGCGCTCGTGCGCCAGGGCAAGCTCACCGCCGACGAGGCCCGCCTCGCGCGCCACGTCGCCGTCGCCGAGGACGTGACGGTGGAGGCCGACTCGGGCGGGCACACCGACAACCGCCCGCTCACCGCGGTGCTCCCGGTCATCCTCTCGCTGCGCGACGAGCTCGCCGAGAAGCACCGCTACGCGCGGCCCGTCCGCGTCGGCGCCGCGGGCGGGCTCGGGACGCCGGGCGCGGTGGCGGCGGCCTTCCAGCTCGGCGCGGCCTACGTGCTCACCGGCTCGGTCAACCAGTCGGCGGTCGAGTCGGGGCTCTCGGAGGACGGGCGCGCGATGCTCGCGCAGGCCTCGTTCGCCGACGTGATCATGGCGCCCGCGGCCGACATGTTCGAGCTCGGGGTGAAGGTGCAGGTGCTCCGCCGCGGCACGATGTTCGGCACGCGCGCGCTGCGCCTCTACGACGTGTTCGTCGCGCACGAGGGCATCGAGTCGATCCCCGCGGGCGTCCGCGAGAAGCTCGAGCGCGAGGTGCTCGGGGCCTCGCTCGACGCCGTGTGGGAGGAGACGCGGGCCTTCTGGTCGCGGCGCGATCCGGGCGAGGTCGAGCGCGCGCTGGCCAACCCGAAGCACCGCATGGCGCTCTGCTTCCGCTGGTACCTCGGCATGTCGAGCCGCTGGGCCATCGCCGGCGAGCGCTCGCGCAAGCTCGACTACCAAGTGTGGTGCGGCCCCGCGATGGGCGCCTTCAACGACTGGGTGAAGGGCTCCTTCCTCGAGCCGCCCGGCGCCCGCACCGCCGTCCAGATCGCGCGGAACCTCCTCGAGGGCGCCGCCGTGGTCACCCGCGCCCAGCAGCTTCGCGCGCTCGGCGTGGCCGTCCCGCCGCGCGCCTTCTGCTACGCCCCGCGCCCGCTCTCCTGAGCCCGCAACCGCGAGATCCCGCCGTGTCGAAAGCACCGATGTCCGACGCCCCGCAGCACCAGACCCCCATCGCCGTCGTGGGCGTGAGCGCCCTCTTCCCCGGCAGCGTCGACCAGACCGGCTTCTGGCGCGACATCCTCGCCGGCCGCGACCTGCTCTCCGACGTGCCCCCCTCGCACTGGCTCCTCGAGGACTTCTACGACGCCGACCCGTCGAAGCCCGACAAGACCTACGCGCGCCGCGGCGCCTTCCTCCCCGACGTCGACTTCGACCCGATGGCGTGGGGCGTCCCGCCGTCGATCGTCCCGCAGACCGACACCACCCAGCTCCTCGCGCTCATCGTCGCGAAGCAGGTGCTCGACGACGCCTGCCGCGGGCAGTTCGCGTCGATGGACCGCAGCCGGGTGAGCTGCATCCTCGGCGTCACCAGCGGGCAGGAGCTCATGGGCTCGATGGTGAGCCGGCTCCAGCGGCCCGTGTGGGTGAAGGCGCTGCGCGAGCACGGCCTCCCCGAGCGCGAGGTCGACGCCGTCTGCGAGCGCATCTCCGCGTCGTACACGAAGTGGGAGGAGGCCAACTTCCCCGGGCTCCTCGGCAACGTGGTGGCGGGCCGGGTCGCCAACCGGCTCGACATCGGCGGCACCAACTGCGTCACCGACGCGGCCTGCGCGTCGACCTTCGGCGCGCTCTCGATGGCCGTCAACGAGCTCACCGTCGGCCAGTCGGAGCTCGTCCTCTGCGGCGGCTGCGACACCATGAACGACATCTTCATGTTCATGTGCTTCAGCAAGACGCCCGCGCTGAGCCCGACGGGGGACTGCCGGCCCTTCAGCGACGAGTCCGACGGCACCATGCTCGGCGAGGGCCTCGGCATGGTGGCCCTCAAGCGCCTCGCCGACGCCGAGCGCGACGGCGACCGGGTGTACGCCGTCATCCGCGGCGTCGGGTCGAGCAGCGACGGGCGCGCCAAGAGCGTGTACGCGCCGCTCCCCGAGGGGCAGGCCAAGGCGATCCGCCGCGCCTACCAGGTGGCGGGCTACGGGCCCGACACCGTCGAGCTCGTCGAGGCCCACGGCACCGGCACCAAGGCCGGCGACGTGGCCGAGTTCGAAGGCCTCCGCGCGACCTTCGACGAGTCGGGGCGGGCCGACCGCCAGTGGTGCGCGCTCGGCTCGGTGAAGTCGCAGATCGGGCACACCAAGAGCGCCGCGGGCGCCGCGGGGCTCATCAAGGCCGTGCTCGCGCTCCACCACAAGGCGCTGCCGCCGACGATCAAGGTCAACCGGCCCAACCCCAAGCTCAAGCTCCCCGAGTCGCCCTTCTACCTCAACACGGTGGCGCGCCCGTGGGTGCGCGACGGGTCGCACCCGCGCCGCGCGAGCGTGTCGTCGTTCGGGTTCGGCGGGTCGAACTTCCACGTCGCGGTGGAGGAGTACGTCGGGCCCGCCGAGCGCCCGCCGCGGCTGCGCACCTTCGAAGCGGAGTTCGTGCTGGTGTCGGCCGCGGATGATGTCGCGCTGGCGAAGGCCGCGCGCGCGATGGCCGGCGACTGCGCGAAGCCCGGGATGCTCGTGTACCTCGCGCGCACGTCGCAGGAGGCGTACGACCCCGCCGCGGGCGCCCGCCTCGCGGTGGTGGCGAAGGACGAGGCCGAGCTCGCCGAGAAGCTCACGGCCGCGGCCGACGCGCTCGACAAGGGCGCAGCCGCGATGCCGCGCGGCGTCTACCACGGGCGCGGCGCGCACGAGGGCGGCGTCGGCTTCCTCTTCCCGGGGCAGGGGAGCCAGTACGTCGGGATGGGCGGCGAGGTCGCGATGCACTTCGACGAGGCCCGCGCGGCGTGGGACCTCGCGGCGTCGCTCCGCCTCTCCTCTCCCGCCGTCCACGAGGTGACCTTCCCGCGCCCCGTCTTCAGCGACGAGGAGCGCGAGATCCAGCAGAAGGCCCTCCGCGCCACGGAGAACGCCCAGCCCGCCCTCGGCGCGTCGAGCCTCGCGCTCCTCCACGTCTTCGAGAGGCTCGGCGTGCGGCCCGCTGCGGTTGCAGGCCACAGCTTCGGCGAGGTGATGGCCCTCCGCGCGGCCGGCGCGCTCACCGACGAGGCCGCGCTCCGCGTCGCCCACCTGCGCGGCGCGCTCATGGCCGAGGCCGCGAAGAGCACGAGCGGCGCGATGCTCGCCGTCGCCGCCGACCTCGCCCGCGTCGAGGCCGAGGTCGCCCGCGCGAACCTCCGCGTCGCCGTCGCCAACCACAACGCGCCCGACCAGGTGGTGCTCTCTGGCGGCACCGACGACGTCGCCGTGGCCGAGCGCGCCCTCGCGGCCGCGGGGCTCACCGTGAAGCGGCTCGACGTGGCGACGGCCTTCCACTCGCCGATCGTGGCGGGCGCGTGCGGGCCCTTCGCCGAGGCGCTCGCGGGCGTGGCCTTCGCGGCGCCGTCGGTGCCCGTGTTCGCCAACGCGTCGGCCGCGCCGTACCCCGGCGACGCCGCCGCCGTCCGCGCCGACCTCGCCGCGCAGCTCGCGCGGCCCGTCCGCTTCGTCGACTCGGTGGAGGCGATGTACGCCGCGGGCGTCCGCACCTTCGTCGAGGTGGGCGCCGGTGCCGTGCTCACTGGCCTCGTCGGCAAGGTGCTCGGCGCGCGTTCGCACTGGGCCGTCCCCCTCGACCGCCGCGGGACGCACGGGGTCACCTCGCTCCACCACGCGCTCGCGCGCCTCGCCGCGGCGGGCGTCCCGATGCAGCTCGCCCGCCTCTGGGAGCGCTACGCGCCGGCTCACGACCCGCGCACCGACCCGCGCCCCAAGGTCACGCTCAAGATCAACGGCTCCAACTACGCCAAGCCCTATCCCCCGCCCGGCGGAGCGAAGGCGCTGCCGAAGCCCAACCCCGAGCGCCCCGCGCCCGTCGCCGCGCCTGCGCCTGCTCCCGCACTCGCGATCGAAGCACCCGTCATGACCACACCGAAGCCCACGCCTGCCCCTGTCGCCGTGACGCCCGCGGCCCCTGCCCCCCTGATGCCCGCGGCCCCCGCGACCGTCCAGCACGCCTGGATCACCGCCTACCAGGAGGCCCAGCGCCAGACCGCGGAGGCCCACGCGGCCTTCCAGCGCGCGATGGCCGACAGCCACGCGGCCTTCCTCCACGCCGCGGAGGTGAGCTTCGCCAGCCTCGGCGCGATGATCGGCGCGTCGTCCGGCGCGCCCGCGTTCGCCGCGCCCGTTGCGTATGCGCCTGCGCCGGTGGCGTACGCGCCTGCGCCCGCCGCGCTGCCCGCGCCGGCTCCCGTCGCGTACGTGCCGCCGCCTGCGCCTGCGCCCGTGGTCGCCGCGCCGCCCGCGCCTGTGGCGGCGCCTGCGCCCGTGGCGGTGGCTCCCGCGCCTGTGGCTGCACCCGCGCCCGCTGCGCCCGCTGCCGCGCCCGGCGTCGACCTCACCGCCGCGATGCTCTCCGTGGTGGCGCAGAAGACCGGCTATCCGCAGGAGATGATCGGGATGGACATGGAGCTCGAGGCCGACCTCGGCATCGACTCCATCAAGCGCGTCGAGATCCTCGCCGCGATGCGCGAGCGCGCGCCGCAGCTCCCGGAGATGAACCCCTCCGAGCTCGCGTCGCTCCGCACCATCGGGCAGATCGTCGAGTACATGCGCGCGCGCCTCCCCGGCGCCTCCGCCGCGGCGCCCGCTGCGCCTGCCCCCGCTGCTTCAGTCGCGCCTGCGGCTGCCCCCGCCGCGAAGCCCGCGGCCGCGCCGCCCGCCGACATGATGGCCACGATGCTCGCGGTCGTCGCGCAGAAGACGGGCTACCCCGAGGAGATGATCGGGATGGACATGGAGCTCGAGGCCGACCTCGGCATCGACTCCATCAAGCGCGTCGAGATCCTCGCGGCGGTGCGCGAGCGGACGCCGGGCCTCCCCGACCTCAACCCCACCGCGCTGGCTTCGCTCCGTACCGTCGGGCAGATCGTCGACCACCTCCGCGCCGTCCTCCCGGGCGTCGCGGCTGAGACCAACTTATACCCCGTGCCTCCGGCGCGGCCGCCCCCACCGCGCGTCGACCGCTACGCGCTGCGGGCCGTCCCGCGCGAGGCCGCGGGGCTCGTCGCGCCGGGGCTCCTCGGGGCCCGCAAGGTCGCCGTCACCGACGACGCGACCGGCGTCGCCCCCGCGCTCGTCGCCGAGCTGCGCGCGCGCGGTGTGCCCGCGGAAGCTGTCGCGGACGTCCCCGCGGACGCCGACGCGGTGATCTACCTCGGCGGGCTGCGCCCGATGGCCACCGTCGACGAGGCCCTCGCGGTGCACCGCGACGCGTTCCGCGCGGCGAAGGCCGTGGCGGGCAGGGCGGGCGCGTTCGTGACGGTGCAGGACACCGGCGGGGACTTCGGGCTCTCGGGCGCGGGCGTCCGCGCGTGGTCGGGCGGGCTCCCGGGCCTCGCCAAGACGGCCGCGCAGGAGTGGCCCGCCGCCTGGTGCGGCGCGATCGACATTCAACGCGGCGACCGCGACCCGGCGGCCCTTGCGCGCGCCCTCGCTGACGAGCTCGTCGCCGGTGGGACGGAGCTCGAGGTGGGCCTCCGCGCGGACGGCGCGCGGCTCGTGCTGGAGAGCTACGCGGAGGATGTCCCCGCCGGCGCCCCGGTGCTCGCGCGCGGCGACGTGGTGGTGGCCTCCGGCGGCGCCCGCGGCGTCACCGCGGCGACGCTCATTGCGCTTGCGAAGGAGACGGGCTGCAGGCTCGTGCTGCTCGGGCGGACGGCGCTCGAGGACGAGCCCGAGGCCGCGCGCGGCGTGACGGGCGACGCGCCCCTCAAGGCCGCGCTCATGGCCGACGCGAAGAAGCGCGGCGTCGCGGTGACCCCCGCGTCGCTCGGGCGCGCGGTCGATCGGATCGTGGCCAACCGCGAGGTGCGGGCCACCCTCGACGCGGTGAAGGCCGCGGGGAGCGAGGCGCGCTACGTCGCTGCGGACGTCGCCGACGCCGCCGCGGTGCGCGCGGCGCTCGACGAAGTGCGGCGCGCGTGGGGCCCGGTGGCGGGCGTGGTCCACGGCGCGGGCGTGCTCGCCGACAAGATGATCGCCGACAAGACCGAGGAGCAGTTCGACCGGGTGTTCGGCACCAAGGTGGACGGGCTCCGCGCGCTGCTCGACGCGACGGCGGGCGATCCCCTCAAGGTGCTCTGCGTGTTCTCGTCGGTGGCGGGGCGCTGCGGCAACCGCGGCCAGGTCGACTACGCGATGGCCAACGAGGTGCTCAACAAGGTGTGCGACGCCGAGCGCGCGCGCCGGGGCGCGTCGGTGGTGGTGAAGTCCCTCGGGTGGGGCCCGTGGGAGGGCGGCATGGTCACGCCCGCGCTCAAGAAGCACTTCGAGTCGATGGGCGTGCCCCTCATCCCGCTCGACGGCGGCGCGGCGGCGCTCGTGCGCGAGCTCTCGCGCGGCGCCGATGGGCAGGTGGAGCTGGTGCTCGGCGGAGAGCCGCGCGCCGAGGCCCTCGCCGCGCCCGGCGCGCCGGACGTGAAGCGCGTCGAGGTGCGGGTCGACGCGGCGCACTTCGGGTTCATCGGGAGCCACGAGGTGAAGGGCGTGCCGGTGGTGCCGGCGGTGTTCGCGATCGAGCTGTTCGCGCGCGCGGCCCGGCAGCGGAGCCCGGGGCTCGTGGTGCGGGCGGTGCGGAAGCTCCAGGTGCTCAAGGGCATCCGGCTGCCGCGCTTCCACGAGGGCGGGGCCGAGCGCTTCGTCATCGAGAGCCGCGCGCTCAAGGCCAACGGCGTCACCACCTACGCGATGATGCTCCTCGGGGCCGACGGCGCGCGGCACTACAGCGCCGAGGTCGAGCTCGGGCCGAGCCTGCCCGCGGCCCCGCCCGCGGCGCCCCCGGCGGCGGGCCTCGAGCCCTGGCGCGACGTGATCTACGACGGCACCGTGCTCTTCCACGGGCCGATGTTCCACGCGGTGAAATCCGTGGAGGGGGCGAGCGACCAGGCGATCACCGGCACGCTGGTGGGGCGGCGCGAGCTCGGGTGGAGCGACGCCGCGTGGGAGTCCGACCCCGCGCTCCTCGACGGCGGCCTCCAGCTCGCCGTCCTCTGGGTGAAGCGAACGCTCGCGGGCGCGTCGCTCCCGACCTCCATCGGCGCGTGGGTCCCCTACGCCGACGCGCGCGGGCCCGTCCGCGCCACCGCGACGCGCCGCCGCCAGGCCAGCGAGAGCGCCGTCCTCGACGTCACCTTCACCGATGCCCGCGGCGCCACCGTGGGCGAGCTCCGCGACGTCGAGGTGCACGTGCTCCCGGGGTCGCGCGTGACCCCCGCTGCATGACGCGACCCTTCGCCCCCATCGCCATCGTCGGCCGCGCCTGCGTCCTCCCGGGCGCGCTCGACGTCCCGTCTTTCGCCTCGCTCGCGCTGGAGGGCCGCGACGGCATCTCCGCCGCGCCCGACGACCGCTGGGGACTCGCGCGCCACCGCGTGATGACGGCCCCCGACGCGCCCTCCGGCGACCGCGCCTGGAGCGACCGCGGCGGCTACGTCCGCGGCTTCGAAGACGTCTTCGACCCGTCGGGCTTCGGGCTCGACGCGCGCGACGTCGCGGCCCTCGACCCGCTCTTCCAGTGGACGCTCCACGTCGCCCGCGAGGCCCTCCGCGACGCCGCCGTCGACACCGGACGTCTCCGCACGGGCGCCGCGCTCGGCAACCTGTCGTTCCCGACCGCCTCGCTCGCCCGCTACGCCGAGCACGTGTGGCTCGCGGGCTCGCCCGTCGCGCCGCGCTCGCCGCCGCCCGCCGCGCGCAACCGCTTCCAGTCGGGCCTCCCCGCGCTCCTCCTCGGGCGCGCGCTCGGGGTCACCGGCCCGCGCCTCTGCCTCGACGCTGCGTGCGCGAGCTCGCTCTACGCCGTCTCCCTCGCGTGCGACGCCCTCCACGACGGCGAGGCCGACGTGATGCTCGCGGGCGCCGTCAACTGCGCCGACGACCTCTTCATCCACGTGGGCTTCTGCGCCCTCTCGGCCATGAGCAAGAGCGGGCGGAGCCGGCCCTTTCACGCCGACGCCGACGGGCTCGTCCCCGCCGAGGGCTGCGCGATGCTCGCCCTCCAGCGCCTCGACGACGCGGTGAAGCAGGGCCGCCGCATCCTCGGGGTGATCCGCGGCGTCGGCACCTCCAACGACGGCCGCGCCCGCGGGCTCCTCGCGCCCTCCGACAAGGGCCAGGCGCGGGCCATGCGCGCCGCGTGGGAGCGGTCGGGCCTCTCGCCCGACGCGGCCTCGTACGTCGAGTGCCACGCCACCGGGACGCCCGTCGGCGACGCCACCGAGATCGACAGCCTCCGCGCGGTCTTCGGTGACCGGCCGCTGGCGATCGGGTCGTTCAAGGCCAACGTGGGGCACCTGGTGACCGTGGCGGGGGCCGCGGGCGTGATGAAGGTGCTCGCGGGCTTCGAGGCCGACGCGATCGCCCCGACGCCGCACCTCGACGCGCCCGCTGAAGCGCTGCGGGCGACGAAGCTCCGCGTGGTGACCGCGCGCGAGGCGTGGCCGCGCGGCGAGTCCCCGCGGGTGGCGGCGGTGAGCGCGTTCGGGTTCGGCGGCAACAACGCCCACCTCGTGATCGAAGACTGGCGCGGTCAGTCGTTCGATGCGCCTGCGGGAGAGGCGAAGACGTCGCGCGTGGCGGTGGTGTCGCTCGGCGCGCGCGTGGCGGATGGCGGGTCGGCGCGGGAGTTCGCGCGCGACGTGCTGCTCGGGCGTTCGCGGGTGCGTGAGCGCGGCGACGGGGCGCGTTCGGCGCACGCAGACGGCGTGGACGTCGCGCTCGGCGGGCTGAAATTTCCGCCGGCCGACCTGGAGCGCGCCGTCGCGCAGCAGACGTTGATGCTCTCGGCCGCGCGCGAGGCGGTGGAGGCGGCGGGCGAGCTCCCGCGCGAGCGGACGGGCGTTCTCGTGGGGATGCAGTGCGACGCCGAGGTGGCCCGCTGGGGCGCCCGCTGGCGGCTCGCGGAGGAGGCCGACAGGCTCGCGGCGGACGAGGCGTGGACGAGCGCCGCCCGCGACGCGGTGGCCCCGACGCTCGACGCCGCCACGGTGCTCGGCACGATGCCCAACATCCCGGCGAACCGCGTCCACTCGCAGTTCGACCTCGGCGGCCCCGGCTTCACCGTCTCCGCGGAGGAGAACTCGGGCCTCACCGCCCTCGCCCTCGCGGCGCGGGCGCTCCGCCACGGCGCGCTCGACGCGTGCGTGGTGGGCGCGGTGGACGCGTGCGCCGAGCCCGTCCACGAGCGGGCGATGCGCGAGCTCCGCGACGACGCGCGCCCGACCGGCGACGCCGCCGTCGCGATGGTGCTGATGCGCGAGGATGATGCGCGCGTTGCGGGGCACCCGGTGCTCGCGGTGCTCGACGATGGCGCCGACCCGACGCTCGCGCTGGGCGACGGCGCGACCGAGCTCACCGAGCTGTTCGGCCGACCGCACGCCGCGGTGGGGCTCGTTCACGCGGTCGCGGGCGTGGTCGCGCTCTGCCACGGCGCGAAGCCCTCGCTCACGGCGCGGACCGAGCCCGACGCATGGACGGGTGATCGCTCGGTGCGGGTCACTTCGCGCGCGGAAGACGCGACGCTCGCCGTGACGTTCGTGAGTGACGCGGCCCCCGTCGCGCTGCCCGACGCGCCCGCGCCGTCAAAGGCCCCCGCGCTTCACCTGCGCGCGCACCGCCCGATGCCTGTGATCCCGCCGCTCCCCGCGCGCCCCGCGCTCCCCGCCACGATGGAACCCGCCCCCGCGCTCCCGCCCGTCTTCGACGAGCCCCGCTTCGAAGAGCCGCCCCCCGCGCCCGTTGTCGCGCCGCCTGCGCCCGCCGCGGTGACGCCGCACGCGCCGACGTTCGTCGCGCTGCCCGCGGTGACGCCCGACCTCTTCGCAGGCGTGGCGAACTTCCAGCGCATGGTGGGCGACGCGCACCGCGCCTTCCTCGCGCAGCAGGCCCAGGCGCACCAGCGCTTCCTCGAAGTGCGCGCCCGCACGCTCGGGATGCTGCTCGCGACCTCGCCCGGCGCCCTCGCCGCGCCCTCCGTGGCGGAGATCGCGGTGACGCCGCATGCGCCCGCTGCGCCTGCGCCCGTCGCGCCCGCGCCGACCCCGGTGCCCGCGCCTGTCGCTGCGCCCGAGCCCGTCGCGCTCCCGGTCGCGCCCGCCGTCGTCCCCGCGGTGCGCGGCGGCGCGCAGGTGCGCAAGGGGAAGGCTCGCGGCATCGAGCCCAACCTCGCGCCCCCGAAGCCGAAGGGCCTCGCGCTCTCGCGGCAGCAGCTCGAAGTCCACGCGGGCGGGCGCATCTCGGAGGTGTTCGGGCCGCTCTTCGAACAGCAGGACGGGTACCGCGTGCAGGTGCGGATGCCGATGGAGCCGATGCTCCTCGCCGACCGCGCCACGGGCATCGACGCGACGCCCGGCGTGCTCGGCCGCGGCACCGTGTGGACGGAGACCGACCTCCGCTGGGACAACTGGTACCTCCACGACGGGCGCATGCCCGCGGGCGTGATGATCGAGACGGGGCAGGCCGACCTCCTCCTCGTCTCGTACATGGGGATCGACTTCCTCAACCGCGGCGAGCGCTGCTACCGCCTCCTCGGGTGCGAGCTCACCTACCACCGCGCGCCGCCGGCCGCGGGGGAGACGGTCGACTACGACATCCACATCGACGGCCACGCCAACCAGGGCGACGTGCGGTTGATGTTCTTCCACTACGACTGCCGCACCGCGGGGCAGCCGTCGCTCAGCGTGCGCAACGGGCAGGCGGGCTTCTTCACGCGCAAGGAGCTCGACGAGTCCGCCGGCATCCTCTGGAAGGCCGAGACGCAAGAGGTCGTCCCGCTCACCACCGAGGGCGGCGAGGGGCGGCTCGACGACGCGCCCGTTCGGTGCACGCGCAGCGCCTTCACGAAGGAGCAGATCCACGCCTTCGCGCACGGCGACGCGCACGCGTGCTTCGGCCCGGGCTTCGAGCGGGCGCTCACCCACGACCGGACGCCGCGCATCGCCGCGGGCCGCCTCACCTTCCTCGACCGCGTGACCGAGCTCTCACCGCGCGGCGGGCCGTGGGGCCGGGGGTATCTGCGGGCGGAGACGGACGTCCACCCGGACGACTGGTTCTTCCCGGGGCACTTCCTCCACGACCCGTGCATGCCGGGCACGCTGATGTTCGAGGCGTGCCTCCAGACGATGGCCTTCTACCTCGCGGCGATGGGCGTCACGCTCCGCCGCGACGGGTGGCGCTTCGAGCCCGTCACCGGCGAGCTCTACAAGCTCCTGTGCCGCGGTCAGGTGACGCCCGATTCGAAGCTCCTCGTGTACGAGGTGTTCGTCGAGGAGTTCGTCGCGGGGCCGGTGCCCACGCTCTACGCCGACCTGCTCTGCACGGTGGACGGGCTCGGTGCGTTTCACGCGCGCCGCGTCGGGCTGCGGCTCGTGCCCGACTGGCCGCTCACGTCGCGCCAGCGGCCGTTCGCGTTCGACACGCTCGTGCCGCCGCCGGGCCGCGAGCCCGCGTCGTTGCCGCAGCTCGACCCGGCGAAGCCCGTCGCGGTGGTGGAGAGCGGTCCGTCGAAGGGCTTCCGCCTCGACTACGCGTCGCTCCTCGCGTGCGCGTGGGGGCGGCCGAGCGCGGCCTTCGGGCCCATCTATGAGCGCTTCGACGGGACCCGCTCCGTCGCGCGGCTGCCGGGGCCGCCGTACCACTTCATGAGCCGCATCGTGAAGGTGGAGGGGCCGATGGGCGAGGCGAAGGCCGGCGCGCGCGTGGAGGTCGACTACGACGTCCCGCCCGACGCCTGGTACTTCGCGAGCAACGGCGCCCGCACGATGCCCATGTGCGTGCTGATGGAGGCGGCGCTCCAGCCCTGCGGCTGGCTCGCGAGCTACGTCGGCTGCGCCCTCGTCCGCGACGAGGACCTCCTCTTCCGCAACCTCGACGGCAAGGGGACCCTCCTCGCCGAGGTGCTCCCCACCGCGGGGACGCTGCGCACGGAGGCGAAGCTCACCAACGTGTCGCTCGCGGGCTCGATGATCATCGTGAACTTCGAAGTGCGCTGCGCCGTGGGCGATACGCCCGTCTACGCGCTCGACACGGTGTTCGGCTTCTTCCCCCCGTCGGCCTTCGAGGACCAGGCGGGCCTCCCCACCACGCCCGAGCAGCGCGCGGTGTTCGAACTCCCCGCGCACAACGCCGTCGACTGCGAGGCGCGGCCCGCGAAGCTCTGCGAGGGCACCGCGCGGGTGGCCGACCCGTACCTGCTGATGATCGACCGTGTGATCCACGTCGACCTGCGCGGCGGGAAGAAGGGCCTCGGCGTGCTGCGGGCCGAGAAGGACGTCGACCCGGCGGAGTGGTTCTTCAAGGCCCACTTCTTCCAGGACCCGGTGCAGCCCGGCTCGCTCGGCATCGAGGCGATGTGCCAGCTCCTCCAGGTGTACATGCTGGAGGCGGGGATGCACGAGGGGCTGCGCGCGCCGCGCTTCGAGCCCATCGCGTCGGGCCGCAAGCTCACGTGGAAGTATCGCGGCCAGGTCGTCCCCGAGAACAAGAAGATCGGCTGCACGCTGGAGGTGACCGCGACGGGCCGCGACGAGCGCGGCGTGTTCGCGGTGGCCGACGCGTCGCTGTGGGTCGACGGCAAGCGCATCTACGACGCGAAGGACCTCGCAATGCGCCTCGTCGAGGGCGAGGACGACGGCGAGGAGACGCTCGACCCCGTGAAGGAGGGTTGGGTCAACGACCACGCGCCGACGTGGGTGCTCCCCGCGCTCCCGGCCATGTCGATGCTCGACCGCCTCGCCGGCGCGGCCCGCCGCGTGAGCGGGCGCGACGTGGTCGCCGTCGACGACTTCCAGGTGAACCGCTGGATCACCCTCGCGGGGCCCACACGTCTCCGCGCGACGGCCGTCCCTCGCGACGACGGTCGCTTCGCCGCGACGCTGGAGGTGTTCCGCGAGGCGCGCGACCCGCGGCTCTCGCGCTTCGAGGCCGTGGCGTCCGCGGTCGTGACCACGGGCTCGTATGCGCTTGCGCCCGAGGCTCTTCTTGCGCTCGACGCGCCCGCGGTGACCGACCCCTACGCCGCGGGGACGCTCTTCCACGGCCCCGCCTTCCGCCTGCTTCGCTCGCTCCGACGTGACGGGCGCGGCAGCAGCGCGACGCTCGCCGCGCAGAGCGCGATCCCCTTCGGCGCGCTCAACCAGGGGCTGCTCGACGCGGCGACGCACGGCATCCCCCACGACGCGATGGAGGCGTGGTCGGCGGAGGTTCCGAAGGCCCGCGCCGCGTACCCGCACCGCGTCGAGAACGCTCTCTTCTACGGCCCGGCGCCGCGCGACGGTGACGTCCGCGTGGAGGCCCGCTTCGTCTCGTGGGACGGGACGCACGCGCGGACGCGGCTCCAGTGCGTCGCGGACGGGCGCGTGTGGTGCGAGCTCACGCTGGCCGAGGTGCTGATGCCGAAGGGGCCCATCGGCGTGGCCCCGCCCGACGCGCGCGCGGCCTTCCTGCGCGACCGGCGCTTCGTCGAGGGCGTCGGGCTGTCGCGCGCGGAGGGCGACGCGACGGTGCTCGACCCGCGCGACGTCGCCACGAGCAACTGGCTCCCCGGCACGGTGGAGCGCGCCTACGGGCTCCGCCCCGGCGACGACGTCGCGGTGACGGTGGCCGTGAAGGACCACGTCGCCCGCGCGACCGCCACGCACCCGAGCCGCGTGCGGGTGGAGGGGGCCGACGCGGTGAGCGCCCACGAGCCCTTCGCGCGCTACCCCGTGGCTGTGGCCCACGAGGGAGGCGCCGTCACCGTGCGCGACGCCGGAGCGCCCATGCTCGACGTGGGGCCTGTGCGTGACTTCTGGCGCGAGCGCCTCAAGACCGGCCTCTGGCCCGGCGAGGACCTCTACTTCAGCCTCATCGAGCGCTTCGTCCGGCGTGTGCGGGTGGAGGACCCCGACGCGCTCGAAGCGCTGCGGGGCAAGCCCATTCTCTACCTGGCGAATCACCAGGTGGGCGTGGAGTCGATCTTCTTCGGGATCATGGTGTCGGCGCTCAACGGGCTCTCGACGCTCACGCTCGCGAAGGGGGAGCACCGCGAGTCGTGGGTGGGGCGGCTCCTGAAGCTGGGGTTCTCGTACCCCGGCATCGCGTCGCCGAAGGTGATCACGTACTTCGACCGCGAGAACCCCGCGTCGCTGCCCGACGTGCTCAACGAGCTCGGGCAGGAGATGCGCGGCGTCGGCACCAACGTGATGATCCACGTCGAGGGGACGCGCTCGCTCTCGTGCCGCGAGCCCGTGCTCAAGATGACGGGCGCCATCCTCGAGATGGCGATCGCGATGGGCGTCCACGTGGCGCCGGTTCGCTTCGCCGGCGCGCTGCCGGTGGAGCCCCTCGTCGAGCGCATCGAGTACCCCGTGGGGATGGGCCGGCAGGACATCTACATCGGCGCGCCGATCGCGCCCGAGGCGCTCGCCGCGATGCCGTACAAGCCGCGCAAGGACAAGGTGATCGCGGCGATCAACGGGCTCGGCCCGAGCCACGCGGTGGAGGAGCCCTTCCCGGGCGACCCGGCGTTCGCGCGGACGGTGGCGGCGTGGGTCGAGCGGACGGGCGTGGACCCGACGCACGCGACCCTCTTCCGCGCGCTGGAGGCGTACGGGCCGCGCACCGACGCGATGAAGGCGCTCGTGGCGGCGGCGGGGACGGGCCGGCTGGAGGTTCCCGCGGGCCCCGAGGGCGCGTGGGTGGCGGAGCTGGCGCGGCGGCTCTACGGGCCCCACGGGCCGCGCGTGGGCTGAGCGTGGGCGGGCGGGGGGCGGTCGCGTTCGTCGGCCTCGCGCTCGTGCTGGCGCTCCTCGGGTGCCGGCGCAAGACCGACGAGGAGATCCTCCGCGAGCGGCTCGACGCGATCCAGGTTCACCTCTACGTCGCCAGCCGGTTCGCCGTGACGGCGCCCGAGGGCGACCCCCACGCGCGCGTCGTCCGACGCAGCCTCGCCACGCTGATGCAGACCACGACGGCCCTCGCCGGCGCGGTGCGCGGCGCGCATTCGCAGGGGGCCGCGTCGCCCGCCCCGCCGGGCCTCGCGATCGAGGACGGGCCCCGCCTGGCCGTGGCGCTGTGGCACCTCCGCGCCGAGGCGAGGACGCTGCTGCGCGACGCGCCCGGTCGCGACGTGCCGCCGGTGATCCCCGCGCTCCTCGGGGCGAGGCTGGGCGTCGACCAGACGTCGGTGTGGACGCGCGACACCGAGCACGCGCTGCTGCTCGCGGCCTTCCTGGTGCTGAAGTTCGACGAGCGCGAGCCGGTGCCCATCCCGATCGAGCTGGTGCTCTACGAGGCGTGGATGGCGCGCGCGGATCGCATGCCCGTGCCTGGCCTCGAGCCCCTGGTTCACGCGATGAAGGCCGCTGCCTACGGCCTCAACGACCTGTGCGACCTCGCCGCGGCCGAGGCCGGCGACCCCTCGCTGGAGCGCGACGCCAACGCTCGCGCCGCGACCGCCCGCTCGCTCGAGCGCGTCACGGGGGCGTCGCTCCACCTCGACGACCGCTCGCTCGCCGTGGTGGACGCGGGCGCCCGCGCGGTGGCCCACGGCGCGAGCGCGGTGTGCTTCTACTTCTCGCGCCACGACCGAGCCCGCGGGCTGCGCGAGCTTCGCCGCTTCGTCGAGGCCGCCCACGCCGCGGGCCTCCCCCCGGTGAAGACCGCGGCGCTGCGGGCCTGGATCGCCTACGAGGACGGCGACATGACCGCCGCCCGCCGCGCGCTGGAGGAGGCCCGGAGCGACCCCGACGCGTCCGAGGAGACGCGCCGCTCGCTCGACCAGCTCCTGCGCGACTTCGAACTCCACAACGACGGCGCGGTCGCGCGCTACTACGACAAGGCGCACCTCACGCTGCTCGTCGGACGAATGGCGCTCGACGCGCTCGACCGCGCCGGGGCCTTCGACGCCGTGAAGGACAGCGACGTCGCCCGCTCGCTCCGGGGCTACGGCGCGGCGGCCACGGGGGTGGTGGCCGAGGCCCGCCGCCACGTCCCCTCGCTCGGCGACGAGGCGCGCTCAGCGGGCTCGGCGCTCGATCGCGTGCGCCGCGCCGTCGGGCTCTCGCGCTGAATCGACGCGCCCGTCACGCCGGCAGCAGCGCCGCGACGTGGCCCTCGATCGCCTCGGAGAGCGCCGCCACCGTCCCGTCGGGCGTGGGCGACTCCACGTACGGGAGCCGCACCTGGGCGACGCCCTTCAAGCGCTTCGCGAGCTCCCCGCACAACGCGTCGGCCGCGGCGGTGCGGGCCGCGCTCTCCTGCGCGAGGGCGCTCACCGCGTCGCGCACGGACTCGGGGACGTCGCGCGCCTTGCCGAGCGCGTCGAGCCACGGGGCGGGGCGCGCGTCGGCCCGGTTGATCACCGCGGCGCGGGGGGCGCGGCCGAGGGCCTCCAGGCGCTTCGCCAGGTAGAGCACGTCGTCGCGCGCGGCCGCCGTCGGCGCGGCCACCAGCGCGTACGCCGCGCGGTCGCCGAGCAGCAGCCGCGAGGCCCGCTCGGTGAGCGCCACGAAGCGCTCGCGCACGAGGGCGAGGTCGCCGAAGAGGCTCGCCGTGTCGCTGACAAGCGTCGGGCCCGTCACCCGCGCGATCACGCCCTCCAGGTGACCCGCCCCCCACGAGAGGACGCCGCCGCGCTCGGGCGCCGGGGACTCGCCCGCGCGCGCCGCGAGCTTCGCCAGCCACGCCACCGTGCGGCCGCCGAGCAGCGACGCGAGGCGGTCGGGGTAGGTGACGAAGTCGACCGCGTGGCGCGAGGGGGCCGTGTCGACGACGATCACCTCGAAGTCGCCGCGGGCGGCGGCGTGGGCGACGAGGTTCATCGCGACGAGCTCGTGGACGCCGGCGGCGGCGTCGGCGAGGCCCACGTAGAGCCGGTTGGCGAGCACCCGCGCGCGGCCCGCGGGCTCCTCCTCGAAGAGGTGCTCGATGAAGGTGCGGAGCGACCGCCGGGGGTCGGGCATCAGCGCCGAGAGGTTGCCCCGCGCCGCCGCCAGCGGAACCCGCGACACCGCGTCGGTGATCGGGACCCCCATCGCGCCC
Source organism: Polyangiales bacterium (assembly GCA_046351555.1). GTDB lineage: Bacteria > Myxococcota_A > Polyangia > Polyangiales > CAISKJ01. Next base: position 150,755 of record JAXLYI010000024.1, read on the forward strand.
GCGAGCCTGCGCGCCGGGTCGATGGTGACGATCAGCGTCCGCCGCCCGCCGCGCGCCAGGGCGAGCGCCAGGGCCGCCGCGGTGGTGGTCTTGCCGACGCCGCCGCCGCCCGCGCACACGACCACCCGCGGGTCGTTGGGCTCGCTCTTCCGTGCCGCGCTCACGCAGCCCCCTCGGCGCGCAGCCACCGCGCCACGTCGCGCGCCGACGGGTCCACCGGCGCCAGCGGGACGCGCCAGAGCGCGTGCTCCTTCAGCGTGAGCGTCGCGAGCGCGGCGGACGCCTCCGCGTGGGCGGCCTCGCGCGCTTCGAGCGCCGCCACCAGCGAGCGGGCGGGCGCCTGCAGCGGGCCCTCACGCGCAGCAAGCGAGCGCGCGTCGTCGAGCGCGCCGGGCGCGAGCGGGAGCGGGACGCGGTTGACCACCACCCGGTCGGCGGGGAGGCCCACCTCGCGGTCGAGGGCGTCGCAGAGTTCCATGGTCTCTTCGATGACGAGGCGCTCGGGGAGGGTGACCACCACGATCGACGCGCGGCCCGGCGAGAGGAGCTCGCGGCCGACGCGGTCGCACATCTCGAAGAGGGGCCCGGCGCCGAGGAAATCGCGGCCCTGCTTCGGCACGCGGAGCCACGCCACGCCGTGCCCGGTCGCGGGCATGTCGACCACCACGCGAACCCCGGGCCGCTCGGACACCGTGTGGCGGACGGCCTCCAGCATCGCGAGCTCGCGCACCGCGGGGGCCGCGCGGAGGAGCGGGCGCATCGCGAAGTTGTCGAGCGCGAGGCGCGCCACCGTGGCCGACCCGAAGAGCGGCGCCGCCCCGCGCTGGAGCGCCTCGGCGGGCTTGATCACCACGTGCTCCACGCCCTTGCGCGCCCCGCCGAGCGCGCGCCGCCCCGACTCGCCGTCGCCGAACTCCACCAGCGCCGCGGCCCCGTGCGTCTCGGCCTCCAGCGCGGCGAGGCTCGCGGCCACGGTGGTCTTGCCGACGCCGCCTTTGCCCATCACGAGGACGGCGGGCGCGAGGCTCCGCGGCGGCAGGCGTGCGGCGGCGGAGGAGGTCACGCGTCGGGTCTCTCGGCCATGGCTTCCATCACGTCGTACATCATCAGCACGTAGGCTTCACGCGCGAAGCGGACGTAGCGCGCGGAGCCCAGGCCCGCGCCCCGCACCAGCCCCTCCAACCCCGCCACCGAGCGCCGCCACGACGCGGCGACGTCCTCGAAGGTCCACTCGCCCGTGACCATCGGCGTCGGTCGGTCGGAGCGGGCGTCGGCGTCGACGTCGATCCAGTCGTCCATGAGCTGAACGAACATCGACACGTCGTACATCCACGCCCGCGCCCCCTCGCCGGCGTAGCGCGCCACCGGGAAGAGGAGCCCGTCGATGGTCCCTTCGACGCCCGCGAGGCGGTGTCCGAGGCCGCGCGGGTCGGGCTCGCCGCGCATCGCCCGCACCTCGGCGCGGATCCACTCGGTGACCCGCGCCATCGCCGCTTCGAAGGCCGCCCGGTCGCGCGGGGCGAGGCCGTCGCCCATCGCCTTCGCGAGCGCCTGGACGAGCGCGAGCACCGGGCTGTCGGGCGCCGCGCGGCCCGCGATGATCGCCTCCAGCCGCGCCCCGCGGCGCTCCGGGGGATCGGGCATGCAGTGGTCGAGCGCGTGGTCGACGACGACGATGAAGGCCGACACGAGCGCGATGCGGCGGTGCTGGTCGGCGTAGGCGAAGCGGCCCATGAGCTCCATCGCGCCGCGCCCGAGGAGCGCCAGCGCGGGGACCGGGAGCGGGAGCAGGTTGCCTGCGTCGGTGACCGCGCGGATGAGCGGCGGCCGCCCCGGCGCGCAGAAGAGGGCGGTGTAGGGCCCCGACGCGTAGAGGTCGCAGGCGCCGATGCGGAGCTTCTCGTAGAAGGGAGTCCCCTCGACGGCGGGCCAGTGCTTGCGGACGAGCGGGAGCACGTGGCGGTCGAAGTGCCGGTGCGCGGTGGCGCGGATGCCGAGCGCGAGGTGGCGGACGCTCGGGTCGGGCGCTCCCATGAGGGCGCGGAGGGCGTCGACGCGCGCGCCGCGCGAGGGCAATGGGGCGCGGGCGCCGTGGACGGACAGGGTCATGCGGGGCTTGATCGTGGGCGCGGGGGAGGGGAGCGACGGTGAGATGCCGCGCGGCGTCGGGGCGTCGCGGCGGCGCGCGGAGCCTACCCGAAGCGGGCGCGCGGCGACATCGGAGAGGCGGCGCGCTTGAGGCGGACGGGCGCCGCGTGGTAGTGCGCGCGCAGGCCGCGCTCGAAGGCGCAGGGCCGCCGAGCCGATGGCGTTCAACCCCGTGACCCGCAGGATCGAGCGATGGACCCCGTGGCGGGTGGCGCTCTCAATCGCGCTCGCTGCGTGCGCGCCCGTGACGCCCCGGCGGGCCCCGCCCGACGCCGCCGCGCCGCGCATCGTCGCCACGCCGCGCGTCCGCTTCGAGCACGCGGGCGAAGGGCCCCTCGCGCCGCTCGTCGTCGCGTTCGTCGCGCGCGCCCGCGCCGAGGGGCGTGTCCCGCTGGTGTACGTGGGGGCGACGTGGTGCGAGCCCTGCCGCTACTTCCACGCGGCGGCGGAGCGGGGCGAGCTCGACGCGCAGCTCCCGCGGCTCGCGCTGCTGGAGCTCGACCTCGACCGCGACGACGCGCGCATCGCCGAGGCGGGCTACCGCTCGCAGATGATCCCGCTGTTCGCGGTGCCGGGCGCCGACGGGCGCGGCACCGGGCGCCAGATCGAGGGCTCCATCCATGGGCCGGGGAGCCCCGCGCAGATCACCCCGCGGCTCCGCGCGCTGCTCGACCCGCCGGACGCCGCGCCCGTCGCGCCTCGCGCCGTCAGCGGCGGTTGAAGACACGCGACCCATCGCGCGGCCTTCTTCGGTAGAGTCGCGCGCCATGGCCCGCACCGACCTCCACGGCGACCCGCTCCCGCCCTTCGCGCTCGCGCGCCTCGGCACCGTCCGCTGGCGGCACCGCGGGATGTCCGTCGACACGCTCGCGTTCTCGCGCGACGGCCGCACCCTCTTCTCCGCGGGCGGCGGCCTCGCCGCATTCGACGTCGCCACCGGCGCGGCCCGCTGGTCCGCGCCCGACCCGTCCGCCTCGCGCGTCGCCCTCCTCCCCGACCCCGCGGGCGACCGCCTCGTCACTGTCGGCATCGGGAGCCCGTTCTCACTGTTCCGCGCCGCGGACGGGGCGCACCTCGCCACGCGCGAACTCCCGTCGACGTCGCTCACGGCGGTCGCCGTCTCGCACGACGGGCGGACGATCTTCGCGGGCGGCTTCAAGCCCTACGGCGCCCTCCTCGACCGCGACGGGAACGTCCGCGCCCAGCTCCCCGTCACCGACGGGATGTACCTCAACAGCGGCGCCTTCTCGCCCGACGACGCGACGCTGGTCACCACCGACGCCCACGACCGCGTCGTCCTCTGGTCGGTCGCCGACGGGCAGAAGCTCCGCGCCCTCGGACCGGCCGACCTCCTGCCGAACGACACCGCGTTCACCCCCGACGGGCGGCGCCTCGTGGTGGGAACGTGCACCGGTCAGGTCGTCGTCTTCGACGTGGCGAGCGGCGACGTCGTCCTGCGCTGGAAGGCCCACCGCGGGTCGGTCCATCAGCTCGCGGTCACGCCCGACGGCCTCCGCGTCGTCACCTCCAGCGAGGACGGGAACCTCTCCCTCTGGCGCCTCGACGACGGCGAGCGCCTCGCCACCCGCGGCGGCGCGTTCGGCGTCCCCGCGCTGGCGCTCAGCCCCGACGACGCGACGGTTGCCTTCAGCCATGGCCCGCGCGTCGCGCTCCTCGACCTCGCGACCTTCGAAGAGCGCACGCCGCCGGTCGGGCACACCGCGCCGGTCCAGTGCCTCGCGGTGGCGCGCGACGACGCCTCCGTCGTCACGCTGTCCGGGTCGCGCGAGGCCCGCTGGTGGTCGCTCGACGACGGCCGCGAGCTCGCCGTCGCGCCGATCCGCACGTACGCCACCGGGCTCCGCGCGCTGCCCGAGGGCGACCGCCAGGTGGTGATGCAGCCCGGCGAGGACGGCACCGAGGTGATCGACGTGGCCGCGCGCACCGTCACGAAGCGCCCGGAGACCTTCGCCGACGCGCACCAGAAATGGTGGGGCCGCGCGGCCGAGGCGACGCTCCACGCGGGGCGGCTCACGCTCACCAACGCCCGCGGGGAGCGCCACACGCGCAAGGCCACCCCGCACCACCTCGCGTTCACGCCCGACGACCGCTTCGCGGCGTACATCGAGCGCGGCGCCCTCACCGTCTGGGACCTCGACGCCCACGCGCCCGCGGTGACCGTGAAGGTCCGCTCGGTCGCGGGCCTCGCCCTCTCGCCCCGCGGCGACGCGGCGGCCGTGTGGACCAACACGTCCGTCCTGCGCTTCGGCGTCCCCGACGGCGCCCCGCGCGCGACGTGGAAGGCGCCCTCCGGCGAGGTCGTGGCGATCGTGACCTGCGCGCCCGACGGCGCCCGCCTCGCCGTCGTCACCTACCAGCGCGTGTACCTGCTCGACGCGGCGAGCGGTGCCGTGGTCGCGTGCATGGAGGGCCACGCCGCGCTCCCGACGTCCGCGGCCTTCGACCACGCCGGGCGCCGCCTCGTCACCGCGGGCTGGGACACCACCGCGCTCGTGTGGAGCGTCGACGAAGCCGTGGCGGGCTACGCGCCGCCCGCGCCCGCGAAGAAGGGCAAGAAGGCGCCCGCTCGATGACCGCCCGCGACGCCCTCCCCATCGACGCCCTCCGCGCGGACTTCCGCGACGCGCTCGGGCGCGGGCCCGTGGTGATCACCTCGCCCACCGGGTCGGGCAAATCCACCCAGGTGCCGCGCTGGTTCGACGGCCCCGTGCTCGTGGTGGAGCCGCGTCGCCTCGCGTGCCGCGCCCTCGCCGCGCGCGTCGCCGAGCTCGAAGGCGTCACCCTCGGCGGGGCCGTCGGCTACAACGTCCGCGACGAGCGACGGGCCTCCGACGACACCCGCGTCCTCTTCGTCACGCCCGGCGTCGCGCTCCGCATGGCCGACGCGTGGGGGCGCTTCACCGCCGTGGTGATCGACGAGTTCCACGAGCGGAACCTCGACACCGACCTCCTCCTCGCGCTCCTCCAGAAGCGCGGCGCGCCGAGGCTCGTGGCGATGTCCGCGACCCTCGACGGCGAGCGCGTCGCGGCCCACCTCGGCGGGCGCCTCCTGCGCGTCGACGTGCGGACGTTCCCCGTCGACATCCGCCACCTCGCCGACGGCCCCGCGCAGCTCCCGACGCGCGACGGACTGGAGGCCCGCGTGCGGCGCGCCGTCGACGCCGCGGCCAACGACCCCGGCGACGTCCTCGTCTTCCTCCCCGGCAAGGGAGAGATCGACGACTGCGCCCGCGCACTGCGGGGTCGCAACGACCTGGAGGTGATCCCCCTGCACGGCGGGCTCAGCCTCGACGAGCAGCGCCGCGCCTTCGCGCCCGCGACGCGGCGCAAGGTGATCCTCTCCACCAACGTGGCGGAGACCTCGCTCACGCTGCCGGGCGTCGGCGTGGTGATCGACGCGGGGCTCGTGCGACAGACCCGCTACCGCGCGGGCCGCGGCGCCCTCACGCTCACCGCCGTCGCGCAGGACAGCGCCGACCAGCGGGCCGGCCGCGCCGGGCGAACCGCGCCGGGCGTCTGCTACCGCCTCTGGTCGCCCGCGGCGAAGCTCGCGCCGATGACGTTGCCCGAGGTTCACCGCGAGTCGCTGGTGTCGCTCGTCCACGCCGCGGCGATGTACGGCGAGCGCCCCGAGACGCTCCCGCTGCTCGACGCGCCGAAGCCCCACGCGGTCGCCGCGGCCCGTGAAGAGCTCGTCGCCCTCGGGGCCCTCGACGCATCGGGCGCGGTGACGGAGCGGGGCCGCGAGCTCTTCGGCCTCCCGCTCGACGTCCCGCTCGCCCGACTGCTCGTGGAGGCGCGGCGAACTGGCGCCCTCGACGACGTCATCGACCTCGTCTCCGCGCTCTCCGTCGGTCGCCCGCTCTTCGTCGGCCCGCTGCGCGACGACGATCTCCGTGCCTGCGGCTGCGACGCGACCGCCCTCGTCCGCGCCGTTCGACGCGGCGACCCTGACGGGGACGGGCTCCACCGCGGCGCCCTCGACGACGCGCGCCGGACCCGCGCGCGGTTGCGTCGCGCCCACGGGCTCTCGGACGACGTCGGCGGCGACGCGGTCGACCACGAGCGGCTCGTTCGGACGGCGATGGCGGCCGATCCCCGCTGCGTCCACGTCGCGCGTCGGCGCGGTCGCGAGGCGCGCTGGAGCAACGGGGGCACCGAGCTCTCCCTCGCGCGGGAGAGCGCCGTGCAGCAGGCGCGCGACGTCGAGGCGATCGCCGTCCTCGACGCGCGGACGGTGGGCGACGGGCGCGACGCGGAGACGATCGTGACGTGCGCGACGCCGGTGCTCGTCCGGACGATGGCGGCGGCGGGCCTCGGGCGCGACCGGCTCGCGGCGGTGACGGTGGCGCGCGGCCGCGTCGTCGCGCAGGTCGAGCGCGTCTACGCCGGCAAGGTGATCGACGAGCGCGAGGAGACGCCCGTCGGCGAGGTGGCGCGCGAGGCCGTGGCGACGCTCTTCACGCGCGGATCGATCTTCAAGGACGCGCTCCCCGTCACGCGCGACCGGCTCGCGGCGGCGGCGTTGGCGAAGCGGCTCCAGAGCGCCGGGCGGCTCGCGGAGGTGCGCTGGACGCCGCCGGGCGAGACGGAGCTGGAGCCGTGGGTCCGCGCGCGGGTGGCGGCGCTCGGCGTGGAGTCTGGCGACGACCTCGCGCTCCTGTCGGCGGCGGATTTCACCGCGCCCGCGCTGCCGGAGGAGGTGGCCGAGGTGATCGACCGGGACTTCCCGCGCACGGTGACGGTGGGCGACGCGGCCTACGCGTGCGAGTACGACCTCGCGCGGGCGTCGGTGCTGTTGCGCATGGTGCGCGGGGCCCGGCGCGACCCGCCGCCGCTCGGGTACCTGCCGCGCTTCCCGGGGATGAAGATCACCGTGGAGGCGGGGCGCTCGACGTGGGTGCTGCGGCAGGGCGGGTAAGGGGCGCGGCGCGGGTCACCAGCGCCAGAGGGCGGCGAGGTCGAGCTCGACGACGTCGAAGGGCGGCGCGCGGACGAGGTCGTCGCCGACGGCGTGGAGCACCGTCACCCACCCGGCGGGGGAGTGCCTGCACACCTGGAGCGTGCGGAGCTCGGGCTCGATGAGCCACACGTGCCCGACGCCGTGGCGCAGGTACATCGGCATCTTCACGGTGAGGTCGTGGCGGCGCGTGGAGTTCGAGTGGATCTCGCAGACCCAGTCGGGTGCGACCGTGATGGCGGCGCCCGAAGGGGGCTCGGGGAGTCGCTCGCGGCGCCAGCCGGCGACGTCGGGCTCGGCGAGGTCGGGAGTGTCGCCGAGGCAGAGCTCCGGCTCGGGGAGGATGATCCAGCCGCCGGGGCCACCGCGACCGCGGCGGAAGGGCGACGACAGCTCCGCGTAGAGTTCGCCGCCGGCGCTCTGGTGGGATGGGCGTGGCTTCGCCGTCGCGTAGAAGACCCCGTTGATCACCTCGGCCACCACGTCCGGCGGCGCGTCGCGGTACGCCTCCGCCACCTCGCGCGGCAGGTTGGGGAACTCTGAATCGAGCGCGTAGGCCGGGTCCGACGGCATGGAGCGACGATATCACGCCGCTCCCCCGTCGCTGCCTTCGCGCGCTACCCCGTCGGGCGCAGCTTCTCGTCGGCCTGCTTCTCCTCCGCCGCACCCCCCTTCTCCTCCGCGTCGCCCTCGTCGTCGCCCTCCTGCGCGCTCGTCGTGGTGCGGCGCGCGAGGAGGCGTTCGAAGGGCGCGAGCAGCTCCTCGTAGCGCGCCTTCTCGAGCGGGTCGGCGGCCGTCGCCGCCAGCTTCGTCACGCCCTCGTGCGCGAAATTGAACGCGCCCACGCACGCCCGCTTCGCCTGCTGCACGCGCTGCCAGCGCGCGGCGCTGCGGGCCTCGCCGTCGCGGCCGAGCGCGCGGGCGAGGTCGTCGGTGCGCCGCTCGATCTCGTCGACGAGCTCCTCCAGGCCGAGGCGCGCCACCAGCGGCGCGAAGCCCGGCGAGCGCGCGAGCCGCACCTGGTTGCGCGCGAAATCGACCTCGTCCTCCGCTTCGAGGCTCGTCATCGACGTGCTCCCGTCGGGGCAGAGCTGCGCCTGCACCACCGCCGCGTCGGCGCGGATCGCGAGGTCGGGGCTCAGCATGCGCAACTGGACGGTGAGCACGAGGCGCCGCTGCGCGTCGTCCCACGGGCCGTCGCACCGCTGCACGTCGTTGTCCGCGCCCTGCGCCGCCACCAGCCCGTCGATCGCCTCGACCACCAGCAGCTTGAAGAACGCCAGCGCCGGCAGCTCCCCGCGCCCGCGCGACTGCTTGCGCGCGGCGTCGATGTCGACCGACGCCCAACCGCCCGCCGCGAGCTCGGTGTGAAAGCCGACGAGGTTCTTCTCCGTGAGTCCCTTGTATCCGCGACCTGCCATCGCTCCTCCTTGCGCGAGGGGCTTCATCAAGGAGCGTACCGGCCCGCGAATCGAGCGCTCCTTCGGCGTGGGAGGAGACGCGGCGTGGCGGGGGCGAAGCTGCGGCGCAAGACGGACGGGGTTGGGGCGTCAACGCGCCGACGGCGTCAGCGCGGCGACGGTCGGGCGGTTGACGGGCGGTCTTCCGCTGGCGCGAGCCGCACTCAACGGAGGCTGTAGGGGTACGACACGGAGAAGGTCTCCCGCTCGAACGGCGGGAGGCGTGCCTGCCGCAGAGCCCCCTCGATGCAGTCCCCGAGCGGGGTCGAGGAGAGGCCGTAGGGCAGCGACACGCGGTCGACCTCGCCGGTGCGGCGGAAGAAGACCGCGACCTGCACGGTGCCCCGCCTGCCCTGCCCGCACGCGCGCACCCGAGGCGCGATCGCCTGCATGGCGTTGGCGACCTGGTCAACGGGCGGGGTCAGCGCGCGCGCCGCCGACGCACCTGCGGGGGCCGGGGACCTGAGCTCGCGCACCGCGTAACGAGGCGCCGTGCCGCCCGCGGTGGCGCACCCGAGCGTCAGGAGCGTGAGCGCCCACGCACGTACCACCCACGCCGCCCTGCCTCCCATCGAGAGGTTCGTCTTCATGTTTGCCTCCTGCGCCGCGCCCTTCGCCGGGCTTCTGCGGCCCCTTGCGTCGCGCTGTCGACCAGCGCGGCAAGGCATGGAGCACAGCGCGTACCCGCACCGCGCGCACAGGCCCAGCGCCGGAGCGACCTCGCGGCAGGCCCGTGCCGTCGCCCCAAACGCGGCGCGGGCGAGAGCCGGGGGGCCCGACAGATCGTTCACCCCGCCACACGAAGTGCCGCCGCGCGGCGACGGTTGAACGGCTGACGGAGATGGACGAAAGGGCTCCGCGGCAGGGCCTTCCCATGGGTGGGCCGGGTGCGGAAGGGGCCACCCCATGGGGTGGTGGGGTGCGGGGTGGACCATTCCATGGGTTGGTGGGGTGCGAGGCGGGCCAACCCATGGGGTGGGCAGGTGCGGGGCGGGCCAACCCATGGGTTGGAGAGGTGCGGAGGGGGCCGACCCATGGGTTGGTGGGGTGCGGAGGGGCCCGACCCATCGGGCGGCCGAACTCGATGGAAGGCGACTGCTGGAGCGTGAGCGCCTCGGCTCGACGGCGTCGCCACGCACGACAAAGCGGCGCAACTCGCAATGAAGTCCGGCCACTGCGCGCGGACATTCTCTGGCATCCCCACCCTTGCTCGTCGCCGAGCGTCATGGGAAGGCGCTCCCATGGCGGGGACACCTCGAACGGCGTGGCACTACTTCCTCCACATGCTGCTGCGTGAGCGAGGCCCGAAGCGCTTCGAATACCTCGCGGAGGAGCCGCTGACGAAGGACTGGCAGCGCATGGACTGGCTGGTGGTGCGGCGTCGCGCGCGGGCCGCACACGACCCGGGCACCACGCTGGTGAAGCTCTGGCCGCGGCTGCCGAAGGTGAGCGTCTTCGAGTTCAAGAGCGCGTCGAAGGGCTACCGCGCGCGCGGGCTGCACCGGCTGCTGGGCTACGGGCACCAGTACTTCAGCGAGCGCGAGAGCGACCTCCCGTCGCCCGCCGACCTTGCGCTCGTGCTGCTGGTGGCGCGGCGCTACGAGGCCCTCGATGACGACCTCCGCGACCTCTCGCTCCGTGAGGAGCCGCTCTCCGCCGGCTATGCCCGCGTCCACGGCGCAGCCTTCCCGCTCCTGCTCGTCGACCTGAGGGCCCTCGCCTCGCAGGAAGGCGACGACCTCATCGCCCTCTTCGCCGACGGGATCCCCCCGTCTCCCGCCGCCGACGCGTGGTGGTATGCTCACTGTGGACGCAAGGACGACAACATGGACCCTCGACAGCTCGAAGACTTCGAAGACATGGAGCGCCGCTTCTTCGCCTCCATCCCGCTCGAACGGAGGCTCGCCGGCGCGACGCCCGCGGAGATCGTGGCGTGCCTCAAGCCCGAGTCCCTCGCCCTGCTCCCGCCCGAGCAGCGGCTCGCGGGCATCGCCCCCGAAGACCTCGCGCGCGCCCTCACCGAGGCCGACCACGTGCTCGCGCTGCCCGACGCCGCCCTCCGCGCGCTCCCGGCGGACTACCTCGCCACGCTCCCCGAGGCCGCGCAGGAACGCATCCGCCGGCGCCTCGGTCGCTGACCCGCGCCTCCCCCGCTCCCGCTCCCCTCCGCCTCACAGCACCCGCAGCCACGCGACGAGCGCCAGCGGCGCGGCCGCGTGCACCGCCGTGGCGATCGCCGCGGCGTCGAGCACTGCGCGGTACGCATCGTCGCCGGCGGGCGCGGCCTCACGCGTCGCGGGCGTGCGGTACGGGGAGACGATCGCGCTCGGCTGAACGGCGCGCCGCCGCCGCGCGAGCGCCAGGGCCAGCGCCAGACCCGCGACCGCGGTCGCGACCCACGACGGCGGCGGCGCCGTGTACCGCAGCAGGTGCAGGTTGCGCAGCTTGATCTCCCAGTAGTGGACCTCCACCGCCGGGGCCGGGCGGCTCTCGTACTCCGCGCCATCCCACCGTGACGCCGGGGGCTCCCCGCACGAGAGCAGCAGCAGGTTGTCCTCGGGCACGCGCCGGAGAACGAGCGTCGCGCCGGCGCGGCAGTCAAGCGGGCGCGAGCCCTGAGGCAGCGGGTGTCCGTCCCCATCGACGATCGCGGGGGCGCGGGAGAACACGACTTCGTCACCGTTCGGCGCCACCGCGCGTGAGAGCTCGACGCGCGTCGAGGGCACCAGCAGCGTCCTCCCACTGGTGTTGGCGGGCACGTCGTCGCACCGCACCCGCGCCACCACGGGGAACGCGTCGAGCCACCGCGCGTGGGGCGGGCGCGTCGCGAGGTGAAAGCACGCGAGGGCGGTGAGGCCCGCGACGAGGGCGACCGCGGTGCCGATCGCGACGAGGCGGAGGGCGCGCCGTCGCAGGGCGGCGAGCGTCAGGGCCGCGAACGCGAGCGACCCCGCGAAGTACGCCGCGACGCAGGCGACGCTCACCTCGAAGCGGCGCTGGGGCAGGGGGTAGAAGTCGTTCGGGCGCAGGCCCCAGACGAAGTCGCCGAAGCCGCCGACGTGCACCAGCGACAGCCAGTCGAGCGTGGGCACATGGAGCCACGGGAGCAGCGGGACCGACATCAAGAACGTGACGGCGACGCCCCCTCGGAGCCCCGGCCACCGCCGCGCCGCCGCGACGAGCCCCAGCGCGGCGCCGACGGTGAGCGCCGACCACGCGACCGGGAGGTAGATCCGATGGGGCTCCCCAAGGAAGACCCAGGCCCAACAGGAGGAGTAATCCCACGCGGAGAGGGCGAGGAAGCCGGCGAGGCCCTGGGCGAGCGCGCGGAGCGGGGCGCCGCCCACCCGGCGCGCGGTGTCGAAGAGAGGGCGCATGGGGCGGTGAGACCTCGGCCGTGGCGGCTCCGTTCCAGGGAAGCGTCGAGCCCGCGCCCCCCTCCGTCCCCCCGCGACATACCCTGACCCTCCGCCCGTTGCGCCGGGGCCCCTCCTGCGTGCATCGTCGCGGCGATGGACCTCATCGTCGCCGAGAAGCCCTCCGTCGCCCGCGACATCGCCCGCGTGGTGGGCGCGTCGAAGCGCGGCGACGGCTTCCTCGAAGGGCCCTCGCACGTCGTGACGTGGTGCATCGGCCACCTCGTCGAGCTCGAGGAGCCCGCCCACTACGACGCCCGCTGGAAGGCGTGGCGCCTCGACACGCTGCCGATGATCCCCGAGCGCTTCGCATTGCGCCCGGTGGACGGCACGCGCAAGCAGTGGACGGCCGTGAAGAACCTCTTGCGCGACCGGCGCTTCGCCCGCGTCGTCAACGCCTGCGACGCGGGCCGCGAGGGCGAACTCATCTTCCGGCACTGCTACGAGCTCGCGGGCGCGCGGCTCCCGATCGCGCGGCTGTGGGTCTCGTCGCTCACCGACGTCGCCCTCCGCGCGGCCCTCGCGAAGCTCGCGCCGGGCGACCGCTACGCCCCCCTCGCCGACGCCGCCCGCTGCCGCTCCGAGGCCGACTGGCTCGTCGGGATGAACGCCACCCGCGCCCTCACCGTCCGCTCGCGCGGCGCTTCGGGCACGCAAGGCCCGCTCCTCTCCGTCGGGCGCGTGCAGACGCCCACCCTCGCGATGGTGGTCGAGCGCGAGCGGGCCATCCGGGCCTTCGTCCCGAAGGACTACTGGGAGGTGTTCGGGGACTTCCGCGCGGGCAGTGGCGCAGAGACCTTCCGCGGCCGCTGGGAGCACGACCGCCGCACCGCCCTCACCGCGCTCCCACTCGCCGAGTCGCTCGTCGCGCGCGCCTCGCGGGAGACCGCGCGGGTGGAGCGGGTGGCGACGAAGGCGCAGCGCGTCCCGCCGCCGTTGCTCTTCGACCTGACGACGTTGCAGCGGCGGGCCAACACCCGCTTCGGCTGGCCCGCGCAGAAGACGCTCGACCTCGCCCAGAGCCTCTACGAGAACCACAAGCTCATCACGTACCCCCGCACCGACTCGCGCCACCTCTCCAACGACCTCCGCGGCGAGCTCCCGGAGACCTTCGACGCCCTCGCCACCGTGCCCGCGTATGCAGTCGTGGCGAAGCAGCTCCGCGCGGAGACTCCGCGCGTGGGGCGGCGCGTGTTCGACGACGCGAAGGTGAGCGACCACCACGCGATCATCCCGACCACGCGGCGGCCCGACACGCGGCAGCTCTCGCCCGACGAGGCGCGGCTCCACGACATGGTGGCGCGGTCGTTTCTCGCGGTGTTCATGCCCGACGCGGAGTTCGAACTGACGACCATCGTGGTGAAGGCGGGCGAGGGGGAGGCGCCGCCGGTGGAGATCGACGCGCCCGACGACAAGCCCGCGCGCGAAGAAGAGGCGCCCGAGCGCTTCGTCGAGGCCCTCCCGCCGCCGCCCGACCGCTTCATCGCGCGGGGCCGGGTTCGCAAGGTGGCGGGCTGGCAGGAGGTCGCGGGCTTCGGCGGCGACGACGAGCGGAAGGGCGGAGTGGTGCCGCAGGCGCTCCCCGCGGTGAGGGTGGGGGAGGTGCTCGCCGCGCGCTACCGCCACGAGGCCAAGAAGACGCAGGCGCCGAAGCGCTACACGGAGGCGGGGCTGCTCGCGGCGATGGAGTCGTGCGGCAAGGACGTCGACGACGACGAGCTCCGCGCGGCGCTGAAGGAGGCGGGGCTCGGCACGCCCGCGACGCGCGCGGCCACGATCGAGACGCTGCTCAAGCGCGCGTACATCGCGCGGCGGGAGAAGGCGCTGGTGGCGACGCCGACGGGGGAGGCGCTGGTGGCGGCGATCCCGGTGGCGGCCCTGCGCTCGCCGGAGCTCACGGGGCGCTGGGAGGCGCGGCTCGCCCGCATGGCGCGCGGCGAGGAGCGGCGCGACGCGTTCATGCGCGACATCGAGGGCTTCGTCCGCGAGCTGGTCGGCGGGCTGCGGCAGGGCGCGCCCGTCGAGGCCCCGCTGGAGGCGCCCGCGGGAGAGGCGGCGCCGACGCGCGTGGCGGCCCGCCGCGGCGGGGCGAAGGGCGAGCGAACGCCGCGGAAGGAGCGCGCGCCGAAGGCCCCGAAGGCGATGCCCGCGGCGGCGTCGCGCGTCGGGGAGGACACGAAGGTGACGTGCCCGGTGTGCGGCCAGGCGACGCTGATGCGCGGCAACCGCGCGTGGGGCTGCGCGCGGTGGCGGGAGGGCTGCAGGGCGGTGATCCCGTACGAGTACGGGGGGAAGGCGATCACCGACGCGCAGTTGCGCGACCTCGCGACGAAGGGCGCGACGCGCGCGGCGGCGTGGCGGGTGGACGGCGCCGAGGTGAAGGGCAGGCTCCGCTACGACGCGAAGGCGACGCCCGCGCTCACGCTCGAGCGCGCGGGGTGACGCGCTACCAGGGGAAGCCTTCGGCGCGCTTCCAGTCGAGGAACTTCCCGCTGTCGGCGAGGGTGAGCGCGTCGAAGCGGGCGACCATCGCGGCCACGGAGTCGCGCACGGGCGTCGGGGCGTTGGCGCCGCCCATGTCGGTGGCGACCCAGCCGGGGTTGATGACGACGGAGACGACGTTGCGGGGGCGGAGGTCGATCGCGAGGTTGCGCGAGGCCATGTTGAGCGCGGCCTTCGACATGCGGTAGGCGTAGGCGCCGCCGCTGGTGTTGTCGGCGATGGAGCCCATGCCCGACGAGACGTGGGCGACGCGGGGCGCGGCCGAGCGGGCGAGGTGCGGGAGCAGCGCGAGGGTGACGCGCACGGGGCCGAGGGCGTTGACGTTGTAGGTGTCGAGGGCGACGTCGGTGGCGAGGGCGTCGAGGGGCTTCCACCCGCCGCCGACGCCGGCGTTGTTGACGAGGAGGTCGACGGGCGCGTCGCCGAGCGCGGCGGCGAAGGCGGCGACGCTCGCGTCGGAGGCGACGTCGCAGGCGAGCACGCGGGCGCGCGGGCCGGCGGCGGCGCAGAGGGCGGCGAGCTCTCCAGCGCGCGCGGGCTCGCGGCAGGCGGCGACGACGGTGTCGCCGCGGGCGAGGTACTGACGGACGAACTCCAGCCCGATCCCGCGGCTGGCCCCGGTGACGACGACGTGCATGGCCGCGCTCGTACCACAACGCGGGGCGCGCGTGACAAGGGCGCGCGCCGGGGCTACGGTCCCGCCCCCGTCATGCGCTTCTCCCTCCGGTAACGCTCCCTCTCCGCGACGCGCCTTCGAAGCCACGCGCCCTGTGCCCTGTGCGGCCAGCGGTCGCGCGCGTCGCGCTGCGTTCCCGACGTCCCCGGAGGAATCGAATGACCACCGTGACCTGCATCTGCGGGTGCGATCTCGTGGGCCCGCGCCCGCCGCCTGCGTGCGGCCGCCCGGCCTGCGCCCGCGCCCTTCGCGCCAACGACCTCGCCGCCATCCGCGAGCCCGACGTCTCGCCCGAGGCGCTCGCGGCCTTCGCGCGCAGCCGTTCGCTGCTCGTCCGCGCGGCCGTGGCGCGCCACCCCGCGACGCCCCCCGAGGTGCTCGCGTCGCTCGCGGGCGACGACCTCCGCGTCGCGCGCGAGGTGGCCGCCAACCCTGGCCTCGACGAGGCGATCACGCGTCGCCTCATCGGGCGGCGCGCGTTCGAGCTGAACCGCGTCCTCACCGCCAACCCCGCGCTCTCGGAGGCCGACTACGCGCCGCTCGGTGCGTGGCACCCCCGCGAGCTCGCGCGCAACCCCGCGTGGCGCGAGCACGTCGCCGCGCGCCCCGACCACCCGGCGTACCGCGCGGGGTCGCGGCTCGTGTGGCGCATGCTGATGAGCGGCGTCGCGCCGCCGGCGATGGTCGCGCGCGCCGTGGCCTCCGGGACGTCGCGCGAACGCGAGCTGCTGGCGACGAAGCCGGGGCCCTGGCTGGAGGCGCTCGCCGAAGTCGATGACGCCGCGGTGCGGCTGGCGGTGGCGCGCAACCCGGCGTGCCCCGAGGCGACACTTCGCGCGCTGGCGGAGGCGGACGACGAGCGGCTGCGGGCGGCGGCGGCGTTCAACCCGGCGGCGCCGGAGGAGGTGGTGCGGGCGGAGTTCGCGGGGGAGCCGCACGTGGTGGCGCGGTGGCCGCGGTACCCGCTGCGGCACCGGGACGTGATGCACGCGTTGGCGGGCGACCGCCGGACGACGGCGCGGGTGCGGTGGGAGCTGCTCGCGCACGGCGACCGGCTGGTGCGAATGCGCCTGGCCGAGTGTCCCGCCACGCCCGGCGCGGTGCTGCGGGCGCTGACGTGGGGGCGAGTCGACGTGGGCGTGATGGCGCGCGTGGCAGCGCACCCGAGGGCGCCGGCGGACGTGCTGCGGCGCGCGGCCGACGTGGAGGTGAGGGCGGTGCGGGCGGCGGTGGCGCGCAACCCGGCGACGCCGCGCGACGTGCTGGAGCGCCTCGCGGCGGTGCGGCACTGGAGCACGCACGACGCGGCGTGGCTCGCCCGCGAGCGCCTCGGTGCGTTGGAGGCGCGGGCGGCGCGGCGGGGGAGGTGACGTGCTCAGTACATCACGCAGGCGGTGGCGTGGGCGGCGAGCTCGGGGTCGACGGCGACGAGGTCGCGGTAGAGGCCCTGGTAGAAGGGCTCATCGATGGTGGACAGCAGGTTGGGCGCCACCGGGTTGAGCACGCCGCGGAGAAACATGTGGCGGAACATGAAGGCCCCGAACACCTTCACCGGGGTCTTCTTGTCGCTGATGGAGAAGCGGATGTCCTGGAGGGAGCGGTAGGCCATGTAGTGGTCGACCGGGTGGACGAGCATCGCGTTGAAGAGGCACTCGGGGTCGACGTCGAGCCCGTGGGCCGCGAGGTGCTTGATCACCAGCGCCCTGCCCCGCATGAGGAAGGTGAGAAACTGCGACGGCGGCGGCTCGGCGCGCAGGGCGCGGTGCTGGATGGTGTTGCGGTTCTTCGACTCGTCGATGAGGGAGTCGATGTCCATGTGGAAGCCGTAGAGGTCGTTGCGGATGGGGCTGAGCGCGCTGTTGAGCACCGCGTGGTCGGTGGAGAGCGTCGACCAGGTGGAGCGCTGCAACGCCTTCACGCCCTTGCGCTCGATCTCCTGCACGCTCCGCTCGCCCATCACGTGCGACTTCGTGTGGACGCCGCAGGAGAGGAACACCACCAGCGCGCTGATCATCTCCTCGAGGTCGTCGACGGGCTCGCCGTCGAGCACGAACGAGCGCACGGACGTCTTCGTGAACACCACCTCCAGCGTCGAGAAGCGCCGCGCGTCGTCGAGCTTGCGGATGCGCGACTTCTCGTAGCGGAGCTCGTAGGCGCCGTCGCCGAGCGGGCGCACCAGCATCACGAGGCTCGTCTCCAGCATGAAGGTGACGATCGCCTGCTCGGTGGGCGCCTGCGACACCGCGTAGTCGCGGGCCGAGTGGGCGAGGCCCCGCGCGAAGGCGGCGAAGTAGCTCGGGCTCTGCAGCGCGAGGTGGCGGAGGTGGTTGGCGTCCCAGCGCGGCGGCTGGACGAGGCGCTTGTCTTCGGCGAACGACATCATCGGGTGGATCCTCCAGGGAAGGGCCGCGCGTCGGCGGCGGGCGGAGGAGCCATGAGCAACGGGCAGGCCGCGCGGGGGCGCCCGCACACGCGGCATTTCGGGGCGACGCGCGCGTGCGGAAGCGGCACCGGGCGCGCGCTTTCCGCAGCGTCGGCGGCTACGTCGCGACGGCGGGGGCGTGGCCGAACGCGTCGAGCACGGCCGCGACGGCGGCGGCGGCGCGTTCGAGCGCGTCGGGGCTCGGGGCGCGCACCGCGAAGGTGACCGTCGTCGGGTCGGCGACGTTGTCCTCCCAGCGGCACTCGCCTTCGACGAGCGCGCCGTCGGCGAGCGCGAAGGCCGTCTGCTCCTCGCCGACGCCCGGCATGAAGCCGCACTCCCGGCTCAGCATGAGCACGCCGCGGCCGTCGGCGCGGATCCAGGCGGCGTGGATCCGATCGGACCCGACGGCGTCGCTCCACGCGATGGCCTCGCTCGGGAGGGCCGCGCCGGCCGCGGCGACGCCCTCGTAGAGCGCGCGGAGCACGTCGGGGCGGAAGGCGTCGACCCCGCACGAGATCGAGCGCGCGTGGGGCCACGCGCGGGCGACGGTGACGAGGCCCAGGCAGCGGGTGACGCGGTCGTCGGCTTCGGCTTGATGCATCGCGGGGCTCAGCGTTCGGGGGGCCGCGAGGTCCACTCGCCCACGGACCACGCGAGCGCGCAGAGCGAGGCGAGCGCGGCGGAGGCGGCGCCGGTGCCCGGGTCGCGGGCGACGAGGAGCGCGCTCACGACGAGCGCGGCGAGGGAGAGGGAGACGCGGGCGAGGTGCCGGCCGGTCCGCTCCCAGAAGGGGGGCGGGTCGAAGCGCGGCGGGGGCGGGTCGAGCACGGCGCGGGCGTCACCGCGAGGCGACGGCGACGGGGAGCGCGGGGCCCGCGGGGGTGTAGGCGTGGGCGGGGACGTCGACGTCGCTGCCCCACGAGCGGAGCACCGCGCGGGAGTAGCCGAGCGCGTCGCAGAGCTGGGTGAAGGTGTCGCCGTTGATGCGGACGGTGGCGTGCGCGCGGCCGTCGGCGCGGACGATCTCGACGTGGCCGGCGCCGAGGCGGAGGCCGCCGAGGTCACGCCCGCGGAGGGCGCGGCGCTCGTTCGGCGGGACGGTGGCGAGCGTGACGCCGAGGTAGTTGGAGAGCACCCACGTGCCGTCGCCCGTCACGTGGACGGTCTCGACGGCGCGGAGGTAGGGCCACGCGACGAGCGTGAGCAGCGACGCCGCCACGCTCGCCCAGCCCGCGATGGCCCAGCGGCGCTGGCGCGTCGCGGGGTGGAGCGCGTCCCGGTAGAGCGACCGGAACATCCAGAAGGCGAGGCCCGCCGCCCCCGCCGCGGCGAGCATCGTGGGGAGGTGCCATGCGTAGTACAGCCACTGGCCGAGGCCCACGGTGCGCATGCGCTGGACGCTATCGGGTTTCGCCCGCGGGCGCAAACCCGCGGGGCGGAGGGGCGCGGCGGCAGTCGGCGCTTCCCCCGGGGCGCGGGGAGGCACTACCCTCCGCGGCCGCCATGAGCATCACGGTCAAGGAGCACGCACCGGGCAGCGACGTGAGCGACTTCCTGCGCGCGGCGGACGTCGTGTTCGCGGGCGACCCGCAGTGGATCCGCCCGCTCGATTTCGACATCAAGCAGCGCCTCGACCCGAAGAAGAACCCCTTCTTCAAGCGGGCCGAGGCGATGTACTTCACCGCGTGGCGCGACGGGAAGCTGGTGGGCCGCTGCTCGGCCTCGATCGACCCCGAGTACCTCAAGCTCTACCAGAACGACACGGGCTTCTTCGGCTTCTTCGACACGGTCGACGACGACGCCGTCGGCAAGGCGCTGATCGAGCGCGCCGCGGAGTGGCTGCGCGGCAAGAAGATGAAGCGCATGTCGGGCCCCTTCTCGCTCTACCCCAACGAGGAGGTGGGCGTGCTGGTGGAGGGCTTCGACACGCCGCCCAACCTGATGATGGCCCACTCGCGGCAGTGGCAGGGGCGCGTGGCCGAGGCCGCGGGGCTCGCGAAGGAGAAGGACGTCTACGCCTGGCGCTACGACGTCGCCGACCCGCCCAAGCGCGTCCTCCGCGCGATCGAGAACCTCAAGACCGACGCCCCGGAGATCAAGCTCCGCTCGGTGAACAAGTCGAAGCTCGAGGCGGAGCTCAAGGTCATCCTCGACATCTACAACGACGCCTGGGAGGGCAAGTGGGCCTTCGTGCCCGCGGTCCCCGACGAGGTGGCGAAGATGGCCGAAGACCTCTCGCTCGTCATCGACGAGGACCTCGCCTTCATCGCGGAGCTCGACGGGCGCCCGGTGGCGATGTGCATCCTGCTCCCCAACCTCAACGAGTGCATCGCCGACCTCGACGGGGCCCTCTTCCCCTTCGGCTGGGCGAAGCTCCTCTGGCGCCTGAAGGTGCAGCGCCCGAAGAGCGCGCGGCTCATGCTGCTCGGCATCCGCAAGGAACTCCGCAACGTGCGGAAGTACATGCCGCTCTCGGTCGCGATGTACGGCGAGGTGCTCGCCCGCGGCCGCGCCAAGGGCTACCAGTGGGGCGAGCTCTCGTGGACGCGCGAGGACGACTCGCCGATCAACTCGGGCATCGCCAACATGGGGGCCAAGATCTACAAGCGCTACCGCGTGTACGAGCGCGCGCTCTGACGATGGACGCCGGCGACCCCCTCCCCGCGCTCGGCAGCCGCGCGCTCTTCCCCGAGCTCAGGCCCGCGGCGTACCTCGCGCACGCGGCGGTGTCCCCGCCCTCCACGCTCGTGCGGCGCGCCGTCGAGCGGCACCTCGCGGCGATGGCGGGCGACGGGGCCCTCGCGTTCGGCGCCGCGGTCGAGCAGCGGCGGCGGCTCCGTGACGCGCTCGCGCAGCTCCTCCACGCGCGTCCCGAGGAGGTGGCGATCTCGCCCAACACGTCCACCGGGGTGAGCGACGTGGCGCTGTCGTTCCCGTGGTCGCGGGGCGATCGGGCGGTGGTGTTCGCGGGGGAGTTCCCGGCCAACGTGACGCCGTGGCAGCGGGCGGCGGAGCTCTTCGGCGTCGAGCTCGTCGCGCAGGACGCCGACCGCTTCCGCACCGACCCGACGCGCGCCTTCGAAGACCTCGACGCGGCCCTCGCGCGCGGGGCGCGGCTGGTGGCGGTGAGCCAGGTCCAGTTTCAGACCGGGCACCGGATGCCCCTGCGCGCCATCGCCGACCGCTGCCACGCGCACGGGGCGGAGCTCTTCGTCGACGCGATCCAGGGCCTCGGCGGCACCCCCATCGACGTTGATGCTGACGGCGTCGACTACCTCGCCGCGGGCGGGCACAAGTGGCTCATGGGCCTGGAGGGAGCGGGCGTGCTCTACGTCCGCGCCGAGCGGGCGGCGGCGCTCCGGCCGTTCCCCGCGGGCTGGCTGAGCCACGTCGACGCGTTCCGCTTCCTCGTCGAGGGACACGGCGGCCACCTGCGCTACGACCGCCCCCTCCGCGCCCGCGCCGACGTCTTCGAAAGCGGAACCTTCAACGCCGCGGGCTGCTTCGCCCTCGAGGCCTCCGTCGGCGCGCTCCTCGCGCTCGGCGTCGAGCGCATCCACGCCCACGCCAACGCCTACCTCGACGCGCTCGAGGCCGGGCTCGTCGCGCGCGGATTCGAGAGCCTCCGCAGCGCCGACCCCGCCGGGCGCTCGTGCATCCTCGGCGTCCGCCCCCCGCCGGGCCCGCACGACGTCGCGTCGCTCTCCCGCGGGCTCGCGGCGCGCGGCGTCGTCACCTCCACGCCCGACGGCGCGCTCCGGTTCGCGCCGCACTGGCCCAACCACGCCGACGAGGTCCCCGCGGTGCTCGATGCCCTCGACGACGCGATGACGTCCCCGCCATGAAGCGCCTCGCCCTCACGCTCGCGCTCCTCGCCCTCGCGCCCGAGGCCGCCGCGCAGGGCTGGCGCTTCGGCGCGGCCTTCGCGAGCGACGCGTGGTTCTCGCCCGAGCTGGGGGCGCACGAGATCGCGATCTTCGACGCGCGCAACCGCGGGCTCGTGGCGGGCGGCGACCTGCACCTGCTCTACAACACCGACACGCTCCAGGTGAGCGTCGAGGACGTCCCGCTCGGCGCGACCGGGCTCCGCTTCGGCGCGGCGGTGCGCGGCGAGGCGCTGATCGCCGGCGTGCTCACCAGCCACTACGTCCGCGGGCGCAACGACGGCGCGCGGGGCTTCTTCGCGTCGTACGTGCTCGCGACGACGTCGCTCAAATGGCTCGCGGCCGAGCACCACTCGGTGGAGGTCGTCGCGACGGGGCGGCGGTGGTTCTTCGGGCCCGACGACGACCCGGCGGCCGTGCAGGGCACGCTCCCGGGCGTCGGGTGGGTCTTCGAACCGCGCCTCCGCTACACCTTCTGGCACATCTCCGCGGGGCCGCGCGAGTGGGGCGCGGAGGTGCTCTTCCCGCGCGTCACGGGCGTGGCCGCGGGCGTCGAGCTCGGGCTCGACCTGCGCGACGACACCACCGCGTGGGGCCAGGCAGCGAACAGCGGCCGGCGGCGCAACGAGCCCGGCGCGGTGACGCTCATGGCGCGCCAGTGGCTCCGCGCGGGGGCACAGGTCTCCCCGCGGGTGCGCGTGCAGGTGGAGGAGTTCGCGAGCTGGGGCGAAGGGGAAGACGACCTCACCCGCGTCCGCGCCGGCGGGCTGAACCCCTACGTCGTCGCGATCCCCGGGCTCCCGTGGCCCGCGCTACTCAGTGAGCGCCTCGTGGCGGGGCAGCTCTCGGTGCACGTGCGCCCTTCCCTCGCCCACGGGCACGAGCTCGGCGTGGCGGTGGCGGGCGGGGCCTTCAACGACGTGCGGCGCACGGGGGCCCTCGCGGATTTCGACGGCGCCGGGGGCGCGGCCCTCTTCGGCGACCTGCGCTTCGGGCGGTGGCAGGTGTACGCGCGGGCGGGCTACGCCTTCCCGGTCGCGTGGCTCGACGGGGGGCCGCACGTGTCGGCCTTCGCGGGCGTCGGCGCGGGCTGGTAGTCCCCGGGCGTTCGGGGTATTCCTTCGCGCCCACGGAGGCTCTGACTCTCATGCTCGAAGAAGTCCTCGCCGAACTGAAGACCGCCTGCGGCAAGGCCCACGACGCCCTCAAGCGCGACCTCTCGCGCCTGCGCACCGGCCGCGCCAACGCCTCGATGCTCGACGGCATCCGCGTGGACTACTACGGCACGCCCACGCCCATCTCCAACATGGCCACCGTCAACGTCCCCGAGCCCCGCCTCATCCAGATCAAGGTGTGGGAGCGCGGCCAGTCGAAGGCCGTGGACAAGGCCATCCGCGAGTCCGACCTCAACCTCAACCCGCAGGTCGACGGCGACATCATCCGCATCCCGCTCCCGCCCCTCACCGAGGAGCGCCGCCGCGACCTCGTCAAGATCGCCAAGAAGCACGGCGAGGAGTCGAAGATCGCCATCCGCAAGCAGCGCAAGGAGGCGCGCGACATGATCGACGCGCTCGTCGGCGACGGCGACGTCTCCGAGGACGAGGGCGCCGCCGCGTCGGAGAAGTGCGAGGAGGTCATCGCCGGCGCCGTGAAGACCGTCGACGACATCGTCGCCGCCAAGGAGAAGGACATCATGGCGGTGTGACGCCGCCCTCGCGGCTCAGCGCGCGGGGAGCGCGTCGAGCTGCACGGGCACGTCCACCGTCGCGTTGCGGCGCATCACCTGGAGCACCACGGTGTCGCCCGGGCGCCGCCCCTCCATCGCCGCGCCGAGGTCGTCGAGCCGCGCCACCGGGCGGCCGTCGACGCTCACCACCACGTCGCCGCGCTCGCCGGCATTGACGCCCGCCCGCGCCGCGGGGCTGCCGGCCTGCACCTCGATCACCCGGAGCCCGCCGGCCGCGAGCATCGGGTCCTCGCCGATGCGAACCTCGCGGGTCACGATGCCGAGCCAGGGGCGAGCGTTCTCGGCGGCGCGGTGGAGGGCCGCGCGGATCACCGGGATCGGCACCGCGAAGGGCCCCTCGGCGCCCGTCGCGGCCGCGTCGCCCGCGGGCGCGACGATCACCCCGACGAGCGCCCCCGTCCGCACGTGGAGGACGCCCGCGCCCACCGCGCTGCGCGGCGCCACCGGGGCGATCTCCCAGGCGTCGCGCAGCAGCGCCCCGTCCGCGCCCACCAGCGAGCGCCGCCGCGCCAGCGAGCCCGCCACCGGCCGCGCGCCCGCCGCAGGAACCCACGACGCCGGGTCGCCCGAGCGCCCGTCGCGCTCGGCCAGCGGGAGCCCCTCGGGCCAGCGCGCGCCCGTCCCGTCGAGCACCGCGATGCCCCACGCGGTGTCGATCGCGCTCACCCGCGCCCGCGCCACGCGCCCGTCGGGGTAGGCGACGCGGAGGTCGCGGACGTTCTGCACCGGCGCGAGCGCCGTCACGATGCGCCCGTCGCCCGCGAGCACCACGCCGCGCGCTCGTTCGGTGCCGCCCTCGCGCACGCTCACCGTCGCCCGGACGAGGCGCTGGCGCGCGGCCGCGGGGTCGACCGGGGCCTGCGGGGCCTGCGGGGCCTCGGGCTGCGCGCGCACGACCGCGGGGCGGAGGAGGCCGAGCGCCAGGGCGACGAGGGCGAGCGTTCGCATGGCGGGCGAGGATGCACGAGCGGGCCGCGGGTTGTCCATGCGGGGTGAGACGCGCGGGGCGGCGCGGCGATGCACCCGCGCGGTCAGCAGCCGCTCGGGTGGCAGCCCGGGGCGTCGCCGGCGGCGCGCGATGAGAGGCTGTAGCGCCCGAGCACGTCGCACGCCCAGAAGGCCGGCGCGGCGTCGGTGTTGGGGGCGACGGCCCGGTGCGTCCCGCAGGTGCAGCCGCCGTCGCGGCGCGGGAAGCAGATCTCGACGTCGGCGGCGCGGGCGCAGTTGTTCCGCACGCGCACCTCGACGCTGTCGGGGGAGCCCCCGCAGTGGTCGCCGCGCGCGGCGTAGGTGACCTCGACGCAGTCGTCGAGGTTGGAGCACGCGGGGGTGAGCGTTGCGCGGCAGTCGGCGAGCGTCGGGGCGCAGGCGCGGCCGCCGCCCTCGATCTCCGCGCAGCAGGTGTCGGGGCAGTCGGCGTCGTCGGCGCAGGTGCGGGCGCAGCGGGGCGAGGGGGACGCGTCGAGGCACGTCTCGCCGCCGGCGCAGGGCGGCTCGCAGCGGCGCCCCGACTCGCCCGCCATGCAGCGGAAGCGGGCGTCGGGCGCGCAGAGGGTGAGCGTGCGCATCGCGGCGGCGTCGTTGACCTGCGTGCAGCAGCCCGAGGCGCAGTCGCCGTTGGCGCGGCAGGGCGCGGCGCAGCGCACGCCGCCGGCCGCGGCGCCCCAGTCGACGCAGGCGTTGGTGGCCGGGCAGACGGCGCCGCCGCAGCGGATCATCCCCGACGGCGCGCCGGAGAGCCACGAGGCGTCGACGCAGGCGCCCGCGCCGGCCTCGTCGGTGAGCTCGACGCAGACGGGCGTGCCGGCGACCGAGCAGGCGCGCCCGGGGGTGCACGGCGGCGCGCAGCGGCAGTCGTTGGCGGCGCGGCAGACGCTCCGTTGGCCGGTGGGGCAGGGGTCGTCGCCGCTGCTCGAGACGCAGGCGAGGGCGGAGGCGAGGAGGAGGAGGGCGGCGAAGCGCACGGGCCGCGGGGACTGTGCGCGAGGAAGGGAGAACTGTCGAGGGGGTGAGGGAGGGGCGCCCGGCGCGACGGCGTCAGGCGCCCGCGCGGGTCACTGCCCGTTGATGTGGAACTCGACGCGGCGGTTGGCGGCGCGCGCGCGGCGCGAGGTGCCCTGGACGAGCGGGCGGTCGGGGCCGAAGCCGTGCGAGGAGAGCCGGTTGGCCTCGACGCCGTGCTGCGTCAGGTACTGGACCACCGCCTGCGCGCGCTCGCCGGAGAGCGTGCGGTTGCGGTCGGCCGAGCCGCGGTCGTCGGTGTGGCCCTGCACGTCGAGCTGCGAGATGTCGGGCGAGGCGCGCATGATCGCGACCACCGCGTCGAGCACCGCGAAGCTGCGGCGGCCCTGGATGGTCGAGCGGTTGTTGCGGAAGCGCACCTGCTCCATGATGCGGATCTGCCCGCCCTCGCGGACGCCGAGCGCGTCGCCGTCGGGGCAGCCGTCGGTGTCGTCGCGGCCGTTGAAGGTCTCGGCCTGGTCGGGGCAGCGGTCGGCGTCGTCGGTGATGCCGTCGTGGTCGCGGTCACCGATGGGGCAGCCGCGGCGCGCGGGGTCGGGGTGCGCGCCCTGGGGCTCGGTCGGGCACTGGTCTTCGTTGTCGTAGATCGTGTCGTTGTCCTGGTCGGTGAGCGGGCAGCCGCGGCGCGCGGGGTCGGGGTTGGCGCCCTGCGGGGTGGTCGGGCACTGGTCCTCGCCGTCGGAGACGCCGTCGTTGTCCTGGTCGCTCGTCGGGCAGCCGCGGCGCGCGGGGTCGGGGCGCTGGCCGGCGGGGACGTTCACGCACTGGTCTTCGTTGTCGTAGACGCCGTCGCCGTCGGTGTCGGTGAGCGGGCAGCCCGGGCGCGAGGGGTCGGGGTTGGTGCCCTGCGGGGTGGTCGGGCACTGGTCGTTGGCGTCGATCACGCCGTCGCCATCGCCGTCGGCGGGCGCCTCGGGGGCGGCCTCGGGCTCGGGGACGCGCACGGTCAGCGAGATGCCGCCGGCGATCCACTGCGCGTCGCCCGCGTAGACCTGGTCGTACTGCGCGCCGGTCAGGTTGAGCTCGACGTAGTCGTTGGTCTGGAAGACGTGGCCGTAGCGCACCATCGGGCCGATCGCGAAGGCCCGCGCCACCTGGAACTCGAAGCCGAGCCCCGCGTCGAGGTGCAGGCGGCCCTTGTCGCCGGTGAAGGCGTAGCCGAAGTTGCCCTCGAGGTAGAGCCGGCCCACCGAGCCGATGCGCGGCTCGAAGCGCAGGCCGCCCATCACGCCGAGCACCCGGCCCGTCCCGCTGTCCGACGGGAAGAACCAGTTCGAGAGGCTGACGTTGATCGACAGCGCGTCGATGAAGTTGAAGCCGACCCGCACCGTCCCCTCGAAGCCCAGGCCGAAGCCGAGGGCGTCCTTCTGGTGCGCGGAGATCATCGTGCCGACCGCGCCCTCGCCGCGGAAGGCGAAGCGGTGCGCGATCCCCTGCGCCGCGGCGTCGCCGGCGCCCAGCGTGAGCGCCGCACAGGCCGCCGCCGCAGCGACGCACGACGCCTTCATCCCAAGCATCTTCGCTCCCTTTGCCATCTTCGAACCTCTTCTCCTCGGGGCCCGCGAGCCCGCTCGCGCGCCGTGTGGTCTGTCCGGCGTCGCGCGCCGCGCCTCTCTGCGCCGCCGCGACCGCCCTACAGCGCCTCCGCTCTCGGAGACCGTTGTATCGTCGGCAATCTCTGGCATTTTCGCCGCGCTTTCAAGCTGTTCTTTTCCCCCGATCCTGAAATTCGGACCGTGTTCTGTGAAGAGGCGAGGTGTTTCGTGAAGCGGAGAGACGTTCTGTTCACGCTGGCGGGCGCGGGCTTTGCGCTCCCGCGCGCGCTCTCGGCCCAGCAGCGCGCGGAGAGCGCGACGGTGGCGCTGTGTCCGCTGGGGGACTTCCCCGAAACTCTCCTCGACGACATCGAGCGGGGCCTGCGCGCGGAGCTCCGAACGAACGTCCTCCGGGTGCCCGGCGTCGCCCTCCCGCGCGCGGCCTGGTACGCGCCGCGCCGACGCTACCGCGCCGAGCGCCTGCTCGACGCGCTGCACGGGCTCCTGCGAGCGCCCGCGACGCGCATCCTCGGGGTGACCGAGGCCGACATCTCGACCACCGCGCACGGCGTCGGCGACTGGGGCGTGCTCGGCCTCGGCGACCTCGGCGGGACGGCCTGCGTCATCTCGACCTACCGCTGCCGCCGCACCGCGCGCGACGTGGCGCAAGCCTCCTTCCGCATGGTGACCAGCTGCGTCCACGAGGTGGGCCACACGCTCGGCCTCGAGCACTGCCCCGACACGCGCTGCCTCATGACCGACGCGCGCGGCTCGGTGCTCACCGTCGACCGCACCTCGGGGCACCTCTGCGCGCGCTGCCGGCGGCGACTCGGGCTCGCGTGACCGACGGGCGTTGATCGCCGCGCGCCCGCGGTGTAGTGCGTCGCCCCGAAAGGACACCACACCGTGAACGCCTCCACCGCCGTGTACGTCGTCGACGCCGTCCGAACGCCGATCGGGAAGTTCCGCGGGGCCCTCGCGGGCGTGCGGCCCGACGACCTCGCGGCCCACACCCTCCGCGCCCTCGCCGCGCGCCAGGCCGACGCCGTCGCCGCCGTCGACGAGGTGGTGTTCGGCGCCACCAACCAGGCCGGCGAGGACAACCGCAACGTCGCCCGCATGGCCGCGCTCCTCGCGGGGCTCCCGTACGAGGTCACCGGCGTCACCGTCAACCGGCTCTGCGGCTCGGGGCTCGAAGCGCTCCAGTACGCCGCGCGCGCCATCGCGACGGGCGAGCGCGACGTGGTGATCGCCGGCGGCGTCGAGAGCATGACGCGCGCCCCCTTCGTGACGGCCAAGGCCCAGGAGGCCTTCGAGCGCACGCCCCCCGAGACGTACGACACCTCCCTCGGCTGGCGCTTCAAGAACCCGAAGATGGCCGAGCGCTTCCCCCTCGAGTCGATGGGCGAGACGGCCGAGAACGTCGCCGAGAAGTACGCCATCCCCCGCGACGCGCAGGACCGCTTCGCCCTCGAAAGCCAGCGCCGCGCCGCCGCCGCGTGGGCGCGCGGGGCCTTCGCCGCCGAGCTCTGCGCCGTCGAGATCCCGCAGCGCAAGGGCCCCGCCGTCGTGGTCGACCGCGACGAGTCCGTCCGCGGCGACGTCACCCTCGAGGCGCTCGCGAAGCTGCCCGCGGTGTTCCGCAAGGGGGGATCGGTGACGGCGGGCAACTCGTCGCCGATCAACGACGGCGCCGCGGCCCTGCTCGTGATGAGCGAGGCCGCGGTGAAGCGCTTCAACGTCGCGCCCATGGCCCGCGTCGTCGCCAACGCGGTCGCGGGCGTCGAGCCCAACCTCATGGGCCTCGGCCCCATCCCCGCGGTGCGCCGCTGCCTCGATCGAGCGGGCCTCCGCGCGGGCGACGTCGACACCTTCGAACTCAACGAAGCCTTCGCCGCCCAGGCCCTCGCCTGCGTCCGCGAGCTCGAGCTCGACCCCTCGCGCGTCAACCCCGACGGCGGCGCCATCGCCCTCGGCCACCCGATCGGCAGCTCCGGCGCGCGCATCGCCGCCACGCTCGCCCACCGCATGAAGCGCGAGGGCCTCCGCCGCGGCGTCGCCTCGCTCTGCATCGGCGTCGGCCAGGGCATCGCCACCCTCCTCGAGCGGGCCTGAGCGCGCGGCGCGGGGCCCTCTTGCGCTCGCGCGGCGCGGGGGCCATGGTTGGCCGCTCCCCGTGAGTACCCGTCGACGGAGCTTCGGCTCGGCGCAACCATGGCTCTCCCTCGGCGCCGTCGCCACCTTCGTCTACGGCGTGGAGAGCTGGCGGAGCCGCGCCTCGTCGCGCGCCACGCGGGCCGAGCAGGCGCGCTTCCTCGCCGTCGCCACCTGCCTCCTCGGCGACGACGGCGCCCGCCTCGCCTACCGCCCCGCCGACGCGCGACGCCGCCTCCGCACGCTCGCGATGAGCACGCCCCTCGCGCCGGCCCCCACCTGGGTCGACCGCTGCGTCCCGCTCCTGCGTGACCTCGCCGTGCGCGGCGCCGAGGTCGACGTCACCCGCGACCCGCGCGCGGCCCCCACCGCCGTCGAGCGCCACGCCCGCGAGCTCGCGCTCCTCACCGCGCGCGTCGGCCTCGTCTGGCAGGTGCGCGGCGGCGACCCCGGCGTCGACATGGAGCCCATCGCCGACGCCCTCGTCCGCACCGCCACCGAGATCGACCTCGCCGCCGCCGAGCCCACCCGCGCCACCCTGCGCGGCCCGCGCGCGCCCGCCGCCGTCGGCCTCCCGGCCTTCGCCAGCGCCCCCTTCGGCGCGCTCCTCCCGCTGCCCACGGGCGCGCCGGGGCGCTTCCTCGCCGGGGCGCCCGCGCCGCTCCTCTCCGCGGTCACCGTGCGCGAGGGGGCCGTCCGCGTCGAGCCCGTCGCCTCCGACGACGCCCGCTGGTGGCGCGCCGTCCCCGGCGGCGTCGTCCGCGTCGTCGCCGAGGAGGGAGCGCCCGACGGCCTCTCCGCCGTCCACCTCGACACCCTGCTCGGCGCCCGCGCCACCGGCCGCATCGCCGCGCCGCCGCCCGAGATCGACCCGCGCGCCGTCGCCCTCGACGCCGTGGTGTTCGGCCGCGCCCTCTGGCTCGCCGAGGCCGTCCGCGGGCGCGCCCCGGTGCTCGCGCGCCTCCCCTTCGCGGGCGTCCGCGGCGAGTCCGCCACCGCGGCCCGGCTCTGCCCCGCGCCCCCCGACGCGGCGGCCGACGGGCGACGCGTCGACGAGGAGGTGGCCGTCGTCGCCGCGGGGCGCCAGGTGATCGCCGCCTACACCGAACACCTCGGCGCCACCGGGCTCGTCTCCGTCCGCGCGGTGCGGGCCGAGGGCGGTGAGCGCGCGGTGGTTCGGCCCGTCGAGCCCGCGGGCGAGGCCTGGGTGCTCCGCGGACGTCGCGTCGGCATCGCGCTCTGCGCCGCGCAAGGTGCGACGTGGCTCTTCGCCGCGGGCCAGGGCGAGTGGCGCGCGGGCGTCGTGCGCGACGGGGCCATCGTCGACGCGGCCCGCACCGCGCGCGACGGCGGGCGCACCTGGGACGACGCGCTCACGCTCCGCTGCACCCCGCAGGGCGTCCTCGCGTACGGCCGCGAGCGCCCGCGCCGGTCGCCCGTCTGGCGCTGCCTCGTCGGCGCCGACGGGCCGCACTGCGCCGCGCTCCCGCCGCTCGACGCGCCGCAGCCCGGCGACCTCGACCCCTGGACCACCCGCTCCCTCCGCGGCGAGGCGCGCGCCCACCCCGAGTGGCCCCTCGGCTTCGCCCTCACCCGCGACGGGACGGTGGTGGCCCTCCGCGCCGCCGGCACCATCGCCGCCGCCTCGCGCCTCCCGCGCGGCGCGACCCGCTGGGAGCCCGAGCGCGTGCTCTACGACGCGGCCGCCGAGGAGGCGCGTCGCACGGTGTACGGCGCCGAGGTGTACGCCGACGGCGGCGGCGTGGTCGCGGCCGTGAGCGACGAGGCGCGCCTCGCGGTGATGCGCTCGGACGACGACGGCGTCACCTGGCGCGCGCCGTAGCGCTCGTTCGCGAGCAGCCCTCTCTCCCCGTCTCCCTCTCCCGCACCGGGCATTGTGCCGGACACATCTCTCGACGCTTGGCCGTCAAGGGTCACCTCGCGCGTCCATCCCCGCTCGCCGAGGCTCGCGGCCTCCATCCCCCGCTCGCCGAGCCTCGCGCGTTGACCCCTTCCCCCGGCGCAAAGCCGCCAGGGAAAGGGGCACTGTCGCAACCAGAACCCACCGGCGTCTGGTGCTCGTGGCGTCTGGTGCTCGTGGCGTCTGGTGCTCGTGGCGTCGCGGGGTCCTGGTGCCGGTGGGTCCTGGTTGCGACAGTGCCCCTTTCCCTGGCGGCTTTGCGCCGGGGGAAGGGGTCAACGCGCGAGGCTCGGCGAGCGGGGGATGGAGGCCGCGAGCCTCGGCGAGCGGGGATGGACGCGCGAGGTGACCCTTGACGGCCAAGCGTCGAGAGATGTGTCCGGCACAATGCCCGGTACGGGAAAGGGGACAGGGGAGAGGGCTCCTTGCGAACGAGCGTGACGCGAAACGGCACGACATCCGCGGACGTTTTCTGACACGACGGTCGGCGGGTGACGGCTCGGCGGTGATACAACCCCCCGCCGTGACGCGCGACGACGGGACGCTCCCCCTGCCCGGCGCGGCCGCCCCGCCCGCGGCCGCCGACACGGTGCGCGGCGTGGTGAAGAACGTCGTCTACCGCAACGACGAGGGGACGTACTCCGTCGTCCGGCTCACGCTCCTCAACGGCGACGAGGCGACGGTGGTGGGGCCCCTCGGCGACCTCGCGCCCGGCGAGCCCGTCCGCGTCACCGGGCGCTACGAGGACAGCCGCACGCACGGTCGCCAGTTTCGCGCGCAGGGCGTCTTCCCCGAGCTCCCCACGACATCCGTGGGCATCGAGAAGCTCCTCGGCTCGGGCTTCGTCGGCAACATCGGGCCCGCCATCGCGAAGCGCATCGTGCAGCGCTTCGGCACCTCCACGCTCGACGTGATCGCCGACCACCCCGAGCGGCTCAAGGAGGTGGAGGGCGTCGGCAAGACGCGCGCACACGCCATTCAAGAAGCCTTCCGGGCGCGCCGCGCGGAGGCCGAGAGCAAGGCGTTTCTCCAGGGCCTCGGGCTCGGCCCGGCCCTCTCCCGCCGCGTCTGGGAACGCTTCGGCGCCGACGCCGCCAAGGTGATCCGCGACAACCCCTACCGGCTCGCGGAGGAGGTGGCGGGCATCGGGTTCCTCACGGCCGACGCGGCGGCGAAGAAGCAGGGGATCGCCGACACCGACCCGCGGCGCGTCGCGGGCGCGGCCGTCTACCTCCTGCTCGACGCGGTGGACGAGGGGCACACCGCGCTCCCGCCCGACGAGCTGGTGGCGCGGGCGGAGAAGTTCGGCGTCGACCCCGACCTCACCCGCGTCGCCCTCCGCGAGCTCGCCGCGCGCAAGACGGTGGTGCTCGACCGCCACCGGGTCTACCCGCCGCCGCTCTTCGAAGCCGAGTCGCGCCTCGCGCGCGACATCGCCCGCGTGCTCAAGCTCGGCGTCGCCCCGGTGCCCGACGCGCTCCTCACGCGCGGGCCCGTCGCGCAGGCGCTGGCGCCGCTCCACCCCCGGCAGCGCGAGGCGGTGGTCGCGACGATGCGCGAGCCCTTCCTGGTGCTCACCGGCGGCCCCGGGACGGGCAAGACCACCACGGTGAAGGCCCTCGTCGCGCTCCAACGCGCGGCGGGCCACAAGATCGTGCTGGCCGCCCCGACGGGCCGCGCGGCGAAGCGCCTGGCGGAGGCGACGGGGCACCCGGCAGGGACGATCCACCGGCTGCTGGAGTGGACGCCGCGGGTTCAGCGCTTCGCGCGCAACGAGGGCTCACCGCTCGACGCCGACGTGGTGCTGGTGGACGAGGCGTCGATGCTCGACATCCAGCTCGGGTCGGCGCTGGTTCGGGCGCTGCGGCCGGGCGCGCGGATGGTGCTGGTGGGCGACGCCGACCAGCTCCCGCCGGTGGGGCCGGGCACGGTGCTCGCGGACCTCCTGGCGACGCCGGAGGTGCGGGCGGTTCGGTTGACGGAGGTGTTCCGCCAGGCGACGTCGAGCGCGATCGTTCGGGGGGCGTACGAGGTGCTGAAGGGGGCCGTGCCGAGGCCGTCGCCGCCGCGCGCGCCGGTGCCCGAGGGGGCCGCGCCGGTGCCGCCCGCGGGCGAGCTCTACGTGGTGGAGCGCGACGAGGCCGACGAGGCCGCGGCGGTGCTGGTCGACCTCGTGGCGAAGCGGTTGGCGCGGTCGTTCGGGGTTCATCCGATTCGGGACGTGCAGGTGCTGGTTCCGACGCACCGCGGGCCGCTCGGGGCGCAGGCGTTGAACGAGGCGCTCCAGCAGGCGCTCAACCCGGGCGTGGCGCGCGGCCGCCGCGGGCTCTCCCCCGGCGACAAGGTGATGCAGCACAAGAACGACTACGACCTCGACGTCTGGAACGGCGACCTCGGCGTCGTCGCCCGCCTCGAGGGCGAGAAGGTCGTGGCGACGATCGACGGCCGCGAGGTGCTGTACGGCGGCGCCGCGGTGGAGAACCTCTCCCTCGCCTACGCGGCCACGGTGCACAAGTCGCAGGGCAGCGAGTACGACGCGGTGGTGATCGGGCTGCACACGTCGCACTTCGTGCTGCTCAACCGCGCGCTGCTCTACACGGCGATCACCCGCGCGCGGCGGCTCGCGGTGATCGTCGGGAGCCCGAAGGCGCTGAGGCTCGCGGTGGACACGGCGCGCGTGGTGGAGCGCCACGGGGCGCTGCGCGAGCGCCTGCGCGACGAGCTCACGATCGCCGCGGTGCGCCCGCGGCCGTAGCGGGGAGTTGGTGGTGGGCGAAGCTGCGGCGCGTCCGCCCGAGCAAGGACGTCAGTAGTCGGAACTGGGAGCGGCCCCGTGGTCCCGGCTGGCAGAGGGCAGAAGTCGGGGCGGGGAGAGCGCAGAAGTTGGGGCGAGGAGCGCAGAAGTCGGGGCAGGAGCGCAGAAGCGGGCGCGGGAGTGCAGAAGTCGGGGCGGGAGGGTGCAGGAGTTGGGGCGGGGAGGGCAGGAGTTGGGGCGGAGGCGTCGCAGTGCCCCACCCTCGACGGGGCGAAGCTCGCCAACGGGTTCCTCCTGGCGGGCGTCTTCCGCCTCGCGTGGATCGTCGCTGACGGCGGCGTCGCCCGCGTCAACTGGCGCGACATGGGCGCCGAGGAGCTCGGCAGCGTCTACGAGAGCCTCCTCGAGCTCGTCCCCCGCGTCGACCTGGAGGCCCGCCGCTTCACCTTCGCCACCGGCGACGAGGCGAAGGGCAACGCCCGCAAGACCACCGGCAGCTACTACACCCCCGACTCGCTCGTGCAGGTGCTCCTCGACAGCGCGCTCGAGCCCGTGGTGAAGGACGCCCTCGCCGCGCACCCCGCAGACCCCGTCGCGGCGCTCCTCGAGCTCTCCGTGGTCGACCCCGCGTGCGGGAGCGGGCACTTCCTCCTCGCCGCCGCGCGCCGCCTCGCGGGCCACGTCGCGCGCCTGAGCGCCAACGGGACGCCCTCCGCCGCCGAGTACCGCCACGCGCTCCGTCTCGTGGTGGGCCGCTGCATCTACGGCGTCGACCTCAACCCCATGGCCATCGAGCTGTGCCGCGTCGGGCTCTGGATGGAGGCCGTCGAGCCGGGGCTCGCGCTGTCCTTCCTCGACTCGCACATCCAGTGCGGCAACGCGCTCCTCGGCGCCACGCCGGAGCTGCTGGCGAAGGGCGTCCCCGACGCCGCGTGGGAGCCGATCGAGGGCGACGACAAGCGCGTTACCAGCGCCCTCAAGCGCCGCAACAAGACGGAGGCGAGCGGGCGCCAGATGGTGCTCGACACACTGTGGGCGAAGAGCGCCGCCAACGACGCTGCCGCGGTGGTCGAAGCCGTCGACGCGCTGGAACGATGCCCCGACGCCCAACTCTCCGAGGTGCAACAGAAGGCGTTGCAGTGGGACGAGATCCGCGCGTCGGCGGCCTACCGCCACCAGCGCTTCGTCGCCGACCTGTGGTGCAGTGCCTTCGTGTGGCCCAAGCTCCCGGGCGAACTCGCCAACGACGCGCCCACGCACGCGCAGTGGCAGCAAGTGCAGGAGAGACGCGGCGCGGTCACCGCTCTCGTGGAGAAGACAGCGAGAGACCTGGCGGAGGAGTACCAGTTTTTCCACTGGCACCTCGCCTTCCCGAAGGTGCACGGTAAGCCATCGGGGAAGTACGTGATTGCCGTGGGTCGCGGCCGGTCCCACCTTCGCGAGCGTGCCGGACTCACGCGCCGACGATGCTGCTCCCCGCGGCGACCTTCTCAGCGTCCGCCTGCTGGGCCTGCTTCTCGGCCCACGCCCACGGCGTGAAGCCGGCGACCAGCTCCTTCGCGCTCATCCCGCTCCCGGCGGCGAGCAGCGCGTCCCGCAGGTACGCCCAGGGGTCGACCCCGAGCTTCCGGCACGTCGCGCACAGCGACGCCACCGTGCACAGACGCTCCGCCGCCTCGTCGCTCCCGGTGAACAACCAGTTGTGACGACCCACGCCGATCCGGCGGATGAAGCGCTCCACCTCACCGTCGTCCAGGGGGATGCGGCCGTCCAACACGAACACGCACAGCGACAGCCACCGCACCTCCGCGTACCGGATCGCCTTCCCCAGCGGCGTGCTCGGCGGCGCCTGCGGCCGCGTCTCCTCCGCCCACTTCCGAAGCTCCTCCAGCAGCGGCAGGCTCTCCGCCTGGCGACGGCGCGCGCGCTCCTCCGCGCTCACGCCCTGCTCGTTCGCACGACGCTCCACCTCGTACATCCGCCCGATCAGCGCCAGGGGGAGGTTCGCCCGCGGGTCCCGCGCCTTCTGCGCCCGCTCGAAGTAGCGCCGCGCGTGCATCCAGCAGTGCACCAGCACCGCGAGCACCCCGAGCTTCCGCAGCGCGCTCCCGAAGATCTTCTCCCCGTCGCACTGCACCGGGCCCACCCGCCGCAGCCCGCGGGTGACCGCGGTCCCTCCGTCGTCGCCGCCGTCGCCGCCGCCGTCGTCGCTGTCGTCGCCGTCGCCGTCGCCGTCGTGCGCGGCGTCGCCCGTCGCGGCGCCCGCCTCGCCGGTCGTCGCCCCCTCCTCGCAGACGCCCTCGTGGCCGTCGGCGATCGTGGGCCGCAGCGCGAGCAGTTCGCCCAGGCCGCGGCTCTTGGCGGGGGTGAAGACGAAGGCCACCGCGCGCCCGCCCACCGCCGTCCAGATGGTCCCGTGGCGCAGGCCCTTGGGGTGGTCGCGGTCGAGCACGTCGAGCCCCGTCCCGTCCACCTGCGGGAGCCACGCGCCCATCGCCTCGCGCGCCAGTGCGCCGCCCAGCGGGCGCAGCAGGTCGGCCGCCTGCGACCACCAGCCCATCACCGTCGAGGTCGGCACCGTCAGCCCTTCGCGCTCCAGGCGGCGCTGCTGGCGCTCGATCGGGAGATGGTCCTCGCCCTTGTCCACCAGCACCTTCGCGATCAGGCCCGCGCCCGCCTCCGAGCCCGCGATCACGGTCGGCGGCATCGGCGCCGTCACCACCACGTCGCGGCACCGCCGGCAGGAGAGCTGCTCGCGCTCGGTCGTCTGCACGAAGAAGTGGCCCGGCTCGTACTCCACGCGCCAGGTCTCCGTCGGCGCCAGCGGGTGCAACGCCCCGCCGCACTGCGGGCAGGTGCGCTCGGCCTCCGGCACGCGCGTCGCGCTGCGGTGCTCGGTGAGCCCCGCCGGCTTGCCCCCGCGGCCGTGCCTGGCGTCCTCGGGGAGCGGCTTCTTCGCCGGCTTCGCGGCCCCGCCCTCGGGCCTCGGGCGCGCGGCGCCGTCGGGCTTCGCGCCGTCGCCCAGGAGCGCCGCGAGCTCGGCCCGCTCGGCCTCGGTGAGCTTCTCGGACCGGCGCCCGTAGAGCAGGCGCAGGGCGACCTGGAGCTTGTGCTGGAGCGCGTCGATCTCGGCGCGCATCTGCGTCAGCAGCGTGACCACCAGGGCCACCGCGTCGTCGCCGTGGCCGTCGGCGATCATCCGCCGTAGCACCTGCGCCACCGCGTCGATCTCCGCGCGGTCGGGGGCGGCGGGCTTCGGCGCGTCGTCGGTCACGGCCGACACACATGATCACGGCGCGGGCGCCGCGCAAGAGCTCCGGGGCACGTCGGAGCGAGGCCGCCGTCAGGCAGCGGCACCCTCGCGCGGCGGGGGCTGCCAGCGGGGGCGCCGCGTGGCGTCGCGCAGGTCGATGCCCTCCAGGAGCAGGACGAGGTCGGCGGCCTCGATCACGACGTGGGTGGCGCCCTCAGGGATCTGCTTCGGGAGGGTGAAGCGGCCGCGCTCGAGGCGCTTGGAGTACAGGGCGAACCCGTTGTGGTCGAAGAACAGGATCCGCGCGATGCGGCCGCGCGCGGCGAAGAAGACGAAGAGGTGCCCGCAGAGCGGGTCGAGTCCGAGGGCGGAGGCGACCAGGCCGGCGAGGGCGTCGAAGCCCATGCGTCCGTCGACGGGCGCGGCGTAGAGGTAGATGCGGACCGAGGGCGGCAGGGAGATCACGTGGCCTCGCGCAGGACGCGGACGATGCGGGCGAGCGCGTCGTCGCGGAAGTCGTGGGGGATGCGGAGGGTGAGGTCGTGTCCGAGGTCGAGCTCGTAGGGCGCGTGGGCGGGGTGGACGACGGCGGCGGAGGGCGCGGTCCGACGCGTGGGGGAGGTTGCCCCCTGGACGACGACGGGGACGAAGCGCGGCGCCGCGGTGGGTTGGGTGGTCCTGGCGCGCGACCTCGGCGGTCGAGGGCAATGCTTGCCGGTGAACTTGGACTTCCACCAGCTGAGGCGCTGGGGCTTGAGCCCGCGCGCGACGGCGAAGTCCTGGAGCGTCATGCCGCTGCGGGCCATCTCGTCGAGCAACGAGCGCGCTTCGCCCTCGGTGATCAGGCCGTTGCGACCGCTGCCGACGTAGGGGCGCGGCGCCGGCGAAGAGGCGGCGTCGGACATCGTGAACCTCCGACGCAACCCTGCGGTCGGCGCCCCGGTCCGGCAATCACGTACTTCCCCGATGGCTTACTGAGCTCCGCGCGCAGCGCCCGCTCCACGATCGCCCCCGTGTGCTGCTTGATGAGACCGTCGGGGCCGAAGATCGCCTCCTTGGTCTTCGCGCCTCCCAGCAGCTCGTCGATCAGTTCCGCTCGAATTGCACTTGCCATGGTTCTCGATGCTCCTCCGTCACGCTGAAAGTGAGGAGCACAAAACTCGTTACACCCTCCTTCGGGGAGGTAGTTCCGCAGGCAGAGCCATAAGCCCTCGATCGTGTTGGAGTGGACCTCGCGGACGCCGTCTTCGTCGTCGTCCCGCGCCCACTCCTTGCGGTGGTGGTTGACGGAGAAGCGCGTGCGCCCACGGTCGTCCAGGTCGTCGTAGGCGTGCCATTCGTCGGTGTGCACCGCGGTCCCCGGCGCCGTCACCCGCAGCACCACCGGCTCGATCGCCTTCACCGTGCTCCGGTACACCTGCCGCAGCCGCACCTCGCCCGACTCGCGCCCGATCACACCGAGGATCGGCGGCCGGTCGTTGTCGAAGGTGCCGTGCCCGTTGAACTTGTTCGCGCGACGACGCGGCGGGTCCGCCGGGTCGGGGTGGCGCCGCCCCTTCTCACCGGCGTTCTGGTACATCTCGTCCGCTTCGACGACGCGATCGGGCAGCGCGGAGGGGGGAAAGCGTTCGAGGGCGAGTGCCTGAACGCGGTGGCGGACGGTGAGCAGGTGGCGTCGACTGATGTCGAGCTCCTGCGCGAGGTGGAGCGTGGGGACGCCCTGAACGAAGCCCCGCAGGATCATGACCAGCCGCGCCGGAGAGAAGCGGGCGCCGTGCAGCGCGGTCCCCGTGAAGACGTTGAAGACCTTGCCGCACGCGCGGCAGCGGTAGTCCTCCACCGGCGCGCGGTGCCGGTCGTGCGGGGCTGGTCAGCGGGGAGGTCGTGGCCCTCGGGGCAGCGCAGACTCTTCGGGTGCAGCACCGAGAGCAGCAACTCGTAGCAGGCCGTCTCGTCGAGCAGGTCGTCGATCGGGAAGAGCACGGCCCACCATGTGTAACCACGGCCGGGCTCCGTGGAAGGCGCCTTCACCCCGAACAGCCCATGAGCCGGAGGCCCTATCCTCCTCACAGTGGAGCTCCGAACGGCGCGTGCAGGTCGAGATGCCTTCCTGCCCGCCGCGGAGCCCCGCCCCGGCCGCGCCCCATCGTGATGGGGTCCTGCTCATGCTCCGCGACCTCAGCCGACGCGAGACGAAGTCCTACGCATTCGCCTGCAATTCAAACAACTTTCGCGAGATGTGGCAGATGGAAAGTGACTACGAGGGGGGCTAGAGCGCCGACCGGATGAACGCTACGCCGCTTCCGCGAAGCCCGCTTCCCGCAGGGCGAAGAGGTTGGCGATGACAGCGGCGCGACGCACGTCGAAGAGGTTTCGCCGCAGCCCCCAGTACACGGCCTTGGGCCCCTGGACCTGTCCGACCCGTGCGAGCGTGTGCTCCACGGTCACCCGCTTCCCGTAGCTCCGCACGACCCGCGGGCGTCGCTGCTTCCGACGAAGCTCGACCAGTTGTGCCTCCTGCGGGTGCAACGTCACGCTGCGCCCCTTCTGGCTCGTCGTGCACTTCGCCTTCTGCGGGCACTCGTTGCACACCCGCGCGTCGAAGTGCACCGTGCTCCCCGCAACGAACACGTCGCCGAGCAGGGTCGTGTAAAGTATTTTGTGTCTGGGCTACGGCATTTTGCTCCGAAACCCCTAGTGCAGAAGCGTTTTCGCGATCTCCTCGAGGCGTTCTTCCCGGCGCCTGGCGTACTTGAGGTGGGCGAGGTTGGGGGCGGTGACGGGGGTCTTGAGCCACCCGAACTCCAGCCGGAGCGCGGTGAAGGCGAGCATCACCCGCAGCGTGTCCACCCCGGCCTGCTCCATCGACTTCGTCCGCCGCTTGAACTCCTTGTTCACCCGCTCGATCGGGTTCGTCGTCCGCAGCGCGTCCCAGTACGCCTTCGGCATCTGGTAGTGCGAGAGCAGCTCGCCGAGGTCACGCTCCATCACCTCCACCGCGTCGCCGCACGTCGCGCCCCACTGGCCCTTCAGCGCCTCGAACGCCGCCCGCGCCGACGCCTCGTCCGACGCGTACTGCACCGCGTCCCACGACGCCTTGAACCCCGACTGGTAGCGCCGCGGCACCCGCGCGAACACGTTGGTCGCCTTGTGCACCCAGCACCGACCCACCTGCGCGTTCGGGAACGCCTCGCGGAACTCCGCCGCCAGCCCCGGCAGGCCGTCCATCACCCCGAACCGCACCGCCGACGCGTCGAGCCCGCGCGCCTTCAGGTCGGCGAACACCACCCCCCAGGTCGACCGCGCGTCCTTGTCCCCCTGCATCATCGCCAGGACGCTCTTTCTGCCCGTGTCGTCGATGCCCAGGACGACGAGCGTGGGCTCCCTGGCGACGGTGCTGCGGCGGACGGAGAAGTAGGTCCCGTCGACGTAGAGGAAGACCCAGCGGCGGTCGCCCAGCGGGCGCTCCAGAAACCTCTTCGCGGCCGGGACGACGGCCTGCATGGAGTTGGAGACCTCCTGTGCGGAGAGGTGGAGGCCGAGGACGCGGCGGCTCACCAGGGCGAGCGTGCGGGTGGAGATGCCGGCGAGGTGGAGCATGGCGACGTCCTTCTCGATGGCTTCGTCGTAACGCTTGGAGGGCGGGACGACGGCGCTCTTGTAGGCGCCCTTGCGGTCGCGCGGGACCTTCACCGTGACCTCGCCGACGCCCTTGATGGCGTAGGTGCGGGTGGTGTGGCCGTTGCGCTTGTTGGCGGGGTCGTTGCCCTCGCCGAGCACCAGGTCGATCTCGGCGTCCATCACCCGCTCGAGCGTCTGCACGACCGTCGCGCGCACCTGCGTGACGACCTCCTGCATCGCCGCGACGGGCTCGGCGCGGAACCGCCGGGCGAGCTCCACCACGTCGCCCACCTTCAGCACGATCTTCATCAACTGATCTCCGAGTCCCATGTTCTTGTTCTCCCCTTGTTTTCAGGGCCGCAAGAACCAGACACAGATTTCTTTACGCTACCCGGCGTCCTGGTCGGACATGTGCCGCGCGGCCTGAAGAAGGGTGGCCATGGCGAGGAGGGCCGGGGCCACCGGGGATCGCCCACGCTGGCCGCCGTCGTACATGCCAGCCAGTTCCCGCTGGAACGCGTCGTCGAACAACTGGTGGCGGATCGCACGCAGGAAGCCGAAGATCGGTTGCTTCTTGCAGCGGCGCAGAACGCGCTCCTCGGCGGGCGACAGCGCGGTGGGAGGGGTCCAGGTCGGGATGGGCGGCATCCACCAAATCTACGCCCCTCGCGTTCATCCGGTCGGCGCTCTAGCGGGTCTCCTTGTGGTTCCTGTAGTGGTGCGCGACGGGAGTCGGGGCGCCTAAGCCGACGTATTCTGGAGCTCCAGCGAGTTCGCGCACTGTTCAGTGCCTCATTCGACCGGACGCCAGAGCAGCGTGAGCGTGGAGGCCGGTCCCCAAGCCGCCGAATGCTCGACGAGTTCGCCGCGCTGACGGCACCCGGGCCAGGCAGACGCGGGGACGTCCTCAGGGTCCTTCGGGATCGGCCTCCCTACAGTCTGCTCATAGGCGAGCGAGGCAGGCTGCACAGCCTCACCCTTGGCGGGCGCTGGGCCAAAATCACTGCTCGCAGAGGCCCATGCCACCTTCCCTTGCTTGCAGACCACGACCGCGCAGGCCTCCGGAGAGAGCTCTACGAAGCGTAGTGCCGCCGCGAGCATACTCACCTGGAAGGCGTCGGCGATCTCACGCACCTCATCCAGTGATGACTCCTTGACGTCGCAGAACGGCTCAACGAGGGAGCGCGGCAGGAGAAGCTCCACCGCGAACGCATTCGCTTCCCCCTCCCGCGAGAGATCGCGAGTCTGCAGATCCGTACGGGTGCACAGCGCGAGTGCGTCCCGCCCAGGGTGCAGTTCGTGGTGTCCCAGTTCGTGCGCGATCGCGAAGCGGCGGCGCCCACCTTCCAACCCCGGGGAGACCGCGATGAGGGCCCGGCCGTTGGCTTTCACGAGCCGCGCCAACGCTCCGTCCATCGCGCGGTTGATCACGAGGGGGCCGCGAAGATAGGCGATCGTCTCGATGCTTGCCATGAGAGGCGACGAAAGCCCTAGTTCGGCCGCCACAGCGCGCGCCTTCGTAGCCCCTGTGAGCTGTTCATCGCCCCGGCGCACGGCTACCCGCGCTTCTCGTTGAACAGCGCCTCGAACTCCTCAACCAATCGGTTCAGATCGGCCTCCGACAGGCGGTCGAGTTTGTGGAAGTGCGCCTCGACCGCGGCTCCGCCCCGCGCGCGTAGCTCATGGAGGCGCGCCCGGGCCTGATCAGCCGACAACCGCCTGGGTTGGGCGAGTTGTTGCTCCATGTTCCTGACCGCTGCTCGCCGCGAGCTTTCCGCTTCCTCGAACTTGGCGCGGACGGCTCGCTCCTTCTCGAGCGTGATTCGCGCGCGCAGGCGATCCGCGAAACGTCCCATGTCGATGCCGGTTTCCTTCTCGACCTCCCTCACCTCGGCTGGCCTGAGGGGCACCTCCATAAGGGTAAGGTCGATCAGTTGGGCGAGTTCAACCTCGGTGTCCGGTGCTTTATGCTTCATGCCGCGCTCCCGATCCTGCTACGTGCCTCGCTCGCCTGAAGGCGACGGTCGAACTTGCGCAAGGCGACGCTGATCTGCTCCACCGGCAACTCCAGCCGTTCCGCGATGTCCGCGGGCATGACGTATCCTTCAAACCAGAGATCGGCGATCTTCTGCAGCAGCGCATCTTCCCCCGCGACGTCGCCCAATACCGACTGTGCATGCAACGCCCACTGCTTTGTTGCGAGGGCCTGCTCGGGTGATGGGAACGCGCTCGCCGGTTCGGGGTCTCCTTCGCACTCATCGCGCGCCGCGTTGTCCTTGCGAGCGGCGAGGTTGTCCACCTCGCTCTGGATGCACATGAACAGATGCTGCCGCAGCGTGTGCCCGTCCGTACGGGACCACGGGCGCGCGCCCGACAGGACCTTCTCCAAAACGCCGAAAACAAACTCCTCGAGCCCGGAGGATGTCCCGAGGACGTTGCTCCCGGCCCATCGCTTGCGTGCCGCCACACGGCGTGCGGCATTGGAAAGCGCGGCGAGCAGTTCTTTGAGGGCCGCCTGATCCAGCTTGTCGAGTTCTTCGGTGGCGTTGTTTGGAGTCCCCACGACGTACCCATGCCACTCTCCAGGGGCGCATGTCCAGTTTTGCCGAGGGTCCGCGCCATTTTTGGTATCTATCCATATGTTCAGTATCTGCTGATACTCTACTGGTCTCGCGCCGGAAATCGTCACGCCGGGGAAAATAAAAATCCGCCGCGGCAATGACCGGAACCTGCGTCTCGCCAGTACACCCCGGCAAAGACCGGAGATCACCCTCCCCGTCCAGCACAGATTGGGGCACATGCCCCAGAAGAGTCGAACAATGACCATGCCGAACCACCCGCAGCACGATCCCAACCGCCCGATGTTCTTCTTCTACAGGGAGACGCGAATCGAGGCGCCCGTCCCCAAGATGACCGGCGCCGAACTCAAGACGCTCATCTCGCTGCACGTCGCGAACTTCGACCCGGGTCAGGCCCTGGTGCTGGAGGGCCACGGCCAGGAGGAGGACCGCATCGTCAACGACGACGACTCCGTCCCGCTCACCGTGGGCAAGGGCGAGACACCGAAGCGCTTCTACTCGAAGCCGCCGGCGACGTTCGGAGGCGGGCTTTGATAGGCCCCGTGCTCCAGCGGCACTTCGATCGACTGAAGGAGCGCCACCCCGCGGCGACGATCGAGGGGTTGCCGAGCGGCGCCTTCCTGGTCACCGTCCCCGAGGTCGCCCTGCCGGCCGGGTGGTCCCTCGCGCGCACGACGATCCGCTTCATCGCCCCCGTCGGCTACCCGGCCGCGAAGCCCGACTGCTTCTGGGCGGACCGGGGACTAAAGCTCGAATCAGGCGCGCCTCCCGCGAGCGCGAACGAGGGCGCGATCCCCGAGACTCCCCTCATCGGCCACTGGTTTTCATGGCACGTCCCCGACGGCCAGTGGGTTCCCAACCGCGACGACCTGTCGACCTACCTCCGCGTGGTCCGCGACCGTTTCGAGCAGGCGCGATGATCGACCTCGTCTTTCCCGGGGATAGCCTTACGACCCTTACGAACGGCCTGCGTGGCCCGGATGAGGGCGCCGCCGTCGCCCTGGCGCGCCCGGCGTACGCGGGGCCGCGCACCCGGCTCCTCGTCCAGCGCGCGGCGCTGGCACCCGACGACGCCTACGCCGAGCGCACGAGAACCGCGGTCCGCCTCCACGACGACTACACGCTCCGGTTGGAGAACGAGGCCAGGCGACATGGTTGGTCGGTGGTCTACTGCCAC
The DNA here is from genome assembly GCA_046351555.1 of Polyangiales bacterium. Classification (GTDB taxonomy): domain Bacteria; phylum Myxococcota_A; class Polyangia; order Polyangiales; genus CAISKJ01. The sequence goes on from JAXLYI010000024.1 coordinate 195,011, forward strand.
ACCCACCCGGGATCCTCCGGCATCCCGCGGTTCTCGGGTCGCGACGACGCGAGCGAGAAGGCGCTCGCGGACTACCTCCACCATCGGAACCCCGGCAAGCCGCACGTGTCGCTCCTGATCGGCGATGCGGGGCTCTCCGCGCGGGTTCTCGGCACCTCGGACACTCCCGTCCGCGTCGTCGAGGTCGGCCGCTCGGTGCGATTCCACGGCGGGGTGGTTCCTGCTCTCGAGCTGGCGCCGGAACACGACCGGCAGATCCTCGCCTTCGGCGAGGAGGGCCAGCGACTGCTCCATTCCCTGCGCGTGGGCGTGGTGGGCCTCGGCGGGACCGGCTCTGTGGTCGCGCAGCAGCTGGCGCACCTCGGGGTCGACGACTATGTGCTGATCGACCACGACCACCTCGACCGCACGAACCTCAACAGGGTCGCGGGCGCGCGCCCCCGGGACGTGGGCGCGGCAAAGATCGCGGTCGCCGAGCGCATGATCCGCGAGCTCCGTCCGTCCCCCAGGATCGAATCCCACAGAAAGGACGTCGCGCTCGACGGCACGGCGCGCGCCCTCCTCGCGACGGACTTCGTCTTCTGCTGCACCGACTCGCACGCCGGCCGCGACCTCCTCAACCACCTCGCCGCCGCTACTTCCTCCCGGTCATCAACATGGGCGTCGCGCTCGACCCCGTCGCGCCGGGCGGCCTCGGCGTGCTGGGCGAGGTCGAGCTCCTCGCCCCGGGACTCCCATGCTTGACTTGCCAGTGCACCCTCGACCCGCAGCGCGTCGCCGAGGGGTATGCGAGCGCGCCCCACCGCGAGGGCAACCCGTACTTTGGCCGGGACGTAGGGGTTCGGCAGCCCGCGGTCATGTCCCTGACCTCCACGGTCGCGTCCCTCGGGGTGACGATGTTTCTCGGAAGTGTGCTCGGCGTGCCCGCGTACGCGCGCCTCCAGCACTACGACGGCAACCGGGGCAGGGTCGCGCCGATCCACGGGGAGCCCGCGCCCGGGTGCGTCGTCTGTGCGCCCGAGAACTTCCTCGGCACGGGAGACCTGTACCCGCTTCCGGCCCGGAGGGAACCGTGACCAGGGCTATGACCGTCCGGCCGATGGGGACCGTCGAGCGGCACCACGAGGCCGAGGCACGTCTTGTGGCGCCCGGAGACGCCGCGGTCGTCGACCGAGGCCGACTTCGCTCCCTGGTGCTGCGTTGCCCCGACGGATGCGGCGACACGCTCTCCGTCAACCTCGATCCTCGCGCTGGGGCCGCGTGGCGACTGTATGACGAGGCAGCCGGGCTCAGCGTCTTCCCTTCGGTTCGGCGGCTGGGCGGGTGTCGCAGCCACTTCATCGTGTGGCGCGGCCGCATCCTCTGGTGTAGCCGGGGCGACGACGCCGAACCCGGCGCCGAGGGCGACGACGCGGCCCTCGATGCAGCGCTTCTCGCGGCCCTGTCACCGACGGATTGGCGCCCGTTCGAGCAACTGGCGGGGAGCGCGCAGGCGGTCCCTTGGGAAGTCCTCTGGACCTGCCGCCGGCTCGTGCGCGAGGGGAAGGCCGTTGAAGGCGCGCCGGGGCACTTCCGCCTGCGAGGCCCTTAGCGAACGCGAGGGGCTTGGCGTTTCAATGCGATGCGCCCCGCCGGGCGCGGTCGCCTGGGCGGTTCACCATCCACCGCTCCCTCGGGAGCGCAACATGCGCGTGAGGTTTCGGTATGTCTCGTAGGAACGACGGCTTCGCGCTGGCTGTGGGCGCGGGCCTGGGCATCGCGCTCCTGCGCGGCTTCTTCAGCTCCAGGAAGGGCAAGAAGGACGGGCTCGCCGAGGTCGCGCAGGGGGCGGTTCGGCGCGTCGCTCGCGTGCTCGACATCCG
>JAXLYI010000025.1:0-191369 GCA_046351555.1 Polyangiales bacterium
GAAGAGCGACCTCGACCTCATCGTGGCCGCCAGCCGCGACGCGATCGTGATGGTCGAGGGCGGCGCCGACGAGATCAGCGAGGACGACCTGGTCGACGCGCTGATGTTCGCCCACAAGAGCGTCCAGCCGCTGATCGACCTCCAGGAGCGCATGCGCGAGGCGGTCGGCCAGCCGAAGCGCTCGTTCACCGCGAAGCGCCCCTCCGACGCGCTCGTGGCGCGCGTGCGCGAGGTGGCCGCCGAGGGCATCAAGGACGCCGGCCGCACCCGCGTGAAGCAGGACCGGTACGCGAAGTTCAAGGCCCTCTCCAAGCAGACGGTCGAGACGCTCGCGGCGGAGTTCCCGGGCGAGGAGAAGTTCATCAAGGAGGCCTTCCACGACCTCCAGTCGCACACGATGCGGACGATGATCGTCGACGAGCGCGTGCGCATCGACGGCCGCGACACCGTCACCGTGCGCCCGATCACCTCCGAGGTGGGCTGGCTCCCGCGCGTGCACGGCTCGGCCCTCTTCACCCGCGGCGAGACCCAGGGCATCGTGACGGTGACCCTCGGCACCTCGCAGGACGAGCAGAAGATCGACGCCCTCACCGGCGAGCGGTGGAAGCGCTTCCTCCTGCACTACAACTTCCCGCCCTACTCCGTCGGCGAGGTGAAGCCCATGCGCTCGCCCGGCCGCCGCGAGGTGGGCCACGGCAACCTCGCCGAGCGCGCCCTCGCCCGGATGATCCCCACGTCCGAGCAGTTCCCCTACACCATCCGCATCGTCAGCGAGATCACCGAGTCCAACGGCTCGAGCTCGATGGCCACGGTGTGCGGCGGCGCCCTCGCGCTGATGGACGCCGGCGTGCCGATCCGCGCCCCCGTCGCCGGCGTCGCGATGGGCCTCATCAAGGAGGGCGACAAGTTCGCCGTCCTCACTGACATCCTCGGCGACGAGGACCACCTCGGCGACATGGACTTCAAGGTGTGCGGCACCAAGAAGGGCGTCACCGCGATCCAGATGGACATCAAGATCGAGGGCCTCTCCCGCGAGATCCTCGCGCAGGCCCTCGAGCAGGCGCGCGCCGGCCGCCTCCACATCCTCGGCCGCATGCTCGACACCCTCTCGGCCCCGCGCGCCGAGCTGTCGAAGTACGCGCCGCGCATCACCACCATCAAGGTCAAGCCCGACCAGATTCGCCTCGTCATCGGCCCCGGCGGCAAGACCATCAAGGCCATCGTCGACCAGACCGGCGTCGCGATCGACATCGAGGACGACGGCACCGTCAACATCGCCAGCTCCGACCCGGTGGCCGTCCAGCGCGCGATCGACATCGTCCGCGGCCTCACCGCCGAGGCCGAGATCGGCGCCACCTACAAGGGCACCGTCAAGCGCCTGATGGAGTTCGGCGCCTTCGTCGAGATCTTCCCGGGCACCGAAGGGCTCGTGCACGTGAGCGAGCTCGCCCACGAGCGCGTCGAGAAGGTGGGCGACGTGGTGAAGGAGGGCGACGTCATCGACGTGAAGGTGCTCTCCGTCGAGGACGGCACCGGCAAGATCCGCCTCTCGCGCCGCGCCCTGCTCCCGCTCCCCGAGGGCGAGGAGGGCCTGCGCGCCAAGGAGCGGATGGACCGCTCGCACGCCGAGGCCCCCCCGCGCCGCACCGACGACCGCCGCGGCCCGCCCCGCGGCGGCGACCGCGACCGCCCCCGCCGCTAAGCTCTCATGCGCAAGTTCAGGGTCGCCGCGGTTCTCACGGTCGTGGCGGTCCTGGCGGGCGCGTGGCGCCTCGGCATCCTCTCGCAGCTCCAGCACCCCGAGCAGGCCCGCGCCTCCATCGCCGCGATGGGGCCGTGGGCCTGGGTCGCCTTCGTCCTCGCCTACACGGTGTTGCAGCCCTTCGGCGTGCCGGGGACGGTGTTCATCCTCGTGGCGCCGCTGCTGTGGCCGTGGCCGGTGGCCTTCGCGCTCTCGATGGTGGGGACGATGGCCGCGAGCGTGGTGGGCTTCTCCTTCGCCCGCTTCGTCGCGCGCGATTTCGTGGCCGCGCGCATCCCCGCGCGCATCAAGAAGTACGACGAGGCGCTGGAGAAGCGCGCGTTCGCGACGGTGCTGGTGCTGCGGCTCATCTTCTGGATGCCGCCGTGGCTCCACTTCTTCTTCGGCGTGTCGCGGGTGAGCTTCGCGACGCACTTCTGGGCGTCGCTGCTCGGGTACGTGCCGTCGCTCCTCGCCACGGCGTACTTCGGCGAGCGCTTCTTCGCGTGGATGCGAACCGCGCCGCCGTCGGCCTGGGCGGGCGTGGCGGGCCTCCTCGCGGCCGCCGCGGGCGTCGCGTGGGTGGTGGCGCGGCGGAAGAAGCGGCCCGAAGGGGAGGGGGCGCCGTGAGGCTGGAAGTGCGCGTGAGTGTCGCCACGCCCGACGACTGGCGGCGCGTGCGTTCGGTGCGGCTCGCGGCGCTGGCGGACGCGCCCGACGCGTTCAGCGCGACGCTCGCGGAGGAGGTGCGGCGGCCGGAGGCGTCGTGGCGGGGGCGGCTCGCGGGCGACGCGGTGACATTCCTCGCGGCGCTCGGTGATGCGCGCGACGTGGGGACGGCGGTGGTGGCGCGGGCCTACGACGACCCCGCGGCGCTGGGCCTGTACGCGGTGTGGGTGGCGTCCGAGGCGCGCGGCCGAGGCGTGGGCGACGCGCTGGTGGCGTCGGCCGTGGCGCACGCGCGGGCGGCGGGCAAGGCGCGCCTGGTGCTCGACGTGGGCGAGCGCAACGCCGCGGCGATCGCGCTCTACGCGCGCGCGGGCTTCCGGCCGACGGGGCGCACGTCGACGCTGCCGCCGCCGCGCGAACACGTCGCCGAGCTGGAGATGGCGCTCGACCTCGCGGCGGGGTGACGGTGGACACCCGGCGCGCGTCCGCCTTCCTACGAGGCTTTTCGAGAGGATGAAGCCTCTGGCTCGTCTGCTCGCGGCGCCGAGTGCCCAGGGTTCGCCCGCCTGCCCTCACTGAGTCGCTTAGGCTCACCCAGATGGGATGAAGCGCCGGCCCCGTCGCAGGCAACGCAGGAGCCTTGTCGTCTCCCCCGGGACCCACCGTGGTCCCCGGGGAGACGACGACGAAGGCAAGGGAGGCTGGTCCCTCGCCGGTCGTCTTCACGACCGACACCCCGGCGCGCTCGGAGGCGCAGAATGTGGAGCCCAAGGAGGTTCCAGCCATGAGGACGGTAGCACTCGACCTGGGCGTTCGAAAGGTCTGCTTCTGCGAGATCGAGGAGCCGTCGTCCGCAGGGTCACCGCTCGATCGCCCGAGGACCTCGACCCGCTGCTCGGCGAAGGCACCGCGCCCGCACGCCGCATTCGAGGCCTGCCGCGAGGCGTGGCATGTCCACGACGTCCTCAAGGCGCGCGGGCACCAGCCCATCCTCATCGACACCACACGCGGCCTGCATCGGCGTCGGGCAGCACCGCGCCAAGACCGATCGCAGGATCGCCGAGGCGCTCGCCCGCGCCTTGGAGCGCGGCGACATCCCCGTCGCCCACGTCCTGTCCCCGGCGCGCAGGCACCTGCGCGATGAGCTCGCACCCGGGGGCGCCATGGTCGAGACCTCGCGCACGGTACGTCACCGCCACCCTTCGAGGATCGCCTGCGCCCACGGGGTCATGCTCCCGAGATGCAGCCCCGAGGCCTTCGTCAAGCGGGCGCGCGGCGCCGGGCTCTGCCGGAGCTGTTCGCCTCATCGAGCCCAGGCTCGGCGTGATGGAGGCGCTCCAGGCGCGCCCTCGTGGAGGTCGAGTCTCGGCTGGAGACCTGGGCGCGCAGCGCGCCCGAGGTCGCCCTGCTCGCCACCGTCCCCGGCGTGGGCCTGATCGTCGCGGCCACGTTCGTCGCCGCGCTCGACGACGCCGGGCGCTTCCGCGACGCCCACGCGGTCGAGGCCTACCTGGGGCTGGTCCCCTGCGAGGACAGCTCAAGGGCGCCGCCGCCTCGGCGCCATCACGAGCTAGGGGGTCCCCTGGGCGCGGGCCGCCCTGGTCCAGTCCGCCCACGTGATGCTCCGTACTGCGCCGGACGACGACCCGCTCAAGGTCTGGGCGCTGGCGGTGCAGGAGCGGCGCGGCAAGAACGTCGTTGCCGTCGCGCTCGCGCGGCGCCTCGCGGGCGTGCTCTGGGCGATGGCGTCGGCGGCGTTGCTACGACCCGCGCCCGCTGGCGGCGCGCTGCGGCCGGCCTCGGGCAGGCCAGCGAGGAGACGGCGCGCCAGGCCGACGAGCAGTCCGCCAATGCGCGCGCCGAGCACAAGATCTTCCGGCGGACCTGCGCGCCCGGCGCGCGGGCAAGCCCCCGCGTTCGAGGGGCGCCGTCGACCGAGGAGGTGACCGGCCGCTGACGAGATTCGCACCGTCACCTGCGCCCCGAGCGCGTCGAAGGAGCACGCCATCATCCCCGCATGAGATCCGCGAGACCGAGCGCGAGTTGCCCATGGAGCCCACGGCTTGCCGCGCGAGCTCGTCACCCAGATGCGCCGTCGGGATCTCTTCGTACTTTCAGCTTGCGCCCCGTTCGACCGCGGACGGTGAGCGCGAAGAGTTGATTGAGTCGTAGTCGCCTTCGCCCTGTTCGAGGTTCCCGGTCCATGTTCGCTACCGCGCAGGTGTCATCGCACGAGAGGAGATCTCCATGCCTCGCGTCGTCCGTCCGAGTTCGTCACCGTCGACCGCTCCGTCCCCCAAGCCCCGCGTGCGTCGCAAGAAGTCCGAGCCGCCGCAGGAGCCCACGCCGAAGGGCGCGGAGGCGCGGTCCTCCGCCGCCGTCGAAATGCTTTCAGCGAAGGCGTCCAGCGGGTCGACGCCGTCGCCGTCGACGCCGAGTCTCGAGGTGGGGGAGGAAGGGAAGAAGAATGCATCTATCCCCTTGCACGAGGGGGCGCTTCAGAGTTGGGCAACCTGCATGGGATTGCCCGGTCTGTACCGGGCTCCCAACGAGGCGACGTGGGCGACGTGCAACGCCAGCGACTCGCGCCAGCTCCCGGAATCCGCCACCGGGCGGATGATCGCGTGCAGGTTGCCCAGGGTGAGCCTAAGCGACTCAGTGAGGGCAGGCGGGCGAACCCTGGGCACTCGGCGCCGCGAGCAGGCGAACCAGCGGCTCCTACTTCCGGGATCTCCTGGCAGACAAGCACTTCCGTGCGAGGCGTTGCGCATCTCGTGGGCGACGGAGGGAGAGGGGGGAACGCGCGAGCGACAGCGAGTGGCGGGAGGGAGGAAACCACAGCACGACGGCACCGAGGCGTGGCACCGCGCGCCTCTTCGCGGAGGCGTCGCGTCCCCCGCGAGTCGATCGTGCTGGCCTTCAAGCACCCGTCGCGCCGCAAGTACACCAACTACGGCCAGGCGCGCCCGACGGCGCCGCCGTGGTATGTCGCCCGCCATGGACGGCGTGATCCGCGACGCGGTGGGCGTACCTCGAGGGCCGCAACACGGAGTCCGCGCCCAGGCGCGGCACGTATTCGACGACGCGCGACGCCGTGGGGAAGCGTGATCGTCGCGGCGGCCGAGCAGCTCGGCATGGCGCGCGGATTTGTTCTCGACCTCGCGGGGCCGGCCCGCGCCTACCTGATTGCGCGCGGTCGACGTGGCGTGCTGCGCGGCGAGGCGCACCTGCCGACGATAATGCCTGCGCCTAGTCGGCCTACCTCCCGCCGAAGGCGCTACGCCGCAGCGCCGGGTGCTCGCCGCCGAGCGCCGAGGCCGCAGCCGCCTGCTTCAGCCGCCGTGGTGCTGCTGCTGTACCTGCGTGAGCGCGGTGGTGCTGCTGGTCCTCGCCTGCGCCAGGCCTGCTGCCCTGCTGCAAGCGGCACGCGGTTCCGCGAGCCTGCGCGACGAGCTACGACCTGCGCGACGCCTGGAGTTCTCCGCGGACGGCAGGCGCCCGGCCTCGCGGTGCCTACGCCGCTTCTCGGCGACCGCGCAAGGCGTGCTGGCGCGAGCAGGCGAGGGCACCGCGTTCTGCGCGCTCGGCAAGCGCAAGTGGTGCCCGCCCGCTTCGCCGCCGACCTGCGCTCGGCGAGGGGTGCTGGCGAGGCGCGCTGGTGAAAGCCGAAAGTGGGCGAGGATCCTGCGCTGCTCCGTCTTCGAGCGCTGGCGCGAGCGCTTCCGCTGATGCCCTGGCCTGCTCCGCTCGCGCCTGATGCTGCTGGGCGCTGATGCGCGCGCTGGAAGCCGCCGAAGTACGCTGGTGCTGGCTTCGACGGCGAAAGCTACGAGGGCGTTGCACGAGCGACGGCGCGTTCCCCGCAGGTCGGCGGTGAGCCTGCTGAACAACGCGCCGATGAGGCCAGTGCTGCCCTTTTCAGGTGCCCCAAGCTCCCATCTTCCCAAGCAGGGGAGCCCAGATGGTGCCCATTTGTGCAGCAAGCCCACTCGCAGCCAGGTGCCGGTCACAGTCAGTGAGCAGGCAGAGTGAGCTGACAGTGTGGTGGCAGGTGCCTGTAGTCCCCGGACGCTGAGGCCAAGGCCGGTGGGCTCGCTTGAGGTCGGGAAGCGGAGTCCTGCAGTGATCGCAGCCGCACTGCTCGCGAGTGGTGGAGAGCCCCTCTGCCTGAGTGGCATCGCCGCCGGTGCAAGCAGGGGCGCGTGTGTGCCGGTCCCGTGACTTCGGCATTCATGGGGGAAGGAGCGGTGGGGAATCCACCCCAGAGCGGGAAGTCGGCGTTTGATTCCCCGCGGCCGCGAGGCAGGCAAGCTTCACCCCGAGAGCAGGCTCGCCCATGCCTGCGGCCCAGTGCGGTGCGTGTGGTCGTTCCTGCCGGCCGGGATGCGCTGTCTCAGCTGACAGATGGACGCCCTTCGGCAGGAGCCAGGCCTGCATGGATGGGCTCCTCCGACGGCTCGTGCAGGCGGCGCTTGTGGAGGCCGCCTGACCGCACTGGGAGCTGCTCCCGCCGAGCGTGGAGCCTCCATTTGACGGAAGGCGGCAGTCGCCCAAGGTGGATGGTTCGGTGAGCCTTCCAGTGGTCGGCAGAGGAAATGCCAGCAGTGCCTGCCTGCTCTACGTGAAATGATGGGGGGTGGAGGAGGCGCGGGTACCTGTAATCCCAGCAGGCCTCACATGGGAGCGCACGCACACAGCGCAGGCAGAGTGTGTCCAGCCCATGCCCCACCGACGACAGATGCCGAGCGTGGGTGACGCGGACCCCGTGTGCCGGCGGCCCAGAAGGCGAAGTCGCTGATGGCACGGCACGGTCTCGGCCTGATGAAGGGTCCCTGCCCACCTGCGCCAGCCCGGAATTTTCAGTGGCCTCTGCGCGGCGCTCCGTTTTTCTTCTGCAGCCGAAGCCCAGCCTCCCGTGCCGCCGGCAGCCCCGGCCGGCCGGGCGGAGCCAGCGCCTGCGCGCGCGAGGTCGCCGGTGGGTGAAGGGGCAGCCCGGTGTGCCGCGGCCGGTCGGTGGAACCCAGCTCCGAGCTGCGCGGGGTGCCGCCCGCACGGCGGTGGCTGCCCGGGGAGGAGCGCGGCCGCCCGTGGCGGGGGGCAGCAAGTCCGGAGGAGCTCCGGGGCGCGTGCGCTCCGTGTGCGGCCGAGTGCGTGCGTGGTGGTGCCGGTGGAGGGGAGGCGGGGGCGGCACCGGCAGGCGGCGCGAGCTCAGGCCTGCCCCCACTGCTCTGGTTGAGTTTGTTAGTTCTGAGCGTGCTCCTGCAGACTCAGCGCTGCCCTGCTGCTGGTGTTGCTCCCCTTCAGGTACGACCAGAGTGTGTCTGATGCTGAATGCCTGCAGTACCTGAGTTGCTTAAAAGTGGAGGGGCTGAGGGTGGTTCTGTCACCCTATCTCACCCCAGGCTCCACCAGCCTCCTGCCGCCCAAAGCAGCCGGTGAAGTGCGGGGTACCATGTGTTGCTGTGAGAAGTTTGAATGTCAGGCCGTTTGCTGAAAGGAGCGGTCAGCTCTCTCTGTTTGGCCTGATGGACGACGCGGCAGGGCCCGGCGGCGGTTAGGCCGCCGACGGGCGCGCGCGCGCGACGGGGGCGCGCGGCCGCGTCCGTTTGCTCGGCCGGGGCGGCGGCGGAATGCGGAGAATGCGCCTTGCCCGAGCTTCTTCAGCCTCGGTTCTCCGACCTTCCCCCCGAGGGTCGATGGCGGAGAACCGGCCTGCCGTCCGCTTAGTAGCCGGTCGTTGATCTGGATGCTGATCCCGAGCCGTGGTAGGGGCCTGGTCGAGCAGCAGGACCGCGGCCCACGTCGTGGTGCTCGTCGAGGCTGCGCACGCCGAGGCGAAGCCCGGTGCAGAGCAGCGCCCGCCGACGAACTCGATGCCGCGCCCAGGTAGAGCGGCGAGCACGCGTCCTCGGCGAAGCCGGGAAAGGGCGGCGCTGGCGGTCGGCGCCGAAGCGCCGCCGGGGCCCTGCGGTTCTCCCGACGGGTGTAGTTCCAGTTCGATGTCGCCGGCGGCGAAGGCGAGCTCGCCGTAGACCGAGCGGTGATTGCCGGGGAGCTTCTGCCCTTGCAGGCTTGCGCAGCTCAGGCGTCGGGAAGGTAGCGGGGAACTCGAGTCGAGCGCCGGCAAGCCCGAGCAGTTGAAGCGCCGCGCGATCGCCGTCTGGAAGTACAACCGTGGAGCCCGCGGGAGATGCCCGGCGAGCCCGCACACTGGCGGTTGGCCGCGCCTGTGGCGGCGACGGTGCCCGCGGGGACGTTGGGCACGCTGTTGGCGGCCGGGCACTGCGCGCGGTGCCGGCCGCGGGCGAGGCGTTGCACGCGCGGAGCACGTCGCCGACGGGCGGGCGCCACTCGAAGCGGACCGTCCACGTGGGCTTGGTGCGGTCGCGCTGCTGGTTGAGGATCGACCACGCGAGCCCGAGGCGCACCTGGTCGATGCCCGAGCGGTCGGGCGAGCGGAAGGGGACCTGGAAGAGCGAGGTGGCCGTGCCGTTCTGCGTCCAGCCGTCGGCGAGGGCGTTGTTGCCCTCCATCGCGCCGGGCGAGGTGAGCGAGCGGATCTCGCGGGTGTTGCTGACGACGAACGGGAGCCCGAAGGTGAGCGCGAGGTCGTGGAAGAGCCCGAGCTCCGCGTTGACCATCAGGGTGCTGGTGTTCTCGACGTAGTCGCCGACGCGGGCAAACTGCGCCTGCCCCATCCCCGTGGTCGGGTCGCTCACCCGCAGCTCGCGCTCGAGGGTGGCCGAGCGGCGCTGGTAGAGGAAGCCCGCGGTCAGGCGGAAGCTGAAGGCGCTCCCCTCGTCGAAGGAGTCGACCACGTCGACGATGCGGGCGGGCTCCGAGAGCAGGTGGAGCGGGTCGCGCGGGGCGGCGCCGTCGCGCGCCTGCGCGGAGGCGACGGCGGGGCACAGGGCCGCGGAGCACAGCGCGAGCGCGCATCGCAACGGTCGGTTCATCACGGGCTGCGCGGCGACGGTACGCGGGGCGCCGCGCGGGTGTCAACGACGCGCTACGGGCCGCCGCCGGGCCGCTGGGAGACGGTGAGCACGGCGCGCACGGGGGCGGTGGCCGCGGCGCGCCGGCCCACCCAGACGTCGTACTGGCCCGGCTCTCCCTCCGGTACGTCGACCCGCGGGTTGAGGCCGCCGCCGGAGTTGTCGTCGCAGCGCCAGCGCCCGTCGGGCATGTTGACCACCAGCGTGGTGTCGCCGTCGCCGCGGACGGCGAAGCGCAGCGGGAGGGCGGTGGTCGTCCGCACGATGACGTCGGGCTCGAGGGTGACGAGGCCCGCGCACTCGCGCCCGAGGCGGAGCGGCGCGACGTCGGTGGCCCGGTCGGGGCCGACGCGCATCGCCACCACGTGGGGCGTGAAGCCCGGGCGGAGCGCGCGGGCGCCGTAGCGGCAGTGGTTGCCCGACACGCGCAGGCCCCCCTGGGCGAGCGCGGCGCCGGCGGCGAGCGCGGCGGCGAGGGCGACCTTGGTGCGGGGGCGGGCGTGCATCGTCGGCGGCTCCTGCCGTGGGGGCGCGCAGTCATAGCCGAAGTCGCCGCGCGGCGCAGGGCAGTGGGGGGCATCAAAGCGCTTCGTGGGCGGGCGCGCCTGCGGTAGAAGAGATTCCATGCGAGGAGGTGAGCCGTGACGAGCAGCGACCGCGTGCGGGTGGTGGTGGAGGACGACAGGACGAGCATGGTGCCCGAGGCGCTGCGCCGGGCCTTCCTCGACCACGTTCGCTTCTCCCAGGGGAAGAACCCGGTCAACGCCACCGCGTGGGACCGGTACATGGCGCTGGCCCTCGCGGTGCGCGACCGGATGGTGCACCGCTGGGCCGCGACGCAGGGGGAGTACAACCGCGTCGACGCGAAGCGGGTGTACTACCTGTCGGCGGAGTTCCTGCTGGGGCGGGCGCTGCGCAACAACCTGATCAACACGGGGCTGCTCGACGCGATGCGCGAGGTGCTCGGCGAGCTCGGCGTCGACCTCGACGAGCTCGGCGAGCAGGAGCCCGACGCGGGCCTCGGCAACGGCGGCCTCGGGCGCCTCGCGGCGTGCTTCCTCGACTCGATGGCGACGCTCGGCTACGCGGCCTACGGCTACGGCATCCGGTACGAGTTCGGCATCTTCGAGCAGCGCATCGAGCACAACAAGCAGGTCGAGCGGCCCGACGAGTGGCTCCGCGTCGGGTGCCCGTGGGAGATCTGCCGCCCCGAGTACATGGTGGCCGTCCGCTTCGGCGGCCGCACCGAGGAGTACCGCGACGACCACGGGCGCTGGCGCGTGCGCTGGGTCGACCACAAGCAGGTGCTGGGGCTGCCGTACGACACCCCCATCGCGGGCTACGGGACGGGCAACGTCAACACGCTGCGGCTCTGGCAGGCGCGGGCGAGCGAGGAGTTCGACCTCGACCACTTCAACCGCGGCGACTACATGCACTCGGTCGAGGAGAAGAACGCCTCGGAGACCATCTCCAAGGTGCTCTACCCGAGCGACTCCACCTGGGCCGGGCGCGAACTCCGCCTCAAGCAGCAGTACTTCTTCGTCGCGTGCGCGATCGCCGACATCATCCGGCGCTACAAGAAGTCGCACGACTCCTTCGCGGACTTCCCCGACAAGGTCGCGATCCAGCTCAACGACACGCACCCCGCCATCACCGTCGCCGAGCTCATGCGCGCGCTCCTCGACGAGCACGGCCTCGGGTGGGACGAGGCGTGGTCGATCACCACCCGCACGCTCGCGTACACCAACCACACGCTGCTCGCCGAGGCCCTCGAGCGCTGGCCCGTCGCCCTCTTCGAGACGCTCCTCCCGCGGCATCTCCAGATCATCTACGAGGTCAACGCGCGCTTCCTCCGCCACGTGATGAACCGCTGGCCCCACGACCACCAGCGCACCGCCGCGATGTCCCTCATCGAGGAGGGCGACGAGCGCCGCGTGCGCATGGCCCACCTCGCGGTGGTGGGCTCGCACAAGGTCAACGGCGTGGCGGCGCTGCACTCCGAGCTCCTCAAGCGCGACGTGCTCCACGACTTCGCCGAGCTCTGGCCCGAGCGCTTCACCAACAAGACCAACGGGGTCACCCCCCGCCGCTGGATGCTCTCGTGCAACCCGGGGCTCGCCGCGCTCCTCGACGAGGCGATCGGGCCCGGGTGGGCCGCCGACCTCGACCGCCTCGCGAAGCTCGCGCCCCTCGCCGACGACCCCGCCTTCCGCGACCGCTTCGCCGCCGTGAAGCGCGCGAGCAAGGCCGGCGTGGCCCGCTGGATCCGCGACCGCTTCGCCGTCGCCGCCGACCCCGACGCGCTCTTCGACGTTCAGGTGAAGCGCATCCACGAGTACAAGCGCCAGCTCCTCAACGCGCTCCACGCCGTCGCGCTCTACCTCCGCGCCAAGCGCGACCGGGGGGCAGACCGCACGCCGCGGGTGGTGCTCATCGGCGGCAAGGCGGCGCCGGCCTACACCATGGCCAAGCTCATCATCCACTTCATCAACGCGGTGGCCGAGGTGGTCAACGGCGACCCCGAGGTGCCGTGGCTGAAGGTGCTCTTCCTCCCCAACTACTGCGTCTCGATGGCCGAGCGCATCATCCCCGCGGCCGACCTCTCCGAGCAGATCTCCACCGCCGGAAAGGAAGCGTCGGGCACCGGGAACATGAAGTTCTCGATGAACGGCGCGCTCACCATCGGCACGCTCGACGGGGCCAACATCGAGATCCGCGACGCGGTGGGCCCCGACAACTTCTTCCTCTTCGGCCTCACCGCCGAGGAGGTGAAGCAGCGCCTCCAGCGGGGCTACAACCCCCGCGAGGTGTACGAGTCCGACGACGAGCTCCGCGAGGTGCTCGACCTCATCGCCGACGGGCACTTCTCCGTCACCGAGCCGGGGCTCTTCCGCCCGCTGGTCGACAACCTCCTCCAGCACGACCCCTACCTCGTGCTCGCCGACTACCGCGCCTACGCCGACGCCCACCGCCGCGTGGCGTCGACGTGGGCCGAGCCCGCCCGCTGGAGCGCGATGGCCGTCCGCAACGTCGCGGGCATGGGCTGGTTCTCCTCCGACCGAACCATCCGCGAGTACGCCGGCGAGATCTGGCAGGCCGAGCCCGTCCGCGTCGAGATGCCGTAGCGCGCCGCTGGGACTCAGGGCCCCGTGGGACGCGCCGACGACCGTCACTTCCTCCTCGATTTCACCCGCGAGTCGCAGGCCGACGTCGCCTCCGTCGCGCTCGACGACGGCGACACCACCTACCAGCTCCGCGGCCGGGGGCAGGGCGCGCCCCACCTCGTCACGCTCCGCTGGTCGGCGCGGCTGCGCGAGCGGCTGGAGGCCCTGCGCGCCCACGCCGAGGCCGACGTCACCGAGGAGGCCGCGCGCCTCGGCCGCACGCTGGCGGACTTCGTCGACTCGCCGGCCTGGACGCGCGTCTCCGACGCCGTGGCCGACGCCGCGTCGCGCGACGCCTGGCTCACCGTCCGCTCCAACGCCGCGGAGCTGTACCTCCTGCCGTGGGAGCTCGCGGCCGGAGGCGGGACCGCGCACGTCGGCTCGCTCGCGCGCCTGCTCGTCCGCTACGAGATGCCCGACACGCGGAGCGCCCCGCCCGAGCCCGGGCTCTCCCGCACGGCGCGGGGGCGGGTGGTGTTCGCGTGGTCGGCGGCGGGCGGCAAGGTGGCGGCGAAGGCCCACGTCGCCGCGATCGAGAAGGCCGCGGCGACGTTGCGCCCGTGCTTCGACGACCCCGCCGCGCCCGCACTCTTCGAAGTGAAGAACGCCTCCTGCGACGCGATCCGCGCCGCGCTCGACCGCGCGCGCGCCGAGGGGGAGCCCGTCGCCGTCCTCCACCTGCTCTGCCACGGCGCCGAGCGCGAGGGATCCTTCGGGCTGATGCTCGACGGCGCGGAGGGAGGGGCGGGCGAGCACGTCCACGCGGGCCGCCTCGGCATGCTGCTCCGCCCCTACGCTGGGCTCGTTCGCCTCGTGGTGGTGTCCGCGTGCGACGGCGGCAACGCGGGCGAGGCCGGGCAGCAGCTCGGGAGCGTCGCGCAGCAGCTCCACCGGGAGGGCTTCCGCGCGGTGATCGCGTCGCGCCTGCCGCTCTCCTGGGACGGGGCGACCGCCTTCGCCGAGGCCCTCTACGACGGGACGCTCGCGCGCCTCGCGCCGCTGGAGCGGGCCTTCCTCGCGGCGCGCGCGCGGCTGATGGGGCGGGCGAGCTACGACTGGGCGAGCCTCCAGCTCTACGCGCGGGAGTCCGACGGCGACGCGACGCACGTCTTCCAGCCGCGTCCGTACCGCGGCCTCGCGGCCTACGGGCCCGAGCACGCGCGCTTCTTCTTCGGCCGCGAGCGCGAGATCGCGGAGGTGGTCGGCGACCTCGACGCGCTCGCGGAGAAGGGGCTCCCGCGCTTCCTCGTGGTGTCGGGGGCGTCGGGCACGGGCAAGTCGTCGATGGTGCTCGGCGGCGCCGTCCCGCTGTGGCAGTCGCGCGCGCCCGACGGGGGCTTCGCGAGCATGGCGGTGCGCCCCGGCGAGCGCCCCGCCGACGCGCTCGCGGAGGTGGAGGCGCGCGTCGAGCTCATGCGCGCGGTGAGCCGCCGCTTCGTGGTGGTGGTCGACCAGTTCGAAGAGGTGTTCACCCACGACGACCGGGCGGGGGCGGAGGCGCTGGTGCGCGGGCTCTGGCGCGCGGCCTGCGAGCCGGGGTCGCCGGTGTGCGTGCTCGTGACGATGCGGGTGGACTTCCTCGCGCGCTGCGAGGAGCTGGTGCTCGACGACGCCGGGCTCCGCCTCGACAAGGTGGCCTGCGACCCCGCCCACCAGGTGCTGGTCGCGCAGATGTCGCCCGAGCAGCTCCGCGACGCCGTCGAGCGCCCCGCCCTCGCCGCGGGCCTCGCGCTCGAGCCGGGCCTCGCCGACGACGTCGTGCGCGACGTGGAGGCCGCCCCCGGCGCGCTCCCGCTGATGTCGCACGCGCTCTACCTCCTCTGGCGGAGGCGCGCGGGCGACGTGCTCACGCGGGCCGACTACCGCGCGCTCGGGGCCGTGCAGGGCGCGCTCGACGCCCACGCCGAGCAGGTGTGGGCGGCGCTCGGCGACGAGGCCGCGCGCGCGGTGACGCGTCGCTTGATGCTCGCGCTCGTCCACCCGGGGGGGCCTGGGGCGCCCGACACGCGGCGACGTCGGGGCGTCGGCGAGCTCCGCGCGCGCTTCGGCGCCGACCGGGCGCGCTTCGACGCGGCGCTCGCGCGGATGGTCGACGCGCGGCTGCTGGTGACGGGTGGTGGCGACGCGGCGCAGACGGTGGAGGTGGCCCACGAGGCGCTGATCCGGAGCTGGCGGCGCTTCCGGCAGTGGATCGACGACGACCGGGCGCGGCTCGTCCAGCTCGCGCAGCTCGACGCGTGGGCGGCGGAGTGGCGGGCGCGGCCCGACGCGCTCCTCCGCGGCTCGCGGCTGGCGGTGGCGGAGGAGGCCGACCGCGCGCACGGCGACGACCTCGGCGACGACGCGCGGGCGCTGCTCGCGGCGAGCCGGGCCGAGCGGGCGCGGGAGCTGGCCGAGGCCGAGCGGGCGCGGCGGGTGCGGCGGGCGGTGGCGGCGACGGCGTTCGCGGCGCTGTCCGTCGTGGCGGCGGGCGGGGTGGCGCTCTGGCGGCGCGCGGAGGCGGCGCGGGCCGACGCGCAGAAGGCCGCGCGCGAAGCCCTCGCGGCCCAGCGAGAGGCGCAGACCAACGAGGCCCGCAGTCGAGCCAGCGAGCTCCGCGTCCGCGCGCAGTCGGCCGACCAGGGGTTGGAGACCCTCGCCGACGCGCTCGCCTTCCGCGCGAACGTCCGCACGCGGCTCGGCGCGCCGCCCTCCGAGGTGGACGGGGCGCTCCTCCAGGCCGCCGTGGGGGCCGTCCTGCGAACGCCCGTCGAGGACATGGCCGCGGCCAGCTCCGCCGACGACTACGCCTTCTCGCCCGACGGATCGCGCGTCGCGGCGGCCGGGACGTCGAGCGCGGACGTTCGCCTCTGGGACGGCGCGACGGGCGGGCTCGTCGCCGTGCTCCGGGGCGTCGGCGTGGGCAACGTCGAGCCCGCGTCGCTCCGATTCTCCCGTGACAACACCCGCGTCCTGGCGCGGTTTCACAACCAGACCTCGATGGCGTGGGGCGCGCGCGACGGCACCCCCGCGTTCGAACTGGGGGACGGCGCGCCCGTCCTGTTCGAGGGCATGCCGTTCACCGTGCACGACACGGGCGCGTCGTCGTCGGACGGCGCCTTCACGCGCTTCGACGAGCAGCTCTTTCGCGTGAGCGACGGTCGCCTCGCGGCGACGCTCCCCGCCTCAGGCGCCGACCTCCTCGACGTGCGGGAGGTCCCCCGCGACGCGTCGCTCGTCACCGTCTGGCGCGACGGGAGGGTGCGTCGCTGGAGCCTCGCCCGCGCGGCGTTCGAGGGGGACTCGGTCGACCTCGCGCGCCGCGGTGACCTCGCCGACGCGGCCTTCTCGCCCGACGGATCGCGCGTCGTGGCCCGCGGTCATGGCGGCGCAACGACGCTCTGGGACGCGGCCGCCGGGCGCGCGATCGCCGCGCTCGACGGCGCCACGGACCGCCTCCCGCGCTTCTCGCCGGACGGGCGCTACCTCCTCGGCGGACTCGCCGACTCGCCCGCCACGCGGGTGTGGGACGCGGCGACGGGGGCCCGCGTCGCCGACGCCGACGGCGCGGTGCACGACCTGACCGAGAACGGCGAGCGCCTGCTCCGCGTCCGCGACGGCGGTCACGTCGTCGACGCCTCGGACGCGACGGGCCGTGGCGCGGTGACCGGGCGGGTGGCCGACGGGCAGGTGCTGGCCGCCGCGTTCGCGCCGCGCGGCATGACGTTGCTCGTCCGGTCGCAGGGCGAGGTGCTCCAGGTGCGGGGCGAGGGGGACGGCGCGCTGGTGCTCACGCTCGGCGCCCGGCGCCGCGCGATCGACGCCGCGGCGCTCGCGCGCGGGGCGGTGGTCACGGGCGGCGCGCTCGCCGTGTGGGACGCGCGCGACGGTGCGCAGCGACGCGCGCTGCCCGGTGACCACGCGGCGGCCGCCTTCGCCGTGACGCCCGACGGGTCGCGCATCGCCGCCCTCCACGACGACCGCGCCGGGCGCCTCTGGGACGTAGGCACGGGCGCGTTGCTCGCCACGATCGGGTGCTGGAGCCTCGGCGCCGACCGCGGCGGGCCGAGCGCCGCGGTGCGCCCGGTCGTCGACGTCTCCGCGGACGGCGCGACGCTCCTCACGACGGAGTGCGCCGGCGAGGGGCGCGACCCTTACGGCGATCCGGGGCTGCGGCTCACGGACGTCGCGACCGGCGACCGGCGGCGCTCGTTCAACGGGAACGGCCACGGGGGCGTCGCGGCGGGGTGGCTCTCCCCCGACGGGGCGCGGGTGATCGCGGCCCACGGCGACTTCACCGCGAGGCTGTGGGACGCCGCTTCGGGGCGCGCGATTGCGGACTGGCCCGCGTCCGATGGGGAGCTGCTCGCGGCGCGGTTCACGGCGGGCGGGGCGAGGGTGGTGACGGCGCACGCGAGCGGCGTGGTGGTCACCTGGGACGCCCGCACCGGCGCCCGCCTCGGGGCCAACCGGCACGGCGCGGCCTTCTCCGCGGCGCTGTTCTCGCCCGACGGCGCGCGGCTGTGCACGGCCTCCGCGACGGCGGGCGACGCGCTGTGGGACCCCGCCACCGGGCGCCGCATCGCGGAGATCGCCTCGACCTCGGGGCGCTCGTCGCGCCGGGCCTTCTCCGCGGATCACAGCCGCCTCGCCGCGGGCTACGACGACGGCTCGGTGGCGCTGTGGGACGCCGCGGAGGGGCACCTGCTGGCGGTGATCCCCGCCCACCTTGGGCCGATCAGCGACCTCGCGTTCTCCCCGGACGGCGCGCGCCTCGCGACGGCCTCGACGGACGGCACGGCGCGCCTGTGGTCGCTCGACCCGGCGGTGATGGTCCGTGCGTCCTGCGCGCTCCTCCGGCGTCGCCGCGCCCTGTGGACGACGCGCGATCGGCTGCGCGCGGCCTGCGGCGAGCGGCCGTAGCGCGCGCTCAAGGCACGGTCACGCTCACCGCCGGGTCCTCCGCGGGGAAGCGCGTGCGGATCCACACGTCGCCCCGGCCGTCGCCGCGGTCTTCGAACGCGAGCGGGCTCACCCACACGTCGCGCGCGCAGTTGCCCGTCGTGCGGCAGCGCTCGGCCTGGAGGCGGTGGTGCACGTAGTACCAGCTCCGCCCGTCGGGCCCGAGCACCGCGGTCCCGTGGCCGAACGACTGCCCGCGCCCCGGCACCAGGAAGCGCCCGACGACGCGCGCGGGCGAGTCCCACGCGAGCGCCTCGGGCGTCGGCGCGGCCGCGTACCACACGCTGTAGTACCCGGAGTCCCACACCGAGCCCGACATCAGCGCGTACACGTAGCGCCCGCGCCGGAAGAGCCCGACGCCCTCGTTGACGCCGAACACCTGCCCCTCCCGGCGGAACTCCCCGTTGTCCCGCGCCCGCGTGAACGACAGCATCTCGCCGCAGCGCCCGCACGAGGCCCCGAGGTGTGTCAGCGTCGCGTCGTCGTGCGGGTCACCGATGTGAACCTGCGCCACCGACGTCGTGCACGGCACCGTGAAGGGGTCGGCGCCGTCGAGCTCGACGAGGCTGACGTGCTGGCCGTAGTGCGTCGTCTCCCACGCGACCATGGGCGGGGTGTTGGTGTACCAACTGTAGCCGAGCCACCAGCGGCCCGTCTGCGGGTCGCGGAAGGCGCCCGAGTCGAGGCGGATCACCTGGTGGCAGTAGCCGCCCTGGCAGTCCCCCGACGCGTACGGCACCGAGCGCGGGATCTGGTCGCGCGTCGGCGCGGTGCAGCGGGTGATGTGGCCGCCGGCGGGGAGCGGCTCCCACGGGTGTTCGGCGACGGCGAAGGGCCCCGTGGGGGAGACCGACGACGCGAAGTACACGCCGCCGTCCTCGCGGTAGGGCGGGCACGGGCGCTGCGCCGTCCGGTAGCGAACCGCGCTGAACGAGAGCATCCACACGCCCGCGCTCACCTCGACGACGTCGGGGGCCCAGAGGTGGCAGAAGTGGGCGCCGTTGATCTCGAGGGAGCCGCCGGCCGGCGCGTCGCGGCGGAAGAGCCCTTCGCCGAGGCGCGTCCAATGGAGGAGGTCGCGCGAGCGCCAGGGGACGAAGTCGCCGAAGCCCGCCGTCGCGTAGAGGTAGTAGAGCGGCCCCGACGCATCCGTCGTGCGGACGACGTGCGGGTCGGGGTGGTCCTCGCCGAGCACGGGGTTGGTCGCGCTCACCACGCGCGGCGCGGGCGCGTCGGGCGCGGGCGCGTCGGGCGCGGCGACGTCGCGAACATCGGGGGAGGGGACGTCGCGCGCGTCCGGTGGCGCAGCGTCACGCGCGTCGAGCGAGGGCGCGTCGCGCACGTCCTCCGCGACGTCGGGCTCCGCGCTGACGTCGCTCGCGACGTCGTCCGCGACGTCCACCGCGTCGGGCGCAGGGCGGTCGCGCGGCGTGGCGTCGTCGGCGACGAGCGTTCCGACGCACGACGGGAGCGCGAAGGCGATCGCGCACGCGGCGCGTGAGAGGCGGCGGGCCATGCGTCGACAACGCTACCCCTTCCGCGCGTCGCGCTGGACGTGGACGGGCGTTCAGGCGTAGCTTCCTCGCCGGTCGACGGGGGTGGGCCATCGCATGTCCGCCTCCGCGCCTGGAAGGGCCGCACGCGCGGCGACGAGACGTGATCATGGAAGAGCCACTTTCCCTCCGCCCGGGCGCCACCGTCGCCCGTTGCCGCGTCGTGCAGCGCCTCGGGGAGGGCCGCTTCGGCGCCGCCTACGAGGCCCGCGAGGCGCCCGTCGGCGCGCGCGTCGCCGTGTACCTCATGCGCCGCTCGCTGCTCGCGCAGGCCGACGCCGTCCTGCGTTTCACCCGCTGGGCCGAGGGCTACGCCGACGTCGACCACCCGCACCTCGCCGTCGCGCGCCCGCCCGCGCTCCACGAGGGGCTTCCCTACCTCCTCGCCGAGCTCCCCGACGCGGAGACGCTCCACGCGAAGATCGCGCGGCTCGGCGCGCTGCCCCCGCAGCTCGTCGTCGACCTCGTGGCCCCCGCGGCCGCCGCCGTCGCCGCCCACCACGCGCGCCGCCTGCGCGCGCGGGCGCTGCCGCAGGGGATCTTCCTCGTGCAGGCCGACGGCGGCGCCGTCACCGCGCGGCTCGCGTCGCCGCCCGTGGTCGACGCGCTGGTCGAGGGGGGCTTCGGGCCCGGCGTCCCGCAGCGCGCCGAGGCGCTCTCGCTGCTCGCCCCGGAGGAGGCCCGCGCGTCCGCCGCCGTCGACCTACGCGCGGACGTGTGGGCCCTCGGCGCCACGCTCTACTGGTCCTTCACCGGCCGCCGCCCCTACGACGAACGCACCCGCGAGGCCGCCCTCGCCGCCATGGTCACGCGCGACCCGCGGCCCGCGCGCGAGCTCTGCCCGTCGCTCCCGCCGCGCCTCGACGCGCTCGTCGCCCGCTGCCTCGCGCGCGACCCCGACGCTCGCTTCCCGAGCGCGCTGGAGCTCCTCGACGCGCTCGCCCCCTTCGCGAGCCACGACGTGCGGGTCCGCCTCGGGGTCGACGCGCCCGCCGCCTCCGCGCCGCCCGGCCGCGTCGCCTCCGAGCCCGCCCCCGCGCGCGTCTCCACGCGCCCCTCGCGTGCCGCGGCCCCCGCGCCCGCGAGCGCGCCGCCCGCTACTGCCGAGGAGCGCCGCGCCCACCTGCGACGCATCCCGCTCTTCTCGATGCTCTCCACCGGCGACCTCGAGGCGATGGCTGCGTGTGTTCGTTGGCGCGCGCTCGCGCCGTCCGAGGCACTCTACCGCGAGGGCGAGGTCGGCGACGCGATGGCCTTCGTCTCCGCCGGCGCCCTCGCCGTCCTCGGCACGCGCGAGGGGACATCCCACGAGATTGCCCGCGTCGGCGTCGGGCGGATCCTCGGCGAGATGGCGTGTCTCGACCCCGCGCCGCGCTCGGCCACGGTGGTCGCGGTCGAGCCCGTGGTGGTCGGCGAGCTCTCGCGCGACGCGCTCGACGCGCTCAGCGAGCACGCCCCGGGGCTCGCCGCGGTCGTCGTCGGCGAGGTGATCCGCTCGGTCGCGGGCACCATCCGTGAGGTGCAGGAGCGCATCGACGCCACGCTCGCACCGCCCGAGCGCAGCGGCACCAGCGCGCCGCCCCCGCCGATGAGCGCCGAGGGCGTGCCGACGCCGTCTCCACCACCGCAGCGGCCGAAGGCGACGGGGGTCGCGCGGCTGGTGGACTTCCTGCGGGGGGTCCGATGATCGAGCTCGCCCGCCTCCGCGCGCTTCCGACGCTGCGCGGCTACGACGACCGCGACCTCGCCGTCCTCCTCGGCTCGACGGCCGAGCGGGAGTTCGCGCCCGGCGAGACGATCTTCGCGCAGGGGGAGCGCGCCCAGTCGTGCTTCCTCCTGGTGTGGGGCGAGGCCGAGATGACCCGCGTGACGCCCGAGGGCGTTCGTCCCGAGGGGCGCCACGGGGCCGGCACGCTGCTCGGGCAGGTCACCCTCATCCGCGGCGGCGAGCGCAACGCGACGCTCCGCGCGGTCACCCCGGTGGGGGCGCTGGAGTTCACCCGCGAGGTGTTCGAATCGCTCCTGCGCGCGCGGAGCCCGCTCGCGCTCCGCTTCCAGCGGCAGATCGCCGTCGCGGGCATCCGCCGCCTGCGCGAGGCCACCGCGCGCCTGCTTTCGGTGCTCGCCGACGCGAAGGACGCGCCCGAGGTCACCGCGTCGGGCGCGCCCGCGGACGCGACGCGCGACGTGCTCCGCTACGTCCAGAGCGCCGCCGAGGAGTGGGGCATCCCGATGGACGACGTCACCGCCGTCCCGCTCGGCGAGGCCCCGCGCCGCCCGTCCTCGCGCCCGCCGCCCCGCGGGCGCTGACTACTCCTTCGCGCGGGCCATCCCGTGCTCCTCCATCTTGGCGTAGAGCTGCGGGCGCGCGATGCCGAGGATGCGCGCGGCCTCGGCGCGGTTGCCGCCCGACTTCGCCAGCGCGTGCTCGATCATGCGCCGCTCGAGCGCCGCGAGCGCGTCGCGCAGGGGCATCTCCAGGTACGGGTCGGCCGGTGACGCGGGGGCTGCGGCGGTGCGCTCGCGGACGGCGTCGGGCAGGTCGCCGACGTCGATCACGTCGCCGCCGCACATCACCGCCGCGCGCTGCACGACGTGGACGAGCTCGCGCACGTTGCCGGGCCACGGGTGCGCCTGGAGCAGCGCCATCGCCTCCTCGGACACGGCCCGCGCGGGCGAAGAGGCGAGCGCGTGGGCGACGAGCTGCGGGATGTCGCTCCGCCGCGCGCGCAAGGGCGGGAGCTCGACCTCGATCACGGCGAGGCGGTAGTAGAGGTCCTCGCGCAGGGTGGCGCCCGCGGAGCCGGGGCGGACGGGCTTGTTGGTGGCGGCGACGACGCGGGCCCGCGAGGCGAGCACCTCCGTCCCGCCGACGCGCTCGAAGCGCCCGTCCTGGAGCACGCGCAGGAGCCGCGTCTGGAGCGCGAGGTCGAGGTCGCCGATCTCGTCGAGGAAGAGCGTGCCGCCGGCGGCGAGTTCGAAGCGGCCGGGGCGGCGCGACACCGCGCCGGTGAAGGCGCCCTTCTCGTGGCCGAAGAGCTCGCTCTCGAGCAGCGTCGGCGGGAGCGCCGCGAGGTTGACGGCGACGAAGGGCCCCGCGGCCCGCGCCGAGTGCTGGTGAATGGCCCGCGCCACGAGCTCCTTGCCCGTCCCCGTCTCGCCCGTGATGAGAACGGGCACGTCGCTCGCGGCGGCGCGGCCGATCACCTTCCACGCGGCGAGCATCGCGGCGCTCGACCCGACCAGCGTCCCCTCGGGCGCGGCCGGCGCGGTGGGCTCGGGCTGCGGCAGCGAGCGCGAGAGCCCGCGCTGGCGAACCGCGCGCTCCACCGCGGCGAGCAGGGCCGGGAGGTCGAAGGGCTTGGTCACGTAGTCGAAGGCCCCGAGCTTCATCGCCGCGATGGTGCGGTCGCTGTCGCCGAAGGCCGTCGCCATGATCACCGGGAGGTCCGGCGCGAGGCCCCCGCGCAGCTCGGCGAGGAAGGCCACGCCGTCGCCGTCCTTCAGCCGGACGTCGAGCAATACGCAAGCGAAGTCCCTCAGCGCCGCGAGCGCCGCGCGCGCCTCCGCGAGCCCCTGCGCCCCGACGGGCTCGTGCCCCGCCGCGGACAGCGCCCGGCACAGCCCCTCGCGCACGCCCCGCTCGTCGTCGACCACCAGCACCGCCGCCATCACGTCACCTCCCGGGGGACCGTCAATTCGAACACCGTCGCGGCCCCCTCGCGGCGGTATTTGAGCGAGCCGCCGTGCGCCTCGGCCACCGCGCGGGCGAGCGCGAGCCCGAGCCCCGTCCCCTCCGCCTTGGTGGTGAAGAAGGGCTCGAAGAGTTCGCCTACGCGCTCGGACGGTACGCCCGGGCCGGCGTCGGCCACGCGGATCACGGCGTGGGTCCCGTCGGCGCGCACCTCGGCGCGCACCGCGGCGCCCGTGGGCGAGGCCTCGACGGCGTTGCGCAGGAGGTTGTCGAGCGCGCGCGTGAGGCCGTCGACGTCCACCGACGCGCGGCCCGAGCCCGACGTCTCTACCCGAACACCGCGCTCGCTGGCGAGGGCGCCGGCGGCCGCGGCGCGATGCGCGAGGAGCTCGCCGAGGTCGACCTCGCGCTTCGGCCCGACGCGACGTCCCGAGACGGTGAGGAGGTCGACGACGAGGCGGTCGAGGCGGGCCACCTCGTCGCTCACCTCGCTGAGGTCGGCGGCGATGCCCCCGAGGTCGGCGCGCGGCGCGAGCACCGTCTGCCGCGCGAGGTCGACCCGCAGCTTGATCGACGCCATCGGGTTGCGCACCTCGTGGGCGACGCCGGCCACCACGCGGCCGAGGGACGCGAGGCGTTCGCGGCGGGCGAGCTCCTGCTGGAGGCGCTCGCCCTCCACCTGCGCGGCGCGGAGGGCGCCGGCGAGCGAGGTGATCCCGTCGGACACGGCCGCGAGCTCGGCCACCTGCGGGCGATCGACGCGGGCCCCGAGGTCGCGGGCGAGGGCGCGCAGCCCGTCGTCGAGCGTCGCCGCGCCGCGCCGGAGCGCCACCACCGTGTGCAACGCCGCCGCCACGAGCCCGAGCGACGCGAGCGTGAGGAGCGCCGCCCCCAGCCGCCAGAGCCGTTCGCCGCGCGGTTGCGGGACGAACGCCGCCGCCCACACCTGGCCGCCCGAGGGCCACGGGGCCGCGGCGATCACGAGCGTGCCGCCGGCGTCCTCGTCGCCCTCCGCCGCCGCGCCGCGCCCGCGGAAGAGCGACGCGCGGAGCTCCACCGAGCGGACGGCGCGCGCGCCGGTGCGGGCGCTCTCGGCGGCGGCCTCGTCGCGGGCGGCGCGGGCGGCGGGGGGGAGCGGCGGGCCCGGCGGCTGCTCGACGCCCGAGGGGTCGAGGTAGCCCGAGCGCATCGTGCGGACGCCGCGCCGGAGGCCGCGGAGGCGCGGGGGCGCGGGGGCTTCGAGGAGGCGGTCGGTCTCGCGGGCGATGCGCTCCTCGGCGCGGGCGACGCGCTGGTCGGAGCTGGTGCGCGCGAGCCACGCGACGGAGGCGAGCGAGAGGGCGCACGCGACCGCCGCCAGGACGGAGACCATCACCAGGCGGCGGCGCAGGGAGAGCATCGGGTCAGCGGGCGGCGGGTGCCGCGGGCGGGGCGGTGAGGTCGGCGGCGAAGCGGGCGCCGTCGGCGAAGGTGAGCTGCTCGGCGATGACGCCGGTGCCCTGCGGCGTCGCGGTGCCGCGGCCGACGACCTGCACCGACTCGCCGACGCGGACGCCGCGCTGCGCGAGGGGCGCCGCCATCGGGCGGGGCACGGTGACCGTCGCGTTGTTCGAGAGGAGCAGCGCCCGCACGCCGCCGCGGGGCCCCGCGATCACCTGCTGCACGGTGCCATTGAGGCGCTGCTGGGGCATCGCCGCGAGCCGGGCCGCGCGGGCTGCGCCGAAGCCCCCGCGCATGCCGCCCTCGTGCGCGCCGCCGCGCCCGCCCCAGGGGCCGCCGCGGTGCATCCCACCGCGCATGCCGCCGCGCATGCCGCCGTGCTCGGGGTGCTCGCCGCGGCCCGCGCCGAAGCCGCCGTGGGGTCCCATCGGGCCCTGCGGCGCGGCGACGAGGACCGAGCCATCGGCGCCGCGGACGGTGGCGCGGAAGATCATGTGCGGCGCGCCAGGGACGGAGAAGCCCTCGACGCGCAGGGGGACGCCGACGCCCACGCGCTGCGCGAGGTCGGCGCCGGCGCGGGGCGGGAGCATCACGATGGTTCCGTTGTTGAGCGCGAGGCCGCGCACGTGGCCGTTGGGGCCGACGACGAAGCGCGCGAGGTTGCCCGCGGCCTGCGCGGCGACGGGGGCGGGGCGGGCGGGGGCCTGCGCAGCGGGCGCGGCGGGGGCGGTCTGCGCGGCGGCCGTGGCGGCGCCGAGGGCGAGCGAGAGGGCGAGGGCGAGGTGCGAGAGCTTCATGGTTCGCTTCTCCGGGTTGGGGGTGCGTCGCTCTCGGTGTTTGCGGCCGCCGTGCCAGCGCGATTCGCCGGGGTTTGCGGTGGCGTCGCGCGCCGGCGGGTGTCGCCCGCAGTGACGGTCGTCACGGGGGGAGACGCGCGATCCTACCAGCGCGCCGACCGCTTTTTCATGGGAACCACCCACGAAGCTCGGCAGTCTGCCGCCGCATGACCCACGCCGCGCGCGCCTGCCTCGCCCTCGCCTGCCTCGCCGCCTGCCGCAAGCCCACGCCCCCCGCGCCGCACCGCGCCCCCGACGCCGCGGTGACGGCCCACGCCCACGCCGACGCCGCCGCCGACGTCGCCGCCGACGTCGCGATGACCCCCGCGGCGATGGAGGCCGCGCTCGCGCCCGGGGAGCGCCTCACGCCCTTCGGCGACGCGGCGTCGGTCACCCGCTACCTCCGGCTCCGCGAGCGGCGCGCGTCCATCCGGTTGCGGCGCGGCGGCTCGACCGACTCGGGCCTCGACGACTCGAACGCCAACGGCAACATGACCGGCGACGCCATCGGCGACGCCTTCGGCTACGGCGGCCTCGGCGCGACGGGGACGGGCTACGGCGGCGGCGGGACGGGCGAGGGCACCGTCGGCCTGGGCAGCATCGGGACGCTGGGCCACGGCGCCGGCACCGGCAGCGGCCAGGGCTACGGCTCCGGCGCCGGCCGCGGGCTGCAGCGCTCGGTGGCCGCCGCGTCGGCGCCCGCGTCGCCGGTCAACGGGAGCGCGCCCGCGGGTCCGTCGATCACCAACAACCAGGTGGAGGGCGTCGACGAGGGCGACATCGTGAAGGCCCACGGCGACCACCTCGTGATCCTGCGGCGCGGCCGGCTCTTCTCCGTGCGGCTCGGCGGCGACGCGCTCACGCCCGCGTCGATGGTCAACGCCTGGGGCGAGGGGCAGCGGCCCGGCGGCTGGTACGACGAGATGCTGGTCGACGGCGACACGGTGGTGGTCATCGGGTACAGCTACCGCGCGCAGGCGACGGAGGTGGGGCTCTTCGACATCGACGCGAACGGCGTCATCCGTTGGCGCGACACGATGTTCGTTCGCTCGTCGGACTACTACTCGTCGCGCAACTACGCGAGCCGGCTCGTCGGCCACCGGCTCGTGATGTACATGCCCGTCCCGCTGCGCGTCGACGGCCGCGACACGCTCCACCTCCCCGCCGTCCGCACCCGCTCCGGCGCCGACTGGAACACCGTCGTCGCCTTCGACCACCTCTACCGCCCGGTGCAGCCGCTCGGGTACGCGCCCACCGTCCACGCGGTGATGTCGTGCGAGCTCGCCAACCGCGGCTTCGACTGCCGCGCGGTCGGCGTGGTGGGCCCCGCGTCGCGCAACTTCTACGTCTCCGGCGGCGCGGTGTACCTCTGGGTCGGCGGCGAGCAGGAGCCCTGGGTCCCCTACGACGCCCGCCGCGCGCGGGAGCCGAAGCCCGCGGTGCTCTACCGCTTCCCGCTCGACTGCTCGGCGCCGGGCGCGGCGCGGGTGCGCGGGGCGCCGATCGACCAGTTCTCCTTCGACGAGCGGGGCGACGCGCTGCGGGTGCTCCTGAGCGCGTCGGGCGACGGCGACGCGATGTGGGGGGCGGAGAGCGAGCGCGGCGACGTCGGGCTGCTCTCCGTGCCGCTCGCGCAGCTCACCGAGGCGGTCCCCACGGTGGCGGGCAGCGCGTACAAGGGCGTCGGCCGCGTGGCCGGCTCCGTGTGGTCGATGCACAACCGCTTCGTCGGCGACCACGTGCTCTTCGGCGTCGGCGCGGGCTGGGCGCCTCGTGGTGGCGGGGGCGCGCGGGCGCCGCTGTTCGTCCACCACGTGCCGACGGGCGCGACCACGCAGCTCGCGGTGCCGTTCTCGGTGGAGCGCATCGAGCCGCTCGGGCGCGACGCGCTGGTGGTCGGCAACCAGGGAAGCGACCTCACCTTCGGCGCCGTCGCCCTCGACCCCACCCCGACGATCGCCGGGCGCCACACCGTCCGCGGCGCCGCGCAGGGCGAGACGCGCTCGCACGGCTTCTTCTTCTCCCCGTCGGGCGACCGCGCGGGCGTGCTCGGGCTCCCCGTCACCTACGGCGGCGACGGCGGCGGCTGGAACCAGCTCCGCAACGTCTCGAGCGCCGTGCTCTTCCTCGGCGTCGACGCGCTCACCTTCCGCGACATGGGCCCGCTGCGCAGCGCCGCGCACGCCGTCAACGACCGCTGCGTCGCCTCCTGCGCCGACTGGTACGGCAACGCCCGCCCGATCTTCTGGCAGGGCCGCACCTTCGCCCTCCTCGGCTACGAGGTGGTCGAGGGGACCGTCGCGAACGGGCGCGTGCGCGAGCGCCGGCGGGTCGACGTGTTCCGCGCGCTCCAGGGGGCCGACGGCGGCGCGAGCCCGGCCGCGCCCAACGCGTTCAACAACATCCCGGACTGAAGGGCCGTCGGGGACATGGGGGCTGGCCGACTGGGACAGGCGACTGGCCGGCTGCGTCTCCCCGTTGGTGAGTCGGATGTCCCAGTCGGCGAGCCGGAGGGTTGCAGTTGGCGATCCGCGTGTCCCAGCCGGCGATTCGGATGTCCCAGTCGGTGATTTGGGTGTCCCAGTCGGCCATCCGGGTCGTGAGGCGGGGGTGTCGCTCGGCGCAGTAAGCCTCCCCGGGTGGCGGTCGACGAGCCCCGCTGGTCGCGGAGCCTCCCGGCGGGTTACCACCGCAGGGTGCTGGAGAGCGTAGGCCGCTCCCCGCGGGCGTCGGTGCGGCGGGTGGTGTCGCGGCGTCGGCGTGCAGTTCGTTGGCGTTCTTCGGCGAGCTTCGCCATGCTGCGCGGCGCCGCCACGTGGTCCCGCGCCTGAAGCTCCTGCCCTGCCTCGTCGCCGCGCTGACGCTCGCGTGCGGTGGGCGCCGACGCGTCGACGGTGGCGATGCCTCCGTGGCCATTGGCCTCCTGGGCCTGCCCGACGCGCCGGCCGCCGACGGTGACGACCCCTTCGCCGCGCTGCAACCGACGGTGACGCCCGCGCCACCCGCCGCCGTCGCGCCGCCTGAGCTCGCCGAGCGGCGCATCACAGGCTCGGAGCTCCCGTCGATCGTCGTGTCGCTCACGGTGCCCGACGCGGAGGCGCCGCCCGAAGACGCCGCCGTCGCGCAGTCAGAGGACGCCGCAGCGCCCGCGGCCCCCACCGCGGCCGAGCGGCAGGAGGCCGAGCGCCGCGAAGCCGCCCGTGTCGAAGCGGAGCGCGCCGCCCAGGCCGCCCGCGAGGCCGCCGCCCGCGCCGAGGTGGAGCGCCGCGAAGCCGCGCGCGCGCCGAGGCCGGGCGCAGGGAGGCCGCCGCGCGTGCCGAGGCCGAGGCCGCCGCGCGCGCCGAAGCCGAGCGCGCCGCAGTTGCACGGGAGGCCGCCGCACGGGAGGCCGCCGCGCGGGAGAACGCCGCGCGTGAAGCGGCCGCGCAGGAGGCCGCGGCGAGACTGGCCGGCGCGCGCCAGGCCGCGGCCAGAGAAGCAGCCGCGCGGGAGGCGGCCGCGCGGGGAAGCTGCCGCGCGGAAGCGACCGCGCGGGAGGCCGCCCGTCGCGAAGCCGCCGCGCGCCGCGCCGCGGAGGAGGCCGCGCGCCAGGAGGCCGTTCGACGCGCTGCCGCCGAGGCTGCCGCGCGTGAGTCCGCGCGCCGCGCCGCCGCGGAGGCCGCGCGCGTCGAGGCCGCCCGCGCCGCCGCCGCGCGCGTCGAGGCCGCTCGCAGCGAAGCCGCGCGCCGGGCCGCGGAGGAAGCGCGCCGGGCCGCGGAGGCCGAGGCGCGCGCCGAAGCCGCCTGCCGCGCCGCCGCGGAGGCCGCGCGTCGAGGCCGCGCGCCGGGCCGCGGAGGAGTCCGCCCGCCGTGAGCGCGAGGCCGCCGCGCAACGAGAAGCCGCGCGCCGGGCCGAGGAGGCCGAAGCCGCGCGCCGCTGCCGCCGAGGCCGCCCGTGGAGTCCGCGCTCGCGCCGCCGCCGAGGCCGCGCGCGAGGAGGCCGCCCGCGCCGAGGCCGCCCGCCGCGAGCAGGAACGTCGCCCGTGCGGAGTCCGCCTGCCGCGCCGCCGCGGAAGCCGCCCGCCTCGAGGCCGCGCGCGCCGCCGCCGCCGAAGCCGCCCGCGTCGAAGCCGCCCGAGCCGCCGCCGCCCGCCTCGCCGCGGAGGAGGCCGCGCGTCAGGAGGCCGCGCCGGGCCGCGCGTCGATCCTCGCCGAGCAGGAGGCGCACCGCCGCGCGGTGATGCCGCGACGCAGCAGGAGGCCACCCGCCGCGCCGAGCAGGCGGAGGCCGCGCGCGCCGTGCCGCCGCCGAGGCCGCGCGCCAGGAAGCTGCGCGCCGTGCCGCCGCCGAGGCCGCCCGCGTCGAAGCCGCCCGCGCCGCCGCAGCCGAAGCCGCGCGCGCCGAGGCCGCCCGTCGCGCTGCCGCGGAGGCCGCCCGCGTCGAGGCCGCGCGCCGGGCCGCGGAGGAGGCCGCGCAGCGCGAGTCCACCCGGACGCGCCGCCGCGGAGTCCGCGCGCCAGGGGAGGCCGCCCGTCGCGCCGCGGAGGAAGCCGCGCGCGCCGAAGCCGCCCGCCGCGAACAGGAGCGCGCCCGCGCCGCCCGCACGCCGCCCACGCCCGCGGTTGCGGTCGCGCCTGCGGCGGCTCCGCCGGCGCCGCGCCGCGCGTTGAACGGCGCGTGGCGCAGGCTCCCGCGCGTGACGCTGACGGCGCCGCGGGTTCGCGCGCTGGGACGACCCGCCGGACTTCGACGGCGACGCGCTGCCCGACCCGATCCTCGCGGTGGAGTACCACGCGGGCGGCGTCACCTGCCGCGCGGTGGCGTCGGCCTCGCCCTGCGCGCCCGTCGAGTCCGCGCCCGCGGCCGAGGGGAGACCGCTGGTGCTCGCGTTCGTCGCGATGTTCTCGGGCGACGCTGCCCCCGTTGCGCCTGGCGCGGCGCCCGACGCGGCCGCGCCGCCGACCGGGCGACTGCTCGGCACGCGGCGCTTCGACGGGCGCACGGCGCGGGTGACGGGGGCGGAGTTCTCGGAGTTCGGGCCCGCGCTGGTGGTGAGGACGCTGCTGGAGGCGACGCAGGGCGACGCGACCGACGCGATCGACGTGGTCGACGTTCACCGGCGTCGGGCTCGACCGCCGGGCGGGCGCGCTCGTCCACCACTGCGTGCGCCGGCCGCGCGCACAGCCCGAGCGGCACGGCGCGCTCGCCGTGGCGATCCCGTCGCTCGCGCCGCTGGTGTGGCGGGCTGCGACGTCGCACCCCTACTCGGGCTGCGCGACGGCGGTCGACGGGCTCGACGTCCGCCTCGGCGCGCCGCTGCTCGGCGAGGTTCAAGTCACCAACGTGGTGAGCGCGCGCGCCCCGGCCGCGCGCAACGTCGCCATCGCGGTGACGGGGGGCCAGGCGCGGGCCGTCACGCGCGCCGAGCGCGGCGCCGACACCTGGGGCGACCCGCTCGCGCTCGGCCCGGTGCGCGTGCTCGACATGACGCGCGGGTGCCAGTGGGACTCCGTGCGGTACGAGCGCGACGGCCGGCGCTGCCGCGTCAACGTCCCGCGCCACGACGACCCGCTCCCCGGCTGCGAAGACCGCCCGAGCCCGCTCGACCCCGAGCCGCCGCGCCCGCTGTGGCTGCACCCGCACCTCGACGCGGTGGGCGACGGCGGCGTGCCGGTGGAGCCCATCCACCTGGTGTTCGCGCGAGGCGGCGAGCTGTGGGACGCGACCTTCCCGCTCACCTGCCAGGGCGAGCACCGCGCCCACGCCGCGCCGTGGTCGGGCGTGGCCCCCGCGGGCGTCGCGGTGTCGCCGCGCGGGGATGTGGTGCTCTTCGGCACCGGCGACGACCTGTGGCTCTTCACGCGCGGGCGGCGCGTGCCGTACCTGCTCAACCCGCCCGGGACGGCGCTGCCGCGGCTCGACGTGCGCGCGGTCGCGTTCGTCGACGACACGCACGCGGCGGCGGTGCTGTCGGGGCAGTTCGTGACCTTCGAGCTGGCGGCGCCGGCGGAGGGCGGCGGCGTGCCGGGCGAGCTCGCGGTCGACGCGGCGGAGGTCGCGCGGCTGCTCGCGCCGCGGCGGTGAGCGCTACGGGCAGTGCAGGTGGAAGATGCGCTGGCCCATGAGCACCGCGTCGTGGTGCACGAGCGGGCGCGCCGAGCGGATGCGGTGGTAGGTGCCGTTCGAGCTGCCGAGGTCGACGATCATCACCTGCGGGCCGTGTACGACGATCTGGCAGTGCAGCCCCGACACCCACCCGTCGGTGGGGAACTTCAGGTCGGCCCGGTTGCGCCCCATCGTGAGCCCGCTCATCGGCACGCGGAACGGGAAGAGCGCCTTGTCGACGTCGCGCCCGACCACGAGGTGCAGGAGCCCCACCGAGTCGGGCGCCGGCTGGAGCTCGAAGCGCAGGATGATGCGCCCGATGCAGAACTGGTCGCCGTTGGAGAGCTCGACGTGCTGCTGCCGCGGGAGGCGCACGTACACCCCGTTGCGCGAGCCGTCGTCGCGGATCCACACGCTCGACCCCTGCACGATGAAGGTCGCGTGCCGCCCGGAGAGCAGGTTGTCCTTCGCGAGCAGGGGGGACGCCTCGCGCCCGATGACGTTCTCGCCCTCCTTCAGCGGGAACTCCCCCTCCTCCGTCCCGTCGAGCTGCGTGATGAGCAGCTTGGGGCGACCCACCGCGGGGCCCACGTGCGTGCGCGAGTCCTCGATCTCGGGCTCGATGCGCGGCGCGCTCCACGGGTCGCCGCCCTGCTGCATCGAGGTCTGCCCGAACTGCCCTCGCGGGCCCGGCGCCACCGGCGGCACCGGCATCGCGCCGCCCGGCCCGATCGTACGCTGGCGCTGCGCGGGGGGCCCCGGCTGCTGCGCGGCGTAGGGGTCGGCGGCCGCGAGGTACATGTCCGACGGCGCGTTGTAGGGCGGTGCGGCGCCGCCGGTCGACACCGCGAACGGATCGCCGTTGGAGGCGAAGGGGTCGCTCGAGTTGCCGAAGGGGTCGTTGCCCGTCGACGCCCCGTACGCCGCGCCCGTTCCCGTCGGCAGGCGCGTCGAGGCCGGCGGCTGCGGCGCGAGCGGCGGGAGCCCACCGAGGTTCGCGGGAGGCCCCGGCTGTGGCATCCCACCGAGGTTCGCGGGCGGACCGGGTTGCGGCGGCCCGAGCGGCGGGAGCCCACCGAGACCCGCGGGGGCTGCGGGCTGTGGCGGCCCGAGCGGCGGGAGGCCGCCGAGGTTGGCGGGGGGCCCGGGCTGCGCGTTGGGCACCGCGGGCGCCGAGAACGCAGGCCCCGCAGCGGGCGGCGCGGCGATGGGCGGGAGCGGACCGAGCCCGAGGCCCGGCGACGCCGCAGGGGGCTGAGCCACAGGCGCGCCGATGGGCGGCATCGGGCCGAGGCCGAGCCCCGAAGGTGCGGGCGGCGCGGCCGGCGCGCCCATCCCACCGAGCGGCGGGAGTCCGCCGAGCCCGAGCCCCGACGACGGAGGGGTGGGCCCACGGGCGCCGCCGTGGCGAAGGTCGAGAAATCGAGGCCCGAGAGCTTCTTGAAGAGACGACCTTCGAGGGCGGCCATGATCTCCACGCGCTTGAGCGAGTCGATCCCGAGGTCGGTGTCGACGTCCATGGAGGGGTCGAGCGAGTCGAGGGGGTAGCCGGTCTTCTCGCTGATCACCGCGAGCAGGATCGCGGCGACCTCGTCGGCGCGCTGTGCGCCGTTCGAGGGCGCGGGCGCAGGGGCGATGGGTGCGCGTGTGACGGGCGCGGGTGTGACGGGTTTGGGCGCGACGGGTTTGGGCGCTACGGGCGCGACGGGCGCAGGCGCGACAGGCACGGGTGCGACGGGCGCGGCGGCGACGGGCGCGGCGAGGGGAGGCCCCGCGGGGCGCGCCATGCCGAGCGGCGGGGGGGCGTTGATCTTCGGCGGCCCGGCCGAGCGTCCGCCGGCGCCGCGGGCTTGCAGCTCAGCGCCGCAGCCGAGGCAGAAGCGAACGTCGTCGGTATTCTCCTTGCCGCATCGGGGACAACTGACTTTCACCAACGCCTCCGAGTCGTTTCTACCCGCACCCGCACGGTCCGCGCAATCGCAGGCGCCGCGGGGGCCCCGCAGTGTCGCGCAGGTCGGCGGCGGCCGTCCACGGCTTTCCGCGTTCACCCCCGCGCGGGCGGGCGGAGCGGTGGTATCAACGCGCCCGTGAATTCGCCGTCGAGGGCCCCCGCGCCGCCCGCGCAGAGCTACCAGATCCAGATCGTGGGGCACCAGGAGGACGGGTGGTTCCGCGACCAGTACCATCGGTTTCTTCGGGTGTCGTGGGTCGCCGCGCTCGGGGCCATCGTCGCGATCTACCTCGCGGTCAACGCGCTCTTCGCGGCGGCCTACCTCGCGACGGGGGGCGTGGCGGGCGCGGGGGCGGGGTCGTTCTTCGACGCGTTCTCGTTCTCGGTGCAGACGCTCGGGACGATCGGGTACGGCGCGATGTACCCGCGCACCCACGCCGCGCAGGCCGTGGTGGTGGTCGAGTCGGTGGCGGGGCTGCTGGTCACCGCGCTCGCGACGGGCCTGGTGTTCGCGAAATTCTCGCAGCCGACGGGGCGCATCGCCTTCGCCCGCCACGCCGCCATCGGCCCCGTCGACGGCGTCCCGACGCTGATGTTCCGCGTCGGCAACGAGCGCTCCAACGCGATCGTCGAGGCCACCGTGCGCGTGGTGATCGTGCGCACCGTGAAGACTTTGGAGGGCGTCACCTTCTACCGCATGGAAGACCTCCCCCTCCGCCGCGACCGCTCGCCCGCGATGAACCGCTCGTGGACGGTGATGCACCCGCTCGACGGCGCCTCGCCCCTGCGCGGCGCGACCCCCGAGAGCCTCGCGCGCGACGAGGTGGAGTTCCTGGTCACGCTGGTGGGGACGGACGAGACGAGCTTCCAGCCCGTCCACGCGCGGCGGAGCTACGAGCACACGCACGTGGCCTGGGGCGCGCGCCACGCCGACGTGCTCAGCGAGACGCCCGGGGGCGACCTCGTCCTCGACATCGGCCGCTTCCACGACCTCGTCGCCACCGAGGCCCGCGAGGATTTTCCCTACCGCTGGGCGGGAGAACCGCCGCAGCGGGGTTGACGGCGGGGCCCTCCGTCGCGTCCCATCGCGCGCAGACGGAGGTACCTCACTTGGTTCACCGATTGCGCCTGTGCGCGCTGCTGACGACGTTCGTTCTCGCCGCCTGCGCCGAGCAGGACGGCGCCGTCCCCAACGGGATGAGCACCCCTGACGCGGCCGCCGACGCCCGCCCCGACGCGGCGCCCGACGCCGCCCCCGACGCGCCCGTGGAGGCCGGGCCCGACGTCCAGCCCGCGTCCATCGAGACGACCGCGCCCGCCCGCGTCCGCGCCGGCGAGGAGCTCCGCGTCGAGTGCGCCGTCCGCAACCGCGCGGGCGACGCGATCCCCGGCCTCACCCCCGAGGTCCGCTTCGAGCCGGCCGCGTCCGTGCGCCGCGACGGCGCGCGCGTGATCGCCTCGCGCGTCGGCACGGTCACCTCGCGCTGCGCCCTGGGGACGCTGGTCGACGCGACGCCCGCCTCCACCGACATCGTCGTCGGCGCGCCCGCGCGCATCACCACCACCGTGATGCCCGGCGCCATCACCGCGGGCGAGTCGGCGCGCGTCACCTGCGCGGTCGCCGACGCCGAGGGCAACCCGATCGCCGACGCGCGCCCCACCGTCGCCACCATGCCTTCCGGTGAGGGCGTCACCGTCACCGGGACCACCGTGTCGGCCACGCGCGCGGCGACGTACGCCGTGGCGTGTCAGCTCGCGGGCGCGACGGGCGACCCGGCGATGCTCGAGGTGAGGCCCGCGCTGCCGGCCAGCCTGCGCATCGCGCGCGTGCCTGACCAGGCGGTGTACGCCGTCGACGACGAGATCGAGATCGCCTCCGTCGTGCAGGACCGCTACGGCAACCGGATCGACATGCCGATGCTCCAGCACACCAGCGCGCCGATGGGCGGGCGCGAGGTGCGGGCGGGGCGCTTCCACTACGGCGCGGAGGGCCGCTACACGATCACGGTGCAGGTGACGGGCCCCACCGAGATGGGCCGCACGCTCCGCGAGACGACGAGCTTCGTGGTCGACAGCAACGGCCCCGCGATCACGTGCACGGGCGACGCGACGATGGTCGACCTCGCGCCCGGCGCGGCCCTGCCGGTGCGCGGGCGGCTCACCGACACCAGCGGCGTGCGGAGCGTCAGCGTCGGCGGGCAGATGGTGCAGGCCGGCGCCGACGGCTCCTTCACCGGCTCGATCCCCTCGCGCTGGGGCATGAACTTCGTCGAGGTGCGCGCCACCGACACGCTCGGCCACGAGAACGTGCGCACCTGCACCTTCCTGGTCAGCGACAACTGGCAGGCGGAGGCCACGCACCTCCCCGACGGCGTCGCGCTCCAGCTCACGCAGTCCGCGATGGACGACGGCGACCCGGTCTCCCCGATCACCTCGCTCGACGACATCCTCCAGACGGTGCTCAACAGCGCCGGGCTCAGCCAGCAGCTCCACGACTCGCTGCGCGCGGCCAACCCCCTCTACGACGACTGCGCGCTGCGCCCCTGCGTGCTCGGCGTGTGCACCTGCCTCGCCCGCGAGCGCGTCGACTACGTCGACCGCGAGCTCGGCGGGCCCAACACCACCGCGCTCACCCTGGTGGACGGCGGCCTCCGCGCGCGGGTGCGCCTCGAGAACCTCGGCGTCCGCCTCCGCGTCAACGGCACCATCGACACCGACGCCTGGGTCCGCTTCCGCTACGTCGACGTGAACCTCACCTTCGACCTCGGCGCCACCGGGGGCATGCCGCGCGTGTCCGTCCGCTCGGGCTCGGTCACCGTCGACGTGGGCACGGTCAGCGTCCAGATCGTCGGCAGCGGCTTCACCGCGCAAATCCTCAACGCCGTGGTGGGCGTGGTGACCAGCCTCGCCAACGGCATCATCCGCGACCGCGTCTCCACCATGGTGCGCGACTACGTGCAGACCAACTTCAACGCCGTGCTCGGCGGCGTGGTGGGCGGGCTCAACGTGTCGTCGCTCGCGCCGACCTTCAACGTCCCGCGCCTCGACGGCGGCGCGCCCGTGGCCCTCGGCTTCGGGCTCAACATCGCCTCGCTCAACGCCACCGCCGCGCGCCTCCACGCCGGCATCGGCACGCGCTTCTCGGTCGCGATGGCCACGCGCGCCACGCCCTCGCTCGGCGTCGCCCTGCCGCCGCGCGACGCCGCCGAGCCCGCCCGCTCGACGCCCGCCACGGTGATCGTGCTGCCCGCGGTGCTCAACCAGGCCCTGCACGCGCTCTGGCGCGGCGGCGAGTTCGACGCGCGGGTGACGGGCGGGTCGGGCCTCGGGATGTCGCTCCCGATGGGCACCACCATCACGCTCTCCACCGCGCTCCCGCCGGTGGCCTCGCTCCGCACCGACGGGCGCGTCAACCTCGACCTCGGCGCCCTCGCGGTGTCGGGCTCGCTCCCGGGCACGCTCTCGGTGCCGCTGCAGGGCACGGTCGGCGCGCGCGCGTCGGCCTCGGTGACACTCGTCGGCAACGACCTCCGCTTCGGCGACGTCCGCCTCGACGAGATGGTCCTCACGCTCGACAGCACCTCGATGTCCGCCATGGAGAACGAGAACCTCCGCATGGCCCTCCGCGGCATCCTCCAGAACATCGTCGACCGCTCGCTCAACGACGCGCTGCCGGCGATCCCGATCCCCGGCTTCCGCATCCCCGACTCGCTCCGGAGCTACGGGCTCCCGGTCGGCAGCGAGCTCGGGATCACCTCGCCCTCGCTCACCTCGCAGCTCGGCCGCTTCGTGCTCCGCGGCGGCTTCGGCGTCCGGTAAAACCGTCGGGCGCGCGGCGTTGTCCGTGCGCCCGATGACCCGCACGACGCTCCCCCTCCTCCCCCTCCTCCTCGCCCTGCTCCCCGCCCCCGCCCTCGCGCAGTGGCGCCCCTGCGAGGTGGTCGGCCGCGACGTCACCTTCGAGACCCCGCTCCCGCTCCTCTCCGACCCGCCCGTCCTCGCCATGATGGCGGAGTACCCCTTCGCCGAGGTGGCCCGGGCGCGCGCCGCCCTCGCGCGCTTCGCCGAGGGGACCCCCTTCGCACAGGTGCGCGTGGAGACCGCCCGCCTCTCCCTCCGGGGCGTCGCCCACGTCGACGCGGTCGCGCTCTACCCCACGGGCGTCGCGACCTTCGGGGCCGTGGTGATCCCGCTCGCCCACCACCGCCTCCGCTTCGCCTCGGTGGCGGGCAACCGCGCGGCCGTCGCCCTCGGCCCGTCGCCGCGCGTCCACCACGCGATCGCCCCGGAGACCCGCGACTGCGCCGCGCTGTCGCTCACGCCGGGGGCGCCCTTCGACCTTCGAACTCTCCTGTCGAGGGGCGCCCGACGCATCGCCGCGCCGCGCGGGGTGTGGTCGTTCTACGAGTCCCCCGACGCGGCCGGGGGGGCGCGCGCGCAGGTGTCCGGTGCGCCGCGCGACGCGGTGTGGCTGCTCGAAGCGGGGACGGCCCCGTGGCGGCGGATGCTGTGGGTCACCGAGACGGTCGCGCTCCTCGGGTGGACGCGGCCGCCGCACGCGCCGCAGTCCTTCGGGTACGGCACCGGGCGCGGCGTCTGGCGCACCGAGGCCGAGCGGCCGGCGACCACGCGCTGCCCCCGCCCGATCCCGCTCCTCGCGACGCTCCAGCGCCAGACGCGCGGGATCGGGGTCATCCCGCCGGGGACCGCGTTCACGCTTGGCGCGCAGGACCCCCAGCGAACGCAGGTGACGGTGCACGACCCCGACGTGCGGTGGGAGGACGGCGTCACCCTCGCCGTGCCGACGCTGGCGCTCGCGGGCTGCACGCCGCCCTGACGTCACGTGCGCGTCTCGGACGTCGCGCGCCGTGACCGCGTGCCCGGCGCCCGCTGTAGAGTCCGCGCATGACCCCTCCGCCGTCGCATCGCCGTGCGCTCCTCGTGTCGTGCCTCGCGCTCCTCGGGTGCGCGTCGCGCGGGCCCTCGCCGCTGCTCTCGCTGCGCCGCGTGGTGCTCAACCAGTCGGGCAGCGGGTACTTCGAACGCACCGGCCGCGTCGCCGGGGATCGCCTCGCGCTCCGCCTCCGCGCGCACGAGGTCGACGACGTGCTCGCGACGCTCACCGTGCTCGAGCGCGGCGACCAGGCGCGCCAGACGGTGGTGGCGGCCGGCGTCCCCCACGCCGCGCCCAACGCCCGCGAGGAGACGGTGAACCTCGACCTCCGCCTCCCCGACGAGCGCCCGCGCGACCTGATGGTCTCGTACGCGGTGCCCACGGCCAACTGGCAGGCGACCTACCGCGTGGTGCTCCCCGAGCGCGAGGGGGCGCCCGCGCTCGTCCAGGTGTGGGCCCTCCTCCACAACTCCTCCGACGAGGACTGGAACCGCGTCGAGATGACCCTCGCCACCGGCGCGCCGCTGTCCTTCGCCTTCCACCTCCGCACGCCGTCGTTCACCGCGCGGCCCGACGCGTCGGGGCGGCTCGTGTCGCCGGTGGTCAACGCGCCCGTCGTCTCCGAGCAGAGCGGCGGCGAGCGGCAGATGGAGGCGCGACGGGAGCTCGCCGACGGCCGGTGGGGCGCCGACGTCGACCGCGACGGCGACCGCGTGGCCGACGCCGACGACCGCTGCCCGGGCGAGCCCGAGACCTACAACGGCCGGGAGGACACCGACGGCTGCCCCGACCAGGGCCAGATCGTGATGGAGGGCGCGCAGATCCGCCTCCTCCAGAGCGTCCCCTTCGACGCCAACAGCGCGATGCTCCCGGCCCGCGCGACCCCCGTCCTCGAGGCGCTCGCCGCGACGCTCCGCGCGTCGCCGCAGGTCACCCTCGTCGAGCTCCAGGGCAACGCGTCGGGCGAGGAGGACGACGGGTGGGGCCTCGCGCTCGCCCGCGCCGCCGCGGTGCGGGCCCGCCTCGCGCAGATGGGCGTCGACGCCGCGCGCCTCCGCACGCGCTCGTTCGGCGCCACGCGGCCCCTCGCGCCGAGCACCACGCCGGCCGACCGCGCGCGCAACCGGACCGTGAGCTTCCAGATCGTCGAGACGGCGTCGACCACGCCGCCCACGACCACCGCGGGCGTCACCGCGCGGGCCCTCGCGGCGAGCGCGCCGCCCGAGGCGTCGACGCAGGAGTTCGCCGGCGCGACGCGCTTCACGGTGGCCGAGCCCGTGAGCATCGCCGCGGGCTCCGCCGCGCTCGTCACGCTGGCGAGCCGCGAGGTGCCCGGCGAGGACGTGTACCTCTTCCGCCCCGAGGCCGCCGCCCCCGCGAGCCGCGAGCACCCGTACCGCGCCGCGCGCATCCGCAACGCGACCGGCATGACGCTCCTCCCCGGCCCCGTGGCCCTCTTCGCCGGCGGCACCTTCGCGGGCGAGGGGCTCCTCGACCGCCTCCACGACGGCGAGACCACCTTCATCCCCTACGCGATCGACCCGAGCACCACCGTCCAGCGCGCCGACGAGGAGCGCCGTGAGCCGCGCCGCGTGGTCTCCGTCGCCCGCACCGAGATCGTCCTCGAAGACACCGCGGTGGTGGCGTCGCGCTTCACCGTCCGCCCCGGCGCGCAGGCGCCGTCGCGCGTCTTCCTGCGGTACGCGCACCTGCCGGGCCACGAGCCCCGCGGGCTCCCGCCGGAGAGCGAGGCGGGCCGCGAGGCGACGCTCGTCCCCATCCCGCTGAGCGCCCGCCAGGAGAGCGCGGTGACGCTCGAGCAGACGCGCCCCGCGCGGCGGACGGTGTCGCTCCTCGACGACCTCGCGACCGACCTCGCCCCCTACCTCGCGGGCTCGTCGGAGGAGATGCGCCGGCGCCTCGCGCCCGTCCTCGACCAGCGGGCCGCGCTCGGGCGCGCCGAGCTCCAGGCGGACTCCCTCCGTGAGCAGCTCTCCGACGTGACCGACCGCAACGCCGAGCTGCGCGAGACGCTCCGCACGCTCGGCGCGGCCACGGACGCGGCGCGGGCGGCGTTGCGCGCGCAGCTCACGCGACAGCTCGCCGAGTCGATGGCGCGGCACGCGGCGCTCTCGCGCGACCTGGCCGTGAAGGGGGGCGAGGCGGCGGCGCTCCGCACGCAGCTCGTCGACGCGCTGCGGGGCCTCCGCTACGACGAAGACACCGCCGGCGCTACGCCCGGCCGTGCATCCACTTCTTGAGGAGGGGCGTGAGCGCGAGGAGGACGAGCGCGGGGCCGATCGAGCTCACCACGAGGAAGCCGTAGATGGGCACGTGGCGGTGTTCGAGGATCGACTCGAGCTTGCCCGCGAGGTAGTTGGCGATGGCCGACGAGGTGAACCACAGGCCCATCGCGAGCGAGCCGACGCGCGCGGGCGCGAGCTTGGTCACCATCGAGAGGCCGATGGGCGACAGGCACAGCTCGCCGACGGTGTGGATCGCGTAGACGGCGACGAGCCAGTTGGGCGAGACCTTGCCGCTCTCCCCCGCGAGCTGCTGGCCGAGGTACATCACGATGAAGCCGAGGCCGAGGGTGATCATCCCGATCGCCATCTTGGTCGGCGTCGAGGTGCGGAAGCGCCCCTGGTCGAGGCGCGTCCAGAGCTTCGAGAAGAGCGGCCCGAGCGCGACGATCAGCAGCGGGTTGATCGCCTGGAACTGCGCCGCCGGGAGCTCATATTGGCCCTTCGTGACGAGCTCGCGGATGCCGGGTCCCGCCACCAGCGCCGCGGCGAGTACGAAGAGGCCCGACACGCCGACCCAGAAGCCGCGCGCGTGCTTCTCCTCACGCGTCGAGAACCAGATGTTGGCCGCCGCCCCGAGGATCACCGCGACGATGACGCCCATCGAGCGCCAGCCGAGCGCGCGGTCGGTGCGGGCGTCGGCGAAGAGGGTCATCGTGCCGCCCGCCTGCTCGAAGCCCATCCAGAAGAAGATGTTGAACATGCAGAGGACGATGACCACCGCGAGGCGCTGCGCCTCCTCGGTGTTCGACCCCTTGAAGAGTCGATAGAACACCCCGCCCGTCGCGCCGAGGCCGAGCACCGCGCGGGCCGCGCCGGGCACCTGCTCCCAGAGCGGCCCCACCACGCGCCACCCGAGGATGACCGAGGCCACCACGCCCACGCCGCCCGCCATCCACATCGCGACGTCGACGTAGTCCTTCTGCGTGAGGAGCTTCGCCTCGGTGGACACCGTCCCTTCGCGGTAGGCGCCGTCGCCCGCGGTGGCCGTCACCAGCGCTCGCTTCGGCGGGAGCCCGACATCGCCGAGGAGCTTCTGCCACGCGACGAACACCCCGAGCCCGAGCACCATGCCCACAGCGGCGGCAGAAAAGCCGTAGTGCCACCCGACCTTGGGTCCGAGGTACCCGCACACGATCGGCGCGAAGAAGGCCCCGAGGTTGATGCCCATGTAGAAGATGGTGAAGCCGCCGTCGCGCCGGGGATCTCCCTCGCGGTAGAGCCCGCCGACGATGGTGGAGATGTTCGGCTTGAAGAAGCCGTTGCCGACGATGAGCAGGCCGAGGGCGTAGAAGAGCAACGGTTCGAAGGCCATCGCGAGGTGGCCGAGGGCCATGAGGAGCCCGCCGATGAGCACCGCCTTGCGCCGCCCGAGGAGCGCGTCGGCGAGCGACCCCCCGAGGAGTGGCGTGAGGTACACGAGGCCCGTATAGAGGGCGTAGATGCCGAGCGCGTCCTCGCGCGTGTAGTGGAGGTGGCGCGTCATGTAGAGCACCAGGAGGGCGCGCATCCCGTAGTACGAGAAGCGCTCCCAGGCCTCGGCGCCGAAGAGGACGTAGAGGCCGGTCGGGTGCTCGCCCGCGCCCTCGGGGGCGGCGGAGGCGGGGGCGGCGTCGCCGTCCTTGGAGAGGGAGATGGGGGGGCTCACGGCCGACGACGCTACCGCAGCCGCGCCGCCGCGATGAAGGCCCGTCGACGCCCCGCCGCGGAGTTGACAAATGCCCCGCGTCCCCCGACAGACTCGCCACCGCGATGGCCCGCCGACACCTGCCCGTGCTCAACGCCCCGGCGCCCGCCCCGAAGGCGGCTCCCGCGCCCGACGCGAACGCCGATGGCTCGGCCGACGAGCCCCCGCCGTGGCACTGGGTCCCGCTCGGGACGGTCGTGTCGGTGGTGGCCTTCGCGCTGCTCGCGCAGGGGGCGGCGTCGCTGGCGACGCGGGTGCTCGCGCGGGTGTACCCGCCGGGGAGCACGGCGACGCAGCTCGCGGCGATCCGC
This sequence comes from Polyangiales bacterium, assembly GCA_046351555.1. Lineage (GTDB taxonomy): Bacteria > Myxococcota_A > Polyangia > Polyangiales > CAISKJ01. The sequence goes on from JAXLYI010000025.1 coordinate 42,264, forward strand.
GCGGCGCGGGGGGCGGCCGCGGTGGCGACGGAGCTCGTCGCGGGGATGGTCCCGCTCGCGGCGCTGCTGGCGGCGGTGGCGCTCGGGGGCTTCGTGGTGGGGCGCTACGGCGAACGCACCAACGACCGCCACGGCGCCCTCTCGGGGCTCTGCACGGGCGTGGTCTTCTGGGCGGTGACGGGGCGCCTCGGGGCGATGCTGGCGGTGGTGCCCTTCGCGGGCGCGGCGGGGTGGGCGGCGGCGCGCGCGGGCCTCGCGGTGCGGGCGCGCGGGGCTACTTCTTCGACTTCTGGTTGACGATCCCGTTGGCGGCGTTGCGCAGGCCGGCGGGGACGTTCTTGTTGCCGAGCACCTTGCGCAGGTCGCTCTCGCGCAGGTGCATGAGGAACTTCATGCTCTCGGTGAGCGGGGTCTTGGGGTTGTTCACGAGGTTGAGCTTCACGTCGTAGAGGCGGGTGAAGGTCTTCGAGCCCGCGATCTTGCGGAGCACCTCGGAGCCCACCTGGCGGCTCGCCGCGTACTTGATGATCTCGTCGTCGTTGAGCTTCGGCGACTGGAGCACCGCGTTGCACACGAGCTTGTTGGGCGAGCGGATGAGCATCGCGCGCGCGGCGGCGTTGCCCAGCATCGCGGTGCGGATCTTCTCCGTCACCGACATCTTAGCGATGCTCTTGTCGGCCTTCTCCGCCGACTCGCTCTGGAGCTTGACCGAGCCGTCCTCCTGCTCCTGCACCACGTCGTCGGTGAGCCCCGCGGTCGCCTCCATCACCTCCTTGAAGTCCTGGTCGGCGGCGGCGGCCTCTGCGCTCCCCGGCGCGGTGCGGGGCTTCTGCGCCTGGAGCGCCTCGACGATCGCGTCGAAGCCCGGGATCTTGAGCGTGAGCCCGTTGCGCGCGGCGAGCTCGACCACGCGGTCGGCCGTCGACATGCGGGCCTTCTCGTTCATGTAGAGCGCCTCGATGATCTCGGGGTGCTGGAGGAGGCGCTGCTCGTTGGTGGCGATCACGTCGCAGAGCGCCTCGCCGCAGCGCTTCGCGACGTGGGCCACCGTCTCCGCCGCGGTGTTGGCGTGGCGCAGCACGCGCTCGACCGCGCCCGGGTTGGCCGCGAGGCGCCCCGCGAGGTCGTCGAGCACGGCCGCGGGCAGGTCGGGCGACCCGAGCGCGCCGTTGAGGATCGCGTCGGGCAGCGCCCCGAGGGTCTTCTGCGCGGCCTCGCGGAGCTTGTCGTCGGCGCGGTCGTGCGCGAGGGCGTAGAGCGCGCAGACGAGCGAGGCGGGCGGCAGCGGGGCCATCCCGCGCGCCACCATGAGCTTGAGCGGCGGAGGGCCCGCGAGCGCCTTGCGGGCGGCCTCGGGGAGCTGTTGAACGTCGACGGGGTGGTCCATGGCCCGCGTAGCGTACGCCACCGGCGGGCCGCGTCAGAAGGGGATTTGCGTCAGCCGCCGGAGCCCTTCTTGAGCTCCGTGAGCACGAGCTTCGCCACCGCCTTGAGCGTGTCGAACACGCCCGTGCCGCGGCTCGCGACGGCCTCGTAGTCGGGCACGTTGAGCGGGTTGAGCAGCTCGCGCAGCTCCTGCACCGGGGCGATGTTGGGCAGGTCGCGCTTGTTGTACTGGATCACGTAGGGGACCTTCTCGATCTGGTACCCCTGGTCCGCGAGGTTGAGCTGGAGGTTCTCGAGCGACTCGAGGTTGGCCTCCATGCGGTCGATCTGCGAGTCGGCGACGAAGACCACGCCGTCGACCCCCTTGAGGATCAGCTTGCGCGAGGCGTCGTAGAAGACCTGGCCCGGCACCGTGTAGAGGTGGAAGCGGGTCTTGAAGCCGCGGATCTCGCCGAGCGAGAGCGGGAGGAAGTCGAAGAAGAGGGTCCGGTCCTGCTCGGTGGCGAGGGAGATCATCTTGCCCTTCGCCTCGGGGGCCGTGCGCTGGTAGATCCACTGGAGGTTGGTCGTCTTCCCGCAGAGGCCGGGGCCGTAGTAGACGATCTTGCAGTTGATCTCGCGCGACAGGTAGTTGATGAACGACATCGTCGCACCGCTCAGTCGTTGAAGAGGTTGTCGATGTCCTCGTCGGTGATCTCACCGAACGGGGCGCCGGCGCCGCGGGCGGGGGCGCGCCGCGTGAGGGCCTCGAAGATCGCGTTGAGCTCGTCGCTCGCCCGCTTCACCCGCAGGCGCACGAGGCCGAGCGTCGCGCGCGAGTCGAAGATCACCGACAGGATCACCCGGTTGCCCACCAGTTGGATGTGGATGTTCGCCTTGACGCCCTCGTGAAACTGCGTGGGGAACTCGTTCTCCTTGAGGAGCTTCGCCATGCCCCCCATCGCGGCGATCGTGCCCGCGATCAGCGAGGCGAGGGACGTGGTGTCGAGGTTCTCCGTCTCCCCGCTCGCTGCGATGAGCTGACCGTTCTTGTCCACGATGCAGACCACCCGCGCGTTGGCGTCGCGCACGAGCTTGTCCACCACCGTCTGGATCTGGTTCAGCTCCTCCTCGTACATGATCATGGTCGTCGTCTCCGGGGACGCTGTCGATCGCCGCGGCCTGTCGTGGGGCCCGCTGCCACTCTTCCAACGGCGGCGCGCGCGCGCCGCTTGACCGTCGTCTCGCCGGCGGCCACGCGCTCGCGGGGCCGCCGCCGGGGCCGCGCATCAACTACCGCGCCACGGCAGAGCATCGATACCAGAGCGGGGGAGCGGAGGGCAACACCCGACCCTCACGCAAGAGCTCCGGCGCCTGTCACGCCTTCGGGCAGGGCGCCAGCGATGCGTCCGCGTCGTGGCGGAGCGGGCGCCCCGTGGCCTCGCACGCCCCCCTGAGCGCCGCGAGGTCGCCCGCGCCCACGGCCACCACGGGCGCGCCCGTCGCCGCGGCCTCGACCACCGCGCGGAGCCCGAGCGCGCAAGGCTCGCACAGCACCGCCCGCAGCGGTTGCGGGTCGCCCGTCCGCACGCGCACCGCGGCCGCCCAGGGCTCGTGGCACGCCGCCTCCGCGTCGAGCCCGCAGCGCGCGAGGGCCGCCACCGCCTCGCGCACCAGCGCGTCGCGCCGCGGCTCGTCGACGCTCACGTCCACGCGCGCCGCGCCCTCGTCGTCGTCGGGCCCCGCGCCCTCGGCGACGGCGACGCCCGGCCCCAGCGCGAGCCGCACCGCCGCCGTGAGCCTCCCCGGCCCGAACGCGTCAGGCCACGGCTCGCGCACGCGCAACGGCCCCGACGTCGCCGCCGCGAGGGCCGCCGCGGGGAGGGGGCGCAGTTGCCGCAGCCCGACGCCCCGCGCCGCGAAGGGGACGCCCGCGAACACGTCGCCGCCCGCGCCCGCCACGGGCCCGAGGCCCGGCGCGATCGCGCGCGCGAAGGCCCACGCGTCGTCGAGCGAGGCGCCCCGCGGGGCCGCGCGCCAGCGGTCGCAGTCGGAGGGCGCAGGGAGCGGGACGGCCGCGGCGGCGCAGCCCACGCGCGCGAGTTCGAACGCGACGCACCACGGCCGCGCGGTGGCGCGCGCGAAGGCGAGCGCGGCGAGGGCGAGGTCGGTCACCTCGGCGACGCGCCCGGCGACGAGCACGCCGACCGGCTGGTCGCAGACGAGCGCGAGGTCGTCGCAGGGGCCCGCGGGGACGGCGCGGCCCGCCTCGTCGCCGTGCGCGGGGAGCGCGAGCGTGAGCCCGACCCCGAGGCGCGCGGCCTCGCGCAGGAGCGGCACGAGCGCGCTCACGGCGTCACGCCCGGAGGCGACGAGGGCGACGTGCTCGCCCGCGGCCGCGCGCCCGAAGGCCGCCCAGGCAGCGTCGAGGCCGCGCGCAGCGAGCACCTCGGCGCGAGCCGGGCCGTGCGCGTCGAGCGCGTCCGCGAGACGACGCGCGCCGTCGCCGTCGACCACCGCCACGCAATCGAACGCGCGGGCGAGGGCGGCGGCGGCGACTTCGAGCCCGCGGTGCGCGTCGGGGTGCATCAGTCGCAGGCGCCCAGCTCGTCGAAGCGCGTGGCGGCGGCGTCCTCGGTCTCGGCCTCGTCGCTCCAGGCGCGGACCACCCAGCGGCCCTGGAGGCACGTCGGGAGCGCGCGGAGCGGCACGTCGGCGGAGAGCCTCACGCGCCAGAGCGACGCGTCGTCGGCCGAGACCTCGCGCGCGACGACGGCGCCCTCGGGGAGCGCCACGCCGAAGCCGTCGGGCACCGAGAGCGCGCCGATCCCCTCGCTCGGCGCGAAGCCCACGGAGAGGTGGCGGCCGCGGACGAGGAGCTCCATGTCGATCCGCTCGCCGGTGACGCTGCGGTCGGCGAGGACGGTGACGCCCGAGCCCGTCGCGTCGCCCGCGCCCGGGAGGTTGACGGTGGCGCGGACGCGGCAGCGCTGGGCGTCGCCGCGGACGCCGTTGACCAGCGTCCCCTCGACGCCGAGCCCGTCGAACTCGGTGACGAGCCCCTCGCGCGGGCACGGCCCCGGCGCGCGGAGCCGCCAGCGGGCGGGCGGGAGGCGGCCCGGGAGCACGCAGCGGTTGGCGCGGCGCCGCAGCACGAGCGCGCCTTCGCGCAGCGCGAGGCCCTGCTCGGCGAGGGCGCCGGTGTCGCGGAGCTCGACGCGCCCGCCTGCCACTTCAGCGACGAAGACGTGGTCGCGCTCGCCGACGATCGCGACGCGGTGCAGGTCGAGCGGCGCCGCGGTGCGGAGCGGGAGCTCGGTGCGCCGGTCGTCGACCGCGCCGGGGGGGAAGACCACCGCGCGCGAGCGGGCGATCTCGTGGCCGCTGGCGTCGAGGGCGACGAGCTGGTGGCCGTCGCGCGTGAGCTCGGCGACCAGGATCGCGCCCGACACCCGGCCGACGAGGTGGAGCCGGTGCCCGGCGCTGTACACCACCTCGGGTCGCAGGCCGCGGCCGTCGATCTTGACGAGCGCGTCGGGCGGGAGCTCCGACCCTTCGGGCGGACGTCGCGGGTGGTACGAGCGGACGCACACGCCGAAGGTGCTGTCGGACAGCGGGATCATCGCGCCGTACCACGGGGGCGCGCCGCCCGTCGCGGACGGGTCGCGCACCGCGAGGAGCGTCTGGGTGCGCGCGCCGCGGCTGCCCTCGGCCACCGCCGCGTCGAACCAGAACGACCCCCACCGCGTGAAGAGCCGGCCCTCGGCGGTGGCGCGGCAGTCCTCCGCGTCGACGTCCGCGGCGCGCGCGGGCGGCGGCGCGGTCGGGGGAGGGGGCGGCGGCGCGGTGGCGCTGCACGCGAGGGAGAGGGCGATGACGGTGAGGCCCCGGCGCATGGCGCGATGATCACACCGCGCGGGGGCCGACGGCCAACTTTGCGCGGGCCGTTCAGCCCCAGAGGTGACGGAACGCCGCCGGCGCGCGGGCGAGGAAATCCTGCTCGACGCGCTCGACCACGGCGAGCTCGTGGGCGAAGGCGGCCTCGGCGCGGCGGGAGGCTTCGGCGAGGGCGCGGCCGAGCGCGTCGGCCCGCTCGCGCAGGTGCCCCGGCGCGCCCGTCATCACCCCGGCCCGCACGAGGAGCGCGCGCCGCGCCGGGTCGACGAACACCCGGTCGACCTGCGCGAGCGAGTCCTCGAGGCCCGAGAGCACCTGCTGCGCGTGGCTGTCGAAGGCCGCCTGGCGCCGCGACGCGAGCGTGCGGAGCGCGTCGTCCACCGCGACGGAAGACTGGCGCTGCGCGGCGGCGACGGCCTGCGCCTGGCGCTCGCGGTCGGCCTGCACCTGGCGGAGCTGCACGGTGGCGCGGTCGACGTCCTCGCGGATGCGGCGCATCTCGGCCCCGACGCGCTCGACGCGGGCGCGCGCCTCGCCCCGCGCCGCCTGCACCGCCGCGAGCGCCTCCTCGGCCTGCGCCACCGCGAGGCGCCGCGCGGGCCGGGCCGCGCCGAGCTCCTGCTCGACGCGCGCGACCTCCTGCTGGAGCGCGACGTCGCGGGCCTCGACCTCCTTCTGCTGGCGCGCGAGCGCGGCGGCCGCGGCCTGCTCGGCCTGGTCGCGCCCCTGGAGCTGCGCGAGCTCGCCCTGCATCGCCTGGAGCTGCTGCTGCTTGCGGGTGAGCTCGGCGCGGAGCTCGTCGACCTCGCCCTGGAGCTCGTCGACCTTGCGGCGCCACTCGTCCTTGCCGAAGAGCGCGGGCTCGTCCTTGCGCCGCTCGGCGAGCGCCTGCTCCTTGGCGGCGAGGCCCTGGGCCCACTCGGTCGCGTCCTTCTGGAGCGCGGCCATCGCGGCGGTGACGCGCTGCCCGTCGGCCCGGATGCGCGCCTGCGCCTGCGCGCGCGACTGCATCTCCGACGCGACCGCGGCGGCCGCCTGGCGGGCGGCGTCGAGCTCGTCGAGCTTCGTCGCCCAGCGGACCACCGTCTTCGCGACCTGGATCTCCTTGAGCGCGTCGGCCTCGCGCTGGGCGAGGGCGGTGAGCTCGCCGTCGCTGCGCCGGAGCTGGACGCCGAGCTCGTCGATCGCGCGGGAGAGGTCGGCCTCGCGCGAAGCCATCGCTTCGAACGTCTGGCGCGCGTTGGCGAGGGCGGGCGTCTCGGGCGCGGGCGCGGCGACGAGGTCGGCCGGGAGCGACGCCGCGAAGGGGAGCGCGTCGGGCCACGACGGCGGCACCTCGGCCCCCGCGAGGCGGCAGAGCTCCCCGAGCTGTGCGCGCAGGAAGGGGAGCGCCTTGGCGTAGAGCCCCCGCACGCGCGAGACGTAGTCCTGGTAGGCGGCCTCGGACGACTCGACCCGCGCGAGGTCGGGCTTCTTCTCCGCGCGGAGCGCGCCGAGGAGCTTCTGCGCGATCTCGCGGAGCTGCGCGGCGGCGGGCTCGAACTGCTGGAGCAGCTCCGCCTGCTGGGCGCGCGAGGAGGCGAGCTCGCGCTCCTCGAGCGACGCGGCGTGGGCCTCGGCGAGCGGCGGGACGCGGGCGAGGTCGGCGAGCGACGCGCGCTGGCGCTCGACCTCGGCGCGGAGGGACTTCGCGAGCTGCGCGGTGGCGGCGAGGTTGGCGCCGTCGTCGCCTTCGAACGAGAAGCGCCCGACCACCTCGTAGAGGTCGGTGAGGCCGGAGAGCAGCGCGGGGTCACGCGGGCGCCAGAGGGCCGCGGTGGAGAGCAGGGCCGCGGGCGCGGGGGCGGGCGCGCCGGGCACCTCGCGGAGCACGTCTTCGAAGGCGCGGACGGACTCGCGCGCGTCGGCGTGGGCGGCGGCGAGGCCGGCGACGGCGTGGTCGAGGTCTTCGAGGGCCGCGAGGTAGAGCCGGACGGGGACGTGCGCGGGGTCGGGCGTGGTCATCGGGCCTCCGTGGAGAAGAGCTCCTCGAGCGCGCGGATGTCCTCGCGGGCCCGGCGCGCCTCGGTCTCGATGGCGGCGAAGTGGGTGGGCCAGATGCGGACGCACTCGCTCCGGGCCCAGCGGCGGAGCGACTGCTCGCCCTCGCGGTCGAGCCACGAGTCGTGCACCGTGCGGACGGCCTCCTCGTGGTACTTCTGGAGCCCGCGGGGGTGCCGCGCGAGGGCCTCGAGGAAGTTGCAGATGCGGTCGACGTCCGTGCGCACGCGGCCGATCATCTTCGACCAGTCGCGCGGGATGGCCTGGCCCGCGGGGGGATAGCCCGGCGGCGGGGGCGGCGGGGGGGCGTCGCGCTCGCCGCGGTTGCGGAAGCGGTCGATCACCTCGGCCACGCGCGACGCGGGCTTCATCTCCGCCGGCTGCGTCGGAAACTGCCCGCCGCCCGCCTGCGGGAAGCCCGCGGGGGACGTCCCGGCGCCGGGCGTGACGTAGGGGCCGGTGGAGATGTTGGCGAGGGGGTCGCTCCGCGTCGCCTTGTCGGCGATGTCCATCCCGAAGAACTGCTCGAGGCCCCGCATCTCCTTCTCGCGCACCTCGCGGTCGGCGACGTCGGTCGCGTCGAGGATGTCGATGATCTGCCGCGCGAAGTAGCGCGAGAGCACCTCGAACGCGACGTCGGCGCGGGCGAGCTCGCGGTTCTGGTAGCGGAGCACGCTCTCGCTCACCTGGCCCGAGCGCCCGAGGCCGTCGATGCGCTCGAGGATGGGCTCGTTGCCCGGCGGCAGCAGCAGCTCGAGCCGCCCGCCCTGGTATTCGGCCTTGACGAACATCTCCGTCAGCATCCGCGAGATGCTCTCCCGCGCGCTGTCGCGGAAGTCCTCGCCGAGGTTGGCCACGCGCGCCGCCACGCGCTCGCGCATCTGCTTGCGCATCTCGATCTCGACGGCGGTCTCGTTCATCAGGCCCGGCGAGGGCATCTGGCGCCGCTTGGACTCGGCCTCCTCGGGGGTGAGGCGCTGGAGGAGGTCGCGGCGGATCTCGCCGATCCGCTGGGTGGCGCGCGAGGCGCGGGCGCCGCGCTGGTCGTCGCTGATCTCGTGGTCCATGAAGCGCGAGAGGTTGGCGCGCACCTGCGGCAGGAGCCCGCGCGCGTCCTCGCCGACCACCACGTGCTCCCACAGCTCGTCGAAGCGCTGCTCGCGGCGCCGCTCGAACTCCGTCTCGTTGAGCTTCTCCTTCACCGCCACCAGCAGCCCCCGGAGCTTCACCTCGTGGGCGGCGAACTCCCGGCGGATCGCCTCGACCGAGGCCTGGTCGAGCGCCTCCAGGTCCTGCGCGAGGTAGCGCCCGATCGCGGCCTGGAGCATCTCGAGCCCGCTCACCGGCTGCGTCTGGTTGTAGTAGTCCTGGAGCGGGCGGGCGACCGGGTGCTTCGGGTCGACGCCCTGGTGCGCCCACACCTTGCTGTAGGGGAAGACGCGGTCGATCGCCTGGTCCTTGAAGTTCCTGACGGCGAGGGCCCAGTGCCAGTTGCCGTTCTCGTCGGGCCGGTCGAAGAGGTCGACCTTGGTGAGCACGACGAAGAGCCTGTCCTGCAGCGAGATCGAGCGGTCGGCGCGCTGCATCGTGCGCAGGAGCTCGACCTCCTGGTTGACGAGGCTCGGGCGGGTGATGTCCTTGACGAACACCGTGACGTCGACCTCGTCGGCGAGGGCCTCCTCGGTGTCGCGCCGGGCCTTGTCGCTCGGCGCGTCGATGCCGGGCAGGTCGATCAGCACCACGCCGGGCATCGCGCCGCGCACCGGGATGATCACCGTCACCAGCTTCACCGCGCGCACGCCGGCGTACGGACGGTTGCCGGCGCGCGTGTCCTTGAGCGCGATGTAGGGCCGGATCTTCTCCGCCAGCTCGTCGAGCGTCGCCGCCTGGAGGGCCTCGGGCGCGTGGTTGAGCCGCGCCTTGATGTCGCCGAGCGTCTGGGCGATCTCGCGGAGCTCGCCGAAGGCCGCGGTGTCGCGGCGCGAGGCGCGGTCGTGGTCGTCGACCTCGTGGCCCGTCCGCGCGCGGTACGACGCCCGGAGCCGCGCGAGCTCGGCCTCGCTCAGGCCCTCCCAGCGCGCGGCGCTGCCCTGCTCCAGCGCGTCGAAGTAGCTCGCGATGCGCTGCTGAAACTCGTCGCGCGTGTAGTACTCGACCACCGCGCGGAACTCCCCCTCCGCGCCCGGCTCGACCACCGTCGTCGACCAGGTGCAGCGCTCGGCCTCCGACGGCAGGAGCTTCTCGCACTGGAGCCACGCGGAGAGGAAGGCGCTCTTGCCCTGCTTCTCCAGGCCCGCGACGCCGATCTTCACCACGCCCTTGGCGAGGCGCTTCTGCCGGTGGGCGGCGCGCTCCTGGAGGTCTTCGAGCTTGTGGCGGAGCTCGAGGAGCTGCCGGGCGCTGTCGCTGTCGGGCTGGAAGTACCCGGCGAAGCGCTCGGTGAGCTGCCGGTAGCGGGTGACCCGCTTGCCGAGGGCGTCGAGCTCCGCGGCGCGCTGCTTGCGACTGTCAGGACTCCACATCGTTGGGTGCTCCCCTGGCGAGAAAACTAGGCGGTGGCGACGACCACGCGCGGGTGGACGGCGGCGCCCGCGGCCCCGGCGAGGCGCAGGCCCGGCATGACGCACTCGAGCACGTGGTCCTCTTCGGCGGGCTCGGGGCGGGCGGCGGCCTTCTCCATCGTGGCGCTCGAAAAACGCTGGCCCGCGGGCACCTCGATGAGCTCGCAGCCCGCCGCCGTCGCCGCGGCCGCGAGGGCCTCGCGCTCGGCGGCGGTGAGCGGGTGGCGGGTCACGCTTCGCCCGCGCTCGCGGACGGCGGCGGCGAGCGCGACGTCGAGCTTGCGGGCCTTGAGCGCGCCGAAGCACGCCGGGGTCGCTTCGAGCGCCTGCCCGAGCGCGAGCTGCGCCGCCTCGAACGTGAGCGTCCCCGCGGCGCGGGCGAGGGCCTCGACGTACGCGCGCTCGGCGACGAACTGCTCGTCGAGCGAGCGGGCCCGGTCGCCGACGTCGCGCAGCGTGGCGTTGAGCCGGGCGACCTCGGCCTCGGCGCGGGCGCGGTCCCCTTCGGCGCGCGCGAGGTCGGCGCGGAGGCGCTCGTTGGTGGCGGTGAGGCGCTCGACGGCGGCGGCGCGCTCGGCGGACTCCGCGCGGGCGGCGTCGAGCTCGGCGCGGGCGGCGGCGAGCGCGACGTCGGCCTCCTTCACGCGGGCGGCGAAGGCGACCACCTGCTGCTCGAGCGCGTCGAGCTCGGCGCGGCGCGCGCCCGCGGTGGCGGCGACGTGGCCCGCGACCTGCGCCTGGAGGCGCGTCACCAGCGCTTCGAGTTCGGCGCGCGCCGCGTGGACCCACAGCGCGGCGATCGGGTCGGGGGGCTCCATCACGGCGGGCGGTTCTATCACAGGCCGCGGGGGCGTCACCCGAAGTAGCGGGCGAGGTTGATGGTGGTGCGCGCCACCTGGTCGCCCTGCATCACGAAGTGGAGGGCGATCTCCGTCGGCGAGGCCGCGCACACGTAGAGCCGGCCCGGGGCGTCGGGCAGGTCGGGCCGCACGGACAGGAGCCGCGGGTCGTTGGCGGTCATCTTCCCGGGCTCGAACTCCTTCGAAACGCGCAGGGGCTTCTGGCCGTTCCAGGCGCCGAAGTCGAGGTAGTGGGGGCCCCACTGGGCGGCGTCGGCGGGCAGCGCGCCGAGCGGGAGGAGCGCGACGAACTTCGGCGGGAAGCCCCTCAAATCCCCGACGAAATAGCTGAAGCCCTGCGCCGCGCGCACGAGGTGGACGTCGCGGTTGGCGATGCGCAGCGCGCCGAGGGCGACGGCCGTCTTCGGCGTGACGCCGGTGATCTCCGCGCCGCGCTCGACGCGCGTGGGCGTCTCGTAGAGCACCACGCCCTGCGGTGCCGTCGCGTCGCCCGGGTGCCACACGGTGAGGTCGGGCGCGTCGAGCGCCTGCGCCAGCGCCTTCTGCACGTACTCCGAGCGCGCGCTGTTGCCCGCGAGCAGGATCACCACGCCCTTGTCGCGCCACGTCGCCGCGCCCGACGCGCTCCCCGCGCTGCCGGGCTCCCACGGGGTCGACGCGATCATGCTGGCGAGGAGCCGCGCGCCGTCGCGGATGCGCTCCTCGAGGTGCGACGCGAGCCGCTTCTGGAGGCCCGCGGGGTCGCTCTTCAGCGACTCGAGCGCCACCTCGGAGTCGTCGAGGCGACGCGCCGCCAACGAGTCGACCCGCGCCACCTCGTTGGCCCGGCGGAACTTCACCTGCTCGAGCTTGAGCTCGTTCTGGAAGCGCACCTTGTTCTGCCGCGCCGCGAGCGAGCGCTTGTAGAGGTGGGGCTTCCGCGCGAGCTTGTTCTCGGGGACGGTGACGGGGCGCTGCATGGGCACCTCCTTGTCCTCCATCTCCGGCAGGTGGGACTCGTGCTGGTGCGTGAGCCACACGAGCTCATGCGTGAGGTAGTCGCCGCCGAGGTGGTCGTCCCCCGCGACCTGGAGCGTCTCGACCACCGACGAGCAGCCCGACGCGGCCTCCTCCTCGGGCGTCGCCGGGCGGTAGCGCCCGCACGCGATGTCGAGCGTGCCGCCGCCGAAGTCGAACACCGCGAAGCGCAGCTCGCCGTACTTCTCGACGAGTGAGGCGAAGGCGGGGTGGGCGGCGACCTCGGGGCACACCTCGGCGGCGTAGGCTTCGGGCTCCGTGGCCTGCATCTGCACGGTCACCTCGGCCTCGGGGATCCCTTCGGGGATCGAGAGCAGGATGCCGGCGCGCAGCTCCTCGACCAGCACGTTGCGCGCGCGCTCGTCGAACTCCGCGGGGTACGTGAGCCAGTAGCGCAGGAAGACCTCCTGCCCCGGGCGGTTGATGGCGCGGCCGAGGAGGTAGCCGTAGGTGCGGACGAGCACCCGGACGCGGCCCTCGTCGAGGAGGAAGTCCGCGCGCTTCTCGCGGTCGCGGAGCTGCGGCGACTGGTCGAGGGTGATCACCCGCTCAGGCAGCGACTTGATCTCCGTCACCACCGCGTTGGGGAACTCGCTCATCTTCTCCCGCGCCGCGTGCGACGCCTGCACCACGCGGAGCAGGAAGGGGAAGCGCTTGCCGCGGCTCGCGCCGTTCATCTCGGCCCAGAGGCGCTCGTGGTCGTCGACGAGGAGGACGGTGGGGTTCTCGGCGGGGTTCACCTTGTCGTCGGGCGCGGAGCCCAGGCGCATGAGCGAGCGGTAGCCCTTGTGGGAGAAGGCCGCGACGGTGGACGTGGTGCCGAAATCGATGCCGACGCCCGACAGCCGGCGCCACCCCGGGAGGTGCGGGAGCGGGTCGCGCAGGCGCAGCGGGAGGTCGCGCTCCCAGGTGAGGGCGAGCTCGCCCGCGCGGCCGTAGGCGTGGGTGACGGCGAGCTGGACGGGCACGTCCATCCCCTCGGGCGGCACGAGCCCCGCGAAGCCCGGGTGCGACGTGTCGAGGAAGAGCTCGGTGTACGAGCGGTTGCGCGTCCCCGAGCGGCGCGCCGGGTCTTCCCACACGACGTCGCCGGCGTCGTTGGCGCGGAGCCAGTTGTGGTCGACGCGGGCGGGCTTGGGGTCGAGCGAGAAGGCCCCGTCGCCCTCGTCCGCCGCGCGCTCCCAGTCGACGAGGAGGCGCAGGCGCCAGCGGCCGGTGCCGACCCAGAAGCCCTCCTCGGGGTTCTGCAGGTCGAAGAGCTTGCGCTCGGGCGCGTTGACGAGGAGCGAGTCGGTGGCCTCGCGGAGCTCGAGCGACGCGATGGAGGGCGGCGCGTGCTTCACCGCCACGAGGTCGGCGCGGACGAGCGTGAGCGGGCGGTCGCCGGGGGTGATGGCGAGCCCGACGCGGACGTTGTTGCCGGCGCGGGCCGCGAGCTCTTTCAGCGGGACGACGGCGGTGAGGGTGAACTCGCCGCTCGACGAGTGGGAGACCTGCGCAGCGGCGGAGAGCGCGGCGCCCTCGACGGTGACGCGCGCGTCGAAGACGCCCGAGGCGACGCCGTGCGCGCGGACGGTGAGGGTGCCCGACGGCAGCCAGCGGTCGAAGAGCGGGAGCGCGGGCCGCGAGAACGCGCGCAGCGGGGCGGCGCAGCGGACGCGGAAGCGGGTGCCGTCGACGTCCGTGGCGGCGAGCTCGAGGTCGAAGGCGTCGACGCGGACGAGGGGCGACGCGGCGGTCGAGGCGGCGGAGGGCTCCATCGAGCGCGGGGTTGTACCACGGGCGGAAGGGATGCAAGCGCGACGAGCGCGGCGCCTCAGCCGTCTTGCGAAACGCGCTCGACGAGGAGGAGCGCCGCCCCCTCGTGCGACTGCCCCGACGCTTCGAAGCGGAGCGCGGTGCCGCAGCAGAGGCTCTCCACCTCGGGCCACGCGAGGCAGTCGCCGGCCTCCGCGGCCTCCGCCGCCGCGAGGGCGCTTGCGACGCACGCGTCGTCGATCACCGCCGCCCGCACCGCCGCGCGGAGGCCCTGCGCCGGCGCCGACCGGTGCGACGTCAGCGACTCGGCCAGCTCGGTCGCCCGCGTGAACCACGGCGTCGCGGCGCACACCGTCCGCCCGTCGCCGACGTCGACGCGGCGCGCGCCCATCGCTTCGAGCCGCTGCGCCGCGCGGGCCAGGAGCGGCGCGTCGGCCCGGTCGGCGCGGACGACCACCAGCGTCTCGAGGGGAGGCGGCGGCGGCGCGTCGAGCCGCGGGTCGGCGAGGAAGGCCCGCAGCGCTTCGAGCATCGGCGCGGTGTCGCCGGCGAAGGCGAGGTGGTCGCCGCCCGGCACCGCGACGAACCGTCCGGCGGGGACGTGCTCGGCGAGGTAGCGCCCGTCGTCGGCGCGCACGAGGCGGTTGTCGGCCCGGTGGATCGCGAGCACCGGCACGCGGACGTGCGGGAGGAGCCACCGCAGGTCGGCGAGGGCGTTGAAGCGGAGCTGCGCGATCGCGTTGCCCGGCGTGGAGGCCGAGCGGAGGTAGTCGCCGAACCACGCGGTGAAGTCCGGGTCGCCGACGAGGGAGGGCGCCTCGGCCTCGACGTAGAGGGCCTCGCCCCAGTGCCGGCGGATGCGCTCGACCGCGCCGTCGACGAGGCCCGGGTCGGCGCCGCCGGGGTAGCCGGGCGCGCGGAGCATCCGGACGCTCCCGTTGATCGCGACGACGCCGCGGACGCGCGCGGGGAAGAGCGCCGCCGCGAGGAGCGCCGTGGCCGCGCCCTCGCCGACGCCGACCATCACCACGCGCCCGGCGCCCGCGTCGTCGAGGACGGTGAGGGGGTCTTCAACGCGCTCCTGCAGGGCGTTGGCGGCGACGGCGCGCTCGGAGAGGCCGGTGCCTCGCTTGTCGAAGACGATCGTCCGGCCCATCGCGCCGAGCGCGCGGAGCCACGCCGCGGGGCGCGGGTGGCGCCAGAGGAGGTCGGCGTGGGAGACGCGCCCGAGGTGGAGCATGAGCTCGCGCGGGCCGGCGCCGAAGGACTGCCACGCGATCCCCAGGTCGCCGAGGTAGGCGTAGCGGGTGGCCGGCGGGCGCTCGACGCCGCCCGACGGCGAGGAGGGCGGGGCGGGCGAGGGGTCCGGCGTGGGGGGCTCGTCGACGCGATCGACCGAGGGGCCGCGGGTGTGGCTCGCGGCGCCCGAGGGGGCCTCGCCCGCGCGCATGGTGGCGGTGACGAAGGCGTACGCCCGGCGCCAGGCGTGCGACGCGGCGTCGTCGAGCGACGGGTCGAGCTCACGCACCGCGTCGAGGAGCACCTCGCCGAGCAGGTCGTAGTCGCCGGCCGAGAGCTTGAGGTGGGCGTGGCGGCGGCCGAGGTCGCGCAGGACGGGGGCGATCGCCTCGTGCTCGCGGAGGCCCTGGAAGGCGAGCTGCACGGCGTGGAGGAGCTTGCGCCGCAGGGCGTCGAGGTCGGCCGGGAAGAGCGGGCGCAGGTCGGGCCGGCGCGTGAAGAGCTTGTCGTAGACCAGCCCGGTGAGCGCGTCGCCGCGGGCCATCACCCGGTCGAGGGAGCGGGCGACGAGGGCGGCGTCGGGGTCGTCGCGCAGGGGCAGCGCGGCGAGGTGCGGGGGCACGAAGAGCGAGCAGATTCGCTCGAGGGAGGCGGCCACCTCGTCGGCCGACGCGGGCCGCTCGGCCGGGTCGCGCCGCAGGCACCGTTGGATGAGCTCGGCGAGCGAGGGGAGCACGTCGGGGCAGCGGGCCGCGAGCGGCGGCGCCTCGAGGTGGAGCACGAGGTCGACCGAGACGTCGCCGGCCGGCGCGTGGGGGAGCGACCCGCAGAGCAGCTCGTAGAGCACGAGCCCGAGGGCGTAGAGGTCGGAGCGCTCGGAGAGGGGTTCGCGGCGCCAGGCCTCGGGCGGGAGGTAGGCCGGCGTGCCGAGGATCGCCCCGGCGTGGGTGACGTGGTTGGGGCCGAGCCCGGCCTGCACGCTCTCGGCGGGCTGCGTGGTGCCCGAGACGTCCACCGTGCCCGCGAGGGGGGCGGGGGCGGCGGAGGGCGAGGGGCCGACCTCCAGTCGGGCGAGGCCGAAGTCGAGGAGCTTCACCTCGCCCGCGGGGGTGAGCATCGCGTTGCTGGGCTTCACGTCCCGGTGGAGGACGCCCGCGCGGTGGGCCGCCGCGAGGCCCCGCGCGAGCCCGAGGCCGATGCGCGCGACGCGGGCCCAGGGCATCGGCATGCGGAGCCGGTCGAGGTCGTCCCCCTCGACGAACTCGTAGGCGAGGTACGGGCGCCCGAGCACCTCGCCGACGCGGTAGATGCCCACCACGTTGGGGTGCGAGAGCCGCGCGATGGCTCGCGCCTCCCGGAGGAAGCGTGCCCGCACCGCCGGCGAGGGGTCGTCCGCCACCGTGAACTTCAGCGCCACCGGCCGGTCGAGCACCACGTCGTGCCCCAGGAACACCTGCCCCATGCCGCCGCGCCCCAGCGGCCGCACCACCTCGAAGTCGTCGAAGCGGCGCGGCCCCTTCCAATCGTCGCGGCGGGCCGCGTCGGGCTCGGGGGCTCCCATCTGCGCGAGACTCTCTATCGCACCCGCCGCGGGGGTGTCGATACGGCGCGCGCGCAATCTCCCCATCCCCGCGCCGCGCCGCCGTGGCCCCGCGGGCGCGCCCGGTGCTACCGTCGCGCGCCGTGAGCGACGCCCCGATCCCCGACGACGCCGCGCTCGGGCTCTCCGCCGCGCAGCGCGAGGCCCTCGAAGCGCTCGCGCTCCCCGGCGCGGTCGCGGGGCGCGTCGTCTCCGAGGCCAAAGGGGAGTATCGCGTGTGGGCCGCGGGCGTCGAGCTCGCCGCCGAGTGCACCGGGAAGATGTTCTCGCGCGCGGCGGGGCGCGGCGACCTGCCCGCCGTCGGCGACTGGGTCGCGGTCGAGCCCACGAGCGAGGGGCGCGCCTCCGTGGTGGCGCTCCTCCCGCGCGCGACGGCCTTCACCCGCCGGGCCGCGGGGACGCACGCGGTCGAGCAGGTGGTGGCAGCCAACGTCGACACGGTGTTCGTCGCGATGGGGCTCGACGCCGACTTCAACCTCCGGCGCGTCGAGCGATACCTCGCCGTCGCGTGGGAGAGCGGCGCGTCGCCGGTGGTCGTCCTCACCAAGTGCGACCTCGCCGACGACCCCGCCGCGCGGGCCGCCGAAGTTCGCGCCATCGCCGGGCGCGCGCCCGTCGTCGTCACCAGCGCGCGCGAGGGCGTCGGCCTCGACGACGTCCGCGCGTGGCTCTCGCCCGGGAAGACGGTCGCCGTCCTCGGCTCGTCGGGCGCCGGCAAGTCAACCCTCGCCAACGCCCTCCTCGCGCGCGACGCCCTTCGCGTCGGTGAGGTGCGCGAGCACGACCAGCGCGGCCGCCACACCACCACCCACCGCGAGCTCTTCGTGCTGCCCTCCGGCGCGCTCCTCATCGACACGCCCGGCATGCGCGAGCTGCAGCTCTGGGACGTGCGCCACGGCCTCGACGCGGCCTTCGAAGACGTCGCCGAGGTAGCAGCCCGTTGCCGCTTCCGCGACTGCCAGCACGGCGCCGAGCCCGGCTGCGCCGTCCGCGCGGCCCTCGCCGACGGCTCCCTCGACCGCGCGCGCTTCGCCAACTGGGCCAAGCTCCGCGCCGAGGCCGACCGCGCCCGCGAGGCGATGCGCCTCCGCGAACGCCGCGGCGGCAAGCGCCCCCGATAACTTCACCGCGCAGCGCTCTGCGTGCGCGGGTGCGGCCGCGCGCCACACTGGTAGCGCGCGTCGGTGTGTCCTACGTTCCGCGCTCGCATGGCCGACGCTGAACCCGCCTGGCACGCCCTCCCCGCGTCCGAGCTCGCCGCCCGCCACGGGGTCGACCCCGCCGTGGGCCTGGGGGATGAAGCGGTGCGACGTCAGCGCGAGCGCTTCGGGCCCAACGCGCTGCCGCCGCCGCCGAAGCCCTCGGCGCTGAGGCAGTTCCTCGGGCAGTTTCTCAACCCGCTGGTGGGGACGCTGCTGGCGGCCGCGGCCATCGCGGTGGGCGTGGCGGTGTGGGGCCACGAGGGCGGCGGAGGCGGGCTCTCTCGCTACAGCGACGCGATCGCCATCCTCACCATCGTCGTCGTCAACGCGCTCATCGGCTTCTACCAGGAGCGCAAGGCCGAGAAGGCCCTCGACGCCCTGATGAAGCTCTCCGCCGCGCGCTGCAAGGTGCTGCGCGGCGGGGACGTGTCCGTGATCGACGCGAAGGAGCTCGTCCCCGGCGACGTGGTTCTGCTCGAGGCCGGCGACCGCGTGCCCGCCGACCTGCGGCTCCTCGCCGCCACGGAGCTCCAGACCGTCGAGGGCGAGCTCACCGGCGAGAGCACCCCCGTCGAGAAGGCCGCCGACGTCGCGCTCGACGCCACCGCCCCCATCGCCGACCGGGTGACCATGGTGTTCTCGGGGACCACCGTCGTGCACGGCGAGGGGCGCGGGCTCGTCGCGGCGACGGGCCGCGAGACGCAGGTGGGACGCGTCGGCAAGATGCTCGCCGACGTCGAGAAGGGGAAGTCGCCGCTCGAGGAGGCCATCGACGACTTCGGCACGCGCATCCTCTGGATCTGCGTCGCCATCTCCGCCGCCCTCTTCGTCATCGGCGTGGTGAAGGGCAACGTCGCGTGGCACGTGCTCCTCCTCACCGCCGTCAGCGTGGCGGTGGCGGCGATCCCCGAGGGGCTGCCCGCGATCACCTCGATCACCCTCGCGCTCGGGATGCAGCGGATGGCGCAGCGCGGGGCCATCCTCCGCAAGCTCGCCGCGGTGGAGACGCTCGGCTGCGCCACCGTCGTCTGCACCGACAAGACGGGGACGCTCACGCGCAACGAGATGACCGTCCGCGTGGTCGACGTCGAGGGCCACGCGCTCACCGTCACGGGCGAGGGCTACGAGGGCCGCGGCGAGCTGCGCGAGGGCGACCGCGCGCTCGACGACCTGCCCGACGCCGTCAAGGAGACCGTCCGCATCGCCGCCGTCGCCAACACCGCGCGCCTCGCGACGAAGTCCGGCGGCACCGAGGTGCTCGGCGACCCCACCGAGGCCGCGCTCCTCGCGCTCGCGGCCAAGGTGCGGGTCGAGCGGGCGAGCGCCCTCGGGCTCCGCGAGGAGGCGTACACCGTCCCCTTCAACAGCGCGCGCAAGCGGATGACCGTCGTCACGCGCGAGGGGAGCACCGGCCTCTACACCGCCC
The DNA here is from genome assembly GCA_046351555.1 of Polyangiales bacterium. Lineage (GTDB taxonomy): Bacteria > Myxococcota_A > Polyangia > Polyangiales > CAISKJ01. The sequence goes on from JAXLYI010000025.1 coordinate 61,229, forward strand.
ACGTGAAGGGCGCCGTCGACGTGCTGCTCCCGCGCTGCGAGAAGGTGCTCACCGACGCGGGCGCGGCGCCCCTCGACGACGCCGGGCGCGCGGCGATCGCGAAGCGCGCCGAGGCCCACTCCGCCAAGGCCCTGCGCGTGCTGGCGATGGCGGTGCGGGAGGGGGGCGACGAGCTCCTCGACCGCGAGGAGGCCGACCGCGGGCTCACGTTCGTCGGCATGGTGGGGATGATCGACCCGCCGCGCGCCGAGGCGAAGGGCGCCATCGCCGAGGCGCGGGAGGCTGGCATCCGCGTGGTGATGATCACGGGCGACCACCCGACCACCGCGCGGGCCATCGCCGAGGAGCTCGGGCTCTGGGGGGAGGGGGCGCGCGCGGTGACGGGCGAGGAGCTGCGCGGGATGGACGACGCCGCGCTCGCCGCTGCGCTGCCGCACGTGCGGGTGTTCGCGCGGGTCGACCCGGAACACAAGCTGCGGATCGTGCAGGCGCTCCAGCGCGGCGGGCGCGAGACGGTGGCGATGACGGGCGACGGGGTCAACGACGCGCCGGCGATCAAGCAGGCCGCGATCGGCGTCGCGATGGGGAAATCGGGCACGGACGTCGCGCGCGAGGCCGCGGACATGGTGCTCCAGGACGACAACTTCGCCACCATCATCGAGGCGGTGCGCGAGGGCCGCGCGATCTACCGCAACATCCAGAAGTCGATCTTCTTCCTCCTGAGCTCCAACGCCGGGCTCTGCGTCGCGGTCTTCCTCACGAGCTTCTTCCCCGCGTCGGTGGCGCCGCCGCTCTCGGCGCTCCAGATCCTCTGGATCAACCTCGTGACCAACGGGCTCCCCGCGCTCGCGCTCGGCGTCGACCCCCCGGAGCCCGGGCAGATGCGCGAGGCGCCGCGCGCGCAGGGCTCGCCGCTGCTCGAGCGCACCGACCTCATGGGCATCGGGCTCGTCGGGATGCTGATGGGCCTCTCGGCGGTGGCGGTGTACTTCCTCCCGCTGTGGGGCGACGCGCACACGGCGGCCGAGGTGGCGCGCTCGAAGCAGACGCTGGTGTTCACGGTGCTCGCGTGCCAGCCGCTGGCGCACGCGTTCAACTGCCGCTCGCGGACGGCGTCGATCGCGAAGCTGGGGTTCTTCACCAACCGGCTGCTGGTGGCGGCGGTGCTGGTGTCGGGCGCGATCCACGCGGCGTCGCTGGCGGTCCCCGCGCTCCGGCCCGTCTTCGGCAGCGACCACGCCTGGTCGGCCGCGGAACTCTGGGCGCTCGCGGGCTTCACCGCGCTGCCGATCGTCGCGGTGGAGCTCGGGAAGCTCCTGGGCTTCGGCCGCGCCCGCGAGGCGACGAAACGTTGACCCGGCGTGTCAGAAGCTGCGCCATGGCGGCGGCGTTCGGGTATGCTGCCGCGCGTTACCCGATGCTTCCCCACGCCGCCCGACCCGGACTCGCCGCCCTCCTGGCCACCCTCCTCGCGTGCACGTCGTCCTACCGGCGCTGCCAGCCGGGCTACGAGCAGGTGCCCGGCGCCTCGCCGCTCCAGTGCAGGCTCGCCGACGCGGGCGCGGGCGACGGCGACGGGGGAGGGGACGCCGACGTGCCGCGTCGGATGTGCGGCGCTCGCGTGTGCGACGAGCCGGGCGACGGGATCGACACCAACGGCGACATGGTCGACGGCGAGTCGACCGACACGGTCTTCGTCTCCGAGACCGGGAGCGACACGGCGGTCGGGACCCTCCCCAACCAGCCCGTGCGCTCGCTGCCGACGGCGCTCGAGCGGGCGCGCGAGGCGAACCGCGGGACGATCCTGATCCAAGCCGGCAGCTACGACACGACCGGCCTGGGCACGATGGAGACGCCGCGGGCGGTGACGATCTCCCGCACGGTGCGGATCCTCGGTCGCTATTCGAGTGGGCAATGGTTGCGACGCAACGCGATGGGGGCGGGCGGAGAGACCCGCATCGTCGTGCCCATCGCGGGGGCCATCGTGCTGGGGGCGCGGGACGTCCTTCTGTGGGGCATGACGCTCGAGGGGAGGACGGCGCAGCGTGGCGCGAGCGCCTACGGTCTCGTGGCCATCGACGCGCCGGAGCTGGTCCTGCGGGAAGTCGCGCTGATCGCGGGAGGCGGCGCCGATGGTGCGGTAGGACGCGTCGGCGATCCCGGCGCCGATGGCCTCGGCGGTCAGAGTGGGGCGTCGGACGGGACGGGCGGTCGGGGCGGCCCCGGCTGCGCGGGGATTCCGAACGGTGGAGTGGGCGGGTCTGCACTGAACACGTCGATGATGGCGATGCCCGCGACGGCCGGGGCGGGGGTGGACGGACGGGCGGGCGGTACGGCTGGCATGGCTGGGACGGACATGCTGACTGCCAGCGAGGGCGGTAGCGGCGTTGTCGGGATGGCAGGTCTGCCTGGGCGCGTGGGCGGCACCGGTTTGTGGACGCGCGACGGCTTCGCCGCCGAGCGAGGGGGCACGGGCGAAACCGGGGGCGCAGGAACGGGCGGCGGCGGCGGCGGCGCGGGCTTCACCGCGGGGATGCCGAGTCAGCCCGGTGGTGGCGGTGGTGGTGGCGGTGGCGGTGCATGCGGCGGAGGCGGCGGCGAAGGCGGGGAGGGAGGCGGCGCCTCGATCGGTGCCTACCTCTTCGGGCGGACGACCGTGGTGCGCTTCGAGCGCTGTTCGATCGCGACGGGACGCGGGGGCAATGGCGCCGTGGGCGGGGTGGGAGGCGGCGGCAGGGTCGCAGGCATGCCACCCCAAGGGGGGGCAGGCGGCGCCGGGGTCCCCGGTGCGACGCCGAATACCGAAGGTGCCAACGGCGGCCGCGGTGGCGCTGGCGGGATCGGAGGTCGCGGCGGGCCCGGCCTCGGCGGCCCGTCGGTGGGGATCGCGCGCATCGGAGGCGCGAGTTCGTTCCCCGACCTGGAGACGCAAGGCGCGATTCGCCCGGGGCTGCCTGGGATGCACGCCGCGGGCGCCGAGATGGAGCCCCCCTCCCTGTCATTGCCCGAGATGTCGCGCGCGGGAGACGAAGTCCCCGATGGCGGCGCGGCGGCCGACGCAGCGCCCGATGCGCCGACGGACGCCGCGATGGACGCCGCCGCGGATTGACGCGCGCGTCGGATTCGCCTTCACGGCGCGCCGCCGCTCCGCGATATGCTCGTGGCGATGGGAGCTCTCGGGATGCGCCGCGCGGGTCCGCTCGCCCCCCTCGTGGGGCTGTGTCTCTTGCTCGGCGGCTGCTTCGCCGCGCAGGGCGGCACCTTCATCGTCGACGACGACGTCCCCGGCGACGCGCCGCCTCCCGACGCGCCGCCCCCCGACGCCCCCTCACCTGACGCGCAGGCTCCCGACGGGCCGACGCCCGACGCGCTCGTTCCTGACGCGTCTGCGCCCGACGCGCCCGCTCCGGACGCGCCTGCGCCCGACGCGCCCGCGCCCGACGACACATCGGCCCCGGACGCATCCGCCCCCGACGCGCCCTCCCCCGACGCGCCCTCCGACGTCGTGTGCCGCACGCGCTGCTCGGGCTTCTGCGTCGACCCGATGAACGACGTCGGCAACTGCGGCGCCTGCGGCAACGACTGCGCCCTGCGGCCCGGCGTCGACCCCGCGCGCGTGCGCTGCGAGGCGGGCGCCTGCGTCTTCACCGACGCCTGCCTGCCGGGTCGCGCCCACTGCTCGGCCGACGTCGACGACGGCTGTGAGGCCGTGGTGAGCACCGCGGCCCGCTGCGGCGCGTGCACCAACGCGTGCCCGGCGAGCGCGCCCAACTGCGGCCGCATGGCCGGCGCGCCCAACGGCTACGCCTGCACCAGCGCGTGCGTCGACCCGACGCCCCTGCGCTGCGGCGCGCTCTGCGTCGACCCGCAGACCGACCCCGCCAACTGCGGCGCCTGCGGGCGCGCGTGCCCGACCACCCCCGGCGGCGCGCCGATGTGCACCGCGGGCGTGTGCCGCGTGGTGTGCTCGATGGGCTTCGACAACTGCGACGGCAACCCCACCAACGGCTGCGAGGCCGCCGTCGCCACTGACGCGCGCAACTGCGGGGCCTGCGGCAACGCCTGCCCCGGGACGGTCCCGTGCACCGCGGGCACGTGCGCCTGCGCGGCGGGGAGCACCCGCTGCGGCGACGCCTGCGTCGACCCGATGACCGACGCGCGCAACTGCGGCGCATGCGGGCGCGCCTGCCCGACGACGGCGCCGTACTGCATGGCGGGCACGTGCGTGCTGGCGCGGCCGACCCGGTACGTGCGGGCGCCGGCCCCGCCGCCGATCTCGGGCTTCGTCAGCGCCTGCGGGATGCCCGGCGCGACCACGGCGCTGGCGGGGGCCGACGACTCGCGGACGGCCGTGACGCTCGCCTTCCCCTTCCGGTTCTGGGCCACCGACCTTACAGCAGGGGCGATGGTCAACGTGTCGAGCAACGGCTTCCTCAACTTCGACGGGACGGCGGCGGCCAGCCTCAGCGGCTCGGTGCCGAGCACCGCCACGCCCAACGGCACCGTCGCGGCCTACTGGGGCGACAACATGAACCGCACGCCGGGGCAGTGCTTCGTCACCGTCGGCGCGACTCCCACGCGACGCCAGGTGTTCCTGTGGAGCGACGCGCACCACTGCTGCACCGACGACCCGGCCGTGCGGCACACCTACGAGGTGGTGCTCCACGAGGCGGGCATGATCGACGTGCTCTACCAGTCCATGACGGGCGCCCGCGCGCAGACCGTCGGCCTCGAGAACCCGACGGGCACCGCGGGCGTCTCGGGCTGCCCCGACGGCACCTCGTACTCCTGCGCGCCGACCACGGGCTTCACCGTCCGCTACGTCCCCACGCCCTGAGCGCATGGCCCTCCCGCCCTCGTGGACGCGCCCGGGCCCGTGGCTCCTCCTCGGCGCCCTCGCCCTCTCGGCGCTGGTCGTCTGGCCGCTCGCCTTCGAACTCGGCGTCGCGCTCGTCTTCGGCTTCGTCTCCGAGCGGCCCGTCGCCTGGATGCTCCGCCGCCTCAAGCGCGACGGCCGGCGCTGGCGCTGGGCCGCGGCCACGGCGTTCGCGGTCTTCGTCTCGCTCGTGCTCCTGCTGCCGGCGGCCTTCGCGGTGTGGGTGGCGATCCGCGAGCTCGGGCGCCTCCTCGCCGGCGCCGACGTCGCCCACCTCGAGCGCTCGGTCACCGCGCTCGCCGAGCGCCTTCGGGCGCGCACGTCGTCGCTCGGCGTGACGCTCCCCGCCGCGGAGATCGCCGGCCGCGCGCAGGCCTACGCCGCCGCCGCGGGGGGCGTCATCGCGCGCACCACCGGCCGCGCGCTCGCCGCGACGCCGGGCGCGATCTTCTCCGCCGTGGTGGTGATGGTCGGCTGGGTGACCTTCGCCGTCAACGGCCGCGCGATGCGCGACGTCGTGCTCCCGACGCTGCTCCCGTGGCCCCGCGAGCGCGAGATCCTCCGGCAGACCACCGCGGAGGTGATCGACAGCGTGGTGCTCGCCAACATCGGCGTCTCGGTGGTGCAGGCGGCGATCGTGTCCGTGGCGACGGTGGCGCTGCGCGTCCCGAACGCGATCGTGTGGGGCGTGGCGAGCTTCGCGCTCTCGTTCGTCCCGCTGATCGGCACCGCCGCGGTGACGCTCAGCGCGGCCGCGTGGCTCCTGCTCGTCGGGCGCACCGGCGCGGCGGTGGCGATGGGCGTCGTCGCGGTCGTGGCCGGCAGCGTCGACAACGTGCTCCGCCCGGCCCTCGCGCGCGGCAGCTCGGAGCTCCCGTTCCTGTGGATGATGGTGGCCTTCGTCGGGGGCGTGACCGCGTTCGGGCCCGCCGGCGTGGTCATCGGCCCGCTCGCCCTCGCGTGGGCCGTCGCGCTGTGGGACGCGCTCCACCTCGCCGACGGCTCCCGCGCGAGCTGACAACGCCGCGCCTCGCCGCCTCCTCCGCGGGGGTGTTTCATGACAGGACGCCGCACAAATGGGGCGGAATCCCTCCACGGACGGCCGATTTGGAGGTACAAAGGTGGCCGATCTCTCGGGTCGCCCGGCACGCCCTCCCCCGCGTTGCGGGAGAAACTGCGGCCGCTAGCTACCCCCGAATCCACCCCAATTCCTAACTCCTTCAACGGACTCAGGAGGCTCATGAACGTGTTTCGTGACTTCAGGGCGACCCTCATCGCGGTCTCCCTCTTCGCCGGCGCCCTCGCCGGCTGTACCGACTCGATGCCCGTCGTCGGCGGCCGCATGGACGCCACCGTCGACGTGAGCTGCACCTCGCCGCAGGCCGCCTGCAGTGGGCGCTGCGTCACCCTCGCGGACGACCCCGACAACTGCGGCGCGTGCGGCAACGCCTGTCCCCGCACGCAGGTGTGCGTCTCCGGCATGTGCGTCGCGGGCTGCCCCTCGGGCCAGCGCCTCTGCGGCGGGCGCTGCGTCACCGTCGAGACCGACCGCGCCAACTGCGGCGCGTGCGGCAACGCCTGCCCCACCGGCCAGGTGTGCTCCATGGGCGCCTGCGGGCTCGAGTGCGCGCCGGGCCTCCAGCTCTGCGCGGGCGGTGGCGACGCGGGCGTCTCCGACGGCGGCGCCGACGGCGGCGTCGAGCGCTTCTGCGCCAACACCCGCACCGACCGGGCCAACTGCGGCGCGTGCGGCAACGCCTGCGGCGCCGGCCAGATCTGCGAGGGCGGCATGTGCGTCGTCTCCTGCGGTGGCGGCCTGACGAGCTGCTCGGGCGTCTGCCGCGACCTCCAGACCGACCGCGCCAACTGCGGCACCTGCGGCAACGCCTGCACCGCCGGCCAGGTGTGCTCGGGCGGCACCTGCCAGACGAGCTGCACGATGGGCCTCACCGCGTGCACGGGCGTCTGTCGTGACCTCCAGACCGACCGCGCCAACTGCGGCATGTGCGGGACGGCCTGCGCCGCGGGCCAGGTGTGCTCCGGCGGCGTCTGCCAGACGAGCTGCTCCACCGGCCTCTCGGACTGCACCGGCGTCTGCCGCGACCTGCAGACCGACCGGAACAACTGCGGCATGTGCGGCCTCGCCTGCCCCTCGGGCCAGGTGTGCTCCGGCGGGATGTGCCAGCTCTCGTGCTCGATGGGCCTGACGCAGTGCTCGGGCGTCTGCCGCGACCTCCAGACCGACCGCGCCAACTGCGGCGCGTGCGCCAACGCCTGCCCCACCGGCCAGGTGTGCTCCAACGGCCAGTGCGAGCTCTCGTGCGCGGGCGACTTCGCCAACTGCATGGGCATGTGCCGCGACCTCCAGACCGACCGGAACCACTGCGGCATGTGCGGCAACGCCTGCGCCGCCGGCCAGGTGTGCAACCGCGGCCGCTGCGAGGTCTCCTGCGGCGCCGGCACCACCGACTGCATGGGCCGTTGCCGCGACCTGCAGACCGACCGGAACAACTGCGGCATGTGCGGGACGGCCTGCGGCGCCGGTCAGGTGTGCTCCGGCGGGATGTGCCTGCTCTCGTGCTCGATGGGCACCACCGAGTGCTCCGAGGTCTGCCGTGATCTTCAGACCGACCGCGCCAACTGCGGCCGCTGCGGCAACGCCTGCGGCGCCGGCCAGGTGTGCTCCGGCGGGATGTGCCAGGTCTCGTGCTCGATGGGCCTGACGCAGTGCTCCGGCGTCTGCCGTGACCTCCAGACCGACCGCGCCAACTGCGGGATGTGCGGCAACGCCTGCGCCGCCGGCCAGGTGTGCTCGGGCGGCGCCTGCGAGGTGTCGTGCGCCGGCGCCTTCGCCAACTGCTCGGGCGTCTGCCGCGACCTGCAGACCGACCGGAACAACTGCGGCACCTGCGGGATGGCCTGCGGCGCCGGCCAGATCTGCAACCGCGGCCGCTGCGAGGTCTCGTGCGGCGGCGGCACCACCGACTGCTCGGGCGTCTGCCGCGACCTGCAGACCGACCGGAACAACTGCGGCATGTGTGGCACCGTCTGCCCGACGGGCCAGACCTGCGCGATGGGCCGCTGCGAGCTCACCTGCGCGGCGGGCGGCACGGCGTGCTCGGGCGCCTGCCGCGACACGCAGACCGACCGCGCCCACTGCGGCCGCTGCGACAACGCCTGCGCCGCGGGCCAGATCTGCGCCGGCGGCATGTGCACGGTGTCGTGCCCCGGCGCCCTCACGCTCTGCACGGGCGCCTGCCGCGACACGCAGACCGACCGGGCCAACTGCGGGATGTGCGGGACGGCCTGCGCCGCCGGCCAGATCTGCAACGCCGGGCGCTGCGAGGTCTCCTGCGCGACGCCGCTCGTCAACTGCTCGGGGACGTGCCGCGACCTCGCCACCGACCGGGCCAACTGCGGCACCTGCGGCCGCGCCTGCGCCGCGGGCGAGATCTGCAACGCGGGACGCTGCGAGCTCTCCTGCGCCACGGGCCTCTCGCTCTGCTCGGGCTCGTGCCGCGACCTCCAGACCGACCGGAGCAACTGCGGCACCTGCGGCCGCGCCTGCGCCGCGGGCGAGATCTGCACCGCGGGCTCGTGCGCCATCTCCTGCGCGTCGGGCCAGACGGTGTGCTCGGGCGTCTGCGTCAACCTCCAGAGCGACAACACCAACTGCGGCGCCTGCGGCCGCGTCTGCGGCGCGGGCCAGTCGTGCAGCGCCGGCACCTGCGCCACCACCTGCGGCTCCGGCCTGATGGTGTGCGGCGCCGCGTGCGTCAACCTCCAGACCGACCCGAGCAACTGCGGCTCGTGCGGCCGGGCCTGCGCCGCCGCCTCCAACGCCCGCGCGGCCTGCGCCGCGGGCGCCTGCGGCCTCGTGTGCAACGCCGGCTTCGGCAACTGCAACGGCAGCGCGGCCGACGGCTGCGAGACCGACACCACCACGACCCTCGCCCACTGCGGCGCCTGCGGCAACTCGTGCCCCGCGCGGGCCAACGCGACCTCGACCTGCTCGGGCGGCACCTGCGCCTTCACCTGCAGCACGGGCTTCGCCGACTGCAACGGCGTCGCCTCCGACGGCTGCGAGGTGAACCTCAACACCACCAACGCCAACTGCGGCCTCTGCGGCCGCGCCTGCAGCTCCAGCCAGACGTGCATGAGCGGCGTCTGCGTGAACAACGTCTCGCGCTGCACCTCGGGCACCGACCCCGGCGGCACGGGCGTCCCCTGGGTGGTGTGCCGCGCCTCGACGGCGAGCGCCTGGGTCTCCCACGCGGCCTCGGGCGGCGGCCAGCTCCACGCCGAGGAGATCTGCCGGCGCCTCGGCTACTCCCGCATGGGCCGCATCGGCGGCACGTGGAACTTCGTCTGCGGCTACCGCGACGGCGGGAGCTGCTCTTCGCCGGGCACCGAGACCTACGACGGCGCGGGCTCCTGCGGCAGCGACACGCTCGGCCGCATCCTCTGCAACACGGTCGTCTGGGAGTGCCTGCCCTGACGACCCCTCCGCGCGGCGCCGGCGGCCTGTGACGGCCCCGGCGCCCCGCGCCCTTCGCGCCCGGCGGCGCGCGTAGTACCGTCCGCCGCCATGGACGCTCCCGCCGAAGCCCCCGCCCCACGCAACGACCCCGAGGTGCGCGCCGCCCTCGCCGTTGCCCTCGACCGCGCCCGCGACCGCGCCCGCTACGCCGACCTCGTGTACGAGCGGGTCTTCAAGGCCGAGTGCAACCTGCTCGCCGACGGGCAGGTGATCGTGAAGCCCGCGTCGCTCAAGGGGGCCGCGCAGGTTCGCCTGGTGGGCGAGGGGGGCCGCCACGTCGGCGTCCGCGTGGGCGACGTCTCCCCCGACGCGCTCGCCGCCGCGGTCGACCAGGCCGCCGCCGCGCTCGCCGCCGAGCCGCCGTCGCCGCGCTTCGGGCTCGCGCCGATCCCCAACCCGACCCGCGAGCGCTACGGCATCCCGCTCACCGACGACCCGCGCGACGCGGCCCCGACCGGCGCCTTCCTCGGCCTCATCGCCGCAGTGCGCGAGGCCGCCGAGGCTGCGCCCGAGGGCGTGCGCGTGGTGCCCGAGCTGTGGGCCTGGACGCAGGTGGAGGAGAAGTGGGTGGCCGACACCGACGGCGTCTACAAGACGCAGGTGATGCCGGTGTCCTTCCTCCAGGTGGTGTTCCGCGCGGTGCGGGGTGAGCGCCAGGCGCGGACGCGGCTGCGCTTCGGCGAGGCCGCGGGGCTCTCACACTACGTGGCGGATGGGCGCGTCACCGGTGCCGTCGCGCGGGCCCTCGCGGAGTACCGCGACCGCGCGGTGGGCCTGCTCGACGCGCGGCCCCTCACCGCGGAGGAGCGCGCGCGCGTCACCCACTACGTGCTCCACCACTCGTCGCTGGTGTTCATCCACGAGGGCCTCGGGCACCCGATCGAGGCCGACATCGCGCGCGCCGACGGCTCGGCGATCGTGGGGCCCGACGGAACACCGCGCGTCGACCCGCTCGGCTCGCCGGTCGTTCGCATCGTCGACGGCCCCGCGCCCGACCCCGCGGGCCTCCCGGTGAGCACCCGGGGCTTCGGCACCGAGCTCATCGACGACGAGGGCGTCGAGGTGCAGAACACCGTCCTCGTCGAGGGCGGCCGCATCGTCGGGATGATGCACTCGCGCGAGACCGCCCACCACTTCGGCGTCGCGCCGACCGGCAACGGCTTCTCGCAGCTCGGCGACCGGCGCGTCGTGCGGATGCGCAACACCACGCTCTGCCCCGCGCCCGGCGCGCACTGGGTCGACTCGCTCACCGAGCTCGCGAAGGACGTGGCGTTCGGCGTGGTGCTCCACGGCTCGCTCGGCGGCGCCGTCTCGAAGGACGGGATGTCGTCGTCGACGCAGTGGGGCTGGCTCGTGCGCGACGGCCAGGTCACCGACGAGATGATCACCGCGGGCAACTTCACCGCCCTCACCGCGTCGTGCCTCGCCACGGTGGAGGGCTACGCCGGCGGCGTCGAGGCCCACGGCGTGGGATTCTGCGGCAAGAGCGGCCAGACCCGCCGCGTCACCGAGGGCGGGCCCCGGTACGTGAAGGTCGCCGCGTCGCCCGCCGTCACCCTCACCTTCGAAGGGCAGTGACCCCCGTGAACGACCCGACCGACGCCCCCCTCGACGCCGCCCGCGCCCTCTGCCTCGCCGTCCGCGACGCCGTCCGCGGCGAGGTCGACGACGTCGAGGTGCTCGTCTCCTGCGGCGACCGCACCACCTACGTCGTCGAGAACGACGCCGTCATCCCCGCCCTCGAGGTCGGCGCGTGGTCGGTCGCGATGCGCGCCCTCCGCGGCGGCCGCCTCGCCACCGCCGCCACCACCAGCCGCGACCCCGGGGACTCCGTCCGCGCGCTCCGCCTCGCGCTCGACGCCGCGCAGCCCGACCCGCTCGCCGCCTTCGCCGTCACCGCCGCCGCCCGCGACGTCGCGCGCTTCGCCGACCCGCGCGCCTGGGCCCTCGTCGACGATCCCGCCGCGCTCCGCACGCTCGCCGTCGCGCTGCGCGACGGCGCCAGGGGCGTCCGCAAGGACGTCGCCGTCGACGCCGAGGTCGCCGCCGGGCGCAGCGCCCGCGCCGTCGCCACCGCGCGCGGCGACGCGTCGGTGAGCGCCTCGACCCACGTGTCGGCCTTCGTCATGCTCGACGGCAACGAGTGGGACGCCTGGGCCGGCGTCGCGCGCCCGGAAGACGCCGCGGTCGCCGACATGGGGCGCTCGCTCCTCGCGGAGCTCCCGGCCCGCGAGGCTACCTGCGAGGGCTTCTTCGGCGGCCCGCGCGAGGTCACGGTCGTGCTCCACCCGCGGCTCGTCGAGACGCTCCTCCGCGCGCTCTTCCTCGAGCGCGTGGCCCTCGACCGCGTGCTCGCCGGCCTCTCCCGCGCGGCGCCCGGCGAGCGCGTCGCGCACCCCGCCTTCAGCCTCTACGACGACACCTCCGCCGCCGGCTCGCTCCGCGGCGACGTCACCGACGACGAGGGCGTCCCCGGCGCGCGCCGCGCCGTCGTCGAGGGAGGCGCGCTCGCCTCGCTGCCCAACGACCGCCGCTCGGCCGCGGCGCGCGGCGTCGCCCCCACCGGCAACGGCTTCCGCATCCCCATCCTCGCTGAGGACCGCGCCGAGGCCCCCGTCCGCGTCGGCTTCGGCCACCTCGACGTCCCCGCCGGCGACACGCCCCGCGCCTCGCTCGTGCGGGGGAAATCCGTGCTCGTCACCGACCTCCTCGGCGTCCACTCCGCCAACAAGGCCACCGGCGCCTTCAACAACCCCATCCAGGGCGGCGTGTGCCTCGAAGACGGCGTCCCCGTCGCGCGCGTGAAGCCCGGCGCGTGGTCGGTCACCGGCAACCTCCACGCGATGCTCCGCGACCTCGCCGGCGTCTCGCGCGAGCGCCTCGCCACCGGCGGCGCGCTGCTCCCCTGGCTCGCCGCGCCCGCCCGCGTCGCGTAGCCCCCTTCGCAGCCGCAGCCCCTCGCGCGAAGCCCGCTACGCGCCGCCGCGCGTCATCGCCGCGCGCGGTCGGGAATCTGTTGACGCCGCACCGCGCGCGCGGCCACGGTGGGCGCACACCCACGAAGGAGTTCGAATGCCTCGCACCGCGATCCTCGGCGTCGGCCACTACGCCCCGTCCCGCGTCGTCACCAACGACGACCTCTCGAAGATGTTCAACACCAGCGACGAGTGGATCGTCCAGCGCAGCGGCATCCGCGAGCGGCGCTACATCGAGCACGACGGCATCGGCGCCAGCGACCTCGCCATCCCCGCCACGAAGATGGCCTGCGAGCGCGCGGGCTGCGCCGTCAACGACCTCGACGCGATCATCTTCGCGACGCTCTCGCCCGACGTGTTCTTCCCGGGCTCCGGGTGCTTCCTCCAGACCAAGCTCGGGCTCAAGGGCATCCCCGCGCTCGACATCCGCAACCAGTGCTCGGGCTTCCTCTACGGCCTCTCCATCGCCGACGCCTGGATCCGCGCGGGCATGTACCGCCGCGTGCTCCTCGTGGGCTCCGAGGTCCACTCCACCGGCATCGACTTCAGCGACGAGGGCCGCGACGTCACCGTGCTCTTCGGCGACGGCGCGGGCGCCGCGGTGCTCGGCCCCACCGACGACCCCGAGCGCTGCGTGCAGAGCGTCAACCTCCACGCCGACGGCTCCGGCGCCGCCGACCTCTGGATCGAGGCCCCCTCCTCGCGCTCGTCCCCGTCGCGCATCACCGAGCAGATGCTCGCCGAGCGCAAGCACTACCCGCGGATGAACGGCAAGCAGGTGTTCCGCTGGGCCACCGAGAAGATGCCCGAGGCCGCCCACGAGGCCCTCCGCGCGGCGGGCAAGACCACCGCCGACATCGACCTCTTCGTCCCCCACCAGGCCAACCTGCGCATCAACGAGTTCGTCGCGCGCAAGATGGAGATCCCCATGGACAAGGTCGCCACCTCCATCGACCGCTACGGCAACACCACCGCCGCCTCCATCCCGCTCACCCTGAGCGAGGCCGTCGGCGCGGGCCGCGCGAAGGAGGGCACGCTCGTGCTCTTCTCGGCCTTCGGCAGCGGCTACACCTGGGGCGCGGGCGTCGTCCGGCTGTGACGGCGCGCGGCGCGGGGCTTGACATCCCCCGGGCGCCCGTGGTGATTTCCGCGCCCCTCCGGCGACCCCCGCCGCCGGGGCAGCACCTCCCACCCATTACCCCTAACGCAACGGTATTCCCACCATGGGCATGCAGCATCCCAAGATCGAAGCGCTCCACTCCCAGCTCGCGCAGCAGCGCACCGCCGGCTTCCGCGTCGGCGACACCGTCCGCGTCCACTACAAGGTGGTCGAGGGCGACAAGGAGCGCATCCAGGTGTTCCAGGGCCAGGTGATCCGCCAGCGCGACCAGGGCGTCGGCTCGACCTTCACCGTCCGCAAGGTCTCGTACAACGTCGGCGTCGAGCGCATCTTCCCGACCTACAGCCCGCGCATCGACAAGGTGGAGGTCGTCTCCCGCGGCGTCGTCCGCCGGTCGAAGCTCTACTTCCTCCGCAACCTCCAGGGCAAGGCCGCGCGCCTCAAGGACGTGCGCGACAAGGCCTCCGGCGCGGAGTCCTCCGCGAAGTCCACCGCCCAGGCGTGAGCGGCCCCGCCGCCGCCCCCGCCCCCAAGGTCGCCCCGGGCCGCGCCTGGGCCGTCCTCCGAGAGCTCATCGCCCAGCGCCGCGGCGACTTCCTCACCGGCGCCCTCTTCCTCGTCGCCTCCAGCGTCACCGCCGGCCTCGTGCCGCAGTGCATCCGCGCGGCCTCCAACGGCTTGCGCGACGGGCACGCCGACCGCGCCGCGAAGGCCGCGCTCGCCATCGTGGGCCTCGCCCTCGTCGGCGCGTGGACGCGCGTCGAGTCCCGCGTCCGCATCTTCAACGGCGGCCGCGAGGTGGAGTTCACCCTGCGCGAGCGGCTCCTCGCGTCGCTCCACCGGCTGGGGCCCGCGTTCTACCGCACGATGCCGCCGGGCGAGATCATGTCGCGCGCCACCAACGACCTCGGCCAGGTGCGCCTGCTGGTCGGCTTCGGCGCGCTCAACCTCGTCAACACCGCGCTCGCCTACGCGGTCAACATCCCGCTGATGTTCTGGCGCGCGCCGACGCTCGCGGCGCTGGCCCTCCTGCCGTTCCCCTTCTTCGTGCTACTCACCCAGGGCTTCTCCAAGGGCTTCTTCCAGCGCAGCCGCGCCGCCCAGGAGGCCCTCGGCGCCATGAGCGACCGCGCCCAGCGCTCGCTCGCCGGCATGCGCGTGGTGCGGGCCTACGGGCTCGAGGCCTTCGAAGCGCGCGCCTTCCGCGACGACTCGCTCCGCTCGCTCGACGCCAACCTCGCGCTCGCCCGGCTGCGCGGGCTGATGTTCCCCATCCTCGGGCTCGGCGCGGCGGTCGCGTCGCTGGTGGTCGTCTGGTACGGCAGCGGCCTCGCCGTCGAGCACCCCGACAAGATGACCGTCGGCGACATCCTCGCCTTCCAGGCCCACCTCGCGCTCGTCGCGTGGCCCACCATCGCGCTCGGCTACATGCTCTCGATCCTCCAGCGCGGCCGCGCGTCCACCGAGCGAGTCATCGAGGTCATCGACGCGACGCCCGACATCGCCGACCGCGACGGCGCGGCGCCCCTCGCCGAGCCCGTCCGCGGGGAGCTCTCCATCACCGGGCTCACCTACGCGTTCGAAGGCCGCAACGTGCTCGACGAAGTCCGCTTCGCGGTGCCCGCCGGCGGCCGCGTCGCCATCGTCGGGCGGACGGGTTCGGGCAAGAGCGTGCTGGCGAAGCTCCTCGCGCGGATGCTCCCGACGCCCGCAGGCGCCGTCTCCCTCGACGGCCGCGACGTCACCGACGTGCCCCTGCGCGACCTGCGCCGCGCCGTCGGCCTCGCCCAGCAAGAGCCCTTCCTCTTCTCCACCACCATCGCGCGCAACATCGCCTTCGCCGAGCCCGACCCCGACGCGCCCGAGGCCGTCGAGCGCGCCCGCCACGCCGCCGCCGAGGCGCAGATCCTCGCCGAGGCCGAGGCGATGCCCGACGGGCTCGACACCATCGTCGGCGAGCGCGGCGTCCAGCTCTCCGGCGGGCAGAAGCAGCGCGTGGCCCTCGCGCGGGCGCTCCTCGCGAAGCCGCGGGTGCTCATCCTCGACGACCCGCTCTCGGCCGTCGACGCGCGCACCGAGGCGGGCATCCTCGACGCCATCGAACGCGCGGCCGCCGGGCGCACCCTCCTCCTCATCACCCACCGCGTGGCCGCGGCGTCGCGCTGCGACCGGGTCGTGGTGCTCGACGCCGGCCGCGTGGTGGAGGAGGGGACGCACGCCGAGCTCGTCACCCGCGGCGGGCTCTACGCGCGCCTCGCCGAGCGCCAGGCCCTCGAAGCCGAGTTGGAGGCCCTGTGAGCGCGGCCCCCGACGGCAGCACCGCCTACCGCGAGAAGTCGCCGCCCGCCGCGCCCGCGAAGAAGGCGAAGACGGGCGCCGAGGCCGAGCGCGCCTTCCACGAGGAGGAGGCGCTCGGCAAGGCCTACGACGCGAGGCTCCTGCGCAAGCTCTGGCCCTACCTCCGGCCCTACGCCTGGGCCGTGGTCGTCGCGATCTTGTTGATGCCCGCGGCCTCGACCCTCCAGGTGTGGCAGCCGCGGGTGATGAAGCGCATCGTCGACGACGGCATCGGCCGCGGCGACCTCAACGCGGTGCACGCGGGCGCGGCCTCCCTCGCGGGGCTGATGCTCGGGGAGTACGTGGTCCGGTTCGCGCTCGGCTACCTCCTCCAGGTCGCCGGCCAGCGCACGATGAACGACCTCCGCCGCGACGTCTTCGCCTTCCTCCAGCGTCAGCGGATGGCCTTCTTCGACCGCCAGCCGATCGGGCGCCTCGTGACCCGCGTCACCAACGACGTCGACGCCCTCGGCGAGCTCTTCGCGTCGGGCGCGGTCACGGCCATCGGCGACTTCGTCACGCTCGCGCTCATCGTCGTGGCGATGCTCGCGTTCTCGGTGAAGCTCTCGCTCTACACCTTCGTCGCGGTGCCGCCGCTCGTGCTCGCCGTCGACTACTTCCGCCGCCGCGCCCGCGAGGCCTTCCGCGCCATTCGCACCAAGACGGCCCGGATGAACGCCTACCTCAACGAGCAGGTGATCGGCGCCTCCGTCGTCCAGGCCTACGGCCAGGAGGCGCGCTGCCAGGCCGAGTTCGGCGAGATCAACGTCGCGTACAAAGAAGGCAACCTCGCCAGCATCCGCTACGACGCGCTGCTCTTCGCGGTGGTGGAGATGTTCGCGTCGGTGTGCGTCGCGACGCTGCTCTTCGTCGGCGCGCGCTCCCTCGGCGCGGGCGCCCCGGCGGCGTCGCTCGGCGCGGTGGTGGCCTTCGTCCAGTACATCCAGCGCTTCTTCGAGCCGCTGCGCGACCTGTCGTCGAAGTTCACCGTGATGCAGAGCGCGATGGCGGGCGCCGAGCGCATCTTCGGCCTGCTCGACCAGCCCGAGCCCGACGCGCCCCCGCGCGACGAGAAGCCCGGCGACGCGCGCGCGCCCGGCGCGCCGGCCGTGGAGTTCCGCGACGTGGTCTTCGGCTACAAGGCCGCGCAGCCGACGCTCAAGGGCGTGTCCTTCGCCGTCGAGCGCGGCAAGACGGTCGCGCTCGTCGGCGCCACCGGGGCGGGCAAGACCACGGTCGTCTCGCTCCTCCAGCGCCTCTACGAGATCGAGTCGGGCGCCGTCCTGGTCGACGGCGTCGACGTCCGCGACCTCGCCCGCGACGCCCTCCGCCGGCGCTTCGTGGTCGTCCCGCAGGACACCGTGCTCTTCCCCGGCGACGTGCTCGACAACGTCGCGCTCGGCGACGACGCGCCGGACGTCGCCCGCGCCGAGAAGGTCGCCGACGCCATCGGGCTTGGCGCCATGCTCGCGCGCCGCGGCGAGGGGCTCCGCACCAAGGTCGCCGACCGCGGCGGAAACTTCTCCGTCGGCGAGCGCCAGCTCATCGCGCTGGCCCGCGCGCTCTACCGCGACCCGGAGATCCTCGTCCTCGATGAGGCCACCTCCAGCATGGACAGCGAGAGCGAGGCCGCCGTCCAGGCCGCGATCCAAGAGGCCCTGCGCGGGCGCACGGCCATCGTCATCGCCCACCGGCTGAGCACCATCCGCCGGGCCGACGAGATCCTGGTGTTCCACCGCGGCGCGGTGGTCGAGCGCGGCCCGCACGACGCGCTCATCGCCGCGGGTGGGGTGTACGCGAAGCTGCACCGACTTCAGTTCGGCGGGGAGTGACTACCGCCCGAGGAGCGCGTCGCCGCTCGCCGCGGTGGCCGCGTCCGCGATCCAGCGGCGCTGCGTGGCTGCGTCCGCGCACGCGAGGATCGCCCGACGCGCGGCCTCGGAGACCGGCACACCCCGCGCGTCGAGGACGGCCAGGACGCCCTGCGCGAGGCCCTGCGCGAGCCCCTGCGCGAGGCCGCGCTCCATCCCCCGAGCGTCGCCCTTGCTGTCGGCCTCGTCGAGCGCCGCCACCAGCGCGGGGGCCTTGCGCGCGAGGAGCCCGCGGGCGGCCTCGTCGTCGGCCGCGGCGGCGTCGAGCAGGGAGAGGACCACCAGCGGTCGGACGAGGCACCGGTCCGCGATCACCGCGTC
This sequence comes from Polyangiales bacterium, assembly GCA_046351555.1. Taxonomy (GTDB): domain Bacteria; phylum Myxococcota_A; class Polyangia; order Polyangiales; genus CAISKJ01. The sequence continues at coordinate 79,269 of JAXLYI010000025.1, forward strand.
GTGGGCGAGTGGCGGCGACCACGTCGCGTCGGCGTGGACCCACTCCACCACCTCGCGGCGCTTCACCCGCACGCAGAAGATCCGCCGGACGCCGCGCGTCGCGAGCTTCCTCGCCTTGCGCGTGACCACCGAGAACGCCTGCCGCCCGGTGACCTCCACCACCAGCTCCTCCAGCCGCCGGCCCGCCGTGTCGGGGTCGGCCTCCGCGGGGTAGATGGACGCGTCGGGCGCCACCTCGGAGGTCTGGTCGACGCGGGTCTTCAGGTCGAGGGCGGAGATGTAGCCGGGCGCCGTGTTGGCCCGCAGCACGAAGGCCACCTCGGTGTGGCGGATCGCGTGCGGGGGGTTGGCCGATGCCACCCGCGTCAGGCGCCCGTCGTACATCTCGTAGGGCGTCTCGTCGGCGAGGAGCGCCTCGTGGACGGGGGGGAGCTCGCCCGCGGGCCGCGGCCGCTGCGGGTACCGGTAGGGCTTTGCGCGCTGAGGTTCGACCGTCATGATCGGGCGAGCCTACCACCGCACCGGGGCGGCGCGAGGGCGCGGTGAGATTCCCTGTCACAAGCGGAGGGCCGTCTGCGTTGGCGGTTCATGCGCACCACCCTCTCCTTCGTCGAACGCCCCCAGACGCTCGCGCCCGCCGCCGGCGCCGAGGTCACGCTCACGATCTCAGATCACGCAGTCGGTCGGGCCGACCTCGCGCGCCTCGCGTCGCTGCGCCGCGCGCTCGAAGACGTCGGCGTCGCGCCGGGCGACGTTCGCCTCGAGCACCTCCAGCACGGCTCGTGGGCGTGGGCGGTGCTCGTCCCGGGCGCCCTCGCGGTGGTGGCCGCGGCCTTCGCGCTCTCGCTCTCCGCGGCGGCGCAGGGGGCGGCGGCGCTCGTCGCGCTCGGGCTCGCGCTCGGCCGCGTCGAGACGCCCGAGGTGACCGCGACGGTGCGCGTGCGGTGCCGCTCGCTCGACGCGCTCGACCGCTGCCTCGACGCGGCCCACGGCGCGAAGGGCGTCACGGTGACGGGCGTCCAGCCGGTGGGCGACGCGACCCTGGGCGAGGGCGACGTCGACTGCTATGCGCGGGCGCTGGCGCGGGCCGAGGCGGTGGCCGCGCGGGCGGGGCTTCGGGTGACGGGCGTGGTGGCCTGCGAGTCGTTGCCGGAGCACGCGCCCGCGCCGATGGCGGCGCCCGTCGAGCGAGCGGAGGTGCCCGCGAAGCGGCGCGCGTCGGCGGGCGAGGCGCTCACCGGGATGACGCTCGCGCCGGCGCCGGGCGGCGCGCTGCGCTTCGTGTTCGAGGCGGAGCGGGCGTGACGACGAGCGCCGCGGCTCAGCAGGTCCCGCGGACGCAGCGCCCCGACGAACCGCTCCGTTCGCACCAGCCGCTCGCGCACTCCGGGTCGACGTTGCACGCCGCGCCCTCGGCGGCGGGCGCTTCGCAGCGGCTCGTCGCGCGCCGGCAGACCTGCCCGGCCGGGCACGAGTTGAAGGGGTGCTGCCAATCGCAGGCCGGCGCGCCCGACGCGTCGCGCACCGGCGCGCAACGGCCCGCCTCGCAGCGAAGCGCGGCCAGCGGGTCGCAGCGCGGGCCGCTCGGGTCGCCGCACGCGCCGCCCGCGACCGTCACCAGCGGGCGCGCGACGCATGAGCCGCCGACGCACTGCGCGCCGTCGGCGCACCCGTCCGACTCCCCGCACGCCGCGCCCGCCGCGACGGCCGCGCGGCAGACGCCCGTCGCGCCACGGGCCGCGTCGCAGCGGCCGCCGGGTGCGCAGAAGATCCGCTCGAGCGCGCCGTCCGCGGCACGGCGCTCGCCGCAGGGCGCGCCGAGGGCCGCGGCGGGGGCGCTCCGGGCCTCCACGCAGGTCTGTGAGAGCGGCTCGCCGACGCACTCGCTCCACCCCGTCGCGGGCCGCGCGCAGCGATCGTAGCCGCCCATGCATGACGCGCCGAGGGCCGCGCGGGGCTGGCAGGTGCCGCAGGGCGTCCCGGTGGTTCGGCAGTAGGCCTCGCCGGCGCACTCGGCGGTGAGCCGGCAGGCGCCGCCCGTCGTCACCATGCCCTCGAACACCCGCGCGCAGTAGCGCCCGAGGAGGAGCTCGGGGTCGCCCGAGCACGCCGCGGCGACGCGCTCGTAACAGCGCTCGGCCTCCGACGCGTCGAAGCGGGCGCGCCCGGCGCGGACGGCGTCGATGTGACGTCGGAGCACGTGCAGGTAGGCGGGGCCGAGGGCGGTCGCGCAGCGTCGCCGCGTCGCCGCGGGGTCGGCGACGAACAACGCTGAGCCCGTTGGGTTCGGGCAGTCGGTGAGCGCGCGGCACACGGCGGCCAGGAAGCGCTCGGGGAAGGCGTCGACGGTGGCGGCGGATGGTTGCGCGTCCGGCGCGTCGGGGGCCGGGTCGCACGCGGCGAGCAAGACGAGGGGGAAGAAGGGGCGGAGCTTCATGGGGTGATCGTAGGCGCCGCCCGCGCGCTGCGTCCACGGGCCACGGTTATTTCGCGAGGCTCAGAAGCCCTGCGCCAGCGCGTCGCGTCGCTTCACGCGCGCGTCGGCGGAGTAGAAGGCCAGGGCCGCGACGAAGGCAAGGTGGGCCCAGCCCGCGAAGTGGCCGACGACCGGCGCCTCGCCGATCTGGTGGACGCGCGGGAAGGCCGGCCACACGACGAAGGGGACGCCCCGCGGCCCGACCTCGCCCGCGTCGAGGCGCTGCGTCAGGCCGAAGCCGCAGCGGGCCTCGAGCGCGACCGAGCGCCCGCCCACCACGGCCCGCGCCCTCACCGCGTGCTGCTCGAGCGAGCCCCTCCCGTCGCGGCGCACGTCCTGGTACCAACCGATCTCCGTCGGTACGGCGCGGACCACCTCGCCCGCCGCGCGGAGCACGATCACCTCGCCCATCGAGGTGAAGCAGGGGAGCACCGCCGCCGTGCCGAACGTCCACAGCGCCACCCGGAGCGCGCGCACGCGGTCGGCGAAGTCGGGGTCGGCAGGCGCGCCCTCGGCGACCCGGCGATAGGGCGCATCGTCGCGGGCGGCCGCCCCCGTCTGCAGCGCGCGCAACGCGCGGAGGCGGAGCGCGGTGCGTCCCGCGAGCGAGGCGGTGACCGTGAGGTGGAGCGCGAGGAGGAGGAGGGAGAACTCCGGCGACCACGCGCCGAAGGGGCGGAAGCGGTCGAGGTCGGCGGAGCGCTCGTCGAGCAGGGAGGCGAGGATGGGGTTGTCGGCGACGCGGTCGACGTAGGGGCGCCACTCGTGGGGGCGGAAGTCGCGCGGGTGCTCGCGCCAGGCGAAGAGCAGCCCGAACGCCGACACGAAGAGCGCCGCCCCGCACACGAACCGCAGCGCCTTCCACATCGCGCCGGAGGCTACCACGGCGGCCCGCGCGGTACCCAATGGCGCCATGGCGTTGCCAACGTCGAAGCGCCGCCGTCGTCCCTCACGCCGCCGTCGCGCGCGGACGGAGTGGCACCCGCCGTTCTGCGCGCTGGTGGAGTGGCGCTGCCCGCGGTGGGTGCGGGTCGAGCCGGAGTTCCTGTTGCAACGTCAGTCGCAGCGGATCGACCTGCTCCTGTCCCTGCGCGCGAAGCCCGGGCGCGACCCCGCAGATCAGGGCCGGGTGCTCCGCTCGCTCTGGCGGCACATCCCACGTGTCGCGCTGCTGGAGTTCAAGAGCGTGGCGCGCGACTTCGCGGCGGGCGACCTGTACCGGCTCGTCGCGTGCGGGTGGCACTGGCTCGCGCGCAACCCCGAGCACCGGCCCGGCGACGTCCTCCTCACGCTCGTGCTGCCGTTGGTCACCGAGACGCTGCGGGCGGAGCTCGCCGCGTGCGGAGCCGCGCCCGAGCCGCAGGAGCCCGGCTACCACCTCGCCGCGTTGGAGCGGATGCGCCTCCTGGTGGTCGAGCTCGACGTCGTCTCGGAGAGCGAGCGCGACGACTACCTCCGCGTCTTCAGCCACCACCCCATCCAGACCGAGGAGGTGGTAGAGTGGCTCCGCGAACACACCGACATTCCGGAGGACGCCGTGCTGCCGCCCGAAGAAGTCGCCAAGAACGAACCCCTCCTCAGGAAGATCGCTCAATCCCTGCCCCTGCGCGTCCGCCTCGAAGGGCTGAAGCCCGAGGAGCGGCTCGTCGGCCTGAAGCCCGAGGAGCGGCTCGTCGGCCTGAAGCCCGAGGAGCGGCTCGTCGGCCTGAAGCCCGAGGAGCGGCTCGCCGGTCTCGCCCCGGAGCACACCGTGCTCGCGCTCCCGGACGCGATGCTCGCCCGCCTGCCCGAGAGCTTCCTCGCCACGCTGCCCGCGGACGTGCAGGACGCCATCCGCGCCCGCCTCGCCCGCTGAGCTGATCGCTCACAACCCCGCGGCGGCGAGCTCCTCGCGCAGCGCGCGGAGGCGGCCGTGCGCCGCCCGCAGCTCCTCCACCCAGCGCGCGGCCCCGGCGGCGTCGCCCGCGGCGTCGTAGAGCGCGCAGACGCGCCGCGCGGCCTCGGCGGCCTCCCGGTAGCGCGAGCGGCGGCCGCTGGCGATGAGGTCGCGCACGTGGCCCTTCCAGATCGCCATCGCCTCGCGCGGGTGCGACCGCTCCGCGGCCTCGGCCACGCGCAGCTTCATCCCTGCGGGGACGGGCGCGCCGGCCGCGTCGACCGTCGGCTCCGACTCCACCAGCACCAGGGCGCGCGCGAGGTCGCCCTCGTCGAGCAGCGCCTCCACCGCGACCCGGTGCGCGCGCCGCTCGAGGGCCGCCAGCAGCCGCCCCCGCGCCGCGCCCCAGGCCTCGGGCCCGCGCGCTTCGAAGGCCCGCTTCGCCGCGCGCCAGCGGTCGATGCTCGGCGCCGCCAGCAGCAGCGCCTCCGACCAGCGCGCCACCGACTCGCCGTCGCCCGCCGCCCGCGCCCGCCCGAGGAGCCACTCGAAGAGGCCCGGGTCGTTCGCCCCCGAACGATCGCGGACGACGGCCTCCGCCGCCACCCCCTCGCCGGCCGCCACCATCGCGTCGGCGACGGCGCGGAGGTTCGACACCGAGGCCTCCCGGGCGGCCTCCAGGGCCTCCTCGCGGCGCCCCCGCGCGAGCAGCCGCTCGACCCGCTCGCGGTCGCGCCCGAGGGCCACGCACGCGGCGAGGTACTCGTCGTCGGGGAGGGAGTCGCGCTCGAGGTCGAGGAGCACCCCCGCGTGGGGCCGCGCGTGCCACGCCGTCGCGTCGGGGGAGAGCGCCCGCAGCCACCTCGCCACCAGCGCCCGCTCGACGTCGTTCGCGTACCGAACGATCGCCTCGCCGGCCTCGTCGACGGGCCCGGCGTCGCCGAGGTGGTCGTCGTCTTCGAGCAGGTCGAAGAGGAGCCGGAGGATCCGCTCGCGCAGCTCCGTGGCGGCGCCCGGGAGCGCGAGGCAGCGCCCGAGGCCCTCGACGCACTCGGTGATCACGTGCCGGAGCACGCCCTCCTCGTCCTGCCGCTCGTACTCGGCGTACCGGACGAGCACCGCCTCGACGAGGCCCTCGTACGCGGAGAAGGCCGAGGCCGCGTCGCCCTGCGCGACGAAGCCCTCGCCGATGGCCGCGATCGCGCGGAGCTCGGGCACCACGGCCACCACCGCGCCCCACTCGCTCCCGTGGCGGCGGAAGACGGCGTCGGCCTGACGTCGGTAGAGCCGCGGCGTGGCGCCCGGCGGCAGGCGGCGCGGCGTGCGGGCGCGCCCGTCGGGCAGCGGCGTCACCAGCAGCGTCTCGAGCTCCGGGCGCTGGCGGAGCATCTGGCGGATCACCGCGATCAGCTCCGCGCGGCTCCGCTTCGCGAGGGCGGCGTCGACGTCGTCGACCACCACGAAGTCCCCCGGCGTGCGGGCGTACGTGAGCAGCAGCGCCGCGACGTGCTTGCAGCGGCCGTCGGCGCCCACCGGGCACGTGCACGCGGCGGCGCCGATCTCGCCCGTCGGCGACACGGTCGCGCGGACGTCGTACGACTCGGCGCTCTGGCCCTCGCACGCGCCGCGGAGCGTGTCGCCCTGGCGCCTCGCGTCGAACACCGCCCCCTCGCGGACGTACTCCTGCGCCCGCGCGAAGGCGCCCTCGCCGACGAAGGCGCGCACGTTGTGATCGACCACCAGGCCCGGGGAGATGGGTGACGCCACGCGGCGACGCTATCACGCAGCGCGCGGCGCGCGATTTCAGAACGTGTCGCCCGTGGCGGCGACCTCGGCGCGGGCGTTGGCGCCGGCCGTCGCCCGCGGGCCCTCGCGGTTGGCGACGAGCTGTGCGTCGACGATCGCGGCCATCACGTCGGCGGCCGCGCGGAGGTGCGCGCCGTCGAGGCGCGAGGGCCAGTGGACGAAGACGCGCGGCGTCGCGCGGAGGTCGCGGGTGACGCGGACGGGCACGCGGTTGACGGCGCCGCGCCGCGCGACGCTCGCCTGGAGGAGCGTGAGCGTGCGGCCCGGCCAGGCCATGGCGTAGTTCACCGCGTAGGTGATGTTGTTGCAGAGGTACGTGTTGCCGCCGCGGGGGTAGCCCGCGAGGAGCGCGCCCTCGACGAGGGAGCCGAAGCGCACGCCCCCTTCGGAGACGTCGGCCCGCGCGGCGATGGCGTCTCGGGCCGCGCCGCGCACGGCGTCCCAGGAGAGCACGAGCCCGCGGGCGGCGTCCGCGCTCGCGGCGCTCGGCACGATCGGGGCGAAGCGCTGGCCCGGCGCCACCACCGGGGTCAGCACGTCGGAGCCGTCGCGGAGGGTCATCGCGCGGTTGACGGAGCCGAGCTCGATCCAGAGCGGCTGGGACTCGCCGGCGATGCCGTTCATCAGCACGAACTCCGGCGCGAAGGCCTCGATCTCCTTGAGGGCGAGGACGGCGGCGAGGTCCCAGTGGACGGGGACGATCATCGCGCAGACGTCGACCGGGCCCGACGCGGGGAGGGCGACGGTGTCGACGCCGACGCTGGTCTGCGGCCCCGGCGGGTCGACGCGGCCCGCCGGGGGGCGCTGGGTGAGGGGGTAGGGGACGGCCGGCGCGAGCGTGCTGACGATGCGCCCGGTGGCGTTGCTCGGGTTGTCGAGGAAGCGCCCGAAGCCCGTCACCAGCACCCGCGGCCGCCCCGAGCGCGCGGTGCAGCGGGCCCGGTACCCGACCGCGAAGGCCACGTCGGCGTCGTACTGGGCGCGGGCCGCGGCGCTGCTCGTGTCGACGGTGACCGCGTCGTCGGTGGGCAGGTCGTCGGGCGCGTCGCCCGCGTCGGGCGCGCAGGAGAGCGCGGAAAGCGCGCAGAGGCCGAGGGCGGCGCGGAGCTTCGTCACGGCGCGGACGCTACCAGCGCGGGGCCATCGCGCGGAAGGGGGCGCCGCGGTGGCCGGTTTCGTCGGAGGCTTCGCTGAAACGCCTGACGCTTTTTTGCGGCGCAGGGCGTGCGGATTCACCATCGACCCGTGGAGGCGGCGCACGCTCCCGGCGGCGCCGCGAGAGACCTCATGACGCAACGCTTCCTTGCCTGCTCGACCCCCGCCGTCTTCGCCGCCGCCGCGCTGGCGGCCTTCACCGCGTGCCAGGACGCGAAGCCCGTCGCGCGCGGCGCCGACGCGTCGCGCGAAGCTTCCGTGACCAGCGCGGGCCCCGCGGACGCGGCGGTGGCGGCGCCCGACGCGCCCCGGGTGGTGGCGCTCGAGGACGTCCCGCTGCCCGACGCGGCGATGCAGTCGGCGGCGGAGGCGGTGGCGGGCTCGCCGACGGGCACGACGCTCGACCTCCCGACCGCGCAGGCGTGGCCCGCGGTCAACCGCTGGAACGACGCGATGGAGCGCGAGTACTCGGAGTTCGTCCGGGCGATCGGGCGGGGGGTGGAGTCGCGCCGCTGCGGCCGCCTCGACAGGTGCTTGCGCAACCCGGAGATCAACACGCTCTACGACCCGGCGACCGAGGGGCGGCTCACGCTCGACGTCGACTGCGGCGACCTGCCGTACGTGCTCCGCGCGTATTTCGCCTTCAAGCGGAGGCTCCCGTTCGGGTACGTCGACGCGATCACCGGCAGCGGCACCGACCCCCGCTACATGCTCCGCGTCCGCCCGGTGCTCTTCCACCAGTGGAACGACTACCGCTCGCCGCGCTCGATCCTGCGGCACATCTCGGACTCGGTTCACTCGGGGATGTACCGCGTCGAGCCCAACCAGGAGCAGGGCGACTTCTACCCGATCACCGTGACGCGCGAGTCGATCCGGCCCGGCACCACGTACTACGACCCCAACGGGCACGTGCTGGTGGTCACCGACGTCCGCGACGACGGCACCATCTTCCTCATCGACGGCCACCCCGACGGCTCGATGACGTGGAAGCGCTTCGGCGAGGCCTTCGAACTGGGCCCGCGCTTCCTCTGGGGCGGCTTCAAGAACTGGCGGCGCCAGACCTGGGACGGCACCGCGATCACGCGCGCCACCAACACCGAGCTCCCGGATTTCGACCCCAACCAGCAGTGGAACCGCGACCTCTGGGTCGCCGGCGTCCCGCGCGAGCAGTGGCTCCGCCCGCCGCCCGAGGCCGCGCGCAACTCGATCGCGCCCGGGATGTTCCACCTCTGGGTGCGGCGCACGATGGCGGCGCCCAACGTGGTGCGCGACCCGGTGCGGGATTTCCGCGAGCAGGTCCGCTCGCTCTGCCGCGACGTGCTCGACCGCGCCGACGCCGTCAACGTCGCGCTCGGCATCCGCACGCACCAGCGCTCGCACCCCGGCGCGCTCCCCTTCAACATCTACGGCACCAACGGCGACTGGGAGCTCTACTCCACGCCCTCCCGCGACGCGCGCCTGAAGGCCAGCGTGCGCGAGATCAACGAGGGCATCCTCGCGCTCCCCGCCGACTCGCCGCTGCGCGCGCAGCTCGTCCAGGCCTGGGACGAGGAGCGCACGCAGCCCGCCTGCCAGTACACCTACGCCAACTCCGCGGGCGCCACCGTCGCCCTCTCCATCGACGCGGTGCTCGACCGGCTCTTCGCCATCTCCTTCGACCCGTACCACTGCCCCGAGCTCCGCTGGGGCGCGCCCGCGGGTTCGCCCGAGCTCTCCACCTGCCCCGACAACGCCGAGAAGCTCGGCTGGTACCGCGCCGAGCAGCGCCTCCGCAACCAGATCGACCGCCACTACGGCGTCGCCACGCCCGTCTCCATGGGCCCCGCCGAGCCCCCCGCGGTCGACTTCCGCCGCACCCTCGGCGTCGCGCCCGCCGCCGCGCCGACCCCCGCGCCCGCCCCTGCCGCGGCGCATTGAAGCCGTGATACTCCCGTAGCGGCGATGCCCCCGCCGCCCCGCTGGAGCCCGCTCCGCGAGCCGCTCGTCCACTTCGCCCTCGGCGCCCTCGCGCTCTTCGCCGCCGAGCGGGCGACGTCACGTCAGCGTGCGGGCGAGGGGAGGGCGCGCATCGTCGCCCCGCGCGGGGCGTCGCGCGCGGAGTTCGTGCGGGAGGAGGCGCTCGTCCGCGAGGCCGTCGCGCGGGGTCTGGGCGAGGGCGACCCGGTCGTCCGCCAGCGGCTCGTGCAGAAGCTCACCTTCCTGCTCGAGGCCGAGGCGTCGCCCGAGGAGCCCGACGACGCCGCGCTCCAACGCTGGCTCGACGCCCACGCCGAGGACTACCGCCGCGCCGCGTCGGTGAGCTTCGAACAGGTGTTCTTCTCCGGGCAGAGCCGCGGGGCGCGGGCCGAGGCCGACGCGCGCGCCGCCCTCGCGACGATGCGCCCCGACGAGCCCCTCGCGGCGGCCCTCATGCGCGGCGACCCCCACCTCGCGGGCCCCTCGCTCCCGGCGCGGCGCTTCGCCGACGTGACCCGCTCGTTCGGCTACGCCTTCGCGCGGGCCCTCGACGACGTTCCCAACGGCGCGTGGCGCGGACCGCTCGCATCGCCCGAAGGCTGGCACCTCGTCCGGGTCACCGCGCGCGACCCGGGCGGCTCCGCGCAACTCTCCGAGGTACGCGCCGATGTTCGCCGCCGCTGGCTCGACGAGCGACGCACCGCCCTCGTCCGCGCGGCCATCGACCGCATCATCGCGCGCCACGAGACGTCGCCGTGAGGGCGGCGCTCGCAGCCTCCGTCCTCCTCGCGGGCGCGTCCGTCGCCGCGCACCCGCTCTCCTTCGGGCGCGTGGAGGCGCGCGAATCACCCGACGGGACGCTCCGGGTCGCCTGGCGCTTCTCGGGGACGGCCGATCGCGTCGCCGCCGTCCGCGTCGCGCTCCCGGCCCGCTGCGCGCCCGTCGGCGACGTCGCGTTCGAGGGCATCGAGGACGGCGTCTCGCGCGTCGCCCACTACCGCTGCGGGGCGCCGCTCGCGGGGGACGAGCTGCGCGTCGAGGGCCTCGACGGGAGCGACGTGCAGGTGGCCGCGCGCTACGTGCCCGCGGTGGGGGCGCCCGCCGACGCGGTGCTCGACGCGTCGAGCCCGGCGTGGGCGGTTCCGCGCGGCGCGACGTCGGTGTGGGGGCGCTACCTCGCGCTCGGCGTCGAGCACATCGCCACCGGCTGGGACCACCTCGCCTTCGTGCTCGGCCTCGCGCTCCTCGTCCGCGGGCGGCGCGCGCTCCTCGCGGCGGTGACGGCCTTCACGCTCGGCCACTCGGTCACGCTCGCGCTCGCGGCGCTCGGGTTCGTGCGGGCGCCCGTCCGCGCGATCGAGGCCGCCATCGCGTGGAGCGTCGTGGTGGTCGCGCGCGCGGTGATCGTCGGCGCGGGCGAGTCCCCGGGGCGCGTCCCGCCGTGGACGCTCGCGGCGCTCTTCGGGCTGCTGCACGGCTTCGGCTTCGCGGGTGCGCTCGCGGAGGCGGGCCTCGCGCCCGGCGCGGTCGCCCGATCGCTGGTGGCATTCAACGCCGGCGTCGAGCTCGGCCAGGTGGCCTTCGTCGCGCTCGCGCTCGGTTGCGCGAGGCTCGCAGCGCGCGCCGGCGTCGACGCAGCGATGGGGCGCCGCGCGGTGGCGACCGCCATCGGGGTGGCGGGCGCGTACTGGTGTGTCGAGCGGGTGGCGGGCTTCTTGGGGTAGTTCGAAAAGCGCCCACGCCTCCCCCCGCGGCGCGGGCTAGGCGCGCACGAGGGGAGGCGATGACGCCCACCGCGCGACGCGAACCCGCGGGACAGGCGGGGGCGCGGCGCACCCACGCGGGTCGTGGGGGGCGGTGCCACCTCACGCGCGCGGCCCTCGGGCGAAGGGTGACGCGCGGCGCGGGTGGTTCGGAGGGGATGTCGGGACCTCCCGACCCGCCGCCGACGTGAACCTCGCGGAGGAGCGACGCGGCGGAGCGCAGGGCCGTGGGAGCGTTGACGCCGGCGAAGGAGGAGTGAGTTCCGCCGGCGGCGCGTCCCGCGTTGCGCCCTGACGAGACAGACCGTACCGCGCGCCCCACGCGCCCTCCAGAAAGCGGCGACGATTGCGCCCCCGCGCCGGAGCTCTCGCACCGGAGCCCTCGCGGCCGCCGCCCGCTGCGTGGTAGTTGCGTCCGCGATGACGCCCGCGGTTCGAACCGACGTCCCCCTCGGCCCGCTCACCACGCTCGGCGTCGGCGGCCCCGCGCGCGAGCTCGTCACCGCGGAGACCGAGCGCGACCTCGTCGACGCCGTCCGCGAGGCCGACGACCGCGGCGCCCCCCTCCTCGTGCTCGGCGGCGGTTCGAACCTCCTCGTCGCCGACCGCGGCTTCGCCGGGCGCGTCGTTCGCGTCGCCACCCGCGGCGTCTCGCACGACCCCGCGGGCGACCGCGTCGCCGTCACCGCCAGCGCCGGCGAACCCTGGGACGCGTTCGTCGCCGCGTGCGTAGCGGAGAACCTCGCCGGCCTCGAGTGCCTCTCGGGCATCCCCGGCCTCGCGGGCGCCACGCCCATCCAGAACGTCGGCGCCTACGGCCAGGAGGTGGCCGACACCGTCACCCACGTCCGCGCGTGGGACCGCCTCGCCCGCGAGGTCGTCACGCTCCCCGCCGCGGCGTGCGGGTTCGCCTACCGGGACAGCCACTTCAAAGGCGCCCACGCGGGCCGGTACGTCGTCCTCGCGGTGACCTTCGCGCTGTCTCCCAGCGGCGCACCCTCGCTGCGCTACGGCGAGCTCACGCGGGCCCTCGCGGGGGAGCCGGCGCCGTCGCTCGCGCGCGTCCGCGAGGCGATCCTCACGCTCCGTCGCGCGAAGTCGATGGTGCTCGACCCGCGCGACCCGGAGACCCGGAGCGCGGGGTCGTTCTTCACCAACCCCATCGTCGACGTCGACGTCGCCGACCGCGTGGAGGCGCTCGCCCGCGCGTCGGGGGCGCTGCGCGAGGGCGAGTCGATGCCGCGCTTCGCCGCGCCGCACGGCCGCGTGAAGCTCGCCGCGGGCTGGCTCATCGAGCGGGCGGGCGTCACGCGCGGCGAGACGTCGGGGCGCGCGGCGGTGTCACGGTCCCACGCGCTCGCACTCGTCGCCCGCGAGGGGTGCACCGCGGCGGAGGTCGTGGCGCTCGCGCGCTCGGTGCAGCGGCGCGTGAGCGATCGGTGGGGCGTCGCGCTCGCGCCGGAGCCCGTGCAGACGGGCTTCGCGGCGGGCGAGGGGTTGGGGTAGGCACAGCGCCCAGGCAGCGCCACGTGTCGTCGCGCGGGTGCTACCCTCGCGGCGCCGTGGACGCCGACTTCCCCGCCGCGCACAGCATGGACACCGACTGGTTCGCGGTCGACCGCGACGGCCGCGTGGCCCTCTTCGACTCCGGCGAGAACGGCGCCGTCGCCGACGGGGCCGCGCACCACGACCGCGACCTCGCGCTCGACGACCTCGCCCCGCACGCGCCCGGGAGCGTCGCCGTGGACGACGCCGACGGGCTCTACGCCGCGGCCTCGCCCGGCCACGAGTTCGAGTACCCGCGCGGGGAGGGGAGGCTCGTCACCTTCGTCCGCTCGCTCGACGTGGTGGCCGACTCGCTCGCGTCGGGCGACGCGGTCGCGCTCGCCGGCGGGAGGCGCCCGGCGGTGGCCTGGGTGCGCGAGGGCCGCGAAGCGCTCGACCGGCTCCACCGCGCGCGCGAGTGCCGCCGCTGCCTCCTCGTCGAGCACGCCGCCCGCACGAACGACGGCCGCGAGCCCGGCGACGTCGGCGTCTACCGCTACGCGCACGCGCCCGACGCGGGGACGCCGCAGCCCTACACGCGCGTGCAGCGCCCGTCGCGCCCGCTGCACCTCGACGAGCTCCCGGCGCCGCTGCGCGCGAAGGTGGGGGCGGTTCGTTTTGCGGACGTCTCCTTCGAAGACGACGCGCGCGTCCAGCCCTTCGAACACGCGCCGAGCCACGCCTACAAGGCGAGCGGGTGGTGCGGAGCCGACGGGGAGGTTCACGCCGTCCCCGGGAGCGAGGCGGAGTTCGCGCGGGAGTACGGCGTCGGCGCGGGGGACGTCCTCTTCTACGCGGTGGGCGACGAGTACGGGTGCTTCTCCAACTTCTACCCGGCGCCGGTGCGCCTCAAGGGGAGGGCTTGGCCCACCACGGAGCACTACTTCCAGGCGCAGAAGTTCGCGGGGACGAAGCACGAAGACGCGGTGCGGGCGGCGAAGACCCCGATGCTGGCGGCGCGGATGGGGCGCGACCGTTCGCTGCCGCTGCGGCGCGACTGGGAGGCTGTGAAGGACGCGGTGATGCGCGACGCGGTGCGGGCGAAGTTCGAGCAGCACGCCGACCTGCGCGAGACGCTGCTGGCGACGGGCGACGCGCGCCTCGTCGAGCACACGGAGAACGACTCATACTGGGCCGACGGCGGCGACGGAAGCGGGCGCAACCGGCTCGGGGAGATCCTGATGGAGGTGCGGGCGGCGCTGCGGGCGGGGTGAGTCGCGTCGGCGCGGGGTGCCGCGCTCAGGGCAACCCGATGCTCCGCCCCGTCGCTCGCTGGGGGCTCCCTGCGCTCTCCAGCACGCGTAAGGTACACGCCGACGCGGAGCGCCCCGAGCGCACGGGCGCGATGCGGGCGCGGAGCTGAGGCGTCCGGCGCTGCGTTGGACGGGGCGCAATGCGTCTCGAGCGCGACCGCGGGGCGGAGGGGCGGCGGGGCGGCGGACGCCTCAGTCGACGCCCTCGGTCGTGGCTGCGCGGCGCGGGTCCTCGGCGCCCGCCGCGGGGGCTCACGGCGCGCGATCGCACCGCACCGCCCGCCTCGTTGAGTTGGTCGGCGTGGAAGGTGCACACTTCGCGCTGAGTTCCGGGGCGTCAGGCGGCGGCGTAGTCGCCGAGGCGGCGGCGGCTCAGGTGCTGGAAGGCGAGCACGATGTGATCGCGGGGCACGCCGCCAGCTTCGAGGTCGCGCGCGAACCCGCGCTCGGTGCCGTCGTGCTGGATCCAGACCTTGCCGTCGATGATGTCGACGTGGATCAGCGGGGCGTGGACGCGCTTGTGGCCGTCCCAGCCGACGGCCATGAGGAGGTAGTGGTCCTGCGCGCGATCAGGTCGCGCCACTCGGCGGGGGCATCCATTGGACGATTGGCTCCTCGACGACGTTGGGAAGACGAGGCGGGCTCGCCCGCCGCCAGGGCTACTGTCGGAGCGGCGCGCGGAAGACGAGGATCGACGCGCCGTCGAGCGCGGGCACCGGGAGCACGGCGGCGCCCCACTGCATCTGGCCGCCGTTCTCGCTGAAGGTGAAGGTGGCGGGGGCGCTGCGGGCCTGCGCCTCGACGCCCTGCGGGATGCGGCGGAGGAAGCCGTCGGGCACGAGGTACGCCTGCGCGACGTCGTTGTCGGCGCCCGACGGGTGCACGCGCCCGTCGCGCAGGAAGCCGACGTGGAGCTGCACGTTGTCGTGCGCGGTGCGGAGGTTGAGCGTCTCGCGGACGGCCTTGGCGAGGCGCGAGAAGTTGACCGCCGCGACGAAGGCGCCGGTGACGGCGTTGTCGGGGCCGCGGGTGGGCTGGGCGCCGACGAGGTACGCGCGCGCCGGCTGCCCCTCACCCGACGCGAGCTCGCCGACGCAGCGGCCGCCGTGGCCCTGGAGCGCGGCGGCGACGCAGGGGAAGGCGGCGGAGAGGTTCTTGCCGACGAGGAAGTCGTGCTCGGGGGTGCGGTCGCCGGCGACGCCGCGCCCGTCGGGCCCCACGGCCGCGAGGAACCACGTCGGGTACATCGTCAGGTCGCGGCCGACGTCGCTGTGGTCGTCGTGCAGATCGATGAGCACCACGTTGCGGACGCGGGCGACGTCGAGCGGCGCGGCCATCGCGGGGCCGAGCGCGCGCGCGCCCTTCTCGGTGACCGAGACGAGCCCGTCGGCGAGGCGGCCCACCGAGTCCGCGCCCTCGCGGGCGTTCTCGACGGCCTTCTGCGCGGCGGCGCGGCCGATGGCGGGGTCGGGCTGGCGGGTGCAGGCGAGGGCGACGGCGGCGGTGAGGGCGAGCGCGCGGAGCTTCATGACGTACCTCGACAATGGCGAGTCGCGTCGGTTTTACACCCGCGGCATTTTCCCCGACGGCTATTCGTACCGGAGGGCTTCGACGGGGTCGAGGCGGGCGGCGCGGCGGGCCGGCACCACGCCCGAGAGCACGCCGACGACGAAGGACGAGCCCACGGCGACGACGGCGATCCACGGGGAGAGGGCGATGGGGACGTCGGGCGCGTAGCGCTGGACGAGGGCGGTGATGGCCGCGCCGATCCCGAGCCCGACCGCGCCGCCGATGCTGGAGATGACCACGGCCTCGAGGAGAAACTGCCAGAGGATGTCGCTCTGCGTGGCCCCGACGGCGCGGCGGACGCCGATCTCGCGGGTGCGCTCGCGGACGCTCACGAGCATGATGTTCATGATGCCGATGCCGCCGACCACGAGGGAGATGGAGGCGATGGCGAGGAGCATCAGGGTCATGGCGGCGGTGAGGGCGCCGAAGGTCTTGAGGAGGTCGTCCTGGCTCTGGATGGTGAAGGACTTCTCGCCCTGGCGGCGCCGCGCGAGGATGTCCTCCACCTCGCGGACGGCGTCGGGCGCGTCGTCCTTGCTGCGCGCCGCGGCCAATATCTGTGAGAGCGACGGGAGGTTGAACTGGTCCATCGCGGCGGTGGCGGGGATGAAGACGAGGTCGTCGAGGTCGAA
Organism: Polyangiales bacterium; assembly: GCA_046351555.1. Lineage (GTDB taxonomy): Bacteria > Myxococcota_A > Polyangia > Polyangiales > CAISKJ01. Next base: position 95,300 of record JAXLYI010000025.1, read on the forward strand.
GCCGAGCGACCGCCCCTTCTCCTCCATGAGCCCGATGACCCGGTAGCGCCCGCCGGCGATGCGGACGGGCTGGCCGAGGGCGTTCTGCTCGCCGAAGAGCTCGCGCACGACGCGGCGGCCTAGCACGCACACGCGACGTCGCGAGGCGAGGTCCTCGTCGCGGATGAACTCCCCGCGGTCGACGTGCATGTTGCGCAGGTCGCTGAAGGCCGGGCCGACGCCGAGCACGATGGTGTCGCGCTGGCGGTTGAGGAAGCGCACCGTCCCGCCGCCCGACACGATGGGGGATACGCCGCGGAGGAGGCCTGCCTGGCGCTCGAGGGCGCGGACGTCGTCCATGGTGAGCGGGCGCGAGACGCCCTGTGCAGGCGGGCCGAAGCCGCGCGTCTCGGTTCGGCCCGGGATGATGTTGAGCAGGTTGGTGCCGAGCCCGCTGAGGGTGCGGTCGAGGTAGGCGCGCGCCCCGTCGCCGACGCCGACGAGCAGCGTGACCGCCAGCACGCCGATCACCACGCCGAGCATGGTGAGGGCCGCGCGCACCTTGTTGGCCGAGAGGGCCTGGAAGGCGCTGAGGACGTGCTCGAGCATCAGTACCCCTCCAGCGGCGCGCCGTCGTGCACCACGGCGCCGTCGACGAGCTTGATGTTGCGCCGCGCGCGGCGGGCGAGGGCGGGGTCGTGCGTGACCATCACCAGCGTGACGCCCGTCTCGACGTTGAGCTTCTCGAAGAGGGCGGCGATCTCCGCGCCGACGCGCTGGTCGAGGTTGCCGGTGGGCTCGTCGCAGAGGAGGAGGCGCGGCTTCGTGACGATGGCGCGGGCGATGGCGACGCGCTGGCGCTCGCCGCCGGAGAGGCGGTCGGGGGTGTGGTCCCAGCGGTGGCCGAGGCCGACGCGGTCGAGGGCCTCGCGGGCGCGCGCCCGGCGCTCGCGGATGCCGACGCCGGCGTAGCGGAGTGGGAGCGCGACGTTGTCGACCGCGCTCGTCCGCGACAGGAGGTTGAAGGCTTGAAACACGAACCCGATGAACTCGTTGCGCAGCGCCGCGAGGTCGTCGTCGCTCATCGAGCCCACGTCGTGGCCGCCGAGGCGGTAGGTCCCTTCGCTCGGCGTGTCGAGGCAGCCGATGAGGTACATCATCGTGCTCTTGCCCGAGCCCGACGGGCCGATGATGGCGACGTGCTCGCCCTCGTCGATGGTGAAGCTCACCCCCTTGAGCACGAGCAGCTCCTCGTCGCCCATCGGGAAGCGCCGAACCAATCGATCGACCTCGATCAGGGCCTTGCCCATCGCCGCTAGCGCCCCCCGTTGGCGTCGGCCCGGGCCTCCACCGCGACCCCGTCGGCGAGGCCCTCGACGTTGAGCGTCACCACCACGCGATCGCCCGCGCGCAGGCCGCGGGTCACCTCCACCGCCTCCCAGGTCGAGATGCCGACGTCGATCGGACGTCGGCGCACGAAGCCGCCCTCCACCACGTACACCGCGCGGTCGGTCCCTCTGCCCATCACCGCGGTGGGCGGGACGGAGAGCACCGACTCGCGGGTGGCGACCACGACGTCGACGTCGGCGCTCATCCCGACGCGGAACCGCGGATCGGTGGGGATCGACGCGCGCACGGCGATGGCCCGGTTGCCGCGGAGGTCTTGCGTGACGGCGGGGGCGATCTCGGTGACGACGCCCGAGAAGCGCTCGCCGAGGAAGGCGTCGAGGGACACCTCGGCGGGCATGCGGATCGCGACGCGCCCGATGTCGGCCTCGTCGAGGTCGGCGTCGACGTGGAGCTCGATGGTGTCGGCGAGGAGCACGAGGGGCCCGCCGGGCGCGGTGACCTCGCCCTCCTCGACGTGGGTGGAGACGACGATCGCGTCGAAGGGGGCGCGGAGCACGCCACGGGCGACGGCGTCGCGGGCGACGGCGACGTTGGCCGCCCCCTGGAGCTCGGCGGCGCGGGCGGCGGCGACGGCGCGGGCTGCGATCTCGGCCTGGCCGGCGAGGGTGTCGGCCTCGGCCTGCGGGGAGGCGCCGCGCTCGGAGAGGCCGCGGGCGCGGTCGGCGTTGCGGGCGGCGAGGCGGGCGCTGGCCTCGCTCTGGGCGATCTGCGCGCGGGCGACGGAGACGGCGGTCTCGGCGGCGCGGACGCGGGTGCGGAGGTCGCCGGTGTCCCAGGTGACGAGGGGCTCGTTGGCGGCGACGCGCTCGCCGCGGCGGTGGTGGAGGCGGAGGACGCGGCCGGCGATCTCGGCGCGGAGCGTGGCCTCGCGGCGCGCGGCGACGCGGCCCGAGGTGACCGAGGAGACGAGGTCGCGCACGCGGCCGAGGGAGACATTGGCGGTGCGGACGCGGACGACGGGCTTCTTGCGGTTGCGCCAGGCGAAGACGCCGCCGGCGGCGAGGGCGGCGAGCGCGATGAGCCAGACGATCCAGGCGCGGCTGCGGCGGCGGAGCGCGGGGGCGGTCACGGACGCGTACGATGGGCCACCGCGGGCGCGAAGGGAACAGCGAACGCGCTGGGGCGCAGGGGGTGCGGGGCGGGGCGCGGTCAGGCCGCGTCGTCGTCGACCATGCGGTAGAGGGCATCGACCGCGAGGGTGACGTCGGGCGTCGTGAGCCGCGCCTCCTCGCCGGGCCCGTAGGCGCGGAGGATCCACGCGCCCCCTTCGCCGCGTTCGTAGTGCTCGACGAGCCGGCCCGAGGTCGACACCATGACGTAGTGACGGAGCGACGCGATCGAGCGGTAGCCGTCGAACTTCTCACCGCGGTCGAAGCGCTCGGTCCCTTCGGAGAGCACCTCCACGAGGAGCAGGGGGTTGGTGACCGTGTCCGTGGTGCCGGGGTACCGCTCGGGGCGCCCGCACACGACGCTCGCGTCGGGGTAGACGAAGCCCTTCTTGCGCGGCACCCAGATCTTCACGTCAGAGGTCATCACCCGGCAACGCGTCGGCAGCAGGGCGACGCCGAGCGCCGTGACGACGTTGGCGCAGACGGTGCCGTGGTCGATGGTGCCGCCGGCCATGGCCTCGACCGCGAAGACCTCGCCGTCCCAGAGGATGTGCCGCTCCGTCGCGGTCGCTTCCATCGCGAGGTACGCCTCGATCGAGACGCGTGGGGGCGCGGCAGAGGTCACGGTGGGTGTGAGGGTGTAACACGCCTCGGTAGCGAGGCGCGGGGAGGGAGGGGCGGGGCGACACAGGCTGCGGAGGACCGCGGTGTTCGGCGCCCGAAGTGAAGAGCGCTCCGGGATGACCCGGGGTGTTCCGCGTGTCGGAAGCGCCCGCCGCCCCCGCCACCCCTCCGCCACCCCTCGCCACCCCGTCGCCACCCCCCGACCGCCACCTCAAGTGTCGCAACCGCCGTGGATTTCGCGTCGGCACGCCGCGTGGAGAGGAGGGCGTTTGTTGGAGACCATCGCCCATGAGCCTCACGCCGCCGTCGCACATCGGAGACCGCGCGCACCCTGTGGTAGGGTCGCGCTTCGAAAGGCACTGCCCACCGATGACGCAGGCGCGCAAGCGGGTCGAGCTCACGTTCGAGGTCCCCTACACGCACCCCTCCTGGGTGCTGGAGGACGAGAAGGTGTCCGAGAGCGCAGCGCACGACGGCGCCGCGCGGGTGGTCGACTCCACCTGGCGCGCCTGGGCCCGACGCCACGACCGGGTCGTGAGCGTCTACCGCAACCTCGCCGTCCGCTGGGACGAGGACAACCCGCGCGTCGGCGCCGACCCCGACGTTTGCCTGCTGGAGCCGCCGCCCGCGACGCCCGAGGTGGGCCTCACCAGCCTCCGCACGTGGGTCGAGGGCGACGAGCCCCCGAAGGTGGCGCTCGAGGTGGTGAGCGAGGGCAACCCCCGCAAGGACTACGAGGTGAGCCCGCGCAAGTACGCCGCGGCGGGGCTGCAGGAGCTGTGGGTCTTCGACCCCAACCGCTTCGGCCCGAGCGACGACGGCGGCCCGTGGGTGCTCCAGGTGTGGGAGCGCAACAAGCGGGGCGACTTCCGGCGCGTGTACGCCGGCGACGGGCCCGCGTGGAGCGAGTACTTCCGCGCGTGGCTGGTGGTGTCGGCCGACGGCATGCTCCTGCGCATGGCCGACGACGAGGAGGGCACGCGCCTCTGGCCCACCGAGGCCGAGGAGGCGGAGCTGGCGCGGGCCGACGCGGAGCGGGCGCGGGCCGACGCGGAGGCACTCCAGGCGCGCGTCGCGGCGCTCGAAGCGCAGCTCGCGGCGGCGCGCGGCGGGCGGTAGTCACGGCCCGCCGCGCGGCGCGCTTCAGTCGAGGGAGAGCGCGGAGAGGGTGCCGTCGCGGTGGATCGCGTAGACCTTCTGCGCGGTGGAGAAGAGGCGCTTCACGTCGCTCAGGTCGTCGCCGGTGTGCTCGGTGTACGAGCCGTCTTCGAGCGAGGTGACGCCGAGCGCGCCGTCGTCCTCGACCGCGTAGAGGTGGCCGTCGTGCACCGTCGCGGCGATCGTGTCGGCGTACGCGCCCGCGTCGCCGAAGCGCTCGTACTCGCCCGACTCGGCGTCCACCTTGTAGAGGGTGCCGTCGTTCTCGAGCACGTAGACGTGGTCGCCCGAGGCCCAGAGCGCGCGGGTGTCGTAGCCGGTGTCGAGCTCGACGGCGTCCTCGTCGAAGTCCTCGAGGTCGGTCGCGTAGAGCGTCCCGTCGCTCTCGACGGAGTAGAGCATGTTGCCGTTGACGTCCGCGGCCACCGTGTCGCCCCAGTCGCCGTCCTCCGAGAGGGCCTCCCAGTCGCCGGTCTTGCGGTCGATCTTGTAGAGGTTGCCGTTGCGCTCGATCGCGTAGAGGTCGCCGTCCTCGTAGCCGCTCGCGATCAGCAGCCGCGTGCGGTAGCCCTCGCCGATGGCCTTGGAGTTCCCCGTGACCGAGTGCGTGCTGTAGAGGGTGCCGTCGCGCTCGACCGTGTAGAGCCGGCTCCCCACGCCCACCGCGCTCACCGTGTCGCCCCAGTCGGCCTCGTCCCACTGCTGAACCTTCGTCACCATGCGCTTCGCATCTCCTCTCCCGCGCGCTCGACGTCGCCCGACGTCCGCCGCGGGAGAGCCAACGTGCCAGAGCCCCGCGCGCCGGCCAACGCCAAAGCGCTCACGTCGAAGCGCGCGGCGTCCGCGGTCGGGACACGGCGTCCGGGAGGGCCCGCGGCGCGCTCAGTTGCGCGACTTGAGCTTGCGCTTGAGGGCCGCGAGCTCGTCGTCGTCGCTCGCCGGCGGGGGCTGCGGCGCGGGCGGCGGGGGCTGCGCCTCGGGCTCCTTGCGGCCCATGCGCTTCTTCAGCGCGGCGAGCTCGTCGTCCTCCGCGGCGGGGGGCGCGGCGGGCTCCTCTTTCGACGCGGGCGGCGCCTCGGGCGGGGGCTCCTGCGCGGCCTTCTTCGCCGCGGCCTTCTCGCGCATCGCCGCGAGCTCGGCCTCGATCGCCTGCTCGCGCGGGTCGGGCTTCGCCGCGCCGGGGAGCTCGCCGCCGAGCCGCTCGATCTCGCCGCGGGCCGCGAGCGCCTCGCCCTCGTAGCGGGCCGCCATCCGCCGCGCCTCCTCGGCCAGGGGGACGTCCCCCGCGCGGATCGCCAGCTCGCTGCGCTTCTGCCACCGCGCGGCCTCGGCGCTCGCGTTGCGGTAGCGGGCGCGCTGGCGGGCGAGCTCGAGGTTCTTCTCGCGCTGCTCGGGCTTCTCCTCCCAGGGGGGAAGGCCCGACTCGGGGAGCTGGAAGCACGCGCGGCACTTCTCGCACTGGATCACCCGCCCGGTGACCTCCCGCGTCTTCCACACGCGCCATCCGACCTCCGCGGGGCGCGTCACCGCGCGCTCGACGAGGCGCGCCCGGCGCTGGCACGCGGGGCACGAGTCGACGACGAGGCGCGGGCTCTCGACGTCGTCGAGCGAGGCGGCTTCCACGGGGACGGTGACCCACATCGCCGCGACCCTACCACAACACCGCGCCCGTCAGCGCGTCGAGCGCAGCCAGGGCCACGGCCGTGTTGCGCCGCCGCAGGCCGAAGCGGAGCGCCTCCAGCGGCCGCGCGTCGGGCGAGGTCGCGCCGTAGGCCCGCGCCGCGAGGTCGCGGTCGGCCAGCGCCACGACGCGGCGCCGCAGCGCGCAGGTCACGCAGGGCGCGGGCGCCGTCCAGCGGACCCAGCCGGCGAGCTCCGCCCCGCGGCGGGCGGGGACGCGCGGGGCGCCCCAGGTGACCCAGGGGCCGATGCTGTTCCAGTCGGAGGCGTAGAGCTGGCGGAGGAGCGCGTCGGCGTCGCCCTTGGCGGCCGCGCGCCAGCCGGAGGCGTTGGCGGACGGCATCGCGGCCTCGGCGCGGAGGAGCGCGTCGGCGTTGGCCTCGCCCGCGCGCAACGCGAGCATCGCACGGAGGCGCAGCGTCGAGGGCGTGTCGCCGTGGGCGCGGGCGAGCCAGGCGCGCGCGACGTCGTCCTGCCCCGCGCGGAGGTTGGCCGCGGCCGCCAGCGCCGCCACGTCGCGCATGGTGGGTTCGTGCCACGGCGCGCGCTCGGCCGCAGGGACGCCGTCGAGCGTGTGCCAGGCGTCTTCGAGGAGGCGCGCGGCGGACTCCACGTCGTTGGCGAGCGATTCGAACGCCGCGGCCGAGCAGAGCGCGTCGACACGGCGGGCGGAGGCTGCGCCCTCTCCGTGGTCCGCCGCGAGCGCGTGGTCGACGCCGGGCCAGAGGCGCTCCATCGCGGCGTCGGGGTTGAGGAGGAGCGAGCTCCAGTCCCCAGCGCAGGGGGCGTCGAGCGCCGGCCGGGCTTCGCGCGGCAGCACGCGCGGGTCGACGTCGCGGTCGACGTACGGCCACACGGAGCCCTGCGCCGCGGCGTTGGGTCGCTGCGCGAGCGCGTCGAAGTAGAGCGTCGCGCACCAGCCGTCGGCGGACCGCGCGGAGCCGCGGAGGTTGGCGAGCGCGCCGGGCTCGTCGCGGAGCGCGCCGAGGTGCTCGCCGACGCAGCGGAGGACGTCGCGCCCGCGCTCGCCGTCGAGGCGCGCGGGGTTGTGGAGGCTCCGGTCGATGGCGAAGGCCGGCCGCAGGAGCGTCGTCGCGCGCACCGCCCGCGTGGCGCGTTCGAGGTCGCCCGCGAGCAGGTGGGCGCGCGCGGCGGTGAGCAGCACGTCGAGCCCGGCCCACGGCACGACGTCGGCCGCGCGCGACGGGAGGAGGGAGCTCGCCGAGTGGACATCGCCCGCCGCGAAGGCCGCGACGCCCTCGCGGTTGGCGACGCGCTGCGGGCAGCGCGAGGCGGCGTCGCGCGCCTCGTCCCAGAGGCCGTGGGCGGTGGCGATCTCGTGGGCGAGGCCGCACTCGCCGGCGCGGTACGCGTGGCGGAGGGCGGACTTCACCGCGCGCTCGTCGACGCGGGCGACCTCGTGCGCGGCGCGGGCCAGCTCGGCCTCGGCGCTCGGCGCGGCGAGCGGCGACACGCGCGCCAGCTCCGCGGCCCACGCGCGCCCGGTGAACGCCGGGTACATCCGCCGCCCCTCGAAGCGGTACGCCGTCCCGGGCGCCGCGAGCCACAGGAAGAGCGCGCCCAGGGAGGCCAGCACGATCCCCGCGAGCGCCGCACCCCAGGCGCCACCGCGCAGCCCGGCCGCGACGACCGCGCCCGTGGGGGAGGGAGCGTCGCCGAAGAGGTGGACGCGCCCGTCGTCGAGCGGGCGGAGCAGCGCGCGACGTGTGACCACCGCCTCGCGGTAGGTGCCGTCGTGGGCGCCGGGCGTCACCTCCACGCGGGCGCGTCCCACCGCGATCACGCGCTCGTCGCGGGCCACGGCGTGGACGAAGTGGACGTTGTCGTCGACGGCCCGCTGCGGCAGCTTCGTGAGCAACGCGACCCACGCGCGGACGGCCTCGCCCGCCTCCCCCTGGAGCGGCGCGGTGATCGACCCGCGGCGCACGGTCACCGGGCCCTCGACGTCGACCTCGCCGCCGTCGTCGAGCGCGAGGTAGAGGCGCTCGACGCGGGCCTCGTGGAGCTTGCCGAGGCGCTCGCGCGCGGTGACGGCGAGAGGGGCCTCCTCCAGCGCGCCGCGGGCGCAGAGCCGGCCCTGGAGCGCGACGACGGTGTCCTCTGCCACGCCCTCCAGCGAGCCCACCCGCCGGGCCGTCGCGGGCACGGTGTCTTCCGCGGCGTCGCGCAGCGCCTTCCGAACCGAGACCGCCGCGCCGGCGAGCGCGCTGACTCCGAGGGCGATCCACCGCGCGGCGAACACCGGGTCCATCGGCGCGGACTCTACCAGCGGTCGCGGCGCCGCACCGAGGGGCGCCGTGTTTTCTCTCCGCCCAACGTCGCCGCCGTGGTGCAATCGCTCGAAGCGGCCCCACGCCGCGGGAGGATCCATGACGAAGCCTTCGCTCCCCGCCCTCGCGCCCGCCGTCGTCGCGGCGGCGTGGCTCCTCGCGCCCGCGGCGGCTCCGGCGCAGCCGCTCGGTCGCTTCGTGTCGCAGGACGACTGTCGCTTCCGCGAGCTGAGCGTCGGCGACTACGCGGGCTACCGCCGTCGGCACGGCGAGGCCGCGGGCGTCACCTCGTACGGCGTCGCGGTGCTCGACGACGCCGACGGCACGCTCGTCCAATGGGGCCGCACGGCCGCGAACGTCCGCCCCGAGGTGACGCTCCGCGCGGCGATGGGGACGGCCTTCACGGGCGTCCAGCACGTCACGGTGGGCTTCGGCGACGCCTGCGCGGTGACGGCCGCGGGCGAGATGTGGTGCTGGGGCGACAACACCGACAACTGCCGTGGGGGGTGGGAGATGCCGACCCCCTACCCGGCGCGCTTCCGTCGCGCGGCCGACGGGCCCGACTTCGTCGCGGTGCCGGGCTCGGTGGCGATGGGCTACGCCGCCGGGTGCGCGACGCAGGCGAGCGACAACGTCGCGTACTGCTGGGGCTACAACTCGTCGGGGATGAACGGCAACGGCACCTTCGTCAACCGCGACGTCCCGCGGCCCGTGGTCGACGCGATGGGCGCGCCGATGCGCGACTTCACGCGCTTCATGGTGACGCGCTCGGCCGCCTGCGCGGTGCGCAGCGACGCCACCGTGTGGTGCTGGGGGAGCACCGGGTCGATCGGGATGCTCCCGCCCTTCGGCTCCGCCGACACGCCCTACGCGCGGCAGGTGATGCTCGGGTCGGAGCCCTTCACGGCGGCGGTGATCCACACCGAGGACGCCAACGACTCCGACGGCACGCCCGACTACCCCGTCCACGTCTGCGCGGTTCGCCCCGACGCCTCGGTGTGGTGCTGGGGGCGCAACACCCGCGGCGCCCTCGGCGACGGGACCACCGCCGACCGCGCCACGCCCGCGCCCGTGGTCGAAGGGACGACCCCGCTCACCGGCGCGGCCACCTCGCGTCAGGCGCTCGCGGGCACGTGCGTCCTCATGGCCGACGGAACCGTCCGCTGCTGGGGCGACAACCAGTTCGGCCAGGTCGGCGACGGGACCACCACCAACCGAACCGCCGCCACCCGCGTCGTCCTCGCCGACGGCTCGCCGCTCACCGAGGTGACCCAGATCGCTTCGCTCGGCGCCTTCACCCGCTGCGCCCTCCGCCGCGACGGGTCGCTCTACTGCTGGGGCCACAACCTCCAGGGCGGGGTCGGCGACGGGACCACCACCAACCGGACCCGCCCGACGCGCGTCACCTGCGGCGAGTGCGGCGCCGACGCCGACTGCGCGCTCGGCCCCGACTCCTACGCGTCGCGCGGCTTCGCGGTGTGCGACGCGGCCCGGATGCGCTGCGGCGCGTGCACCCGCGACGCTGACTGCCGCGAGCCCACGTCCCCGCTCTGCGATGCGTCCGGCGCCCGCGCCCGCTGCGTCGGCCGCGCGGCCAACGGCGAGCTCCCCGCCGCGATGCGCGCCTGCGCCGCCGGGACGCCCGCCACCTCCGACGGCTGCGCCTCGGGCGTGTGCGACGCCGACGGGCGCTGCGGCCTCGCCAACGGCGCCTCGGGCTGCGCCGGCATGAACGCCCGCTGCCGCTCTGGCGCCTGCGGGATGGACGGGCGCTGCGGCGCCGCGCTCGGCGACGCCTGCACCGGCGACGCGCAGTGCCGCGAAGGCATCTGCGCCCCCGACGCGATGGGGATGAACCGCTGCGTCCGCTGCGCCGCGCGCAACGCCGCGATGGTGTGCACGGGCGCGACGCCGGTGTGCGACGCGGCTCGTGGGGAGTGCGTCCGGTGCAGCGGCGACCAGGGGACCGCCGTCGCGACGGCCAACCCCGCCCCGTGCCCCGACGCGTCGCAGCCCTTCTGCGCGGCCGACGGAACCTGTGGGCGCTGCGCCGCCAACGCCGACTGCCGCGCGACGACTCCGCTCCACGCGGGCCCGATCTGCGGCGCGATGGGCGCGTGCGGCGAGGCGTGCCGCGTGGACGGCGACTGCGAGGCGAACCGCTGGTGCGCGGTGGCGATGGGTTCTTCGTCGGGGATGTGCGCGCCGCGGGCGGCCAACGGCGAGGCGATCCCGTCGGACCCTGGTGGGACGACGGCGGGGCCCTGCGTGGGCGGCGCGAGCGTCCGTTGCGCGTCGGGCGCGTGCGGCGACGACGGCCGCTGCGGGCGGGCCGATGGCGCGATGTGCATGGCGACCGCGGAGTGCAGGACGGGCGAGTGCCTGATGGGCCTGTGCGGCGGCCCGCGGCCCGACGCGGCGCCCGACGCGGTGGCCGACGCGGCGGAGGACGTCGCGACGGACCTCGCGGGCGACGGGACGGGCGAGGTTCCGGTGGACGTGGCGATGGACGTGGCGGTGGCGGATGTGGCGCCGGCGCCCGACGTCGTGGCGATGAACGACGCTGCGCCCGACGCGAAGGCGACGCCCGACGCGACGGCCCCGCCCGACGCGGCACCGGATGCTGCGCCCGACGCCGGCAACTCGTCGGGCCAGGACAGCGGCGGCTGCGGCTGCGCGACGCCGGGCGGCGGATCCACCTCGCGCGCGGCCTTCGTGTGGCTCGCGCTCGCCCTCGCGCTGGTGCGCCGCCGCCGCGCGTAGGCGCCCCCAACCTCCCGCGCGGGCGCGAACACGGCTCGTAACTTCGGCCGCCGTGTACTAGAAACAGCGCCCCGCCATGGCCCCGCCCCACGCCCCCCCCACGGACATCCCCTCCATTCTCGCGCGCGTCGCCCGTCCGAAGCGCGCGGTGGTCACCGCGGGGATGCCCTACGCCAACGGACCGCTCCACCTCGGCCACCTCGCCGGCGCCCACGTCCCCGCGGACATCTACGCCCGCTGGCTCGGCATGCTCATCGGCCGCCAGCACGTGCTCTACGTCTGCGGCACCGACGAGCACGGCTCCACCAGTGAGATCGCCGCGATGCAGGCGGGGCTCACGATGCGGGAGTTCATCGACGGGGTGCACGACCGGCAGGCCCGCACGCTGGCGCGCTACGACATCGGGCTCGACGTGTATGCGGGAACCTCCCGCCCCGACACCTTCCCCCTCCACCGCGACCGCTGCCAGGACTTCCTCCGGCGCCTCCACGCCCACGGGCTCCTGGAGAAGAAGAGCACCCGGCAGTGGTACGACCCGAAGGCCGAGCGCTTCCTGCCCGACCGCTACGTCCGCGGCCGCTGCCCCAACCCGAAGTGCGACAACCTCGACGCGTACTCCGACGAGTGCGACCGCTGCGGCAGCCAGCACGAGCCCTCGGCCCTGCTCGACCCGCGCAGCACCGTCAGCGACGCCACGCCTGTCCTCCGTGACACCACCCACTGGCACCTCGACATGGCCGCGCTCAGCGACACGCTCCGCGCGTGGCTGGTGGGCAAGCAGAAGACGTGGCGCCCCACGGTGCTCGCCGACGTGCTCGAGCGCGTCCAGCCCGCGATCCGCTTCGTCGGCGAGCACGAGGCGGCCTTCAAGGCGATGAAGGCGTCGCTCCCCAAGCACAAGACCAAGTACGCGCCGGGCAAGGTGGTGGTCGCGCAGTTCGAATCGCGCGCCGACCTCGAGTCCGCGCGCACGGCGCTCGAAGCCGCGGGCATCCCGACGGCGCTCGACGACGCCTGGGGCCACCGCGCGATCACCCGCGATATCGCGTGGGGCGTGCCGGTGCCCGACCTCGACCCCGACCTCGCGGGCAAGACCCTCTACGTCTGGCCCGACTCGCTGATCGCGCCGATCTCCTTCAGCGAGGTGGCGCTGCGCGGCCGCGGCGAGGCCGACCGGCTCGACGACTTCTGGCGCGACCCGGACGCCCGCGTCTACCAGTTTCTCGGGCAGGACAACGTCTTCTTCTACGTGCTGATGCAGGGAGCGCTCTGGCTCGGGACGCAGGCCGACCCGCACAGGCTCCCGGCGAAGGGCGACCTCCAGATGACGGAGGTGTTCGGCTGCGCGCACCTGCTGGTCAACGGCGAGAAGATGAGCAAGTCGCGGGGCAACTTCTTCACCGGCGACCAGCTCCTCGACGAGAAGGGCTACACCGCCGACCAGGTGCGCTACCACCTCGCGCACCTCGGCCTCGCGGAGAAGTCGTCGGACTTCGACCTCAAGACCCTCGACGAGCGCAACCGCTTCCTCGCGGGTCCGCTCAACGCGGCCTTCGAGAAGCCCCTTTCGGCGGCCCACTCGAAGTTCGGCGGGCGCGTGCCGGAGGGGAAGCTCCTCGACCCCGTGCCCGCGGAGACAGCGCGGCTCGTCCAGCGCTACGTGAAGTGCATGGAGCGCTCGGAGCACCCGAGCCTCCTCTACGAGGTCGAGCGCTACGCCCGCACGATCAACAGCCTCTTCACGCAGCACAAGCCGCACGACGACCGGCACCCCGAGGAGCAGCGCCGCGACGCGCTCTACACGTCGTTCTACGTGCTCAAGACGCTGATGGTGATGCTGTACCCGTTCGTGCCCCAGACGATGGAGCGCCTGCGCGAGTCGCTGCGCCTGCCGGCGGACGTGTTCCGCGTCGAGGAGCTCGGGACGCCCATCCCCGCGGGACACGAGCTCGGGCCGAAGGGTCAGTACTTCCCCGCCGTCGCCGGGGAGTAGCGGGCGGCGTTCAGCCGAGCTCGGCGAGCACGTCGGCGAGCGTGGCGGCGCCGAGCGCGCGGTCGAAGGCGCGCTCGAGCGCGTCGGTGTCGGTGCACGCGAGGACGCGGGCGCGGGCGTCGTCGTCGACGGCGACGCCCCGGCGGTCGAGGGCGCGCAGGAGCATCCGTGCGGCCTCCTCAGCGGCGCCGCGGGCCTGGCCGCGGGCCTCGAGCGCCCGGACAATGCGGGTGTAGACGGGCGAGTCCTGGATCTTCAGCGGGGTCATCAGAAACTCCTCGACCTCCTGCGCGAGTGTATCACCGAGGAAGGAGATCATCGCGCGCAACATCTCCCTCCGCGTCTCCGGGTCCGGCTCGGCGTTGATCGCCTGGACGGTCCTCCGCACGACGGCCTTCGCGCGGCGGCCGGTCTGGTCGTGCACGGCCCACGAGGCCACGACCGCGAGCTCCGGCTTCCCCGCGGCGAGCAGGGCGTCGACCTCGGCGAGCGTCAATCGGATCACCACCGGGCGCAGCCACAGCTCGGTCCCCGCGGGGCCGACGACGCGGGCGACGGTGTCGGCCCAGCGCGCGACGGCGGCGTCGTGCGTGATCACGAGGACGTCGCCCATGCAGCCGCGCGTGTCGAGCAGGACGCCCGCCGCCGCGGGCCAGCGGTGCTGCTTCTCGGGGTCGACGCCGAGCTGGATGTCGACCACCGCCCAGGGCCCGCGCTCGGCGCTCGTGTCGAGGAAGACGGTGTCGGGGCGCACCTCCAGGGGGTTCACGAGGCGCAGCGCGGAGTCCTGCGCGACCATGCCGGGGGCGACCTGCGGGCGGCCGAGCGCCGCGAGGATGTCGTTGAGCAGCGTCGGACGCGCGCAGAGGAGCGCCGCGAGCGTCTCGTGGGCGGGCGAGGGCATCGGGCGCACGGGGTATCGCGCCGGCGTGGTCGCGCGCAAGCGGCGGCAGCGTGGCCTCGCCGTTCGCCGAGCCTTACGGCGGGTTACCTCACCGCGTGCTGGAGAGCGTAGGGAGCCGCGCGGGCGGCGGGCGTGGGCTACTGGTCGTTCTTCTTCTCGGCGCGCGTGCGGGCGGCCTTGCGGGCGATGGCGCCGTAGTAGTCGATGGCGGGCGCGAGCAGCGTCTGGATCGCGGGGTCGTGCGGCGCGAGCGTGCGGGCGATGCCGTACGCGGAGAGCAGCACCGGCTTGCACCGCTCGCCCTGCGCGAGCACGGTGTCGTCGAGGCGCAGCGCGAGGGAGGTCGCGCGCTCGGCGACGCGGGCGAGGGTGGCGCGGCGGTCGAGGCGCGCGCCGAGCAGCTCCGTCTCGACGCGCTCGGGGTCGCGGCCGTCGTCCTTGTCGGCGAGCACGGCGAAGGCCCCGGGTTGCGCTCGATCACCTTCAGCACCGCGCGCAGGGCGTCCTCGGATGCTCGGCCCAAGCGTGGAGCCGTTGCGTCTGCCGCCCGTCGCCCCGTCGCCCCGCTGCCACGCAGGGAGCGCCGTCCGCGCCCGCCTCCAGCGCTGACCTCGCCGCCTCCCGTCGCTCCCTACCGCCGCAGCGTCGGGTCGTTGGACGCCCGCCGCCCCGCCTCCGGCGCGCGCCGCGCCACCTCGCGGATCACCTCGGCCGACGACACCGCCGCCCCCGTCGGCGCCAGCGTCCGAAGCCGCTCGCGCATCGCCGTCACGCGCCCGTTGGCCTGCTCCACGCGCGTACGGAAGGCGCGGTCGTCCACGCAGCGCCGCGCGATCTGGCGCATCGCCTCCAGCAGGTACCCGGGCGTGTGCGCGATGATCAGCAGATCGCAGCCCGCCTCCATCGCGCGCACCGCCCCGTCGGGGACGCCCCAGTGCCGGCGGATCGCGGCCATCTCCAGGTCATCCGACACCGCCACGCCGCGGAAGCCCAGGCGCTCGCGCAGGAGGTCGGTCGCGATCGCGTGGGAGAGCGTCGCGGGGCGCCCCGCGTCGACGCCCGCGTACACCACGTGGGCGAGCATCACCGCGGGGACGAGGTCGATCACCGCGCGGAAGGGCTGGAGCTCGACGGCCTCCAGGCGCGCGAGGTCGTGGGCGACGCGCGGCAGGCCCGCGTGGCTGTCGGTGGCCGTGTCGCCGTGACCCGGGAAGTGCTTGGCGCACGCGAGGACGCCGCCGTCGAGCATCCCGCTCACCAGCGGGCGCGCGTGGCGCGCGGCGAGCTCGGGGCGCGAGCCGAAGGTGCGCATGTGGACCACCATGTTGGCGGGGTTGGTCCGCACGTCGAGGACCGGGGCGAGGTCGAAATTCACGCCGAGCCCGCGGAGCTGCGCCGCCATCGCCGCGCCGAAGCGCGTCGTGAGCGCCGTGTCGTCGATGCGCCCGAGCGAGGTGATCGAGGGCATCCGCGGGAGCACCGGCGCGAGGTGCGAGACGACGCCGCCCTCCTGGTCGGCGGCGATGAGGGCGGGTGGCGTCCCTTCGGGCGTGGCGGTGCGGACGGCGCGGACGGCGGCCTCCAGCATCGGGCGGTTGTGGAAGTTCTCGCCCGAGAGGATGGCGCCGGCGAGCATTCTTCGTTGGAAGAGCGCGGCGAGGGTGGGGTGGAGCTGCGGGGCGCGCGAACCCGCGAGCATGCAGCCGCCGGCGAGGCGGAGGAGGCCCTCGTCGAGCGACTCGCCCTCGAAGACGCGCTGGCCGAGGGCGGTCGCGGGGGCGAGGGCGAGGGCGAGGGCGAACGATCGACGGGACAGGGGCATCGGGGGAGTCTCTTGCAACGGCGGGGACGGTAGAGTACCCGACGGAGCGTATGGCCCCAACGAAGCCGCAGAAGCCCACCACCCCCGCCGCCCCCAAGGCGCCCGCCGCCCCCGCCGCGGCGCCCGGGATCGCCTCGGCGCTCGGGCCCCAGTACCGCAACATCGGCGTCGCCGCGGCGGTGTTCGTCGGGCTCTGGGCGATGGCGATCGCGAGCCGGTCGACGGGGGCGATGGCGTTCCTCGGGCTGCTGACGGTCGCGCTGGCGGCGTTTGGGATCTACACGTACCGCTGGTACACGAAGCAGAAGCAGCTCATGGAGATCGCGAAGCGGGGCACCGAGAGCCCCGAGGCCCGCGCGGCCGCGATCAAGGAGCTGGAGGCGCGCGAGAAGCAGGACGGCGACGTCACCAACGCGCTGATGCGCGCGCAGCTCGAGCTCCAGGAGGACCCCGAGAAGGCCATGGCGACCCTCGACGGGATCGACATGAAGAAGGTCCCCGCGATGATGCTCAACGAGGTGCGCGGGATGAAGGCCCAGGTGTACCTGGTGAAGAACCGCGCCGCCGAGGCGGCCGAGCTCGCCGACCAGATCCAGCTCTCGCAGATCCAGCAGCCCGAGGTCCGCTCGGTGATGGCCGCCACCGCCGCCGAGGCGTGGGCCCGCACCGGCAAGGTGAAGCAGGCCAACGACATCCTCGGGCTCTTCTCGCCCGACGACCCCGCCTACGCCGGCGCGCGCGTGCCGCTCCTCTACGCGCGCATCTTCACCAACTTCGCCGACGGCAAGCGCGACCTCGCCCGCAAGGACATGGTCGTCCTCTGCAAGGACAACTTCCAGTACCTCGGCCGCTTCATGATGCCCAACAGCGGCGTGCGGCCCGAGCTCGTCCAGATGGCCCAGGAGGTGATCCAGCGCGACGACAACGCGCGCAAGGCGATCCTCGAGATGCAGGGCCAGGGCGGCGCGCCGCGGCTCAACCGCGCCCAGCGGCGGCAGGCGCAGCGCTGAGCGGGCGGTGATTCGTCGATCGCTCGCGAACGTCGGGGCGTGCCTCGCGCTCGCCGCGTGCTCGACGCCGACGCGCGCCCCTGCGCCGGTGACGCCCGCGGCGCCGACGGGGCTCTACTGGGGGCGCTGGGCCGACGTGCCCGACGGCGTTCGCGTCCAGGTGTGGCTCCACGGCGTCGGCGACCGATTGCGCGGCACCTGGGAGCTCCCGCCCTGGCACGGCGAGCTCGCCGGCGCGCGCGGCGCGGACGGGCGCTGGCTGCTCACGTGGCGGGAGGAGGGCGTCGTGGCGGGGCTGCGCGCACGCGAGCGCATGGTGGCGCTCGCGCTCGACGCGCGCACGGGGGTGTTGCGTGGTGGGGACGTGGCGCTCACCCCGGCGGGCGCGCCGTCGTCGGCGTTGCGGCCGGGCCTGTGGCTCGCGCGGTGGACGGGGCTGCCGCCGGGGATGGCGGTGGAGACGGTGCTCACGCGCGACCCGGGCGGGCGCTGGCGCGCGGCGTACCGCTACCAGGAGCGCGAGGGGATGTTCGAAGGCGAGCCGGCGCCGGGCGGCGGGCTCGCGATCCGGTGGCGCGAGGTGTCGACCGCGGGGCGCGTGGCCGAGGGGCGCGGGGTGCTGCTGCCGTCGGCGCTCGGGCTGTTCGGGACGTACGGCGTGGGCGAGGCGAGCGAGGGGACGGGCTCCTGGTCGCTCGAGCCCGCGGAGGAGCTGCGATGAGCGTGGCGCTGTTGCGCGTGCTGGTCGAGGGCGGTGCCGCGGAGGTCGCGGCCGCCCTCCACGACGAGGTGCATTTCCGCCAGGGGGACGGCACCGTCCACCGCGGGCGCGCGGCCGTCCTGGCGATGTTCGGGCGCAGCGAGCGCGGCGTCCGCTACGAGGTGGTCGAGACCGCGCACGGGACGGTGCGGGTGGCGATGTCGGTGCCGGGCGTGCCTGGAGCGATCAGCTTCCTGCTCTGCGGCAGGGCGGCCGACGGCCAGCTCGTCGAGGTGTGGGTCGAGGCCTGAGGGCCTCCGCTACTTGCTCCCGGTGCGGCGGAGCGGGACCACCGCCGCGGCCGCATCGATCTCGATGGGCTCCGCGGGGGGCTGCTTCGCGACGTCGAGGCGCGCCGTCTGGGCGGCCTTGATCGACGCGACGGTGGGGGTCACCCGGGTCACCGAGATGACCTTCATCTCGGGGAAGCGGGCGGTGGCCTCGCGGGATGCCTGCGCGGCCGTGCGGGTTTCGATGATGACGGTGGTCTGCGCGCCCTGACGGTCGCGCAAGGGCCGCATCACGATTTCGAACTTGTTGATCCAGATGCCGGTCACGGAGCAAAGCCTACCGACCGCGGCGCCCGATGTCACCTGGGCACATCGGAATTTCATTGAATTTCCCCCGCGGTGGGGCGTCCTGGTCGCACGTCGGCGGTCGGTGTATGTCCATGGCGGCAGACGATGCGCACGACGCCCCGACCCGCCCTCTCCGCGGCCCCGCTCGCCGCGATCGCGCTCGCGGTGACGGCCTCCGCGCAGCCCCGGCGCGCGGCGCCGCCGTCGTGCGCGGTGACGCACCACACGCTCGCCTCCCTCGACGGCGACGCGGTGGACGTGACCCAGGCGCCGCTCGTGGCCTTCGCCAACGGAGGCGCGCTCGTCGCGTGGCGGACGCGCGCGGGGGCCCTGCGCCTCGCGGCCTTCGACGCGTCGTGGCGCCCGCTCGGGCCGGCGCGCGAGCTCTCCACGGAGGCGGGGGCCTTCGCGCTCGCCGAGGGCCCGGCGGGCGCGGCGGTGCTCTATGTCGAGCGCGTCCGCGAGGTGGTGCTCGCGCGCGTCAACGCCCGCGGCGAGGCGCAGAACGTCCCGCGCCTCCTCCACCGCGCCGAGGGCCCCCTCCGCGAGGTCGCGCTCGCCCGCACCGACGCGGGCTGGCTCGCCCTCTGGCGCGACGACCTCCGGCAGGCGACCGCGCTCCCGCTCGAACCGCGCGGCGTCCCGCGGGGCGAGGGCGTGGCGCTCGGCGTCGGCCGCCACCTGCGCGCGCGCTGGCTCCCGGCGCAAGGCGTCGTCGCGCTCGTGCAGGACGGCGTGTATGGCGACGAGCCCGGCCTCGTCTCCGTCACCAACGCGGGCGAGGCCGCCGCGCGCCTCCGCTGGCCCGCTGCCACCGCGGGCCCCTTCGAACTCCCCGACGGTCTCTCCGCCGCGCAGGTGACCGCCGCGGGCGTCCCCGTGCTCGTGCGCGTGCCGCCCGGCGGGGCCACCCTCGCCGCGCCCGACGGGGCCGTTCGAACGCGCTTCTCGCTCGCCGCGGCGGCCCCCGACGGCGCGGGCGTGACGGTCGTCTACCACGACGTCGACGCGGGCCGGACGCTCGCCGCGCGCGCGGGCGACCCGTCGCCGCCGGCGGTGGTGCGCGTCGGCGCGGCGGTTCCGGTGGGCGTGGCGGCGGCCCCCGACGGCGCGGTGGTGGTCACCCACCGCGAGGCCGCGGCGCACGGGGGTGCGCGCATCGTGGCCACGCGCGTGGTCTGCCGGCGATGAAGCGCTGGTGTCGGGCGGGGGTTGTTGCGTAAGGTACGCGCCATGCGAAGGCTGGTGGTGCGGTTCCTCGTCCTGGTGCTGCTGGCGGTGGTGATGCCGCTGGCCGCGTTCGCCCAGCGCACGGGCGGCAGCTTCGGCGGGCGGAGCTGGGGCTCCGGGAGCTCGTCGCGGCCGTCGAGCTCGTCGAGCGGCTCGTGGGGCGGCAGCCGCTCGTCGGGCTCTTCGGGCGGCGGCTACCGCGGCGGCTCCTACGGCGGCTCGTACGGTGGTTCGTACGGCGGCGGCTCGTACGGGACGTACGGCGGCGGCGGCTCCAACGCGAGCGGCGGCGAGGTGATGGGCGTCCTCTGCTGCGTGCTCTTCTTCTTCGCGATCATCTTCATCCTCGGCAACGTGCTCGGGAAGAAGAAGAACGTCGGCAACATCACCTACGCCCCGCCGCCCATGGACGACAACGACACCTTCTCGCTCGGCGCCCTCGCCATCGCCTTCGACTCCGCCGCGCGCGCGCAGGTGCAGGGCGAGCTCGACCGGCTCGCGGGCTCGCTCCAGATGCAGGACTCGCCCGAGGCGCTCAACGCCGCGGCCGCGCAGATGGCCCAGTGCCTCGGGCGCTTCCTCGACGCCGCGTACATGACGCACCACTCGCTGAGCGAGGGCGTGCCGATGCAGACGGCGCAGCAGCAGTTCGACCAGGCCGTCAACGCCGAGCGCGGGCGCTTCCTGGTCGAGACGGTGCGCAACGACGCGGGCGGCGTGCGCAAGATCAACGCGCCGGCGTCGCGGGCGCGCGCCGAGGAGGGCGGTGGCTTCGTCGTGGTGACGGTGCTCGTCGCGCGGCGCGGGCGCTTCCCGGGCTTCCGCCCGCCGACCGACCGCCCCACGCTCCAGCAGGACCTGCAGATCCTGCTCTCGGGCCCCGGCGCGATCCAGGCACTCGAGGTGGTGTGGGTGCCGAGCGACCCGAACGACGTGATGTCGTCGGCCGAGATGGCGGTGAAGTTCCCGACGCTGAAGCCCATCGCGCCCGACGCGCGGGTGGGCCGGCGCGCCTGCGGGTACTGCAAGACGGTGTTCGCCGCCGAGCTGCCCCAGTGCCCCAACTGCGGGGCGCCGTCGCAGTAGCGCACCCCACCCGGTCGCCTGCCGGGGATTCGCGTTCCGACCCGCCGTCGGGGTAACACCCCGGCCCGTGGCGCAGCACCGGTACATCGCCGTCGCGGGCAACATGGGCTCGGGCAAATCGAGCCTCGTCAAATGGCTCTGCCAGCAGTTCGAACTGGCGCCGTTCTTCGAGCCCCACGACGAGAACCCCTACCTCGCCGACTTCTACGGCGACATGAAGCGCTGGGCCTTCAGCTCGCAGCTCTTCTTCCTCGTCCAGCGCTACAAGATCCACCGGAGCATCGAGGCCCTCGGCCGCCCCGTCGTTCAAGACCGCACGCTCTACGAGGACGCCGAGATCTTCGCCGCCCACCTCCACCGCAAGGGCCACATCGACGCGCGCGACTGGGCCACCTACACCGACCTCTACGCCACGCTCCGCCGCGACCTGCGCCCGCCTGACCTCATGATCTACCTGCGCTGCACCACGAAGACGCTGCGGCAGCGCATCAAGCTCCGCGGGCGCGAGTACGAGCAGGCCATCCCCCGCGCCTACCTCGAGGCCCTCGACAAGCTCTACGAGGAGTGGTTCGCCCGCTACGACCAGTCGCCGACGCTCGTGATCGAGAGCGACCAGATCGACTACGTCACCCGGCTGTTCGATCGGCACGCGCTCCTCGCCCAGATCCGCTCGCACCTGGGGTAGGGTTGCGGCCGCCGTGCGCGCCCGCTTCGCCCCGCTCCTCGCCCTCGCCCTCGCCGCCTGCTCCGAGGACCCGCTCTACGCGTGTCCCGACGCGGCCACCACCCTCCAGGGGGCGTGCACACCGCTCGGCCTGCGCTGCCAGTGGCCCAGCGCCGACGCGGCGGCCTTCGTCACCTACTGCACCTGCGCCGGCACCGGGGAGTCGGGCGCGTGGACGTGCAACGACTTCCGGCGCGTCAACCCCGACGCCGGCTTCTGCCCCACCACGCTCCCCGCGAACGGCGAGCGCTGCGACTGGCCGACGGCCCAGCCCTGCGCGCTCACGGCGGGCGGTTGCGCCTACCGCTGCGAGTGCGTGCCGCGGGTGGGCGTGGTCACGCCGCCGACGTGGCGCTGCACGACGAGCTGCGCCGGCGACGCGGGCGCGCGCGACGCGTCGGACGGCGGGTAGGGTTGGGCGACGGGGGGCGGCGGGAGCGGTCGTTGACCGGCCAGGCTCCCCTCGCGCGCCTCCCGTGCCGGTGCGTGCGGGGAAGAGGACCGACGCGAACCGGCGTTCTCCGGCGAGGGTCCCGCGCCATTCCGGAGGGCGGGTGGGGCATCACGGTTTCGGGGGCCCTCGTCAGGAGGGGGTGCCTCCAGTCCCTGGCGCGCCGGAAGTGGGGCCCCCGTCAGACCTCCGGTACGCCACCACCCAACACCGTTCCGAGCCACGCGCGATCGATGTTTCCCCCCGTGAGGACGACGCCCACCCGGCCCGAAGAGGCCCGTGGCGGGCGCGCCTTCCGCTCCTGCAGCAGCGCGGCGAGCGAGGCTGCGCCGGCGCCCTCGGCCAGGTTGTGCGTGTCTTCGCAGTAGACCCGCACCGCCGCGGCGACCTCGTCCTCCGTGACGCGGACGACGCGCGCGGATCCCTTCGCGATGATCGCGAGCGCCGCGGGGTCGGGCTGTCGCACGGCCATGCCGTCGGCGAAGGTGCGCGCGGAGTTAGAAGCGACGACGCGGCCGGCCTCGATCGAGAGCGCGTAGGCCGGCGCACGGTCGGCGACGACCCCCACCACCTCGGTGTCGAGACCGAGCAGGTCACGCACCGTGATCACGCCGCAGATGCCCGAGCCGAGCCCGATCGGGACGTACACCGTCTCCAGAGCGCGCGCCGACCGGAACATCTCGAGCGCGTACGTCGCCACCCCGAGCACCAGGTCGGCGTGAAACGAGGGAACGAAGTGGAGCCCGTCACGCGCGGCACGCCGCACGCACTCGGCCCGGGCCTCGTCGAAGTCGTCGCCGTGCTCCACGAGTTCCGCGCCGAGGGCGCGCATCGCGGCGTTCTTCTCGGGGGAGTTGTTGCGGGGCACGTAAATGATCGAACGCAAGCCGAGGCGGGTCGCGGCCAGCGCGATCGACTGACCGTGGTTTCCGCGCGTGGCCGACGTGACGCCGCGCAGGTCCCCCGTCCGTTTCGCAAGACGCTCCAGGTACACCAGCCCGCCGCGGACCTTGAAGGCCCCGGTCGGCGTGTGGTTCTCGTGCTTCACCCACACCTCGGCGCCGAGCCGACGACCGAGCAGGGGCCAAGCATACTGCGGCGTCGGGGGCATCGTCTCGTAGACCAGCCGGGCGGCGGCCTCGAGTTCGGCGAGGGAGAACAACGTCATGGCGTTGGAAACCAGCCTTTCCGTCGGCGATCTACCACAAGCGACACGCCGAGACACCACGCCGTACGAGCGCCCCGGAACCTCCCTCGATGACGTCTTGACGTCCCGGGAGAATCGGCGCTCCTATCGAGCGCTGAGGAGGACGCGTGGCGGGCCGACCATGAAGAAGAACGCGGTGGACTACTGGAATGACATGGCGGCCGAGAGCGACGCCTCCGCGCGAGACGCCGTCCTCTGCGGATTTCGAAGCGAGCGTGATTTCGACGCGGCGGGGCGCGAGGACGCGGAGCACCTGCTCCTCCCCTTCGTCAAGCCGACGGACGTCGTGCTCGACGTCGGCTGTGGCCTCGGACGGCTGCTCAAGTGGGTCGCCCCAGCGTGCCGGCGTGCGATCGGCCTGGACGTCTCCAAGGTGATGCTCGCGAAGGCCCGGCGCAGGCTCGCGGCGGCCCCCAACGTCACGCTCGCACAGATCCCGCTCTCCCTGCGGCTTCCGGTCCCCGACCGCGGCGTCGATTTCGCCTACTTCTACCACGTCTCCGAGCACATGGACCGCGAGGACGCCTACCAGATCCTCCGCGAGATCAGGCGCTGCCTGCGGCCGGGCGGCGCTGCGTTGGTGCAGTTCTCGCTGATCGACCACGCCGACAACCGGCGCGAGTTCGTGCGCTGGGCCGTCGCGGGGGACGACGAGGGCGTCCGCTCGCGCTTCTACACCGAGCCCGAGGTCTGCCAGTTGCTCGCCATGGTGGGCTTGTTCCCGCAACACCGGCTGTACATCCCGGGCGAGTTCGCCGTGGTCGTCAGCCGGCGCGACCGACGCCCGCTCGGTGCGATGCCACTGATCCGGCTGAGCCCCGCCGCGGGCGCGGGGCCGCGCCAGGGGCAGTTCCCCGGCGGTCACCCCTCCGCGCGTCGACGTCCATGACGTCGTCGCTTCAAGCACCGTGAGGTCGCCAGCGGGCACGTCCGCCGCGTCGCCGCGGAGGGCCCCGCCGCCTGCTCACTCCAGCGGGATCTGCTCGCCGAGGAAGCGCGGCCGCCGGCGGGTGATGAACACGTCGGACACGGCCACCGCGCGCGCGGCCACCTCGCGCACCGCGTCGCGCAGGGCCTTCTGGTAGGGCCGCCGGTCGGCCTCCGCCCCCACCGCGTCGAGCCCGTAGTGCCGCGCCAGGAACATCGACCGCGCGAGGTGGAAGCGCTGCGTGCACACCACCGCGTGCCGCACGCGGAACACCTGCGCCGCCCGCGCCATCGAGTCGAGCGTGCGGAAGCCCGCGTGGTCGCGCTGCACCGCCGCCGCCGGGACGCCGCGCGCCAGCAGCCAGCGCTGCATCACGGTGACCTCGTCGTACTGGTCGGTCCCGTTGTCGCCCGTCACCAGGATGCGCCGCACCTTGCCCATGCGGTAGAGGTCGAGCGCGGTGGCGAGGCGGTCTTCGAGCACGGGCGAGGGGGTGCCGTCGCGGAAGATGCGCGCGCCGAGCACGATCGCGACGGCGCGCGGCGGCACGTCCTCGACGCGGGCGTACGTCCCCTCGCGGCCGACGCGGAGCACGTACGCATTGGCGCCCGCCACGAACGCGGCCGCTGCTACGGCGGCGAGGCCCACGGCGACCGCGGCGCGGCGAACCCTTCGGCGCGCGGCCGGGGTCACGGCGCGTCCCCGGCGGCGCGCGCGGCGTCCACCACCTCGGCGATCGGGTGGCCGCAGCCCGCGCACGCGACGGGGGCGAGGCCGAAGATCGCCTCCACCGTCGGGCGCAGGTCGAGGTGGGTGACGGCGCGCGTTCGCACGGTGCGCCGCGCCGGGTCGCCGGGCGGGATCGCGAGGAGGAACACTGCGCGCGCCTCGGGCGTGTCGGGGCCGTGGTCGCGCCAGCGGGGGCCGTCGCCGCGGCCGTGGTCGGTGGTGAGGAAGACGGTCGCGTGGCGGCCGTAGTCGCCCATGCCGTCGAGCATCGTGAGGAGCCGCCCGATCCACTCGTCGTAGAGCCGGAGCGAGCCGAGGTACTGCCGGTAGTCCCCGCGGTGCGCCCACTCGTCGGCGTCGTTGAGCCCGATGTACAGGAACCTCGGCCGGTGGTCGCGCAGGTGCCGCAGCGCGTGGACCATCGTCCACCAGTCGCCGCGCGCGCCCTGCCACGGCGGCCGGTCCGCGAGCTGGCGCTCGTTGATGGCCGTGAGCTCGCCCTGGTTGGCGGCGGGGTCGCTCGCCGGCGCGAAGCCCGCGTTGCAGAGCGTCGCGCCTGGGGCCCGCTCGATCGCGCGCGGCATCGCCTCCCACGACGCGAAGAAGGCCGCGTCGTCGCGCGCGAAGTGCCCCTCGCGCACGAGCCGCTCGCCGAGCGTCTCGGACGTCACCCGCGGGCAGTTGTTGTCCGCGCACGCGGTCGGCGCGCCGGTGAAGATCGTCTGGTACGCCGGCAGGCTGAGCAGCGCGGCGTTGGCGACGGTGGCCTCGGTGTTCGATTCGGGCGCGCCCCAGAGGAAGCCGCGGGTCGCGTGGTCGGCGAGCGTCCGGTCGAAGAGGTAGCCCTGGCGCGTACACTCGGGCGTCCCCCGCGCAGGCGCCTCCCCGCACAGCGTCGGGTCGGGGTGCCCGAAGAACTCCTTCGGCCGCACGCCGTCGAGCGTCACCAGGATCACCACCGGCGACGTCGTCGGGCGCGGCCCCGCGGGGCGCGCGGTCGGGGATTGCACGGCGGGCGCGGCCGGCCGCGGTGTGGCGGGCGTCGGCGCGCGCTTGCAGGCGGCGAAGGCCAGGAGGAGGGGGAGGGCGGTTCGCACGGGGCGCAGAGGATGGCACCGACCGCGCGCGGCGATCAACGTGGTACCAAGCGCCCCGCGATGCCGGCGCACTACGGGCTTCTCACGACGAGCCACCCCCACGCGGGCGACCCCGTCGCGGGCTGCTTCGTCCGCGAGATGGCCGACGCCCTCCGCGCGCGCGGCCACGCCGTCACCACCGTGTGCGTCGCGCGCCGAACGGGGGAGGGGTGGGACGCGCCGCTCGGCACCGACGTCCGCGCCGCCCGCTACCCCGGGGGCATGACCTTCTACGGCGGCGGCGCCCCTGACGCGCTCGGCCTCGGCGGAGGCGACCTCCGCTGGCGCGCGTGGGCCGGCGCCCCCTTCGCGGTGGCCTCGCTCGCGTGGGCTTCGCGCGCGCTCGACGGGTGCGACGCGCTCGTCTCCCACTTCGTGCTCCCCTGCGGCGCGCTCGCGTCGCTCCGCCGGCGCGGCCGCCCGCACGTCGCCGTCGCGCACGGGACGGACGGGTGGCTCCTCGCCCGCGCCCCCGCACGGCTCCAGGCGCTCGCGCTCCGCGGCGTCGACGCGCTCTGGTGCACGCACGCGGCCCTGCGCGACCGGCTCGCGCTCCCCGCGGGCCTCCGCTGCGAGGTGCGCCCGATGGGTTGGTCCGAGCACGCCGTGGCACGTTCGACGTCGCGCTCGCTCCGGCTGCTCGTGCTGTCGCGGCTCGTCCCGGTGAAGCGCATCGAGCGCGCGGTGGCCGCCGTCGCCATCCTCCGCGCGCGCGGCCGCGACGTGACGCTCACCGTGGCGGGCGACGGCCCGTCCCGCGCGTCGCTCGAAGCGATGGCGGGCGACGGGGTCCGCTTCGTGGGGGCGGTCGACCCGTCACAGCGCGGCGCGCTCTTCGCCGACACCGACGTCTTCGTCCACGCCGCGGGACCCGTCGGCGGCCGAACCGAGGGAGCCCCCGTCGCGGTGCTCGAAGCGCTCGGGCACGGGCTCGCGGTGGTCGCGTGCGACGCCGGCGGCGTGCGCGAGCTCACCGGCGACGCGGCCCTCGTCCTCCCCGCCGACGCCCCGCCGGAGTCCATCGCCGACGCGATCGACGAGCTCGACCCGGCCCGCCGCGCCGACCTCGGGGCCCGCGCCCGCGCCCGCGCCGCCCCGTGGCGCTGGGACGCCACCGCCGCGTGGATCGAGGCGCTCACGGGGGCGCGCTAGGACGCAGGAGCTCCGGGCGGGTCATTCCCCGTCACGGAGCCCACGCGGCGGGGGTTGTCCCGTGGTAGAGAGCGCGAGGACGGCGATGGCAGCCAGAGACCTCTTGGGCCAGGGCGGCCCCCTTGCTTCGGTGCTGTCGGGCTACGAGGCCCGGCCCGAGCAGCTCGCCATGGCCGACGCCGTGGAGGCCGCGCTCGACGGCGGCACCGGCGCGCTCGTCGAGGCCGGCACCGGCACGGGCAAGTCCCTGGCGTACCTCGTCCCGGCGGCGATGAGCTCGCTCCGCGTGGTGATCTCCACCGCCACCAAGGCCCTCGGCGAGCAGCTCATGGAGAAGGACATCCCGACGCTCAAGCGCCTCGGGCTGCACCCGGACGTGACGCTGGTGAAGGGGCTCTCCAACTACGTCTGCCGACGTCGCCTGGAGGAGTACCGGCAGGGCGTCGCCACCGGCGCGATGGCCCCGGAGTACGGGCTCGACCGCGTGCTCGACTGGGTCGAGCTCACCGCCACCGGCGACCGCGCCGAGCTCCCGACGCTCTCCGAAGACGCGCCGGTCTGGCGTGAGGTGGTGTCGAGCTCGGAGACGCGCATCGGGCCCAAGTGCCGCTTCTACGACCAGTGCTTCGTCACCCGGATGCGGCGCTCGGCCGAGGCGTCGCAGCTCATCGTCACCAACCACCACATGTTCTGCGCCGACCTCGCGCTGCGCGGGGGCTACTCGGGCGCGCAGGCGCTGCCCGACCACGACGCGGTGGTCTTCGACGAGGCGCACGCGCTCGAGGACGTGGCGACGGAGTTCTTCGGCGTGCGGCTCACCCGCTCGCGGGTCGACGCCCTCGCGCGCGACGCCGACCGCGCCCTGCGCAGCTCGGGCTTCTTCGTCGACCCGTCGCGCGAGCGCTCGATCCAGGTGTCGCTCAACGCGATGAGCGCCGGCGCGCTGCGCATCTTCGCGAGCATCCCGCGCGGCCCCGGGCGCGTCACCCTCGCGCCGGGGGACATCACCGGCGAGCTCCTCGCGGGCGGGGAGCAGCTCCTCGCGGGCCTCGAGGAGCTCGAGGGCCACGTCCGCGATTTCGTCGGCACCAACGACATGGTGCTCTCGGTCGCGCGCCGCGCCCGCTCGATGAAGGACTCGGTGCGCGTCGCGATGAAGCTCGACGACGCGACGCGCGAGGCCTTCGTCACCTTCGCCGAGGCCGAGGCGCGCGGCGGCGGGGCCCTCGGCGCCTCCCCGGTAGAGATCGGCCCGCTCCTCGCCGAGCGCCTCTGGTCGCGGCGCGGCGCGGTGGTCCTCACCTCGGCGACGCTCTCGGCGGGCGGCGATTTCCGCTTCATCCGGCAGCGCCTCGGCGTGCCCGAGGGGGCGAGCGACCTCACGCTCCCTTCGCCCTTCGACTTCGCCTCGCAGGCGGGGCTCTACGTGCCGCGGCGCCTGCCCGAGCCGCGCGACGCGGGGTACCTCGACGCGGCCTGTGAGGAGATCCGCCGGCTGGTGGCGCTCACCCGCGGCGGGGCCTTCATCCTCTGCACGAGCGTGCGGATGATGCGGGCCTTCCGCGACGCGCTGCGCGGGGAGTGGGCCCACCCGACGTGGATGCAGGGCGAGGCGCCCAAGCGCGTGCTGCTCGAGCGCTTCCGCGCCGCGGGCGACGCCGTCCTCTTCGCGACCGCGAGCTTCTGGGAGGGCGTCGACGTCCCCGGCCGCGCGCTCCGCCTCGTCGTGATGGACAAGCTCCCCTTCGACGCCCCCAACGACCCGGTGACCGCCGCCCGCATCGCGCGCCTCGCCCAGCAGGGCCGCGACCCCTTCGCCGACTACCAGGTGCCCGTCGCCGCGCTCGCGCTCAAGCAGGGCTTCGGGCGGCTCATCCGCACGCGCCGCGACGCGGGCATCGTCGCCGTCCTCGACCGCCGGCTCCTCACGCGCTCCTACGGCCGCACGCTGCTCGACTCGCTGCCGCCGGCCTCGCGCCTCGCCACGCTTGACGAGGCGAAGGCCTTCTGGGCGATGGTGTCGTACGAGCCCCCTGCCGCGCGCGGCGCCGGCCTCCCCACCGCGCCGGCGAAATAGCGTACAAGCAACGCCGCCACGGTGCTGACGCTCTCCCGCTTCCTCGACCTCGCCCTCCTCGGGCTCGCCGCGTGGGCCGCGCTGCTCGCCGCGATGCGATGGCGCACCGCCCTCCCGGCGCGCCGGGCGCGGTCCGCGTGGTGGGCCTCGGTCGCGCTCTGGGGGGCCGCGTGGCTGGCCTGCACGCCGGCGGTGTCGCTCGGGCTGCTGGGGTGGCTGGAGGCGCCGCCGGTGGCCCTCGCGACGCTCGACGCGCCGGCGCTGCGCGGGCGGACGGCGCTGGTGGTGTTGAGCTCCTCCGTGTCGCCGCCGGTGCCGGGCGACACCCCCGTCGAGCGCCTCGACCCCGCGGGGACGGCCCGCACCATCGGGGCCGCCCGGGTGTGGCGCGCGCTCCAGACGGGCGCGGTGATCGTGACCGGCCGCGCGCCGGGCCCGCGCCCCGAGGCCACGGTGGAGGCCATGCGCGACCTCCTCGTGCTCCACGGGGTGCCGCGCGAGCGCGTCGTGCTCGAGCCCTGGGCGCTCAACACCCGGCAGAACGCGCTCCACGCCGTGCGGGTGGGGCGGCGCCTGGGCTTCGACCGCTTCGTCGCCGTGACCAGCGCGTCGCACATGCGGCGGGCGCTGCGGGAGTTCCGCCGCGCCGGGGTGGAGGCGCTCGGGGCGCCCGTCCACCACGTCACGGTGCGCCACGGGGGCCTCTCCGACTGGCTGCCGACGGCCTGGTCGCTGGGGGCGACCCACGCAGCCCTCCACGAGATCCTCGGGATGCTGAAGCCGTAGCGGGCCGCACGTCCCGGTTGATCGCGGGAGGTTTGCGCGGTACCTCCTTCTCCCCCATGCCGTTCCGACTCCACGACACCCTCACCGACGCGACGATCCCGCTCCCCGAGCGCACCCCCGGCGAGACCTCGCTCTACGTGTGCGGGCCGACGGTGTACGGCTACATCCACGTCGGCAACGGGCGCGGGCCGGTGGTGTTCGACGTGCTCGTCCGCCACCTCGAGGCGCAGGGGCGCAAGGTCCGCTACGCGCGCAACTACACCGACGTCGACGACAAGATCATCGACACGGCGGTGAAGGCCAATGAAGACCCGCGCGCCGTCGCCGAGCGCTTCATCGCGGCCTACCGCGAGGACGTGGGCGCGCTCGGGTGCCGCCAGCCCACCGTCGAGCCGCGCGTGTCGGAGACGATCCCCGAGATCGTCGCGCTCATCGAGGCCCTCATCGCGAAGGGGAGCGCGTACGCGACGGAGGACGGCGACGTGTACTACGACGTCGCGACCTTCCCGGAGTACGGCAAGCTCTCCAAGCGGCGCGTCGAGGTGCAGCGGGCGGAGTACGGCCGCGGCAAGAGCGGCGAGGGCAAGCGCGGCGAGCACGACTTCGCGCTCTGGAAGGCCGCCAAGCCACACGAGCCCGCGGGCGCGCGCTGGCCGTCGCCCTGGGGCGAGGGGCGCCCCGGCTGGCACATCGAGTGCTCCGCGATGACGCACGCGCACCTCGGCGACGGCTTCGACCTCCACGGCGGCGGGCCCGACCTGAAGTTCCCCCACCACGAGAACGAGATCGCCCAGAGCGAGCCGGTGTACGGGGCGCCGATGGCGCGCGCGTGGATGCACCACGGCTTCATCGAGATGGACATCGAGCGCAACGCGGGCTTCGGCGAGGACGTGCTCGCGGTGCTCCGCGCCGACCCCGAGCTGCGCAAGATCTCCAAGAGCGACCGGGTGAAGCTCGAGGCCCTGCGCGCCCGCGACGCCGCCTCGCTCACCGAGGAGGAGCGCGCGCTCACGGCCATCTACGAGCGCAAGGTGCGCTTCGCCGAGTGGTTCCAGCTCCGGCGGCTGCGCGAGCGGGTCGACGGCGAGGCGATCCGCTTCTGGATCCTCGGGACGCACTACCGCTCGCCGCTGGCCTTCGACCTCGCGGAGGAGGGCGGCGAGGCGCGCTTCCCGGCGATCGAGCAGGCGGAGAAGCGCCTCGACTACTTCTATGACACGCGGTTGAAGCTCGCGGCGAAGCGCGCGGCCGCGAAGCCCGCGGGCAAGCCGACGCCGACGGCGGTGAAGGGCGTCGACGAGCTCCGGGCGGCCTTCGACGCCGCCCTCGACGACGACCTCAACACCGCCGGCGCGCTCGACCCGATGGGCAGGCTCTTCGCCCGCGCCAACGAGCTCTGCGACGCGAAGAAGGTCCCCGCGGAGGACCTCGCCCACGCCGCCGCGGCCCTCGACCACATGGCGGCGGTGACCGGCGTCGTCGAGGGAGACCCGGAGGCCTATTTCGCGCGGGTGACGGCGCGGCGGATCGCGCTCCGCGGCCTCGAGCGGGCCCGCGTCGACGGGCTGGTGGCGGCCCGGACGGCCGCGCGCGAGGGCCGCGATTTCGCCCGCGCCGACGCCCTCCGGGCCGAGCTGACCGCCCTCGGCATCGAACTGCGAGACGGCCCTTCGGGGACGGCGTGGCGCGCTGTATAGTCCCGGTCCGCCCCCGACAGCCACGGCAGGAACCATGTCGACGAACCCGATGAAGGCCACCGCGGAAGGCTCCTTCCAGAAGACCCCCTTCGCCAACGTCCTGCTCTACTCGCGCGAGCGGAAGATGTCCGGGTCGCTGGTGATCACGATCCAGCCGGACGGGCCCGAGGGCGTGGCGTCGCTCGACGTGGCTGGCATCTCCACCCTCGTGCTCGAGCAGGGCGCGGTGGTCGCCGTCCAGACCCCGAGCCAGACCGACACCCTCGCGTGGGTGCTCCACGAGCAGGGCGTGCTCGACGAGGACGCCTTCGTGAAGGTGCAGGAGGCCCTCCAGCAGAGCGCGCGGCCCGATGAGGTCGGCACGCTCCTGCGCCTGCGCGCGGCCGACATGCTCGCGATCGACCGCGGGCTCCGCGAGCTCGCGCGGCGCCGCGTGCTGGGCCTCTTCGGCTTCCCGCACGGGTCGT
This sequence comes from Polyangiales bacterium, assembly GCA_046351555.1. GTDB lineage: Bacteria > Myxococcota_A > Polyangia > Polyangiales > CAISKJ01. Next base: position 127,051 of record JAXLYI010000025.1, read on the forward strand.
ACGCCTACTACGCCGGCGTCGACCTGCTCGCCGGCGCCGGCCGCCTGCGCGCCGCGGAGGACGTGCTCCCGCTCGTGTGGCGCGCCTACCAGCGCAACGCGCCCGACGAGGCCGCCGTCTCCACCGTGATCGACAAGCTCGGCTCGCGCCTCCTGCGCCTGCGCGCGGAGAACGAGTTCGACCGCTTCGAGTTCGGCGAGGAGCTCGGCCTCGCGGCGACGCAGCTCCGCACCTCGCCCTGCGCGCTCGACCAGCTCATGGGCCTCGCGCCCGACCCCGACCTCGTGCGGCGGATGGTGTACCTCCTCGCGCTCACCAAGCAGGTGGAGGTGATCGCGCTCAGCGGCAGCCCCGCCGCCGCCATCTCCACGCCGCCGCAGACGCCCGTTCCGGCGGCGCCCCCGCGGCCGCCGCCCGTGCCCCCGGGGGCCGCGATGTCGCGCCCGCCGCCCGTTCCCCCCGGGGCCGCCGCGAAGGCGCCTGAGCCCGAGGCCGCGCCCCCGCCCGCGCCCGAGAAGCCCGAGCGGCCCGACCCGACCGCGCACCCGAAGTACAAGGAAGCCACCGCCCTCCTCGCGCGGCTCGAGAACAAGAACTACTTCGAGATGTTCGAACTGACGGACGGGGCCGCGATCGAGGAGGTGCGCGCGGCCTTCCCGAAGGTGGCCGCGCCGTGGCACCCCGACCGCGCGCCCGCGCCCGAGCTCTCGCCGATCTACGAGCAGGTGTTCTCGCTCTACAACACGGCCCACGCGACGCTGACGGAGAAGGGCGCGCGCGCGGCCTACGAGGAGACGATCCACGGCGGCGGCGGCACGCCCGCGGCGCAGAAGAAGGTCGCGCAGGTGCTCGACACCGTGCAGGACGTCCACCGCGCGGAGATCGCGATGAAGCGCCGCGACCTCGCCGAGGCCGAGCGCCTCCTGCGGCGCGTGGTGAGCACCAGCCAGGAGGACATCGCCGCGACGCTGCTCCTCGCGCAGTGCCTGCTCGAGAGCGACCCGTCGCGCAACGCCGACGAGGTCATCGCCTCGATGGCGAAGCTCCTCCCCGCGACCGACAACCAGAACGACCGCGCCTTCCTCTACCTCGGCCTCGCGGTGAAGGCGAAGGGCGACGTGCGCCGCGCGCACGCGTCCTTCAAGCGCGCGCTCGAGCTCAACGCGAACAACCTCGAGGCGTCGCGCGAGCTTCGCATCATCGAGATGCGCGCCGCGCAGAAGCGCGACGAGAAGGCCGCCGAGAAGTCGATCGGCGGGATCTTCAACAAGTTTCTGAAGCGCTGAGCGCTACTCGACCCGCGCGCGGGCGCGGACGGAGTGGTCGAACACCAGCGTCGCCGCGTCGAGGCCGCGCGCCGAGAACGGCACCGCGCGCACCCGGTGGACCGACACCGTGCCGCCCGCCCGCAGCGCCTCGCGCGCCCGGTCGGAGCTCGCGGCGTCGAGCTCGAGCGAGCCCACGTCCTGCGCGCCGCACACCAGCGAGCCGTCGCCCTCGAAGCGCACCACCACGCGGTCGTCGCCGCGGGCGCGCTCCCAGCGCACCTGGACGAGGCCCGCCGCAGGGATCGCGAGGGTCTCGGTCTCGCCGAGCGGGAGCGCGGTGGCGCCGACGCGCACGCCCACGGGGCTCTCGGGGGCCTGGCCGGTGACCTCGAAGCCGCCGACGCCCGCCGCGCCGCCCGCCGCGAAGCGCCACTCGCCCGCGGGGAGGTCGGCCTCGGCGCCGTAGAGCGTGCCGGACACGACGTTCCAGAGGTCGGGGAAGCGGCGCGGCTGGAGGCGCACCGAGCGGCCGCCCGCCACCGCGTCGATCGGGCCCACGTCGAGCAGCCGCACCTCGGAGCGCAGCGGGTCGAGCGCCTCCCCCCCGGTCGCGCCGCGCGAGACGCACGCCCCCGCGCGCGGCACCGCCGGCGTCCCCACGAGGTCGGGCAGCGCGTCGTCGGCCACCCCCACGAAGCGCACGAAGCGGGCGCCGACCTGTACGCCGGTGCTCGCGCCGCCCTGCACGCGCTCGATGAAGAGCATGCCGCTGACGCGCGCCGGGGCGTCGCCGTCGGGCAGGTTCTCGTACCCGGCGCCCGTACAGGCGGCGGCGGAGATCATCGCTCCCAGGATCGGCAGGGCCAGTCGTCGCACGGGTCGCTCCACTTCGGTCGGAGTATAGGGAAGCTCCGCGCCCGAGCGCAACGTGCGTCGTTTGTTCGCGAAGCGCCCGGGCGTGTGATTCCATTCCCGGCCATGCACCCGGAAGACGACGCGGAAGGCCGCCTGGCCGGCGGGGTCATCATCGGCGGATTCGACGGGACCGCCCTGCCCGACGTGATCCGCGAGCGCTTCGCGCGAGGGCACCTCGGCGGCGTCACCCTCTTCCGCCGCAACGTCGCCGACGCGACCCAGGTGCGCGCCCTGTGCGCATCGATCGCGGCGGCAGGCAGCGACGTCCCGCCCCTCATCTCGATCGACCAGGAGGGCGGCCGCGTCGCCCGGCTCCGCGAAGACGTGACCCTCCTCCCTCCGATGCGGGCGCTCGGCGGTATCAACGAGCCCGCGCTCACGCGCCGCGCCGCGCTGGCGGTCGGCCGCGAGCTCGCGGCGCTCGGCGTCAACCTCGACTTCGCGCCGGTGTGCGACGTCGACAGCAACCCCGCCAACCCGATCATCGGCGACCGCTCGTTCGGCCGCGACGCGGAGACCGTCAGCCGCCACGTGGTGGCCTTCATCGAGGGCCTCGAGGACGCGGGCGTGATGGGCTGCGCGAAGCACTTCCCCGGGCACGGCGATACCGAGACCGACAGCCACCTGGAGCTCCCCCGCATCGCCCACTCGATGGAGCGCCTCGAGCGCGTCGAGCTCCCGCCCTTCCGCGCGGCGATCCACGCGGGCGTCGCGTCGGTGATGACCGCGCACGTGCTCTTCGACGCGATCGACCCGGGCGTCCCCGCCACGCTCTCGCGCCGCGCGATCACGGGGCTCCTGCGCGAGGGCGTCGCCGGCCGGCGCGACGTGGTGATCTTCTCCGACGACCTCCACATGAAGGCCGTGAGCGACCGCTGGGGCGTCGAGGAGGCCGGCGTGCTCGCGATCGCCGCCGGCTGCGACGCGCTGCTCGTGTGCACCGACCCCGACGCGCAGGAGCGCGTCCGCCTCGCCCTCGCCGCGCGCGCCCGCGCCGACGCGTCCTTCTCCGCGCGCCTGCGCGACGCCCACGACCGCGTCGCCCGCATGCGCCGCCGCACGCCGCCGCGCCCCGCCGCCGACGACCGCGCGCTCTTCGAAGTGCTGCGGTGCCCCGAGCACCTCGCGGTGCTCGAGGAGATCCGCGAGCGCCTCACCGACCGCTGACCCGCGCGGGTCAGTGCGCCATGTTGGAGTAGGAGTCCATCGCCGAGGGCATCTGCCGGCTGCGCCGCACGGGCATGCTCCGCGAAGGCGCGGGCCGCGACGGGTGCGCGACCTGCGTCCCCGCGGCGGAGGGCGAGGGGACCTGACCCTCCAGGTCGACGACCGCGTTGGTGCGCGAGAGGTGCTGCGCTTGCACCTCGCTGGCCTCGGCCGCGCGCCCCTCGCCGTTGAGCGCGGTCACGAGCCGGAGCGCGATCGCCCGCCGCTCGGCCGCCGGGGGGTTGGCCGCGAGCGCGCGCCGCCACGCCTCGATCGCGGCGTCCTGCTGGCCGCGTTCGCTGGCGGTGTTGCCCTGCTGCTGGAGGTCGCGCCACGCGTCCGCGGCGACGGCGAGGGTGTTCTGGTTCTGCGCCCGCTGGCCGAGCCGGTTGCCCTGCTCCGCGCCGAGCACCCCCTGCTGCACGGCCTGCGGCTGCGGGGCAGCCCACTGCTGCGTCCCATTACCCTGCGCGGCGACGTTGGGCTGCTGCGCGACGGGCGCGGGCGAGTCGACCTGGAGCGGGGGCATGCCCCGGTCGAGGTCGCGGTTGCCGGAGACGCGTTCGGTGGTCGCGATGGAGCCGGGCACCTGCGCGGGCGGCGGCGGCTGCGAGCGGTACGTGGTCGGCGCGCCGTGGTGCATGGAGTCGTCCTCCGGCGCCGCCTCGGTGGTCCGCGCCCAGGTGGGCGACGCCGCAGGCGCCGGGGGGGCCGCGGACTGAGCCTCGCCGAGCGAGCCGCCGCGCGTGGCCGTCGGGGCGGGGGTCGGCGCGCGGTGGTCGAGGGCGCGCTCGACGTTGGCGGCGCGCGCGCTCGGGCGGCGCTCGTCGGCCTGACGCTGCGCGGCGCCTACGGGCGCAGCGGGCGTCGGCACGGGCCGCGCGGGGATCACCGTCGGGCCGGGGTCGTCACTCGTCGGGAGCGGGCGCGTCGGGGCCTGGAGCTGGTGATAGCTGAGCCCGAACCCGATCATCAGCAGGAACACCGCCGCCATCGCGACCTGGCGGCGCATCGCCACCTCGCCGACCCGCTGCAGCCACCGGGGGACCTTGCCCCTCGGCGGCTCCGGGGCCTCGGCGGCGACCGAGCCCGAGCCCCCCGTCACCAGCCGCAGCTTGGGCGCGGGCGCCTCCGCGTGGATCGCCGCCAGGAGCGCGGCGCTGGGCGCGGGCGCGTCGAGGACCGGGAGCGACCGGGCCGCGCGCCGGCCGAGCGCGAGGCGGTCGAGGGCCTCGGTGCAGGCCGAGCACCCCTGGAGGTGCTGCCGCATCGCGGACGCGCCGGCCTCGTCGAGCTCCTCATAGAGGTAGTCCAACAGGAGGTTGTTGCAGGCGTCGCAGTCCATAGGCTTCGCTCCGTCAGCCCAGCGCCCGGGCGTAGTCTTCGTATTCGGCGAGCGCCTGCTGCAGGCGCTCGAGAGCATAGCGCATCCGAGACTTCACGGTGTTTTCCGGGGCCCCGACGATGTCGGCGATCTCCTTGAACTGGAGGTTGCTGTACTCGCGCATGAGGAAGACCTCGCGCTGCTCGGCCGGCAGCGCGTCGACGGCCGCCGCGATGCGCACCTGAAGCTCGTTGCCGATCGCGGCCCGGTCGACCGCCGCGCCGCGGTCGGGGAGCACCTCGCCCAGGCTCGGGCCGTCCTCGTCACCCGAGGGCTGCTCGAGCGAGGGGTGGCGCCGCAGCACCGCCTTGCGCGCGTGGTCGATGCAGAGGTTCCGCGCGACGGTGTACGCCCACGTGGTGAACTTCGAAGCCCGCTGAAAATCGCGCGCCCCCTGAAGGATCCTCAGCCAGGCGTCCTGGTGAATCTCCTCCGCGGTTTGGGGGTGCCGAACCGAGCGAAGAATGAAGTTGTAGAGCGGGGTCTGGTGACGGCGCATGAGTTCCTCGAACGCACGCGCGCTGCCGCTGCGGAAGCGTTCGAGGAGCTCTTCGTCGGCGACATCCTTCTGCCGTTCGCTGCTCAACGCTCACCTTGCACAGAGGCACGAAATCGAATGCGTCGCCCCTTCGGACGGGCGACCCCGCCGCAGGGTCTGTCTCCCCCTCCGCACGATCGGGGGTGAGGGGTAGTGGCTCCCTGCGCGGCGCGCATTCTAGCCACGATTCATCGGGCAGGTCCACGAAACCGACAGGGCCGCCGCGGGGCGCAGGGGGTGAGGCCCGAAAGCCTGCGTTGACCCTGCGGAGCGGCTGGTATACACCCGCGCGGTACTGCGCGAAATGGACGGTGGTCGACTTGCCTGAGCAGATCCTTGCGCATGCGCCGCGCGGCGCACGCACCATGAAAGGGTGGAAGACGATGACGGCTCGTACGGCCGCGTGCGGCATCGCGTTTCTCGCATCGCTCCTCCCCGCCGCGGTGTGGGCGCAGCCCGCGCCGACCCAGCCCGCGCCCGCGCCGACCCAGCCCGCGCCCGCGCCGAGCCTGCCTGCGCCCGCGGCCGCGATGCCTGCCGCGGCCGTGCCCGCCGCGCCCGCGCGGCCTTCGAGCCCCGTCATCGTGCTGCGCGACGTCGACCGCGAGATGACCTCGCTCTCCAACGACATCACCGCGTCGCACGCGCGCCTCCGCGAGATCACCGCGATGGTGCTCCAGCAGTCGGGCGGCGGCGCGCAGCTCATCATCGACCACCAGAACGAGATGGGCTCCACCTTCCGCCTCGTGCGCGCCTCGTACGCGCTCGACGGCGCGACGGTCGCGACGCGCACCGACGACAACGGCTCGCTCGCCGACCAGACGGGCTTCTCCGTCTACAACGGCCGCGTCGCGTCGGGCGAGCACACGCTGACGGTGAGCCTCGAGTACCAGGGCAACGGGTACGGGATCTTCTCGTACATCCGCGGGTACACCTTCCGCTCGCGCTCGGTGCAGACCTTCACGGTGCCCGAGGCCCGCGCGCTGCGGTTGGTGGTGGTGGGCTACGAGCGCGGCGGCGCGACGGTGGCGATCGAGGACCGGCCGGCGATCCGGTACACGCAGACGGTGATGACGATCCCCGAGGCGCAGCAGGCGCTCCAGCGGGCCGACGCGACGGCCGCGGCGGCGAGCGCGGCCCCGCCCGCGGCGGCGCCGGCCCCGGCGCCCGCGCAACGATGACGAAGTGGTAGGGCCCTCCGCGCTCGACCGGCGGGGGAGGGCGGTGAGGCGCGGGCGGAAGCGCCGCGCGACGGACGACGAGGAAGGACGACGATCATGCGGTGGCGGTTCACGGTTCTGGCGTTTGCGGTCGGCCTGATCACGACGGCGGGCGTCGCGCAGCAGGTGCCGACGACCCCAGGCGGTGACGGCGGCGCCCTGCCCGACGACGCCGCGGCGCAGCCCGCCTCGACGGCGCCCGCGGCCCCCGCGGCGCCGTTGCCCTTCGAAGACGGCGGCACGCTGAGCGGCGAGCAGTACGAGGTGCGCCTCCGCGACCTCGAGCAGCGCATCAACGAGCTCAAGGAGGAGATCTTCCGCTCGAAGGCGCGCCTGTCGCTCCTCGCGGAGTCGGTGCTCGGCAACGTCGTCGGCGGCTCGCGCGCGCAGGTCGTCCACCAGAACGAGATGGGCGGCACCTACCGCCTCGTCAACGTGGTCTACACGCTCGACGGCGCGCCGATCCTCACGCGCAACGACGACAACGGGGCCCTCGCCGAGCAGCGCGAGTTTCGGGTGTACTCCGGCCAGGTCGGCTCGGGCGACCACAACCTCGGGGTCAGCCTCGAGTACCTCGGCTCGGGCCTGCCGTACATGAAGGGCTATCGCTTCCGCGTGCGCTCGACGCAGAGCTTCTCCGTGCCCGAGGGCAAGGCGATCCAGATCCGCGTCGTCGGCTATGAGCGCGGCGGCCCCCTCGAGCCGCCCGAGAACCGCCCCGCGATCCGGTACGTGCAGCGCGTCGTGACCATCCGCGACCTCGAGGAGAGCGAGCAGGCGGACGGCGGCGCGCCCGAGCAGGGCGGGGCCGCCGCCGCGGGGGCGTCGCAGTGAGCAACCGCCTCTCCATCCCCGCGCTCGCGCTCGCGCTCGCGGCGCGCGCGGGCCTCGCGGCCGGCCAGAGCCTCGCGGACGACGCGAGCGAGGTCGCGCGCATCGAGGCGGCCGCGCAGCGCGTCGAGCAGGGGCTCCCCGCGCCCGGCGCCGCCGCGGCTCGCCGGGGGCCGGGCGTCGAGGAGCGTTTCGCCGACGCGGAGCTCCAGTACCGCCTCCGCGACTACTCGCACGCGGCCATCCTCTTCACCGACATCGTCGAGAACTACGCCAACACCCCAGCCTACCCGCAGGGGCTCTACCTCCTCGGCGACTCGCTCTACATGGCGGGCGACCGCTACGGCGCGCGCACGCACTTCCGCCAGGTGCTCGAGCACGCCAACGACCCCGTCTTCCGCCCGTTCGTGCAGCGCGCGCTCGGCCGGCTGATCGAGATCGCGATCCGCCTCAACGACTACCGCGGGGTCGACCAGTACTTCCAACGCCTCGGGCAGATCGCGCCCTCCGAGGTCGAGGCCCGCACCGCCTACGTGCGCGGCAAGTACCTCTTCCTCCGCACCAACCCCGACTACGAGGGCGCCCGGCAGGCCTTCGAGTCGGTGAACAACCGCGCGGACATCTACCCCCAGGCGCGCTACTTCCTCGGCGCGATCCTCACCGCGCAGCGCCGCTACCCGGAGGCGATCGAGGCCTTCCGCCGCGTGGTGCAGCTCCAGGCCGAGGGCGCCGACCAGCAGCAGGTGCTCGACCTCGCCGCGCTCGCCATCGGCCGCCTCGAGATCGAGCGGCAGAACTACGACGCCGCGATCGAGGCCTACCAGCAGGTGCAGCGGAGCTCGCCGTACTTCGACCGCGCGCTCTTCGAGCAGGCGTGGGCGTTCATCAAGTCGGGTGACGCGGTGCGCGCCGAGCGCGCGCTCGAGATCCTCGCCATCTCCTCGCCGGACTCGCCGCTCGTGCCCGAGGGCAAGATCCTCTGGGGCAACCTCCTCCTGCGCACGGGCCGCTTCCAGCGCGCGCAGCAGGTGTTCCAGGAGGTGCGCAACCAGTTCGGGCCCATCTACCAGCAGGTGCAGGAGCTCAACGCGCGCACCGGCGCCAACCCCGAGCAGTACTTCCAGGAGCTGGTGCGGTCGAACCTCCAGGTGTTCGACGCCTCGAGCTTCATCCCGCCGGCCGCGCTCGCGTGGGTGCGCCACGAGAACATGCTCGACGAGAGCATGCAGGTGGTCTCCGACCTCAACCTCTGCCGCACCTACGTGCGCGAGGCGACGGAGACCATCGACCGGCTCAACGCCGCGCTCAACGCCCCGTCGCGCGCCCACGTCTTCCAAGACCTCCGCGGCGCGCGCGAGTCGGTCTTCGAGGTGATGAACCGCGCGACCCAGCTCCGCCACTCGATCGCCACCGCGGCGCTCGACGTCCGCGCGGACGCTTCGAACGTCGAGCTCCAGGGGCTCATCTCGCAGCGTCGCTCGCTGGCCGCGCAGATCGGCCGGCTCCCGACCTCCGCGGAGGGCATCCGGCGCCGTGAGCGGCAGGTGGGCAACGAGTTCCAGAGCTACTCGCAGAACCTCCAGCGCAACCAGCAGCGCGTCGACGCCCTCGAGGCGATGGTCGTCGCGATCGAGCGCTACCTCGCCGACCCCGCCCACCAGGCGCAGGGCCTCGACCGCGCGCAGCTCCAGGACGAGCTCGTCCGCCAGCGCCAGGCGATCCAGCAGTACCGCGACCGCATCACCACGCTCCGCCGGCAGATCGCGCAGGGCCGCGAGCAGATCGGCGTCGGCGACCCGCGGTACGCCCGCGACCTCGAGCTCCGCGACCAGATCCGCGACCTCGTCCAGCGCGAGGCGACCATGCTCCGCGGCTCCGGGGCGCTCTCGTCGGAGGCCGAGGCCCTGCTCCAGCGCATCGACCGCATCGACCAGCAGGTCGACGTCGCCGACCAGCGGATCACGGGCCTCGTCGACCAGCGCGTGCAGACGATCCTGGCGCGCGTGCGCGAGGAGGAGGGGCGCGTGGCCGGCTACCGCGACCGGCTCTCGGCCCTCGAGGCCGAGGCGTCGACGGTGGTCGGCAACCTGATCCTCCGGCAGTTCCGCAACGTGCAGGTGCAGCTCTACCAGATCGTGATGCGCGCCGACCTCGGGCTCGTCGACGTGGCCTGGGAGATGCGCGAAGAGCACAACAACCGGGCGCGTTTCCTCGCCGAGGAGCAGAACCGCGAGATCTCGCAGATCAACGACGAGTTCTCCGAGGTCACCGAGGGCGCCTCGCCGGAGGACGCGCAGCGGCTCAACGGCGCGAACAACTCCGGCAACGCCCAGCCGTCTACACCGGCGCCGGCCCCTGCGCCGACCCCGACGCCCGCCCCGGCGCCGACCCCCTCGCCCGAGTCGACCACCCCGAGCGCGCAGGGACAGAACCCATGAGAACCGTGTTTCGCTGGCGACCGCTGCCCCTGCTCGTCCTCCTCGCGCTGCTCTTCCAGCCGCTCGCGCGCGCGCAGACCTCCGCGCCCGACGCCTCCGTCACGGGCGCCCCCGGCGCGGCCGACGACGCCGGCGTGATCCTCTCGAGCGGCGCCGCCTCGCCCGACGCCTCCGTCCAACCCGCAGCCGCCGTGCAGGACCCTGCGAACGCGGCGCTCCTCGGCCAGGGCCCGCCGCAGCAGGCTGTCACGCCGCGGCCTGAGCCCTCGGCCGAGCAGTTGAACGCGTTGCGCACCCTCGAGGCGGAGGTCAACGGCTTCCTCGAGCGCGGCGGCGGGTTCCGCCGCAGCGTCAACGGGCTCCTCGCCCGTGAGCACGAGCGCCAGCTCGACCGCGTGCGCCAGTCGTTCGACCGGCAGATCCAGGCGGAGCGCGCGGCCGAGGCCGAGGCGCGCCGGCACGCGATCCAGGTGTTCGAGCGCTTCCTCGAGGTGTACCCCGAGGACGCCGAGCGCACGCCGGACGTGATGTTCCGCCTCGCGGAGCTCTACTTCGACGAGGCCGCGTACGCCAAGCTCGACGCCGACGAGCGGATGGACCGCCTCATCGCCGAGCGCCGCGCGCAGGGCCTCTCCGCCGACGACCTCGTGTCGCCGCCGGTCGATTACCGCTGCTCGATCCTGCTCTACCGGCACATCATCTCGCGCTTCCAGAACTTCCGCCTGCGCGACGCGACGCACTACCTCCTCGGCTGGGTCGTCAAGGAGATGAGCCACGAGGACGAGGCGATCAGCGCCTACAAGGGCCTCGTCTGCCCGGCGCGCTTCCACTACGAGTCCGAGCGCGCCTTCGACCTCATGGCGCCGCTCCAGCCGGCCGACGCGCCCGTCGCTTGCGGGCACCTCTTCGACGTCCTCCGGCCGCGCGCCCCCGAGCTCATCTCGCCGCCCGCCTCGGTCGCGACCGCCGACGCCGGCGCGTCCGACGCCGCGATGGACCCGGCGGTCGCCGCCGCCCTCGCCGCGCCCGTCGACCCGACGGCCACCACGGCGATCCCGCGCGACTACGCCGACTGCGAGCCGCTCCGCGGCGCCAACAACCAGCCGTCCCGCTACGCCGGCGAGACCTGGTACTACATCGGCGACTACCACTTCGACACCGCGCGCGACGACCAGGGCAACGCCCTCGCCATCGCGGCCTACCAGGCGTCGATGCGCGCCAGCGAGCGCCGCCGCACGGCCGCCGCCCGACCCGGCCAGCCCGCGGCGGGCATCCAGGGCGCCAACGACACGGCAAACCAGGTCCAGACGTCGGCTGCGGCGCGCGCCCAGTTCGACGCGCAGCTCGAGTACGGGCCCTTCTGGTCGAAGTCGCTCTACAAGGTCGGCTGGGCCTACTTCCGCATGCAGAACGGCTACCCCCAGGCGCTGCGGAGCTTCTCGTACCTGCTCGACTACTACGACTTCGTCGGCGCCGAGGCGGCCGCGCAAGGCAACCGCGCCGACACGATCAAGTGGATCGGCGTGATCTTCTCCGAGAGCGAGTGGGGCCTCGGCGTCTCGGCCGACGACTCGCAGCGCTGCCAGCAGGTGGTGGAGACGGTCGCCCGCCCGCCCGCCGACGCCACGCGCCCGTTCGACTGCGCGGGCCTCATGCGCATCGCGTCGCCGATGGACGCAGCGCAGGTGATGGCCCGCCGCAGCGCGTCGCCGACCGACCGGCCGCAGCCGGTGCCCGGGCGCCCGACGTACATCCCGCAGGACCGCGCGTGGACGCCCGAGGCCTACCTCGAGCTGGCCAACGACTACTTCCAGCAGACCAAGTACTACGAGGCCATCACGCTGTACCGGATGTTCCTCGAGCTCTACCCGCTGCACTTCCAGGCGCCGCGGGTGGCCGAGGGCATCGCGATCGCGTACGAGCGGCAGCGCCAGTTCGACGCGGCCATCGCGGCGCGCGGGCGGCTCGCGCAGTACATCGAGGGCACGGCGTGGTGGGCGGCCAACCCCGACCACCCCGACGCGCAGCGCTACGCCGAACAGGTCGCGCGCAACTCGCTGCACGACACCGCCATCCAGCACCACCAGAGCGCGGGGCGTCTCCGCCAGGAGGCCCTCAACCTCGTCGGCCAGGCCCGCCGCGCCACCGGCGCCCAGCAGGCGGAGCTGCAGGCCCGTGCGGTCGACGCGCTGCGCCGCGCCGACGCGGAGTACGCCGCGGCGGTGCAGGCGTACACGCAGTTCATCGACAACTACCCCAACGACGAGGCCGCGTACGAGTTCCGCTACAACCGCGGCGACGCGCTCTTCTGGTCGAAGAACTACCTCGAGTCCGCGCGCGCCTACGCCGTCGTCCGCGACTCCAACGAGAACGACCAGTACCTGGTGGCTTCGGCCTACATGGTGGTGAAGTCGCTCGAGCTGCACCTCCGCGCGCAGGCGCAGGCGCGACAGTTCGACGCGTGCAACGCGATCCGCGCCGGCATCCGGCGCGACGAGCTGATCGACGACGCCGGCAACCCGCTGCTCCCCGAGGCGCAGGCGACCGCGTGCACGCAGCCGCCGGCCAACGGCACGACGATCACCGCGCAGCAGATCCCCGACCTCGTGCGTCAGCTCATGGAGGCGCGGATCACCTACGCCAACCGCGTGCCGGACAGCCATGACAACGAGGCCGCGCTGCGTGACGTGGTGCAGATCGACAACGAGCACCCCGAGAACAACCCGCCGTACCGCGCGAAGTTCGCCTACCTCAACGCCCGCACGCTGCTGCGCTTCGGGCACGCGACGGAGGCCGAGCAGCTCCTCCGCGGCATCCTGCGGAGTTACTGCGGCGACCCCGCGGTGGCGGCGGCGACGGTGGCCGACCTCAACAACCTGCTCGTACTCCAGGGGCGCCAGGCGGACCTCGAGGCATTCGCGGACCAGCAGCTCCAGCAGACCTGCGCGGGGGTCGACACCAACCGGTTTGTCACCATCCGGGTGGGGGGCGTCTTCCGGCGCGCCATGGACCTCTATCAGCGCGCGGAGCGGGCCCCCGCCGCCGAATCGGCCGCGCTCTACGAGCAGGCGGCGCGCGACATGGAGGCGGCGGTCCGTCAGAACCGCAACCACGATCAGGCGCCCCTCGCGCTCTTCTACACCGCGACGGCGTACGAGCGGACCAACCGCTTCGACACGGCGACGCAGACGTACATCCGCATCACCCAGGACTACAACAACACGCGCAACGCCGCCGGTCGGGAGCTCGAGGGCGAGGACCTCACCCAGCGCGTGAACATTTTGGAGCAGTCGAACTTCCGCGCGGGCATCAACCTCGAGCGCACCTTCGACTACGACAACGCGATCCGCTACTACAACAACGTGGTCTCCGACCAGCGGCTCAACACCGCCACCGACCACGAGGCGCATGTGCACGACGCGCTCGCGTCGATCGCGCTGATCACCACCAACCTCGGCCGCTGGCAGCAGGCCCGCGCCGCCTGGCAGAACTTCCTCCCCCGCGCCAACGCCGGCCGCGAGCGCGCGGAGGCGGAGTTCCGCATCGCGGAGATCCCCTACCGCTCGGGCGACTGGGCGGAGTCGGTGCGCTCGCTCCAGGACTACCTCCGCCGCGTGCCGGCGACGAGCGACAACGCGCAGTACCGCGTGCAGGCGCAGTACAACATCGCGCTCGCCTACCAGCGGATGAACAACGACGCCCAGTACCGCCGCGCGCTCCGCGAGGTGGTGACGGTGTTCCGCAGCGCCGGCGGCCAGCCGGGCACCACGGCGGCGGCCTGGGCCGCGGAGGCGCTCTACCGCGACCTCGACGACCAGGTGACGACCTTCCTGCGCAACCAGTTCCAGCGCGGCGACGCGACGGCCCTGCGCCAGCAGATCACGCGCTTCAAGGAGCAGCTCCGCGCGATCGACGCGTCGTCGCGCGACATCATCGCGCTGCGCGGCGGCGAGTACTCGATCGGCTCGCTCACCCGCCAGGGGGAGGCGCACGAGTACCTCGCCACGCAGGAGGCGCGCCTCGGCGAGCTCATCGAGCTGTCGCGCGAGGAGCGGGCGAACTTCACCCGCGCGGAGCAGGCGATCACGCGCCTCGAGACGCTGGCCAACCGCATCGAGCGGTCGAACCCCGACCAGGCGCAGCAGCTCCGCGACCGCGCGCAACAGCTCCGCGACCAGCTCCAGCAGCAGCAGGACGACCGCCGGACCCGCGTGCAGCAGGCCTTCGACGAGGAGTCGCAGGCTGAGCGGCAGCTCGGGATCATCAACTACGGCACCGCGGTGTACACGGCGCGCTCGCAGAACATCCCGACGCCCTTCGCCGCGCGCGCCCTCGAGCGCATGCGGACGGAAGAGAACCGCGCACTCCTCGACCAGGCCCTCGGGCGGCAGCAGGTGTTCCCGTACACCCAGGGCATGTTCAACACGGAGGCGCCGGGAGCGACGCTCTCGCAGACCACCCCGGTCGCGACCCCCGGCATCGTGGCAGAATGAGGTTCACGATGAAGGCGCAGACCCTCCCCTGGCTCGTCTCCCTGATGCTCGCGGGCGCCGCATGCTCCTCCAGCAACGAGGAGCAGCGCGCCCAGACGCCGCAGGCCTCCGCCGGGAGCTCCTCCGGCGGCGAGTCCACTCCCGCTGGTGGGCGCGGCGCGATCGACGAGGCCCAGACCACCCCGCAGGCCAGCGCGCAGACGCCGCCCCCCGCGACGCCGGCCGCGCCTGTGGCCCCGCCGCCCGAGACCCCCGCGCCGGCGCCCGCCCCCGCGCCCGCCGCGTCGGGGCTCGCCGCGCTGAACCCGGTCGCGCGCGACTCCTTCCAGCAGGGCGTCTCGTCGGCCCGCGCGGGCCAGCTCGAGGCCGCTCGCGCGCAGTTCGAAGCGGCGCTCAACGCCGACCCGCGCGCCTACCAGGCCGCCTACAACGCAGGGGTGATCGCCGAGCGCCAGGGGCAGGACCCGGCCGCGGAGCTCCTGTATCAGCGGAGCCTCTCCATCCAGGCCGACTACGAGCAGGCGGTGATCGCACGGGCGCGCCTCCTCACGCGCACGCGACGGCTGCCCGAGGCCGTGACCTTCGTCGCGGGCGTGGCGCGCGCCAACCCGTCCAACTCCGCCGTCCGCGCCGAGTACGCGCGCCTGCTCGTGCTCACGAACCGCCCGCAGGAGGCGATCGACGAGGCCCGCCAGATCCTGCGCGCCGACGAGCGCAACGTCGCCGCCAAGCTCGCCGTCGCGGAGGCGTATCGGGCCCAAGGGCGCCTCGACCTCGCGCTCTACATCGTCAACGACCTCATCAACGGTTCGGACCCGAACCACCCGAACAACGGCCCGGGCGCCAACAACCCCGCAGTGCAGCACCTCCGCGGGCTGCTCCAGCTCGAGGTCGAGCACAACGTGCCCGCGGCGATCGTCTCGTTCCGCCGTGCGGTGGAGCTCGACGGCGAGTTCGCCGAGGCGCGCAACAACCTCGGGGTCCAGTACCTCCTGGCGGGCAACTACCAGGAGGCGATCGAGCACCTGCAGGCGGCGGTGGCGCTCTCCCCCTCGTGGGCGAAGGCGCACCTCAACCTCGGCGACGCGCTGCGCGCGACGGGCCAGTACGATCGCGCGATGGCGGAGTTCCAGCGCGTGCAGCAGCTCGACGCGAGCATGGTGGAGGTGCACTACAACACCGCGCGCCTCTACGCGGAGCAGGCGCGCACGGTCACCGGGTCGGAGGCCGCCGACCTCCAGCGCAAGGTGCAACTGCTCCAGCAGGCGCAGGCGTCGTTCACGAGGTTCCGCGACGCGCTGGGCGCTGGGTACGCGTCCCACGCCCGCCGCGAGGACGTGGAGGGGCAGCTCACCCGCCTCCCACAGCAGATCGAACGAACCCAGCGCGCGCTCCAGCGCGCGCAACGGAACGCGCAGCGTGCTGCGGCCACCCCCGCCGAGGGCACCCCCACCCCCGCGCCCCAGGCTCCGTCGGATGGAGCTCCAGCGCAGCCCGCCCCGGCACCCACGCCGACCCCGGAGACGCCGGCGCCCTCTGCCCCCGCAGCGCCCGCCCCGACTCCCGACAACGGCTCGGGCGCCGCGCCCGCGCCCCCCGCTCCCGGAGCCTGAGCCGAGCGTTTCTTCTGTGATCTGTACGGGCTTCTATTCAGGAAGGATCATTCCAATGAAGACTTTCAAGACCTGGTTGATCATCGGAATGATGTCACTCGGTACGGAAACGGCGTGGGCGCAGACCGCCCAGCCCGACCAGCCCGCGCCCGCGGCGCAGCCCGGCGCCACCGCGGTGCGGACGGAGGGCGGGCGGCGTGTCTACGTCGCGAGCACCACGATCGAAGTCCGCGGCGAAATCCAGCGCCCGTATGCGTTCTCGGTGTCGGGCCGCTCGAGCCTGGGGTACACGTATTTCGATCAGCCGATCCAGTTCCTCCAGCTCATCCTCGACGCCGTCCGGCGGGCGCCCTTCTGAGATTGGAACATTCGGCGGGGCGCGGTTGTCCAACCGGCGCCCACCGGCTTTCGGCGTCGAAGCGGTGACCGTAGATTCAGGCAGAAAGGTAGATCGATTCGCATGACCCAGCAGCAGCCGCCGAAGGGGAATCAGCGCCCCGGCGCGATGACCATGGCCATGGCCGCGGCCCGCACGCACTCAGGGCCGAAGGTCCTGCGCATCGGGATCATCCAGGGGACGAAGATGACGGAGGAGCGCATCCTCCGCGAGCGCGAGGCGATCACGGTCGGACGCAACGAGCGCAACACCTTCACGGTGGCGGCGCACGACCTGCCCGAAACCTTCGAACTCTTCCCGATGGTCAACGGGTCGTACGCGCTGCGCTTCACCGACAAGATGGAGGGGCGCCTCGCGCTCGCCTCGGGCGTGAAGAGCCTCGAGGACATGCGCAAGTCGGGGGAGGCCAAGCGCGTCGGGAGCGACTGGCAGGTCTCCCTCACTGAGCAGTCGCGCGGCAAGGTGCAGGTCGGCGACATCACCTTCCTGTTCCAGTTCGTCGTGCCGCCGCCGCCGCAGCCGAAGCCGCAGCTCCCCGCGGCGATTCGTGCTGGCTGGTCGCGCAACGTCGACTGGACGTACAACGCGTGCTTCTCCTTCTTCCTGTTCATGGCGATCGTGGGGATCGCGTACGTCGAGTACGTCTACGACCCGATCGTCGACGAAAACATCCTGAACGACGCCGCGTTCGTGCGCCTCGTCTCGCAGCCCGCCGCGCCGGAGGAGCCGCAGCCGCAGGAGCAGAGCCCGCAGAACGGCCAGGACCAGGCGGCCGCGCAGCAGCAGCAACAGCAGCAGCAGCAGCGCCCGGCGCAGCCCACGGCCGCGGAGCAGCGGGCGCGCGCGGAGACCGCCGCCCGTCGCGAGAGCGCTGCGGCCAACCGCGCGGTCGAGGCGGCGATGGCGGCCCTCAACAACAGCGCCGAGTTCGCCGCGCTCACCGGCGTCGCCGACACCGGCCGTGGCAGCGCCCGCGACGCGCTGGCGCAGGGCGGCCTCATGGCGGGCACCGAGCGCGACCTTGCCAACCTCGGCGGCATCTCCACCGCGTCGGGCGGCGGCGTGCGCAGGAGCGGCCTCGCGGCTTCGGCGGGCGGTGGGCTCGGCGGGCGCCAGCTCGGCGCGGCTGGCACCGTCCAGGGGGGCGGCGAGAACATCGGTTCGGGCGGCGAAGTCGTGCGCGAGCGCGTCATCCGCGGTTCCGCCAACCTCGGTTCGGGCGACGCGCTCGGCGGCGAGGGCGAGATCGACGCGGGCCGCGTGGCCTCGATCATCCGCGGGCAGATCGGCGGCATTCGCTCGTGCTACGAGCGCGCGCTGCGCAACAACCCGACGCTCTCAGGCCGCCTCGAGGTGCGCTTCACCATCGGCACCTCCGGCCGCGTGACCAGCGCGTCGAGCTCGGGCCTCGGCGCCGCGCCGGAGGTCGGCACGTGCGTGGCCCAGCGCATCCGCGGGCTCGTGTTCCCCGCGCCCACCGGCGGCTCGGTCGACTTCAGCTTCCCGTTCACGTTCACGCCCGGCGGCTGATCGCCCGACGCATCAAATACCCCTCGGCTCGCCCGTCGCGCGGGCTGAATGAACCCCTCCCGTCCCGCAACAAATCACCTCAAGCACGCCGTGCTGACGACCGTTGACACGGTAGTGAGTTCACCTATAGTGCGGCCACCCTCGGCCTGGATGGCTCATTCAGCCGGGAAGGAAAGTTCACGATGAAGCGGATTTCCACGACAACGGTCTTCGTGTTCCTCGGCGCGATGGCGACGATCGGTCTTGCGAACGCGCAGAACGCCCCGCAGGCGAACGGGAACGCGGAGGTCCGGACGGAACGCGTGGCGCAGCTCTCGGGCGCGGATCAACTTCGCGAGGCCGGCGCTGTGATCGAGACGATGAACGGGCAGCGCCGCCAAGTGAGCGACCTGCTCGACCGCGCGCGGCAGGAGCGCGACATCATCAAGGTCAACTGCCTCAACGACAAGCTCACGCAGATCGACGTGACCCTCCGCTCGGCGCGTGAGCACCAGGATCTGCTCCAGACCGCCGTGAGCATCAACAACGACGGCCAGCGGAACCACGAGTTCCAGCTGATGACGATCTTCCGGCAGCGCTCGCAAAACCTCGAGGCCGAGGCGCGCGAGTGCATCGGCGAGGACACGGGGACGTTCGACCGCGATTCGCGGAACACCTTCATCGTCGACCCCAACATCGCCGAGCAGGATACCACCACCCTGACGCCGGACATGCTCACGCCTGACCGTCCGCTCGTCAGCAGCCCGGTGATGTGAGCGGCTCTCGAAGGGCTCCGTCACCCATGCTTTTCGATTCGCAGGAGATCCAATCATCATGAGGCGTCTGCTGTCGGCGGCTGTTGCAGCCGCGGGTGTGGCCGTGGCGGGGGACGCCCTGGCGCAGTCGGGGATGGGGCAGCCCTCGCTCGCCGACCGCTCGGTGTGGCTGCAGGACCGCTCGCTGCTCGAGGGGCGCGGCATCCGCGCCGGCAACTTCGAGCTGCACCCCGGCATCGGCGTGGACGTCGGCTTCGACTCCAACGTCTTCAACGCGAGCAGCTCGCTGCCCAACGCGCAGCAATCCGCCATCCGAGTCCGCGCGGCGCCGTCGTTCTACGTCGCCACGCTCGGGCAGCAGCGCTCGACCAACTCCGACTCCGCGACCACCGCGCTGCCCACGGTCAACTTCCGCGGCGGCGTCGGCCTCGTCTACCACGAGTGGGTCGGCCTCGGCGCCCCCACCACCCGCGACGTGAGCTCGCTGCGCAACCTCGGCGCGCAGGCGACGCTACGGTTCGACTTCTTCCCCCAGCGCACCTGGCAGTTCGGGCTCGGCGCCGACTACACGCGCGTCATCCAGCCCGGCGTGGCGGACGACGTCGTCGCCGGCAGCGCCGTGCGCTCGGTCGGCTCGCAGACGTTCAACCGCAACACGGTCGTCGGCGCGCTCGACGTCGCGTACGCTCCGGGGCGAGGCGTCTTCGAACTCCGCTTCGGGTACAACATCCTCGCCAACATCTACGACAACATCGGGTTCAACAACTCGATCACCCACCAGGGCTTCGCCCGCATGCGCTGGCGCTTCCTCCCCAAGACGGCGCTCGTCTGGGAGGGCTCGGTGGGGAGCCTGTCGTACCTCGACACGTCGGGGGCCTCGACGGGCCTCTTCAACGCGACCCCGATGGCGACCCGCTTCGGGATGACCGGCCTCCTCACCAACCGCGTGTCGCTGCTGGTGTTGGCGGGCTACCAGGGCACGTTCTACGAGCGCGGCGACAACGCTGACACTATCGTCGGACAGGCGGAGCTCCAGTGGCTCATCGACGCCCGCTCGCGGCTCCGCGGCGGCTTCCTGCGCGACGTGCAGCAGTCGGCCTTCGGCAACTTCTACACGCGCAACCGCGGGTACGTCAGCTACCTGCAGTCCTTCTCCGGCCGCTTCATCCTCTCGGTCGACGCCGGCGTCTCGCTCAACCAGTACGGCTACGTCGCCAACCGCGCGACGGGCGCGCCGCTCACGCCGGTGTCGGGCGTCGACGCCACCACCGGGCGCTTCAACACCGTCCGCGTCGACGGCACGCTCTTCGCGGAGTACCGCATCAGCGACGTCTTCGGCATCAACGCGACCGCGCGCGGCGAGGCACTCATCTCCGACGTGAAGCTCGGCGCGCAGCAGCTCCCGATCGACTGGACGCGCTTCGACGCCTACCTCGGCGCGCGCGCGAACTGGTGACGGCGCCCTCGCGGCCCGCGTGAAGCCCCTTCCTCACCTCGCTCGTCTCCACGTGGCCCCGCGCCACGGTTGAGCGTACGCTCGCCGCGCCGGACCGAACGCCACCGTGTCCCGACGCTCCGCCACCCTCCTGCGACTCTGCCTCGGCCTCGCAGCGACGGCGCTGCTGGCCGCGGCGCTCTGGCCGGTGCTCGTGCAGCGCGGGGGGCCGATCTCGCTGCCGCTCGAGCGCGTCGCGCACCTCCTCCCCGGCCGCCCCCGCGGTCCCTTCGAACTCCTCAACCGCCGCGCGCTGATGGGCCTCGCGCTCCTGCCCGCGCTCGCGCTCGCCGCGGAGGCCTCGCTCACCGACCTCGCGCCGCTGCAGCGTGCGCTCGGCGTCCTGGTGCGCGCGTCGCTGGCGTCGCTGCTGCTCCTCGCGCTCGCGCGCCCCGCGGCGGTCGTCACCGACACGCGCGTCTGCACCGTCTTCGACGTCGACGTCTCCGACAGCGTGTCGGATGAGGCGCTCGCGTCGTTCCGCGCCACCGTGGAGGAAGCCCTCCTCGCGCGCGGATCGAACGAGGTTCGCGTCGTCACCTTCGCCCGCCGCCCGCGCGCCCTCGAGCCGCCGCCGCCCGACGCGAGGCCGTGGCGGCTCCCGGCGTTCGCGCGACACGAGGGGGCGGGCGCGGGGACGGACTTCGCGGCGGCCGTGGCTTTCTCCTACGGGCTCTTCCCGCCCGGTTGCATCCGACGTCTGGTGGTGCTCTCCGACGGCGTGCAGACCGAGGGCGACGTGCTCGGCGAGGCCGCGCGCGCGACGCGCCTGGGCGTCAGGGTCTCGACCTACCCCGCGCGCGTCGCCTCGCCCGCGGAGGTCGCCGTCCGCGACCTGCGCCTGCCCGAGCGCGTGCGCGTGAACGAGCCCTTCGACGTGCGCGCATCGGTCTTCGCCAACCGCCCGTCCCGCGCGCGCGTCACGCTGATGCAGGGCGAGTCGCTCAACGGGCTCGATGGGTCGCGCGTCGTCGAGCTCGTTGCGGGCGACAACGAGGTGCGCTTCCGCTCGGTGGTGCGCGCGCCCGGCGACGTCACCTACGCGCTGCGCCTCGAACCCCTCGGCCCCGACCGCTTCGCCGACAACAACCGCTACGTCGCCACCGCGCACGTGCCGGGGCCGCCGACGGTGCTCTACGTCGAGGGCGACGCCGCGCACGCGAGCTACTTCCGCGGCGCGCTCGCGGGGGGCGACTTCGAGGTCGAGACGCGGGGGGCGCGGGAGTTCCCGCAGACGCTCGCGGAGCTCGAGCGCTACGACTTCGTGGTGCTCTCCGACGTCGGCGCCGAGGCCGTCTCGCAGGGCGCGCAGGCCGCGCTCGGGCGCTACGTCCGCGAGCTCGGCGGCGGCTTCATGATGGCCGGCGGCCCGCGCGGCTTCGGGCTTGGGGGCTGGCAGGGCACCGAGGTCGAGCGGCTCCTGCCCGTCCGCATGGACGCCGAGCGCCGCCGCGACGTGCCCTCCGTGGCGCTCTCGCTCGTCATCGACCGCTCGGGCTCCATGCAGGGGCCGCCGCTCCTGCTCGCGCAGTCCGCCGCCATCGCCGCCGCGCGCGCGCTCGGGCCCGACGACCTCATCGAGGTGGTCGCCTTCGACTCCGAGCCCGAGCGCGTCGTCCGCATGCAGCCCGCGCGCAACCGCGTCCGCATCGAGAACGAGCTCCGCCGCCTGCGCTCGGGCGGCGGCACCGCGATCTTCCCCGCGCTCGACGCGGCCGCGCAGGACCTCGCCGTCACCCGCGCCGTCACGCGCCACGTGATCGTGCTCACCGACGGCGAGGGGCAGCCCGACGAGCCGCCGCGCCTCCAGGTGCTCGCCGACTCGCTCTTCGCCGACGGCGTCACCGTCAGCACCGTCGGGCTCGGCGCCACCGTCAACCGCCCGCTGCTCGAGGGCATCGCCCACCGCGGCCACGGGCGCAGCTACTTCACCGCCGACGCAGGCAACCTCCCGCAGATCTTCCTCCGCGAGACCAACCTCATCGCGCGCAGCGCCGCCGTCGAGGAGCCTGTGCAGCCGCGCGTCGCGTCGCAGGCCACCTTCCTCCGCGAGCTCGGCGGCGACGCGCCCTACCTCTACGGCTACGTCAGCACGCGCGCGAAGGCCGAGCCCGCGCAGGTGCTCCTCGAGACCGACGGCGCGACCCCCGAGCCCCTCCTCGCGCGCTGGCGCGCCGGGCTCGGGTGGAGCCTCGCGTGGACGAGCGACCTCAAGAACCGCTGGGCCGTCGAGTGGATCCGCTGGCCGCGCTGGGGCGCCTTCTGGACCCAGCTCGTGCGCGAGCACATGCGCCAGCGGCAGCGCCGCGAGGTGGGGATGCGCGCGGAGATGGTCGCCGGCGCCGTCCACGTCGCGGTCGACGCGATCGGCGACGACGACCGCTTCGAGAACGGCCTCACCTCCGAGCTCACCCTGCGCGGGCCGCTCCCCGGCGGCCGCGAGGAGCGCGTGCCGCTCCGTCAGGTGGCCCCCGGGCGCTACGAGGCCGAGCACCCGCTCGACCGCTACGGCGCCTTCACGCTCCACGCGGTTCACCGCCGCGACGGGCGCGTGGTGGGCGAGAGCCGCGGGCAGGTGAACCACCCGTACCCCACCGAGTACGCCGTGCTCGAGCCCGACGTGGCGATGCTCACCGCGCTCGCCCGCTCCACCGGCGGAAGGGTCTCCCCGCCGCCGCGCGAGGTGTGGGCCGCGAACGGCGACGTGAACCGCCACACCCGCGCGATGTGGGGGCTGCCAGTCGGCGCGGCGGTGGCGCTGCTGGTGATCGACGTGTTCCTGCGGCGGGTGCGGGTGTTCGATCGGTCGTTCAAGGGGTGACGGGGTGGCGCGCGGGTGCGGTAGCATCGGGCGCATGCTGGGAGACTGGATCAAGCGGGCCGTCCTCGTCGCGCTCGTCGCCGCCGCCGCGTGGAAGGGCTACGGCTACTGGCGCCTCCGCAACGTGACGCACCAGCTCGTGTTCAAGGCCGACGGGCCGCCGATCTGCAGCGTGACCCTGCGCCACGAGGTCGGCGGCGCGCCCGCGCAGGAGGAGAACTCCCTCGCCTGGGAGTCGCCCCCGGTGACCGCGGCGGGCACGGCGGAGGTGGCCTTCACGGTCGACGTCCCGCTGTCGTGCGGGTGGCAGCCCGAGCAGGTGCGCTGCTCCATCGAGCGCGACGGGGCGCCGTGGAAGGACGCTGTGGCGCAGCGGATCAACGACCCGAGCACGGGCACGCTGACCCGCTACCGCTGCGAGATCACAACGCAGGCGTGGCGCTGACCTCGGCGCGCGCCGGCGCCCGGTCGATGAACTCCTGGAACCACAGCTCCAGGATGAAGAGCGCCCAGATCGCGTAGGTCTCCTGCGCGCGCGTGTCGAGCGTCGCGAGCATCCGCTCGACGTAGCCCGGGTCGTACATCCCGCGCTGGCGCGCCGCGCGGCCGAGCAGCGTGTCGTGCAGGAGCGCGCGGAGGTCGTGGCGGAGCCAGTGGCTCAGGGGGATGCCGAAGCCCATCTTCGGGCGGTTCAGGATCTCCCACGGCAGCAGGGGCTCGGCGGCCTTGCGCAGCAGGTACTTCCCGCGGGCCCGCATCAGCAAGTGCGACGGGAGCCGCGCGGCGAACTCCACCACCTCGGTGTCGAGCAGCGGGCACCGCACCTCCAGCGCGAAGGCCATCGAGGCGATGTCGACCTTCGCGTTGATGTCGTCGGTGAGGTACGTGCTGAAGTCGAGGTCGAGCACGCGCGCCATCGGGAAGCGCCCGTCGCTCTCCTCGAGCACCTCCGTGAAGCGCCGGAGCGCGCGGCCGCCCCGCACGCCCCGCAGCGCCGGGCCCGCGAGGGCGGCGCGGCGGTCGGGGGAGAACTGGTTGACGAGCTGGAGGTAGCGGGCTGCCTCGCCGTCGTCGAGCGTTTGGGCGAAGCGCCCGAAGGAGGGGAAGAACACCTTGCCGAACGCCGCCAGGCCCTCGCGCGCCGCGGGCTTCGCGCCGTCGGGGAGCGCGTCGTAGAGGTGCGCGAGGCGCGCGGTGTTGTAGCGCTTGTAGCCCGCGAAATTCTCGTCGCCGGCGTCGCCGGAGAGGGAGACGGTGACGTGCTCGCGGGTCATCTTCGCGAGGTAGTAGGTGGCCACCGAGCTCGAGTCGGCGAAGGGCTCGCCGTGGTGGCGGACGATCTCCTTCACGCAGTCCGTCATGTTGGCCGTGACGGTCATCTCGTGGTGCTCGGTGGCGTAGCGCTCGGCCACCATCCGCGCGTACTTCACCTCGGAGTACGCGTCCTGCGGGAAGTCGATGGAGAACGTCTTCACCGGCCGCGTCGAGAGCGTGGCCATCATCGCCACCACCGTCGACGAGTCGACCCCGCCCGAGAGGAAGGCCCCGAGCGGCACGTCGGCCACCATCCGGCGCTTCACCGCCTCCATGATGCGCCAGCGGAGCTCCTGCGCGAGGTCCTCCTCGGAGCCCCGCAGCGGCGGGTGGCGCGGCGCCTTCCAGTAGCGCTGCGGTTCGCCCACGCGGCCGTTCTCGATCACCAGCGTGTGGGCCGCGCGGAGCTTGTGGACGCCCTTGTAGACCGTCCCCGGCGCGCAGTTGTAGCCGAGCGTGAGGTACTCCTCCACGGCCTCCAGGTCGACCTCGGGGCGCGCCTCGGGGAAGCACGTCACGAGCGCGTGCACCTCCGACGCGAAGGCCACGCCGCGCGGCAGCACGCGGTAGTAGATCGGCTTCTTGCCGGCCCGGTCGCGCGCCAGCAGGAGGCGCTTGCGCCGCACGTCGTACACGGCGAGCGCGAACATCCCGTGCAGCCGCTCGACGAAGGCGTCGCCCATCTCCTCGTAGAGGTGGAGCGCCACCTCGCTGTCCGAGTGCGAGCGGAAGGTGTGGCCCTTCGCGATCAGCTCGTCGCGCAGCGGTTCGAAGTCGTAGAACTCGCCGTTGACCACGATCGCGACCGAGCCGTCCTCGTTGACCATCGGCTGGCGGCCGTCGGGGGACAGGTCGATGATCGAGAGGCGGCGGTGCCCGAGCGCGCAGGGGCCCTCGGACCACGTGCCCTCGGCGTCGGGGCCGCGGTGGCGGATCGCGTCGCACATCCGACGGACGGCGGAGAGGTCGGCGCGCTCGGCCGGGTCGAACGAGAGGTAGCCGGAGATGCCGCACATGGGGGGACGTTCACCTTCCTTGGAGGACGCGATCGTAGACGGCCTCGGTGCGCCGCACCATGCGGGCGAGGGCGAAGCGCTCGAGGGCGCTGGCTCGGCCGAGCGCGCCCATCGCGCGGCGTCGGTCGGGCGGGAGCGAGAGCGCGCGGGCGACCGCGAGCGCGACGTCGTCGGCACTCGTAGAGCGCGCGACGAAGCCGTCCTCGCCGTCGGTGACCACCGCGTCGGCGTTGGCCTCGGGCGTCACCACCGCGGGGACGCCGCACGCGAGCGACTCGATCACCGCGTTGGGGAGGCCCTCGTAGTGCGACGGGAGCAGCGTGACGTCGGCGGCCGCCACCAGCCGCTCGACGCCCTTCACGGCGCCAAGAAACGCGCACCGCCCCGCTACGCCCAGCAGCCGCGCGCGGGCCTTCACCGCGCGGCCGTACACCAGCAGCGAGTCGCGCCCCGCGAAGGCCACGCGCGCGCCGGGCGGGAGCCGCAGGCGGGCGAGCGCGTCGACCACGGCGAGCTGGTTCTTCTCCGGGGAGAGCCGGCCGACGTGGACCAGCAGCGGGCCCTCGCCGAAGCCGAACTCCGCCCGCACCGCGCGCCGCGCGTCGTCGTCGAGCGGAGCGAAGCGCGCGAGGTCGACGCCGTTCTCCACCACCTCCACCGCGTCGGGCGCGACGCCGAGGGCGAGGAGCTCGCGGCGGATCCCCACCGAGTTGACGATGTGCGCGTCGGCCATGCGCCACGTCGCGCGCTCGCCGAGCGCCTCGCGCGGCGTCAGCGTCGGGCAGCGGACCGAGCCCACCACCCGGGGGACGCCCACCGCCCGCGCCACCGCGCGGCCGACGACGTTCTCCATGCCCTTGGAGGTGTGGAGGATGTCGGGCCGCAGGTCGCGTAGCACCGACGCGAGGCGGGCCGCGCCCCACGGCGTCGGGAAGAGCGCGTCGTCGAGCGAGCGGAGCGCCTCGACGGGCGGCGGCGCGAGCTCCCCGCGGCGCGTGCACACCACGAGGGAGGGCGCGAAGCGCGCGCGGTCGAGGCCCGCGATGAGCTCCGAGAGCTGCCGCTCGGCCCCGCCCTGCTCGAGCGAGTTGATGAAGTACGCGACCCGGATCATCCCCGTCAGGCGTTGAGCACCTTGAGCCGCACCACCTCGTTGTGCGAGCCCAGGCGGTAGCCCTCCAGGTCGAGCGTGGCGTACGCGAAGCCCGCGGCGCGGCAGGCGGCGGCGATCTCCTTGCGCAGCGCGAAGGCCCGCTCCATCTCCGGCTGCGACACCTCCACGCGCGCGAGCTGGTCGTGGTAGCGGACGCGGAGCTGGCGGAGCCCGAGCGCGCGGATGGCGCTCTCGGCGCGGTCGATCTGGCGGAGGCGCTCGTGCGTCACCGAGGTGCCGTAGGGGATGCGCGACGCGAGGCACGCGGCGGCGGGCTTGTCCCACACGCGGAGGCCCACGAGCTGCGCGCACCGGCGCACGTCGGCCTTGGTGAACCCTGCCTCCACCAGCGGCGAGCGGACGCCGGCCTCGCGGGCGGCGTCGAGGCCCGGGCGGTGGTCGCCGAGGTCGTCGAGGTTGGTGCCGTTGAGGATCGCCGCGAACCCGCGCGCCTTCGCCTCGCGCTGCGCCACCGTGTAGAGCTCGCTCTTGCAGTAGTAGCAGCGGTTGACGGGGTTGGCGGCGTAGTGGGGGTCGTCGATCTCGTGCGAGTCGACGAGCGCGTGGGCGACGCCGAGCTCGCGGGCGAGGGCGCCGGCCTCCTCGCGCTCGGACGCGGGGAGGGCGGGGGAGAGGGCGGTGAGGCCGAGGGCGCGATCCCCGAGGACGTCGTGCGCCACCTTCAGCACGAAGGCGCTGTCGACGCCGCCGGAGAAGCACACGAGCGCCGAGGGCATCGACGCCATCACCGCGCGGAGCGCTTCGAGCTGCGGGTCCATCGCGGGTGCTCATAGCACCCAAGGGCCCCCGCGAACAGTGGTCGCGCCCGCCGGGGACTTGCCCGACCCGCGGCTTTCGGGCGATGCTCGTCGTCGATGCGACCTTCCCTGCTTCCCTGCCCGAGCTGCCGGCGCCACGTGAAGTCCGGGGCGCGCGCCTGCCCCTTCTGCGACGCGGCCCTCGCGGCCCCCTACAGCGCCGACGTCGTGCCCGACACGCGCGGGTGGAAGCGCGCGGCGGTGTTCTCCTTCGGGCTCGCGATGGCCAACTGCGGGGGGACGACCACCGGCTCCACCGGCGACGCCACGCCCCCCGACGCGATCGCCGACACCGCGCTCGACACCGCCGTCGACCAGGCGTCGGAGGCCGCGGCGGATGTGGTTCGCGACGTCCCCGCGGACGACAACGGCGGCGTCGCCCCGCCCTACGGCATCGCGCCGAAGGACGCGGGCGTCCCCAACGACGACGGGAGCATCAAGGCCGACTACGGCGCGCCGCCGCCCCCCGACGCCTCCGCCGATCGCTGACATGCGGCTCGCCCTCGCGCTCACGCTCGCCGTCCTCGGCTGCCGCGCCTCGCAGGCGAGCTCCCTCGACGCCGCGCACCACGCCCCGCCCGACGCCGCCGCGCTCGTCGCCAAGGACGCGTCGCTCGTCACCACGCAGAGCCCCTTGCGCGCCGCGGCCCCGACGCCCGCGCAGCCCGCCGCGCCCGCGTGGGAGGCGCCGGAGGTTCGCTGCGTGGGGCACGCGCGGGCCCGTGACGTCGAGCGGCGCGCGAAGGCCTGCCCGGCCCGCACGGTGGGGCGCGTGGCGCAGTGGGCGCCGGACGCGGTGGTGGTGCTCGGCGGGGGGATGCTCTCCGACGGCTCGCCCAACTGCGCGACGGCGCAACGGGGCTTCCTCGCGGCGCAGCTCGACGAGGCGCTCGCGTCGGCGCCGCCGGCGTTCGTGTTCAGCGGGGCGGGCAACGGATCGCGCGCGACGAAGGCGATGGACGAGTCCGACGCGCGCTGCGTGGCCGCGCGGTTGCGCCAGGAGTCCGCCGCGGCGCGCTCGTCGGGTGAGCGGCAGAGGCTCGCGCGCGAGGCCGACGGGGTTCGCGCGGGCGCGACGCGGGTGATGTACGAGGCCGACGCGATGTGCGCGGTGATGCTCCGGCGCACCGAGCCTTCGCGGCGCGACGGGCTGCTCGCGCGTGTTCGTTTCGAGGCGCGCTCTTCGACCACGGCGCAGAACGCGCTCTTCACGCGTCCCCTGCTTGCGGCGGGGCACTACCGCCGCGTGCTGGTGCTCACCTCGCCGGTGCTCAAGCGCTTCGGGCGCGGGGCCGACCTCCACGCCGACCGCGCCTTCGGGGGCTTCCAGCTCGCGCGGCAGGGCGGGCGCTGGGCGCTCGGCGCGGTAGGTTGCCCGATCGTCGAGGGCCCCGGCGTCCACACCTGGTACCAGTTCGAACCCACCGACACGATGCCCGAGGGCATGGTGATGGACATCGCGCGCCGGTGACCCGATGTTCGGGGCCATGACGACCCCCGACGACTGGCGCTCGCACCTCCTCGAATCGCCCGCGCAGATCGACGCGCTCCTCGCGTCGGCGAGGCGCGTGGCGGTGCTCGGCATCAAGCCCGAGTCGCACGCCGACCAGCCCGCCCACTACGTCGCGGCGTCGGCGAAGGCGGCGGGCCTGGAGGTGATCCCGGTGCCGACGTACTACCCCGAGGTGACGGAGATCCTCGGCGAGAAGGTGGTTCGTCGCCTGGAGGACGTGCCGGGCGCCGTGGACATCGTCGACGTGTTCCGCCGGAGCGCGGACGTGCCCGGGCACCTGGAGGCGCTGCTCGCGATGAAGCCGCGGTGCGTGTGGCTCCAGAGCGGGATCCGCCACGACGGCGTCGCCGAGTCGCTCGCCCGCGCGGGCATCGACGTCGTGCAGGACCGCTGCCTGATGGTGGAACTGCGCCGCCGCGGGCGTTGAGTCGTCACCCCAAATAGGCGGAAGCGCCGAGCGTGTCCAACTCGACGCCTCCTGAGCCGCCATTTGCGCTGGGCTTCCGACGTTTAAGGCCGACCGTCAGTGTGAATCCCGCCGCGTCTTGCGATTGGACCACCGCCCCATGGAGAGGGGCGGACCTGAATTGAACAGGCATTTCGGGGGAACCATGCGGCCGACCGGTTGATGAAGCCTCCGACGGCGATGCTGAGTCTCGAGCGAGAGTCTGAGCCTGAGCTCCCCCGGCGCCTCTGCCGCTGGGCTACCCGGTCGTACGAATGACCGGGGCGGGAGTCGAACCACGCGCTGGACCGTTTTTGGGGAGTGAGTTCAGCTTGAGCTTGAGCTTCAGCTTGTGCTCGTCGGTGACTCTGCGCCGCGCCCTGTGACCTGTCAATCGAACAGGTAGCCGAAGATGGCCGCGCCGACCTTCTGCTGCTTCACCTCGACGGCGTTGGCCTCCTCGCGCGCGAACTTCACCGCGCGCTGGAGCTTCTCGACGCGCTCGAGCAGCGCCGCCACCTTGCGCGCGGGGAGCGCGCCCGAGTACTTCACCGTGCGCCAGTAGCCCACCGCGACGTCCTCGTAGTACACGTCGACCTGCGCGGGGTGCTTCTCGGTGGCCTCGGCCTTCACGTGGTTGCGCGGCACCTTCTTGGTGCGAACCGTCTCGACGGCCTCGGTGGCGAAGCAGTTCTGCGCGGCGTCCTCGAGCCACGACTCCGCCGGGTCGAGCACCGGGAGCTTCTTCACGAAGGTGTGCAGGTCGACGAGCTGCTTCTCGAGGAAGAGCAGGTACGTCACGGGGGCCTGCACGAGCAGCACCTCGCCGTCGACCACCACGTCGGCGCGCGCCTCGCAGTTGGCCCAGTCCTTCGTCGCGACGACGTCGAAGAGCTCGGTGAGCACCTCGGCGGTCTTGCGGACCACGTCCTGCGCGCGCACCTGGACGCGGGTCGCCTCGGGCGGCAGGCGCTCGCCCTCGTCGTCCTTCGGGCGGTAGTTGCGCGAGATGCCCGAGAGGAGCGCGGGCTTCTGGAGCTGCTGGTGGGCCTCCGTCAGGTCGCCGTGCGCCTTGGACTTGACGGACTTCTCCACCGCGATGATCTGGTTGAGCTTCGTGGCCATGGGGATGACTCTGGGATGGGCGTGAGAGGGGAGGGGAGGCGGGAGGGGGATGCCACGATAGCGCGCGGCCGCGCGACGTCAACGCGCGAGGCGCTCGACGGCCTCCGCGGTGCAGCCCATCGGGGCCGTGAGCGGGTTGCAGCGGGAGGGCGTTCCCCCGGGCACCTGGACGGGGCGCGGGACGGTGGGCGTCACGGCGGGGAAGTCGGTGCTGACGATGTGGGCGCCGCTGTCGAAGGCCGCCTGCACCAGCGCGTCGTCGCGCATGTCAGGCGCCGACCAGGCGAACACCCGGACGAGGAAGTTCTCGCGCACGGCCATGGGGACCTCGGGGCTGCGCGCGTTGTTGAGCACGAGCACGCCGGCGAAGGGGTCGGTGCGGGCGGCGTCGATGAAGGCGAGGCGGCCGGCGAGGTCGCGGTTGTTGTGGGTGTAGATGGTGCGGAGGTTGTCGGTGCGGTCGATGTAGAAGAGGACGCGGCCGCGGGCGGCGCGGGCGTCGGCCAGCCCCGCGCGCGGACGGCTTCGGCGAGCGTGGCGGAGGTGCCGCGCACCTCGTCGGGGGTGATGACGAGCTCGCGCGGGAAGACGGAGAGGATCTCGCGCTCCATCGCGGTGAGGCGCTGTTCGACCACGGCGTCGGGCCAGTCGCCTTTGGGTTCGAGGTGGAGGAAGAGCGGGTGGTGCGAGGGGTTGGCGTCCGACCAGCGGCGGACGAGCGTGAGGCAGTCGACGAAGGAGTCGCAGGTGCTCCGCCCGTCGAACACGGGGATGTGGCGGACGAGGAAGCGGCCGCACTCGTCGATCCAGTGGAGGTCGAGCTCGAGCGCGCGGACGCCCTGCTGACCGAGCTGCACGTCGAGCGGCGCGTGGCTGTAGTCCCACTCGGGCACCGGCGACGCGGGCCGCAGGTGGTAGGAGTTATGCGTGCCGAGCGCCTGCAGGTGGTGGACGCGGAGCGTGTCGTCGAGCGGGCCGTAGGTGGGCTGCGCGGTGCGCGGCGCGGGGGTGCCGAGGGGCGCGGGGCATGCGGGGGCAGGGGCGTCGGGGGCGGCGGCGTCGGGCGCGGGGGGCGCGTCGGGGGCGTCGGGCGCGGCGTCGGGGGCGACGGTGGCGTCGGGCGCGGGGGCGGGCGCGGAGGAGCACGCGAGCGGCGCGGCGGACGCCAGGGAGGCGAGGGCGAGGGGGCGCACGCGCGCAGTGTACAGGGCGGCGGCGGGGAGCGGGCGGGGCGTGATGCGGCGAGGGGTGGGGCGGCGTGCGGCGAGCGCGGGGCGGCGTGCGGCGAGTGCAGGCGGCGTGCGGCGAGCGCGGGGCGGCGTGCGGCGAGCGCGGGGCGCGATGCGGCGAGGGCGGAGCGGCGTGCGGTGAGTGCGGGGCGGCGTGCGGCGAGTCAGCGGGCCGGTGGGGGTGCCCTTCAGAGCGTTTCGAGAGGAGGGTGGACGGCAGACGAGATCCGACAGATTTTGACGGTCACGGGCGGCGCTCATCCGACGCCGACGGTCGGTCTGCGTGCTGCGGGGCGGCGAGCCGCCAGGGCCATTTCGTGTGGCCCTGGCGGCTCGCCTTCGCGTGCTCACTTCCCCGCGCCGCCTCCCAGGAAGACCACGACTCCCAGCCACAGGAGGTGGGGCTACGGCGGTCGATCGCGGAGGCGGACCGGCGCCGAGGAGCTTCGAGACCGCGGGGGTAGTCGAACGCGGTGCCACCGCGAGGTGGCGCGTCGACAGATGGCGCGCACGTAGAGCGAGAGCGTCGATGGTGTCGTTTGCGGTACTTCCCGCGCGCCTAGCTCGTGCCGCGCTCGAAGCGGAGGTGGCAGCCTCGGACGGCTCGCTCGAAGCGGGCTCAAATCTTCGATCCTGTCGATCCTGATGCGTCACGCGTTGTCGCTGGCGCTCCCGGTGACCGCCGCTGCCGTTCAGCGTGATCATGCGCCTTCGGGCGTTCGTTGGTGTCGCCTGCCGGCCTCGCGGACCTGCCTGCGCCGATGCTCGCGGGCGCAATCGAGCGAGCAGGTCACGCGCGTGCGACAGCGAGAACAGAGAGTGATCAACGTCCCGCAGCGACGACAGACCGCGAACGCCAGGAGCGGCTCCACACCGAGCCGTTCGCCCGTTCCGGTCGCCGCAGCAAGCCTGAACGTCCCGTACCGGGCGACGAAAGATGCCGCCCGTGACAGTCAGATTTCGACGGCTTTCAACTGCCGTCTACAGAGGAGCGTCTGGCTCATCTGCTCCGGCATCGAGTGCCGGTGGGTTCGCGTGCGCGTCTGCTCCGGCGCCGAGTGCCCAGGGTTCGCCCGCCCGCCCTCGCTGAGTGGTTCAGGCTCACCCTGGGCTACCTTCACGGGATCATCCGCCCGGTGGCGGATTCCGCGGCGTGGCGTCGTTGGACAGCGTGGCGGAGGAGCGCTCCCGTGCGTCGACGGTGGTACCCAACGCGTGGTGGGCGGGCTGTTGGATGCCCCGCCATGGCGCGTCGCCCGGCGATCGGCCTCAACGCCTGTGGTCCGGCCTGCGCCCCGAATCCGCCACCAGGCGGATGATCCCGTGAAGGTAGCGGCAAGCACTGGTGTCATTTCCGTCGTGAGAATCCCGTGGTTCTCGCCGCGCCCAGGGTTCGCCGACCCGCTGTGGAAGCGCTGGACCGTCCGTCTCACCCTGGACTTCAAGCATGGGATCACCCCCCGGGAGGGGATTCCGCAGCGGGAGGCGCGACGTGTGGGGCTCGCGTCGGCCTCGGGTGATTCCCGCGGGCGTCGGTATCGTCTCGTCGCCCGAGTCCCTCCGACGCTCGTCGCCGAACCCCCTCGGGGGTGATCATCGCCGAGTCAGGGTGGGACGGACGTCCGGCGCCTCCCGGCTGGGTCGGCGCGCGCGCGCCCCTGGGCGCCGGCAGGGCCGCGAGGATTTCACGGCGAGGAAGTAGACCAAAGGACTGAAGGTAGCCTAGGGCAGGCCTGAACCACTCAGCGAGGGCGGGCGGGGCCCTGGGCGGCGCCGGAGCAGACCCGCACGGCGAGCGCAGGGCGGCGTGCGGCGAGGGCGGGGCGCGATGCGGTGAGCTCGGCGCGTGGATCGTCCGCGCGGCGGGGGCGCGCGCGGCGGACGGCGTGTTCGGCGGGTGAGCGCGGGGGCGTCAGCGCCGGTGTTGGTGGCGATGGTGTAGATCTCGGCGGTGGGGAGACTGGCCGTCGGCGTCTCAACTGCCCCGAAAACGTCACGCCTCCGCTGACCAGGAAACGCCCGCCGGGGAGTGCGACTGCCGACGCACCCGTGAAGGGCGAGCGCATCGGCGCGAGCGCCATCGACGTGCCGCGCTCGAGATCGAAGCGCTGCGCCTCGCCGATCGAAACTGGCGTCGAGTTGACGCCTCCGAACCCCCAGGCGAAGGCGTCCGGGGTAAACGCCACCGCCTCACTTCTGCGCCCGAAGCCGTACCCCGGCAGGAAGGTCCACGGGTTGGTGCTCGTCGAAGAGGGCGCGGAGGGTGAGGTCCGGCATGGAGAAGACGTGGAATGATCCGGCGCCGTCGGGCACTCCGGCCACGGATCCCATGATCCCCATCCCCGCGACGGGCCCCATGGTCCATCGGTTCGCCGCGATGTCGTAGGTGAGAATCCGCGAGGGAGTCGTACGTAGAGCTGCGCTCCCTCGCGCGTGAGCAATCGTCGTGTTGGAGAACAGGTTGCTGGTGGCTTGCCCACGTGTCGGTGGCCGGCGTGTAGATCTGGACGCCAGTGCTGCGGCTGCCGACGACAATACGGCCGTCATCCAGCACGACGGCGTACCTCGGCGCCGCCCCGGTGCGCAGCGGGGAGCGCATCTCCCAACGGTTGGCGCGAGGGTCATACGCCTCCACCTCGCGCAAGGGCGTCGTCCCCGTCCAGCGAGGGAGTCCGCCGATCGCGAGCACACGGCCGTCCGGCAGGGGCTGGTGGCGTGGTCCCGGCGCCCCACGAGCATCGGCGCGGTCGGCACGGCGCACGGCCCCGCCTCGCAGGGGGCACCCGATGGGCAGGCGTTGGCGCAGCGCCCGCAGTTCGCCGCGTCGGTCTGGAGCGAGACGCAAGCCGCGCCCGCAGCGCGTCTGGCCCGCGGGGCAGTCGGTCGTCGCCGCGCAGGTGCCGCTCGAGCACGTCTGCCCCGTGGGGCAGGCCATGGTGGCGAAGGTCATCCCGTCGGCGTTGCAGACGCGGCGCTCGACGGCGGAGGCGCGGCTCGCCGTGCCGGGGGTGCACCCAGGCGCGCGGCACTCGCCGCCGACGCACGT
Source organism: Polyangiales bacterium (assembly GCA_046351555.1). Classification (GTDB taxonomy): domain Bacteria; phylum Myxococcota_A; class Polyangia; order Polyangiales; genus CAISKJ01. The sequence continues at coordinate 161,614 of JAXLYI010000025.1, forward strand.
CGCCCCAGCGGCGCAGGCGGCCACGGTCGCCGAGCCATGCCGTCGGCGTTGCAGGTGCGGCGGGCCGTGGCGCTCTCGCACGAGACGGCGCCCGGCGAGCAGAGCAGCATGCGGCACGCGCCCGCCATGCGGATCTCCCCGACCGCGCAGTCGCGCTCCGGGGCCGCGCCCATCGCTGCACTCGCGCACCGCGGAGGTTGGACGCGCAGGTCGCGACGCCCGGCGTGCGGCCGGTCTGCGGCGCGCAGGTGCGGTCGCCGCCGCAGCGCTGGCCCATCGGGCAGTCGCGGTCCTCGACGCACTCGACGCAGCGCATGGCCGCGGTGTCACAGGCCGGGCGGGTGGCCGACGGTCGCGCGAGGAGCGGCACGCGACCGTCGCGACGCAGACGTTGGCGACGCAGCGGAAGCTCGGGTCGCAGTCCGCGTCGGCCACGCAGTCGACGCAGCGCGACTGGTTGAGGTCGCACGCACACACGGCCGGGGCACATGCGCGACGAGTTGCACGGCGTCGCCGCCGCACCGGCCGCTGGCGCGAACAGGGTGGCGCCGCCGCAGTGGGCGGTGGCGAGGCGATCGACGCACCGCATCCGCGCGAGGAATCGCACCGCTGCCCGCCCGCGCACACGCCGCCGTCGCCGCAGGGGCGCCGAAGGCAGCATCCGCAAGCGTGTCGGCGGCCGCGTCGTGCGGTCTGGCCGCGGCGTCCGCGGGCCTCGGTGGGACGGTGTCGGGCGAGCAGGCGAGGAGGGCCGCGAGGGAGGCGCCACCGCAGGCAAGGAAGCGCAGGAACGCGCAAGGTCATAGGCGGAGGGCTCCGGGTGGTGTCGTCCCCACGGAGGTGCGCTCCGCCCGGCTGGCTTCCCCACGACGCTATCACGCATCCCGCCGCGGGCCAACGGGCAGGCTCCGCGCGACGGCAGATCGCGGGCGGGCCCCGTCCGTGGCGGCCCCGCGAGGCGACGGGCGTCTCGCGCAGTTGAGGAACTACGGCGGGAGGAGCTTCGCGCGCAGGAGCCGGAGGCGCCGAGAGCGCAGGCGGGGCGGGGCCGCCGTCACCGCCGGGCGTGCGCCGCCGCGAAGTCCGGCCGCACGCGGATTTGTGAGAAGGGCGAGTTCTCGCGGCGCAAGTCGTCGACGGACTTCTCCCCCGCGCGAGCGCGTCGGCGTCCTGCGCGCGCGAGGCCGCCTTCTCCGCAAGCCGGCTCTCGGGGGTCGAGACGTCGTCGCTCATGGCGCGACGAGCCCTAGGCGCGAACGCTGACGCCCGCAAGACGCGCGACGCGCCGTCAGCCGCCGTCGCGCTGGTCCGCAGCAGGCGCTTCGAGCGCGCGCAGGCGAGCCTCGACGTCTGCGGCCCTGGCCTCCGCGCCGGCGGCCTAGCCTCTGCGTCTGCGGCCCTCGCCTCGGCGTCGGCGCGGGCCTTCGCCTCCGCGTCCGCCCGCGCCGCCCCCTCCGCGTCCGCCCGCGTGGCCTCCGCGTCCGCCCGCGCCGCCGCGGCGTGCGTTCGCGCTCCCTGGCCTCGACGGTGCGGCGCACACAGTCGACCTCCTCGCGCGCCCGCTCGATGGCGTCGCGCTCGGCCGGCGTGAAGGTCTCCTCCCGCGCCGCCTCCAGCGCCTCGCGCTGCGCGTCGCTCGGCGGGACGTCAGCGACGGGCCGGCTCCAGGTCTTGCGCGTGGGCGAAGAGCGCGGCCCAGCGCTCGCTGGCGGAGTCGGGGACGTGGTCGCCGAGCTTGGGCAGCTCCATGAAGACGTACTGAACCTGCCCGAGCGAACGCGCGCCGCTGGCGTGCTCGGCCATGCTCCAGCGGCTCACCGGGGGACGCGCGGCTGGAGGGCGGCGTCGCGCTCGGCGTCGCGCCGAGAGCACGAAGTCGCAGATGGAGACGGCCACCACGTCGGTGAGCTCGTCGTAGGGCTTCCGCGTTCGAGCGTGCCCACGTAGGCCTTACAGGCGTTGTAGACGACGCGGTTGAGGAAGGCCGTGACGGGGAGCACCTGCATCTCCACGATGAAGGTCGCGCCGCCCTTCTCGCGGCAACGCACGTCGAGGATCGACAGCTTCCGCCCCATCGCCAGCGGCACCTGCTCGGGCAGCAGGTGCTCGATCTCCGTGATGGCGCGGTCGCCGCCGCGGTCGAGCAGGTCGTTGAGCAGCCCGATCAGCACGCGCGGGTGCCCGCCGAACACCTTGCGGAAGACGACGTCGTTCTTGAGGTCGGCGTAGCCCGCGGAGGCAGTGTCGCACCGCCGAGCGCCGCGCGTCCACCACGCGGGCGGTGCGGCGGCGAGGAGCAGTGGGCGACGAACGACAGGCGACGAGCCCCGCCGGTCACCAGGGCCTCCCGACAGGTTACCACCCGCAGCGTGCTGGGCCGCGATGGGGCTCCCGCAGGCGGCGTGGCGGTGGGGTGGCGTGCGGGCGTGGTAGAGCCGCTCAAGCCACGTCCCGGTGTTCGCCGACCTGAAGTCGGACGATCGTCTTCAAGAAGGTCTTCGGCGGCGAGGAGCACAAGGGCATCCTGATCGCCCTGCTCAACGCGCTGCTCGCGCGCGCGCCGGAGCGGGCGGTGGTGGACGTCACGTACCTCCGCGAGGAGCGGCCGCGGGTCGAGCGCTGAAGCACTCCCATCGTCGACGTGAAGTGCCGCGACGCCCGCGGGACCTTCTTCGTCGTCGAGATGTAGGTGCTCAGGTGGAGGCCTTCGACAAGCGCGTGGTCTACAGCGCCTCCAAGGCCTGCGTAAGACGATCGCGCGCGGCGAGGACTACCGCGCTCGACGACGTGGTGGCCATCTCCATCTGCGACTTCGTGCTCTGGCCCGACGCGCCGGGAGCCGCGCGTCCCGCTGGTGAGCCACTGGCGGATGCAGGAGCAGCACGGCGGCCGCCCAGGAGCTGCCGCAGGTGCAGTACGTGTTCGTCGAGCTCCCGAAGCTGCCGCTCGACCGGCCGCCGGGGACGTCGCGGAGTGGGCATACCGCGTGTTCCGCCGGGCGCCCGCGCTGCGCGACGTGCCCGCCCACGTGCGCCACGAGGGCCGCGTCGGGCGCTCGAGGCCGCCCGCAACGCCCACTTCAGCGCCGAGGAGTGGGAGGCCTACGACCGCGAGGGCGTCGCCATCCAAGACGCGCGCGGCGCCGTGAGCTTCGCGGTGCGGCGCGAGGCCACCGCGAGCCGCCAGCAGGTGGTCGGATGCTCCTGGCGCACGCGGGCGTCGCCCTCGCCGAAGGCCGACAGACGCGGCTGGAGGGCTGCGACGACGCCGCCGAGCTCGGCGCGTGGATCGTCCGCGCGGCGGCGGCGCGCGGCGGGCGACGTGTTCGGCGGGTGACGCCGGGGCGTCGGCGCCAGGAGTTGGTGGCGATGGTGTAGATCGCGGCGGTGTTGAGAATCTCACCTCGCATCGGATCACCCATGTAGCGCAGCCCTCCCGCGACGAGGAAGCGCCCTCTGAGAATCGTGCAACCGCAGTCGATTCGCGGGTGGTGGGCATCGACGCTAGAGGGCGGCGGTCCCTTCGACAGTTGACCCGCCGGACCCGGTCGAGACTGCTCACTGCCGATGACGATGCCTCCAAAACCATAGGCAGCGCCGTCTGCGGCGAACGCGATCCTTCGCTGAAGGAACCGAAGCCGTTGGCGGGAAACACTGTCCAACGGTTGGTCGCCGTCGAGAACGTTGCACGCTGCATCGGGGCGGAGAACACGAAGACGTGGAGCAGTCCCTCAGGATCTACCGCGAACGAGTTGGAGCGGGCTCCCAAGCCCGCGGGGAGCGGGACCATGGTCCACTGGCGCGTGGCGAGCTCGTAGATCGCCATCTGCCCTTGCAAGAGCGCGTAGACGCGCCCTGCCCGCGCCGCCAACTGGTAGGTCGCCCCCAGGGGCCGTTGCGAGTGAAGGTCCAGGCGTCGAGGGACGGCGTTAAAGATCTGGATCTCCATCCGTTGTAGCTGCCGATGACCACCCGCCCGTCCTCGAACTGCGCGGCAGCGATGGGCGCCGCACCGATCGGGAGCGACGGCAGCGCCTCCTGCCGGTTCGTGACGGGGTCGTAACGCTCCACGTCTCGAAGAAGCGTTCCGCCTGGAATGAACCCCCGATCGCGAGGACCCGCCCGTCCGGGAGCGGGAGAAGCGCATGTGCGGGGCGCGGAACGAGCATCGGCGCGGTCGCGACGGCGCACATCCCCGCGTCGCACGCCGCGCCCGCGGGGCGCGTTGGCGCAAGCGCCCGCAGTTGGCCGCGTCGGTCTGGAGCAGAGACGCAGGCCGAGCCGCAGCGCGTCTGGCCCGCGGGGCAGTCGGTTGTCGCCGCGCAGGTACCGCCCGAGCACGTCTGCCCCGTGGGGCGGGCAGGCCATGGTGGCGAAGGTCATCCCGTCGGCGTTGCAGACGCGGCGCTCGGTGGCGGAGGCGCGCAGGCTCGCCATGCCGGGGTGCACCCGGGCGCGCGGCACTCGCCGCCGACGCACATCGCCCCAGCGGCGCAGGCGGCCACGGTGTAGGCCATGCCGTCGGCGTTGCAGGTTCGGCGGGCCGTGGCGCTATCGCACGAGACGGCGCCCGGCGAGCAGAGCAGCATGCGGCACGCGCCCGCCATGCAGATCTCCCCGACCGCGCAGTCGCGCTCCGAGGCCACGCCCATCGCGCTGCACTCGCGCACGCGGAGGTTGGACGCGCAGGTCGCGACGCCCGGCGTGCAGCCGGTCTGCGGCGCGCAGGTGCGGTCGCCGCCGCAGCGCTGGCCCATCGGGCAGTCGCGGTCCTCGACGCACTCGACGCAGCGCATGGCCGCGGTGTCGCAGACCAGGCCGTTGGCCGAGCAGTCGCGCGAGGAGCGGCACGCGACCGTCGCGACGCAGACGTTGGCGACGCAGCGGAGGAGCTCGGGTCGCAGTCCGCGTCGGCCACGCAGTCGACGCAGCGCGACCGTTGAGGTCGCACACCTGGCCGGGGCACATGCGCGACGAGTTGCACGGCGTCGCCGCCACGCACCGGCCGCTGGCGCAGACGGGGGTGGCGCCGCCGCAGTGGGCGGTGGCGGGCAGTCGACGCGCACCGCATCCGTGCGAGGTCGCAACTGCCGCCGCGCACACGCCGCCGTCGCCGCAGGGGCCGCCGAGGGCAGCATCCGCAAGCGCGTCGGCGGCCGCGTCGGTGCGGTCGGCCGCGGCGTCCGCAGGCCTCGGTGGGACGGTGTCGGGCGAGCAGGCGGGAGGGCCGCGAGGAGGCGCCGAAGGCAAGAGGAGGCAGGGAACGCGCAAAGTCATGGGCGGAGGTGCTCAGGTGGTGTCGTTCCCGCGGAGGTGCCGACTCCGCCCGACGACTCCCACGACGCTATCGCACATCCCGCAGCAGGCCAACGGGCAGGCTCCGCGCGACGGCGGGTCGCCGGCGGGCCCGTCCGTGGCGGCCCGCGAGGAGCGACGGGCGTCTCGCGCCGGAGAGGAGCACGGCGGGGGAGCAGGAGTCAGCCGCCGTCGCTTCGGCGCGACGAGCGCTTCGAGCGCGCGCAGGCGGGACTCGACGTCGGCGATCTTCGCCTCGGCGGCCGCAGCCCCCAGCCTCGGCGTCGGCGCGTGCCTTCGCCTCCGCGTCCGCCCGCGCGGCCTCCGCGTCCGCCCGCGTGGCCTCCGCGTTCGCCCGCGCGGCCTCCGCGTCCGCCCGCGCGGCCGCGGCGTCGCGTTCGCGCTCCCTGGCCTCGACGGTGCGACGCACCTGGTCGACCTCCTCGCGCGCCCGCTCGATGGCGTCGCGCTCGGCGGGTGTGAAGGTCTCCTCCCGCGCCGCCTCCAGCGCCTCGCGCTGCGCGTCGCTCAGCGGAACGTCCGCGACGGAGCCCGGCTCCAGGTCTTGCGCGTGGGCGAAGAGCGCGGCCCAGCGCTCGCTGGCGGAGCCGGGGACGTGGTCGCCGAGCTTGGGCAGCTCCATGAAGACGTACTGAACCTGCCCGAGCGAGCGCGCGCCGCTGGCGTGCTCGGCCATGCTCCAGCGGCTCACCAGGGGGACGCGCGGCTGGAGGGCGGCGTCGCGCTCGGCGTCGCGCCAGAGCACGAAGTCGCAGATGGAGACGGCCACCACGTCGGTGAGCTCGTGGTAGGGCTTCCCCCGTTCGAGCGTGCCCACGTACGCCTTGCAGGCGTTGTAGACGACGCGGTTGAGGAAGGCCGTGACGGGGAGCACCTGCATCTCCACGATGAAGGTCGCGCCGCCCCGCTCGCGGCACCGCACGTCGAGGATCGACAGCTTCCGCCCCATCGCCAGCGGCACCTGCTCGGGGGGCAGGTACTCGATCTCCGCGATGGCATGGTCGCCGCCGCGGTCGAGCAGGTCGTTGAGCAGCCCGATCAGCACGCGCGGGTGCCCGCCGAACACCTTGCGGAAGACGACGTCGTTCTTGAGGTCGGCGTAGCCCACGGAGGCAGTGTCGCACCGCCGGGCGCCGCGCGTCCACCGCGGGCGGTGCGGCGGCGGGGGGCGGTGGGCGACGGGCAACGAGGGCGACGAGCCCCGCCGGTCGCAGAGCCTCCCGACGGGTTACCACCGCAGCGTGCTGGAGCGCGATGGGGAGCTCTCCGCGGGCGGCGTGGCGGTGGGGTGGCGTGGCGGCGTGCTCGAGAGGCGCCCGACGGCGGAATCGCGCGTGGTTTCTGCTGCGCGCGGGTACAATCGGCGCATGGCGATCGGCTGGACGGGCGTGCAACGGGTGACGGTCGACGGCGTCCTGGCGCGGTTTCCGCCGGACAGCGGGAGGTGCGCGGACGCGGCGCGCGCGATCGTGCCCATCGCCCGGGATGTCGACCCCACTGCACGGGGCAGGCTCATTCAGCCTGACCCCGTCCTCGCGCCGAGGGCGCGCTTCGTCGTCCCGAAGCGGTGCCGCCTGTCGGCGTCGTGGTTCCACCACGTCACGGTCGAAGCTGCCGGGCATTGCGTCGACGTGCTCACCGGCCCCGACGGGTGCGAGGTGGCGAGCTACCTCGACGCCCACTTCGAGTACGCCGACGTCCTCCGCGTGGACGAGGTCGACCTCTCCCGGGAGGACCTGTGACGAACCTGCGCGCCGCCGTCGACCGCTGGATCGACGAGACCCTCGACGGGATGCTGACGCGCCCGGACATGTACGGCTCGCCGGAGAGCGTCGAACTCCAGGCGCTGCTCCTGCTCGACCTTCGCGCCTTCGTCGCCCGCCCCGAGACGGCGGAGCGTGCGGCCGCCGGGGTCTTCGACGCCTGGCTGGCGTCCTTCCGGCGCAGCCACCCGCAGCTCACGAACACGCTCCCCAGCGCGGCGCTCGGGCGGCTCCACGCGGGCGACGAAGCCGGGCAGCTCCGCGCCCTCACCGAGGCGCTCGACGCCTTCCGGCGCGACCTCGTCGCCGGCCTCACGTCGGACAACCCCTTCGCGCAGCACGATCTCACCCTCGCGGTGAGGATGCACAAGGGGAAGCGCGTCCCCCCCGCCTCCCGCATCGGCTCGTTCTACAGCCTCGTCGGGCAGGTGATGCGCTCGGTCGTCCGGCGCGGCGGCTCCCGGGGCAGGCTGCCGAGGGAGTACGAGGACGCCATCGCGGTGTTCCCGGCCGGGGGCTTCGAGATCGTGCCGGAGAACGGCATCGGCGCGCAGATCGTGATGCCCTTCGACTGGCCGCAGGCCGCGCAGCCCGCGCTCCCCGGCGTCCCTTCGCCGGAGGCCGTCGTGCGCGAGGCGTTCGGGCGCTTCGTCAGCGTCGCCGCGTGGGCCTCCGACGACGAGCCCATGCAGCGGCTCGTTCAGGCCGTGTCCGACGAGCCGACGCGGACGCGCATGGCCCTCGACGCGATGCGCCTGCTGCCCCCCGTCGTCGGCGACATCGAGGCCGTCGAAATTGGCGGGCGCGCGATCGTGCGCGAGCTCCCGGTGAGCTTGAGGCCGCAGGCCCGCGAGCGGCTCCTCGCGGTGGTCGCGCACGAGCAGAAGGGCGACGCCTTCGACGCGGTCGGTACGCTGCGCATGGTCGACCTCGACGACGGCCGGCTCCGCCTGCGCACGAACGACGCCGGACGCTCCGGCTCGATCGAGGTCTGGCTGACGGGCGCCGAGATGACCGCCCAGGCGGCGACGCTCCTCGGCGTGGAGGTGCGCGTGCGGGGGGAGCGCTTCACGCGGTCCACGGGACGGCCCTTCGTGGTGGCGTCGACGCTCGTCAGCCGCGAGCTCGAAGACGGCACCGACGACGCCAACTGATCCCGCCCACCCCCTCCGCCCGTCCGATCCGCGCGCCGTCGCGCCGGTCGCCGCGCTCAACCTCGCTCGGTGCGCTGCCGATACTCCCTCGCGAAAGGGACACCACCGCATGCGTCTACACGCGTTCACCGTCCGCGTCCGTCCGTCGTCCGTCGTCCGACCCTGGAGCGTCATCGTCGTCGGCGCGCGCCCGCCCGCCGCCGCCGCGCTCGCCGCGCCCGCCGCGCCCGCGCCCACCACGCCCGCCGCGCCGCGCAGCTCCGTGAACCCCACCGCCGCCGCGGCCAACGAGGGCGCCGCGGTCGCGCCGCCGTGGGGCGAGCACCCCGACGCGGCCACCCTCGCGGCGACGCGCGCCCGCGTCGCCCACGTCGCGCTGCCCGACGCGCTGCGGGCCCACTTCGTCGCGCAGATCACCGACGCCGCCGCGGAGAAGCTCGGGCGGAAGGTGCGGCCCCAGACCATCCTCCACGACCTCGCCGACGACCTGCCGCGGCTCGTCGACGCCGTGCTCGCGGGGCGCGTGGCGGGCTTCGGGCCGGCGGCGCTCCGCTACACGCTCGACCTCGCCGGCGAGCTCGCTGCGCGCTGGGAGGTCAAGGTCCGCGCGCGGCAGGAGCAGGCCGAGGCGAAGTCGCGCCGGTCGCTCTCCGAGGACGCCGTCCACACCTGCCTCACCGCGCTCGTGCGGCGGACGCGCGACGTGCTCCCGGCGACGACGGGCGAGCGCGAGGCCCTCGACGCGGCCGCGAAGCGCGGCGGCCGCACCCTCGACGCGGGCCTCGAGGCCGTCGAGCAGACCCTCGTCGCCGTCGGCCGCGCGTTCGAACGGGCCGCCAAGGACCCCGCCTACGCCGCCTTCCTCGCCGACGCGAACTACACGCCGGCCGCCGTCGCCGCCATCGTCGCGCCGGTGGAGCCCGCCCTGCGCGCCCGCCGCGACCACGGCGACGCGCAGGAGCTCGGCGCGCAGATGAAGCGCGAGATCGACGTGCTCGAGGGGCGCCTGCGCGACCAGCTCCTGCGGCTGCGGGCGCGGGTGACGGAGGCGCGCAAGGGCGACCGGGCGCTCCCCGAGGTGAAGGCCGCGCGGCTGCTGTCGCGACCGCGCACGAAGAAGGCCGCCCCCGCCGGCGAGCCGAAGCCCGCGAAGGCGCCGCGCGCGCCGAAGGGCGACGCCGAGGGGGCGAGCGCGAAGACGCCCGCCGCGCCGACGCCCGCGGAGCCCAGCCCCCCGGCGCTCCCGCCGAAGGGCTGAGCCCCGTCCGAGCCTCGAACACCCGCGGCCGCGCGGGCGGACACGCGCGGCCGCCCCCGCGCCGTCGCGTGGTACGCGTCGAGGCATGAACGCACGCGCGGCACGGACGGGAGCGACGGCGTACAACCCCCGCGAGGTGGAGGAGGCGCTCTACGGCCGCGCCGACCTCCCGCCCGAGCGCCTCGTCGCGCTCATCTGCGCCACCAACCCCACCGGCCGCGGCCTCTCGCGCGACGACACCGCGCGCCGCTACGAGCTCAAGAGCGCCCTCCAGAGCCGGCTCATCGAGCGCCACGGCGGCGAGGTGGGCCTCGTCGAGGACGGCCGCGAGGGCTTCGTCCTCCTCCGCCACCGGCCCAGCGGGCTCAGCGCCTCCCACGCCCGCGTCGAGTCGCTCTCGCCGCGGGCCCGCGCGTGGGTCAGGCTCCAGCTCGACCTCCGCACCGACCACGTCGTCCGCGCCGGCGGCGCCCCCCTCAACGAACGCGGCCCGCGTCGCCCCGACCCCCGCCCGCGCCCGGCCGCGCGCGACCCGCTCGCCGAGGCCGCCGCCGCCGCCGCCCGCTTCGACTACGAGCGCGCGGGGGCGATCCTCCGCAGGGCCTTCGGCGAGCGGGGCGGCGACGTCGCCACCGCGCGGGCGCTGGTGGGCTTCCTCGTCGACGAGGTGGCCCTCTACGCCGACGCGCTCGCGCTCGAAGACGGCTGCCGCGAGGACGCGCGGCGCGACGACGTCGTCCGCGGGCGCTGGGCGTTCGCGGCGTCGCAGCTCGGCGACGAGGCCGCGGCTTTCCGGCACGTCGAGGGGCTCACAGGCGAGGGGGCGGCCGCGGTGTTCGTGACGCTCGCCCGCGCGTCGGCGGCGCGCGGGGCGCTCGACGACGCCGTCCGCCACGCCGTGAGCGCGCGGCGGCTCCAGCCCGCGGCGGCGGGCCTCGCGGACGTCGAGGCCACGCTCAACGCCGCCCTCGCGGGGAGCCTCCGCGCGGAGGAGGACGCCGCCGAGGAGGCCCTCGCGGGAGACGACGTCGACCGCGCCGAAGCCCTCGCCCGCGCGGTGCTCGCCCGGTGGCCCGAGAGCCCGCGGGCCCGCGCCGTGGTCCGCTCGGTGCGGGACGCGCGGCGGTCGCGGGCGGTGGCGGCGGCGGCGCTGGCCTTCGAAGACGCGCTCGCGCGCGGCGAGCTCACGGAGGCTGCGCGCCACCTGCCGCGATGCGCGAGCACGCCGCGGACGTCGCCCCCTACGCCGAGCGCGTCGAGCGCGCGAAGGCCGACCGTCAGCTCGCCGCGCGCGAGCAGGAGGACGCCGCCGCGGCCGCCGTCGCCGCGTCGATCGGGCCCGACCTCGCGGCGTGGCTCCCCGCCTTCCTCGCGCTCCCCCCGGCGGCGCGGGAGCTCGTCCGCCGGGGCGACGCGGCGCGGCCGTGGCGGGCGTCCCTCGCGGCGTGCGAGGCGCTCACCGCGGGCGGCGACGTGGCCGTCGGGCGCGCGGCGGCGGCGGCGACGGCGCTCCAGCGCGCGGCGGAGCTCGCGGCGCGCGACCCCGACGAGGCCGCGCGGCTCCTCGCGGGGCACGAGCGGGTGCTCGACCGGGCGCCCGAGACGCAGCGGGCGATGCAGCAGGTGCTCGACGCGCGCCGGGCCCGCGCGGTCGCTCGCGCGGAGGAGGCCGTCGGCCGCGCGGAGGCGGCGCGCGCGGCGGGGCGCTGGGAGGAGGCCCTCGCGGCGCTCGACGAGGTCGCGGGCGTCGAGGCGCTGCCCGCGGCGCTGCGGGCCCGCGCCGAGGGGGCCCGCGGCGCGCTGACGAAGGCGCTCGCGTACGAGCGGGAGCGCGGCGTGCTGCCGCCGGCGGAGGCGCTCCCCGAGGCGGCGCGGGCGCTCACCGCGATCGGCGCGGCGGCCCACGCGCCCTGGGCCCTCGGCGCCGCGGCGCGGTGGTCGGCCGCGCGGGAGTCGCTGCGCGCGCTGGCGGCGGCGCGCTGGCCGGTGGCCGTGGTGCCCAACGACGAGGGGGCGCCGACGACGCCCTGCACGCTCCCCCTGCCGACGGGGCCGATCGCGCCGGCGCAGCCCGGGTCGCGGTGGGTCTTCGCGATGAGCGTCGACCGCCTCGTCACGCTCTGCGAGTACGACCTCGCGCGCAACGTCGCGGCGACGCGCGTGGCCCTCCCCGCCGGCGTCGAGCTCGGCGACGTCGCGGTGGACGTCGGCGAGGAGACCGTGACGCTCCGCGACGCGTGGGGCGCCGACCTCGCGCTCGACCGGCGCACCTGGGCGGTGCGCGACGTCGCCCGCGACGGCGTCGCGCCGCGCGAGGGCTACGCGCCCCACGCCCGGGTCACGTGGCCAGGGTGCCCGTGGCGCTGGGCGGTCTCCGGCAACGGGACCCACTTCGCCTGCGACCGGATGGACGGCGCCCGCTCCCTCGTCTGCGCGACCGAGCCGGTGCCGGTGCGCGGGCACGGGCCGCCGCGGATGTTCGTGCGGAGCGGCGAGCGCGACTGGGCGCTCCTCGACGCGGCGGGCGACGCGGTGATGCGATGGCGCGCCCCGGCGGCGCTGCTCGTGGTCGCGGCGGCGCCCGCGCCCGGCGGCGACGGGTGGATCCTGGTCGCGCGCGACGCGGAGGTCACCAACCCCGCGCACTTCGACTTCACCGTGCACCACCTCCGGGCGGGGGGCCGCGGGCTCTCGTCCGTCGCCCGCTTCCGCGCCCGGGGCACCACCGCGAGCGCGTTCGCGGACGCCGGCGGGGGCTGCTGGGTGGCGGCGGCGGCGAGCGCGATGCCGACGCGCTTCCTCTCGCTCCGGGCGGAGGCCGACGGGCGCGTGGTCGAGGCGTGGCGGTGCGTCGCGCCGGCCGAGGCCGTGGCCGTGCCGGTCGACGGCGGCGCCCGCGTGCTGCTCGCGGTGCCGCGCGAGGGGGCCTTCGCGGTGGAGCCGCTGCGGGCCGACCGCGCGCCCGACCTCGGCGAGCCGGACGAGGCCGCGGACGACGCGGGCGACGCGCCCGGCGCGCGCCCCGAGCAGGTCCCCGAGGAGGCCAAGGCCTTCCTGGACTTCCTCCGCGCCGCGCGGGTCGACCGCTCGGAGCTGCCGAAGCTCGCGGTCCCCGGGGCCGTCGGCGAGATGATCGCGCGCTGCCAGGGCTCCGTCGTCGCGCTCCTCGCCCTCGCGACGGTGTACCTCCAGTGCGCGCTCCAGGTGCCCTTCGGGCGGGTGATCGAGCGCCTCGACGCGGTCACGCCGGGCGACGCGCGCGCCGCCCTCCTGCGCGCCCGCTGGGCCTCCGCGTACGCGTCGCCGGAGGACGCGCTCGCCGCGTGCGCGGAGGTCCCGCCCGAGGGGCTGAGCGACCGCGACCTCGTCGCGCTGCTCACCGCGCGGATGAAGGCGCACGTCGAGCGGGGCGAGGACGAGGCCGCGGCGGCGCTGCTCCCGGCGCTCAAGAAGGTGGCGACGGAGCTGGAGTACCTCCTCATGGAGGACGCGTGCGCGCCGCTGCCCGAGCCGCTGGCGCTCGAGGCCGTGCTCGCCGAGCCCGCCACGCTCGTCCAGCGGCGCTCGCTGATCGAGCTGGCCGACCGCGCGCTCGCGGCCGGCGACCCGCGCGCCGCCCTCCGCGCGATCGTGACGTCCGGCGTCTACCGCTCCGGCGACCGCCACGCCAACGGGCGCGCGTGCCGGGCGATCTTCGCGCTCGACGACCCCACGCCGGCGGAGCGCGTCGACGGCCTCGCCTTCGTCGCGCGCTACGCCTCCGCCGAGCTCATGGAGGTCGGCGGGCTCGGCTGCCAGCGCTTCCGCCACCCGTCGCGGCACCTCCCCGGCGGGGAGGTCGAGCAGCTCCGCGCCGACGCGAAGCGCTTCCTCTCGCTCCTCACCGCCCCCTTCGGCGCGTAGTTCCCGATCGCGCCCATCGCCCCTGCCTCGGTCTACACTCGCGCCCCATGAAGACCTCCGGCGCGTGCCCCAAGTGTCGCGGAACGTCCATCGTCCACCTGCCCGTCGTCAACGACGCGGGCGACTGGTTCGGCGACGGCGAGGGCCCCGCCTCCAAGCGGACCGGCGGGCACCCGGTGCCGCGCGCGCTCGGGCTGGTGTTCAAGAAGGCGTCGGGCGGGCTCTTCTCCAGCGACTCGTACGCGCCGGCCGCGGAGACGGAGGCCTTCGTCTGCACCGCCTGCGGCTACGTCGAGGAGTACGTGAAGAACGCCGCGTCGATCCCCTGGGGCGACGTGGTCGGCGCGCGCCGCCGCTGAAGCGTCACGCCCCGAGCGGCTCGAACGTCATCAAACCGCTCCCCTCGTCGAAGGCGCCCGGCTCGCCACTCCTCCCTCCCCCGCTCGCAAAGCCTCGCGCGTCTACCCTCCCTCCGTCGCCGCGGCGGCGCCAGAGGGAGGGGGCCTCCGTCCTCAACAGGACGCCATCACGCCGGAGCGACGGGACGCCCGGAGCGGCGCGGTGCCGATGCGTCTACGGCGGGAGCCGAAGCCCCTCCCTCTGGCGCCGCCGCGGCGACGGAGGGAGGGTAGACGCGCGAGGCTTTGCGAGCGGGGGAGGGAGGAGCGGCGAGCCGGGCGCCTCCGCGACTTCCGCGCATCGCGTCGGTAACGCGTTCGAAGATGGAAGGCCGACCGCGCCGCCGCTGAAGCGTCACGCCCCGAGCGCGAGGTCTCTGCCCACCGCGAGCGGGAAGGCCGCCAGCCGCGGGGCGCTCGCGATCCGGGCGGCGCGGCGCATCGCGCGGAGCACGTGGCCCGGCGTGATCACCACGCCCGCGTCGTCGGGGGCGAACGAGCTCGGGTTCACCCGCACCGGGCGGAGCGCGCGCGTCGGGCCGCCGTCGGTGCTGGCGCCGATCACCCGGTCGACCGGGAGGCCGAGGTTCATCGCGCGGGCCGCGGCGCTCTGGAGGATCATCACGCTGCTCACCGGGTGGTGGTCGGTGCCGCTGCCGGTGTAGTGGGGCGTCCGGCCGAAGTCGCTCGTCGCGAGCACGACGCAGGGGACGCTGGCGGCGTCGGAGAGGTCCATCATCGCGGTGAGGAGCGTGAAGAGGTCGCCGAGCGCGGTGCGCTGGCCGGCCTCGTTGTCGGTGTGCGTGTCGAAGCGGCCCACCTCGGTCGCCACGCTCGACGTGAGCCCCGCGCGGAAGGCCGAGAGCGCCACGCGGAACTCCTGCACCTGAAACGACGCGCTCGCGTCGTACCCGGGGAACTCCAGCATCGCGATGCCCGCCTGCGTCGCCCGCGCGTCGATCAGCGCGTCGATGCCCGCGCGCTGGCCCGGCAGGCGGAGTCGCTCACGCAATCGCTGGAGACGTCGCCGGTGCGCGGCCTCCACCAGCGCGACGCTGCTGTCGGCGAGGAAGGGGCGCCCGTCGGTGTCGGTGCTCGGGTGGCCGAGGTGGTACATCAGCCGCGCGCTCTCCAGCGGGACGCGCGCGGGCGCGAGCATGCCGCCGGCCCGGTCGTAGCCGCCGAAGGAGAGGAAGGGCATCGGCTTGCCGCAGCCGTACACCGCCGCCACCTGCGCGCCCCAGCACGGGTACTCGGGCACGCTCGCGCCGCTCGACGAGTACGTCTGGCCCGTCTGGTGGTTGTTGGTCGCCGTGTCGACGCCGTTGATCACCAGCATCCGCGCGTGGTTGCGCGCGAAGAAGCCCTGGGCCGCGGGCGCCCCGAGGTCGGCGAAGGCGAGGTAGGGGATGTTGCCGGCGCGGCGGACCTCGCGGTCGGCGGCGGGGACGTTCATCCGGACGGAGGGCTTCGGGTCGCAGAAGAGCGCCTGGTCCCAGCCGCCGCCGCCCTGCACGTGGACCCAGAGGACGGGCGACGCGGGGCCGTCGCAGGCGAGGGCGTCGCGCCACGGGGCCATCGCGGCGGCGCCGGCGGAGAGGGCGCGGAGGAAGCTTCGGCGGTTCATCGCGGGCTCCTTCATTCGAAGAGGAATCGGTAGTCCATGAGGAGGTACGAGACGACGCCCTGCCAGGCGCGAACCGTCCCCTGCGGGTCGTCGGTGAGGCCGCCCGTCACGCGCTCGCCGGTGGCGTAGTTCGTGGCCGAACGGCACGGGCCCAGGTCGGCGCTCCGGCCCGCCGCGAGCTGCGCGCGCTGGTCGTTGTAGAGCCGCGTGAAGAGCGCGTAGGTCTCGTTGAGTTCGGCGTCGCCCGGCGCGAGGCGCTCGCCGAGGAGCAGGTCGTGGAGGCGCGCGAGCGCACGGAGGATGCCCTGCTGGTCGGCGCGCGAAGGGTCGCCGGTGGGCGCGATGGTTCGCTCGACGTCGGGGAAGAGACGGCGCATCGCGGCGGGCCGGGCGAAGTCGAGCGGGACGGCGCGGCAGGCCATTTCGTAGGCCATCCGCGCGCTGACCGACGCGGTGAGCCCGGACGGGGCGAGGAGGCGCTGGCCGGGCGTTCGCGAGTCGACGCCGCCCGCGTGGTAGCGGGCCTTGT
Source organism: Polyangiales bacterium (assembly GCA_046351555.1). Lineage (GTDB taxonomy): Bacteria > Myxococcota_A > Polyangia > Polyangiales > CAISKJ01. The sequence continues at coordinate 177,561 of JAXLYI010000025.1, forward strand.
CGTAGCCGAGGAGGTAGTAGGGCGACGTGCTCGGCGCGTCTTCGCGGGTGGCGGAGAGGGCCTCGCCCCAGCCCTGCCCGAAGAGCGACGCGATGCGACGGTGGAGCACCTCCGGGGGCGTGAGCGTGCCGCCGCCGGCGCCGGCGAGCTCGGCGCGCCCGGCGACGTCGACGTCCGCGGCGCGAAAGTACGGGGTGCGAACGATCGCGGTGATGAGGCGCTTGGTGTCGAAGCGCGACGCGGCGAAGTCGACCGCGAGGGCGTCGAGGGCCGCGCGCTGGGCGTCGTAGGCGCGCTGGAGGGCGGCGAAGTCGGGGTCGGCGGCGTTCTGCGGGGCGTCGAGGATGGGGCGGCCCATGAGCCCGGCGAAGACGTGGCGGACCATCGCCTGCGCGAAGCCGGGGTCGGCGACGATGGACGCGGCGAGGTGCTCGAGCGCGCGCGGGATCTGCTCGGCCGGCATCACCTGCCCCTCGCGCAGCCCCGGCGGGAACATCGTGTCCGCGGGCCACCACGGGTGGTTGCCGCAGTAGCGCATCGCGGGCTGGAAGTACTGGTACGAGGGGTTGTCGTAGCAGTCGGTCCAGTTCTGGAAGAGGCCGGCGACGGGGTCGAGGCGCGCGTGGCAGGCGGTGCACGCGGGGTCGTTGCGCCACGGGTTGGCGGTGAAATCCACGGTGGAGAAGTCGATGCGCGCCGCCGTCCGCATGATGTCGTGGTTGAGGAACCACTGGTACACGTACCGCGCGCGCCGCCGGTTGCGGTTGGTCGACGCCCCCGTCACCACGTAGAGGAACGACGGCGTCGTCAGCACCCCCGCGTACTCCCCCTGGCCCGGCGCGTAGTCGTGCATCGCGGGGATCTGCACCTCCGCCCACTCGTTGATGTCCGTCGCGTCGCGGAAGGGGACGGTGAGCCCGTAGACCCGCGCCGAGAGCGGGTTGACGAGGCGGTAGCGCGCGGTGACGATCTCGCTGAGCGGGCGGTCGTTCATGACGACGTGGGCGACCATCTCCAGGGGCTCGCGCACGACGGAGTCGGCCACGCGACGTCCCGGCGGCATCCACGTCGGGCCCGCGTAGTCGCGCTGCGGGAAGAGGCGCTCGCTGACGTTGTAGAAGGCCCCGCCGTACCCGATCGCCACGAGGCTCCGGTCCGTCATGAAGACGTCGTTGAAGACCTCGAGCAGCCGGTCGTGGAAGCCCCGCTCGCGCATCATCGGGCGCAGCACGCCGTCGAGCGCGTCGAGGCCGCCCGTCCGCACCGCCGCCCGCTCGGCCTCCGTCGGCACGCGCCCCGCGAGCTGGAGGCTCGCCCGGCGCAGCGTCCCCTCCGCGTCGAGGAGCGTGACGCCGTCGAAGATCCCGCGCGGTGGCGGCGGTGGCGGTGGCGGTGGCGCGTCGCAGGTGATTGGGCGCGCGACCTGGTCGAGCATCGCGGTGAGCGTGGCGTGGGCGGGGCTCCCGGGCGTGATCACGGTCATCCCGCCGTGCGGCACCATCCCGGTGGGCTTGAGCAGAAGCAGCGGTCGCCCGCCCTGCTGGAGCGCGGTGGCCTCGCGGACGACCGAGAGGTTCATCGCGAGGTGGTCGGGGACGGTGGTGGGGCGGAGGACGAAGCGCGTCGAGCCCGCCTCGCCGCCGGGCGTGTGGCAGCGCGCGCACTGCGAGAAGACCTCGGGCCACGCGCGGGTCGCGAAGAAGTCCGCGGTGGTCACGCAGCCGTCGGTGGGCGGCGCGTCGGCGAGGGCGACGTCGGGCGCGGCGGCGGCGTCGGGCGATGCGGGCGCATCCTCGGGCGCGGGGAGGGCGTCGGGCGCGGGGAGGGCGTCGTCCGCGAGGCCGGCGTCGACCGGGCGGAGCCCTTCGGTGGGGACGCCGCAGCCAGCGAGCGCGAGGGCGGCGAGGGCGGCGAACGCGGCGGGGCGGGGGGCTTCCACGCGCAGGGGCGGTGCACCGGGCGTACCGCACGAGAACGCGCGCGATGCGTGAGGGGAGGGGGGCGCGCGGTTGTGCGGCGCGCTTCACGAGTTGTGCGGGGGGCCGCGCGAGTCGACGCGGGCGGGAGTTCGGTCAGCGCACTTCGACCGCGGCGCTCACCGACACGGAGACGCGGACCGACACGTTGACGCTCGCGACGGCCGACGCCGCCGCCTGCGAGGCCGCGTACGCGCACGCCGCCGCGCCCGCGCTGAGGTCGCCGAGCGCGCGGGGGAGCCCGTCGGCCGCCCGCGCCATCTCCGCGCCCGACCGCGCCGCGCGCTCGAGCTGCGTGCGGAGCCCAGCCACCGTGCGGAAGCCGCCCGCGATGGCCGCCTGCACCCGCGCCGCGCGCGCCGCCGCGTCGCCCGTCACGTCGCCGCCGAGCGTCATGCGCATCGCGCCGGGCGTGCACTGCGCGCGGGCATCGAGGCGCGCGTCGCAGGCCGCGCGGCAGTCGGCGTGGAGCTGCGGCGGGCGGACGTGGCCCGTGCAGTAGGGCTCGGTGAAGCGGACGCTGCACGACCCGCGGCACTCGCCCGCGCACGAGCCCGACGCCTGCGCGACGCAGCGGCCCTGGCAGGTGCCCGAGCAGTTGCCCTGGGCGTCGTAGGCGGAGCAGGTGCCCTCGCAGGTCCCGTTGCAGGCGCCGCTCACGTCGACGGCGCAGCGGCCGGTGCACGCGGCCGAGCACGAGCCGCGGAGCTCGCCGCCCTCGCACTGGAGGTCGACCTGGCCCGGGGTGTAGGTGGCGTCGCACTGGGCCGCGCAGGTGGCGTAGGCGTCGACGCTCACGCGGCACACCGGCGGGGTGACGGTCACCTCGGCGCGCGCGCTGACGCCGCCGCGGATGGCCGTGAGGTCGTCGCGGAGCTGCTGGGCGGCGCGCGCGCAGAGGGCCTCGGTGGGGTTGGCGGCCGTCGTGGCCGCGGCGATGTCGGCGACGGGCACCTCGAGCGCGCCCGCCATCTGCCGACAGCCCGTGAGGAGCTGGAGGTTGAGCTGGTTGGCCGCGTCGGCGAACTGGTTGACGGAGATGACGAAGGCCTCGACGCGCTCGGCCGCGGCGCTGGCGCCGAGGTCGCCGCCGCAGGTGGGCGGGATGGTGGCCGCGCCGCCCCGCTGCGAAGGGGGAACGGCGCAGCCGACGGCGGCGAGCGCGAGGAGTCCGAACGAGGTGTGGCGGGCGTGGCGCATGCCGCGAGTAGGCGCGAAATGGGCGGGGGAGTTCAAGGGGTTTGTCGAGGGCGGGGTCGGGGTTCCCGGTGACGTTTGCGGGGGGCTTCGGTGATACTCGCGGGCGATGCTCTCCTTCGAAGACGCGCCGGCCATCGAGCTCGTGAAGACCTCCCCCAAGGGCCCGCGCCGCCGCTGCCGGCTCTCGGTTGACGGGCTCGACGTCGTCACCGAGGCGGGCCCCGAAGGCAAGGCCCTCAAGGCGTCCCGGAAGAGCTTCCCCAGCGCGCAGGAGGCCCGCGTCGCGTGGGACAAGGCCGTGCGCGAGAAGCTCCGCGACGACTTCGCCTTCGTGCGGCCCTTCGAAGAGACCCCCGTCGGCGGGCTGTTGCTCTGCGCCTTCGCGTCGGGCGCGGGTGCCGGCACGCTGCTGGACTTCTCCCTCGACGGCCGCCTCGCGGTGACGGTGGGCAGCGACGCGAAGCTCACCGCGTACTGGGTGGAGGTGATCGAGGTGGCCACGGGCGCGCGCCGGCGCGTGTTCGAGCGGACGGTGCTCGCGCGGCAGGGGTTCGTCCACGCGGTGTTCTTCGACGCGGCCGGGGAGGCGGTGTACCTCGCGCCGCAGGAGGAGACGCTCCGGGTCGACCTCGCGACCGGCGCCGCGACCCGCGTGGCGGGCTACGACGAGCACCGGACCGCGCGCTTCAACCCCTTCGTGGTGCGGCCCCACGCCGACCTCGCCCGCCGCCGCGTGGTGGTGTTCGACGCCGGCGACCACGTCCGCGTGCTCGACCCTGCGCACCGCCCCATCTTCTCCGTGTGCGTCGCGTCACCGACCACCGAGTGCCGCGCCGCAGAGATCTCCCCTTCGGGGCGCCTCCTCGCGCTCTACCGGGTGAGCCGCGGCGTCGTCTACAACCACGACGACGCGAGGCACGACGACACCAGCGTGGTCGAGGTGTGGGACGTCGACGCCGGCTCGCTGCGCGCGTCGCTCCCGATGCCCCGGCAGGTCGACGGGGTGGGCCTCTCCCCCGACGACGCGACGCTGCTGGTGAGCGAGCAATACGCGAAGGGGCCGATCGCGTACGACCTTGCCACCGGCGCCGAGCGCTGGCGCCTCACCGAGCCTTACCGGCCGGACGAGCTGGCCCAGTGCCACGACTGGGCGTACTCGCCCGACGGATCGCTCCTCGCGGTGGGGCACGGCGTGACCGGGCTCTACGACGCCGCGACGCGCGCCCCCGTCGCCCTCGAGCCCGCGGGGATGTACCGGACGCCGGCGGTTCGCTTCTCCGCCGACGGGTCGCGCCTCGCGTCGGCCGAGGGCGGGCTCTGCGTCGTTCGGCGGGTGCGGTAGCGACGCCCGTTGGAGGCGCCCTCCGTCCGCTGGTAGCGTCCTCGCCGCGTGACGCGCTCCGCCCTCGTCGCCTGCTTCGCGGCCCTCGCCCTCGCGTGCTCCGGCGCGGGCGCGCGGCGCGAGGCGCTCGTCCGGGCGGCGATCCCCGGCGGCGGTTCGGCGCCTCTCACGCCCGCCGAGGCGCGCCGCGTCGCGCAGATGGCCGCGTCGCCGATGGCCTTCTACCGCGCGACGATCGAGCTCCAGCGCCGCGACTGGGAGGACGCGTCGACGGGCCTCGCGCGCACGCGCTTCCCGCTCGCTTCGCTGCGCGCGTATGGTGTCGGCGACGCCCACGTCGAGAACTTCGGCACCCTCCTCGGTCGCGACGGGCGCGTCACCCTGGAGGTCGATGACCTCGACGCCGCCGGCCCCGTCGCTCCCCTATGGGACCTCCGCCGCCTCGTCGTCAGCCTCTGCCTCGCCGCCCGCGCCGCCGGCCTCCCCGCCGCCGCGTGGCGCGACGTCGTTCGTGACGCGTCCCTCGCCTACGCCGCGGCGCTCACCGGGGCCGAGGCCGACGCCTCCGCCCCGCTGCTCGATGACCTCCTCCGCCGCGCCGCCCGGGACGCCGCCGCGCGCGACGAGCTGCGCGAGCTCACCGTCGTCGGGCCCGAGGGGAGGCGACTGCGCCGCGGCCTCGTCGACGACGTGCGACTCGACGACGTCTCCTCGGAGGCGCTTCGCGAGTTGCCGGCGCTCGTCGCGCGGTACCGGGAGACGCTGACGTCGCCGCCCGAGCCGGGAGTCTTCACGGTGCTCGACGCGGCGCGGTCACTCGGGCGGGGCGGGGCCACGCAGGGTAGGGGGCGGCTGCTGCTGTTGTTGCGCGGCGCGGGCGACGGCCCCGACGACGACGTGATCGTGGAGGCGAAGGCGCTCGACGGCGCGGCGGAGACGGAGGTGGCGCGGGTGCTCGGCGCGCGCGCTGCCCTGTGGACGCGGCCCGACGCCGACCCGTACTGGGGCGCGGCGGCGTGGGGGCGGTGCCCGGTGCAACTGCGCGCGGAGACGGCCGCGGCGAAGGGGGTTCGGGTGTCGCGGATGCGCGGGGCCTTCGCGGCGCCCGAGGCGATGCGGGCGCTCGGGCGGGCGCTCGGGGGGAGGCTCGGCGCGATCCACCGGCGGACGCTCGCGGGGGCGCGCGAGGCGCTCGACGCGGTCGCGGCCGACCCGGGAGGGTTCGCCGACGAGCAGGCGGCGGCGGCGCTTCGCTACGCGGACCAGGTGGTGGACGACCACGCGCGCTTCCGTGGGCTGGCGGCGGGGGCGGGCGAGGGGGCCGGGGCGGCGCGGCGGGGGGACGCGCGCTGCCCGCGGTTCGAGGCGCCGTGACGGGGATTGACAAGCGGGCGCCCGGCGACGACCCTCCGCGCGCAACGGAGGCCCCGCGATGAAGCGTTTCACGATGACGCACGAGTTCAACTGCTCCCCCGACACCTTCTGGAAGCTCAACTTCGACCGGGAGATGAACGAGCAGATGTACAAGAAGGGCCTCGGCTTCCCGGAGTACACGGTGACCGAGCAGCGCGAGGACGACCGGGAGATCTTCCGCCGCACGCAGGCGACGCCGACCATCAACGCGCCCGCGGTGGTGCAGAAGGCGATGGGCTCGGGCTTCCGCTACACCGAGGAGACGCGCTTCAACAAGGGCACCAAGGTGCTGACGTTCAAGGGCATCCCGAGCGTGATGGCCGACAAGCTCACCACCGACGGCACGATGCGGGTCGACCCGATCGCCGACGGCAAGCGCTGCCGCCGCACCATCGAGGTCGCCATCGACGCGAAGATCTTCGGCGTCGGCGGCGTCTTCGAGTCGACCGCGGAGGACAACATGCGCCAGTCGTACGACAAGTCCGCGGCCTTCATGAACAAGTGGATCGCCGAGAAGAACCTCGCCTGACCCGTTGACCGACCCGCCCCCCGCCGCGCCCGACCCGTCGCCCCACGCGCTCTTCGCGCAGCCCGATTTCGTCCGCTTCCAGCTCGCCCGCTTCGTCAGCACCGTCGGCACGCAGGTGTCGTCCGTGGCCGTCGGCTGGGAGGTGTACGAGCGCACGCGTTCGAAGCTCGACCTCGGCTACGTGGGGCTCGCGCAGTTCGTCCCCGGCGTCGCGCTCGCGCTGGTGACGGGCGCCGTCGCCGACCGCTTCGACCGCCGCCGCGTCGTCGCGCTCTGCCACGCCGCCACCGCCCTCTGCTACGCGGCGCTCTGGGCGCTCTCCCGCGCGCGGCCGGCGTCGCTCGCGCCGGTGTTCGCCACGCTCGTGGCCTTCGGGGCGACGCGGGCGTTTCTCGGGCCCGCCAACCAGTCGCTCCTGCCGCGGCTCGTGCCGCCGGCGCAGCTCGGCCAGGCGCTCGCGATGGGGTCGACCGTGTGGCAGGTGGCAGCCGTGTCGGGCCCCGCGCTCGGGGGCCTGCTCTTCGGGCTGCACCGCGGCGGCGCGTACCTCGTCTCCGCCGCGTGCGCGCTCACGTCCGCCGCGCTCGCGCTGTCGCTCGGCGTGAGCGGCGCGCCGACCACCGCCCCCCCGCGTCGCCCGGGGTGGGACGAGCTCCTCGCGGGCGTCCGGTACGTGCGGGGCAACCCCGTCGTGCTCGGCGCCGTCACGCTCGACCTCTTCGCCGTGCTGCTCGGCGGCGCGGTGGCGCTGCTGCCGGTGTTCGCGCGCGACGTGCTCCACGCGGGGGTGCTGGGCCTCGGGGCGATGCGCGCGGCGCCGGCGGTGGGCGCGGGGCTGATGGCGCTGTGGCTCGCGTACCGGCCCCTCGGGCGGCGCGCGGGCAAGACGCTGCTCGTGGCGGTGGGGGTGTTCGGCGCGGCGACGGTGGCCTTCGCGCTCTCGCGGGACGTGGCGTTGTCGGCGGCCGCGCTGGCGGTGACGGGCGCCGCGGACATGGTGAGCGTGGTGGTGCGGCAGCACGTGGTCCAGCTCGCGACGCCCGACGCGATGCGCGGGCGGGTGAGCGCCGTCAACCTGGTGTTCATCAGCTCGTCGAACGAGCTCGGGGAGTTCGAGTCGGGGGTGACCGCGGAGTGGCTCGGGCCGGTGAAGGCCGCCCTCCTCGGCGGCGTCGGGACGCTGCTGGTGGTGGCGCTCTGGTGGCGCTACTTCCCCGCGCTGCGCGACGTCGACCGGCTCTCCGACCTGCGCGCGAAGGAGCCCGCGTGACCGCGCTCGCGGCCGAGGGGCTCACCTGGCGCTACGGCGACGGCCCGCCCGTGCTGCGGGGCGTGGACGTGACGGTCGCGCGCGGCGAGGTGCTCGGCGTGGTGGGGCCCAACGGCGCGGGCAAGAGCACGCTGCTGCGCCTGCTCGGCGGCGTGGCGAAACCGCAGGGCGGCGCGGTGCGGGTGCTCGGCGACGACGTCGCGTCGCTGCCGCGCGCGGAGCTCGCGCGACGGGTGGCGCTGGTGGCGCAGCGCGAGCGGGTGCCGGCGGGGCTCACGGTGCGCGAGGTGGCGGCCCTCGGGCGCGCGCCGCACACGGGGTGGTTCGGGGTGCTCGGGGCGCGCGACGAGGAGGCGGTGGCCCGCGCGCTCGCCCGCTGCGACCTCGCGGGCGACGGGGGGCGCGCGTTCGAGGCGCTCTCGGGCGGCGAGCAGCGGCGGTGCCTCGTGGCCCGCGCGGTGGCGCAGGAGGCCGCGGTGATGCTGCTCGACGAGCCGGTGGCGGCGCTCGACCTCGCGCACCAGCTCGCGGTGTGCGAGCTGCTGGTGGAGCGGGCGCGGGAGGGCGTCGCGGTGGTGGCGGTGCTCCACGACCTCAACCTCGCGGCGCGCTGCTGCGACCGGCTGCTGGTGCTGCGCGACGGCGCGGCGAGCGCGGCGCCGGTGGCGGAGTTCGTGACCGAGGGGCGCGTGCGCGAGGTGTTCGAGGTCGACGCCCACGTCGGCGCGTGCCCGGGCGACGGGCGGCCCTTCGCGGTCGCGTGGCGCCGCGCGCAGTAGGGCCCCGCCGACGTCGCTCAGAAGAACTCGTCGGGGTCGTGCCAGTCGGTCACCTGCGGGGGGCAGCAGCGGTCGACCCAGGTGCGCCACTGGCGGTGCGACCCGATGCGCCGCATGAGGGCGCCGACGACGCGCGCCCAGGGCGGCCGCGGCGGGGCGAGCTGCGCGACGGCGCCGGGCTCGCCCACGCGCGCGGCGAGGGAGGCGACGTAGTCCATCTGGCGGTAGGCGGCGAGGGCCACCATCGCCTTGAGCAGCGTGGCGCGGTCGGCGCCGCGCAGGCGGGCCTCGTGGACGTAGAGCGCGTCGCCGTGGACGAGCGTGCCGCCGTCGGCCACCGAGGTGGCGAAGCGCCGCCAGAAGGCGCGGCGCAGCCCGAGCAGCAGCCAGCCCCGCGCGCGCATGTGCTGGTCGACGTCGTGGAAGAGCGGCTGCCCTCGTAGAGCGACTGGAACTCCACCTCCGTCTCGAGCACCAGCGCCCCGCCGAGCGCGCGCTCCGCGCCGCGCAGGATGCCGAGCTCCGCGCCCTGCACGTCGAGCTTGATCGCGTCGGGCGCGAAGCCCTCGCGGTCGCACACGAGGTCGAGCGTGGTCACCGTCACGGGCACCCTTCGCTCGACCGTGAGCTGCGCGCCGAAGGGGAAGTCGCGCACCAGGGCCTCGTTGGGCGGGTACACGCTGCTCGACCCGGGGTCGCGCGTGAGGTGGAGCGTCGTGCGCGCGCCGTCCTCCGGGCCGAGCGCGTAGGGGAGGTAGCGGACGCCCGTCGCCCCGCGGTTGAGCCGCTCGCACTCGGCCGCGTCGGCGTCGAAGCCGATCGCCCGAACCGGCGCGCCGCAGCGCCTCCAGCGTGGGTGGAGCCCGCCGCGGGCCCCGACGTCCACCAGCGACAGCGCGGGGAAGCTCACCATGACGCCTCATCTCCTTGCTCCGCTCTTGCGGAATGAAGAGGTGGCGCGTCCCATATCACGGAGATTCTGGGGCTCGGGATGAAATGCCCTCGCGACGTGCGTGTGACGCTTCGCGCAGGGCTCTGCGCAGCGCGAGCGGTGCGCTGCGTGGTGCGCGAGGTGCGTTGAAGGTCGCGACGGATTTTTGGTTATCGTCGATTAATGGCGATACAAATCAAAAGCAGTGCAGCGAAGGGACAGTGTGCAAGACGACGTTGTAGCGTCTTCGCTGGCCCTGCGCGCCCGGTCGCGGCGCCCCGCGCGCAGGCCGCTGCGACCTGAACCGAAGGAGCGGAAGCACATGATCGCACCGGAGCATCAACTCGTCGACGCGCTGATGTCGGAGGCCGTGAAGAACGGGCTCATCCACCTGACGACGGAGGACACGTACTACGACGGCCGCGTCATCACGCTCGAGGGCAAAGCCGTCTTGAACCTCGGCTCGTGCAGCTACCTCTCGCTCCAGCACGACCCGTCGCTGGTCGACGCGATGGTCGACGCCGCGCGGCGCTTCGGGACGCAGTTCTCCTCGTCGCGGGCGTACGTGATGACGACGCTCTACGGGGAGGTGGAGGCGCTGCTCGGCGAGCTCTTCGGCTCGCCCGCGATCCTGACGCCGAGCACCACGCTGGCCCACCTCTCGGCGCTCCCGGTGCTCGTCGGACCGGGTGACGTCGCGCTCATCGACCGCCAGGCCCACCACAGCATGCAGACCGCGCTCGGCCTCGCCGCCGGCCGCGGCGCGCGCGTCGAGACCGTCTCCCACAACGACCTCGCCGCCCTCCGCGAGCGCGCGCTCGAGCTCTCCCGCGACCACGACGCCGTCTGGTACCTCTGCGACTCGCTCTACAGCATGTACGGGGATTTCGCGCCGCTCGGCCAGCTCGTCGCGCTGCTCGACGAGGTGCCAAAGCTCCACCTCTACGTCGACGACGCGCACGCGACCGGGTGGTTCGGCCACCGCGGCCGGGGCTACGCGGCCGAGCGCCTGGAGGGGCACCCCCGGACGGCCTTCGCCACGTCGCTCTCGAAGTCCTTCGGCGCCAACGGCGGCGCGCTCGTCATCCACGACCCCGAGCTGCGCCGCGTCGTCCACCACTGCGGGGGGCCACTCACCTTCTCGGGCCCGCTCCCGCCGCCGGTGCTCGGCGCGCTCGCGGCCTCCGCGCGGCTCCACCTCTCCGAGCGCCACGCGCCCCTCCAGGCCGCCCTCCTCGAGCGGATGGCCTTCGCGTCGAACCGCGCCGCCGAGCTCGGGCTCCCGATGATCAACGCGCCCGGCTCGCCCGTCCGCTTCCTCGCGGTCGGCGACGAGTCGGCGATGCACGCGATGGCCCGGGGCCTCCGCGCCGCCGGCTACTGGACCAACTCCGCCGGCTTCCCGGTCGTCCCCCAGGGGCGCTCGGGGATTCGCTTCACGCTCACCAACGCGCTCACGTTGGAGGACATCGACGGCGCGCTCCGCACGATGGCCGAGATGCTCCCGCGCTGCCTCCAGGCCAGCGGCCAGACGGTCGACGCCTCGGCCCGCGCCTTCGACAAGATCCGCAGCCGGCTCAACTACTCCACACTCCCGGCGCCCCGCATCGAGGAGTGACGCCCCCGCCGGGGGGCCGTCCGATCCCGGGCCAGCCTCGAACTATCTCGACACGCGGCCTTGGGGCTTTGCGATACGGTCGCCGCGGTGATGGCCGAGGCGCTCCCGGTGCTCGATTCGGCGGAGGCGTTCCGCGTGTGGCGCGAGGCGAACGGGGAGTTCGCGCGGGTCGTCGTGCGCGGGGTCTCGCTGGCGGCGGAGGCGCTCGCCAACGTCCGCTTCGAGCAGGTTCGCTTCGAGCGGGTCGACCTCGCGGGCGCGGCGCTGGAAGGGGCCGTCTTCGACACGTGCGCCTTCGACGGAGTCTCCCTCACCGGCGCCGACGTCCGCGACGCGCTGCTGGTGTCGTGCGACCTCTCGGGCGAGGGCGACCGCCGCCTCGTCGCCGAGGGCGCGTGCTTCCGCGGGACGATCTTCGGCGGCGCCAACCTCTCCCGCGCCCGCCTCGCGAAGGCCGACCTCACGGGCGCCGACCTCTCCCGCGCGCTCCTCCGCGACGCCGACCTCACGGGCGCGTCGCTCGCCGGCGCCGAGCTCCGCGAGGCCGACCTCACCCGCGCGACCCTACGCGACGCCGACCTCACGGGCGCCGACCTCACCCGCGCCGACCTCTCCGGCGCCTCGCTCGCCCACGCGAAGCTCGCCGGCGCCCGGCTCGAAGGCGCGGGGCGTTTGCAAGAGCCGCCTGCCGCGCCCGCCGTCCCCATCGTGCTCGACGACGAGGGCGACGAGGACGAGGACGAAGACGACGACGCCCCCGACACCGTGCAGGGCGTCGGCACCTTCGTGCTCCAGAACCTCCGCGCGATGGCGATCCCCGGGCGCGTGGGCGTCGACGCGGTGCGGGTCGACCTCTCGGGCGCCGACCTCTCGGGGGCGGATCTCACCGCCGCCCGCTTCGAAGACTGCGGGCTCCCGAAGGCGATTCTCGTCGGCGCCACGCTCGAGCGCGCGTCCTTCGACCGCGCCGAGCTCTCCGGGGCCGACCTCTCCGACGCGAAGGCCGCGGGCGCGTCGCTCCGTGAGGCCGTCCTCCGCCGCGCCAGGCTCGCGCGCTGCGACCTCACCGGCGCGTCGCTCGCGCAGGCCGACCTCGGCGCCGCGACGCTCGACGGCGCGCTCCTCACCAACGCCGACCTCTCCGGGGTGCGGGTGAGCGACGGGGCCCTCGCCGGCGTCTCCCTCGCGGGCGCGAAGCTCGCGGGCGCGAAGCTCGCGGGGGCCGTGTTCGACGGGCGCGACCTCGCGGGCGCGGTGCTCGACGGCGCCGACCTCGCCGGCGCCTCCCTGCGCGATGCGGTGCTCGACCGGGCCAGCCTGCGCGGCGCCTCCCTCCGCGGCGCGCGGTGCCCGGGGCTCTCCGCCGCCGAAGCCAACTTCTCCGGGGCCTCGCTCGCTGCGGCGTCTCTCTCGCGCGCGATGCTGCGCGGGGCCGTGTGGGACGTGGCCGACCTCGCGGGCGCCGACCTCACGGGCGCCGACCTCGACGGGGCCGACCTCCGCACCGCGAAGCTCCCGCGGGCCACGCTGGTCCGGTGCTCCTTGGTGGGTGCGAAGCTGGCGGGCGCGGCGCTGCGCGGGAGCGTGTGTGATGACGTCGACCTGTCGAAGGCCGACCTCACGGGTGCCACGCTCGACGACCTCTCGCTCGCGCGGGCCAACCTCGGCGGCGCGTCGCTCGCGGGGGCTCGCTGGACGAAGGTGCGGGCGCGCCACGCCGACCTCACCGGGGCCGACCTCACCGGGGCCGACCTGCGCGAGGTCGACCTGCGCGGCGCGCAGCTCGCGGACGCGAAGGCGAAGGGCGCGCGGCTCGACGGCGTCAGGCTCGACGCGGCGTGGGCGGTCGGCGCCGACCTGGAGGGCGCGTCGCTGGTCGGGGCCACGCTGCGCTACGCCGACCTGTCGAAGGTGTCGCTGCGGCGCGCGCGGTTGCAGGGCGCGCTGGCGGCGGGGGTGAAGCTCCACGACGTCGACGAGCTCGGGGCCGACTGGTCGGGCGCGGAGCTCACCGCCGCGCGCCGCACCGACCCCGCGCGGCTGGAGGCGGAGCGGTTCGAGCGGGCGAGGCCCGAGGGGGAGAGGTAGCGATGTTCCCTGCGTCGACGCGGATGGGCGGGATGTGTTTTGCGTTCCCGGACGTGTGCATCGTGCCGGCGCCGCCGCCGGTGGTGCAGGTGCCGACGCCCTTCCCCAACGTCGGGCAGTGCGTGATGGCGCTCCCCTTCACCTGCGGGCTCATCGTGAAGATCCTCAACCAGCCCGCGCTCCACCAGATGTCGGTGATCCCTCGCTCCGACGGCGACCAGCCGGGCGTGCGCGGCGGGGTCGCCTCGGGGATGATCATGGGCCCGGTGCAGTACCGAACGGGCTCGACGCGGGTGAAGATCGAGGGGCTCCCCGCGGTGACGGTGCTCCACCCGACGGGTCACAACGGCGTCTCGGCCAACGCGCCCGCGGGGGCGCAGGTGGTGCCGAGCCAGTTCACCGTGCTGGTCGGCTGGTGAGGGAGGCGAAGCGATGAGCACTCCGGTCGATTTCCACCTCGAGACGCGCCGCTGGGGCGCGCCCGCGGGGCTCACCGTCGTCGCGGTCGAGCTGCGCGAGGTCGTGTCCGCGGTCGGCGGCGCGTCCGTCACGCTCGCGGCCGAGCCCGGCGCGGCGCTCCCCTTCGACGCCGGAGAGGTGCTCGGCGAGCCCGCCACGCTGGCCTTCGACGCGGCGGGGGCGCGGTGCTTCCACGGGATCGTC
>JAXLYI010000026.1:0-182399 GCA_046351555.1 Polyangiales bacterium
GACGGGCAAGGAGCTCGCGGCCCGCTCGCTCCACGACGCCTCGCCGCGGGCGGGGGGGCCCTTCGAAGTGATCGACTGCGGCTCGCTCCCGCCGACGCTCATCGAGGCCGAGCTCTTCGGCTACGAGCGCGGGGCCTTCACCGGCGCGCGCGGCGAGCACGCGGGGGCCTTCGAGCGCGCGGACGGCGGCACCGTCTTCCTCGACGAGCTCGGCGAGCTGCCGACGGAGCTCCAGCCCAAGCTCCTCCGCGTGCTCGGCGAGGGCGAGGTGCGGCGTCTCGGCGCGTCGCGCGCGCGCAAGGTCGACGTCCGCGTGGTGGCCGCCACCAACCGCGACCTCCGCCGCGAGGTCAACGACAAGCGCTTCCGCCTCGACCTCTACTACCGCCTCGCGGTGGTGCGCGTGGAGATGCCGCCGCTGCGCGAGCGCCTCGACGACCTCCCGATGCTCCTCGACCGGCTCTGCGCGTCGGTGGCGCGCGAGCGGGGCGTGCCGGTCGACGGCGCCCTCGACGACGCCTTCTGGGCCGCCGTCCGCCAGCACCACTGGCCGGGCAACGTCCGCGAGCTCCGCAACTACCTGGAGCAGTGGCTCGTGCTGCGCGTGGCGCGGCCGCCGGAGGCCGACGTGGGCGAGGGCGAGGCGGGCGCGGGCGACGCCTTCGCGGCGTACCTCGCGATGCCGCTGCGCGAGGCCAAGCAGGCGCTCAACGACCAGTTCGAACGGCGCTACCTCCAGCGCGTGCTCGACGAGGCGGGGGGCAACGTGGCCGAGGCGGCGCGGCGGGCCGGGGTCGATCGGGTCACCATCTTCCGCGGCATCCGGCGCTACGGCCTGCGCGAGGAGTGAGGGCGTAACAGCGGCGCCACGCTGCGAGTCATCGGCGCCACGCCCGCGGCGGCGCGGCGCGTGCTGTTCCAACCGTCGCTCCCTCCACACGTCTCGGCGACAATGCCCCGGAGCCCCCCGATGCCCCTCCGCCTCTCGCCGCTCGGCGCCGTGCTCGTTCTGCTCCCGCTGGCCTGCACGCCGCTCGACGGACGCCCGCCCCGTGATGCGTCGGCTGACGCGCCCGCGAGCGACGCGGCGCCCGACGTCGCGGCCGACGCCGGGCCCGTCCACGACGCGCCCCCTTGCCCACGCGGGGCCACGGCCGCCGTCGACCCGCGCTACGCGCTCACGCTCGCGAGCGACACGCCCGGCGCGCCAACCCACAACGCCATCGCCCGCGCCGCCGCCGTCGACGCGAAGGGCGCGATCCTCGTCGCCGGGACTTGCACCCACTGCGCCCCCTCCGTCACCGGCGCCACCGCGGCCGTGTGGCGCGCCGCCCCCGCCCTCGTCCACGACCTCTCCTTCGGCACGATGGGCGTCGCCGTCGCCCCCTCCGCCCGCCCGATCCAGCAGTGGAACGCCGTCACCACCGACGCGCCCGGGAGGATCTATCTCGGGGGCCAGGTCCCCCCCGAGTCCATCCGCGCGGCCGTCGTCGCCAGGCTCCTCCCGGACGGGAGCTTCGACCCCGAGTTCGGCGTCGGGGGCCAGGTGCGCGTCGAGCGGTCGCAGTTCGCGGCGGCGATCGTCGTCGCGCTCCTCCACGACGACGACGGCACCGTGGCGGTGGTGATCGACCAGTACCCGTGGCAGCGCTGGCCCTCGCGCGCCTGGGCGCTCCGCCTGGGCGACGGCGGCGCCCTCGACGTGACCTTCGGCGACCGCGGCGTGCGCGAGATCGACGACGTCCACGGCTGCTTCGACCTCGCGCGCGACGGGACCGACTACGTCTTCGCGTGCACCTCGCCCGCCGACCGCCCCGCGCTGCGCCGCCTCGACGCCGCCGGGCGCGCCGCGGCGTGGGCCACCGGAGTCCCCGCGGAGGCCGCCGACGCGCCCGCCCGCTTCGCCGTGCGGACGCTCGCGCGCGACTCCCTCGGGCGCTGGGTCGTCGCCGGACCCGTCACCGCGGCCTTCAACGACGCCCACTCGTCCGTCGCGGCGGTGCGCTTCCTCCCCGACGGGTCGCACGACCGAGCGTACGGCCTCGGCGGCACCGCGGTGTTCCTCGGGCCCCGCCAGACCTTCGGGTACACCTTCGCGCCGGCCTCGCGCCTCGGCTGCGAAGACCGGCTCCTCTTCGGCGGCGACTACACCCAGCTGGCCGTGGTGGGGGTGCTCGACGCGCGCGGCCGCCCCCTCGACGCGCTCGGGGACTTCGGCAGCCTCTCGCTCCCGTTGCGCGGGGGCACCGTCGCCGCCGCCGTGGAGGCGATCGTCCCCCTGCCGGGCTCGCAGGACGTCGTCGTCGTCACCAGCCACACGCCCGTCGCCGTCACCCTCCACCGCCTCAACCTGTAGGGCGTAACACGCGCGCCACGCTCGTTGCAGGCGTGACTCGCTGCGCGTCGGGCGCGGCCCTGGAAACAACGCGCACCGACGCGGCACGCGCCCTGCGATGGCGCTCCGCCTGGAGCCCCACGCCATGCGCCCGCCCCGCCTCCTCGCCCTCGCCCTCGCCCTCTGGGCCGCGCTCGCCGCGGGCTGTCAGAGCGACGACGCCCCCACCGCCCCCGCCGGCACCAGCCGCCTCGCCGACACCGGCGGCTGCGCGCTGCCCGCCCTCACCTGCGACGGCGTCTGCCGCGACCTCACCAGCGACCGCGCCCACTGCGGCGCCTGCAACCGCGCCTGCGCCGCGGGCCAGGTGTGCTCCCGCGGCGCGTGCGCGACGTCCTGCGCGGCGGGGCTCACGCGCTGCGACGCCGACGCGTCGTGCCACGACCTCCGCGCCGACCCCGCCCACTGCGGCGCGTGCGGGCGCGCCTGCGCGCTCGGCGAGGTGTGCGACCAGGGCACCTGCGCGCGCTCGTGCGCGGCCTCCCTCACCGCGTGCGGGATGGGCGCCTGCCGCGACGTGATGACCGACCCGTTCGACTGCGGCGCGTGCGGCCGCGTCTGCGCGGCGGGGGAGGTGTGCACCGGCGGGGCCTGCGCGCTCCCGTCGGTGTGCGCGCTCGGCACCGCCGCCAGCACCACGGCGGTCGTCGACCAGAGCGAACTCGTCGCCTCCGCCACCGCCGCGGCGCGCGTCGGCAGCGCCCTCGCGACAGGCGCGGGGCAGCGCGTCACCGTCGCGCGGGCGGGCTTCCTCTCCGGCGTCGAGGTGTCGCTCACCACCTGCGGCGGCGCGCTCACGGCGGGCTCGACGGTGCAGCTCGCCCTCTTCGACGAGCTCGGCCAGGCGCTCGCCACCGCGACGCTCCCCAACACCGCCGTCACCAACGGGGCGTGCCCGCGCTACCCCCCGTCGCTCTCCGCCACGGCGCGGGGGCGCGCGGTGTTCGACCTGAGCGCCGCGTGCGTGCCCGTGGCCGCGGGGCGCAGGCTCCGCTTCGTCGTCACCGCGACGGGGGCCACCACGACGGGGACGTGCCCCACCAGCACGCGGCGCTGCACCAACGCGCCCGACCGCGCCTGCACGGCGAGTGCGGACTGCGCCAACCTCCCAGCGATCGTGAGCGCGGGGCTCAACCCGCTCAGCACGTACGCGGGCGGAGGCCACGACGTCGGCGGCGCGCCCGTGGCTGGCGCGTCGCTCACCTTCAAGACCCACGTCACGCCCTTCTCCCCGTGGTGCGGCGGCGGGACGGCGTGCAACGGCTCGTGCCGCGACCTCACCAGCGACCGCAACCACTGCGGCGCCTGCGGCCGCACGTGCTCGTCGTCGCTCGTGTGCTCCGCCGGCGCGTGCCAGACCGTGTGCGGCGAGGGGCTCACCGCCTGCCCGCGCGGCGGCGTCGTCTTCTGCGCCAACCTCCGCTCGGACAACGTCGACTGCGGCGCCTGTGGGGCCGCCTGCGCGCCCGGCCAGGTGTGCGCGGCGGGCGCGTGCGTCGCCACCTGCGGCGCCGGGATGAGCACCTGCGGCCGGGGCTTCACCGCGTACTGCGCCCGCACCGCCAGCGACAACGCCAACTGCGGCCGCTGCGGCAACGCCTGCCCCGTCGGCCAGGTGTGTTCGAACGGCGCGTGCGCGACGTCGTGCGGCGGCGCGACGACCCGCTGCGGCGACGGGTGCGCCGACACCCGCTACGACCCCGCCAACTGCGGCGCGTGCGGCAACGCCTGCCCCGCGGGTCAGGTGTGTTCCAACGGCGCGTGCGGGCCCTCGTGCGGCGCCCTCGCGGCCTGCGGGACGCGCTGCGCCGACGTGCAGAACGACCCGCTCAACTGCGGCGGCTGCGGCGTCCGGTGCCCGGCCGGCCAGCTCTGCGCGGCGGGCGCCTGCGGGCTCGCGTGCGGCGAGGGCGCGGTGCGCTGCGACCTCGGCGCCGGGCCCTACTGCGCGAGCCCGCTGAGCGACAACGCCAACTGCGGCGGCTGCGGCGTGCGGTGCGGCGCGGGCAGCGCCTGCGTCGACGGGCGCTGCGCGGTCACCTGCGGCCCCGGCCAGGTGGCCTGCGACGGGCGCTGCGTCGACACCGCCCACGACCCCGCGAACTGCGGCGCCTGCGGGGCCGCGTGCGCCGCCGGGCAGTACTGCACCATGGGCGCCTGCGCCACCGCGTGCGCGGCGCCGGACGTCCTCTGCGGCGGCCGCTGCGTCGACCTCCGGAGCAACCCCGACCACTGCGGCGCGTGCGGGAGCGCGTGCCCGCCCCCCGGGCCCGGCGCGGTCCGCGCGTGCGGCGACGCGGCGTGCGGGACGTTCTGCGCGCCGGGGCTCGGCGACTGCGACGGGGCGGCGGCCAACGGCTGCGAGACCGACCTGCGCGTCACCGCCGCGCACTGCGGGGTCTGCGGCAGGGCCTGCGCGCTCCCGCACGCGACGTCGGGCTGCGCGGCGGGCGCCTGCCGCGTGACGGGCTGCGACGCCGGGTGGGTCGACTGCAACGGCGACCCGAGCGACGGCTGCGAGCTCCAGGACGGCGCCGCGTGCCCGCTGACGGGCCTCTGCGCGACCGCGATCGTGACGTGCTTCGAAGGGAGGCCGGCGTGCGTGGCGACGTCGATCTTCCCCGCGGGGACGGGCTGCCGTGCGGCGGCGGGCCCGTGCGACGTCCCGGAAGCGTGCGACGGCGCGTCCCCAATCTGCCCGCCTGACGTCGTGACAGGCGCGACCGCGTGCCCGAGCGGGCTCCGCGGGGGCGGCACCACCTTGCCCAGCGACCCCACGGGCTGCCTCGCCACGTACACCTTCCCGGTGCAGCACGGGCAGCGCTACACCGTCTCGACCTGCGCGGATTTCACCGGCGACCCGGTGCTGCGGGTGACCGGCAACTGCCAGTGCGAGAGCGACGACAGTTGCGGGCTCGGGTCGAGCTGCACCTGCGTCGCGTTCGGCGACGGCGTGGCCACCGTCTGCGCCCGCTCCTTCCCCGGCACCGCGGCGACGTGGAACTACACCGTCACCTCGAGCAACGGCCGCTGCGGCGCGCCGACCGTCTGCCGGCCCGCCGCCAACGCGTGCGACGAGGCGGAGGCGTGCGACGGCGTGACGGCGGCGTGCCCCGCGGACGCAACGAAGCCCGAGGGCGCGGCCTGCGACGACGGCGACCGCTGCACGTCGAACGACACCTGCCGCGGCGCCGTGTGCACGCCGGGCCCTGCGCGCTCGTGCGCCGAGGGGCAGTGCCAGGGCGCGTACTGCGAGCCCGCGACCGGCCGCTGCGTGCCCAAGTCCGACGGGACGGCGTGCGACGACGGCGCCGCGAGCACCCTCCACGACGCGTGCTACGCGGGGACGTGCCTCGGCTACCGCGCGGGCACCTCGCGCGTGGCGGCGGGCTTCCTGGCGAGCGCGATCGTCGACGACGCGGGGACGGTCCTCACGTTCGGGAACCGCCCGGCGGACGCGGACGACCCCACCGCGCGTGTCCCGCTACGCGTGGCCGGGCTGACGGGGGCCACCCAGGTGAGCCTCGGGTCGTCGCACGGCCTCGCGCTCGTGATGGGGCAGGTGTGGGCCTGGGGCAACAACGACGCCGGCCAGCTCGGCGACGGGTCGACCACGTCGCGCGCGACGCCCGCGCGGGTCATGGGGCTCCCGACCATCACGCAGGTCGCGGCCAACAACGCGTTCAGCCTGGCGCTCGGCAGCGACGGGTCGCTGTGGGCGTGGGGCGACGACTCCTACGGCCAGCTCGGCCACGGCGTGGAACGAACCCTGCGGACGACCCCGACGGGCGTGCCGCCGTTCTCGCCCTCGCCGATCCGCGCGATCGCCGCGGGCATGGGCCACGTCCTCGCGCTGACGGCGGACGGCGCGGTGTACGGCTGGGGCGACGGCTCGCTCGGGCAGCTCGGCCCGACCGCGGAGGCCCTCAACCGGCGCCCCGTGCGCATCGACGGCATCTCCGACGTGGCCGCGATCGCCGCGGGCGGCGCCCACTCCCTCGCGCTGCGCGCCGACGGGAGCGTGTGGTCGTGGGGCGTCAACAGCTCCGGGCAGCTCGGCGACGGCACCACCGCCACGCGCGCGACGCCGCAGCCGGTGTCCTCGCTCATGCAGGCGACGAGCATCGCGGCGGGCTACGCGCACAGCCTCGCTGTCCGACCGGACGGGACGCTCTGGGGCTGGGGCGACTCCGGGCAGGGGCAGCTCGCGCTCGGTCCCGAAGCGCCCCTCGGCGTCCCGTCGCCGCACGCGACGCCCGCGCGCGTGGGCACGCTCACGGGCGTGGCGGAGGCGGCCGCCGGGCTCGACCACACGGTCGTCCGCGCGCAGGACGGCCGCGTGTGGACGCTCGGCGGCAACCAGTACGGGCAGCTCGGCGACGACACCGCGGGGGCGACGGCGAGGCCCCGCGCGGGCACCGTGGTGGGCTTCGGGCGCTACGGCGCGCTGGTCATCGAGCAGGCGTACGACACGCGCCGCACCGGCGCGAACCTCCGCGAGACCGCCCTCACCGTCGCCAGCGTGCGCCGCGAGGGGCGCGCGTTCGGACGCCTCTTCACGATGCCCGTCGACGGGCAGGTGCACGCCCAACCCCTCTACGTCGCGGGCGCGATCGGCGGGCGCAACGTGGTCTACGTCGCCACCGAGAACAACACCGTCTACGCCTACGACGCCGACCAGCCCGGCGCCCCCCTCTGGCAGCGCAACGTCGGCGCGCCGTACACGCAGATCATCTTCAACGGCACGGTGTGCCCGAGCAACATCCGCCCCTTCGCGGGGATCACGAGCACGCCCGCGGTCGACCTCTCGACGCGCACGCTGTACTTCGTGAGCCGCTCGCACGCCGACGGCGACCACCCCCCGCCGGCCGACAACCTGCGCCCGGAAGACCCGTGGTTCACCCTCTACGCCGTCGACCTGGAGACGGGGCTCGATCGCTCGCCGCCGCGGGTGATCCGCGCGGCGGTGGCGGGGCGCTCGGTCGACGCCGACCCGGTGACGTGGCAGCTCCGCTTCGACCCCGCGCAGCACTTCCAGCGGCCGGGGCTTCTCCTGCAGGACGGCAAGGTCTGGGTCGCCTTCGGCGGGGCCTGCGACGCCGTCCCGTGGCACGGCTGGGTGATGACCTTCGACGCCCGCACGCTCGCCCTCACGTCGGCGTACGCGACGACGACGACGGGCGCCCCGCCGCCCGAGATGGTCGCGGCGTGCGCGGCGGGCTCGCGCGACTGCGTCTGCCCGGAGCACGAGACGCCGGAGACCAACGACGTCAAGGGGCCGTGCATGCCGGGCTCCGGCGGGGCCATCTGGGCGGGCGGGCGCGGGCTCGCCAGCACCGGGACGGGCGACGTGTTCTTCTCCACCGGCAACGCGCTCCTGCCGCAGGCGCCGTCGACGAGCATGACGCCCCCGACGCCGCCCGACATGAGCAACGCGTTCGTGCGCCTGGGCCTCGACGCGTCGGGCGCGCTGACGCCGCACGACTGGTGGGTCCCCTCGGACTACGAGTGGCTCGACGCGGTCGACTGGGACGTGGGCTCCGCCGGCCCGACGCTCGTGCCGGGGACGAGCCTCGCGCTGCTCACGGGCAAGTCCAAGCGCCTCTACCTCTTCGACACCGGGCGCCTCGGCCACTTCAGCGCGCCGTCCAACCGCGAAGACCGCGGCGCGCTCCAGTCCATTCCGGGGCCCGGCTTCGGCACCAACTGGGAGTCGGGCTTCATCCACAACGGCCTGCTCTACTGGCGCGGCCCCTCGGGCGGGCGCATCTACGCGTGGCCCACCACGGAGGCCCTCACCGCGTGGTCGCTCGACGACGTCGCGCGCACCATGACTCAGCTCCAGCAGCACGCGGACTCGCAGATCTCGGGCAGCCAGCGCAGCACCATCGCGCTGTCGGCCAGCGGGAGCGCCGCCGGGACGGGCGTCCTCTGGGCGGTGGCGCCCAGTTGCCGCGGGACCCTCCTCGCCTACGACGCCGAGCACATCGACGCGGGGCCCATCTGGGACAGCAACGCCGACGACCGCGACCGCCTGGAGAGCTTCTCCGACATGACCGTGCCGACGGTGGCCGCGGGCCGCGTGTACGTGCAGATGGGCTACACGTCGAGCGACCCGGGGCGTGGCGTCGCCGTCTACGGGCTCCTGCCCGCCCCCCGCACCGGGACGCCGACGCCGGTGACCTGCAGCGCCTGCGCGCCCATCGCGCCCCCGACCACCCGCCCCACGTGGCAGCAGATCTACGAGCGCTACTTCGCGCCCGGCAACCCGATCACCACGCCCTCCGGCGCCGCCGAGGCTTCGTACGTCTGGCGCGCGGAGGACCCGACCCTCACGTCGCCCGTCGTGCCCTCCCTCGGGCACTCCACCGTCCCCACGCTCGGCCACTGCCAGCGCTGCCACAGCCCCGGCGGCAGCGGCCGCACCTGGGGGACCACCGCCGAGAGCCTCTATCGCGGTTGGGTCGCCAGCGGCCTCCTCCTCGACGTGAACAACCCCCGGTGCTCGCGCATCCTGCGCGACGGCTCCGCGGTCGCCGGCTGCAGCGGCGGGGCGTTGAGCCCGCTGATGTGGGTGCGCCCCGGCGCGCCGATGCCCGCGGGCGTGTCCGCGACCAACGGCTCGGCCACCTGCTACCCGGAGGCGGTCGCGGCGCTTCGGGCCTTCCTCAACGTGGACTCACTGCCGTCGACCAACCCCGACGGGCTGAGCCCCGCGCCGACACCGTGAACGCGCGCGACTGACGCCCGCCCCGGCGCCGCACGTCGCCGTCGCCGCGCCCGGCGCTTCGTGCTCTACTCCGCGCCCCGCCCCATGATCGACGTGTTCGAACTGGCCCGCTACGGGCGCGACCTCCCGGCGCCCGCGGCCGCGCAGCGCCCCTTCGAAGAGGCCCTCGCGGCCCTCGCGCGCACCTACGCCGAGTGGCTGGCCGACGCCTCGGGCCGCGTCACCGACGCCCGCAACGGCCCCCCCGAGGACAACGCCATCATCGACCGCGAGTGGGCCGAGGCCGAGCGCCGCGCGCGCGACGCCGTCCGGCGCTTCGCCGAGGCCGTCGAGCGCCAGCCCACCGCCGCCACGATGGGCAAGGTCAACGCCGGCAAGACGCTGATGCTCTCGCGCTGGTACGGCGACCTCGAGGAGCTGCGCGAGCTCCCCGTCGGCGACGCCGACACGACGGGCTGCCTCACGCGCCTCACCCGCCGCGGCGGCGCGAAGCTCGACGGCGCGGTGCGCGTGAAGACGCTCGACAACGCGTCGTTCGAGTCCGAGCCCGCGGCCGCGGAGGACGCGGCGACGCTCGACGAGTTCCCCGCGTCGCTCTACGTGGCGTTCGAGCCGGGCAACCGCGACGAGTTCGCCCGCGCGCTGCGCGTGTGCCGCTTCCCCACCGCCGACGACTCCAGCTACGAGCTCGAGGAGACGCGGCGCGGGGAGTTCCGCGTGGTGCGCCTGCGGTCGGGCGAGCTGCGGCTCCGCTCGCTCCAGCTCCGCGCGTGCGAGGTGACGCTGCGCGTGCGCCCGCTCCCCGCCACGCGCGCGTCGCGCATCTTCGAAGTGCTCGACCTCGTCGACTGCCCCGGCGCCGACCCGCAGATCGAGATGGACACCACGCGCCACCTCAAGGCCGTGAAGAACCACCTCGTCTTCCGCCAGGCCGTCGCCGAGCTCGACCTGCTGCTCCTCGTGTGCTCGTCGCAGCCGAGCGCGATCCGCCCCGGGTACCAGCTCCTCCACGGCCCGTGGCGCCACTGGGTCGAGCGCTGCGAGGGCAAGATGCGCGGCCGCGCCGTGCTCGCCCTCACCTACGCGGGCGAGGCGCTGCGCCACTCGGCCGAGCGCCTGCGCGACCTCTCGCGCCCCGAGAGCGAGCGGCAGATCAACACCGTCCAGTCGCTGCCGCAGTCGGTCTTCGGCTCGGTGATCCAGCCCCTGCGCGGGGCCCTCGAAGAGCCCTTCGTCGGCGCGCTCGACCCCAACGACATCCGCACCTGGGCCCCCTTCGTCCTCATCGAGAACCGCCACGTCGACGCCGACCTGGAGATCGCCCCCGACGCCGTGGAAGACGCGCGCGCGGCGGTGGTCGCGGCCCTCGACGACGCGGCGATGCCCGAGGGGACGCCCTTCGCGTGGCGGGTGGTCCATTTCTTCGCGCGGAGCTGGGTGGAGGACGTCGCGCGGGTGCGGGCGGCCGAGCCCGCGGCGCGCCGGCGCTTCCTCGAGTGGATGGTCGACGTCGCCATCGCCGTCGCCAACCCCGACGACCGCGGCCACGAACTCCTCACGCGGCTGATGCTCCACCTCGCCCACCGCGGCGAGCTCCGCAAGGCCAAGAGCGCCGAGCTCGTCGACCTCGCCCTCCGCGCCCGCTCGGCCGTCACCGACCTCCAGGAGCGCCTCACCCGCGAGCCCCGCGCCGACCGCGCCGCCCTCGACGCGATGGAGGCCCTCGCCACCCGCCTCCGCGCCGCCCTCCCGCGCCAGGGCGTCCCCATCCCCTTCCCCGCGGCCGTGCGCCAGGCGTGCCTGCGGCCCTTCGGCGCGCAGCCCCCGAGCTGGGACGTGCTCGCCGCCGAGTGCGTCCGCGCCGCGTGCTCCGCCGTGCAGAACGCTTCGAAAGACCCCGCCCTCGCCGCCGACCTGCGCCCCGTGATCGAGCGCATGTTGGAGACCGACGCGGCCACGCGGCAGCTCCGCGAGGAGGAGGAGCGCTTCCTCGGCGACGAGCCCTCCAACGCCGTGCACTGCACGCACTTCCTCCTGGCGCGCGTGGCGGCGGCGCTCGACTGGCTCCTTCACGCGGGCGAAGGCGAGCGCGAGGACTACGCCGCGAAGACGCTCGGCATCGACCCGAAGAAGACCGAGGCGTACCGCCGCTTGCGCCGCGTCATCGGCGAGCTGCCCCTCCCCGACCACCTCGACGAGGCCCACGGCCGCGCGCAGGAGCTCTTCGACGCGCTCCTCCGCGAGCTCGACGGCGCCGCCCCGGAGGCGACTTAGATGCTCATCGAGAACGGCGTCCTGCGCGTCCGCGCGGGGCTCAACCCCGTCACCCTCACCGTCCCGCTCGGCGCCACCGCGCGCCGCGGGAGCTTCGCGCGCGCCGGCGACGTCGACGCCTTCACCCTCTACGCGAAGACCTTCCCGCAGGCCGACGAGAAGCGCGCCCAGCGCGACTACATGCGCATCGAGTGCCGCGCGCTCGACTGGCTCAGCGGCCCCGAGCTCGGCGCCGCCGTCGGGTACACCGACGCGAAGGGATCCGCCACGGCCGCCGCCACCGACCGCGACCTCCTCCGCCACGTCTTCTTCACCCTCCGCGTCTACAAGAACGCCACCAACTTCGAAGTCGCCCTCTCGGTCGCGTGGCACCCGCCGCGCCCCGGCGCCGCGCTCGTCGTCGGCGCCGCCGGGGCCGCCGAGCGACGCGTCCGCCACCTCGCGCAGCGCGCCGGCGTCACCGAGGCCCTCGTGCTCGACCCGCACCGCTGGGTTCTCGCCCCCGAGGAGTACGACGACGCCACGCCGCCCTGGGACACGCTGCTCGGCCGGCCCTCCGCGCGCCTCGCGCTCGTCCCGTCGCCCGACGCGCCCCTCGTCGTCGTCGCCGAGCGCGCCCCCCGCCGCGCGGGCGAGACGGGCACCACCGTCGCGATCGACTTCGGCACCCACGAGACCTCCGTCGTCACCCAGCGCGAGGGGCAGCGCGACGTCACCGTGCAGGGGCCGCTCGCGCCGTGGTCGTTCCACGCGGTGTCGGTGTCGATCCAGGGCAACGCCTGGCACGCCGAACTCCTCGGGCCGCCCCGATCATTCGAGGAGCGAACGACCCTCGGCAACCCGGTGATGCCGCCGCCGATCGTCGAGCGCTGGTCGGTGCTCGCCCGCCGTGAAGCCGCGCACCGCAAGGAGGGCAACGTCGGCATCCCGAGCGTGCTCATCCCGCGCGAGGCGCAGCCGCCGGGGCTCCTCGGGCACCCCTTCGAAGCCCTCACCGACCAGGTGATCGGCGCCCGCGCGCTCCGCCTCATCGACCGCGCGATCGAGCGCGTGGACGCACCGCCGCCCGCCGACGAGGAGAAGGGCGACCGCGAGCCCTGGGTCGACGTCGACGCGCTCGAGCCCGCCCCCAAGCTCCAGCTCGGCCGCACGCCGCAGTACGCGCGCGACTTCCTCGACGGCGTCTTCGACGAGCTCGCGGCGAAAGAAATTGTCCGCGGCGCGTCGGGCGACTCGGGCCTCGGCGCGGTGGGCCCGGTGCTCCTCTCGTACCCCGTCGCCTTCCTCGCGCAAGACCGCGAGACCCTCCAGCGCGTCGCCCGCGAGGCGCTCGAATCCGGCGCGCTCCGCGGCCTCTGCGCCGACCCGCCGGAGCCCCCCATCACCTTCCTCGACGAGGCCACCGCCGCGTCGCTCGGGGTGCTCTACCACCGCTTCGGCTCGCTCGCGCTCACGCGGCTCCTCGACGCCTACCAGCCCATCGGCGCGGCGGCGGAGGGGAAGCCCGCGCCGCGCTCCGTCCGCATCCTCACGTTCGACTGCGGCGGCGGCACCACCGACCTCGTCCTCCTGCGACTGCGCGAGGACGGCGACCGCGTCGTGTCGGAGATCGAGGACTTCTACGGCCTCCCCTTCGCGGGCGTCGAGATCACCCGGCGCATCTGCCGCGAGCTCAAGCGGCGGCTGCGCGCGACGCTCCCGCCCGCGCAGGTCGAGCGGCTCAAGACGCGCTTCCAGCAGGACGACGAGGCGCCCGGCCAGGCGCGCACCGAGGCCGAGCGCTCGCGGCAGAAGCGGACGCTGGGCTTCTTCTACTTCGGCGAGGCGGTGAAGTTCGCCCTCGCGTCGCCCGCCGCGCAGGACGAGGCCGCCCTCCGCGCAGGGCTCGCGGCGCGCGCGCACCAGTACCTCCCCGAGCTCGACGTCGCGCGGGTGCTGCAAGCGATCCCGCAGCGCGCGTGGCTGGAGGAGTGCACCGCCACCGTGCTCGCCCCCGCGCTGGAGACGGCCGAGCGCTGGCTCAACCGCGCCGAGGCGCCCGTCCAGATGGTGCTCGCGAGCGGGCGGTCGAGCCAGCTCCCCGGCGTGTGCGAGCGGCTGCGGGCCGCCTGCGCGAAGGCCCCGCGCCCCGTGCTGGCGCAGCACTTCCTCTCGCCGCGCGAGCTCGCGGGCGGCGACCTTGGCTTCGGCTACCTCGACCTCCACGCGGCGCAGCGGGGGACGGGCCGGGCCGACCTGTCGAAGTTCGGCGTGGCGATCGGGCTCGCGCACGGCTACGTGCTCACGACGAAGACGGGCGAGGGGAGAAGGCTCGTCGTCCAGCCGATCGACGAGCACAAGCGGACGCGCTACGTCGGCATCCTCCGGCAGGAGGGCCGCGGCGTGCAGTACGTGATGCCCGAAGACAGGCTCATCGTGCGGGCCGACGGCGCCGCCGTGGAGCCCGACCGCGTGGTGTGGATCGACGAGCAGCCCTTCGCGGCCCGCGCCGTCCTCGGGCAGAACTTCCGCGGCCCGCCGAAGCCCGGCACCGCGGGGAGCGTCGACCCGCCGATCCCCTTCGCGCAGGTTCGCTTCGCCCCGTCGTCGCTCATCGAGCGCGAGCGCCTCGGCATCAAGCGCATCCAGGTGGGCTTCGTGCAGAAGACCGCCAGCGAGGTGGTGCTCGCCGGCCTCCGCGTCGAGCGCGCCACGGGCATCGAGGAGTCGCTCGCGCCGCCCGAGGGGGCGAGCGTGCTGTCGGTGGCGGGGCTCTCGGCCCACTACGAGTCGCGCCGCCTGGAGTTCGACTTCCGCCGCAACGGGGTCATCGACCCCGAGGACCTCGACCGTGAGTAGCCCATGGACCTCTGGCGCGCCCTCGTCGCGTGGCTCGCGCGCGTCCTCGGCCGAGGTCGTTCGGCCCCGAACGATGTCGACGCGTCGGAGCCCGGCACGCGCGACTACCTCGGCTTCTCGCGGGAGGCCGTCGTGAACGACCCGCGCGCCGACTCGTGGATCGCCAACCTCCGCGCCGAGCTCCCCTTCCCGCAGCCGCTCTACGGGACGGCCGAGCCGCCGGCCAACGCGAAGGAGCTGCACGAGCGCCTCGGCGCGCTCGAGGCCGAGGTCGCCGCGGGCGTCGCGCGCGCGGTGGCGGCGGGCGACGGGATGGAGGCGGGTGAGCTGGAGCCCGACTGGTTCCTGGCGCTGGCCGACCGCTTCCTGCCGCTGGCGTCGTGGTACGCGGGCGTGGGGCTGGCGACGGGTGCGCCCGAGCTGCCCGAACGCCTGCGCGACCTCACCGACAAGGCCCGGCGCATCCCGGGCATCAACCGCGCGCTCGAGTGGCTCGGCGACCAGGTGGAGCAGCTCACGCGGCAGAACGCGGGCTACCAGGCGGCGTGGTTCACGCTGCTGAAGGTGCACTTCGAAGCGCTGCTGCGCCCGATCGCGCCGGAGGTGGAGGTGTCGTTCGACTTCCCGCCGCCGGGCGCGCGCGTGGCCGAGCTGGTGCCGCCGCCCGCGCCGGGGAGCGCGACGTCGGGCGCGGTGGTCCGCGTGGTGTGCCCCGCGGTGGTGGTTCGGCTGCGGAAGGACGGCGCCGAGCGCGTGCTCGAGCGCGGCGCCCACGTCCGCTCGCGGTAGCGGAAGGCAATGGCACCGGGTGGCACGTGCCACTGGCACCGCCGCGTCCCCCACCCGACGGCCGGCGGAACGCAGCGAAAACGCCGCGACGCAGCGTCGGCACACGCCCTGCTCTTCTCCCCCGCCATGCACGCGATCTCCGCCCCCGCCGCTGGCACCGTCACCTGCACCGTCGACCGCCCCGCGCGCCCGGCGCCCGCCGCCGCGCCCGCGCTCGGGCCGACGCCGCCGGAGGTCGCCACCGCGCGCGAGGCTCGCGACGCGACGACGCTCTCGATGCTCGCGCGGCACGCGGACCCGCGCGTGCGGGCTGCCGTGGCGGCCAACCCCGCGGCGCCGGGGGACGCGCTGAAGGCGCTCGCCGACGACCCGGAGGGCCCGGTGGTGGCGGCTGTGGCGAGCAACCCGAGCCTCCCCGACGCGGTCTTCGCCGACCTCTACGAGAACCCGCGCCCGCACACGAAGGTCAACGTCTTCGAGCTGCTCTACCGCAACGGCCCGCGCGGCGCGTACCTGCGGGGCGCGTCGAGCCTCGCCCACCCGCTGCTCAACGTGCTGGCGGTGGTGTTCAGCGCGAGCAACTTCCTCATCTACGCGGTCGGCGGGAAGGTCGACCGACGCACGCTCGCCCCCGGGCACCCCGTCGCGCTCCAGACCTTCCTCGCCGCCGTGGCGGCCTTCTGGCTCATCCGCGCGCTCGAGCCGCTCCTCAGGGTGACGGCGGAGCGGGTGCGCGCCCGCTCGGTGTGGCCCCGCCTCGGCATGTGGGGCGTGCGCGTCACCTTCGTGCTGCTCGTCGCGGCGCAGGTGCGCGCCTGCGCGGCGTACTGACGTCGCGAGGCGCCGCCGTGCGATGCTCGCGCGATGCCGAAGATCCGCAGCAGCCACGCCGCCCTCCAGACGCTCGCGAAGTTCGCCGCGCTGGCGGAGGTGTTCGTCGTGACGCTGGACGCGCTCGCGGCGAAGGGCCTCGAAGCCGACGACCGCCCGCGCGTGTTCGCGCTCACCCTCCGCCGCTGGACAGACGACCTCGCCGACGCAGACGAGCTGGCCACCGCGGCCCGCGGCCTCGACGACGAGTCCTGGCGCACCCTGCCCCCCGAGGCGCGCAAGACCCCGTGGGCCCTCGCCGCCCACGCCGCCAACGCCCTCAAATCGTGGCGGGCGCAGTGCATGAAGTACCCGACGCACACGCGCCAGGGCGTCCCGCAGTGCGCGTGGCGGCTCGTCGCGGTGTGGGTGGCGCTCGGCGAGCCCGAGGACGCCGCCCGCGCGCTCGTCGCCAGGCTCTACGCCGACCGCTTCCGCGCCATCACGGGGGCCGACCCCGACGTGTCGCCGCTCGACCCCGCGGCCGTGGAGGGCGTCGCGCGCTTCGCCAACCGGACGCGCTTCGGAAGTTGACCGCAGGCGCCGCGGTGGCGAGGGCTGATGCCCTTCGACGTGATCGAGCCGGAACCCGGCGCGCGGCGT
This sequence comes from Polyangiales bacterium, assembly GCA_046351555.1. GTDB lineage: Bacteria > Myxococcota_A > Polyangia > Polyangiales > CAISKJ01. The sequence goes on from JAXLYI010000026.1 coordinate 16,500, forward strand.
GCTGATACGCTCGCGCCATGACCGAGACCTCGCAGCCGGCCTCCGCCCCGCCGCCCCGCCCCGCCCCGCGTGCACCTGCGGGCGCCGTGCTCGGCCCGGCGCCGCCTGAGCTCTCGGTCGCCCGCGAGACGCGCGACGCCGCGACGCTCTGGGCGCTCGCCGGGCACCACGACCCGCGCGTGCGCGCCGCGGTGGGGCGCAACCCCGCGGCGCCCGACACCGCCCTCGACCTGCTCACGCGCGACCAGGAGCCCGACGTGCTGGAGGCCGTCGCGAGCAACCCCGCCCTCTCCGACGATCGCTTCGCCGCGCTCTTCGAAGACACCCCGAAGCCCGCGGGGACGAAGGTGATCCCCGCGCTCTTCAAGAACGGCCCGCGCGGCGCCTACGCGGAGCGCAACGCCACCGTGGCGCGGGCCCTGCTCTACGTGTTCGCGGCGCCCCTCGCGCTCGGCCACCTCGTCCTCTTCGCCTTCGGCGGCAAGGTGAACTCGCGCCACGTCCCCGCGGGCCACCCGGTCGCGCTCCAGACGCTCGTGGTGGCGGCGGTGTCGCTGGTGCTCGCCCGCGCGCTCTATCCCCTGTGCCGGCTGACGGGGGCGAAGCTGCGCGCCCGCTCGGCGTGGCCCGCCGTGGGGATGTGGGTCGCCCGCGTCGCGCTCACGGCGCTCCTCGCGGCGCAGGTGCGCGCCTGCGCGGTGCTGTAGCGGGAAGGCGCCTGCCCTCAAACGGGAAGGCGCCTTCCCTCGCGGAACCACCGCCGCGCGGCGACGGGACGTCGTCGCAGAGACGACGGGGCGTCGTCGCGGAGGGCGCGGCGGACCGCCGTGACGCGGGCTTCCGGGCGGCGCGAAACGGCACCGCGGGTGCATTCGTCGCTTCCGATGGCGTCGCGCGGGTGGTACCGAATGGAGACATGGAGCGAGACGCATCGCGCCTGTTCGCCACGGATGCGGGGCCTGATCGAAGCGGGGCGCGGCGCGCGATGATCACGCCGGGGGGCTGGCACACGGTCGGGCAGGGCGAGTCGGTCGAGAGCGTCGCGTACCGGGCGGGGCACCGCTGGCAGACGGTGTGGGAGCACCCGTCCAACACCCCCCTGCGCGAGCTCCGGCGGAGCCCGCACGTGCTGCTGCCCGGAGATCGTGTGTTCGTCCCGCCGCTGGAGCGGAAGGCGGTCGACGCCGACACGACGCGGCGCCACCGCTTCCGCTGCGAGAACGTGCCCTCGCGGCTGCGGCTCCGCTTCTCGATCGGCGGCGCCGCGCGGGCCAACGCCCCGTACGTGCTCACCGTCGACGGCGTACGCTCCGAGGGGAGCACCGACGGCGACGGGCGCATCGACGTCCCGGTCCACCCGCTGGCTGGGCGCGCGGTGCTGGAATTCCTCGACGAGCCTGGGCGAACGGCGCGGCGGGTGTTCGACCTCAACCTGCGGCACCTCGACCCGAGCGCCGAGGCGAGCGGCGCGCGCAGCCGCCTGCGGCACAACGGCTACGACGCGCGCAACGACGACCGCGCGCGCGACGCCCTCCGCAGCTTCCAAGAGCGGAACGGCCTGCCGCCGACGGGCGAGCTCGACGCGGCGACGCAGGACGCGCTCTCTTCGAGCGCGGAGGGGTGAACGGCGCGATGTCGCGGAGCGTGTACAACCTCATGTGGGCGGACGCCCCGCCGGGCCTCGACCCGGAACTCTGCTACGAGGTCGGGCTCGTCGGCGAAAACTGCTTCGACGACCTCCTCCCCGTGCGCGGCGTGATCCTCTTCCCGTGCCTGGGGACGCCGCTGCTGTACTTCGAGGGCGTCGACGAGCCCTGGATCGAGCTGATCATCGCGACCGAGGGCGCGCTGACGCCGGAGCACGTCAACCACCAGCTCAAGCTCTGCCCGGGGCTCGACCCGAACAAGCCGTGCGAGGGCCTCCCCCTCTTCGGAGGCGCGTATGCGGGCGGGGAGGGCCTGCCCGGCAACATCCTCGTCGAACCCGCCGACGGCAGGGTGCTGCGAACCCACGGGCGCTTCCGGGGGGTGCTGCACGACGCGTTTCGACGCCATTTGAATCGCCTCGGCCTCACGTCGATCCATCGCGTGCGCCTGTCGGCCAGCGCGCTCGACCGGCCGGACGAGAGCGACCCGTTCAGCTTCTCGCTCTCCGAGACGGGCGAGCGATTCCTCGGCTACCGGGGGGCCCGCACCGGCCCCGCGCTGGTCGGGCAGGAGACCCACGACGAGATCATCCGCGCGGTGCTCGACGACCGCGTCGGCCCCGAGTCGGCGCAGGGGACGCCGCTCGCGGGCCGAGGGCGCTACTGCTTCAAGCGCACGCGCTCCGACGTCGACGTCGCGTCCGCCGACGCGGCGCGGCCGATCCAGTCGTACCACCCGCTGTTCGTCTACCACGGCGAGGACGCCCGCGCCGAGCTCGCGCTCGGCTTCGCGTCGGACATCCACATCAACGTGCGCTGCGGCATCCTCGGGAGGAGCACGGCGCGGGTGATCGAGTACGCCGACGCCGACGCGCACGAGGGCGAGTCGCCGCGGGTCGGCACGCTCCTGAAGGAGACCAACCGCAGCTTCGCGAGCGTGCTCGATGAGCTCTGCGCGCTCAACCCGACGGCCGTCATCCTCGGGGGCGATTTCATCGACCACGTCCGCAACGCCTACGCCCCAGGCCTGCTGATGCAGAAGGCGCCGACGCCCGCGGAGGTCTGGGCTGCCGTCGCGATGGGCGGGCAGTACACGAAGGGGCGCTACCCCGGCTACGTGGACTTCACGGCCTTCTACACGCTCATCTTCGACGCGATGGTGCGCCACGCGATGCCCTTCTTCGTCGTGAGCGGCAACCACGACGCCTACCCCGACGCCTTCGGCATCTCCCCGCGGGTGTCCCGCATGCGCACCAACGAGACGATCCCCGCGGACCTGAACCTCACCATGTACGAGGCGATCCTCGCGTTCGGGCCGCACGCCGGCGCCGTGCCTCTGCCGGGGGCGGGCACCTTCTTCGACCCGCCCGGCAGCCTGGGGCCGACGTTCGAAGCGGAGTGGTTCGACTGGGTGTACACCGTCCTGACGCCCTTCACCGACTACGGGGAGGCGCTCCCCCAGTGCTCGCTCGTCGGGCTCGGTTGGGGCGACGACGAGAGCATGGCGAGCGTGCCCCCCAAGGGCCAGGGCTTCGGCTACCTGGGCCGGGCAGCCTCATCGATCAGCGCCGTGCAAATGTCGGTGATCAACGGCGCGGTCGGTTGGGGGCGCCCCGTCACGCTCGCGACGCATTTCACCTTCGTGAGCTACGGCGGTGAGCTGCTCACCTCCGCCCAGGGTCGCAAGGATCTGGCGAAGGAGCCGGTGTTCTCCGAGTACGAGATGGGCACCTTCGAGCAGGGCGCGAAGGAAGTCATCCCCAAGCTCGCCACCGGCGCCATCAACTGCGTCTTGAGCGGCCACTCCCACCGCCGCGCCGTGTATTTCCTGCACGGCCAGGCGGTCGGTAACGTGCAGTCCATCCTCGGTCTGGACGTGCCCTCCGACGGCATCCCCGACCTCGACGCGGCGACGGAGGGCGCCAAGGCCGTGATGATCGTCTCCGACTCCGCGGGGCCGTACCCGAAGCGCAACGTGCGGGGGGAGTTTCACGGGTACGGGATGGACATTCCGTCCGGCACGCTCGTGCGCTACCGCGGCGGGCGCCCGCGCTCCGTCGAGCCCGTGTTCGCGAGCCGCCCCCCGCCACGCGCGGTGGTGGCGCTGGACTTCCTCGACCTCACGCGGGGAGAGATCTTCGTGCCGGCCCCCGACATCGCTTCGCTCGAATGGTCGGAGGTCACGACCGGCGAGTCCGAGGAGGAGCTGGACGTGGGGATGAGCCCCGAGTTCCTCGGGCACGAGCTGCGGATGACCGTCACGCTGTCGGGGGTGACGACCACCACGTGGGGCGTGCAGGTCGACGGCGTTCGACTGGTCCGCTGGGCCTCCGGCGCCGCACCCGAGCGCATCGCCCTCCAGCGCAGTCAGGGGACAGGGCCGTGGCGGGCCTTCCTGGCGACGCGCGAGGAGCCCATCGACCTGGCGGCGTGGCTCTCCTCGGACGACGCGCGCTGGTTCGTCTCGCTGGAGCTGTCGTCGAGCGTCACCGAGATCCAGGCGAGCTACGACTGGTCGAGCGCCTGGAACATCGAGGTCGAACCACGCGTGGATCCACGGCGGATGAGCGCGACGCTGCGCCGACCCATGCGCGTGCTGAAGGGGCTCGGGCTCACGCCCTGGCAGGAGGTCGTGGCCTCCGCCACCTTCCCCAAAACCAGCGTGCTCGTGGCGCCCTTCGCCCGGGAGGATCAGGTCTGGGCCGAGGTCCCCGACTTCGACCGCGGCGCGCGTCATGCCTGAGAAATACGGCGGCGTATGAGCGACGTGTCCCCCCTCCTCCGCTGGCGCCTCCCCGTCCCCGGCGGCGCGCTCGTCCTCACGCCGCGCGCCCACGCCCGCCGCGAGCCCCCGCTCGCCTTCGAGGCCGCCGCCCGCATGCTCCGCGCGCTCGACCCGCGCCGCCCCGACGTCCGCGCCACCCTCGACGCCGTCGCGCGCTGCGGGCTCTTCGCCGCCGCGCCGCGGGCGTCCTCCCGCGACCGCGTCGTCGCGCTCCTGCACGGCGGGCATCCCTCGCCTTCCGCGAGCGCGCGCGCGTCCCCACGCTGCGCCCGGAGTACGTCGAGGCCGAGGACACCTCCTCCCCGCGTCGGAGGTGCGCACCTGGATCGAGATCGAGCCTCGTCGACCTCGACGACCGCCCGCGCCCGGCGCCGCCTACTGCATCGAGCTTCGACGGCCGCGCGCGCACCGGGACGCTCGACCGCGACGGCCGCGCCCGCGAGGACGGCCTCGTGCCTGGACGCAAGGCCCTTCCCCGAACTCGACGGCCGCGCCTGGAGGCGAGCGTGATCCCCACCCACGGTATGAACGACCACGACGGCGCCCTCGACGAGGTGGGCTCTGAATTCACCGTGAAGGGCCACGCTGATGACGCCTTCTTCTGCGGTGCTCCGCATGCAGCTCGTCATCTCCTCGGCGACCTCTACGAGGGCGCCTTCCTGGAACTCGTCACCGGCGAGTTCGACATCGAGCCGCAGAGCTTCTGTTCGAGCGGCCCGCCTGCGCGACGCTCCGCCGCGCGCACCGGGAGCGGCGCTTCCACGGCGTCGTCCGCCGCGTCGAAGACCTCGGCGTGCAGGACGTCGGCAGCGGGCCCGTGTCCGTGGCGAAGCGCGTCCTCCGCGTGTGGCTCGTGCCGCGCCTCTGGCTCCTCTCGCAGCGCGTCGACTGCCGCATCTACCAGGGCTCACCGCGACCGAGGTCTTCCTCGACGTGGATCCGCCGCACCGGCGTCTACGAGGCCGGCGCGGTCGACCTGTCGCAGATGGCCGCGGAGCGCGAGCCCACGAGTACGTGGTCCAGTACAACGAGTCCGACCTCGACTTCCTCCGCCGGCTCCTCGCAGCGCGAGGGCTTCGGATGCGCTTCGTCCAGGGCGACGACGCGGAGACGGTCGCCCAGGCGGACGGCGGCCGCGAGATCGAGCTGCCCGACGTGGCCGCGGACGACGGGATGATCGTCCCCGTGCTCGGGCGCTCGCTCGGCACGGCCCACGTCGAGGGGTGCGGGAGCGTGGAGTGGCACCGGAGCGTGGTGCCGACGCGCGCGGTGGTCGGCGACCACGACCTCACGCGGCCGCAGTACCGGGTCCGCGGGCAGCGGCCCGGCGCGGGCGACGGGCGGCGCGAGGTGTTCCGGCACCCGGCCCGCGCGCTTCAGCGGGTACAACGGGTCGGTGTACGAGGGCGACGACGCGGCGCACCTCGCGGGCCTGCACTACGCGGCGGCCTCGGCCGACGCGCTCACGGGCGAGGACGGGCAACGTCCTGGGCTTCGGCGCGGGCAACGACTTCCGGCTCTCGCACCGCCTCAGCGCTGCATGCGCTGACCCCGACGTCGAGCACGAGGGCGAGGCGCCCGAGCTGTTCCTCCGCGACGACGACGCGGCGCCGGGCGAGCGCTACCGCAACGCCTTCCGCTGCCTCGACGCGACGAAGGCCCTCGCGCTCGCGGAGGTGACGCCGAAGCCGCTCATCCCCGGGCCGCAGACGGCGACGGTGGTGGGCCCGCCCGGCGAGGACATCTACACGGACGAGCACGGGCGCATCAAGGTGCAGTTCCACCGGGACCGGCACGGCGCGGGCGACGAGCGGGAGCACCTGCCGGCTGCGCGTGGCGCAGGCGGGGCGGCGGGGCCTTCGGGGCGCAGTTCATCCCGCGCGCGGAGGTGGTGGGTGCTTCCTCGACGGCGACCCCGACCGCCCGCTCGCCATCGGGTGCGTGTACCCGCAGACGTTGACCGGCCCTCTCCTCCCGCCGGCCACAAGAGCCGCGCGGGCGTGCGCACCAACACCGTCGGCATCGATGACCGGCGCCAACGAGCTCTCCTTCGACGACACGCCCGACCACGAGGAGGTCTTCGTCCACGCGTCGCGCAACCTGCGCGAGGAGGTGGCGCACGACCGGACCACCTTCGTGGGCCGCAACCAGACCCTGAAGGTGAAGGGCGACCTGAGCATCGACGTGTCGGGCCGCGTCCAGATCGAGGCGGGCGAGCTGATCCTGCTCAAATGCGGCAACTCCACGGTCTCGCTCTCCAAGGCAGCCGTCGAGGCGACGCACCAGACCAACTGGTTGTTCATCGGCAAGGAAGACGGCGACCCCGAGAGCCATGAGGACTTCGCTCAGCTCTCGTGCGACGGCGCGTACGTCGATCTGCGACCGGACGAGGTCAACCTCGAGGCGAGGTCGAAGCTCAAGATCCTCGCGGGGACGTCCAGCCAGACCATCGAGCCCGGCGCGGTCACGGTCGCGTCGAAGACCATCGACATCAAGGCCACCTCGGCGGCGACGCTCAGCGGGCTCCCGGTCCAACTGCAGGGGCCGGGCCTCTTCGCCGCGCGGGTCACCGACCCCGCGCCCGCGGCGATCCTGATGGGCGCGGCGCTGGTGCAGGTCGGAGGCCCCTCGTTCCCTCTCCCCGTCGAGCGCCTCCCGGGGGGCGTCCTCAAGGTCGGCGCGAACCTGGTCATCCTGCCGAGCGGGGAGGACCGGGACTTCCAGGCGAAGGTGCTGCGCGACCTCGGGATCATGGCCTCGACGCCCACCGGCCTCAAACGCCTCCACAACATCGAGAACGCCCCCGGAGGCCACCAGGTCACGATCCGCGATTACACCGTCGGGGACGCGAACCGGGTCAGCCCGGAATCCGGGCTGCCCTACGGCGAGAACAACTCGCTGTGCAGTGGGCCGTTCGACGGGCGGGCCCGTCGCGCGCCGGACGGTTCGCTGGAGCGCGGCGACGGAGCGGGCTCGACCGTCGCCTACAACCCCGACATCGTCACGGGCGTCTCCGGCGACCCGGCCCCCGCAGACGCGACGCTCTTCCACGAGCTAGGGCACGCCGAGCACAACCTCTACGGGACCAATCGCAAGCTCGAAGAGGCGCCCGGCGACCCGCACGACGAGTGGGACAACCACGAGGAGTGGCAGACGATCGAGGGCCCCATCAATCAGCCCGGGGACGGCTACGCCAACGACGTCCCGGACGTCCCCTACTCCCCCTCGGAGAACGAGTACCTGCGCGATCGGCAGTACCCCTACCAGCGCATCGACCACGGCCACGACTACGAGCCGGCGTGAGGTCGCAGCGCGGCGGCCCCGGAAGACAACAGGAACCATGGACCCGATGACGCCCCAGGCCACGTTCGAGTCGTCGCTCTTCACGCTCCGCTGGTCGTTCGAACTCGACCCCGGCGACGACGCGCGGGCTGTGCCCCCGAGCGCGAAGCTGCGCTACGAGGTGGAGGCGCGCGAGGAGGTCTACCTCGCCGACCGCCTCTGGGACTACGACCCCAAGGGGCGCCGCGTGCCCGACCCGCGCGGCGTGTACCGCTTCGTCCGCGGCCGCTCGCTGCGCCTCGTCTTCTGGCAGGCGCCGCGACCGCCGGGCCTCCAGCTCCGCGTCGTGTACACGCCCCTCTTCTCCCGCGTGCGCGCCGGGGAGACGCTCCGCAAGGAGGTCGCGGTCGGGCTCCCCGTCGACGAGTACTCGAGCCTCGCGCGCGACGTGGGCTCACCCACGGAGGTCGTGCTGGCCACGCAGGTGGCGCTCGTCCTCGGTTACCACCTGCGCTCGAAGATGCCCGCCGACCCGAAGCCGCCGCTCAACGAGTCCCCCGAGGAGGCCGGCTACATCGTCCGCGACCCCTGGCGCCTCGTCTCGATCGCAGAGTCCCCGCCCATCCCCGTGCGGCGCCGCCTGGGGGAGATCCCGCGGCCGGTGCTCCCCGGCGACGAACCCGCCACCTGACCTCCTCGGCCCTGATGGCCCTCCTCACCCACCTCGCTTCTCCCACCGCCGCGCTCGACGCGCCGCCTTGACTTCGATGCGCATGGCATATATGTACGTGGCATCGAAGTTCGCGCTTCGATGGGAGGACCACGTCGTCATGGCAGAGATCTCGGGCTTCGGGCCGTTCCGGCACCTGCGCGCGGAGAGCGCGAGCCACGTGCTTCACTACGAGGGGGCGAGGCTGCGGCGCAGCGGGCGGGGCCTCGCGTTCTGGTTCTGGCCGTGGTCGGCGAGCCTGGCGGAGGTGCCGCTCGACGACCGCGAGGTGGTGCTCGCCTTCCACGGCCGCACCGCCGACTTCCAGGACGTGCTGGTGCAGGGCGTGGTGGGCTACCGCATCGTCGACCCCGCGCTCGTCGCGCAGCGCGTCGACTTCTCCATCGACTCGCGCCGCGGCACGCACCTCAAGCAGCCGCTCGAGAAGATCGCCTCGGCCCTCACCCAGCTCGCCCAGCAGCACTGCCTCGTGAAGGTGCAGGCCGCCGCGCTCCGCGACCTCGTGGCCGGCGGCGCCGCGCCGCTGCGCGAGGCGATCGAGGAGGGCATGGGCCACGCGCCGCTCCTCACCGACCTCGGCGTCGAGCTGGTGTCCGTGCGCTTGGAGCCCGTCCGCCCCGAGGCGCAGGTCGAGCGCGCGCTCGAGGCGCCGACGCGCGAGCGCATCCAGGAGTCCGCCGACGAGGCCGCCTTCCGCCGCCGCGCGCTCGCCGTCGAGAAGGAGCGCGCGATTCAAGAGAACGAGCTCCAGAACCAGATCGAGCTCGCCCGCCGCGAGTCGCAGCTCATCGACCAGAAGGGCGCCAACGCGCGGCGCGAGGCCACCGAGCAGGCCGAGGCCGCCCGCATCGCCGCGGAGGCCGGCGCGGCGCGGTCGCACATCGAGGCCGAGGCCAAGGCCGACGCCACGCGCCTCGTCGACGGCGCCCGCCTCGCGCTCGACCGCGAGCGGATGGAGGTCTACCGCACCATGCCCCCGAGCGTGCTCGTGTCGCTCGCCGCGCAGGAGCTCGCCGGCAAGCTCCAGCGCATCGACCACCTCCAGATCACGCCCGACCTCCTCGCGCCCCTCCTCGCCAACCTCGTCGAGCGGGCGGGCGCCGCCACGCCCCCGCGGCTCCCGGCGCGATGAGCACCGTCAGCCCGCGCGCGGTGGTGGTGACGCGACCCACCGAGCTCGACGCGCTCGTCGCCCGCCACGGCACCCGCGCGCAGGCGGACTTCTTCCTCCGCGGCTCCGGGCGCTCGATCGACGAGCTCGACGCGCGCCACCGCAAGCTCGCGCAGGCGCTCGAGCGCGTCGCGGCGGCCGTTCCCCTGCGCTGGCGGCGTGCGCGGGTCGACCGGGCCGACCTCTCGCGCTTCGTCTTCGGCCCCGAAGACGTCGTGCTGGTGGTCGGCCAGGACGGGCTCGTCGCCAACGTCGCGAAGTACCTCCGCGGGCAGCCCGTGGTGGGCGTCAACCCCGACCCGAGCCGCCACGACGGCGTGCTCGCGCCCCACCCCGCCGAGGCCGTCGGCGACCTCCTCGCCGCCGTCGCCCGCGGCCGCGCGCGGACGGAGGAGCGCGCGATGGTCGAGGCCCGGCTCGACGACGGGCAGCGGATCCTGGCGCTCAACGAGGTGTTCGTCGGGCACCGGACGCACCAGTCGGCGCGGTACCACATCGCCTTGGGGGGCAAGGGCGAGGCGCACTCGTCGTCGGGCGTCATCGTCGCGACGGGGACGGGCGCGACGGGCTGGGCCCGCTCCATCGCGCGGCTGCGGCTGAAGCCCGTCGAGATGCCGAAGCCGGGCGAGCGGCGCCTGGTGTTCTTCGTGCGCGAGCCCTTCCCGAGCGTGGCGACGAAGACCTCGATGGACCAGGGCGAGCTGCGCGAGGGCGCGACCCTCACGCTCCGCTCGGAGATGGACGACGACGGAACCCTCTTCGGCGACGGCATCGAGGACGACCGGGTCGCCTTCGGCTGGGGCCGCCGCGTCGAGGTCGGCGTCGCGCCCGAGCGCTTGCGCCTCGTCCGCGGATAGGCGAACACTCGCCGCGCCCCCCAATGGCCGCGAAGAAGCCCGCCCGCGCGCCCGCCCGCGCCGTCAACGACGACGAAGCGACCTTCCTCGCGCGCTACGACGCGTCGAAGTTCTACCGGCCGTCGGTGGCGGTCGACGTGGTGCTGGTGACGGCCGTGGAGGGCGAGCTCGCGACGCTGGTCACGGTGCGCGGCGAGCACCCGTGCAAGGGATGCCACGCGCTCCCGGGGGGCTTCCTGCGCGAGGGCGAGGGGCTCGACGAGGCCGCGGCGCGCCAGCTCGCGACGAAGGTGGGCCTCGCGGGCGTGTACCTCGAGCAGCTCTACACCTTCGGCGACGTCGGGCGCGACCCGCGGACGCGCGTCATCACCGTGGCCTACTACGCGCTCGTCGACGCGGCGCGCTTCCGCAAGGCCACCGCGGGCCGCGACGCCGTCACCGCCACCGTGCGCGTCCCGTGGGAGGGCGAGACCGGCGGCCCCGTCGAGCTCGCCGACCGCGACGGTCGGACGCTGCGCATGGCCTTCGACCACGACGAGATCGTCGGCATGGCCATCAAGCGCATCCGCGGCAAGCTCGACTACGCGCCGATCGGGTTCCAGTTGCTCGGCGACACCTTCACGCTGCTGGAGCTTCAGCGCGTGCACGAGACCGTGCTCGGCCGCCCGCTCAACAAGGACTCCTTCCGCCGGCGGATGCTCGCGTCGGGGCAGCTCGACGCGACCGGCCGCTCGCAGCGCGGCGTCGACCACCGGCCCGCCGAGCTCTACCGCTTCGCCCGGCGGTCGGCGGTGTGAGCCCCGACGACCCCGTCACCCGCGACCGCCTCACGCGCGACTTCTGGCTCTTCCAGCGCAAGCGCGGGCACCGGTTCTCGTCCGACGACGTCGTCACCGCGTGGGCCGCGATGCAGCTCGCCCCGCGACCACGCCGCGCGCTCGACCTCGGCTGCGGCATCGGGTCGGTTCTCCTCCACGTCGCGTGGTGCGCGCCGGAGGCCGAGCTCGTCGGCGTCGAGGCGCAGGCCGTCTCGTTCGAACTGCTGCAACGCAACGTCGCCCACAACCGCGTCGGGCACCGCGTCTCCGTCCACCACGGCGACCTCCGCGACGAGGCCGTTCAAGCGCGCGTCGGCGGCGGCTTCGACCTCGTCACCGGCACGCCGCCGTACTTCCCGCCGTCCACCGCAGTCGACGCGCTCGACCCGCAGCGCGCCTACGCCCGCGTCGAGTACCGCGGCGGCGTCGAAGCCTACATCGCCGCCGGCCAACGCGCGCTCGCCCCCGACGGGACGCTGGTCCTCTGCGGCGACGCCGACGCCGAGGCCCGCGTCGAGGCCGCCACCGCCGCCCACGGGCTCACGCGCGTCGCGCGGTGGGTGGTGCTCCCGCGCGCCGGGGCGAAGGCCCTCTTCAGCGTGTGGGCGATGCGCTTCGAAGGCGGTGAGGTGCGCGACGAGACGCTCACGCTCCGCGACGCCGAGGGCAGGCCCACCGACGACGCGCGCCGGCTGCGGGCCTTCTCGGGCATCGCGTAGCGGTCACCGCTGCTCGCACATGCGGATGGGCTGCGTCGGCGCCGACGCGCCGCTCGGGCGGAAGAACGGGATGTCGCGGCAGAAGCGCGCCGCCGTCGGGCAGTCCGTGTCGGTGGCGCAGAAGGCCGAGCAGAAGCCCGTGGTCATGCTGGTCGGCGTCGAGAAGCACTGGCCGCTCTGGCAGTACATCATCGCGTCGGTGCCGCTGGTGGGCGCGAGCGGGCAGGCGGCGCCGGCGGTGAGGGCGCCGAAGGCCACGCGGCACGTCTGGAGGTAGCGGTCGTCGATGCGGCGGACCGAGAGCCCGCAGCGGAGGTTGCCCGTCGCGTCGTTGCAGTCGGCGTCGCGCGCGCAGGCCCGGATGCACGCGCCGAAGGTGGCGGGGTTGGAGAGCGCGCCGTCGACGCGGACCGACTGCGACAGCTCCGCGCACACCGACTGCGGGTTGAAGGTGCGGCACACCGCGTCGCCGGCGGCGCCGGGCACGCACGTCCGCGTGCAGCGGCCGTTGGCGCAGATGCCGTCGGCGCACGCGCCCGTGATCGTCCCGCCGCACGCCGCCCCCGCCGGGAGCGCCCCCGCGGTCGCGCGGGCGATGCAGCGCAGGCAACTCCGGGTGCCGCCCGAGCAGAGCTCGTTGAGCGCGCACACCTGGCCCGACGGGCACTCGCCGGTGGCGGTGCACTCGTTGGTCTCCGGCGTGTACGCCACGCAGCGGCGCGTCGCGCGGTCGCAGAGGTTGGTTCCCGTGCACGAGCCCACCTGGTCGGGGATCATCGGGTCGTAGCCGCAGCAGGCCTGCCCGGTCATCCCGCAGGGGACGGGCGCGGCGTCGGGCGCGGCGTCCATCGCGGGCGCGTCGGGCGCGGGCGCGTCGATGCCGCCGTCGAGGCGGACGCACACGGTCGACCCGTCGCGGACGGTGCACGCCTCGCCGGCCGCGCACGCCGGGTTGCAGAGCGCGAGGCAGGCCCCCGAGACGCAGGTGTACCCGAGGCTGCACGCGGGCGTGCACGACGACGTCGCGTCAGGCGGCGGGGTCACGTCGGGCGGCGGGGTCGCGTCGGGCGGCGGGGTCGCGTCGGGCGGTGGGGTCGCGTCGGGCGTGGTGACGTCGGGTGCGGTGACGTCAGGCGCGGTGACGTCCGGCGAGGTGGCGTCGGGCGGCGGCTTCGTGGCGTCGGGCGCGGCGTCCTGGCCGACCGGCGCGTCGGTGCCCGCGTCCGATCCGCCGGTGCAGGTGGGCGTGCCGGCCACGACGGTGCAGGTCTGCCCGTTCTCGCAGGCGGGCGCGCAGACGGCGACGCACATGCCCGTGATGCAGGTGTAGCCGGCGCTGCACGTCGGCGCGCACGTCACGGCCATGGGCGTCGGCGGGTCGTCGCCGCAGCCCGCCATCGCGAGGGAGCACGTGAACACGATCGCCCGGAGCCAGCCCGTCGCCCTGGAGGTCATGGACGACGGGTACCACGGGCCGCGGCGCGGGGAGAAGCCCCCGAAGGCTACATCGCGGGCCGCTCGCACATGCGGATGGGCTGCGTGGGCGAGGAGGTGCCGCTCGGGCGGAAGAACGGGATGTCGCGGCAGACGCCCGAGCCCATCGGGCAGTCGGCGTCGGTGGCGCAGAAGGCCGAGCAGTAGCCGGTGGTCATGTTCATCGGGATGGAGAAGCACTGCCCGCTCTGGCAGTACATCATCGGGTCGGAGGTGCTGGTGGCGTTGAGCGGGCAGCTCGCGCCGCCGCCGAGCGCGCCGAAGGCCACGCGGCACGTCTGCTGGAGCGTGTCGTCGACGCGCCGCACCGAGAGCCCGCAGCGGAGGTTGCCGCCGGCGTCCATGCAGTCGGCGTCGCGGCGGCACCCGCGGATGCACGCGCCGAAGGTGATCGGGTTGGAGAGCGCGCCGCCGTCGAGCCGGACGGTCTGCGAGAGCTCGGCGCACACCGTCCCGGCGCTGAAGGCCTGGCAGGCCGCGTCGCCGGCCGCGCCGGGCACGCACGTCCGCGTGCAGCGGCTGTTGGCGCATATGCCGTCCGCGCACGATCCCGCGATCGTCCCGCCGCAGGCCGCGCCCGCCGGGAGCATCCCCGCGGTCGCGCGGGCGATGCAGCGGAGGCAGCTCCGGGTGCCGCCCGAGCAGAGCTCGCCGAGCGCGCACACCTGACCCGACGGGCACTCGCCGGTGGCCGTGCACTCGTTCATCTCCGGCGTGTACGCCACGCAGGTGCGCGTCATGCGGTCGCAGAGGTTGGTTCCCGTGCACGAGCCCGTGGAGGTGGGGACCATCGGGTCGAGGCCGCAGCAGGGCTGGCCCGCCATCCCGCAGGGCGCGCGCATCACGTCGCTCGGGGGCGCGTCCATCCCCGGGGGCGTGTCGACCGGGGGCGGCGGGTTGTCGACGGCCGGCGCGTCCTGCGGCGGGGGCGGCGGGACGTCGTCGGCGGGGACGTCCATGCCCGCGTCCGTGCCTCCGCCCAGGCAGAGCGTGGCGCCGTTGCGAACCCCGCACGTCTCCCCCGCGCCGCACGGCGGGTTGCAGAGGGCCGCGCAGGCGCCCATCGTGCAGGTGTAGCCCGCGCTGCACGCCGGCGAGCACGTCGCGGGCATGGCCGGCGGGTCGTCGCTGCACGCGACCGTGGAGAGCGCGCCCGCGAACGCGAGCGCCCGAAGCCATCCCGTTGCCCTGAGCATCATGGACAACGGGTATCACGGCCGGCGCCGGTGCGGGAAGTCCTACGCGGGCAGCGGGGGGCGGCGCGCGGCGAGGGCGAGGGCGGCGACGACGGCGCCGAAGGTGGCGAGCGACGCGACGCCGACGGCGAGCTCGCGGGCGGCGGCGGGGGCCTCGCGGGCGAGGGCGTCGCCGGCGACGGTGAGCACCGCGCCGACGACGGCGAGGGGGACGAGGTGGCGCAGCGCGAGGGCGGTGCGGAGGGCGGGGTGCGCGGCGGCCGCGGCCGGGGCGACGCGTCGGGCGAGCGCGGCGAGGCCCCAGGTCTTCGCGAGGAGGGCGACGGCGCCGAGCATCTGGAGCGCGACGGAGGCGCCCTGCTCGGCGAGCGAGAGGCCCGGCAGGCGCGCCCCGCCGCAGAGGATCACCGCGGCGCAGGCCGAGCGCGCGAGGAGCGTGGCCCACGCGACGCCCCGGAGGCCGCGGGCGGAGGCGGCGCGGGCGTCGGCGGCGAGCGGGACGAGGGCCGCGAGGTGCGCGGCGCCGAGCGCGAGGAGCGCGGGCCCGCGGAAGAGGAACCAGTCCCACGGCGCGCCGCCCTGCGCGGCAGCGACGCCCTGCGCGTCGATGGAGCCCGAGAGGAGGACGGCGACGACGGTGGCGCCGGCGGCGGCGAGTTCGAAGGCGGCGCGGCGGGCGGCGCCGAGGAGGGAGCCGGCGAGGGTGGCGCGCCCGGCGGCGTCGCGCGCGACGACTGCTGCGACCGCGAGCGACGCGAGCGCGCCGATGAGGTGAACCGCCCCGAGGTCGACGTCCGCCGCGAACAGGAACTCCGCGAACGGAACCGCCAGCGCCGTCGACCCGACTGCCGCGCTCCAGAAGCCCGCGTCGTTGCGCACGGCTGCACGAACGTCGGCCCACACGCGCGCGATCGCCTCGCGTCGCGACGTCACGGACGCCCGCACCGCGCGCGGCGGGAGGAAGCGCGCGGCGAGCCACCCGAGGAGCCCGCGCGTCGGCGACATCCCGAAGCCCACCACCGCGAGCGCGACGAGCAGGAGGACGGCCGTGGCGGCGACGTCTTGCGACGCGGCGCGGGTGATGGACGCAACACGGAGCGCGCGGTCTTCGACGGCGTCGCCGCGGCGGACGGAGACCACCGCGAGGTCGCCGCCGGCCGCGGGGCGGAAGTCGGTGACGCCGAGGAGCGACACGCCGTCGAGGCGCTCCATCACGTCGCCGTCGCCGAGCCCGGCCTCGTCGGCGGCGGAGCCGGGCGCGACGCGCTCGACCTGGAGCCCGCCTTCGGGGGGCTGCGACTCGGCGAGGCGGATCCCGAGCGCGGCGAGCGCGCGGTCGGCCTCGGCGCGGGCGGCACGCCCTTCGGCCACCTCGCGGCCCCACGGGGCGAGCACGTCGACGCGCGGGCCCCGCAGCGGGCGGGCGGAGGCGAGCGTCGCGCCCTGCATCGTCTCGACGCGGACCGACACGCCCGCGCGCTGGCCCGCGAAGGCCACGGTGGCGTGCGGCGCGCGGACGTCGCGCTCGCCGGGGCAGAGCGTGAGCGCGCGGACGAGCTCCTCGGTGAGGGTGAACTCGATGTCCGTCCCGCCGTGCACGCGCAGGGTGTGGAGCGTGGCGGTGGCGTAGGCGGCGTCGCGCTCGACGCCGGCGGCGGGGTCCCACACGCGCTCCCCCTCGGGCGGGTCGGTGAGGGTGACCGACACGGGCCGCGCGCAGGGGGCGAGGCCGGGCCGCGCGAGCGTTCCGGTGAGGGTGACCGACACGCGGCGGATGTCCGCGGCCTGGGGGAAGCCGCTGCCGCGCACGACGACGAGGTCGCCGGCCTCGAGCTGGCGCGGCGCGAGGTCGGTGACGGCGAGCACCTCGTGGGTGGGCTGCGTCTCGCACGCGGCGAGCGCGAGGGCGGCCGCGAGCGCGAGCGGGCTTCGGTTCACGGGGGGGGCCACGGGCGCGACGATATCCACGGGGCCCCAGCGGGCAACAAAACGACAGTACGGCGTCAGCCGCTCGCGGGCGCAGCGACGGGCGCGCGGTCGTCGCCGAGCACCACGGTGAGCCGCGGGCCGCGCACCGGCGGGCGCTCGCGCAGCGGCGGAACCCAGGCCGCGTAGGCCGGCACGAAGCGCATCACGTAGTCGCGCGCGGCCTCGTCGCTCAGGCCCGGCGCGCCCGACGCGCGGCGCGCCCGCTCGGCGTCGACGCGCCAGCGGATCACCGAGTCGGGGTCGGCCATCACCAGGTGGACGAGCGCGTCGCAGCGGCGGTGCCAGGCGTCGTACGCGGCGAGGGCCTCGTTGCACGGCGCCATGCGCGCGTCGGGCAGGCGCTCGGGCGCGACGGGGGCGAAGCCCAGCATCCAGCCTTCGACGAGCACGACATCGAAGGGCCCGCGCGCCGTGGGCCATTGCGCTTCGGGCACGCGGTCGCCGCGGCCGCCGTGCGCGGACTTGTCGTAGGCGGGCACCCGCACGCCGCGGCCGTCGTCGGCGCGGAGCGCGTCGAGGGTTCGCTCGCCGAGGGCGACGTCGTGGGTGCCGGGGTAGCCGCGGTGTTCGAGGTAGGGGTTGCCCGGGTGACGTTCGGCGAGCGCGCGCTGGGCGTCGTGGGGGAGGTAGAAGTCGTCGACGGACACCGTCACCGCGCGGAGCCCTTCGGCCGCGAGCGCCGCCACCGCGGCCGCACAGAGGGTGCTCTTCCCTGCCCCTTGCGGGCCGTTGAGGGCCACCACGCGGACGCCCTCGCGCGCCCGCGCCGCCAGCCATTCGCACACCGGGAGGTAGTACCCCCCGACGCGCCCGTCCTCCCCCGGAAACAGCTTCTCCAGCGCCCGTCGCATCGCGTCGCTCATGGCGCCGGAGTATCACCCCGCGGGCGGCGCCGATTGGACAGGAACCCGGGGGTCCCATGTACAACCGCGCCATGGCGGACATCCGGGCCACCCACACCCTCCCGAGCGGCCACGCGCTGCGGGTCGTGCACGGCGACCTCACGCAGGAGCCCGTCGACGCGATCGTCAACGCGGCCAACGAGTGGCTCGCGCACGGCGGCGGCGTGGCGGGGGCCATCGTCCGGCGCGGGGGCCTGGAGGTCCAGTGGGAGAGCGACGCCTGGGTGGAGGCGAACGGCAAGCTCCCGGTCGGCGGCGTGGCGGTGACGGGCGCCGGGAGGCTCCCCGCGAAGAAGGTGATCCACGCGGTGGGCCCGGTGTGGAACGGCGGCGACGACGACGAGCCCGACGACCTCCGCGCGGCCGCGGCCAACAGCCTGCGCGCCGCCGACGAGCAGGGCTGCGCCTCGGTGGCGATGCCCGCGATCAGCTCGGGGATCTTCGGCTTCCCCAAGGAGCTCTGCGCGGAGATCCTGGTCGACGCGGCGGTGGACTACTTCGCGCAAAACCCGTCGAGCGGCGTGCGGGAGCTCCGCTTCACCAACATCGACGGGCCGACCGTGGGGGTATTTCTAGAGGAGTTTCGGCGGCGCTTCGGCGCGGGGTGACGGGTCAGTTCACGTCGCAGCGCGCGAGCGAGAGCGTGACGCGGGCGTCGAGGGTGCGCGGGTCGGCGTTGGAGCGGATGTTGGTGCACGTCGCGCTGAGCTCGACGCCCTTGTCGGCGTTGGGCGCCGCGGTGGCCGTGCACTCCGCCGCGCCGTTGTACTCGGTCGCGCCGAGGGTGAACTTCGCCGCCGCGGTCGTCGACGCCGCGCCCTCGCTGACCGAGAGGACCACGCGGCGGAGGCCCGTCTGGTCGCTGTCGGCGCGGGAGATGTCGATCGTCCAGCGGCCCCCGGTGCGGGCGCAGGTGCCGAAGAAGCCGCGGCCGACGCCGGGCGGTGCGTCGACGTACGTCTCGGGCGGGAGCGTGATGGCGGCGGTGCCGTCGGGCTGACCCGACTGGTGCACGGTGAGGGTGACGTTCCCCTGCGCGCGGAGGCCGGAGGGGTCGCCACAGCCGAGGGCCAGGAGGGCGAGCGCGGGGACGAGGCGGGCGGTTCGGTTCATGCGGGCACCTTCGGGGACGGCGGTAGCACGGGGCGTTCCGCGGGCGATCCTCCCACGAAAGGAGCCCCGCCGCACGGCCCGCGGCCCCGCGGGTTCGCACCTCGACCGTAACCGCGCGGTCACACGGCGCCCGCTCCCCGCGCCCGCCCGATCGGCGAAAAGCCCTCCGCCGGGGGTCGACGTGGTTTATGCCTCCCGTCGCCCCGATGAAGCACCCCGCCGCCGCTGTCCTCGTCGCCGCCGCGCTCGCCGCGTGCGGCTCGCCCCCGCGCTACCCCATCACCGACCCGGCGATGGCGCTCGCCCACGTCCGCACGCGCGACGCCCGCGTGCAGCGCCTGCGGGCCCACGGCTCGGCCGACCACTTCGGCGCGCAGGGGCGCATCCGCGGCGAGGTGTACGTCTTCGTCCGGCGCCCCGACGTCCGGGTCGACACCCGCGCGTTCGGCAACACCGTCAGCACCATCATCGCCAACGACCGCACCTTCGCGATGGCCGACCTGCGCGCGGGGCAGTTCTACACGGGCGAGGCGCGGCCCTGCGTGGCGGCGCAGCTCCTCGGCATCCCGCTGGAGGCGGGCGAGGTGGTGGCGCTGCTCGCGGGCGGGCCCCCGCTCGTCGAGGGCGACGCGCGCATCCGCTGGGACGACGGGCACTACCTCGTCGACATCACCGGCCGCGAGGGCCGGGCCGAGACGCTGACGATGGAGATCACCGCGGAGGAGCACGACCACGCGCGCCCCGAGCAGCAGCACCCGCGGCCCACGCGCGCCGAGCTGCGCGACGCCCGCGGGCTGCGCGCGGCGCTCACCTTCGAGGACTACCAGGCGGTGTCGGGCGTCGACTTCCCGCGGCGCGTCCGCGTGGTGATGGAGCGCGACAACGTCGACCTGGAGGTTCGCTACCGCGAGGTGACGCTCGACCCCGACCTGCCCGAGGACGCCTTCGACCAGGCGCCGCCGAGCGAGGCGCTCCAGGTGCAGCGGGTCACCTGCGACGAGCCCGCCCGCCCCGAAGCCCGGCCGTAGCGCCCGCGAGGGACAGAGGGCCCTCACCGCCGGGGAGAGGGCCTTCCGCTCGTCGACAGGAGGCCCTCACCAGCAGGGAAGGTGGCGTCCGCTCCTCGACGGACGCCGCTCCGACGCGCGGTGAGCTGCGTCCGCGCCTCGACGGGAGGCCCTCACCGTCGGGGCGAGTGTCGTCCGCGCCTCGAAAGGAAGCCCTCACTTTCTGGGAGAGTGGCGTCTGTCCGTCGACGGGAGGTCCTCTCCGTCGGGGAGAGTGGCTCCTGTCGACCGGGAGGGGGCCGTTGCGACCGAAGTGCCCCGCTCAGGTGCACCCGAGGGCGATGCCGCACGTGTTCTGCGTCGCGCCCGGCGCCAGCACGCACTCGCGGCTCTCGCACTCGTCGGCGCCGCGGCAGGGCATCCCGTCGGCCTTGCGCCGCTGGCAGGTGAGCGTCGCCGTGCTGCAGTAGAGCCCCTTTGCGCAGTTGTCGACGCCGTAGCGCGACGAGAAGCACACCGACCCCTCGGCCCCCGTCCCCACGCGCTGGCAGCGGCCGGCGACGCAGTCGAGCCCCGCGAGCACGTCGCAGCTCTCGCTCCCCTGGTTGCCCTGCACGCAGCGAGCGCCCTCGCCCTGGATCCCCACGCGCTGGCACCGCTGCTGGAACACCGACTGGTCGAACGTGCACACCGACCCGTCGCCGCAGCGCCCCGAGCAGATCTCCCCGGCCACCGGCGGGGCCTGGCACCGCATCACGCGTTGGGTGCCGGCGTCGTCCGTCGCCGCCCACCGGCAGTCGTAGCCGTCGACGCACGGGAGCTGGCGCCCGCCCGACGACGTCGGGTCGTAGCAGACCTCGCCCGCCGCCACTGGGGCGCCCGCTGGCGCGACCGCCACGCAGCGGTAGGGGTTGGGCGTGCCGCGCAGCGTCTGGTCGTACTGGCAGGCGACGGACCCCGGCGCGCCGCGCTGCGCGCACATCGACGAGTCGCCGTAGAGGCACGGTTCCCCCACCGCCGCGCGCGCCGTGCAACGCCCCGGGCACTGGTAGCGCCCGTCGTCCGTCCGCTGCGCGCAGTAGGCGTCGCCCGCGCACTGATCCGGGAGCCGGCACTCGCCGCCCTCGGCCACCGCGCCCGTGATCACCTCGGCGCACGCCGCGGGCTGGTCGCACACGCTCGCGCGGAACGCGTCGAGGCACCGCCGCGCCGCCGCGCCGTCGTAGCGACGCAGGCCCATCGCCACCAGGCGCCGCTGGCGCTCGTAGGAGGGGGCCTCCGAGCGCTCGTCGTCGTGCGCGAGGCAGCGCTCGTACGTGCCGAACACCGCCCGCCACTGCGCCCGCCCGTTGTCCGGCGCGCACGCGAAGAGCCCCGCGCACTCCACCCGCGCCATCACCGCGGCGTACTGCTCGATCGGCACCACCGCCGGCAGCCCCACAGGGACCGCGTCCGACGGGCCCCCGCCCCCCGACGTCGTCACGTCCGAACAGCCCGCCAGCGCGAGCGCGACACCACCCAGCGAGCACGCGATCGTCTTCATCACGGCCCGCTTTCAGCACGGGCCGTGCCGCCTCGGGGCACCCCCAGCCGCTCGCACAGCGCCCCGAGCTCCGCGTGGAGCGGGATCCGCTCGAGGAACGCGCGCCGCCCGTCCTCGTCGCCGACGTGCGAGGCCAGCGCCGCCACGCGTTTCCACGCCGCGGTCGCCAGGGCGCTCGCCGCGGCCGTGTCACCCTGTGCCAGGAGGAGCTCCGCTCGTGCGATGTCGACCAGCACCTCGCTGTCGAAGATCGCGCGGTCTTCGCCGTCGGCGGGCACCACCTGCGCGAGGAAGCCCCTGGCGCCGTCGAGGTCACCGCGGCGGACGCAGACGCGGGCCCGGAGCGCGAGCGAGTGCTGGCGCGCGACGGGGGCGAAGGCCGCAGCGCCAAACGCGCGCTCGGCCTCGGCCACGGCCGCGTCGAGGTCGCCGGCTTCGAAGTACATCGACGCGAGGCCCGCGCGGGCGATGGCCGCGAGGCGCGTGTGCTCGGTGGCCGAGAGCCACGTGATCGCCTGGCGCGCCTCGTCGAGCCCGCGCTCGCGCTGCCCGAGGGCGAAGTGGGCGCGGGCGAGGGAGCTCAGCGTCATCCCCATGCCCATCGGGAGGCGCAGGCGGTGGGCGAGGTCGAGCGCCTTCAGTTGCCAGCGCTCGGCGTCTTCGAAGCGCCCCGCGCGCTCGGCGGCGATGCCGAGCACCGACGCCTGCGTGCAGACGTTGCGGAGGTCGCCCGCGCGCTCGTAGGCCGCCAGCGACGCGCGCGTGTACGACTCGACGCCGTCGAGGTCGAGCGTCATCGAGGCCCGCGAGGCGTAGGCCCCCGCGAGGCGCGCTTCGGCGAGCGGGCCCGGGTCGCGGCCCGCGAGGCCCGCGGTCACCGCGGCGAGCATCCGGTCGGCCTCGGCCACGCGGCGCAGGTGGTAGAGGTGGACGGCCACCCGCGCGAACGCGATCGCCCACGCCGAGAGCGCGTCGGGCGCGGGGGCGACGTCGGCCACCCGCGCGATCCAGCCGTCGAGCTCGCCGTAGCGGCCCGCCCGCCCGAGCGCCGTGCCCGCCTCGCCCGCCGCGCGGAACCAGTCCGTCGTCCCCGCCGGCAGGAGCTCCATCGCCGCGGCCGCGGGCCCGTAGGCCTGCTGGGGCTCGCCGCGCCAGAGCCTCACCTCCGACTCGACCAGCCGCGCCCGCGCCTCGGCCGCGTCGAGCGCGCGCGAGTCGTCGCCCGCCTCGCGCGCCCGCGCCGCCGCCGCGGCGACCTTGCGCACGTGGGCGAGCGCGCCGTCGAGGTCGTGGCCCTCCAGCGCCTGCCGCGCCGCATCACCGAGCGCGAGGGCCGCGTCGGCGTGGCAGCCGCCGCGCTGGAAGTGGTCGGCGAGCGCGAGCGGGTTGGGCTCGCCCACCGAGCGGAGCCACTGCCCGGCGAGCGCGTGGGCCACCATCCGGTCGCGGTCGGTCAGCGTCTCGTACGCCGCCGCCGCGAGGTGCTCGCTGCGGAACGACCACTCCGCCTCGCCCGGGAAGCGCGGCTGCGCGCGGCGCTCGATCACCTCGCGCCGCACGAGCTCCGACGTCCACCCGTCGAGGTCGCCCGCCGCGCCCGACGTCGCCGGCGTCGCCTGCATCCCCCCGAGCAGCGTCGCGAGCCCCGAGCGCCAGAACGTCCCGCCGAACACGCTCGCCGCCCGCAGCACGCGCCGCGCCTCGGGCTCCATCGCCTCGACGCGCGCCTGCACCATCGCCACCACCGTCGCGGGCAGCGCGCCCGGCCCGTCGGCCACGCGCAGGAGCTCTTCGAGGAAGAGCGGAACGCCCCCGGCGTGGTCGACCACACGCGCCAGCGTCGTGGGCCCCACCGCGTCGCCGAGCGCGAGCTTGCCGAGCCGCTCGGCCGCGCGCCGCGAGAGGGGGCCGAGCCGGAGCTGCTGCACCCCGACCGACTCCCAGAGCTTCGGGAAGGCCTCCGCCAGCTCGTCGCGCCCGGCCGCCACCGCCATCCACGGCGCGTCGCCGCAGCGCTCGAGCGCGTGCCCGACGAAGCGCATCGAGACGGCGTCGCCCCACTGCGCGTTGTCGAACAGCAGCACCACCGGCCGCCGCCGCGCCGCCGCCGTGAGCAGCGCCTCCCACGCGCGGAGCATCGCGTCGCCCACCACCTGCGCGTCGCCGCGCGCCGCCGCCACCGTCGGCGCCTCGGCGTCGTCGAAAGGAACGCCCGCCAGCTCGCCCACCCACGCCAGCGCGTCGCCCTCGGGGAGGAGCGCCCCGAAGCGCTCGCGCAATCGATTGCGGGCCTCGGGCGGCGCCTCGCCGTCGTGGACGCCCGCCGCGCGCCGGAGCATCGCCCCGAGCAGCGCGAAGGGGGCGCCCGCGCCGAGGGGGTCGCCCTGCGCGTACCACACGTCCACCGCGTCGCCGCCGGCCCGCGCCCGCGCCACGAACTCCCCGACGAGGCGCGACTTGCCGATGCCGGTCGGGCCCGTGACGATCACCGCGCTCGCCGCGCCCTCGGCCACCGTGCCCTGGAGCACCGCGTCGAGCGTGGCCAGCTCGCGCTCGCGCCCGACGCAGGGGACGCGCCGCCCGAGGAGCTCGCGCGCCGCCAGCCGCTCGGGCTCGGACACGTCGTCGTCCCCGAGCGCGCACGAGGCGCAGAGCGCGTGGGCGCCGCCCTCGGACTCCACCGCGTACGAGGGCCCGAGCAGCGTCGCCGACACCTCGTCGAGCCACACCACCGCCCACTCCCCCGCGTCGCCCGGCGGCGACTCGAGCAGCCCGAGCGCGCGGTCGACCGCCTCGCCCGCCGCGCCGCCCTCGAAGAGCTCGGCGCGCCCGGTCACCATCGCCACCGCGAGCGGCGCCGCCTCGCGCGCGAAGGCCAGCGCGCAGCGGGCCGCCCGCGCCACGAGGTCGCGCGCCACGCCCTCCGCGGCGAACACCGCGATCAGCGCCTCGCCCACCATCGCGTGCGTCGCGCCGAAGCGCTCGGCCACCGACGCGAGCGAGGCCAGCGCCGCGGGCGGCGGCGACGACACCAGCGTCCGCGCGTGGGTCGCCCCGACGTCCTCCGCGGCGAAGGTCCCGGTCTTTTCGCCCGCGCCGAACGGAGAAGCCCCCGCGCGCCCGACGGCCACCACGCAGACGAGGCGCTGCTCGCCGAGGGTGATCCCGCGGGCCGGGGCGCCGGCCTCGGGCGCGCGCAGCCCTTCGAGGTCGCCGAGGGCGTCGAGCGCGGCGATCACCTCCGCGGCGCTGGCGGGGCGGTCGTCGCGGCGGCGCGCGGTGAGCCGGGCGACGAGGTCGTCGAGCGCGGGCGGGATGTCGGGGCGCACGGTCGAGAGCCGCGGCGCCTCCTCGATGAGGATGCGCGCGAGGATCGCCACCGGCGTGTCGCCCTCGAACGCCGGCCGCCCCGCGAGGCACTCGAACAGCAGGCAGCCGACGGAGAAGAGGTCGGCCCGCGCGTCGACGTCGCGCTCGCCGCGCACCTGCTCGGGCGCCATGTAGCCGGGCGTGCCGAGCACCGCGCCGGTGCGGGTGAGCGCGCGCTGCCCGCGGGAGGTCCGCGCGATGCCGAAGTCGAGCACGCGCGCCCGCGCCACGTCGCCGTCGGGGAGGAAGACGTTGGGCGGCTTGATGTCGCGGTGGACGATCCCGCGGGCGTGGGCCGCGGCGAGGGCCTCGCAGACGCGGCGCGCGACGGTCACGGACTCGGCGACGGTGAGGGCCTGGCGCTCGAGGCGGTCGTAGAGGTCCTCGCCGGTGAGCCACTCCATCGCGAGCCAGGCGCGGCCGTCGAGGGAGCCGTGGGCGATGTGCCGGACGATCGCCGGGTGGCTGAGCTCGGCCAGGAGCTGCGCCTCGCGGGTGAAGCGCTCGGGGTCGAGGCCCTCCACCTCGCGGAGCACCTTGAGGGCCACCACGTCGCCGTTGAGCCGGTCGGTCGCGCGGTACACCACCGACATGCCCCCTTCGCCGGCGAGGCTCTCGAGGGCGAAGCGACCTGCGACGACGGTGCCGGGTTCCATGGGGCGGGCGGCGCCCTACATACGCCATCGCGGCGCCGCCACCAACCCCCCGACCGCGCGGAGATTTCGCGCCCAAACGCCCCGGACTTTGGGGTATACGACCCGCTGCGTCGCGCCGCGACGGAGGTGAGAGTTTCGTGAAGACCGTGATCTCCAGGTTGATGCCGTCGTTCGGCCTCGCGCTCGCCGTGGGCGTCGCGGGCTCCCTCACGCTGGGCGGGTGCGACAGCGTCCGCGTCCCCCCGCCCTGGGGCGAGGGCACCGGCACCCCGCTCACCGAGTACGCCGAGCCCATCGGCGGCCCCTCGTCCGAGGGCCCGCTCGCGGTGCTGCGCTCGGCCGTCCAGCCCATCCCCGACCTCGTGGTGGCCAACACCGACAAGGTCCGCCTCGGCCGCCGGCTCTTCCACGACCCGGTGCTCTCGGGCGACAACACCATCTCCTGCGCGAGCTGCCACTCGCTCGACCACGGCGGCGCCGACGCGCGGCGCAGCTCGCTCGGCATCCACAACCAGGTGGGGCCGATCAACTCGCCGACGGTGCTCAACTCGCGCTTCCAGTTCGTGCAGTTCTGGGACGGGCGCGCCACCGACCTGCGCGACCAGGCCGGCGGCCCGATGACCAACGCGCTCGAGATGGGCAACTCCTGGGACGGCGTCCTCGCCGCGCTCGGCCGCACGCCCCCGTACCGCGAGCTCTTCCAGTCCGTCTACCCCGACGGGGTCACGCAGGCCAACGTGCGCGACGCCATCGCCACCTACGAGGAGACGCTGGTCACCCCCTCGCGCTTCGACCGCTGGCTGAAGGGCGCCGACGCCGCCCTCACCGCCGACGAGCGCGCCGGCGCCGAGCTCTTCGTCACCACGGGGTGCGTCACCTGCCACCAGGGCGTCGCGCTCGGCGGCACGAGCTTCCAGCGCCTCGGCGCGGTGGGCGACTACTTCGCCTTCCGCGGGACGCCGCTGACGGAGGCCGACAACGGTCGCTACAACGTCACGCACAACGAGGCCGACCGGCACTTCTTCAAGGTGCCCACGCTGCGCAACGTCGAGCTCACGGCGCCCTACTTCCACGACGGCTCGCGCGAGACGCTCGAAGACGCCGTGCGCGTGATGGCCCGCTTCCAGCTCGGGCGCCCGCTCGAAGACGCGCAGGTGAGCCACCTCGTCGCGTTCCTCAAGTCGCTCACCGGCGAGATCCCCGCCGAGGCGCGCCTGCCCCCCGGCGAGCTCCCGCCCCCCGCGGCGCCCAACCCCGCCAACCCCGCCACGCTCGGCGCGCCCGGCGTCGTGGGTCCCGGCGCCCCCACGGGCATCCGCCCTGCCGCGCCCGCGCTCCCGCGCCCTGCGGCGCCCGCCGCGCCTCGCCCCGCCGCGCCTGCGGCCCGCCCCGCGGCCTGACCGCGCGCTCTCCCCGACCTACTCGATGCGCTGACAGTTCGACGCGCAGCCGTCGCCCGAGGCGGTGTTGCCGTCGTCGCAGCGCTCGCCCGCGTCGACGAAGCCGTCGCCACAGCGAGGCACGCGGCAGTCCGGCCGGCACCGTGCGGGCGCGGTGAAGTGCTCGATCGCGAACGAGTCGCGCGTCACGAGCGCGGTCGCGTGGCCGTCGCGGTGGAGGTAGCGCGCCGCAGTGACCCCCGCGCGGTAGGTGGGCTCCACCACGACGCGCCACGGGCGATCCCACGGCAGCCCCGAGAGCACGCCGCCGTCGGTGTTGCCATTGAACGACCAGCGCCCCCGCACGTCGCCGGTGGACTGCCGCGCGAACTCGTCGTTGTCGTCGCTCACGGCCACCGACGCCTCCGCCGGCACCCCGCGGAACCACACCTCCATGTCGCTGTCGGGCTGCGCCGGCCCCGACCCGTCGTCGTCGCGCCCCGCGAAGAAGAACAGCGACAGCGCGTTGCCCCCGCCCTCGACGTACAGGAACGCGTTGGCCACCCCCACGGCTTCGAAGCCAGTGTGTGCGCTCGCCGACTCGTAGCGGTAGAACGCGACCGCCGTCAGGGGCCGCGTCACTGGCAGCACCGCCTCCGTCGGCCGCGCCCCGGGGCTGAGCCGGAAGGCTGGCACCAGGGTGTTGTCCGGGCCGAGGTCGCAGGCCTCGCCCGGGTCGATCCGCCCGTCGCCACACGTCGGCGGGGGAGGGGGAGGAGGCGGTGGTGGCGGTGGCGGCGCATCGGGGGCCGGGAGCTCCGGCTCGACGCGGTCGATGGGGGCATCGACCGGGAGGTCTCGCCCGACGTCCAGGGCGACGTCTTCCGCGGGCTCCGTCGTGACGTCGACCGCGACGTCGACGGCGCCGTCGGGCCCGCTCACCTCCAGCCCGCTGCGCGCGCCGCAGCCCGCCGTGAGGGCGAGCGCGAGCACGACCTGTCGCGTCGCCATCACGCGGCGCTCACTTCAGGTGCGGGAGCTTCGGCGGGCCCGGCACGGCCTTGCCCACCAGGGCGCCGCGGTCGAAGAGCTCCACCTGCTGGCTGTCGGTGTCGTGCACGTCGGCGTTGGGCGGCGGCGCCTGCGGGCGCATCGACGGCGTCTGCTGGTAGCGCGCCTCCGCCGCCTGCCCCATCGCGATCGCCGGGCCCCGCACCGCCTGGAGCGCGCGCTGCATCGACACTGCGTCGGGGAAGCGCTGCTCCCGGTCCTTGTGGAGCGAGCGCATCACGAGCGCGTCGAGGTCGGCGTGGATCTCCGGCCGGTGCATCCGCGGCGTGAGCGGCGTCACGCGCATGATCTCGCCGAGCAGCGCCGCGGGCGTGTTGGCCTTGTAGGGCAGCCGCCCGGTGAGCATCTCGTAGAGGATCATCCCCAGCGAGTAGAGGTCGGCCCGCGCGTCGAGGTTGGCGTCGCCCGTCGCCTGCTCGGGCGCCATGTACGCCGGCGTCCCCATCACGAAGCCGTTGCGCGTCAGCGCCGACTTCGACATCTCCTGCGTGACGAACTTCGAGATGCCGAAGTCGAGCACCTTCACCAGCGGCCCCTCGTCGGTGCGCGCGATGAAGACGTTGTCGGGCTTGAGGTCGCGGTGGAGGATGCCCGCGTTGTGCGTCACCACCAGCGCGTTGAGCACCGCCAGCGCGATGTCGATCGCCGTCTCGATGCGCATCGGGCGCTCCTGCTGGAGCCGCTGCGTCACCGTGTCGCCCTCGAGGCGCTCCATCACGAGGTAGGGCGAGCCGTCCTCGAGCTGCCCCATGTCGTGCACCTCGACGATGTTGCGGTGCCCGAAGCGCCCCACCACCGCCGCCTCGTTCTGGAAGCGCGCCAGCGCCACCTTGTCGTTGGCGTAGCGCGCGTGCAGCGTCTTGATCGCCACCGGCCGCGCCAGCCCCACGTGGATGGCGTCGTACACCACGCCCATCCCGCCGCGCGCGATCACGCCGAACACCCGGTAGCGCCGGTCGAGCACCTGGCCCACCAGCGGCGAGTCGGCCGAGGGCCGCGGCATCCCCCCGGCGTCGTCGCGGTCGCCGAAGGGCAGCGCCACCGCGCTCGGCGGGATGCGAACCGCCGCGCGCGGCTGCGGGTCCGCCGGGCGCGACGAGGCCGGCGGCACCGCCTGGGTCGGCGGGGGGTAGGGGTTGGGCCGCGTCGGCTGCGAGTGCATCGGCGGCCCCGTGAAGGTCGCCTGGCGCATGCGCTGAGGCCGCTGCGACTGCGCGCCGCCGGGCACCGACGGCAGCGGCGGCGGCCGCACGCTCGGCGTCGCGGGCGCCGACGGCAGGGGCGGAGGCGCGACGCTCGCGGGCCCGCCCATCGAGGGCGCGCGCGGCAGAGGCGGGGGCACCATGCTCGGCGCGCGACCCGCAATCGGCACGCGATGCACCGGGCACACCACGGTGTCGGCGGAGTGCGGCAGCCCGCAGTGCTGGCACCGTACGAAGTGTTGTTGTGACATCAGCGCTTCCGGGGGCCGCAGTATGCTCGTGCGTAGCCGCCGGGGGCAAGAGCCTCCGCGCGCCCAACGGACGCCCGCGGCCGCGCCGCCCCGCCACCCCCGCCGCCCGCTCACCGCGAACTTGCCCCCACCCCCCCGACATCCCTTACCTTCGCGGAAGAACAACGAAAACCACACCGACCGCAGCGCCCCGAAATCACCACCGGCGTCGGGGCACTGGGGTGGAGGTGCAGATTTCTGCAACGAGCCCAACAGCTCGACCGGAAAAAGCGTTAGAGTGTCAGGTGCCTTGGGTCCCCCCTCACGGGGGCGGCGCTCCCCGGCAAGCACGACAGGATCCACAAATGAACACGGCAGAGAAGGTCGCGGAGGCGGTGCCCGACAACGACAGCGACCCGTTGCTCGGGATGGTGATCAACCAGAAGTTCAAGATCACCCAGGCCATCGCGGTCGGCGGGATGGGCACGATCTACCGCGGCGAGCAGCTCGTGCTGGCGCGCCCGGTCGCGATCAAGGCGCTCAACCCGGCGTACACGGCCAACCTCCGCGACCCGGCCTTCCAGAAGCGCTTCTTCCTCGAGGCGAGCATCCTGTCGCGGCTCCAGCACCCCAACATCGTGACGGTGTTCGACTACGGCCGCATCGACGGCCTCGAGCACGACCGCTTCTTCATGGCGATGGAGTTCCTCCCCGGGGAGACGCTCCACCGGCGGCTGCGCTCGCGCGGCTGGCTCACGCCCCCCGAGGCCCTCGGCATCGCGCGGCAGCTCGCGCGCGGCCTCCGCGAGGCCCACAAGCACGGCGTCGTCCACCGCGACATGAAGCCCTCCAACGTCATGCTCGTGCCCGACGAGGACGGCGTCGAGATCGTGAAGATCCTCGACTTCGGCCTCGGCAAGGTGCTCTCCGACGACTCCGAGGAGCTCACCCAGCAGGGCTCCTTCCTCGGGTCCCCGCGGTACATGTCCCCCGAGCAGATCGCCCACGGCAAGGTCGACCACCGCACCGACGTCTACTCGCTCGGCGTGATGCTCTACCAGATGCTCTGCGGCAAGGTGCCGTTCGAGTCCGACAAGAGCGTCCAGATCCTCATCGCGCACCTGCAGTCTCCGGTGCCGCCGATGAAGCAGCGCAACCCCGACGTCGACGTCCCCGAGCCCATCGAGAATTTCGTCCGCCGCTGCCTCGAGAAGAGCCCCGACGCGCGCCCGTCCAACATGGACGAATTCATCCGGCAGCTCCGCGAGTGCGCGTCGACGATGGGCCTCACCGCGGGCTTCGGCGTCGCCACCTCCGTCACCCTCGACTCGGTGCCCATGTCGGGCGCGCACCTGCCGAGCGGCGAGGTCGTCGGCGTGCCCCACCCCCCGCAGCCCGTCGCCCCCGCCGACGAGCCCGAGGTCATGCTCACCTCGGGCTCCCACGCCGAGGTCTCCCTCGACGAGGAGGTCGAGGAGGTGCACGCGCCGCCGCGCCCCGCCGCGCGCCCCTCCGGCGCCCACCACCCCGCGGCCCGCCCCGTTGCGCCCGCCGCCGTGCCCCCCCGCCGCCACGAGGAGATCCAGCCCGCGTCGTCGCGCTTCGGCATGCTCGTCGGCGCCGCGGGCATCGTGCTCATCTTCGCGGCCTTCATCGTCCTCGCGATGCGCCAGCCGCCGGTGCAGACCACCGTCCAGGGCGTGCAGCCCACGCCCCAGCGCCCCGAGGAGATGCGCTCGTTCGTCGTGATGATCGACTCGTACCCGCAGGGCGCCGACGTCTTCGACGGCGAGCACCGCCTCGGCTCCACCCCGATGCAGCTCTCCATGCAGAACGCCGACCTCCGCGCGCAACCCCACCAGCTCACCATCCGCCGCGTCGGCTACCTGCCCTACTCCATCGTGCAGGGGCCCTCCGACGGCAACGTGCGCATCACCGCGCAGCTCGCGCCCGAGGCGCCCGCGCAGCCCCCCTACGTCGCGCCGCAGCCGCAGCAGCTCCAGCCGCCGCAGCTCCAGCCGCAGCCCCAGCAGCCGCAGGCCGCCGGCTTCGACCCCCGCCCGCGCCAGCCCGTCCGCCCGCGCCAGCCCACCCCGCCTGCGCACGGCGACCCCGCGCACACCAACGTCACCGGCCCCGACCTGCTCCCCATCGCAATTCAGCGATAGCGCTCCGCACCCGCGATTGGGTACCCTGGGCCCCGTGCCGGCGGCCGCGCGCCGCCGGTTTCGCACCCGCGAGGCCACGACCCGATCATGAAGCTCCGACGCGCCGCCGCCGCGGCCCTCTCCGCGACCGTCCTCCTCCAAGCCATGCCCGGCGCCGTCTCCGTCGCCGACGACCTCGCCGACGAGGCCGACCTGCACTTCCGCCTGGGCACCGAGGCCTACGGCGCGCGCGACTTCCGCGGCGCGCTCGAGCACTTCCTCATGTCCAACCGGCTCGTGCCCAACCGCAACGTGGTGTTCAACATCGCGCGGACGTACGAACAGCTCACCCAGTACGCCGACGCGCACCGCTACTACTCCATCGCCCTCGACGTCGAGCAGGACGCCGCGCGCCGCGCGCTCATCACCGAGGCGATCACCCGCATCCGGCCCTACGTCGCCGTCCTCCGCGTCGTCACCGAGCCGCCCGGGGCCACGATCTTCATCAACCGCCGCGACCTCGGCCCCCGCGGGCAGACGCCGCGCAGCCTCGCCTTCCCCCCGGGCCGCTACCGCGTCCTCGCCGAGCTCGACGGCTACGAGCCCGCCGAGTCGCCCGAGGTCCAGGGCACCCTCGGCCAGGAGACCCTCGTCACCCTGCGCCTCACCCGCATCGTCGGCACCCTCCGCGTCGAGGGCGACGACGGCGCCACCGTCCACGTCGACCGCTCCGACGCGCCGCCGTCCGGCCGCGTCCCCTGCGACATCGTCCTCGCCCCCGGCCGCCACCGCATCTTCGTCGCGCGCGAGGGCTACGCCACCAGCGAGCAGGAGGTCGAGGTGCGCGCGCGGGAGACGGTCACCGCCCGCCCCCGCCTCACGCCGCTCACCGGCACCCTCGTGGTCAACACCGACGAGCGCGACGCCCTCGTCGAGGTCGACGGGCGCCCCTCGGGCTTCACCCCCGTCGTGGTCAGCGTCCCCGTCGGCCAGCGCCGCGTGCGCATCTCCCTCGCGGGCTTCCGCACCATCGAGCAGACCGTCGAGGTGCGCAACAACGAGCAGACCCGCCTCGCGCCGGAGCTCCGCCAGGTCGAGGAGGTCGAGGCCGCGTCGCGCACCGCCGAGTCGGTCGAGGAGGCGCCGAGCTCGGTGACCATCATCCCGCGCCAGGAGATCCAGGCGATGGGGTACCCGACCATCGCCGAGGCGATGCGCGGCGTCCGCGGCGTCTTCGTCTCCGACGACCGCTTCTACCCCACCGTCGGCTTCCGCGGGTTCTCGCAGCTCAACAACTACGGCAACCGGGTGCTGGTGCTCATCAACGGGCACCCCACCAACGACAACTGGGGCTTCTTCTCCTTCACGGGCTACGACGCCCGCGTCGACCTCGAGGACGTCGAGCGCATCGAGGTGGTCCGCGGCCCCGGCTCCGTGCTCTACGGCACCGGCGCGGTGTCGGGCGCCATCAACGTCGTGACGCGCGGCCGCGACGCGCGCCAGGGCGTCAACGCGCAGGTCTCCGTGGTGGAGAACAACATCGCCCGCGCGCGCGTCGGGGGCACGGTCCGCTTCGGCACCAACGCCGGGCTCTGGACCTCCGTCGGCGTCGCCTCCTCCGCGGGGCGCGACTTCCAGTTCCCCGAGGCGGCGACGGCGCCGTCGATGGGCATGCCGGGCTTCGACGGATCATCGCGCGGCGCCGACGGGTTCGACGCGCTCAACGTCCAGGGCCGCGGCTGGGCCGGGGCCTTCTCCGCGCAGTGGCTCTTCAACACCCGCACCAAGCGCATCCCGACGGGCGTCGCGGGCACCAACTTCGGCGACGACCGCACCTACAACTCCGACACGCGCGGCACCTTCGAGCTCCGCTTCGAGCCCCGGCTCTCCGAGAGCGTCCAGCTCTTCGCGCGCGCGGCGATCAACCACTACAACTTCATCGGGGCGTACGCCTACCCGCCCGACGCGGGGCTCGACCTCTTCGGCCGCGAACGCTTCCTCGGCACCTGGGCGGTGGCCGAGGCCCGCGTCGCGTGGTCGCCCCGCCCCTGGCTCCGCATCATGCTCGGCGCCGAGTACCAGAACCACTTCCAGGCGCAGCAGCGCGGGGAGAGCTGGGCCACCGGCTGCACCGACATGAACCGCGACGCCTGCGCCCCGTCGCTCTACCTCCCCACCAGCAACACCTACTCCTCCGACCTCTACGACCAGCACCCCTTCCAGATCGTCGCGGGCTACCTCCTCGCGGACATCGTCCCGGTGCGCCAGCTGCGCATCTCCGCGGGCGTCCGCTACGACCAGTACTTCTTTGGCGACCGCAACTTCAACGCCTTCAGCCCCCGCCTCGCCGTCATCGCCCGGCCCTACGAGCGCGGCAACCTCAAGGTGATCTTCGGCCGCGCCTTCCGCGCCCCGAGCGTGTACGAGCAGTTCTACAACGACGGCGGGGCCACGCGCGTCTCGTCGACGTACGGGGGCGGCCTGCTCAACCCCGACACGATGTGGTCGGGCGAGGTCGAGTTCAGCCACCGCTTCTCCGCGACGTGGACGGGCACGGTCGCGGGCTACGCCAACTACTACGACAACATTATCGCCGACCCGACGATCGAGCTGCGCGAGGGGATGACCACCCGCGAGGTGAACCAGTACCGCAACAGCGGCGACACCCCCGTGCTCACCGTCGGCGGCGAGCTCGAACTCCGGCGCGAGTGGCGCCAGGGATGGATGTTCGCGGTGGCCTACTCCTACCAGCGCGCGCAGTACCTCGAGCCCGACAACCAGA
Organism: Polyangiales bacterium; assembly: GCA_046351555.1. GTDB lineage: Bacteria > Myxococcota_A > Polyangia > Polyangiales > CAISKJ01. The sequence continues at coordinate 50,588 of JAXLYI010000026.1, forward strand.
ACCTCCTGCGCGAGGTGCCCAACACCCCCGAGCACCTCGGCTCGATCCGCGGCGCGATGCCCATCGTCGGCCGGCAGCTCATGCTCTCGACCCGCCTGACGGTGGAAGGCCCCCGCTGGGACCGCAACGAGCAGAACCCCCCGCCGGGCGCGATGGACACCTTCGAGCCCCAGCGCCGCACCGACCCCGCCGTCATCTGGGACCTCGTGCTCTCCGGCCAGGAGCAGCGCGCCGGCCTGCGCTACTCGCTCGGGCTCTACAACGCCCTCGACTGGCGCTACAGCGTCCCCGCGGGCGCGCTCTCCCCCTCGGTGCGCACCATCACGCAGAACGGGCGCTCGCTCCTCGCCTCGGTCGGCGTCAACTTCTGACCCGCCCGCGCGGCGCTCACTCCCGGCGCGAGCGCGACCCCGCGGTGTTCCACACCACGGGGTCGTCCGCGTCCTCGCCCACCACGCCGATGCCAGAGCGGCGGACGTTGGCGCGGGCGGGCTCATCCTCCGCGCGCGCGAGGTCGATGAGCTCGCTGCTGAGCGCCGGCGGCCGGAGCGAGATGTCGCCCGGGAAGACCGACGTGTCCACCGACGCGAGGAACGCGTCGGACATCGCCGGGATCGAGAGCCGCAGCCCGGGCCGCGCCGACGCCGCCCGCTCCACCACGCTGTACTTGCGCAGGTACGCGGCGGGCACGTAGCTCTTCTTGCTGAACCGCAGCCCCGAGAGCCCCAGGTCCTGCTGGAAGTTGAGCTGGTCCCGGCCGCGCTCCGCGAGCATCTCGCCCATCTGGCTCATCATGAAAGCGTAGAGCCCCGTGTGCTCGATGTCGGCCTTCCAGAAGTGGGCCATCGCGAAGCGCCGGGGCAGCAGCTCGAGGATCGCGAAGGCGCACAGCCGGTCGCGCACCCGCACGCCGAAGGCGAAGGTCTCCGGCAGGTACGCCGCCGCGGAGAGGAAGCGCTGGAAGGCGTGGTACTCGTGCAGGTCGAAGACGTTGGCGGTCCCCTTGTGCAGCGCCCACCGCTCGAAGAGAGTCTCCATCGCGGAGGTCACCGCGCGGTCGGCGAGGTCGAGCTGCTCCACCGTGTGGTGCGGGTTCTCGCGGCGGAAGCGGTTGATCTCCGTGCGCCGGCGCTCCATGTCCCGGCCGTCGAAGCGGCGCAAACGCGCGACCGAGAGGACGTAGTCGTTGCCATCGACGTCCATCTCCTGCGCGAGCTGCGCCCGGTCGAGCTTGAGCGCGACGGGCTCGGGGACGAGCCTCAGCGAGGGGCCCATCCCGTCCGCGAGCGAGCGGCGGATCAGCGCGGCCGCGGTCTCCGACTGCGCGTTCTCGCCGAGGAAGGTGTAGAAGGGCGCCTCCGTGACGTAGTCGTTGAGGCGCACGACGAGGTTGCCGTGGAGGTGCGAGAGCGCGAAGTCCTCCGCGGTGTTCCAGCTCCAGAGGCTGACGAAGTTGAAGTCGGAGTACGGGTCGTAGCGCCGCGTGTGGACGGTCACCTCCGTGAGGTCGCCCAGCTCCAGCCGCTTGAAGACGGGGAACGTCGGGATCACCGCCCGGCCCTCCCTTCGCGTCGCGACATGCCCATCATCCCGCCTCCACCATCACGACGCCGACGAGCGCGACGGCGATCCCGGCCACCCGCAGGCGCGACACCGGCTCGTGGATCAGGTAGTGGCTGACCGCGAAGGTCAGCAGGCTCCCCGCCACGAGATAGATGATCACGCAGCTCGCGAGCGACGCGCGGAGCAGCATCCACGTGAAGAGCGCGAGCGCCGCGTTGCAGAGCGCGAAGCCCGCCGCGAGCGACGCAAGGCCCGCCGTGCCCTTCGCCCAGCGGTTGATGAACACGTCCCCCACGCCGCCCACCAGCCCCGCCGCCAGCGCGACTCCGTAGAACAGCAGACGTGCGCGTTCCAGGCTCATGACCTCTCACTGCTACTCTACACGCATCGGCGTCGAGGCGCGCGGCGTTCTGCGGTCCGCGCCGCGATTCGTGCAGCATCGGCGGGGCCTCCGGGAGCGCCGGAACAGCGAGGATTAAACACGAGGTCGAGGCCGATTGCCAACTTTGCGCTGCACGCAACACGCTCGCCTCCGCGCCGCGGCACTTGGGGCACTGGCCCTTCCCTCCGCCAGCCCCCTGCGCAATATTCGCCCTATGCGCACCCGCCCCACCACGCTTGCAGCGACGTGCCTCGCGCTTCTCAGCGCGTGCCACGACGACGTCGAGATCCCCGCGACCAGCCCCTGCGCCGACCGCCAGCAGGTGAGCCTCCCGTCGTGCACGGCCGCGGGCGGCGACAGCTTCTCCGACGAGGCCTGCATCGCCCTCGACGACTCCATCCGCCGCGGGGCCGCCGCCAACAACGCGCGCGCGGCGTCGCTCACCGCGCCCGCCGAGGGCCAGGCGGTGCCTGCGGCGACGCCCTTCACCTTCACCTGGTCGGCCCCCACGGCCTCTCTTCGCCGGCGCCCGATGACGGTCGGCGACGAGCTCCGGCGCCTCCTCGACCCCCTGCCCGAGGCGCACGCGCACTGCCTCCCTTTCACCGGCCGCGCCTACGAGCTGCGCATCAAGGTCGGGTCGACGGTGCTTCTGCGGCGCCAGCAGTCGGCCACCTCGTGGACGCCGACCGCCGCCGAGTGGGCCTACCTCACCGGCGCCATCGGGTCGCAGACCGCGGAGCTCACGCTCTACACCGCGTCGCTCGTGAGCAACCAGGTGTCGTCGGGGGCGGGGCCCTTCTACGCCTCGGCGGCGCGGCGGTTCACGGTCGCGCGCTGACGCGCTTGACCCGGGAGCGCCCGCCGCGATAGGGCGCGCGCATGACCCAGCTCCGCCACGCCATCGGCATCGTCCACGAAACCAAGAACCGCTGGGAGCGTCGCGTCCCGCTGATCCCCGAGGAGGTCGCGGCGCTCGTCCGCGACGGGATCGAGGTGCGGGTCGAGCGCTCGCCCTCGCGGGCCTTCCGCGACGAGGAGTTCGCCGCGGCGGGCGCGACGCTGGTCGACGACGCCACCGACTGCCGCCTGCTGATGGGCGTCAAGGAGGTGAAGAAGCACCAGGTGAAGCCCGGGGCCACCGTGATGTGCTTCTCCCACACGATCAAGGGCCAGTCGCACAACATGCCCCTGCTGCGGCACTTCATGGAGCAGGGCGCGAGCCTGGTCGACTACGAGGTGATCGTCGACGACAAGGGGCAGCGCACGGTGGCCTTCGGGCGCTACGCGGGTCTCGCGGGCGCGCACGAGACGCTCTGGACGCTCGGACACCGCATGGCCGCGCTCGGCCACGACAACCCCCTCACCGCGCTCAAGCACGCGGTCGACTACAAGGACCTCGCCGACATGACCTCCTACACCCGCGCCGCGCTCGATGAGCTGCGCCGCGCGGGGCCCGACGCGATGGCGCCGCTGGTGGTGGGCGTGACGGGCAACGGACGCGTCTCGCGCGGCTCGCTCGAGTACCTGCAGGCGGTCGGCGCGATCCCTTGCACGCTCGACGAGTGCCTCGCGCTGCCGGTCGAGGCCCCCGGCGACCGAACCCTGCGCGTGCTCCACGTCACCGACGACATGGTGTACGAGTGGGCCGGCCAGCACCGGCGCTTCAGTTTCGAGCACTACCTCGCGCACCCGCAGCTCTACGTGAGCCGCTGCGCGATGTACCTGCCCTTCATGAAGGCCCTCATCAACGGGCTCTACTGGGACGAGCGCTTCCCGCGCATCCTCGACGACGACACCGCGCGGCGCCTCTTCTCCCTCGACGCCCTGCCGCCCGTGATCGGCGACGTCGCCTGCGACATCCGCGGCGGCGTCGAGTGGACGGTGATGGCCACGGAGAACGACGCGCCCGCCTTCGTCTACGACCCGGCGACGGGCTCCGCCCCGGTGGGCGTCGAGGGCCCCGGCGTCGCGATCATGTCGGTGGACAACCTCCCCACCGCCCTGCCGCGCGACGCCTCGGTGGACTTCAGCCGCGCCCTCAGCCCCTACGTGCGGACCTTCTTCGAAGCCGACCTGCGCGGCGGCGTCGGCGCGCTCTCGCCCGCGCACCAGAACGCCGTGGTGGTGGCCGGCGGCCGCCTCACGCCGCGGCACCAGGGTCTCTCGCGCTTCCTGTAGGTCACTCGTAGCGCAGGCCCTCGACCGGCGTCATGCGCGCGGCCCACACCGCGGGCACCACCGAGGCCGCCAGCGCGATCAGCATCGCCACCGCCCCCGTGAAGGCGAACTCCGCCGCGCTCGGCTGTACCGGGACGTACCGGATCAGGTACACCTGCGGGTCGAGCGGGAAGCGGTAGCGCATGAGGAGCCAGCAGTTGAGCGCGCCGCAGGTGAGCCCGAGGGCGGTGCCGAGCGCGCCGACCGCGAGCCCCTGCGTGAGGAAGATCCGCAGGATCGCCCCTTCGCTCGCGCCCATCGCCTTGAGGATGGCGATCTCGCGCTTCTTGTCGAGCACCACCATCACGAGGGTCGCGACGACGTTGAAGGCCGCGATCACGATGATGATGGTGATCACGAACGACAGCGCGAGCTTCTGCAGCGCGAGGGCGGTGAAGAGGTTGTGGTTGAGCGACTCCCAGTCGAGCGTGTGGTAGGGCCCGCCGCCGAGGGTTCGCTCGATCCGGCGGCCGATGGCGCGGGCGCGCTCGATGTTGCGCACCTTCACCTCGACGCCAGTGACCGCGTCGCCCTGGTCGAAGAAGCGCTGGGCCTGCCAGATGTCGATGTAGACGAGGCGCGAGTCGTACTCGTCGAAGCCCGCGTCGAAGACCCCGACCACGCGGAAGTCGCGCGCGCGCGGCGTCGCCCCGTTGCGCACGAGGGCCGCGTCGGCGCCGGTGAGCGGGGAGATGATCCGCACCTGGTCGCCGAGGCGCAGCGAGAGCGTGCGCGCGAGGGTCTTGCCGACGACGACGCCGGGGAGGTCTTCGCGGACGGCGTGGGAGGACGACTCGCTCGCGACCTCGCGGGCCAGCGCCTCGAGCGGGTCGCCGTCCGCGGGCACCTCCGGCGGGGGCGCGTAGGCGGGCGTCGCCCCTGCGGGTAACGGGGGCGACGTGGGGGCAGGGTCCGGTGGCGGGTCGGGCGCGGGCCGCACCGCGGGCCGCACCGGGGGTTGTACCGTGGGGGGCCCCGGGTCGAAGCGCGGCGTCGGGCGCCCGCCGGCGAGCTCGCTGGTGGCGCGCGCGATGTAGTCGTCGAGCGTGCCGTCGCGCACGCCGGGCCCGTCGTCGCGCGGTCCCACGGGCGCGCTGCTGTTGGGGAGGCGGAGGCCGCGGAGGGTGCCAGACTGCAGATACGTTGGCAGGTCGAGCACTTCGCCGAGCCGGTCGGGGTCGACGCCCTTCACGAGCACGCCGGCGATGCGTTCGCCGCGCGTGATCATCATCGGGTTGATGAGGAAGGGGGCCGCGCCCGAGACGCCCGGCGTGGCGCGCACGGTCGCCATCACCTCGCGGTACTGCGTGAAGTCCCAGCCGTACTTCAGCACGAGCACGTGCGCGTTGACCCCGAGCACCTTGTTGCGGAAGGCGTCCTGGAAGCCCGACGTGATGGCGAGGACGGCGGAGAGCGCCCAGACGCCGAGGGCGATCCCGACGACGGCGATCGCCCCGATGACCGAGATGAAGGTCTTGCGGCGAGCCTTGAGGTGTCGCAGCGCGACGACGAACGCGAAGTTCACCCCGCGGTGTGTAGCCGTTTGCGAAGGGAATGCCAACGGTGGGGCGCACCCTCGGGACGGTCAGGGTACGTCCACCACGGGGCTTCACAAGGCGCCCCATGGGCCCCACGTTAGGAGTGTGAACCGCCGGGCGTTCGACGCGACGCAAATGTCAGGGCGTACCGCAAGGGCGCACGTCGGGAGAACTTCCCCATTGTCCAAGCGTCACACACGGACGGCCGCGGTTCCGGCCGTAGGATGGACTTCGGGGCACGCGGCCTGAAGAATGCAAAGGTAAAGAGGCGCGCTCAGGAGGGCGCCGCGTCAGAGGTCGTAGAGAGGGACGTGTAACTTTTCGGGCGGAATAGCCGTTGTTCCTGAAACGTATCTCTCTGCATCGTGCGTCACATGCTCGAACATCTCAATCGGGAGCGCCGTCGTATCTCCCCGCTCCCCGCCGCGTAAGGGTTCAGCGTAGCAGCCCCCCGGCAAAGTCAAGCGTCCCCCAGGTCGAACAACTCAAATACTGAACGCATCCGCGGCATCCAACAGTTCAGGAACAATCCCGCCGTTCCTTGGGTGCAGCGAATGTCGAGGGCGCGTGGCCGCATTGCGGTCGCGGAAGAGCCCCGTTTTCTCACGCGGGAAGGCAGCGAAGGTCGTCATGGCGAAGAGGAATGCAGCAGTGGTGGTCAAGTCGGAGTCGGAGGTCATGGAGCGCGACGCGCCGACCGTGACCCCGGAAGCGCCGGCGGTCAACCCGCCGCAGGACCTGCGCGACGCCGAGCCCACGGAGGCCGAGCTCGCCGAGGTCGCAACCGAACTCGCGAATCTCGCGGGCGAGGAGCTCGCCGAGGGAGCCCTCGCGCGGTACTTCCGCGACATGTCGGCGCACCCGGTGATGGACCCGGCCGAGGAGGTGCGGGCGGCCGAGGGCTTCCTCACGGCGGAGATCGACCGCTGGAAGGCCGTCCTCGCGTACCCGCCGGCCTTCCCGATCGTGGAGCGCGTGATCCGCGAGTGCCTCGCGGACCTGGCCGAGCCCGTGGTGCTCCCGGAGTTCGAGGGCTTCCACAAGGTGCTCGCGGACTTCCGGAAGAACCGCTCGAAGTTCGACCGGAAGCTCCAGGGCCGCTGGGACGCGCTGGTGGAGACCGCCGCCGTGTCGCTTCGCGCGCTCGACGCCGACCGCCTCTTCATCGAGGCCGTCGACGAGGAGCTCTCGCGGGTGGCCGGCGAGGTCGACGACGACGAGGTGGGCGCCGGCGCCGACGAGGAGTCGGGCACCGTCCTCTCGGCGGGCTTCAAGCGCTACCTCGCCTCGACGCGCGCGGCACGCGACGCGGTCTACCGCGTCAAGAACCGCTTCGTCGCGGCCAACCTCCGCCTCGTGGTGTCGATCGCGCGCCGCTACAACCGTGGCCGCATGCCCCTGATCGACATCATCCAGGAGGGCAACATGGGCCTGATCAAGGCCGTCGAGCGTTTCGATCACCACCGCGGGTACCGCTTCAGCACCTACGCGAGCTGGTGGATCCGCCACGCGATCTCGCGCGGCCTGGCCGACAAGGGCCGCGCGGTCCGCATCCCGGTTCACATGCTGGACACGTACAACCGCGTCCAGCGCACGGTGCAGGCGCTCACCGCCCGCACCGGCCGTGAGCCGACGGTCGAGGAGCTCTCCGCGGAGACGGGCATCTCGCTCGAGAAGCTCGACCGCATGCAGCGCGACTGGGCCGAGACGCCCTTCTCGCTCGACCGCCCGGTCAACGAGGAGGACGGCAAGCGCCTGATCGACTGCCTCCAGGACGAGAAGACGATCTCGCCCTTCGAGCAGGTCGCCACCACGGCGTGGTCGAACGAGGTGCAGCGGCTCCTCGACACCCTGAGCCCCATCGAGGCGCGCATCATCCGGTGGCGCTTCGGCCTCGACGACGAGGAGGAGCTCACGCTCAAGGAGATCGGCGACAAGTACAATCTGTCGCGCGAGCGCATCCGCCAGCTCCAGGAGCAGGCCCTCGCCAAGATCCGGCGCCAGGTGCGCGAGTAATCTCCTCCCGCCTCACGCCCCCTTCCCTCACATCCCTGGTCGCCGCCGGAGCCGGAGCAGAAAGTCCAACTGCCCGTCTCCGCGCGGCTCCAGCCCCTCGTACCTCCGCGACATCGCATAGACCACGTCCGCGTGCCAGAGCGGGATCACCGGCAGCTCGCGCGCAAGGATTCGCTGCGCGCGCTGGTAGTGCGGCCGCCGCGCGTCGGGTCCGAGAGCGCGCGCCCCGGCCTCGAGCGCCTCGTCGAGCTCGGGGCTGCGGAAGCGCCAGCGGTTGCCGCCCGCGTTGGGGGCGGACGGCGTCGGGATGGACGTCGAGGCGAACCAGAACGCCAGCCCCCACGGGTCGCTGAGGTCCGGCACCGTCAGGAATGTCAGGTCGAAGCGGCCGGCGCGCAGGTCGGCGAACAGCGTGGCGAGCTCCGACGGGCGGACGTCGACTTCGACGCCCACGTCCTCCAGCATGGCGGCCATCGCGTGCGCCACGGTGGTGGCGAACCGCTGGGACGACACGCGCAGCACCCAGCGAGCGCGCGGCGCGGGGCCGGGTGGGTCGGTGAGGCCCGCCTCGTCGAGGAGCCGCCGGGCCCGCGCCGGGTCGTACGGATAGGCATCCACGTCCCCCGCGTACGCCCAGTGTGATGGGGACAGCGGGCCCGTCGCGCGGACGGCATGGCGCCCGAGCTTGCCTTCGCGCAGCCGGTCGCGGTCGATCGCGTGGGCGAGAGCGGCCCGCACGCGACGGTCGCCGAGCGCTGGCGCAGCGCAGTGGACGCCGAGGTAGGTGAACCCCGCCGACGGAGCGGATGCCACCTCGAAGCGCCCGTCGCGCTCGAAGACTTCGAAGAGCTCGGGCTTGATCTCCGCCACATCGCCGTCGCCATGCAACATCCGCTGGGCGAGGGTGTTCGGGTCGTGCAGGGAGATCACCCGGACGCGTGCGGGCGCGCCGGGGGGGGGATGGGCTGCCGCGAACTCCCAGCGCGCGCGGGCCAGCGAGCGGACACGGAGCGGGCCAGCGCCGACGAAGCGCGCCGCGCCCTCGGCCGCCCGGAGCTCGGGGCCGGCGGCGTCGCGCGCGGGGAGGACGGGCTGTTGGAGCAGACTCTCGAAGGTGCCGTCGGGGCGGAGGAGTTCGAACTCCACGGTGCGCTCGTCGACCGCGTCGACCGCGCGCAACACACGGGCGTAGGTGGAGCGGAGGCGGCTCCCCCGGGTCGGATCGAGCAGGCTCCGGTAGGTAGCCACCACGTCCGCCGCCCGCACGGGCGCGCCGTCGTGGAAGGTGGCGTCGGCGCGCAGCGTCGCGCGCAGGTGCGTGGCGTCGCGCCACGCCACGCGCTCAGCCAGGTCGGGGCGGGGCAGGAAGGTGTGGGGGTCGCCCTGCATCAGTCCGCGGTAGACGAGGCGCCCGAGCGACGCGCCGAGGGCGTCTTCTGGGAAGCGTGGGTCGAGGTGCTCGGGCTCGGCGAGGCTCAAGACCGTCAGGGCGTCGCGCGCCGGCGCGGGGCGGGCGCACCCGAGCGCCAGGGACGCGCACGCCAGCGCCAGGGTGTGGTACTCCCCCCGGCCATGCGTCGGTGGATGCGCGCGTCGGCCCTCGCGGCGGCCCTGCTGGTCAACGCCCACGGCCTCGCGCAGCCCGCGCCCCCGCAGGGCGTCGCGCTGGCGTCCGTGCTCGACCCCCTCTTCGCGGGCCTCCGTGCTCCGGGCGCGCGCGTCGGCGTCGTCGTCCTCGACGCCGCCAGCGGTCAGGTCCTCTTCCAGCACGACCCCGATCTACCACTGAACCCCGCCTCCAACGCCAAGATCCTGACGGCCGCCGCCGCCTTGACGCTCCTCGGCCCCGAGCGGCGCTTGGTCACCTCCCTCCGCGCTGACGTGCGCGGGGGCGTCGCGCGCGGGCTCACGCTCGAGGGCCGGGGCGACCCGGCGCTCCGCACCGCCGACCTCTTCGACCTCGCGCGGCAGGCGCACGCGGCGGGGCTCCGGCGCGTCGAGGGTGACCTCGTGGTCGACGACACCTGGCTCGGCGCCGAGCACCTCCCGCCGGCCTTCGAGCAGCGCCCGCGCGAGGCCGCAGCCTACCGCGCGTCGGTCGGCGCCGCGTCCGTCGACGAGAACGCCCTCACCATCCGCGTCCGACCCGGCGAGCCCGGCGGCCCCGCGTCGGTCGCGTGCGACCCGCCGGGCTATTGCCTCGTCGCGTCGGAGGTCACCTCGCTCGCCGACCAGCCCGCGCGCGTCGCGCTCGAGGCGCAGCTCACCCGCGAGGGGCGTGAGCGCGTCCGCGTGACGGGCAATGTCCCCCCCGGCGCGGCGCCGTCCGTCCACACCCGGCGACTGGAGAGCCCGCCCTTCGCCGCGGGGTGGGCCCTGCGCGCGGCGCTCGAGGCCGTCGGCGTGCGGGTCACCGGCGCCGTCCGCGTCGCGGCGGGGCCCGCGGGTGTTGCGGTGATCGCGCGGCGCGAGTCACAGCCGCTTTCGGCGCTCCTCTACGAGGTGGGCAAGGACTCCAACAACTTCTACGCGGAGATGACCCTGCTCGCCGTGGCCGCGGGCGACGAGGGCGGCGCGGGCGTCACCTTCGCGCGCGGGGCCGAGCGCGTCGTCGCGTGGGCGCGCGGCGCGGGCGTCGACGTCGAGGGCCTCGTCGTGCGCAACGGGTCGGGGCTCTACGACGCCAACCGCGTCTCCGCCCGGCAGGTGGCCGGCGCGCTCCGGGCGGCGTGGCGCGACCCGGCGATCCGCGACGAGTTCGTCTCGCAGCTCGCGGTGGCGGGCGCCGACGGGACGCTCCGCACGCGGCTGCGCGAGGCGGGCGCCGGGCGCGTGGTCCGCGCGAAGACGGGCACGCTCGACGACGCGGTGGCGCTCTCGGGATTCGTGCTCACGGGCGACCCGGGGCGCGCGCTGGTTTTCTCCGTCATCGCCAACGGCGTGCGCGGCCACGGCGCCGAGGCCCGCGCGCTCGCCGACCAGCTCGTCGCGCGGCTGGTCCGCTCGCCGGTGGCGCCCCCGCCCGCTACCCCCTGAGCAGCGCGAAGGCCAGCATCGCCGCGCCGCCGAGGAAGAGCACCACGGCGAAGACGATCCCGACAGCGCGCGAGGGCGCGGCGGGCTTCGTGGGCGCCGGGGCGGCCGCGCCGTGGGCCTTCGCCGTCCCGTCGGAGCCCACCACGAGCATCATCGTGCGCTGGCGGTTGTCGGCGTGCTCGGCGCCCGCTGCGACGGGCACGCCCGACCCCGCGGGCTCGCTTGCTCGCGCCTGGATCACCGCCCGCGCGAGGGGGTAGCGCAGCACGAAGGCCGAGCCCTGGGGCTCGAGCATCACGTCCTGCAGCGCGTGCTGCAGCGCCTCCATCGATTCGAATCGGTGCTGGGGGTCACGCGCCATCGCGCAGAGGATCACCGCCTCCATCGCGGGCGAGATCGCGGGCACGATGCGCGAGGGGGAGCGGACGCCCTCCGTGAGGATCGCGCGGATGGTCGACTGCGCGTCCTCGCGCTGGAAGGGCGACACGCCGGTGAGGAGCTCGTAGAGCACCACGCCCATGCCGTAGATGTCCGTCCGCGCGTCGACCGCGCCGTCGCCGGCGAGCTGCTCGGGGGCCATGTACGCGGGCGTGCCGAGCATCGTGACGGGCCCGCCGCCCTGCTCGGGCAGCACCGCGTCGGCCTCGCCGCGCAGGCGCGCGACGCCGAAGTCGAGCAGCACGGGGCGCTCGCGGCCGTCGGAGTCGCGGGCCATGAAGATGTTCTCGGGCTTGAGGTCGCGGTGGATCACCCCGCCGCGGTGGGCCCGGTCGAGCGCGCTCGCGATCGGGGCGAGCACCTGGACGGCGTCGAGCTCGGAAAGGCGCCCGCGGCGGTAGAGCGCCTCGGAGAGCGGGTGCCCGTCGAGGTAGGTCATCACGATGAAGGGCGTGCCGTCCTCGGCCTCGCCGAAGTCGAACACCCGCACGATGCTCTTGTGCTCGATGTGGGCCGCGGTCTGCGCCTCGCGGAGGAAGCGCTCGACCGACGCGCGGTCGCGCACCAGCTCGGGGCGGAGCATCTTGATCGCGACGCGCCGGTCCATCTGGACGTGGCGCGCCTCGTAGACGGCGCCCATGCCGCCCTCGCCGATCACCCGGATGAGCTGATATTTCCCGGCGATGCGCGAGCCGAGCCGCGCGGACGGGGGGGTCACCTGCATGGCCTGGCGCCAGTGTCGCAATCTCTCCCGGCGGGTTCAAGGCCCGCGTGCGGCGCGCCACCCGATGTCGCGCCGCACGCGCGCGCCGGGGAGCTCGACCGCGTCGACGGCCTCGTAGGCGCGCGATCGGGCTTCGTCGAAGGTCGGCGCGGTGGCCACCACCAGCAGCACCCGGCCCCCGGCCGTGACCCACCCGTCGCCCGCGCGCGCCGTCCCGGCGTGCAGGACCCGGACGCCGGGCACCCGCGCGGCGGCGTCGAGCCCGCCGATCGGGGCGCCCCGGCGCGGGGCCTCGGGGTACCCATCGGCCGCGACGACGACCCCGACGGAGGCCACGTCGCGCAAACGGACGTCGCGCGGGTCGAGCGCGCCGCGGGCGCAGCCGAGGAGCCAGGGGGCGACGTCGCCCTCCAAGCGCGCGAGCAGCACGGCGCACTCCGGGTCGCCGAAGCGCACGTTGTACTCGAGCACGCGCGGCCCGTCGGCGGTGAGCATCAGCCCGATGAAGAGCACGCCGCGGAAGGGGGCTCCCTCGCGCGCGATGCCCCGCAGCGTCGGCTCGACCACCTCGCGGAGGGCGCGCGCCTCGAGCGCGGGCGTCCACGCGGGGACGGGGCTGTAGGCGCCCATCCCGCCGGTGTTGGGCCCGACGTCGCCGTCGCCGAGGCGCTTGTGGTCCTGCGCGGCGCCGAGCACGACGTAGCGCTCGCCGTCGCAGGCGACGTGGAGCGACACCTCGGGGCCCTCCAGGCGCTCCTCGACCACCACCTCGCGGCCCGCGTCGCCGAAGGCGCCGTCGCGCAGCGCGTGGGCGAGGGCGTCGAGCGCCTGGTCGACGTCGTCGCACACCGTCACGCCCTTGCCCGCGGCGAGGCCGTCGGCCTTCACCACCACGCGGTGCTTCACCGAGCGGACGTAGGCCGCGGCGCGCGCGAGGTCGTCGAAGCGCGCGTAGGCCGCGGTGGGGACGCCGTGGCGGGCCATGAAGTCCTTCGAAAATCCCTTGGAGCCCTCGAGGCGCGCGGCGGCGGCGGTGGGGCCGAAGCACGCGACGCCCGCGGCGGCGAGGCGGTCGGCGAGGCCGGCGACGAGCGGGGCCTCGGGGCCGGGCACGACGAGGCCGACGCGCTCGCGCAGGCAGAGGGCGATGAGGCCGTCGAGGTCGTCGGCGGCGACGGGGCGGAGCGAGGCGTCGGCGGCGATGCCGGGGTTGCCGGGCGCGCAGAGCACCTCGCGGACGAGGGGGGAGGCGGCGAGGCGGGCGCAGAGCGCGTGCTCGCGCGCGCCGGAGCCGACGACGAGGGCGCGCATCAGTGCCGGAAGTGGCGGTTGCCGGTGAAGATCATCGCGACGCCGGCGGCGTCGGCGGCGGCGATCACGTCGGCGTCCTTCACGCTGCCGCCGGGCTGCGCGATGGCGGTGACGCCGTGGCTCGCGGCGAGCTCGACGCCGTCGGGGAAGGGGAAGAACGCGTCCGACGCGAGCGCCGAGCCCCGCGCGGCCTCGCCGGCCTTGCGCGCGGCCACCTCGACGGAGACCACGCGCGACATCTGCCCGGCGCCGACGCCGAGCGTGCGGCAGAGCTCGCCGTCGGCCGCGGCGAGCACGATCGCGTTGGACTTCACGTGCTTCGCGACCGACCACGCGAACGCGAGGGCGCGGCGCTCGTCGTCGGTGGGCGCGCGCTTCGTGACGACGCGCCCGGCCTCGACCTCGCCGCGGCCGCGGGCGTCGCGGTCTTGCAGGAGGAGGCCGCCGGAGACGTGGCGGACGACGCGGCCGGGCTCGTCGGCGGGGCGCCAGGGGCCCGTCTCGATGAGGCGGAGGTTCTTCTTCGCGTGGAGGAGCTTGAGGGCCTCGGGGGGGAAGGCCGGCGCGACGACGGCCTCGAGGAAGGTCTCGACGAGGGCCGCGGCGGTGTCGACGTCGACCGGGCGGTTGAGCGCGACGATGCCGCCGAAGGCGCTGAGCTCGTCGGCGCCGCGGGCCGCGCGGTAGGCCGCCACCAGCGAAGATGCCGTCGCGACGCCGCACGGGTTGGTGTGCTTCACCACCACGGCCGCGGGCCCGTCGAACTCGCGCGCCGCCTCGAGGGCCGCGTCGACGTCGACGAGGTTGTTGTACGAGAGCTCCTTGCCGCCGGCGCCGACGCTGGCCGCGCGCCCGAGCGTGCCCTCGGCGGCGCCGTGCTCGCGGTAGAAGGCGCCCGACTGGTGCGGGTTCTCGCCGTAGCGCAGGGTGTACGCGCGCTCGTAGGCGAGGTGGAGCGAGCGGGGGTAGCGCTCGCGCGAGCCCTCGGGGTCGATGCCCGAGAGGTACATCGCGATCGCGCCGTCGTAGCGCGAGGTGTGGGCGAAGGCCTTGGCCGCGAGGGCGACCCGGAGCTCGTGGCCCACGTCGCCGTCGCGTTCGAACTCCGCGAGCACCGCGCCGTAGTCGGCCGGGTCGACCACCACCGTCACGCGCGCGTGGTTCTTGGCGGCGGCGCGCACCATGGCGGGGCCGCCGATGTCGATCTTCTCGACGAGCTCCTCGTGCGTCGCGCCGGGGCGGCGCAGCGTCTCCTCGAAGGGGTAGAGGTTGACCACGACGAGGTCGATGGGGGCGCCGCCGATGGAGGCGAGCGCCTCGCGGTCGTCGTCGCGCTCGCGCATGAGGATCGCGCCGTGCACCTTGGGGTGCAGCGTCTTCACGCGCCCGTCCATGATCTCGGGCGAGCCGGTGTACGCGCTCACGTCGGTGACGGCGAGGCCGGCCTCGCGGACGGCCTTCGCGGTGCCTCCGGTCGAGAGGATCTCGACGCCGCGCGCCGAGAGGGATTGGAGGAAGGGGATGAGCGCTCGCTTGTCGCTCACGGACACGAGCGCGCGACGGATCGTCATGGTGCGGGGTCTCCGGCGCGGGAGTGTAGGGGAGGATCGGGCCGGAGGGTGCACGGAACCGCGGCGCGAGCGCGCCGGCGGCGGGGCGTCACTCGTCGCAGTAGTCGGAGAGCGAGGCCATCTCGCCGAGGGCCTTGAGCTTGGCGAGGCCGCGCGTCTCGAGCTGGCGGATGCGCTCGCGGGTGAGGTTCATGATCTCGCCGACCTCCTCGAGCGTGATGCCGCCGCGGTCGGCGATGTCGAGCGCGCAGGTCTCCGGCAGGTCCCACACCTCGGCGTCGGGGAAGTTCACCTTGATCGAGCCGGTGCGCTCGTTCACGTCGAGGTAGAGGTGGTGCTTGCAGCTCACGAAGGGGCAGGGCCGCTCCGCGTGCGGGCCGTGGAGGCAGTCGGCGCGCGTCTGCGGGCGCTCGTAGTCGACCTCGGGGTACAGCATGCGGCCCCGCTCCAGCTCGCGCTTGCTCAGCCGCTTGATCGAGATCGTGCGGGCGCGGACGCGCGGCTTGCGGGTCGACGAGTCGTCCGACTCCTCCACCGGCGTCAGCTCGAGCGCGTAGGCCAGGCCCATCTGGGCCTCCTCCGTGATCGCCACGTCGCGCCCGCTCACCTCGATCGGTCCCATCGTCGTCATCGTGCCACTCCTCCAGAAACAGCAGAGGCTCACGGCTTCGCCCGTCACCGTGAGCACGTCTCGAATTCCAGTCCCGACGCCCTTGGGGCCCGCGGCCGCGAGGCACACTCGCCCCATCGCGCCGCCGCTCCCCCGTCGCCGGGGACGTGCGCGCCCTCGGACCGCGGTCCGCCGCGCGGGTTTTCAGCCCGCCGCGCGCCCGGTCGCCGTCCGATGAAGCATTCCCGTAGAGGCCAGAGCCCCCTCAGGCCCTACGCCACGTTAAGCTCGAAGGTCTCTCGGCCGGCCTTCGCCGTACCGTGTTCGAAGAGATTCATCGCGCCCTGCACCGCCATCGACCGTCCCGCTCCACTCGCGCGTACCCTGCAATGAAACGTCTCGCCGTCCGTACCTTCTATGCTGCCAGCGGGCCTTCGTCGGTCCGCCGCTCCGGCGTGCACTCCCTATTGCTCGGTTTCGTTCGCGCTTCCAAAAAACTGACATCGATTTTTTTCGGCGGTCGCGAGGGCGTCGGCGGTGATGAGAGGAAACGGGTCATCGCCGCGACCTCTCTCCGACGTCGCGGCCTCCGACCCGGGGAACCTCTCCGGCGCCTTCGCGACGCCGCTGCCCTCGGGACGGACCTGTTAGTGCCCCACCTTCCGAGACTCTTCAAGCGGAGTACGTACGTTCAGGTGTGGGTAAGCCTGTGAAAAAGCCCAGGAGCTCCAGGCGATTCGGCTACGAAACAAGCGCCGTGCGGGTGCGTCGCCCCCTACGCACCTTCGAATGCCTTCCCGCGCCGGGCGAGCGCGGCGGAGACGGGAAACGTCCGTCGCGCAACTCGTTGAAATCCCACCCCCTTTCCCGCCCTCCGGGGGGATGCTGAATTTCCCCGCGGACACCTGGACGGCTGTTCATCATTGACGGGCGCCGCCGCCGCCGTTCCCTCGCCGCGCGGCGCGCCCAACGCTGCCGAGCGTGAGCGAATTCCCTAGGGACATCCGGGGGTTGGCGGACAGTCGCCGCCGCGTGAAGGTTGCGATGACGCGCAGCGCACCCCCGCGCGTGTGAGGTCGTTGCGCTGTGACGCGCGTGTGAAATCCGTCGGGGACAAGGGCGGCGCGTCGGCTCGAAGAATCGCGAAACCGTTGCGTGGGCCCGCCACGAAGCGCACCCCCTCGACCGCCATCGCCGCGGAAGCCCCTGCGAGGACGAGCATTCCGCGCGATTCGACGTCCGCCGGCGAGGGCGCGGGGCAGGATTCGAAGGCGCCGGTCACTGCGCCCCCAGCCCCCGAGATCTCCATGTCTCGCAGGCGAGAACGCGCGACGTCCGCCCGCGCGCCGAGCACCACCGCGCCCCACGACGACGCCCCCGCGGCCCCGTCCGCGGCGACCACGCGCACCGGGCCGGCGCTCGTATCGCCCTCTGCCACAAGGGCCCCGGGCAGTTCGAGGCCCACCTCGAGCGACGACTCCTCGCCCATCGCGAGCGTCGCGCCGGGCGCGAGCGTGAGGCGCGGCGAGCTCACGCCCTGCACGATCCACCGCGCGGCGCGGCGGAGTCGGTAGCGCGCGCTGTTCCCCAGGGATCGCAATGTACTTTCGATGCGCAAGACGCGCTGCGTCGCGGCGAGCACGACGTCGTCGCGCGCGTTTCCTCGAAAACGCCCTTCTGGAAGGGTCTTCGCGACGTTCACGTCCGCGAGGTAGACCGCGCCCTCGCCGCGCGAATCTTCGATCGTCAGGTCATGCGCACGGGGGGAGAACCCCCCGTCGTCCAACGCCGCCACGCCAAATCCTCCGGAGCTTCGGATCGTGACGTGCTCGACGTCGAGCCCCGCGGAGGCGCGCGTGCGGATCGCCGCCGGGGGGTCGCCCGGCGCACCAGGGTCGCCGCCCGCGTGGACGATGGTGGCGTGGGCGAGGCGCGTGTCGGGCAGCGCGCGGGCGCGGACCTCCAGGCCGACCCAGTCGCCGTGGGCCGGCGACTCGGAGAGGGCGTCGAAGACGATCGGCTCGGCGGCCGTGCCCGCGGCGACCATGCGCGCGTCGCTCTGGACGACGAGGGCCCGCTCGGCGCCGACGAGCACCACCGCGCAGGGCTCGACCCGCAGGCTCGCGCCCGCGATGACGTGGGCCCCGTAAGGGACGCGGTGGGGCGAGCCCGCGCGCGTCCACGTCTCCGAGCCCGCGACGGTCGACCCGTGGGTGGTGCCCGGTCCCCAGCGCGCGCGCGGTTCACGGGCGGGGCAGCCCTCCGCCGGGCGCCGGGGCGCGGTGATCGCGCTGCCGCCGTCGCGCACGCGGAGGGTGGGCGCGTCGGGGTCGGGGTCGGCCGGCGGGGGCGGCGCGCCGCGACACGCGAGGGCCGCGCCGAGCGCGAGGAGCAGGCGTGACCGCGGACGTCCCATCGCGCCCACGCTACCAGAGCGGGCGCGGGCTGTGGGGCGCGAATTCAACTCGTAAGTCGCGGCGCGGTGTATTAGGTGCCCCGGCATGATCCTCCGCGACCCGGTGCACGGGCTGGTGGCCTTCGAGCGCCCGACCGAGCTGGTGGTGCCCGCGCTGATGGACACCCCCGAGGTGCAGCGCCTGCGGCGCGTAGCCGCGCTCGGCGTGGCGTCGCTGGCCTTCCCCGGGGCCGAGCATTCCCGCTTCTCGCACGCGGTCGGGGCGGCCCACGTGATGACGCGCTTCCTCGACCGGGTGGGGCCGCTGGCGGCGGCGCTGGGGCCGGCCCACGCGCTCACCGGCCAGGACGCCGAGGACGCGCTCGCGGCGGCCCTCCTGCACGACCTCGGGCACGGGCCGCTGTCGCACCTGTTCGAGGAGGTGTTCCCGTCGATGCGGGCGCACGAGGACTGGACGAGCGCGATCGTGCTCGACCCGGGGACGGGCGTGCACCGTGAGCTGCGCGCGCGCGACCCCGCGATGCCCGGCCGCGTCGAGCGCCTCGTGCACGGCGACCACCCGGTGCGCTACCTCGCGCGGGCCGTGTCGGGCACCTTCGACGTCGACCGCTGCGACTACCTCCTGCGCGACTCGTACATGACGGGCACGCGCTACGGTCTCTACGACCTCGACTGGCTCCTGCGCTCGCTCCTGCTCGACCCCGACCCCGCGGGGCCGCGCCTCGCGGTCGACGGCTCGAAGGGCCTCCCCGCGGTGGAGGGCTACTTCCTCGCGCGGCTCTTCATGTACCAGCAGGTGTACCTCCACAAGGCCACGCGCGCGGCCGAGTGCGTGGTGCGCTCGCTCTTCCGGCGCTTCTCCGACCTCGTCGCCGACGGCAGGACGCCCGCGGGCACCCCCGACGCGCTGCGGGCCTTCGCGCGGTCCGAGCCCGTCTCCGTCGGCGCGTACCTCTCGCTCGACGACCACACCCTCTGGGCCACCATCGGCGCGTGGGCCGACGACCGCGACGAGACCCTCTCGGCCTTCGCGCGCGCCATCGCGTCGCGCGCCCTCTTCAAGTCCGCCTCCCTCGACGAGCTCGACCCCGCGCAGGACGCCGCGCTCCTCGCCGGCCTCGAGGACATCGTGCGCGCGAAGGGCCTCGACCCGCGCTACTACGCCGCCTTCGACGTGGCCGAGGTGCTCCCCTACGAGGCGCCCTCGTCGCCCGACGCCGCGCTCCGGGTGGTGTACCAGCGCCGCCCGCCGCGGCCCCTGGAGTCGGCCTCCTTTGTCATCAACCGCCTCCTGAGCGCGCCCTTCGTGCGGCGGCGGCTCATCTTCCCCGGCTCCGTCCGCGACGAGGTGGAGCGCCTGCTCTCGTCGCAGCGCGCGGTTCGTTGACGGCGCCGCCGCGCCCGTTGGATGCTCCGCCGCCCGATGCACCGACCCCGCGCCCCGTGGCCGTCCCTCGTCGCGTCCGTGGCCGCGCTCGCCGCGCACCTCGCCGCGCCCGCCGCGCTCGCCGTGCCCGCGCCGCGCCCCACCGGGCCGTCGCCCGTGGCCTTCACCGTCGAGCCCGTCGCCGGCACCGCGCGCTGGCGCTGGACGCTCCGCAACGTCACCGACCACCCCGTCGAGGTCGCCGCCGACCGCCGGCTCGTCTGGCTCGAGGTGCCGCCCCCCGCGCCCTTGCCCGGCGCCCGTCGTCGCCGCCCGGCCCGCGCGCCGCGCTGCGTCCACGACGCGCGTCCCGCGACGCCCGACCGCGCCGTCCGCACGGTGCTCGCGCCCGGCCAGCGCTACTCCGAGCTCGTCGACCTGCGCGACACCTGCCGGCTGCGCGTCCCCGCGGCGCTCGTCGAGGGCGCGTCGGCGGTGGCCCACTACGGCTTCGCGCCGCTGCCCGCGCGCGGGGTCAGCCTCGCGCGGTGGCGCGCGCGCACGGTGGTCTTCGACGAGATCCCGTACCCGGTCAACGACCTCACCGCCGCGGTCACGGTGCCCGCGATGGCGCCGCCCCCGTCACCGCCCGCGCCCGTGCCCGCGGGGCTGCGGGTGGAGGCGCGCGACGCGCAGGCGGCCTACGGCGAGGCGCTGGTGGCGACGGTGGCGCTGCGCAACCCGGGGCGCCGGCCGCTCCGGACGTACTACCGCACGACGCAGTTCGGCTTCGAACTCGAGACCCCGTCGGGGCGCGCGGTGCGCTGCGACCTCCTCGCGCGCGACGCGAACGCGTTCCGGGAGTTCTTCGTGCGGCTCGGGGCGGGGGGGCGGCGCGGGGCGCGGCTGGTGGTCGCGGACTTCTGCCCCGCGGGCGCGCTCGACGAGGCGGGCTTGTACCAGGCGCGCGCGTCGTTCGAGTCGCGCGCCGACGGCGACCCGTGGTTCACGGACGCGTTCGTGGGGCGTGCGCTTTCTGCGCCCTTCGTGCTGCGCATCGCGCGGGGCCGCGCGCGCTACCGCCCCTTCGGGCTTGTCATCTCGGACTGAGCGACCCATCATCGCTGCGGTGGCCGCGGAGGGAGTGTAGAGCGGATGGCGAGGATCCTGGTCGTCGATGATCAGCGCAATTTGCGGGCGACGCTCGCGATGATGCTGCGCGCGCTCGACCACGAGGTGGACGAGGCGCCCGACGGCGACAAGGGCATCGAGATGGCCGCGGCGCACGGCTACGACCTCGTGATCACCGACCTGCGCATGGGCGCGCGCGACGGGCTCGAGGTGCTGCGCCGGGTGAAGGAGGCGCACCCGCTCACCGAGGTGATCGTGATGACCGCGTTCGGCTCGATCGAGAGCGCGGTGGAGGCGATGCGCCTCGGGGCCTACGACTACATCCAGAAGCCCTTCTCGGAGGATGAGCTCGGGGTGAAGGTGGGCCGCGCGCTCGAGCGGCGCGCGCTCGGCGCGCGGGTGGCGTGGCTGACGGCGGAGTTCCGCGACCGCTACCGCTTCGAGAACATCATCGGGCGCTCGGCGGCGATGCGCGAGGTGCTGACGCGCATCGCGAAGTTCGCCCCCACCGACGCGACGGTGCTCATCACCGGCGAGTCGGGCACCGGCAAGGAGCTGGTGGCCAAGGCCGTCCACGTCAACTCGAAGCGCGCCGACAAGCCCTTCGTCCCGGTCAACTGCGCGGCCGTCACCGAGACGCTGCTCGAGAGCGAGCTCTTCGGGCACGTGCGCGGGGCCTTCACGGGGGCCGTGGGCAACCGCCGCGGGCTCATCGAGGAGGCCGACGGGGGGACGTTCTTCTTCGACGAGATCGCCGAGACCACGCCGGCCTTCCAGGCCCGGCTCCTGCGCGTGCTGCAGGAGGGCGAGGTGCGCCGCGTCGGCGACAACCGCCCGATCAAGGTGGACGTGCGCGTGGTGGCCGCCACCAACCAGGACCTCCACAAGGCCATCGCCGAGAAGCGCTTCCGGCAGGATCTCTACTACCGGCTCAACGTCGCGCGCTTCGTGCTCCCGCCGCTGCGCGACCGCCGCGAGGACATCCCGCTGCTCGTCGACCACTTCCTCGCGAAGTACTGCCGCAAGATGGGCGTGCAGGTGCGCCTCGGCGACGCGGTGATGGAGTACCTCGCCCAGTACGACTACCCGGGCAACATCCGCGAGCTCGAGAACATGGTCGAGCAGGCCGTCGCGCTCGCCTCGCTGAGCGGCGTGATCCAGCTCGAGGACGTCGCCCCGCAGGACCTCCCCCCGGCGCCCCGCGACCGCCCCGGCGACCGCACCCTGGCCTCGTCGGTCGACGCGGCCGAGCGCGCGGCCATCGAGGAGGCGCTGCGCGACGTCGACGGCAACCGCGAGCGGGCGGCCGAGGCGCTCGGGCTCTCCCCCACCACGCTGTGGCGGAAGATGAAGCGCCTCGACATCCGCTGGCCGAACTGACCGTCAGTCGCGCGGGGCGAAGTCGTAGTTGAGGTCGCGCGTCGCGCAGCCGCCGCGCGAGGGGGGGAAGGAGAGGCGACGGAGCGTGCCCTTCACGCACTCCTCGATCGCGCGGTTGCGCATCGCGGAGGAGACCTGGACGTTGTCGACGTGGCCCGAGGTGTTGATGAAGAGCCGCGCGGTGAGGTGGCCGCGGAGCGAGTTGTTGCTGCGGAGCTCGCGCTCGTAGCAGGCGCGGACGGCGCCGGCGTTGGCGCGCGCGACGCGGTCGACGCCGGCGGGGTCGGTGAGCGTGCCGGGGCAGGCGTCGACGTAGCGGGTGACGTACCGGATGCGCGGCGCGGCGGCGTCGGGCGTCGCGACCACCGCGGCGTCGGGCTCCTCGGGCGGCAGCTCGATGGGCGCGGCCACCAGCGGCGTGGCGGGCGGCGCGGCGGCGTCGTGGACGGCCACGGGCTCGGGCCGCGGCGCGGGCGGCGGGGGCCGGGTCATGAACCAGATCGCCGCGCCGCCCCCGAGGAGCAGCAGCAGACCGAGGATGACGAATTTCGAGTTGCCGCTGTCGGCGCGGGGGGCGTCGTGCTGTTCGTCCACGGTGTCGGGGTTACCTTTGGTGAGGGCCGTGCGCTGGGGGCCGCTATACCACAGAGGCGCCGGGGCCCGCGAAGGGGTATCGACGCCGCGCCGGCGCGCTTCAGCGCAGCAGCCGCGTCTCGGCGCGGACCGTCAGCCGGAGCTGGATCGACGCGCGGCCCGCGGGCAGCGGGGCCCCCGGCGCGAGGTCGACCGCGGCGCGGGCGAACACGCGGAAGCGCCGCGACGCGCGGAGCAGGTGGTCGGAGAGCGCGGCGTTGCCCGCGGCGTCGAGGCCCACCTCGCCCGAGGCGTTGCCCTGCGCGTCGAAGGCGATCGCGGGCACGATGCCGAGGTGCCGCACGCCGTCGGCCGCGGCGCCCGTGGCGGACTCGGGGCCCCAGTAGAGCTCCACCGGCCCGACGGGGGCGCGCAGGCCCATCGCCGCGGCCTGCCACTGGGCGCGGGAGACGGTGATCTGGCTGACGTTGCTGGCCACCGTGGAGAAGACCGACGACCACGCGCCGAGGTCGATCGGGTCCATCACGCCGAGCTCGATCACCACGGGGGCGGGGTCGCAGGCGCCGGCGACGCAGCGCAGGGTGAGCGGGGCGGCGGCGGGGCAGGCGCTCGCGGCGGAGCAGGGGACGCGGGCGACGCTGCCGTTTTGACGGAGGGGGGCGGGGACGTTGATCGAGGACACGTCGACCGCGAAGGTGAGCGGGCCGACCGGGACCTCCACGGGCACGTCGTCGGCGCACGCGCCGGCGGCGAGGAGGAGGGAGAAGAATCGAAGCGGGGGGCGCACGCGTCCAGTGTGCGGTCAGGGCGCGGGGCGATCAAGAGGGGCGCGCGCGTCGTTGAAGCGCGCGGGCGGGGGGTGGTAGCTTCGCCGCATGCCCCTCATCGAGACCGAGGAGGCCGCGCGCCGCCTCGCGCGAGCCATCGCGAGCGACCTGTCGCTCTACAACGAAGAGAAGATCACCAAGGGCCTGCAGGAGGACAACCTCTTCGACGCCATCGCCGACGAGGTGGAGGAGGGGCGCCAGCTCTACAAGTCGCGCGTCTCCCCCGAGCTCTACGCGAAGAACTTCTACGGCCGCGCGATCGTGGACATCCTCGTGAAGTCCAAGAAGCACATCAAGTCCAAGGTGTGGTGACGGCCCGCCGCGTCTCGCTCGAGGCCCTGCCGGCCGACGTGGGCGAGCGCGTGGACCGCGTGGTGGCCGCCAGGCTGGAGGCCGAGGGGGTGACCCGCTCGGCCGTCTCGCGGTACTGCGACGAGGGCCGGGTGGCCGTGCGCGGCGCGCCCGCCAAGGCCAGCCAGCGCGTGCGGGCGGGCGACGTGATCGAGGTGGAGATCCCGGCGCCCGAGCCCGTGGCTGCGCTCCCCGAGGACATCCCGCTGACGGTCGTCTATGAAGACCGCGACCTGCTCGTGGTCGACAAGCCCGCGGGGCTGGTGGTGCACCCGGCGAAGGGGCACGCGACGGGGACGCTGGTCAACGCCGTGCTCCACCACGCGGAGGTCGACGACGAGGACGCCGACCCGCTGCGGCCGGGCATCGTGCACCGCATCGACCGCTTCACCTCGGGGCTGCTGGTGGTGGCGCTCACACCGACGGCGCGCGAGGCGCTCCAGGCGCGCTTCCGCGCGCACGACATCGAGCGGAGCTACCTCGCGCTCTGCGAGGGGGCGCCGGGCGCGGTGACGTTCGACACCTTCTACGACCGCCACCCGACCGACCGGCTGCGCTTCTCGTCGCGCGTGAAGGAGGGTCGGCGCGCGGTCACGCACGTCGAGCCCGTCGAGCGTCTGGCGGGCGGGAAGGCGTCGTACGTGCGGTGCCGGCTGGAGACGGGGCGGACGCACCAGATCCGGGTGCACATGTCTGACGCGGGGTTCCCGTTGCTGGGGGACGCGGTGTACGGGCGGCGTGCGCGCGACGAGCGGGTTCGTGTGGTGGCCGAGGCGCTCGGGCGGCAGGCGCTCCACGCGGCGGTGCTGGGCTTCGCGCACCCGGTGACGGGCAAGGCGCTGCGGTTCGAGTCGGCGCCGCCGGAGGATTTCACGCGCGCGCTCGCGGCGCTCCGCGCGCTGGGGTGAGGGCGGCGGTGGTGAGGGCGGCGGAGTGGAGGGCAGCGTCGCCCCGCCGCTCGCCGAGCCTCGCAGCGGGTTACCACCGCAGCGCGCTGGAGAGGGGAGTGGCGCTCGCTGCGTGGCGGCGGGCGACGAACGTGGTGGCGGGCGTGAGCGCGCGGGCGGCGCGTCCCGTTCAGCCCGTGGGCGCGTCGGGGTCGGGCGTCGGGGCGGGGGGCTTCGCGGCGGGGGCCTTGGCGGCGGGGCGCGCGAAGAAGCGGGCGAGCTCACCGAGCGGCGGGACCACCAGCGCGGGCAGCGCCGCGGTGGCCTCGCGGAAGGCGCGGTAGACGACGCCGACGAGGTGGACGACGGCGCCGTCGCCGAGGTCGAGCTCGCGCTGGGTGACGCGGGCGCCGGGCGGCGTGCCGGCGGCCTCGGTCTCGGCCGCGAGCGCGGCCGCCGCGGCGTCGTCGAGCGCCTTCGCCGCGGACTCCGTCAGCCCGATGTTGGCGAGCGCCTCGCGCTGCGCGTCGGTGGAGGCGGCGAGGCGCGCGCGCAGGGCGGCGGCGACGCGGCGCATCCCGACGTCGAGTTCGGCGGCGGTGGCGGCGGTGCCGACGGCGGCGTCGAGGGCCTCGCGCTCGTGCGCGCGGGTGACGTTGCGGAGCGCGCCGTACACCTGGTCGCGCAGGGCGATGCCGTCGCGGAGGGACTTGCGTGCGGCGGCGCGGCGGCCCGCGCGGTTCACCTCGCCCTGGGCGGCCTGGGCGTCGAAGGCCGACTTGCGGGCCTGGAGCTCGACGGCCTCGTGCACGAGCAGGTCGACGAGGGCCGGCGACGCGCCCACGACCTTGGCGCGGTCGGCGGGGGCGAGGCGGTCGAAGACGGCGTAGGCGCCGGCGGCGAACTGCGTCGCGGCGCCGAGGACGACGCCCGTGTCGACGGCGCGGCCGTACTCGAGGCGCTGCGCGTCGTCGAGCGCGAGGAAGGCGAGCTCGCGCGTCGCGGCGGAGACGGCGCTCGCGCGGAGGAGCAGGTCGTCGAGCGTGACCGCGCGGTCCGTGGGGAGCGGGGGCGGGCGGCCGGAGGGCGAGGGCTTCGCGGTCTTCGTGCGCGGGGCGGACTCGGCGGGGACCTTCGGGGCTTTGGGGATCTGCATGCGCCCACCGTAGGGGAGCTCGGCCGTGGCGGTTGACGGTGCGGCGCGCGTCGGACGACGATTCCGAGGCGCGGACAACGGGAGCGTCCGAGGGCGCGACAGGAGGCGGTCGCGGTGGGGTGACGTCGCCGCCGGAGCGCGTGACGTCGCGGGGGGGCGGGCGTGACGTCGCCGCCGGAGCGCGTGACGTGAGCGCGGTGCGGGCGAACCGCGACGGCCGGCGCGCGTGACGCGAGCGAGGCGAGTGCGAACGGCAGCGGCCGGCGCGCGTGACGTCGACGCGGAGGTCGGGTGAGGGGATGGCGATGAGTGCGTGAGGGGACGGCGAGACGCGGTCGTGCGGGAGAGCGAGGCGCGTGACGACGTCGCGCGACGCGGTGCGGGCGCGGTGGGGGTCGCGTGAGGGCGCCGCTGCGGGGGGTGACGCGACGGGCGGTGGCGCGTGAGGGCGCGCTCGGGGGTGGTCGCTGCGCGACTGTGGGCGCGTGGGGTTTGTCGCTTCGGTCCAGAACGCCTGGGGTTTGTCGCTCCGCTCCTGCACCCGCAGGCTACGGAAGGCAGGCGCCCCTCCGGGGCTTTCGAACCTCGCGCGCGCATCGATCGACGCCCGGTCGTCAGGTGCGTTCCTGAGATGAGAGCGCGTGGTTTGGGAGCCCCCGGGAGGGGGCGCTCGCCATCCGTAGCCTGGGGTGCAGGAGCGGAGCGACAAACCCCAGGCGTTCTGGACCGAAGCGACAAACCCCGCTGTTCTGCTGTTGCGCTTGTGTCGCGGCGCTCGACCGCGATACGCCTCCGTCATGGACGCGCACGACATCGACCCGCGGGGGTCGCTGACGCCGGGGCAGGTGTTCGCGCAGGAGTACCGCGTCGAGCGGGTGATCGCCGTCGGCGGCATGGGCACCGTCTACGAGGTGACCCAGCGGAACCTCGATGTGAAGCGCGCCCTCAAGGTGCTCCACCACTGGCTGGCGGACGACGACCGCGTGCGGCGGCGCTTCGTCGACGAGGCTCGCGTCAGCACCCGCATCGACAGCGAGCACGTCGCCCAGGTGATCGACGCGGGCGTCGCGATGCCCGGCTCCGTCCCCTGGTACGTCATGGAGCTCTTGCGCGGCGAGACCCTGGAGGCCCTCGTCGCGCGCCGCGGCCCGCTGCCGCCCGAGGAGGTGCTCGCCATCCTCGAGCCCGTCTGCCACGCGGTGGCGGCGGCGCACCGGGTGGGCATCGTCCACTGCGACCTCAAGCCCGAGAACATCATGGTGGCCCCGGCGCGCCGGGCCGACGCCGCCCTCGACGTGAAGGTGCTCGACTTCGGCATCGCCCACGTCGTGCCCGCGCTCAAGACCTACGTGAAGCTCACCCGCGCCCAGGGGTCGCCGGGCTGGCTCGCGCCGGAGCAGTTTCGCGCCGAGGGGAAGGTGTCGCCCGCGACCGACGTGTGGGCCCTCGGGCTCATCGCCTTCGACGCCCTCGCCGGGGGGTCGTACTGGCGCTACTACGGCCACTACCCCGCCATCCTCGCGGAT
Organism: Polyangiales bacterium; assembly: GCA_046351555.1. Classification (GTDB taxonomy): domain Bacteria; phylum Myxococcota_A; class Polyangia; order Polyangiales; genus CAISKJ01. The sequence goes on from JAXLYI010000026.1 coordinate 77,631, forward strand.
GGACAACGACCCCATCGAGGACGCGAGCGCGCGGGCGAAGGCCCTCGGGCGGAAGGGCGCCATCCCGCCGGGCTTCGACGACTGGTTTGCTCGTTGCGTCGACCGCGAGGTGGCGCGGCGCTTCTTCGACGCCGCCGACGCCATCGACGCACTGCGGGGCGCGCTGGCGCCGCCCGCGCCGCCGGTCGACGACCGTCGCGCGCCGGGTCCGCTCCTCCGCGACCCGCGCCAGGAGCGGGTGCAGATGCTCTGCCTCGCCCTCAACGAGGCCGAGCGGCGCGGCGCGGTCCACGCGCGCATCCTCATCGGCACGCAGCTCCTCGGCGGCGTCGGCTTCACGCCGGACGAGATCGCCCCCATTCTGGCGTCCCACGACGTCGCGTCGCGCACCGCGTCGGCCCACGTCGCGCGGGCGTGGTCGTGTGAGCAGGCCGGCAACCGCCCGGGGGCGCTGGAAGACGCGCAGCAGGCGGTGGCGCTCGCGCCGGGGAGCGCGGCGGCGCACTACGTCCTCGGCGTGCTCCACTTGCGCGATCTCGACTTCGCTGGGGCGCTGCCGGCGTTCGATCGCGCGGTGGCGCTCCTGCCGCACGCCGCGGGCTTCCTGCGCGAGCGGGCGCGCTGCCTCCACGCGATGGGGCAGTACGATCGCGCGCTGGCCGACCGGACGGCGGTGCTCGCGCTCGACCCCGAGCGGGCGGAGGCGTGGACGGCGCGGGCGCTGGTTCACCTCGCGCGGCGCGACGGGGCGTCGGCCGAGCGCGACCTCACCGAGGCGCTGCGGCGCGAGCCCGCGGCGATGGACGCGCTGCGCCTCCGGGCGACGCTGCGGGCGGAGCGGGGCGACCTCGCAGGCGCCCTCGGCGACCTCGACGTGGTGCTGGCGCGCGGGGCCGACGACGGGGCCGCGTGGTTCGAGCGGGCGCGCGTGATGCGGGCGCTCGGCGACGCGCGGGCTGCGGTGGACGCGCTGCGCCGCGCGGTGGGCTGCGGCCATGCGCTCGCGGCGATGGAGCTGCAAGCGCTCGGGCTGGGCGCGTGAGGCGGTGGTAGCGTCGGGGCGATGACGCCCGCTCGACGCTCCCGTGTGTCTCCTGACAACCGCCCTGCGGCAGCGCGTGCGCGCGGGGAGGCTCTCCGCCGCGAGCTCGGACGGCTCGGCGTCGCGCCGGAGTCTCTGCAACGCGAGCTCGACGTCGACACCGCGGCGAAGGTGCTGGCGTGGATGCGCGGCGAGGGGCCGTGCCCGTCGGTCGGTTGAGGAACGCCTGGGGTTGGTCGCAGAACGCTGGTGGTTGCAGAACGCTGGTGGTCGCGGAACGCTGGTGGTCGCGGAACGCCTGGGGTTTGTCGCTCCGCTCCTGCACCCCAGGCTACGGACGGCAGGCGCCCCTCCGGGGCTTTCGAACCTCATGCGCGCATCGATCGTCACTCCGTCGCGAGGTGCGCTCCCGAGGTGAGACGGCGCGGTTCGGAAGCCCCCGGAGGGGGCGCTCGCCTTCCGTAGCGCGGGGTGCGGGAGCGGAGCGACAAACCCCGCAGCACCAGCGCGTCCTACGGGGTGATGTGCTGACGCATACCTCCGCGGAAATCCTGACGACACGCCCCGGCGCGCTGCGGTAGCGTCGCGGCGATGGGCCTGCACAGAGGGCAAGTCGTCGGGAGCTGGCGATTGGAGGGCACGCTCGACGCCCGGGGGGATGGCGGCGGTGTGGAAGGTGGAGCACACGACGCTCCACGATGCCGCCGCGCTGAAGTGCATCCACGAGCACATGCTGCGGGAGGTGGAGGGGAGCCACGAGCGCTTCCTCGCGGAGGCGCGGACGGTTCGGCGGGTGCGGCACCGGAACGTGGTGGAGGTGCTCGACGCGGGCGTGGCGCCCGACCCCGACGCGGCCGAAGGGAGCGCGGCGCTCCAGCTCCCGTGGCTGGTGATGGAGCTGCTCGAAGGGCACCACCTCGGCAAGGAGATGAAGGCCCGCGGCAAGGACGGACTCCCGCCCGCGGACGTGGCGGCCATCCTCCGCGAGGTGTGCGACGGGCTCCAGGCGGCGCACGACCTGGGCGTGGTCTACTGCGACCTCAAGCCCGAGAACCTCTTCGTCGCCAACGTCGGCGGCGCCCGCGTGATGAAGGTGCTCGACTTCGGCATCGCGAAGGCGATCGCCGACGGGCGGCAGTCGATCACGATGACGCACCGGCTGCTCTCGCCGGTGTGGACGTCGCCCGAGCAACTGGTGGGGCAGAAGGTGACCCGCGCGGCGGACGTGTGGGCGCTCGGGCTGCTGGCCTTCCACCTGCTCACCGGGCGCTACTACTGGCGCGCGGCCAACGGACCCGTCGGCGAGGGCAAGGACCCGGTCGCGGTGCTCACCACGGAGATCCTCGGGTCGGTGAAGTCGCTCCCGGCGGCGAGCGCGCGGGCGGCGGAGCTCGGCGTGGGGGCGCGGCTGCCGGCGGGCTTCGACGGGTGGTTCGCGCAGTGCGTGTGCGAAGACCCGGCGAAGCGCTTCACGCGGGTGAGCGAGTGCGCGGCGGCGCTGTGCGCGCTGCTCGGGGAGCGCCCGTCGCAGGCGGCGGTGGCGGGGACGGTCGCGTACGAGGGGGTTCCGTCGGTTCCGTCGGGGACGGTGCCGATGGGGAAGCTGGTGAAGAAGGGCGCGGGGCTTCCGCCGCCCGCGAGCGAGGTGAAGACGCAGCCCGCGCCGAAGCGCGGCGCGAGGTGGGCGGTGCCCGTGGCGGGCGTGGGCGCGGCGACGCTGGTGGCGCTGGCTTTTGCGGGCATAGGGCCATGTCCGAAGCCACCGCTGGGGCGCGATGCGGGGGGGGCCCTCGCGGACGCTGCTGTCGGGGTGGTGGACGCTGCGCCGCCACCGCTGCGGTGCCCGGAGGACATGGTGCTGATCCCCGCGGGGCGCTTCTGGATGGGGACGGAGGGCGACGGGGGCAACGCCGACGAGCGCCCGCGTCATGAGGTGCGGCTGGAGGCGTTCTGCATCGACCGCACGGAGGTGACGGTGGCGCGCTACCGCGCGTGCGTGCAGGCGGGGGTGTGCACGGCGGCGGGCACCACGGTGAACTGGGCCAACGTCAACGCGACGGACCACCGCACCTACGACCGCTACTGCAACGAGCGCTACGGTGATCGCGGAGACCATCCCGTGAACTGCATCGACTGGTCGCAGGCGAAGACCTTCTGCGAGTGGGCGGGGCACGCGGAGGGGGCGCGTCGACTGCTGCGCGAGGCAGAGTGGGAGTACGCCGCGGGCGGGCGCCATGGCACGACGTACCCATGGGGCAACGAGGCGCCTGACGGTACGCGCGCGAACCTGTGTGGAGCAGAGTGCCCGTTCGACTGGCGGATGACCAACTGGCGCGACCCTTTCCCGCAGACCGCCCCCGTCACATCACTGCCTGCCGGGGCGTCTCCCGAGGGCGTGCTCAACCTCGGTGGCAACGTCTGGGAGTGGGTCGACGACGTGTATGCGTCGGATGCGTACGCACATCACTCGCCGGAGGGGTTTTACGCGCGCGCACCACAGGCGACAGAAAACGCCCGCGTGTACCGTGGCGGCGGTTGGAGCGACGGCAACGCCGACTGGGGCCGCGCGGCCGAGCGCAACGGGGACCCTCCCGCGTATCGGTACTACCTCGTGGGGGCGCGCTGCGCGTCCGGTGCCAGACGGTGATTCCGTCAGCGGGGTTGGCCGCAGGAGCGGCGGCACTCCGCGCTACGGACGGCAAGCGCCCCCTCCGGCGGCTTCCAAACCGCATCGGTTCACCTTGGGAACGCACCTCGCGACGGGGCGTCGATCGATGCGCGCATGAGGTTCGAAAGCCCCGGAGGGGCGCCCGCCGTCCGTAGCCTGGGGTGCGGGAGCGCAGCGACCAACCCCAGGCGTCCCCCAGGCGTCCCCCGCGCCCCTCGCATCCCACAACCCGTGGCGCGGGAGCGTTGCGACCAACCCAACGCACCCCAGGCGTCCCTCACTCCTCGCAGCGCTCCCACTCGTCGACGACATCGCCGCGGGCGTGGTGCTGCTCCTGACCGAGGACGTAGCGCTGCACCACGTCGCGCTCGGCTTCGCGGAGCGAGAACGCCCCGTAGCCGTCCTGCCACGCGAACGTGTCCCGCCCCAACGCGCGATGGGCGAAGCGCGTGCTCGGGGCCTTGATACCATTTTGGATTCATAGGATCACTTTTGCGAAGATGGGGCATGCGACGCCCCGTCGAGCTGACGCCCTGGTTGAAGCCGCGCGCTCTCCGCGCGTGGGTCGACGACGCCAAGACCCCCCTGCAGCACAAGCGCCGCCTCGCCGTCTGGATGGCGTCGCTCGGGCGCTACGCGGCGCACGAGATCGCGGAGCTGCTGCTCGTCACGCGCGACGCCGTCGGGCGATGGCTACGTGCCTACAACGAGTCGGGGCCGGACGGATTCGACGGCCCCGGCCGCGGCGGCAGGCGCCACGCTCGGCTGGATCCGCATGCCGAGGAGCGCCTCGTGCGGAAGATCTCGACCGCCGCCGGCGAGGGGCGCGTGCTCACCGGGCCGCAGGTGCAGGCGATGATCCTCGAGCAGACCGGGGAGCAGTGGCCCCTCGGCACCGTCTACTCGCTTCTGCACCGCCACCACTGGCGCAAGGTCCAGCCCCGCCCGCGGCACGTGCGATCCGACCCGGAGGCGCAGCGCCTCTACAAAAAAAATTCCGCCGCATCCTCGCGGGCGAGGTCGCGCGGGCCGGAGGCCGCCGCGTCCGCATCCTCTTCGAGGACGAGGGCCGCTTCGGCCTGATCACCACGGTGCGCGCCTGCTGGGCGCCGACCCCCGTCCGCCCGGTGGTGCGCCAGCAACTCTCGCGCGACTACCTGACGGCGTGGTCGACGGTGAGCCCTCGCGACGGTCGCCTGGTGTTCTCCTACTCGGAGCGGTGCAACAGCGCGGAGATGAGCGCCCACCTGCGGGCGGTCGCTCGCGCCTTCCCTCGCGAGCACCTCGTGATGTTCGTCGACGGAGCGGGGTGGCACGGGAGCCGCGAGTTGCACGTGCCCGAGCGTGTCCACCTGCATGCCCTGCCGCCCTACAGCCCCGAGCTCAACCCCGTCGAGCACGTCTGGGATCACCTGCGCGAGAACTACACCGCCAACCTGCTGTTCGACGAGCTGTTCGCCCTCGGCGTGCAGGTGAAGTTCGGTGCCCTGTGCATGCAGCACCAGCGGGACATCGTGCAGAGCCTGACGCGCTACGACGGGATCGAACGCGCTGCGCGGCCCTTCGGAAAAGTGATCGTATGACGTGAGAATGGTATGAGCTCCCGCGCGAGGCGCGCGACGGCGACGTCAGGGTGCAGGCGGACGAGCAGGTGGACGTGGTCGTCGACGCCGCCGACGGCGAGCGCAAGGCACCCGAACTCCTTGCACCGCGCGCCGATGTAGCCGTGGAGGCGGGCACGGATCGCCGCGTCGATCAGGGGATCGCGCAGGTGCGTGGCCCAGACGAGGTGGACGAGCAGCTTCGTGTACGAGCCCATCACCGCGCATCATCGCACAGAGGGCGGCGCGGTCGTCGTGGAAGAAGTCAGCGGGGTTTGTCGCTCCACTCCGGCACCCCGTGCGACGGAAAGGCGCTGCGGGGTTTGTCGCTCCGCTCCCGCACCCCGCGCTACGGAAGGCAAGCGCCCCCTCCGGGGGCTTCCAAACCGCGCGGTCTCACTTCGGGAACGCACCTCGCGACGGGGCGATGATCGGTGCGCTCGCGAGGTTCGAAAGCCCCGGAGGGGCGCTTGCTCTCCGTAGCCTGCGGGTGCCGCCGCTCCTGCGGCCAACCCCAGGTTCTCCTCCGATTGACACCCCATGCCCCGCTCGGCACCATCGCGCCATGCTCCAGGGCGCGCTCATCGGGTTCGTCGTCGCGGTCGTCATGCTCGTGTGGAACCGCTACCAGGCGTCGCGGGGCGGCGGGCTCGCGGGGCAGGTCGAGCAGGCCATGCGCGGCCGCGGGGGCCTGACGCTCGCGGAGGTCGCCGCGGCGGTGGGGCGCGACTCGTTCTTCGGGCGCGGGCAGGTGGTCCAGGCGCTCGGCGGGCTGATCTCGATCGGCAAGGTGCTGCAGCACGAGGCGCCGGCGGGCACGCCCCAGCTCGAGAAGGTCAACCACATTCGCTACGAGCTGAAGGCCTGAGCGGCCGCCGCGGCGCCGTCGTGCGCGTTACCGCGTGCGCTTGATCACGTGGAAGCCGAAGTCCGTCTCGACGATGTCGGAGATGGCGCCGACCTCGAGCGCGAAGGCCGCCCGCTCGAACGGCGGCACCATCTGGCCGGGGCCGAACTCGTTGAGGTCGCCGCCCGACGTCGCCGCGCCGGGCTCGTCGGAGTACGTGCGGGCGAGCTGCGCGAAGTCCTCGCCGGCGCGGGCGCGGCGGAGCACCTCCTCGGCGCGCGTGCGGGCCTCCTCGCGGGTGCGGGTGATCCCCGCGGGGGCGCGCTCGGAGCCGCGGTGCATCACCAGGACGTGGCGCGCGGAGATGCGCGCGGGCCGCGCGGAGGGGCTCCCGGGGGCGGCGGGCGGCGGCGGGAGCGCGGTGGTGGGCGTGGCGGCGGCGGGCTCGCTCGGCGTGCGGTTGCAGGCGGCGACGACGAGGGCGAGGGCGGCGAGGCGGAGCGGTCGCATGGCGACGCGATGGGTAGTTCGCGCGCGCCGGCGGCGCAAGAGGCGAACGCGTCGGTCAGAAGCGGCCCGCGCACGCGAGGCCCGCGCTTGCGACGTCCGGCGCGCACTGCACGGACGCGCGGCCCTCGCGGCGCGGCGGCAGGAGCAGCAGCAGCGCGCCCGTGGTGACGAGCGCCGCGCCGACGGGGAAGGCCACCCACGCCGTCGTCCGCCACGCGCGCTCGGTGGACTCGAGGTCGGCGCAGTCCGAACCCTCCGCCGCGGTGCCGGGCGCGGGGCAGCCGGGGCTGTGGGTGTTGTAGCGGTCGGCCGCGTCGTCGCGCAGCCCGAGGGCGACGCCGCCGAGGCCGAGCGCGACGGCGCCGCCCGCCAACGACGCGATGCCCCACGCGAGCCGCGCGGTCGAGCGCGACGGGGCCGCGGGCGGAGGAACGACGGGCGGAGGAACGACGGGCGGTGCGACGACGGGCGGCGCGACGGGCGGTGTCACCACGGCCGGCGCGACGGGGCGGAGGGTCACCGACTCGCGCACGAGCGCGCCGGGCTCGACGGTGAAGCGCCGTGACACGGGCTCGTGGCTGGGCGCGGTGACGTCGAGCGTGACGAGGCCCGCGAGCACCGGCGCGGGCGCGGCCATCGGCAGCGTCCCGACGAGGGCGCCGTCGACGCGCACCTCCGCGCCCGGGACGTCGCCGCTCACCTCCAGCCGGCCGACGTGGCCCGCGACCACCGCGAGCGCGCGGTCGAGCGCTGTGCGGTTGCGCGCCACCCACGCGTCGTCGGGCGCGGCGAGGGCCTCGCGGAGCAGACGGTCGGCGTCGAGCCAGCGGCCCACCGCCTGGCAGGCGAGCCCGAGCTGCGCCGACGCGCGGGGCTCGGGCGAGAGCCGGTGCGCGGCTTCGAACTCCGCGATGCTCTCCAGGTCGCGCCCGGCGCGGCGGAGCTCGACGCCGCGGCGGAGGTGCTCTTCGAAAGGCGCCGGCTGCGCTCCTGCGAGGGACGGGAGCGCGAGCGCGAAGGCCAGGAGGGCCAGGGAGAGGCGCACCCTCACGGTTCGAGCACGGGCGCCCCGTTGGGCAGCGGAGGGGGAGGCGCGGTCGGCGCGGCGACCACGGGCGCGCTGGGCGATGCAGCGGGCGCGGCGGCGCGCAGCGGGGCGAAGGGGCGGCGCCCTCGGGGCGGTGCGGGCGCAGCGCGAGGCGGCGCGGCAAGGGGCGACGGCGGCGCGGCCGTCGGCGCGATGGTCTCGGCGGGCGGCGACGGCGCGGCGGGCGCCGGGGCCGCAACCGCGAGCGGCGAGGGGGCGGGGCGCACCGGCGTGACGACCGTCGCGGGGGCGGCGATGCGGGCGCGGTCGGGGCGCGCGGCGACGCGGTCGGGCGGAGGGCGAAGGCCGCGACGGCGGCGACGGCGAGCAGCGCGACGGTGACCGATGCGTGCGCGCGTCCGGGCGCGGCGTTCGCGGGGGCGGCCTCCGCGGGCGCGGCGGTCGGTGCGGCTGCGGCGGTCGCAGCCGGCGCGGGTGCGTCTGCGAGGGGGGCGCCGTCGAGCGCGTCGAGGAAGGCGCGGAGCGTGGGGTGGCGCGCGTCGCGGTCGCGGGCGAGGGCGCGGTCGACGGCGGCGGCGACGCGCGCGGGGACGTCGGGGCGCAGCGAGCGGAGCGGCGGCGCGTCGGTGGTGAGGACGGCGGCGAGGGTCTCGTGGTAGCCGTCGCCGACGAAGGGGGGCCGGCCGGCGAGGGCTTCGAAGAGGATCACCCCGAAAGCCCACACGTCGACGCGCGCGTCGAGATCGCGGGCGCCGCGGCACTGCTCGGGGGCCATGTAGCGGGCGGTGCCGATGACCTCGCCGGTGCGGGTGAGGGGCCCGTCGGGCGCGTCGGTGCGGGCGATGCCGAAGTCGATGACGCGCGGGGCCTCGCGGCCGGCGGCGTCGCGGGCGAGGAGGATGTTCTCGGGCTTGAGGTCGCGGTGGACGACGCCGCAGCGGTGGGCCTCGGCGACGCCCTCCATCGCGGGCGTGACGAGCGCGAGCGCCTCCGCCGGTGGGAGCGCGCCGCGCCGTTCGAACACCGCGCGCAGCGTCTCGCCGTCGAGGAACTCGTACACGATGAACAGCCCCACGCCGTCGGGGTCGTTGCCCATGTCGAGCACGTCGACCACGTGGGGGTGGCGCACCTTCGCCGTCGCCTTCGCCTCTCGCAGGAAGCGCTCGACGCGGTCGGGCGAGGCCGTCCCGCGCGCGCCCTCCCCGTCGCCGTCCATCACCTTCACCGCGACGCGGCGCTCCGTCCAGGTGTTGGTGGCCTCCCACACCGTCCCCATGCCGCCGCGGCCCGCGACGCGGGCGAGGCGGTAGCGGCCGCCGATCACGGCGCCGGGCGAGAGCGACGTCGCCCCTGCTCGCTCCGCGCCTGAAGTCGAGGCCCGCATCGGTACGGGGTCGACGGTATCACGGCCGCCCGCGGGGATGTCAGTCTTCGCGCCGGAGCCCGTAGCGCCGCATCATCCGGAAGAGCGTCACGCGGTCGACCCCCGCGCGCCGGGCCGCCTCGGAGACGTTGCCGCCGGTCTCGGCCAGCAGCGCGGCCAGGTAGGTCCGTTCGAAGCGCTCGCGGGCCACCTTGAGGGGCGTGCCGGTGAGGTCGCCGGGCGGGGGCGGGAGGCTCGCGCGCGGGGCCTCGGGCTCCGGCGCGCCCTCGGTCTCCTCGGTCCCCTCGGTGTCGGGGGTGAGCGACGGGGGCGCGCGGAGCACCAGGCACTGCTCGACCCAGTTGCGCAATTCGCGGACGTTGCCGGGCCACTGGTGCCCGGCGAGCTCGCCCCACGCGGCCTCGTCGAGGGTGACGTCGGCGCCGAGCCCGCGCTCGCGGCGGAGCTGGGCGACGAGCGCGGGGACGAGCGAGGGGAGGTCGTCGAGGCGCGCGCGGAGCGGCGGCATCCGCACCTGGATTACGGCGAGGCGGTAGAAGAGGTCGGCCCGGAAGCGCCCGGCGTTGACCTCGCGGCGCAGGTCGCGGTTGGTCGCGGCCACCACGCGCACGTCGACCTTGCTGGTGCGCCCGCCGCCGACGCGCCGCACCTCGCGCTCGGCGAGGACGCGCAGGAGCTTGGGTTGGAGTTCCAACGGCAGCTCGCCGATCTCGTCGAGGAAGACGGTTCCGCCGTCAGCGCGTTCGAACGCGCCCGTGCGGTTGGCGGCGGCGCCGGTGAAGGCGCCCTTCTCGTGGCCGAAGAGCTCGGCCTCGATGAGGGTAGCCGGGAGGCCGCCGCAGTCGACCACTTCGAAGGGCCCGTCGCGTCTGGGCGAGGCGTCGTGGAGGCCGCGCGCGGCGAGCTCCTTGCCGGTGCCCGACTCGCCCGTGATGAGCACCGAGGAGGCGGTGGGCGCGGCGCGCTCGAGGGTCGCGTACACCTGGCGCATCGCCACGGAGGCCCCGATGAGCTCGCCGAAGGCGTCGGCGCCGCTCAGCCCGAGGGGGACCTGCTCGTCGGCGACGTTGACCTCGAGGCGCGTGCGCCCGAGCTGGAGCTCGGCGGGGCCGCGGAGCAGCGCCTCGCGCACGGCGGCGGCGCCGAGGAGCGTGCCGTTGGTGCTCCCGAGGTCGCGCAGGATGACGCCCTCGGGGGTGACCTCGAGCTCGGCGTGGTAGCGGCTGACGGTGGGGTCGGTGAGGCGGAGCGTCGCGTCGGCGGAGGTGCCGATGAGCACGCGCGCCTCGTCGCTCGCGGCCTGCGCGCCGGCGTCGAAGCCCGCGGTCACCCGCACGCGGAGGCGGGGGACGGCGGGCGGGGAGGACGGCGTCGCGCGCTCGGTCTTCAGCGGGGGGGCCACGCCGCGAGGATGTCGCCCGGCGGTGGGCGGGCGCAACAACTCCGTGCGGTTTCGGCGCCGTGGGGCCGCCGAAGCGACCGCCGCCCCGCTATCCCCGCAGCGCCCGCCCCACGAACACCAGCCACGGCGGCGTGAACAGCGCCGCCCACAGCCCCAACCGCACGTCGATCCGCGAGGCCAGCAGCGCCGCGAAGAAGCCCGTCGCCGCTGCGCGCGGCCCGAGCTCGCGCCATGGGAGCCGCGCCCCCGTCCGCCACACCGCGCCCGTGTACACCACGGACGCCGCCGCGAGGGCCGCCATGCACGCGCCCCACGCGAGCTCCGCGCGCCACGCCCAGCGCAGGGCGCCCCACCACAGCGCGAGCAGCATCGCGTGCGTTGCCAGCACCGACAGCGGAACCGCCAGCCACCGGCGCGGCCCGTCCCACCGCTGCATCAGCCACGTCACGGCCGCCGCGAAGAGCCCCCAGCCGACGATGCCGATGACGGGCACCGTGAACACGCCGGGCTCGCTCCACGCCCACAGGCCCGCCCGCACCGCGATGGGCTCGATGAGGAACGCGTCGAAGGTCACCAGCGCCCCCACCAGCGCCGCCTCCCGTGCGGGCGAAGCCCCTGGTGCGATCGCCCCCGCCACCGCGCGCGCGGAGAGGACCACCGGCGCCCAGATGGTCGGCACCAGCAGCGGCACGTGGTCGACGCGCAGGTGCCAACCGCTCTCGTACGCGTAGAAGCCGTACGCGCGGATGACGCTGTCCTCGCCGACGAGGGAGGCGCACCCGACGAGGGCGGCGTCGCGGAGGAGGCCGGGCTCGCGGCGGTGGGCGACGAAGTACGCGGCGAGGATGGCGACGCAGGCGAGTTCGAGCGGGATCACGGCGGGAGGGGGTGGATGATATCGTCCCGCGCCGATGAGCGAGCTGGCTTCCGCGCTGCGGCTTCACATCGTGGCGATCGCGGTGTGCGCGACGGTGACCTTCGGGTTCGTCTTCAAGGGCGAGTACCCCGTCGGGCTGGCGCTGCTCTGCGGCTTCGACTGGTGCATCGTCAACCTGCTCAACCGCGCCACCGACGTCGAGGAGGACCGGCTCAACGGCATCGCGGCGACGGAGTTCGTGGCGCGCCATGCAAAGCCCCTGGTGGCGCTGTCGCTGGCGGCGCTCTTCGGCTCGCTCGCGTGGGGCTTCGCCGCGCTGCCGGTGAAGCTCGCGTGGGTGCGGTGCCTCTTCCACCTGCTCGGGCTCGGCTACAGCTACCGCGTCGTCCCCACCGCCCGCGGCCTCCGGCGCTTCAAGGACCTCTACGTCTTCAAGAACTCCATGAGCGCCTTCATGTTCGTGCTCAGCGTCGGGCTCTTCCCGGTGCTCGGCACCGCGGGGCCGCTCACGCTCTCGCCCTGGGGCGTCGCCGCCGTGGTCGCGTACTTCTTCCTCTTCGAGCACACCTTCGAGGTGCTCTACGACCTCCGCGACGTCGACGGCGACCGCGCGGTGGGCGTCCCCACCTACCCCGTCGTCCACGGGCCGCGCGTGAGCGCCTCGATCATCTATGCGCTCTGCGGGCTCTCCGTCGTACCGCTGGTCGCCGCGCGCGTCGGGGGCGCGGTCACCACGCGCGAGGTGCTGATGGTCGCGGCCCCGCTGGCGCAGGCGGCGTTTCTGCGGCGCCGCACGCCCGAGCGCATCTCGCGGGCTGACTGCATCGGCGCGACGTACGCGGGCGCGGCGGCGCTCCTCTTCTACCTGGCGGGCACCGCGGCGTGGCAGCGCGCGGGCCTGCCGACCGACTGGTGACGCGACGATGCGCTACGAAGGCAAGCTCTACCGCCCGCCGAGCGAGGCCGACGCCTACATCCTCCAGGCCACCGTCGGCTGCTCGTGGAACCACTGCGTCTACTGCGACATGTACCGCGAGAAGGACTTCCGCGTGCGCGACCTCGCGGCCGTGCTCGAAGACGTCGCCCTCGCGGCGCGGCGCTTCGGACCGCGGGTGGAGAAGGTGTTCGTCGCGGACGGCGACGCGCTGGTGATGCCGATGGACCATTGGGAGGCGATCCTCGCGGCGTGCACGGCGGCCTTTCCCGCGCTCCGCCGGGTGTCGTGCTACGCGATGGCCCGCAACGTCCTCGACAAGACCGACGGCGAGCTCGCGAGGCTGCGCGCGCTGGGGCTCTCGCTCCTCTACGTGGGCCCCGAGTCGGGCGACGACGAGACGCTCCGCCGCATCGCGAAGGGCCAGGACCGGGCCGCCCACGTCGAGGCCGCGCGCCGGGCGAAGCGGGCGGGGATGGCGCTGTCGGCGATCTTCCTCCTCGGCGCGGGGGGCGTCGCGCGGAGCGACGAGCACGCCCGCGCCTCGGCGAGCCTCGCGACCGAGATGGACCCGGAGTTCCTCGCGGCCCTCACGCTCACGGTGGTGCCCGAGACGCCGCTCGCGACGCTCGTCCAGCGTGGGAGGTTCGAGCTCCCGGAGATTCCGTCGCTGCTCGGCGAGCTGCGCACGTTCGTGGCGCTCGCGTCGCCCACCGACGCGCTGTTTCGCACCAACCACGCCTCCAACCACCTGCCGCTCGGCGGGCGCCTGCCGCGCGACCGGGCGCGCATCCTCGCCGTCCTCGACGCGGCCCTCGCCGGGGAGATCACGCTCCGCGAGGAGTCATCGCGCGGGCTGTGACGCGCGGCGCGGCGTGAGCGCGTAGGCCCACAGCGGGAAGAACGCCGCCAGCTCCCACAGCACGACGTAGCGCCCGCGCGCCGAGAACATCCCCGACCCGATGGGGGCGACGGGGATCGGGCGCCACGGCGCGAAGATGCGCCGCGCGTCGAAGGGCCAGAGGAGCGCGATGCCGTGGCCGCCGTCGGTGAGCGAGTCGAGGAGCCCGTGGCTCGCCGCGACGACGGACGCGACGACGAGCGCGCGGCGCCAGCGGCCGCCGACGCAGGCCACCACCGCGGCGGCGAAGGCGCCGAGGAGGAGCGCGGTGGCGAGCGCGTGCGAGGCGCCGCGGTGGCCGAAGGGGGCGCCGTAGGGGACGCCGAAGAGGAAGCCGACGGCGTCGAGGTCGGGCAGGAGCGACAGCACGCTCAGGCGGACCATCGCGTCGACGCGTTCGCGCCAGGGCGCCGCGGGGCCCACGTAGAAGCGCCCGGCGGCCATGCCGACCGCGATGTGCCCGAAGCTCGCCATGCGCGGCCGCGAGGCTACGACGGGGCGCGGGGCGCCGTCTCCCCGTTGTGTTCGGGCTCGGGCTTCGCTACGACGCGCCCATGCTCAACCTCCGCTACGCCCGGGTCGACGTGTTCACCGACCGCGCGCTCCAGGGCAACCCCCTGGCGGTGTTCACCAACGCGCGCGGCGCGTCCGACGCCACGATGCAGCGCCTCGCGCGCGAGATGAACCTCTCGGAGACCGTCTTCCTGCTCCCTCCGACCGAAGGGGGCCACTGCCGCGTGCGCATCTTCACGCCGACGCGCGAGGTCCCCTTCGCGGGGCACCCGGTGCTCGGCGCGGCCTTCGTGGTGGGCGAGCCCCTCTCCGCCGACCTGCTCCGCATGGAGACCGGCAAGGGCATCGTCCGCGTCGCCCTCGAGCGCGAGAACGCCCGCGCCGTCTTCGGCTGGATGGAGCAGCCGCTCCCCGCCGTCGCGCCCTTCGCGCAGTCGGACGAGCTCCTCCGCGCGCTCGGCGTGCCCGCCTCCGTGCTCCCCGTCGACCGCTACGACAACGGCCCAACGCACGCAATGGTGTGCCTCCCGACGCCCGCCGACGTGAGCGCGCTGCGCCCTGACCTCGACGCCCTCGCGCGGCTCGACGTGCTCACGGTGAGCGTGTTCGCGCACGACGGGCCCGAGGTGCTCACCCGCGTGTTCGCGCCCGCCGGCGGCGTGCCCGAAGACCCCGCGACGGGCTCGGCCGCGGGCCCGCTCGCGCTCCACCTCGCGCGCCACGGCCGCGTCGCCTGGGGCGCGGAGGTCCGCATCACGCAGGGCGTCTCGATCGACCGCCCGTCGCACCTCCACGCGCGCGCCTCGGGCGACGCGTCGGGCGCGACGCGCGTCGAGGTCGGCGGGTCGGCGGTGATCATCGGGCGGGGCGAGGTCCGCCTGCCGCTCTGAAGGCGAGCGCCGCGACGAGCGCGTAGCACAGCGCCGCCGCCGCCAGCACCGCGGTGAAGCCCCAGGCGATCGCGACGATCATCGCGCCGACCGAGCCCACCACCGAGGCGTAGCCGTTGAGCACCCAGGCCTGCGCCGCCCAGAGACCCCGCGCGTCCTCCTCGCGCGCCGCCGACCCGAGCGCGAGGCTCGTCGGGAAGGGGACGCCCATCAGCGCGCCCGGCAGCGCGATGAGCGCCACCGCCAGCGCGCACCGCGCCGCGAAGGGCCACGCCAGCGCCGCTTCGAACACGCGGTGGAGGCCGACGCCCTCCAGCACCAGCAGGGCCGCCACCGCCGCGGCCACCGCGCCGAGGCGCCGCCGGTCGCCGCCGACGAGCCGCGCGGAGAGCGCGCTCCCGAGGCCCGACGACGCGAGCAGCGCGAAGAGCACCACCGACAGCGCGTGCACCGGGTTGCCGAGGAAGAGCGTGAACTTCGGCACGAACACCGACTCCACCGCGATGTACCCGAGGCCCAGCGCGAGGAAGGTCGGCGCCTCGCCCGGCGCCATCGCCGCGCCCGCGACCTCGCCCGCGCGCCGCCGCCGGAGCCAGGGCGGCAGGAGCAGCCCGAGCGCGCCGCCGACCAGCGCGAGGAGGAAGGTGACCACGAGGAGAACCTGCCCCGAGGCCGCGCCGAACACCCACTCGCGGCTGGAGAGGAGCCGCGTGAAGCGGTTGTACTCGAAGAAGAAGGGCTCGTCGTCGGTGGTGGCCTCGATGCGGTAGTGGTAGTCGCGCACGAAGGCAGCGCGGTCGGGCGCGCGGAAGTAGCGGGTGAAGGTCTCGTCGCCGGGGCCGCCGTCGGGGGCCCACACCACGCCGAAGCCGTTGGCCGCCGCGAGCAGCCGGATCGCGCGCACCTCGTCGGCCCCGAAGGGCGAGCGGCGCGCGAGGAGGAGCGACAGGTCGCCGGGGCCGTCGCCCGCGCCGCCGGAGAGGATCACCATGCGGTCGGCGGCGTCGCCGAGGCCGAGCTCGCGGTAGGCGCGGTCGGCGATGGCGCAGAGGCGGATGGTGTGGCGGTCGGGCCGGTAGAGCCACCGCGTCATCGTGAGGGTGCCGTCAGGCGAGAGGTGCTGGAGGTACTCCTTGAAAGCCTCCACCGTGTAGAGGAAGTTCTCGCTGAGGGCGAAGGCGCCGGCCTGCGAGGCGGCGTAGGTGTCGACGCCCGAGATCTGGAGCACGTCGTAGCGCGTCGGCGAGCGCCGGAGGTAGTGGCGCCCCTCGGCGTTGGTGATGCGGACGTTCGGGTGGTGGTAGACGCCGCCGGCGAAGCGGTCGAAGTCCTGCGAGACGCCGCGGACGATGTTGCGGTTGATCTCGACGCCCTCGATCTCGGGCACGCCGAAGTGCAGGGCCGAGCGCACGTCGACGCCGCCGCCCGCGCCGATGATGAGCATCCGCCGCGGGCGGTAGCTGCGCGCGCGGTCGGCGAGGTGGACGAAGCTCGGGAGGAGCATCTCGAACACCGGGTGCCGCAGCTCGGGGCTCCCGTCGGGGCGCCGCGGCGCCTCGAAGATGGAGGTGAGCGCCCAGGCGTCGATCACCACGCCCACCTGCGTCGGGAGCGGGAGATTGTAGCGCCGCGAGAGGCCCCAGATGCCCATGTGCGTGGGGTTGCGGAAGAGGTCGACGCATGCGGTGGAGTCGCAGCGGCGCGAGTGGATGTCGGCCTTGGCGACGCGCGGAAACAGCTTGGCGTTGGGCAGGTAGAAGGGCCCGTTCAGCGGGTCACTCGCCCACGCGGTGAGGGCGGCGAGGGCCGCGAAGGCCGCGCCCGCCGCGAGGGTGCCGCGCGCGCGAAAGCCGTCGCTCCGGCGCGCGAAGGCGAGTGCGGCGAGGGCCATCGTCGCGGCGGAGGCGGTCATCGCGCCGGCGCCGCCGCCGAGGCGGTCGAGGGCGACGACGCTGAGCGCGCAGCCGAGCCCCGAGCCCGCGAGGTCGGCGGCGTAGAGGGTCGAGGCCGCCGCGCCGTACGACGAGAGCACCGCGGCGATCACCACGCCCGCGAGGAGGAAGGGGACCGTCACCGCCGCCAGCATCGCGAGGAAGTACGCGAACTGCGTGGGGCTCGCGAGCACCGACGCGCCGAAGGGGATGCGCGACGCGACCAGGAGGGCGAGCACGGTCGACGCGGCGG
The DNA here is from genome assembly GCA_046351555.1 of Polyangiales bacterium. Classification (GTDB taxonomy): domain Bacteria; phylum Myxococcota_A; class Polyangia; order Polyangiales; genus CAISKJ01. Next base: position 94,432 of record JAXLYI010000026.1, read on the forward strand.
CCGCGAGGCAGAGCTTCGCCATCCGCGCGTCGAGGTCGCCTTCGCGGAGCGAGGGCCGGAGCTGGACGGCCACGCCCCCGCCGGTGAAGCCCAGCAGCGCGACGGCGATCGCGAGGAAGGCGAAGTGGTACCAGATGATCAGCGAGAACACGCGCGTCAGCGAGACCTGGAGCGCAAGCACCGAGAGCGCGGTGAGGGCGACGGCGAGGAGCGGCATTCGTCGAAGCATTGTGAAGGGGTGCGGGACGCTACCGCGGTCGGCGCCCTCGCCGCGAGGGTCTGTCGCATGGGGACCCTTGACCGGCGCGCCGGGCCGGCATTGACTCGCGCCGTGATCCGCCGCGCGCTCTTCGCTTCCGCCCTCGCGCTCGTGGCCTGCACCGACGACGTCGCCCCGGCGGGCGATGCTGCCGCGGCTGCCGACGCGACCCCGGCCCGCTCGTGCCGCACGACCTTCTCCTTCGCGCTCGGCCGCCCCGCCCGCGCGGTGGCCGTCGCCGGCGAGTGGAACGGCTTCTCCCCCACGGCCTCCCCGATGGCCGCCGACGGCACCTCGGGCGTGTACCGCGCCGAGCTCGACCTGCCGCCCGGGGACTACGGGTACAAGTTCGTGGTCGACGGGAGCGAGTGGCAGCTCGACCCGGCGGCGGTGGAGCGGAAGTACGTGGGCCGCGAGGAGAACTCCCGCGTGCGCGTCGAGGACTGCAACCTCCCGCAGCTCCGCGTCGCGCGACAGTCCGCCACCGCCGACGGGACGCTGGAGCTCGACATCGCGTACGCCGACGGTGCCGAGGGCCGCGGGCTCGACCCGGCGTCGGTGCGCGTGGCGATGAGCCCGACGCCGCTGCCGCAGGGCGCGGTGACGAGCGACCGCGCGGCGGGGGTGATCCGCGTGCGGGCGAGGGGGCTCGCGGCGACGAAGTACTCGCTGCGGGTCAACGCTTCCACGGCGGGCGGGCGGGCGGCGCGCGAGCTCTTCGTGCCCATGTGGGTCGAGCGCGACGCCTACCAGTGGGGCGACGGCCCGCTCTACTTCGTCTTCACCGACCGCTTCCGCAACGGCGACCCCACCAACGACGGCCGCTCGGGCGCCACCGCCCCCATCGCCGACTGGAACGGCGGCGACTTCGCGGGCGTCACCGCGGCGCTGCGCGAGGGCTACTTCGACCGCCTCGGCGTCCGCGCGCTGTGGCTCTCCCCGGTGAACGCCAACACCAACGCCTTGGGCCGAGGCAGCGACGGGCGCAACTACTCGGGCTACCACGGGTACTGGGTGAGCCGCGCGCGGGAGACGGACGCGCACTGGGGCTCCCTCGACGCGCTCCGGGCGCTCAACGCGGAGGCGCACCGGCACGGCATCCGCGTGCTGTACGACCTCGTCCACAACCAGCTCCACCGGGAGCACCCGTACTTCATGGATCACCAGCGCGACGGGTGGTTCAACGGCGACGGGAGCTGCGTGTGCGGTGGGCCCGCCTGCGGGTGGGACGAGCGCGTCCTCGATTGTTGGTTTACGAACTACCTCCCGGACGTCAACTGGGCATCGATGGGCGCGGCCGACGCGATGCTCGGCGACGCCTGGTGGTGGCTCACCGAGACGGACGCCGACGGCTTCCGCGTCGACGCCGTCAAGCACATGAACTTCCTCGGCACCACCAACCTCCGCGCCACCCTCGACCGCTGGGAGACGGGCAACGCGCGCATCTACACCGTGGGCGAGACCTTCACCGGCGGCGACGGCCACGACCTCGTGCGCCGCTACGTCGGGCGCAACGCGCTCCACGCGCAGTTCGACTTCCCGCTGTACTGGTCGATCCGCCGGGCCTTCGCCGCCAGCCAGGGCACGATGGGCGACCTCGAGGGCGCGGTGCAGGCGAGCGAGCGCGCGTACGGCGACGCGCCGATGTCCCCCTTCCTCGGCAACCACGACGTGACGCGCTTCCTCTCCGAGGCCGCGGGGCAGCTCTCGGGCGACTCGCGCGAGCAGGGCTTCAACAGCCCGCCCGCCCCTCCGCCGAGCGACGAGCCCTACGAGCGGATGGCCCTCGCATGGACGTTCACCCTCACGCAGCGGGGCGTGCCGCTCATCTACTACGGCGACGAGGTGGGCCTGCCCGGCGCGGGCGACCCCGACAACCGCCGGATGATGCGCTTCGGCGACGACCTCAACGCCCGCGAGCGCCGCCTCCTCGAGCACGTCCAGCGCGTCGGCGCCCTCCGCAGCTCGCACGCGGGTTTGCGACGCGGCGCGCGCCGATCGCTGCACACCGACGGCGACGGCTACGTCTACGCGCGCGGCGCGGGGGCCGACGTCGCCCTCGTCGCGATCAACCGCGGCGGCACCGAGCGAACCGTCTCCGTCCGCGTCGCCGACGTCGACCTCCCCGACGGCACCGCGCTCCGCGACGCGCTCGGCGGTCCTTCGGTGACGGTGCGCGGCGGCGCGATCGACGTGCCCTTCCGCCCGCGGTCGAGCGCGATCTACGTGCGGTAGCGCGGCGGCCCCACGTCCCCATTGCCACGCACCCGCCCTCGCCACTAGGGTGCGCGCCACGATGCGCGCCGCCGTAGTGCAGTTCCCTGGCTCCAACGCCGATTTCGACGCCTGGCACACGCTCCAGCACGTCGTCGGCGTCGCGACCGAGTACGTGTTCCACAAGTCCGCGTCGCTGCCCGCCGACGTCGACCTCGTGGTGCTCCCCGGGGGCTTCTCCTACGGCGACTACCTCCGCTGCGGCGCCGTCGCGGCGATCTCCCCCGTGATGGCCGCCGTCCGCGCCCACGCCGACCGCGGCGGCCTCCTCCTCGGCATCTGCAACGGCTTCCAGATCCTCGCCGAGAGCAACATCCTCCCCGGCGCCCTCACCCGCAACGCCAACCTCCGCTTCGAGTGCCGCGACGTCACCGTCCGCTGCGACGCCGACGGGCCCTTCACGCAAGACCTCCGCGGCCGCACGCTGCGACTCCCCATCGCCCACGCCGAGGGCCGCTACCACGCCGACGCCGCCACGCTCGACCGCCTCGAGCGCGAGCGCCTCGTCGCCTTCCGCTACGTCGACGGCCCCACCGACCCGCCCGCCAACCCTAACGGCTCGCTCCACGAGATCGCCGGCATCTACGGCGGCCCGAAGCGCAACGTGCTCGGGCTCATGCCGCACCCCGAGCGCGCCAGCGAGGCCCTCCTCGGCAGCGCCGACGGGCGCCTGCTCTTCCAGTCCGCCGTCCGCGCGGCCCTCGCCCGCTGAGCACCCACCGCCATGGCCCACGAACCCGCCGTCACCGAAGCGCTCGCCCTCGCCCACAAGATCACCGCCGGCGAGTACGCCCTCGCCGTCGAGACGCTCGGCCGCACGCCGACGTACCCCGAGCTCGGGGTGCTCTCCGTGATGTGGTCGGAGCACTGCTCGTACAAGTCCTCGCGCGTCCACCTCCGGCGCCTCCCCACCACCGGGCCCCGCGTCATCCAGGGCCCGGGGGAGAACGCCGGCGTCGTCGACATCGGCGACGGCTGGTCGGTGGTGTTCAAGATGGAGTCGCACAACCACCCGTCGTTCATCGAGCCCTACCAGGGCGCGGCGACGGGCGTCGGCGGCATCCTGCGCGACGTGTTCACCATGGGCGCGCGGCCCGTCGCGCTGATGGACTCGCTGCGCTTCGGCGACTCGTCGCACCCGCGCACGCCGGGCCTCCTGCGCGGCGTGGTCGCGGGCATCGCGGGCTACGGCAACGCGATCGGCGTCCCCACCGTCGCGGGCGAGGTCCAGTTCGACCCGGCCTACAACGGCAACATCCTCGTCAACGCCTTCGCCCTCGGCCTCGCCCGCGCGTCGAAGATCTTCTACGGGCGCGCCGAGGGGGTGGGCAACCCGATCCTCTACGTCGGCGCGCGCACCGGCCGCGACGGCATCCACGGCGCCACCATGGCGAGCGCCGAGTTCGACGACGCGGCCGAGCAGCAGCGCCCCACCGTGCAGGTCGGCGACCCCTTCATGGAGAAGGTGCTCCTCGAGGCGTGCATGGAGATCTTCGCGGCGGACGTGCTCGAGGGCATCCAAGACATGGGCGCCGCGGGCCTCACCTCCAGCACCGTCGAGATGGCCTCGCGCGCGGGCAACGGCGTCGAGCTCGACCTCGACCTCGTCCCGCGCCGCGCCCGCGCCCTCACGCCCTACGAGATCCTCCTCAGCGAGTCGCAGGAGCGCATGGTGATGGTCGCCCGCAAGGGCCAGGAGCAGCGCGTCCTCGACATCTGCGCGAAGTGGGACCTCGACGCCGTCGTCATCGGCCGCGTCACCGACACCGGCCGCTGGGTCGTGCGCGCGACGCCCGGCTACGACCCGCTCTCCGGCGCGCCGAAGCCCCCCGGCGAGGCCCCCGTCGTCGTCGACCTCCCCGTCGACCTCCTCACCGACGCGGCCCCGAAGTACGAGCGCCCTTGCGCCGCCGACCCGCGCCCCCTCGACCGCTACGACGTCGACGTCGCCTCGCTCCCCTTCGACCCCGCGGCCGACCTCCTCGACCTCCTCGGCTCGCCCAACGTCGGCAGCCGCGCGTGGGTGTACCGCCAGTACGACCACATCGTTCGCGACGGAACCGTCGTCCGCCCCGGCGCCGCCGACGCCGCCGTGGTGCGCCTCTTCTGCCACGACGACGAGTCGCGCATGGAGAAGTTCATCGCGCTCAGCGCCGACTGCAACGGGCGCCTCTGCGAGCTCGACCCGCGCGCAGGCGCCGCGATGGCCGTCGCCGAGGCCTGCCGCAACCTCGCGTGCACGGGCGCCGAGCCCATTGGCCTCACGGACTGCCTCAACTTCGGCAGCCCCGAGCGGCCCGAGATCATGGCCCAGATCCGCGACGCCATCGACGGCATCGCCGACGCCTGCAAGGCCCTCGCGGTGCCCGTCGTGTCGGGCAACGTCTCGCTCTACAACGAGACGCAGGAGGCGGGCGTGTCGCGCGCGGTGCTCCCGACGCCCACCATCGGCGCGGTGGGGCTCTTCGAGAAGTCGTCCGACGTCGTCACCGCGGGCTTCAAGCGCCTCGGCGACCGCGTCGCGCTCCTCGGCCCCCTCGGCGCGGGCGCGCTCGGCGGCAGCGAGTGGCTCACGCGCAAGACGGGGCGCGTGTGCGGGCGGCCCCCGGCCCTCGACCTCGACGCCGAGGCCCGCCTCCAGCGGTTGCTCGTGCTCGCGGCGCGCGAGGGGCTGCTCGCCTCCGCCCACGACTGCGCCGAGGGCGGCCTCGCCGTCGCCCTGTCCGAGTGCTGCATCCTCGGCGGCCGCGGCGCGCGCGTGCGGCTCCCCGAGGGCCTCGCCGCGGCGCCCGCGGGCCTCTTCGGCGAGGACCCGACGCGCGTCGTCGTGTCGTACACGCCCTACGTCGCCGAGCTCCTGCGGCTGCGCGCCGAAGGGCTCGGCGTCGCGCTCACGCCGCTCGGCACGGTCGACGGCGGCGCGCTCGTCGTCGAGGGGGTCTTCGAACTCCCCGTCGCCGCGCTCGCCGCCCGCCACGCCGGCGCCCTGTCCTCGATCACCGGCCCGGGCTGAACAAAGCCGCGAACCTCAAGTCCCGGCTCTCCGCTGCCGTTCGTTGAGGGCAGACGGAGCGCCATGGACGACCACGACAGCATCAAGACGCTTCCCCGCCAGCGGCCCTCCGGCACGACGGGCGGCGCCGTCGGCATCGACCCCAACGAGCTCGTCGACGGGCGCTACCGCGTCGAGCGAGAGCTCGGCGCCGGCGCGATGGGCGTCGTGTACGAGGCCACCGACCTCGGCCTCGGCCGGCGCGTCGCGCTCAAGGTGATCACCCGCGAGCTCGCCGCCGACCCCGCCTTCGTCGAGCGCTTCGTCCGCGAGGCCAAGGCCCTCGCCTCCATCCGCCACCAGAACATCGTGCAGGTGCACGCCCTCGGGCAGCACCGCGGCGCCTGGTACTACGCCATGGAGCTCGTGCACGGCCGCGCCCTCGACGGCCTCGTCGCCGAGCACGTCGCCCGCGGCACGCGCCTGCCCACCCGCGAGGCCCTCGGCATCATCCGCCAGATCGCCAGCGGGCTCTCCGCCGTCCACGCCGCCCGCATCATCCACCGCGACGTGAAGCCCGCCAACGTGATGCTCGAGCAGGAGACCGGCCGCCCCGTCCTCATCGATTTCGGCATCGCCCGCCCCGCGTTCAACGGCAACTCGCGCAGCACCCTGCTCGTCGGCTCCCCCGCGTACATGGCCCCCGAGCAGATCCAGGCGCAGAACGGCGCCGAGCTCACCCCCGCCGCCGACCTCTACGCCCTCGGCTGCGTCGCCTTCGAACTCCTCACGCTGCGCCCGCCCTTCGCGTCGAGCGACGTGTACGAGGTGCTCCGCGACCAGGTCTCCACCCCGCCGGCGCCCCTCTCCGCCCTCCGCCCCGACCTCGCCCGCTTCGACCCCCTCCTCGCCCGCCTCCTCGCCAAGCGCCCCGAGGAGCGCCCCGGCGGCTGCCTCGCCGTCGTCCGCGAGCTCGACCGCCTCACGCTCGACTGGGAGTCCGAGCACTCCGCCTCGCTCTCCCCCATCTCCCCCTCGCTCGCCGGCGCCGAGCGCGCCCGCGTCGCCGTCGTCTCGCGCGACCCGGTCTTCCTCGCCCACGCCCGCCAGGCCGCCGCCCTCGCCTTCCGTCAGGGCTGGGAGGAGGTCGACGCCGGCGCCGCCCACGACCGCGCCGCCGGCGACGCCCCGCTCGTCGTCCTCCTCCACGTCGACGGCCTCGACGACCGCGGCGTCGGCTACGTCACCCGCCTGCGCGACCTCCAGGCCACCGGCCACGTGCGCGTGCTCGCCTTCGGCAACGCCGCCGACCCGCTCGACCGCTGGCGCCTGAGCTCCCTCGGCGTCACCGAGCTGCACGCCCCCGCGCTCGGCCCCGAGGGCATCGCCGAGCTCATCTCCACCTCCGTCGACCGCGGCCGCCACTCGGGCATGCCCGGCGCGCGCCCCTCCACCATCGTCCGCCCCGAGGCGCCCCCCGCCGCGAGCGCCACCGTCCGCGTGCCGATCGAGCTCTTCCTCCTCGTCCTCGCGTCGGCCTGGGCCGAGGGCGTGCTGCCCCCGCGCGCCGGCGCCATGGTGCTCGACGCCGCCCGCGCCGAGGGCCACGAGCCCGCCGCCCTCGCCGCCATCGAGCGCGCCTGCCACACCGCCATCGACCTCGTCGACGTCGACGTCTCGGGGCTCCCCCTGGAGATCCGCGCGTACGCCTTCGCCTTCGCCACCTGGCTCGCCCTCTCCGACGGCGTCATCTCGCAGCGCGAGGAGTCCACCCTCCACGTCCTCGCCTTCGTCCTCGGCCTCCCCGTCCACGAGCGGACCGCGATCCAGAGCACCGTCGAGCAGGTGCGCGAGCGCGGCGCCCTCGCCACCCGCGACGGCTTCCGCGTCGCCGACTACACCCGCTCGGTCGCCCCGGCGATCTCCCGCGCGCTGCGCGGCCCGCGCCACGCGCCCATCCCCGGCGTCCCCGTCCCCTACCGCCCCTGAGCCCACACCCCACCGCGCGAGCGCCATGAAGCCTGCACCCCACCGGCCCAGCGACCCCTTCCTCGGCGTCACCGTCCTCGAGGACTACCGCGTCGTCGCGCACGTGCGCGCCGAGCCGCGCGGCGACACCTACCGCGCGCTGCCGCTGCACACCGGCCACCCGGTGCTCGTCAAGCTCATCGCCCAGGGCCTGCCGCGCGACAACTCCGCCCGCGCCACCTGGGCCCGCGTCTGGGGCCAGGCCGAGCGCATGCCCCGCATCGACCACCCCAACGTCGAGCGCGTCCTCGACTGCGGGCTCGTCCGCGTCGAGGGCGCCGAGCGCTTCTGCGTCGTCACCGAGCTGCTCGAGGGCGACAGCCTCCAGGCCCACGTCCGCGCCCGCGGCCGCCTCGCCGTCGACGAGGTGCTCACCGTCGCCCAGCAGATCGCCCAGGGCCTCGCCGCCGCCCACCGCGTCGGGCTCGTCCACGGCGACCTCCGCGCCACCAACGTCACCCTCGTCGGCCACGCCTCCAACGACGGCTCCGACGCGCGCGTCGTGCTCTGCGACGTCGGGCTCACCAACCTGCTCATCACCGGCCTCGGCGGCTCGCCCACGCTCCGCGAGATGCTCTGCTCGCCGGAGTCCATCGCGCCCGAGCAGATCCGCGGCGAGCCCACCACGCCGGCCACCGACGTGTACGCCTTCGGCGTCGTGCTCTACCGCCTGCTCACCGGCGTCGCGCCCTTCCTCGCGGACAACACCACGCAGATGCTCCGCGCCCACCTCACGCGCCCGGTGCCCGCGATGCGCGACCGCTGCCAGGCCGTCGAGGTGCCCCCCGTGCTCGAGGCCCTCGTCCGCCGCTGCCTCGCCAAGCGCCAGGAGGACCGCCCCCACACCATCGACACCCTCCTCGCGGGCCTCCAGGAGTGCGAGGCCACCGTGCTCTCCATGTCCAACCAGGGCACGCCCTCGTGGATCGCCCCGCGCCCCCTCCACAGCCTCCCCTCGCGCGCGCAGCCCCGCGCCGACGCCGACCGCCTCGCGCGCCCGCCGACCGACTCCGCCCCCATCTCCATCGACGCGCTGCCCGACGAGCCCATCGCCCCGCCGGCCCTCCCGACCACGCGCGGCATCCTCCCCGCCCGCGCGCCGAGCGCCTCCGACACCCCCGCGCTCCCCGCGGCCCTGCCCGCCGTCGCGGCGCCCGCCGTCGCCGACGCGCGGCCCGCGAGCGTCCCGCCGCCGCCCGTGAGCGCGCTCCCCCTGGTCGCCTCGCCCGAGACGCCCGCCGCGCAGCTCGACCCGCCCGCCTCGTCGCCCTCCGCCCCTGGCGCGTCGCCCTCCGCGCCTTCCGCCGCGCCCATCACCGCCCCCGTCATCGCCATCGCCGCCGCCTCGTCCGCCGCCTCGCCCGCTGCCGCGCCTGCACCTCCCGCCGCGCCCGCACCTCCGGCTCCCGCCCGCGCGGCGCCGCTCGCGCTCGCCGCCGCGGCCGCCACCCTCGCCGCGATCTACACGCTGGTCGCCCGGCGCCCGCACCCGCCCGCCCCGGCGCCCGTCGCCACGCCCGCGGCCGCCGTCGCCCACGCACCGGCGCCCGAGCGCGCCACCGTCCGCGTCGAGGTGAGCGCCAACGCCCCGCAGGCCTCGCTCTCGCTCCGCGGCCGCACCTACCCCCTCCCGATCGAGATCGAGATCGACCCCGGCCGCGAGCAGGAGATGATCGAGCTCTCCGCGGCGGGCCACCAGACGCGCCGCATGTGGCTCGTGCTCGACCGCACGATGCGGCTCCGGCTCGACCTCGACCCCACGCCGCCCGCATCCCCCGCGCCGCCCGCGGCCCACCCCGCGGCCCATCCGCAGCCCCACCCCCCGCCCCACCCGCCGGTTCGCCCTGCGGTCCGGCCGCTCCCGCCGGCGCTCGCCGCGGCCACCCGCCCGGCTCCCGCGGCGGTCGACCCGTCGCAGCAGTGGGTCCAGGCCCACCGGGCCGACGTGACGGCCTGCGCGACGACCGCCCGCGCCGCCGGCCTCCCCCGCGGTGCGCGCCTCGTCGTCAACCTCACGCTGAAGCCCTCGGGTCGAGTCCGCACCGTCTCCGCGCAGACCTCGGGCGAGGCCGAGGCCGCCGCCGGGCGCTGCCTCGAATCGGCCATCCGCCGCTGGACCTTCCCGCCCCCCCGCACCCCCGAGGCCGCCTCGGTTTCCTTCCCCGTCCCGCTCTGAGCGGCGCGCGCCCTCTCTTCTCTTCGAAGAGACTCGGTTACACTCTCGGGCCGTGCCCGACCCGACCGCCAGCGCCGCCGCCGAGCGCATCATCGTCGTGGCCCGCGCGCCGGTGTTCCTCGCGGCCTGCCGACGCGCGTGCGAGGTGGCGTACGAGGGCGACCTGGAGGAGTGCGCGCCCGAGGGGCTCACCCAGGCGCTGGCCGGCCCCACGCCGCAGCTCATCTTCGTCGACGGCGACAGCCTCGACGACCACGGCCGCGCCGTCGTCACCCGCATCCGCGCGATCCACCGCTTCGCCACCGTCTCCATCTTCGTCGTCGGCACGCGCCTGAGCGTCCTCGACCGCTGGGCCCTCGTCGCCGCCAACGCCTTCGCCGTGCCCCTCCCCGGCGTCTCGGTCGACCTGCTCGCGACCGTCATCCAGGAGGGCTTGCAGTACGCGAAGACCGCGCCCGGCGCCGAGGAGCCGAGCCACCTCAAGTCCCAGATCCAGCTCTCCCTCGACGCGAGCGGCAACCTCCCGATCGAGGCCTTCCTGCTCCTGCTCGCGGTCGCCTGGCAGACCGGCACGCTCCCCGAGCTCGCCTACCCGGCGCTCATCAACGCCGCGATCGAGAGCGGGCACGACATCGCCGGCCTCGACGCGATCGAGCAGGCGTGCCGCAAGCCCATCCCGCTCGTCGACGTCGACGCCTCCGATCTGCCCGAGGTGCGGCGTTGGTATCTCTACGCCTTCGCCCTCTGGATGGCCCTCGGCACCGGCGACACGATCCCCACCTTCTCGCCGACGATGCAGGTGCTCGGCTTCACGCTCGGCGTCTCGCCGCGGGTGCGGGCGGTGATCCAGGGCCTCGTCGAGAGCCACCGCCGCGAGGGCACCGACTCGCACGAGACCTTCCCGTACGAGGAGTTCTGCCTGTCGATGCTGCCGGAGCTCGAGTACGTCGCGGGGCTCTCCATCGCGCCGCCCGCGCCGGCCATGCCGCGCGGCGACGACGAGGTGCTCGAGATGACCGACGACGACACCGTCGGCGACGACGACCTCGCGGCCAACTCGTAGCGAACGCGACGGCCGACGGCGCTGCAGGGACCATTCCCCCCGCAGCGCCGCCACGCCGCGGCTACCGAAGGGCCCGCCGACGCACCCGCCGCACGCAGAAGGCGATGAGCACGACGGCCAACGCGAGCGAGCCCGCCGGCCCCCGGCCCGAGGGCGCGCCCACGTCGCAGCCCCAGCCGCCGTCGCGCGGCGCCGCGTCGTTCGTCGCGTGACCCGCGGCGTCAGACACATCGTCGGCAGCGTCCGCCGCGCGCGACGCGTCCGACGCGTCCGCCGCCGCGTCGCCGGCCGGCGCCTCCATCGGCAGCGTCGCGTAGAGCGGGACGGGCGCCGTGCAGTTGGCGATGGCCGTGTGCCGGCAGCCGCGTGCGGGGTCGCACGAGTCCGCGGTGCACGGGTTGCCGTCGTCGCAGTCGGCCGCGGCGTGGACACACCCGCCGCCCGGCGCGCAGGTGTCCTCGGTGCACGAGTTGCCGTCGTCGCAGCTCGTCGCCACCGTCCCGCAGCAGGTCGACTGCGCGCAGGTCCGCCCGTTGGCGCACGCCACCGCGGTGCCGTTGGCGCTCGTCGGGCAGCTCGACGAGGTGCCGTTGCACGCGCTCCCCGAGGTGCACGCGCGGCCGTCGTCGCAGAACGTCCCCGCGGCGGCGAGGCGGTTGGCCGGGCACGCCGTGCCGACGCCGTCGCACACCTCCGCCACGTCGCACGCGCCCGACTGCGCCCTGCACACCGCCCCCGCGGCCTGGCGCGCGTCGGCCGGGCACGCGGCGTTGACGCCGTCGCACGCCTCCGCCACGTCGCACGCGCCCGCGCTCGCGCGGCACGCCGTCCCCGCGACGCGCCGCCGGTCGGCCGGGCACGCGACGGTCGCGCCGTCGCAGGTCTCCGCCACGTCGCACGCGCCCATCGACGCCCGGCACACCGTCCCCACTGCGACGATCGCATCCGCAGGGCACGACGCGCCCGCCCCGCTGCACCGCTCCGCCACGTCGCAGCCGCCCGCGGCCGCACGGCACACCGTGCTGCTCGCGGCGAAGCGGTCGGCCGGGCACGCGGCGCTCGTCCCGGTGCACGCCTCGGCGACGTCGCACACGCCCGCGCTCGCCCGGCACGCCGTCCCCGACGCGACGTAGGCGTTGGCCGGGCAGCTCTTCGAAGCGCCCGTGCACGCCTCGGCGACGTCGCACGCGCCCGCGACCGCCCGGCACACGGCGCCCGCCGCCGCCATCGCGTCGGCCGGGCACGCGGCGCTCGACCCGTCGCACGCCTCGGCGACGTCGCACGCGCCCGAGGCCGCGCGGCACACGTAGCCCTCGCCCCGCCGTGCGTCGAAGGGGCACAGCGCGCCCGCGCCCGTGCACGTCTCCGCCGGGTCGCACCCGCCGGCCGACGCGCGGCAGGTGTACGTCGCCGCGCGGAACGCGTCCGCCGGGCACTGCGCGCTCGCGCCGGTGCACGCCTCGGTCACGTCGCACGCGCCCGCGCTCGCCCTGCACACCGTCGCCGCCGTGCGGAACGCGTCCGCCGGGCACTGCGCGCTTGCGCCGGTGCACGCCTCGGCCACGTCGCACGCGCCCGCGCTCGCCCGGCACAACGCGCCCGCGGTCGCGAAGCGATCGGCGGGGCAGGCCGCGCTCGCGCCCGTGCACGCCTCGGCGACGTCGCACGCGCCCGACGCGGGGCGACACACCGTCCCCGCGGGCGCGACGCCGTCCGCGACGCACGCCACGCCGCCCGCCGCACACGCGAGGTGGCCCGTGGCGCACGCGCCCGGCGAGCACGCGCCGCCGACCGCGGCCTCGCAGCCGTCCGCCGCGACGCCGTTGCAGTCGGCGAAGCCCGGCGCGCACGTGACCACGCAGGCCCCCGCGACGCACGCGCTGGTGGCGTTGGGGGCCGCGCCGCAGAGCGAGCTCGAGAGCTCGTCGACCGCGCCGTCGCAGTCGTCGTCGACGCCGTTGCAGATCTCCGCCGAGGGCGCGCCGGGCGTCGCCGAGCACACCGTGGTCGGCGACGCCCCGCACGCCACCACGCCCGTTCGCGCGCAGGCCCCCACGCCCGCCGTGCACGCGCCGCCGGTGGCGAGGCACGCGCCGCCGCAGTCGCTCGTCCCCGCCGGGCACGCGCACGCGCCCGCCGCGCAGACGCCGCCCGACACCTCCGCGCACGACGCCCCGTCGGGGTTGCGCGCGTCGGCGGGGCACGCGGTGTTCGATCCGTCGCAGCGCTCCGCCACGTCGCACGAGCCGGCCGCGGCGCGGCACTCCTCGCCGGGCGAGCGGATGGTGTCCTCCGGGCACGTCCAGCTGAGGCCGTCGCAGGTCTCGGCGTTGTCGCAGCCGCCCGCCGCCGGGCGGCACACCGTCCCCTCGGGGGCGTACGCGTGCGGGCACGATGGCGTCGTCCCCGTGCACACGTCCGCGACGTCGCACGGGCCGATCGACGCCGCGCACTCCGTCCCCGCAGCCACGAACGCGTCCGCCGGGCACGCGACGTTGGCGCCGTCGCACGCCTCCGCCACGTCGCACGCGCCCGCCGACGCGCGGCAGGTGACGCCTGCTGCGATCGGCGCGCACACGCCGTCCACCGCCGCGCCCGCGGCCACGCTGCACGCCTGGCAGTCGCCCGCCGCGCCGCCGCCGCACGCGCCGTCGCAGCACACGCCGTCGACGCAGAAGCCGCTGCCGCAGTCGTCGGCGCCGCCGCACGCGGAGCCCCCCGGCAGCGCGCCGAGCACCTCCGCGCTCGCGGTCGGGTCGCCGTCCCCGACGTCGCCGCCGGCGACGAGCACGCGCCCGTCGGCGAGCGCCACCGCCTTCGAGCCGGTGCGGGCCAGGGCCAGCGATGGCGCCGCGTTCCATGCCTCGCCCGCGGGGTCGTACGACAGCGCGCTCGCGAGGAGCCCCGCGCGGTTGACGCCCCCGATCACGAGCAGGCGCCCGCCGAAGGTCGCCGCGCTCGCGCCCGCGCGCGCCTCGGGGAGCGCCGCCCCGGGGCCCCAGGAGAGCGTGGCCGGGTCGTACACGTCGGCGCTCGCGAGCGCGCCGACGCCGTAGCCCTCCCCCCCCGCGACGAGCACGCGCCCGTCGGGCAGCCGCGCGCTCACCGGCGCGTACCGCGGTGCGCTGAACGAGCCCGCGGAACTCCACGAGTCGGCGGCGGGGTCGTAGATCTCCGCGGTGGCCCCGCACGTCGCGATGTCGTTGCAGAACCCGCCGCCGACGAGCACCCGGCCGTCGGCGAGCGCGACCGCGACGTGGCCGTTGCGCGAGGCGTTCATCGGGGCCGCGGGGCTCCAGGTGAGCGTCGCCGGGTCGAAGCGCGCGGAGCTCGCGAGCGCGCCGGCGCCGCCGCCCCCGTAGCCGCCGGCCTGGAGCACGGTGCCGTCGGAGAGCGTCGTCAGCGTGTGCCCCGCGCGGGCGCCGTCGAACACGCCGGCCGGGCTCCACGCGCCCGCGGCGGGGTCGAAGAGCTCGCCGTCGTCGCGCCAGGCGTGGCCGTCGAAGCCGCCCGTGACGAGCACCCGCCCGTCGGCGAGCGCCGCGGCGGTGGGGCGCTCCCGCTCGCTCGCCATCGACGCGGTCGTCGCCCACGTCCCGGTCGCCGGGTCGTAGATCTCGGCGCTCGCGTACACCGCCGTCCCCCAGCCGCCGGCGGCGAGCACGCGGCCGTCGGGCAGCGGCGTGAGCGTGTGCTCGAGGCGCGGCGCCGACATCGAGCTCGTGACGCTCCACGCCGGGTCGAGCAGCGCGGGGTAGCGCACGGGCGCGCCGTCCCACGAGACCCGCAGCGCGCACGCGCGGGCGCCGGGCGCGGTGACCGGGCGGCCCCACGGCGGCGCGGCGCTGCGGTCGACGGCGCACCCCTCGACGGCGAGGTGCGCGGCGTGGCGGGCGCCTGACGCGTCGGCGATCCACGGCGGCGACACGCGGAGCCGGGGCGCGCCGCGCGCGTCGAGAAGCTCCAGCGTGTCGGCGACGAGGCGCAGGCCCGCGACGCCGTCGCCGAGCGCGAGGTCGTACGTCACGGCGGGCGACGCGGGGGCGCGGTCGAAGTGGACGAGGTCCTCGGTACCGTCGGCGGTGGGGCGGTGGAGGAGCGTCGCGCCGTTCGAGAGCGCGCCGCGGTACACGACGTAGCCGCGCGACGTCTCCGCCGCGACGGGGAGCGCGCCGTGGAGCGCCGCGGAGACGCTCACGTCCGCGCGTCGATTCGCGAGCCGCATCGCCCCGTCGGCGCGCGCGGGGAGCGTGAGCCCGCCGTGCCGGGCGCCGCGCGCGTGGACGACGAGCGACGCCCCGGCGGCCTCGACGCGCTCGAGCGCGGAGGGGGCGAGGAGCGACCCGGCCCGCGCCGCCGTGCGCGCGCGAGGTGCGAACGCGTCGGGCGCCGCGGGCGCGACGGGCGCCGCACGGAACCGCGCGCGCAGCGCATCGAAGAACGCGTCCGCGGGCGGCGCAACGGGCGGCGCGTCCGCCCGCTCCGACGAACACCCGAACGCGACGACCAGCGAGACCATCAGAGGCAAACGCACGCGCGACGACATCACACCCGCTCCTTCTTTGTGGATCGCAGAAGACCTTCGGCGCCCGCTCAGAGCCGCACGCGCTCGGGGACGTACCGGGTGCGCACGGTGCCGTCCCCGATCTGGCCGTATTCGTTGTCCCCCCAGCAGCGGACCGAGCCGTCGGCGAGCAGCGCGCAGGTGTAGAAGTTCCCCGCGGCGATGGCCGTCACGTTCTGCAGCCCCTGCACCTGCGTGGGCAACGTGGTGTTGCCGCCGCCGCGCCCGACGCCGATCCGCTCGTCGGCGCCCCAGCACCACACGGTGCGGTCCTGCCGGAGCGCGCACGAGTGCCCCCGCCCGACGGCGATGGCGGTCGCGTCGCGCAGGTCGCTCACCGGCACGAAGGAGGGCCGCTGGACGGTGGTGCCGTCGCCGACCTGGCCGAGGGGGTTGTTCCCCGCGCAGTACACCGCGCCGCCCGGCTCCAGCAGGCACATGTGGAAGGACCCCATCGCGATGCCGGCCCAGACCCGCGACGACGGGATGATCGGGATGGTGAAGTCGACGTCGGCGACGTCGCCGCCGAACCGCGAGAAGGCGTTGCGGCCCCAGCAGACGGCCCGCCCGGTGTTGGTCAGCGCGCAGGTGCCCCCCTCGCCGCCCGCGGGGTCGAAGACGGGCCAGTATGGCGTCGGCACGATGGTGGGCCGCCTGCGGTTGGTGGTCGTCCCGTCGCCGAGCTGGCCGTGGTCGTTCAGCCCCCAGCAGTAGAACCTGCCGTCCCCGCTGGTCGCGGCGCAGGTGTGGCCGTCGCCCGCGGTCAGGCTCGTGAACGCCATCTCGACGCCGCTGGCGTCGACGCGCGCGGGCGTCGGGCGCCCCGTGGTGATGCTGCCGTCGCCGAGCTGGCCGGAGTCGTTCGCCCCCCAACAGTAGACGCCGGCGCCCGTGAGCGCGCACGCGTGGCCCGCCCCGGCGACGATCCGGCGCGCGCTCGGGGGCAGGCCCGTGACCGTCACGGGCGTGAGGCGGGTGGTCGTCGTGCCGTCCCCGAGCTCGCCATTGCGGTTGTCCCCCCACGCGCGGACGGTGCCGTCCTGCATCACCGCGTACGTGCTGTCGCCGCCCGCCGCGATCGCGACCGCCGGGAGGAGGAAGTCGACCGACGCCGTCGCGCGCGTCGCGGGCCGGAGCGTCAGCGCGACGCTGGTGGTGTAGCCCGCCATGATCGTCGCGCTCACCGGGTCGCTCACCCACGAGGGGTTGGTGGCGGCGGTCACCGCGGCGCACGCGAAGTCGTACGCGCTCGCGCTCACCTGCACCGAGCCGCCGGCCTGCACGCCGAGGTCGAGCGACATCGACGACGCGCCCGACATGGCGCCGAAGCTCAGCGTCGTCCCGCGGATCGTCACGCGGACGCACTGCACGCCCGGCGGCACCGTGGTCAGCCGCGCCACCGCGCTCCCCGTGGGCTCGTCGCCCGGGAGCTCGCCGCCACACCCGGCCACCAGCAGCGAAACGAGACCCGCCCTCCAGCTCATCGCACGCATTTCGAACCTCCATCGCCGCGCCGCTCCCTCTGTGGGCGCTCGGGGCGTGCCGCGGCGAATCGCAACTCCGGTGCCGCGCCCGAACGCGCGACAAGGCGCGCGCGCCCTATGGCGCCGGCGCAACACCGTGGCGGCGGCGCTCTAGCGGAGGCGACACGCGACGCAGCGATGCGCCGCCGCAAGCCCGCGGTCGTCGGGCGCGGGCGCGCGGTGCCCGTTCGAGCTCCGGCGATGCGAGAACGGGGGTCTGACGGTGTGAGCACAGGGGTCCGGCGATTCGAAACATGGGGTCGAACACTCGAAGCAGGGGGTCGGAGAGGCGAAACAGGGGTCTGGCGATCGTGCGGAGGCCGTTCCCGCGCCTCGCGGGCGCGTTTCCGGAGGGGACGGGCCCGGGCGAGCCCCAGAGGTGCGAGGCCCGCCCGCGGCGCGCCACACACGGTGCGACGCCACGGAGGAGCGACGCGCTATCGAAGCGATGGGAGTGCGGGCTCGCCCCGTGGATGCGGATGGCCGGCTGCGCGGGCGAGGCCCAGGGCGAGAGCCCTCCGGGAGCGCGGCGGCGCGCCTCTCCCCCCGAATCCCTGTCGCTCCCGCGGCCCCTTCCGCGGCATGATCGGCGCCCCGATGCGCCCGCCCGCCGCCCTCCTCGCCGCCGCGCTCCTCCTCGCGGCGCCGCTGCGCGCCGACCCCCTCGACGCGTCGGCGGACGACGCGGGCGACGCGTCCTCCCCCTTCGATGACCTCGCCGCCGCCGCGCAGCCGCCGCCCATCACGCCCGCGGTGATCCCCGCCGCACCCGAGGCCCCCGAGCCCCCGACGCCCGTCCCCGCCGGCGCCGCGCTCGACGTCGCCAGCTACACCCTGCGCGCGACGCTCGACCCGCAGGCGCACGAGGTCGCGGGCGAGGGGACGCTCCGCTGGCGCAACACCTCGCACGTCGCCGTGCGCGAGCTCTGGTGGCACCTCTACCTCAACGGATTCGAACACGAGCGCACCGTCTTCTTCCGCTCGACGGGAGGCGAGCACCGCGGCAACGCGCGCGGGCGCCTCGGGCGCATCGAGCTCCGCGCCATGCGACTCGCGACGGGCGAAGACCTTCTCACCACCGCCGTACGGGAGCCCGCGGTGCGCGACGACCACTCCGAGCTCCGCGTCCCGCTGCCGCGCGAGGTGGCGCCGGGTGAAGAGATCACCGTCGAACTCGCGTGGCGCTCGGTGCTGCCCGAGGTGTTCGCGCGGACGGGCTTCAAGGGGAGCTTCCACATGGTGGCCCAGTGGTTCCCGAAGGTGGCGGTGCTGGAGGCCGACGGGCGGTGGGCGCGCTTCCCCTTCCACGGCAACTCGGAGTTCTACGCGGACTTCGGGCGCTACGACGTGACGGTGACGGTGCCGTCGGGCTGGGTGGTGGGCGCCACGGGCTCACCTGAAGCCGTCGAACGAACGCCCCAGGGCGACCGCCACCGCTTCACCGCCGCGCCCGTCCACGACTTCGCCTTCGCCGCGTGGGACCGCTTCCGCGAGCGCCGCGGCGAGGCCGGCGACGTCGCGCTCCGCGTGCTCTTTCCCCCGGGCCAGGACGACGCCGCGCAGCTCACCGTCGCGACGCTGGCGCGCGCGATCCCGGTGTACGAGCAGCGCTTCGGGACGTACCCGTACCCCGGGCTCACGGTGGTGCTCCCGCCGCAGGGCGCGGAGGGCGCGGGCGGGATGGAGTACCCGACGCTGATCACCACGGGCGCGGCGCCGCTCTGGATCCCGGGCGCCGCGCGGGCCCTCGAGCACGTCACGCTGCACGAGTTCATGCACCAGTACTTCTACGGGCTGGTGGCCTCCAACGAGAACGCCTGGCCCTTCCTCGACGAGGGCTTCACCGAGTACGCGACCGCGCTCGGCCTCGACGACCTTCACCCCCGCGGCGGCTCGATGTTCGCGTTCCCCGCGCTCGGCCTCGAGCTCGACGCCTTCGCGATGGAGTCGTCGTGGTCGGCGGGCATCCGCTACACGCTCCCGGTCGCGCAAGGCGCAGACGCCTTCCCCACCTTCGGCTCGTACGGCAACCACGTCTACCCGCGCACCGCCACCGTGCTCCGCACCGCCGAGCGCGCCGTCGGCTCGGTCCGCTTCCGCCAGGCGATGCGCGCGTACGCGACCGCGTGGCGCTTCCGCCACCCGACGCCCGACGACTTCTTCGCCGTCATGCGACGCGAGCTCGGCGACCCCGTCGTCGACGACCTCCTGCGCCCCGCGCTCGCCGCGCCGCTTACGCTCGACTACGCCGTCACCGACGCCCACTCGCGCCGCGAGGGCGACGCCTACGTCGGCGGCGTCACCGTGCAGCGCGCCGGCACCCTCTCGCTCCCCGTCGAGGTCCTCTTCGAAGACGCGCGCGGCGGACGGCGCACCGTCACCTGGGACGGCCGCGGCGGTTGGGTGACGCTCCCCTACCGCGGCGACGCCCCCCTCCACGCCGCCCGCGTCGACCCCTGGAACCGCCTCCCCCTCGACCAGGACCGCGCCAACAACGCCCGCCTCGCGCGCGGCGAGCGGGGCCCCGGCGCGCTCCCGCTGGTGGCCCGCGTCGCGTACTGGCTGGGCCTCGCGCTCGGGGCGGTGGGGCCGTGAGCGCGCCCCTGTTCCGCGGGCGAATCGGCGCGACCGTGGCGATCCACGCCGCAGGGATGCTGCTCGCGTGGGCGCTGGCGGCCGTGCTCACGCTGCCGGTGCTCGCGCCGCTCGCGCGCCACCCCGACGGCGCGCGCGCGCTGTTCGGTGAGGGCGGGCGCGTCGCGCTCGACGTGTTCCGCGCGCAGTCGAGCGGCGCGGCGGTGGCGCTCGGCGCGGCGGCCCTCGCGCTCGTGCTGTGGGCGGCGGCGTGGCTCGCGCTCGGCGGGACGCTCCCCGCGCTCGGCGCCGTCGAGCCCGCGCCCGCGCTCCACCGCGCGGCGTCGTACTCGCTGCGCCGCGCGCCGACGCTCGCCGGCCTCGCGCTCGTCGCGCTCACGGGCTACGCCTTCGCCGCGGCGGCGTGCTGGCTCGGCAGCGGCCCGCTCGTGCTGGCGTTCGCGCGGGGGGAGCCGCCGTTCGCCATCGCGCCCCGCGACCTCGTCGGGGTGGCCGCCGGCGCGCTCGTCGCGGCGCTCGTCACCGCGTGGCACGACGTCGCGCGCGTGGTGGCCATCGGGCGCGGCTCGGGCACGCTCGGCGCGACGGGCGCGGCGCTCGCGTGGATGCTGCGCGAGCCCGGCGCGACGCTCGGCGCGGCGGCGGTGCACGCGGCGGCCGGCGCGCTCGGGGTCGCGGCGGCGTACGGCGCGGGCCTCGCGTGGAGCGGCGGCGGGGTGCGCGCGGCCGTGGCGCTCGTGGCGATGCAGCAGCTCGCGCTCGCGTGGCGCGCGGCGTGGCGGGCGCGGTGGTTCTTCCTCCTCGGCGCGCGCTTCAGGGAGCGGTCGGCGCCGCGGGCGGAGCAGCCGCCGTCGTCGCAGGAGCCGTCGGAGGCGTAGCCGGCGCCCGCGCGCGAAACTCGTAGTAGTACCGCAGCACCTGGCGGACGTAGTGCTGCGTTTCCTCGAAGGGCGGCACCGCGCCGTAGCGGATCACCGCGCCCGCGCCGGCGTTGTAGGCCGCGACGGTGAGCACGAGGTCGCCGTTGAAGGTGTTGGCCAGGAGCCGCAGGAAGCGAACGCCGCCGAGGATGCTCTGGCGCGGGTCGAAGGGGTCGGTGACGTTCATGCTCGCCGCCGTGCTCGGCAGGAGCTGCATCAGTCCCATCGCGTTGGAGGTCGACACGCTGTAGGGGTTGAAGTCGCTCTCCTGCTTGATCACCGCGCGGATGAGCGCCTCGGGGAGCTGGTAGAGCTGCGCCGCCTCGCGGATGTGCGCGTCGAAGCGGGCGTAGCGCGACGGGTCCTGCGCGGTCTGGAGGTAGAGCGCGCGCGTCTCGGCGCTCACCGACGGCGACGGCGGCATGGTGATCACCTGCGACGGCCGCGGCCCCGGCGGGGGCTGGTCGCGCGACGAGATGAACACCCGCGCGTCCGAGCGCCGCTGGGTCGGCACGTTGGTGAAATGCAGCGTCCCGTCGGCCCCGCGCGAAATCCAGATCTGCGCGGAGGCGGCCGACGGGGCGGCGAGCGCGGCGAGCAGGGAAACGGCGACGAAGAAACGCACGGCCTCGGAGGGTACCCAACGCCCGGGGGGCCGCGCCACTTCCCTGCCGCCCGCCGCCCGGGGTACACCGCCGCCCCGATGCCCGTCGCCCTCGTCACCATCCCCTTCAGCCACTACTGCGAGAAGGCCCGCTGGGCCCTCGACCGCGCGCAGATCCGCCACGAGGAGCGCGCCTGGCTCCCGCTGCTCCACACGCTCCCTGCCATGCGGGCGGGCGGCGGGCGGGGCTCCTCGACGCCCGTCCTGGTCACGCCGCACGGGTCGATCCAGGACTCGACGGAGATCCTCCGCTGGGTCGACCGGCAGCTCGCCGAGCCCGACCGGCTCTTCCCCGAAGGCCCTTCGCGCGCCGAGGTCGAGCGCCTGGAGGAGCGCTTCGACGTCGCCCTCGGGCCCGCCGCGCGGCGCTGGGGCTACTTCCACCTCCTCGACGACCGCGAGCGCCTCCTGCGGATGATGTCCATCGGCGTGCCGGCGTGGCAGACCGCGGCCTTCCGCGCGGGGCTCCCGGCCATCCGCCCGCTGATGAAGCGGGGCCTCGGCGTGACGCCGGAGAAGTCCGCGCGGGCGCTGACGCGCGTCGAAGAGGTGTTCGCGGAGGTGACGGCGCTGCTGGCCGACGGCCGGCGCTACCTCACGGGCGACCGCTTCACCGCGGCCGACCTCGCCTTCGCGGCCCTCGCCACGCCGGTGACCTTCCCCCCAGAGCACGAGCAGCATTTCCCGTCGCTCGCCGACGTGCCGCCGGCGGCGCGCCCCGCGGTCGAGCGGCTGCGCGAGTCGCCCGCCGGCCGCTTCGCCCTGCGCCTCTACCGCGAGGAGCGGGCCGCCACCGTGAAGCGCTGACGCTCAGCGGTTCAGGGTGACGGTGGTGGCGCGGAGGTTGTTGGCGCTGAACGACGCGCACGACGTCGAGCCGCCGCTGAGCGTCGCGGTGATGCACGAGCACGGGCTCCCGGCGCCCGAGCACGCCGGGGGGACGGTGGCACAGCTCGGGGTGGTGGTGCCGCCCTGCACCGTGAGCAGGCAGTACTGGCTGTTGTACGTGCAGGTCAGGGAGCCGCCGCTCGGGCAGGCGAAGGTGCTCTCGCCGGGGGTCGGTTCGCTGCTCGTCATGCAGCCGAGGGAGAGGGAGGCGAGCGCGAAGGCCAGGGGGAGGGGGGCTCTCATGCGGGCGTTGATGCCGCCCCGCGCGGGGGATTGTCAACCTTCGGGGCGGCGCGGAGGCCGCGGGGGGAGCGCGGAGGGGGGCTGTGGCGTTCTTCTCCCCGCCGGGGGTTGTGCGGTACGCTCGGCCGCGAACGGCGCTTCCTGCACGGGAGAGCACCCGCACGATGGCCAAGGAAGGCGACACCCTCGACGGACGATACCTCCTCCGCCGGATGCTCGGCGACGGGGGCATGGGCAACGTCTTCCTCGCGGAGAACGTCAGGCTCGGGAACAAGCCCGTCGCGGTGAAGACGCTCAAGCCCGAGTACATCGCCAACAAAGACCTCGTGGCGCGCTTCCTCGAGGAGGCCCTCGCGGCGTCGAAGGTGGAGCACGACAACATCGTCGAGGTGTTCGACGCCGACATCGACGCGGCGACGGGCACGCCCTACATCGTGCAGCGCTACCTCAAGGGCACCAACCTCCGCGAGCACCTCGACGCCTCGCCGGGCCGCCGGCTCTCGCCGCCCGAGGCGCTCGACTGCGTGGTGCCCGTGATGGGCGCGCTCGTCGCGACCCACAAGCAGAAGATCATCCACCGCGACATCAAGCCCGAGAACATCTTCCTCGTGCGCACGAGCTCGGGCAACACGGTGCCGAAGCTCATCGATTTCGGCATCGCCAAGCACCTCGAGCCCCTCGCGCACGGGCGCCGGACGAGCACGCGGGCGGGCTCGATCTGGGGGACGTTCGACTACATGTCCCCGGAGCAGGCGCGGGGCGAGCGGGCGATCGACTTCCGCGCCGACATCTGGTCGGTGGGCGCGGTGCTCTTCGAAGCCCTCACCGGCAGGCTCCCCTACGACGTCGAGAACCACGGCGCGCTCCTCCAGCGCTTCCTCGAGGGGCCGCCGCCGCGCGCCGACGCGGCCGCGCCCGACGTGCCCGCCGACCTCGCCGACGCGGTCGAGCGCGCGCTCCAGATCGACCCGGCGAAGCGCTACCCGACGATGGCGGCGTTCATCTCCACGCTCATCCACTGCGCGAGCTACCAGAGCGAGGTGACGTGGCGCGCGATCCCGCTGTCGTCGCCCGACCTCGGCGACGTGCCCGACCTGTCGTCCCTCGCGCGCCCGGCCACCGAAGACCACGGCGCCGCCGCGCGCCGCGCCCGCTCGCCCCGCTCCGCGCCGCCCGTCGCCGAGGAGCCCACGCGCCGCTTCCGCGCGCCCGACGGCACCCGCGAGGAGCGCCTCGCGCCCAGCACCCGCACCCTCGAGCTCGTCGTCCCCGACGCGTTCTCCGCGCGCCGCGCCCTCCCGTACATGATCGGCCTCGCCGCCGTGCTCGTCGGCGTCGTCGTCGGCCTGCGTCTGCGCCCCGCCCAGGAGGTCGCGCCGCGCGCCGCCCTCGCGCAGCCCGCCCTCACGCGCCAGGACGCGGCCCTCGTCGCGCCCGCGCCGCCCGCGCCGCTCACGCCCGCGCCCGTCGCGCCCACCCAGCTCGTCGCGCCTGTGCCGGTTGCGCCTGTCGCGCCCGCCGTGCAGGTGGTGGCGCCGGCGCCCCCCGCGGCCCCGCGGGCGGTGGCGGCGCGCGTCGCGAGGCCGCGGGTCGTTGCGCCGCGCGTTCGAACGGTCGCGCCGCGGGCTTCGGGCGGCGGTGGCGGCCCGGTCATCCAGACGGAGTTTTGAGTGGGAGCACGGCGGACGCGCGCGACCCTGAGCCTCGCCCTCCTCGCCCTCGGCGGCGCGGCGGGCGCGCAGCAGTCGCCCGAGGAGCAGGCGCGCGCGGCCTTCCAGCGCGGCGTGGCGGCGATGCAGCGGCGGCAGTTCGCCGACGCCATCGCGGAGTTCGAACTGTCGTACGGGATGGTCCCGCGGTGCTCGACGCAGTTCAACCTCGCGGTGGCCCTCGAGGAGACGCGGCGCTACGCCGACAGCCTCTCGACGCTCGCGCGCTACCAGGCCGACTGCGCCGCCAACATGCCCGCGCAGAACGCGTCGTACCTCCTCGACGCGCTCCCGCGCCTCGCCGCGCGCGTCGGCACGCTCACCCTGCGCCTCCAGCCCGCCTCCGCCGTCGCCACGGTCTCCGTCGACAACCGCCACCGCGCCGACTGGAACGGCGACCTCGCCCTCGACCCCGGCAGCCACACCGTGCTCATCCGCACGCGCGACGGCCAGGTGATCCGCCGCGAGGTCTCGGTGCTCGAGGGCTCGCGCGACACGATCACCCTCTCGCTCGGCGGCCCCTCCGCGCCGCCCACATCCCCCACCCCGTCGCTCGCGCCCGACCCCTACGGCCCGGCGCCCGCCGCGGCCCCCGCGCAAGGCGAAGGCGGCCTCCGCATCGACTCGCCCATCGCCCGCGCGCGGGTGTCGATCGACGGCCAGGAGCTCGGCGAGGCGCCCGTGACGCCCTCGCTCGCCGCCGGGCGCCACCAGGTGGAGGTGCAGGCCGACGGCTTCCGCCCCGCGCGGCTCTCGCTGCTGGTGCGCGACGGCGCCGTCACCCGCCTCTCGCCGCGCCTCGAGCGCGAGGAGGAGGCCCGCCGCGACGGCGCGTTCTACACGCGCTGGTGGTTCTGGACGCTGGTCGGCGGCGCGGTGGTCGCTGGCGGCGCGGCGCTCGTCTACACCCTCACGCGCCCGACGGACGACGTGGTCTACACCTTCCAGGCCGTGCGCGCGCCATGAGCACCCCGCGCCGCGCGCTCGCCCCGCTCGCCCTCTGCCTCGCCGCCTGCGCGGGCAACGAGACCGACATCACCGTCGGGGTCTACTCCGCGCTCCCCTTCGCCGCCGACGGCGCGGTGCGGGCCGTGTGCATCGACGTCACGTCGCGCGGCCTGCCGACGCAGCGGGTGCTGGCGCAGGTGCCGGGCGGCGTGCCCCCGCGGCGCCTCTTCGACTTCCGCATCACCCCGCGCGATGACGACCTCTCGCAGCCCATCACCGTGACCGTGGTCGCCCGCTCGCGCGCCGGCTGCACCATGGGCGTCGAGGTGGCGCGCGCGTCACGGGTGATCCGCTTCATCCCCAACGAGCAGACGCGCGAGACCCTCGTGCTCGGTGAGGCCGAGGCGCCGCCGCCCCCGGACGCGGGCGTCGACGCGATCGTGCCGACGCCCGACGTGCCCACGACGGGCCCGTGCCCCGCCGGCCAGACGCTGTGCGCCGGCGCCTGCACCAACACCCGCTACGACCCGCGCCACTGCGGCGCCTGCGGCGTCGCGTGCAGCGCCACCATGTACTGCATGAACGGCGGCTGCGTCTGCCCGACCGGCCAGTACCTCTGCGACGGCATGCGCTGCACCGACCCGCGGTACGACCCCGACTGGTGCGGCCCCACCACCTGCGGCGGCCGCTGCCCGCCGGTGGCCCACGGCACGCGGCTCTGCAACGTCGGCCGCTGCGTCTACACCTGCGACAACGACTACGAGCCGCTCGGCGGCATGTGCGTCCACTGCGGGCTCGCCAGCGAACCCGCCTGCGACCGGCCGATGCCCTGCGGCGCCGGGCTGGTCGTGTGCGACGGCTACTGCCGCCCGGCGTGCAGGTAGCGCGCTACCGCGTCTCAATCGTCGGCAGCTCGGCCCGCTTCGGCAGCTTCGCCGGGAGCTCGTCGCGCAGCAGCAGCACGTAGTCGGGCAGCCCCGAGCCCTTGGGCGCGCGCACCGCCACCACCTCCACCGCGTACTTGCCCTTCTGCACTGGCACGGCCTTGCCCGACGCGCCCGCGCGGAGCTCGAGCGCGTCGACGCCCGTCTTGCACACGAACCAGTGGTGCGCGCCGAAGGCGTGGTCGGCCTCGGGGCCGGTGAGCTTGCGCCCCGTCACCCGCACCGTCACCTGCTTCGAGAGCTCGGTGCGGAAGCCGCAGGCGAGCTTGCGGTTCACCGCGTCGAGCAGCGCGTCCTCGTCGGCGGCGTCGACCCCGGGCTCGCCCAGCGCGACGAGGTCGCCCTTGAGCGAGAGCGTGAAGGTCTCGTTGACCGCCCCCACCGCGGGCGGCCCCTCGGGCTCCGGCGCGGCCTTCTCGGCGGGCTTCTCCGCCTTCTCGACGGGCTTCTCCGTAGCCTTCTCCGCGGCCTTCTCCGCCGCCTTCGCGCGACCCTTCTTCGGCGCGGGCGCGGGCGGGAGCTCGGGCGCAGGCGGGGGCTCCGCCGCGGGCGCGGGCGCGGGCTCCGGCGCGTGCAGCGGCTGCGGGGGCTGCGAGGCCTCGGGCTCGGCGGCCTTGCCCTTCGCGGCCTTGCCCTTCGCGCCGCGGGCCTTGGGGCCCTCCCAGCCGTGCGCGGCCGTGAGGTGCGCGCGGAGCTCGTCGAACTCCGCGTCCTTCGCGCGCGGCGACTCGGCGAAGCGGACCACCGCCTCGACCGCGGCCGGCGGCGCGCCCACGCACGACACCCACGTCAGCAGCAGCGAGGTGAGCCGCGCCTGGTCGCCGCGCGACGGCTCGTTGGCGCGGACGGCCTCCACCAGCGCGTCGAGCTGCGCGTGGCGCACGGCCGCGTGGAGCGTCGCCGACGACACCGCTTCGGCCCCCGAGCGCAGGAGCGCCACCAGGATCCGCCCGTCGGCCACGCCGCGCCGCGTGAGCTCGCGCCGCAGGATGCCGTAGGTGTCGTGCCCGTCCTCCTCGTGCGCGTTGACGCGCGCGGCGAACACCTCGAACACCCCGCGCAGCTCGCCCGCCGCGGCCACCACGTCGAGCAGCCGCCCGTCGATCTCGTTGAGCCGCTCGAAGCGCGGCGTGACGAGCCGCCCGAGCTGGAGCGCGATCGCCGCGTCGTCGGCGCCCGCCGCGGGCATCCGGCCGCCCGCGCGAACGTACTCCACCAGCGCGGCCTGGCGCTCGGTGAGCCCCGCCTTCGGCACCGCGCGGACGCGCGCCCGCGACGCCTCGAGCCCGTCGCCGCCGTCCGCACCCGCCGCGCCCACGAGCTGCGCCGCGTGCACCACGCGGAAGCCGTCGCGCTCGAAGCGCGCCGCCAGCGCCTCGTAGGGCGCCGTCGGGTGGAAGCCGAAGTGCTTGCGCCCCACCGGCCCCGCGGGGAAGAGCTCGTGCCCGAAGCAGTCGAGCGCGACCTCCGTGACGAGGTCGAGCACCTCCATCACGATCGCCGCCAGCGGCGCCTCGACGGGCCCCTCGGGGAGCTTCTCGTCGAGCGCCGAGCGCCCGCAGAAGTCCGGGGCGTAGACGTAGCCGGCGATCTCGTCGAAGATGGGCGGGAGCTGCTTCGCTTCGATGAGGCTCTGGGCGATCGGCCAGTCCCGCATGCGGAAGAGGAGCGCGGAGGGGGCTTCCATCGACCGCGGCGTACAACGCCCGCGGCCGCCCCTTCAAGCGGAATGCGGTGTCACACGGAGGTTCAGGGCGTGGGGCGCGTGCCCGACGACCCGCCCGACGCGGGCGGCGTGCCGTTGGCGTCTTCGAAGACGCTCCCGCCCGAGGAGCCGGTGCGCTGCTGCGGCTGGCGGCGGACGCGGTCGCGCGTGGCCGACCAGGGGCCGCCGCCCGCCTCGTCCTCGCCGACGCCCCACTCGCCGTTGACGCGGCCGTTCTCCGCGGAGTCCTTCCAGAAGAGGAAGTAGCCGTGGCCCGTGAGGGGCTGGAGGCGCCCGCACTCGGCCTGGCTCTCCGTCCACGAGAAGCGCAGGAGGTTGCCCGTCACGCGGCCCTCGATGCGGCCCGTCGCGTGGCACGCCGCGCGGTCGTACTCGTACGTACCCGTCACCGACTCACCCGCCTGATCGAGGAAGACGTCCCCGATCTGCGGCGAGTGGTAGCTCCCGGAGAAGCTCTCCCCCGCGGGCATCGCGCCCTGGGTGACGTGGGCGGGCTCGTTGGTCACCGGGTCCTGTTCGGCGTTGTAGGCGTAGTTCACGTTGCGACGGCCGCCGGAGCTGCATCCGAAGGCGGCGAGCGAGAGCAGGAAGAACACGGTCGTGCGGGTCATCGCGAGGCTCCTTACGGCCCGCGAGGGTACCTCAGCCACCGCGCGGATTGAGCGCGAGAAAATCGCCCCGCCGTGGTATCCCCGCGGCCCGCCGCCGTGCCCCCGCCTGCGCGAGACCCCACGCACCTCGAAGCGGGCTGCGCCGCCGCGTCGTTCGCCCTCCCGTGGGCGGCCTCGGCCCTCGGCGCCGGCGCCTCGATGGGCTTCTACGACGCTGCGGAGCTCTCCGCCGCCGCGCACGGCCTCGGCGTCACCCACCCCCCGGGGCACCCCCTGTGGGTCGCGGTCGCCGCGCTCGCGTCGCTCCTCCCCATCGGCACCGTGCCCCTGCGCATCGCGCTCGTCTCGGGGCTGCTCCTCGGCGTCGCGGGGCGCCTCGCCTACGGGGTCGCGCTCCGCCTCGCGCGCGCCGCCCTCGACGACGAGTCCCTCGACGGCCGCTGGGACCGCGCGCTCCCGCCCCTCGCCGCGCTCTCCGCCGCGCTCCTCGCCACCGTCGGCCCCGCGGTGGTGCGCCAGGCCACGCGCGCCGAGGTGTACGCGCTCGCCGGGGCCCTCGCCGTCGCGGTCCTCGCGCTCGCGGTCGACGCGACCCTGCCGCTCGCGGTGCGGGCGCGCGCCACGGTGCTCGCGCTCGCGCTCGGCGGCGCCAACCACCACTTCATCGCGCTCACCGCCGCGCCGGTCGCGCTGCTCACGGTCGGCGAGCACCTCCGCGGCGTCGCGTGGCCGCAGCGACGTCGCGCCCTCGCCGCGTGGGCCGCCCTCGGCGCGATCGGCCTGTCGCCCTACGCGCTGCTCTTCCTGCGCGCGGGGACGGGCGCGTCGCTCGTGCGCGTGCGGACGCTGGGCGATTTCCTCTGGACGGTGAGCGCCCGCGCCTTCCAGAAGAACATGGCCGGCGGCGTCCCCGGCACCTTCGGCGATCACCTGCTCGACGTGCTCGAGTGGGTCGGCGCGTCCGTCACGCCCGCGGGCATCCTCATGGCCCTGGTCGGCGCGGTCGCGCTCCTCCGCGCGGGCTCGCGGCACGACGCGCGGCCCGCCGTGGCGCGGCTCGCGCTGCTCGCGGGGGCGGTGTTCGGCGCGCGCGCGCTGCTCGGCTTCGTCGCGGGCAACCCCGACGCGGCGGGCTACCTCGTGCCCGGGGTGGTCGCCGTCGCGTGCCTCGCGGCGGGCTTCCCGACGGCCTTCTGGCGCGCGATTCGTACGGCGCCCGCGGCCCCCGAGGGCCCGTCGCCCGCGGCCCGCCGCGCGTTGGTGGCGCTGCTGGTGGCCGCGCCGCTCGCGCTGCCGGCGTACGCGGCGGCGCGCGGGTACGCGGCGACGGCGGGCGACCGGGGGTACGCGCCCGAGGCCGCGGCGCAGGCGCTCCTCGGGCCGCTGCCGCCCCGCGCGGTGGTGCTCGCGTACGCGCCGGAGACGGCCTTCCGCGCGCGCTACGCCCAGCGCGTGGAGGGCGAGCGCCCCGACGTCACCGTCGTCCCCGTCCCCTTCCTCCCCTACCCGGGGATGAACAACACCCTCCTCGCGCAGGACCCCGACCTGCTCCCGCTGATCCGCGACTACCTCGCGCGCGGCGAAGCGCGGCCCGAGGAGATCGGCGCCCTCGCGATGGCCCGGCCGGTGCGCATCGAGCTCGACCCGCGCAACGTGTCGGCGATGGTCCCCTACGTGGTGCTGCGCGGCCCGCTCGCCGAGGTGCGCGGCGAGCCCAACACGCTCGCGGCGGTGCGCGCGACGGCCGCGGCCCACTTCGCAGCGGTCGACGCGCTCGAGGCCGAGGTCGCCGGCGACGGCGCGGCGCTCGACCCCAAGGCCTCGGAGCTCCTCCTCTGGCGCAGCTACAACGACGCGCTCTTCCTCGCGGCGCGCGGGGCGCGGCCCGAGGCGCTCACCGCGATCCGCCACGCGCTGACGCGGGCCCCCGAAGACCGCGCGCTCCTCGGCCTGCGCGACGCCGTCACCGCGCCGGGCGACGGGCCCGTCGACGTGCGCCCCTTCGTCGTCGGCGCCGCGCCCGCGGAGTGAGCGGGACGCGTTGCCGCCCCCGTCGCCCGGCCGCGCTGCGCGCGCCGCATGCGAAGGGTTTGCACGACGGAAAGAAGCTTTGCGTAGGGCGTTTCCGTCGGATAGAAGCCGCGGTCCTCACCCCCTCGATTTCGGAAAGGACACGGCCATCATGACGCGCACTTCTCTTTCGATCGGTTCGCTCGCCCTCGTCGCCGGGGCGCTCGCCGCGCTGCTCGGCTGCGGCTCCGACACCCCCGCGGCGGGCGGGGTGTCGGCCGCGCGGGGGCAGAGCCTCGTGGCGTCGAACGTCTGCGGCAGCTGCCACCAGTCGTCCAACGCCGCCGACGGCATCCTCTCGGGCCAGACCTCGCCGCGCCCCGGCACGATGGCCTACGGCGTCAACCTCACGCCCGACAACGACACCGGCATCGGGTCGTGGACCACCGCGCAGATCGTCACGGCGATCCGCACGGGCGTGGACGACGAGGGCGAGTCGCTCTGCTCGACGATGCCGCGCTACGCCACGATGAGCGACGACGACGCCGCGTCGATCGCCGCGTACCTCAAGAGCATCCCGGCGGTGCACCGCGAGGTGCCCGAGAGCATGTGCAGCGGCGACGCTGGCGCCGACGCCGCCGCCCCCGACGCCGCCGCGGACGCGCGCGCGGACGCCGCCGCCGACGGGCGCGCGGACTGAGGCGCGCGGGGCGCGGGCGGGGGGTAGACTCCCCGCCGATGCACCCCGCCGGCTTCCGCTCCCCCGACGAAGACGCGATGGTCCAGGCCGCCCACCAGCGCGCCATGGCGGCGTACAGCGAGCTCACCGCGCTCGCGCGCCAGGCGCAGTCGGCCAACGCCGCGCGGCTCGCGCAGGGCCTCGCGCCCATCGAGGTCGGGCAGACGTCGCCGCCCCAGGTGGCCCCCCACGCGCCCGCGTCCGACCAGGTGCGGCTGCTCGACGGGCAGGCCGAGTGGTACGGGCGCGAGGCGGCGCGGCTTCAGGCGCAGCTCGCGTACGGGCAGCGACCCACCGCGTCGGCCGGCGAGCCCGAGGCGACGCTCGGCCCCGGGCCGCGGGAGGTGCCGGCCGCGCTCTGCTTCGCCGAGCTCGCGCGCGGGCCGTGGCGGTGGCTGCGGTGGCTCCTGTTCCCGCCCGTGACGATGGTGGCGGCGTTCGCGCTCGGCGCGTCGGCGACGGCCTCGCCGCTCGCGCCGGCCGCGCTGCTCCTGCTGGCGGTGATGGCGCTGTGGGCGCACGGGGCCCTCTCCGGCCTCGCGCGCATCCGCCTCCTCGCCCGCGGCGAAATCGCCACCGTCCTCCAGAAGAACCAGCGCCTCGGCATGACGCGCAACAAGAACGTCCCGATGCTCGCCGCGCGCGGGTGGGACGTCTCGGTCGAGTTCTTCTCGGGCATGACGAAGCAGACCGAGCTCACCGTGCAGACCTCGCGCGGCGTCATCGGCAAGGTCACGGTGAGCCACGGGCCGGACTTCCACGGCGTCGTGCTGGTCGACCCCGACACCGGCGAGGGCCTCGCCAACCTCGACCTCGGCTCCGTCCCGCGCCCCGCGCCCGGCGGCGGGTGGCGCGCGTCGCTCCCGGCGCGCGTGTGGGCCACGTCGATCACCGCGTTCGCGATGACGGCCGCGCTCGCGGGCGCCGCGCTCTACGCCGCCGCGTCGGCCGCGCGCTGACGGAGGCCGCGACGTTTCGCCCGCGGCCGCCCGCGGGTATGCTGCGCCCGCGATGCCGCGCCACTTCAACACCGCGGGTCCGTGCGACCCCGCCGACCACTACATGCTCCCGCCCGACCGGCGGTTGCCCGCGGTGCGCGAACTCGTCGAACAGAAGGAGTACTTCGTCCTCCACGCCCCGCGGCAGGTCGGCAAGACGACCGCCCTCCTCGCCCTCGCGAAGGCGCTCACCGCGGAGGGCAGGTACGCGGCGGTGCTGGTCTCCATGGAGACGGGCGCGGCCTTCCCCGACGACGTCGGCGCGTCGGAGCTCGCCGTGCTCGGCGAGTGGCGGCGCTCGGCGCGTCACCAGCTCCCCGAGGCGTTGCGACCACCGCCGTGGCCTGACGTCGCCCCCGGCGCGCGGGTGGGCGCCGCGCTGGAGGCGTGGGCGCAACACTGCCCACGCCCATTGGTGATCTTCCTCGACGAGATCGACGCGCTGCGCGACCAGAGCCTGCTGTCGGTGCTGCGGCAGCTTCGCGCAGGGCACAAGTTTCGACCAGGAGGGTTCCCGTGGTCGCTGGGGCTGGTGGGGCTGCGTGACGTGAGGGACTACAAGGTGGCCTCCGGCGGGAGCGAGCACCTGCACACCGCGTCGCCCTTCAACATCAAGGCGGAGTCGCTCACGATGCGCGACTTCACCGAGGCCGAGGTGGGCGAGCTCTACGCGCAGCACACCGCGGAGACGGGGCAGCCCTTCGCGCCCGACGCCGTCGCCCGCGCATTCGAACTCACCCAGGGGCAGCCCTGGCTCGTCAACGCGCTCGCCCGCCAGCTCGTCCAGGTGGTGGTCACCGACCGCGCTCGTCTCATCACGCAGGCCGACGTCGATCGAGCCCGCGACCTCCTCATCGCCCGGCAGGACACGCACCTCGACAGCCTCGCCGAGCGGCTCCGCGACCCGCGCGTCCGCGCGGTGATCGAGCCCATGCTGGTGGGCGACGTGGTGCCGCCGCTGCCCCCGGACGACCTCCGCTTCGTCAAAGACCTCGGCCTCGTCCGCGAGACCCCCGAGGGCAGCCTCGAGATGGCCAACCCCATCTACCGCGAGACCGTCGCGCGCGACCTCGCGTCCGTGCTGCGCACCGCGCTCCCGCCGCTCGCGCCGACGTGGCTCCGGGCCGACGGCGCGCTCGACCCCGACGCGCTCCTCGACGCCTTCCTCGCCTTCTGGCGCCAGCACGGGGAGGCCCTCCTCGCGAGCTCGCCCTACAGCGAGGCGGCCCCCCACCTGGTGCTGCTGGCCTTCCTCCACCGCGTGGTCAACGGGGGCGGCCGCATCGACCGCGAGTACGCCGCGGGGTCGAAGCGGCTCGACCTGCGCGTCGAGTACCGCGGCAGCGCCTTCGGCGTCGAGGTGAAGACCTGGAAGGACGCCGACAAGGTGAAAGACCCGGTGCCGGCGGGGGTTCGCCAGCTCGAAGGCTACCTCGCGCGCATCGGCGCCGACCGCGGGTGGCTCGTGCTCTTCGACCAGCGCAAGGGGCTCCCGGAGCTCGCCGAGCGCGTCGCCGTCGAGCGCCAGACGAGCGACGGCGGCCGTGCGATTACCGTCGTGCGGCTTTGACCGAGGGCGCGGTCAGGGCGTCGAGGTCCTCGCGTCGCAGGTGCCGAGCGTCTCGTCGCCGGCCCTCGCGAAGCTGTTGCCCTCGTGGTGGAAGTACCAGCGGTTGAGGGCGGGCGCGACCGTGAACGAGCACATGTCGGAGAGCCCGCCCGACGGCGGCATGAAGAGGGTCGCGCTCATCCCGTCGCGGATGCGGTAGCGGACGATGCGCTCGGAGTTCTGGACGAGCAGCGCGTAGTGCTCGCCGCCGAAGTACTCCGCGACGCCCCCGTAGGACGGCCCCTCACAGTCGGTGTGCGGGGGGGCGGGGACGCTAGCCCGCAAGGACGTCACGACGCCGCCGGGGAGGCGGATCTGGAGCCAGTCCCCCATGGCCGCGGACGTGTGCACGTAGACCCGGCCGCGGCCCGAGAAGAGCCCCATGTAGGACACGAGGCGGATGCCCATGGAGAGCGGGACGCGCGCCGCGGTGAGGGCGCCCGTGGTGCCGTCGAGGGCCCCGAGCTGCGTCGCGACGCCGCCCGTGTACGAGAGCACGGCGCCCGCGGCGTCGAGGAAGACGTAGACGGTGCCCGACGCGAGGTCATGGATCATGAAATCTCGGAGGGGCCCGGCGGCGCGCACGCCCCCCACAAGCGTCGGGAGCGCCGCGGCGCCGAGCGCCTCGTCCCCGGAGACGAACACCTGCGCGCCCGAAACCGCGACGCCGCCCCGGTCGTCGCCCGTCGCGGTGACGTGCTCGACCGCGACGCAGGAGTCCGCCGTCAGCGCATCCACGCGGAAGGTCGGCTCGGCCGAGCACGCCGCGCCCGCGCACGACATCCCGGCCGGGCAGGCGTTGCCGCAGCGGCCGCAGTTGGCGCTCGAGGTGAGGCTCGCCTCGCAGCCGTTGGCCGCGCTGCCGTCGCAGTCCGCGAAGCCCGTGGCGCAGCGGTAGTCGCACACGCCCGCCGCGCAGCCCGCGGTGGCGTTGGCGCGCGGGGAGCAAGCGTTGCCGCAGCGGCCGCAGTGGCCCAAACTCGTGGCCAGCGCCTCCTCGCAGCCGTCCGCCGCGAGGAGGTTGCAGTCGGCGAAGCCCGCCGTGCAGGTGAAGGCGCAGGCGTCCCCCGCGCCGCAGCGGGGCGAGGCGGCGTTGGCGGGCGTCGGGCACGGCTCGCTCGTCCGCCCCAGGCCGTCGGGGGTGCACACGCTCCGCGCGGTCGCCCCCGCGGGGCAGGTCGCGGTGCCCGGCGTGCAGACCCAGCTCGTGCATGTCGTGCCGCTGCAGGTGGACGACGCGGGGCAGGCGACGCTCATGAAGCTCGTGCCGTCGGCGCTGCACACCCGCACGGTCGTGGCGCCCGAGCAGGTCGAGCTGCCCGGCGTGCAGGCGAGGTCGACGCACGCGCCGGCCGCGCAGCGCTGGCTCGCGCCGCAGGGCATCGGGGTCGTCCCGAAGCCGTCGGGGTTGCAGACGTTGCGCGTCGTCGTCGAGGCGCAGGCGCCCGAGCCCGGCACGCACGTCCGCGCGACGCAGGCGCCGTCGCGGCAGCCCTCGCCGGGCGCGCAGGCGACCACGCTCGTCGAGAGCCCGTCCGCCGCGCACACCCGCCGCTCGGTCAGCGACGCGCAGGCGGACGACGCCGGGGTGCACGAGCGCGCGACGCAGGCGCCGTCGCGGCACGACTCGCCGGCCGCGCACGGCATGGGCGCGTACCCCCCGCCGTCCGCCGCGCACACCCGCCGCTCGGCGGTCGCCGGGTCGCAGCTCACCTGCCCCGGGGCGCAGAGGGGGGGCTGGCACGAGCCGCCGCGGCAGGTCTGGCCGGCCGGGCAGTCCGCGTCGGTGAAGGCGCTCCCGACGGCGTTGCAGCGGCGCACGCGGTTGGGCGCGGGGCAGCTCGTCGAGTTGGGCACGCACGCCCGCGCGAGGCAGGCGAGCTCGGGGCCGCAGTAGTTGCCCGCGGGGCAGTCGGAGTCGAGCACGCAGTCGACGCAGTACCCGCGCATCGGCGCGCACACCTGGCCGATGTCGGAGCACTCGCGCGAAGAGCGGCAGGCGCGCGGAGGCGCGACGCAGGCGTTGGCGCGGCACACCTGGCCGCCGGTGCAGTCGACGTCCTGCTCGCAGTCGACGCAGAGCCCGAGGCGCGCGCTGCAAACCTGGCCGGGGCACATCCGCGACGACGTGCAGGCGGTCGCGGCCACGCAACGGTTGGCGAGGCAGGCGCGGCCGTCGGGGCAGTCGCGCTGGGCGTTGCACTCGACGCACGCGCCCTGCGCGACGTTGCACACCCGGCCCGACGCGCTGCACTCGCGGTCCGAGGCGCACCGCGTGACCGCGCCGTCGGGGCCGTTCGGCCGGTCGTCCGGCGCGTCGCCGGGGGACAGATCCGACCCGGCGTCGCGCGCCGGGGGTAAGGTCGCCGGCGTCGAACAAGCCGCGCTGAACAACCACAGAGCCGCCCAAAGGCACCGTCGCATGACCGCTCTCCCGTCCCGCGTCGCACGATGGACGCAGGGAGGAATTGCACGCGCTGCGGCGGTGTGGTGTCAAGCGTCGAGCACCGGCGCTTCGGTGCGCGCGCAGCCCGACCACCTTCCAGGCTCGCCGCCCGGCGCTCGAAGGGAGCACGGTGATCGCATGGTGTCGAAGGGAGTGGTCGATCGTCTGCGGTCGGCGTTCGCGGTGGCGGCGCCGCCTTGCGCGGGCCGCGGGTCGCGGTCATCGTTCGCGCCCTCATGACCGCCATCGCCGCCGTCCAGGCGCTGCGGGCCGAGGGGGTCGACGGGCTCGCGAAGCGCCTCGCGCTCCTGGCCCGCCGCCACCGCGACCACCCGCAGCTCGTCCTCCTCAAGTACTCGATGATCGACTCGCCGATGGGCGACCCCGTCGTCCGGCAGTGCCGCGGGCTCGTCGTGGACGAGTCCGACGGCTTCGCGCCGGTGGCCTACCCCTACGACAAGTTCTTCAACGCCCACGAGGGCCACGCCGCGCCCATCGACTGGGCCACCGCGCGCGTCCACGAGAAGCTCGACGGGACGCTCTGCACGCTCTACGGCTACCGCGGCGCGTGGCACGTCGCGAGCGCCACGCTCCCCGACGCGAGCGGCCGCCTGCGCCACTTCGACGGCACGGTGGCCGACGCGTTCTGGTCGGTGTTCCGCGACGCGGGCTACGCGCTCCCGAAGGACGCGCGCCACTGCTTCATGTTCGAGCTCTGCCTGCCGAGCGACCCGGTGCTCATCCGCCACGCCGCGCCGCGGCTCGTGGTGCACGGCGCCCGCGACCTCACCACCTGCGACGAGGTCGACCCCGCGCCCTTCGCGGACGCGCACGGCTGGGCGCTCGCCCCGACGTACGCCGCGGGCTCGCTGGAGGAGGCGCAGCGCCTCGCCCGCTCGCTCGACCCTGCCCGCCACGAGGGCGTGGTGGTGCGGGACGCGCGCTTCCACCGGGTGAAGGTGAAGTCGCCCGCGTTCGTGGCGCTCCACCACATGCGCGGCGCGCTCAACCTCCGGCACCTGCTGGAGGTGGTGAGGACGCACGAGAGCGACGAGTTCCTCGCGTACTTCCCCGAGGCGAGGCCGGCGTGGGAGGCGGTGCAGCGGCGCTACCGCGCGCTCCTCGACGAGGCCGGGGCGGCGCTCGACCGGGGCCGCGACCTGCCCGACGACCGCGCCTTCGGCCACGCGGTGCGCGACCTCCCCTACAACGCCACGCTCTTCTCGGTGCGGAAGGGGCGCAACCCGTCGCTCGCGGCGGCGTTCGCGGGCATGTCGATCCAGGTGCTGGAGAGGCTGTTGCGGCTCGGCGAGCTCTCGCGCGAGCTCGGCGTCCCCGTGGAGCCGAAGGCCCACGGCCCGAGCGACGACGCGTAGCGGGGGCGTCTCGTCCCCGCACACTGCACATCCGTCTGTTCCTGCCGCAGGAGCGGCGGAGATACCGTGGCCCTCGGCGCGTCGGTCGCATGGTGCGGCGGAGCGCGTTCGAAAGGGAGAAGGTGATCGCATGGTGTCGAAGGAAGTGGTCGATCGGCAGAGGTCGGCTGGCGCGGTGACGTCGTCGATCGCGACGCACGGCGCGGCCGCCGGGGAGAGCCTCATGAAGCGCTTCGGGGAGGTGCTTCGAAAGGGCGAGTGCGCGCCCGACGTCGCCTTCACGCTGGAACTCTTCGGCCGCTTGCTCGCCCGCGACGCGGAGGCGCTAGTGGCCGCGGACGACCGCCACGAGGCGGAGAAGGGCGACGACGACGCCCCGCGGGCCGCGCGGGACGAGTCCGCCGCCGTCGTGCGCGACGCGTGCGTGGCGGCCCGCGACGGCATCGCCGCGGTGTACGGCGACGCCGCCCTCGCGCCGCTGGGCCTCGCCGAGCCCGCGCCGCCGGTGGGCGACGGCGTCGCGCTCGCCCGCTATGCCGACCGGGCCGCCACGAAGCTCGCCGACGCGAAGCTCGCCCTGCCGAAGCCGCGGGTGCGGGGGCTCTCGGCCGACCGCAACGCGCTCGCCGCGGGCATCCGCGAACAGCTCCCGACGTTGGAGCGCGCCCTCGCCGACGTCGCGCGCGAGCGCCGCGAGCTCGAAGGCACCCAGGCCGAGAAGAACCGCGCCGTCGCCCGCTACGACGCCACCTTCGCGCTCGCGGCCAACGTGACGGGCGCGCTGCTCCGCGCCGCGGGCATGGACGAGCACGCCGACCGCGTCCGCCCGAGCGCGCGCCGCCCGGGGCGCACGGAGGGGCAGCCCGCCGAGCCGGAGAAGCCGGTGGAGCCCGACGCCCCGACGGGCTGATCCGCCAGCAGAGGAGCCGCCACGCGCGTGGGCCGCGTCTTCGAACGAGAAGACGCGGCCACGCGCGAGGCGGGCGCATGTTTCGGCGAGAAGAGGCGCGCGGCGGCGAGCCGGGGGCGTATTTCGGCGGGAAGAGGGGAGCGGCGGGGTGCGGGAGGCGTTGTTCGGCCAGGGTGGCCTCGGACATCCGCATGCCGGTACGGTCGCGACGTGGACAGGCGCGCGGGGTTGCGTATCCCGCTCCCCGCCCTTCCTGAGCGCACCGAATTCCTGCTACGCCGACGGAGCTGCCGACGATGCCTGCGCGGGCTGACACGCTCGACGGCGCGTACCGCACCTGCAACCACAACAAGCCGCTCGCGAGCGACGATGATCGGTACGAGGACTTCTCGAGCGCGCGCGGGGACAACACCGCCGCCAGCATCAAGCAGCGCCTGACGCGCAGCGAGGAGGGCGAGTACGTCCACGTCGCCTTCGTCAGCCACCGCGGCGCGGGGAAGACCACGGAGATCCTGCGGGTCTGCGATCAGCTCAAGCACACCCACTTCAGCTACTACTTCGAGGCCAACGCGCGCCTCGACGAACGCCACATCACCTCGGAAGACCTCCTCCTCTCCCTCGCGATGGGCGTCGAGGAGTATTTCGAGGAGCAGAAGATGCCCCTCCCCGAGAAGCTCCTCAAGGAGGTGAACGGGTGGTTCTCCGAGATCGTGAAGAGCACGGAGTGGGGGCGAGTTCGACGCGCGCCCGGCGGGGAGCGAACATCGGCGGCGAGATCCTCTTTGGCGCGCTGAAGGCCGAACTGAGGCGCTCATCCGCACCGAGAGCAAGTACAGGACACAGGTGCGGGAGGCCTTCCGCCGGTACCCAGGCACGCTCCTGCGGCAGGTGAACAATCTGCTGGAGGCCGCCAACGCCCGCATTGGCGACCGACAGTCGATCGTCATCGACAACTCGACCGCTACGAGCCGAAGGTCGCCGACGAGCTGCTGTTCAAGGAGGCCGGCTCACCGGCCAGCTCCACACCTCATCGTCACCCCGCCGATCGCACTCTACTACAAGCCGCTCAGCGAGCCGATTCACCGCCTTCCACCCCGAGTTGATGAACACCGTCCGCCTCCGGCGTAAGGACCAACCCTACGACGCGTTCGACCCCGCGAGCCCCGGCCGCAAGCTCCTCCGCGAAGCGCTCGACAAGCGGATGAACGTCGCGAAGCTGATCCCCGACGAGAAGGCGCAGAACCGCCTCGTGAGCGCGAGCGGCGGCGCGATCCGCGATCTTCTTCGGCTCGTCCGCGAGGCGATCATCCTTGCGCCCAACGCCACGCTCGACTTCGCCGCGATCGACAAGGCGGCCGGGCGCCTCCGCATCGACATGCGCGACCGCATCAACGCGAACGGCTGGGCGTCGACCCTCGCCCAGATCATGCGCGACCAGCAGGTCAACGACGGGCGACCTGCATGGACGTGCTCTACCAGCAGCTCGCGTTCAACACAACGGCGAGGGTGGTAATGTCCACCTGCTGGTGGCGGAATCCTCAGGTGCTGGCGGCCCGCGCGAAGCTCGACGCCGCG
Source organism: Polyangiales bacterium (assembly GCA_046351555.1). Lineage (GTDB taxonomy): Bacteria > Myxococcota_A > Polyangia > Polyangiales > CAISKJ01. The sequence continues at coordinate 134,222 of JAXLYI010000026.1, forward strand.
AAGCTCGACGACGGCCGGGTGATCGCGATGGCGAACCCGGTAGCCGACGGCCCGCTGACCGACACGCTCGTGGAGTCGTCGTACGACGACAACAGCGTACGGTGCCCTGCGCTACCTGCGGCTGTCGACGGGCAGAATTCCAGATCGCGGCGGTGGAGGTGCCCACGCCGGCGGTGCGGGAGGCGCTGCTGACGCGGCTCTGCGCGCGTGCCGCCTGTCCGCTGGTGGAGGTCTCGTTGAAGGGGTTGCCGGACGGTGCCCTGCTCGATGTGATCGTCGCGCAGCCGCAGTACAAAGCACGCTCCCCTCGCGCGGTGCTGGTGCTCACCGACCTCGAAGAGACGACGGACGCTGCCGCCGAGAGCCACCTGCCCGTGTTCATGCGCTTCAACCCGAGCGACCTGCTGGCGCGTGGCCCGCCAGCGACCTGTTCGCGCACCGCGGCGCTCCTCAAACTGCGGCTCGTCGCGCCTGACTTCTGCCACTACCTCAGCACGCTGGTGAGGCGGAAGAGTGAGGTAGCCGCTGTGGCCGAGAGCGGGCGAGGTGGGCGCAGCGACCTGTCCCCCAGCGGATGGTTGGAGTTGTCGGAGCCGACTGCCTGGGCTGTTGCGCGCAGCCGATCAGTCGGCGGCGCGGGGAGATCCATCAGGCGCGCGATCAACTGGCGGAGCTGCGCCACGGCCGGTGTGAGGGGGTGGGCGCCTGAAGCGATTCTGTTGGAGGGGCCATCGACGGCGTGTCGTCTGGGGCGCCAGGGCTGGGCTCGCCGTGCTGGAGCGGCTTGACCTTGGCTGGCGGAGATGCGGATTGGCACAAGGGTTCGCGGGATGTTGAGCGGTACTTTGCTCAGATGCTGGGCGAGCGGGAGTAAGCAGACTCCATTCTGAATCAAGCCGCTTCTCTTGCTGAGACGAATCCGAGCGGAAAGACCTTCGTCGCGGCGGGTACAGCGCGCGCGGGTTGACCAGTTTGCGACTCGGCGAGAACAGCGGCAGCGCTCGCGGCGTTTGCAGCTCGCGAACTCTATGCCGTCCTTGATCGTACGCGCGAAGCGGATCGCCTCACTGCGCGTTGAGACTTAAACTGCTGATGGGTGAGTGGGAGCAGGTTACTGACGCTTGCAAGAACGAGCGATCTCGTCGCTCAGGAGGCGCTCCGGGACGAGCGCCTCGGAGCACCGGCAGGGGCCTTCTAGCTGCCGCTCCGAGGCGCGCGGAGAGTTGGACGAGGCACTGCGCATCCGGGCGAGGATGAACTCCCCGTCTGCGGCGATCAGTAACGCGCCCGTCGCGCGACACGATGGAAATATCGCCGACATCTCAGGCGCGAGGGAGTGGACGGGCGCTGCGCATCCGCCGCAAGGAGCAACCCCCGTCCACGAGCGCCTGCCACGTGCGCGAGCGCGCAGTCACCATGGGCAGATCGCCGACATTCTTCAGGCGCGTGGGGAGTTGGACGAGGCGCTGCGCATCCGCCGCGAGGAGCAACTCCCATCCACGAGCGCTTGCACGTGCGCGAGCGCGATCACCATGGGCAAGATCGCCAGCATCCTCCAGGCGCGCGGGGATCTGGACGAGGCGCTGCGCATCCGCCGCGAGGAGGAACTCCCGTCTACGAGCGCTGGCGACGTGCGCGAGCGTGCGGTTGCGAGCGGGCAATCTGGGAACCCTGTTGACCGGAAACAGTATGTCGCCGCGGTGAAGCTTGCTCGAGGCGAGGCCGGCGTGGGAGGCGGTGCAGCGGCGCTACCGCGCGCTCCTCGACGAGGCCGGGGCGGCGCTCGACCGGGGCCGCGACCTGCCCGACGACCGCGCCTTCGGCCACGCGGTGCGCGACCTCCCCTACAACGCCACGCTCTTCTCGGTGCGGAAGGGGCGCAACCCGTCCCTCGCGGCGGCGTTCGCGGGCATGTCGATCCAGGTGCTGGAGAGGCTGCTGCGGCTCGGCGAGCTGTCGCGCGAGCTCGGCGTCCCCGTGGAGCCGAAGGCGCACGGCCCGAGCGACGACGCGTAGCGACTCACCCCGCGTACTGCACGCGGACGCCCTCGACGACGCGCAGCAGCGCCTTCTTCACCACCTCGGTGTCGGGGTCGCGCACGATGACGTACCCGTCGCCCTCGTAGCTGTCGCTCTTCGGCGCGCCGATCGTCGGGAGCTTCGCCTCCACCACGTACCTCCCGATCGCCTCGTTCGTCTCCCGCACGCCCGTCACTGACGCGACGCGACCGTGGCCCATCCCGCGGAGGAAGGCGCAGCCCACCGCGTACTTGCGCGTCCACGGCCCTTCGAACGCGTCGTCGACCACCGCGCGGGCCCACGCCCGGTACGGGTCGACGTCGTGCGCGAGGCCCGTCATCCGCGTGATGTTGGCCCCCGGCGGGCGCTGCGCGATCTCGCCGATCGCGAGGCTCCCGTCCGCGCGGCGGAACCACTCCATGTGCGTCATCCCCGTGTCGAGCCCGAGCGCCTTGATCGCCCCGAAGCCCATCGCCCGCGCGCCGTCGAACTCCCCGCCGCCGATCTCGCGCGGCAGGAGGCAGCACCACTGGATCCACGGGTTCTCCAGCACCTCCAGGCAGCTCGGGAGGTAGCGCGACACCGAGTGCACCTTCACCTCGCCGCCCACCGTGATCGTTTCGAAGCTGTACTCCTGCCCCTGGAGAAACTCCTCAGCGAGCACCGGCCGCGACGCGTTCACCCCCATCCCCGCCACCGCGCGGAGGAGAGCGCCCGCGTCGTTGACCCGGAAGGTCGCCTTCGCGCCCATCCCCGCCGGCGGCTTGAGCACCATCGGGAAGCCGCACTCCTTCGCGAACGACTCCGCGTCGGCCGCCGACGTGAGGAGCTTGTTGCGCGCGACGGGCAGGCCCGCGGCCTGGAGGGCGGCCTTCATCCGGGCCTTGTCGCGGAAGAGGTCGGCGGTGCGCGGGTCGGTGCCCGGCACGTTGAACCGCGCGCGAGCCTCGGCCACCTGCACCTGGATCGCTTCGAGCACCGCGAGGATGCGGTGGGGCGCCCCGTGGCGCTTCGCGAGGAGGGCGACGGCCTCTTGAATGTCGCTCGCGGAGAGGGGGTCGCTGACGCGGACCACGTCGTCGTAGCAGCGGGCGTCGTCGCCCGAGGGCGCCTCGTGCACCACGCCGAAGAGCCGGACGTCGTGGAGGCGGGCCACGGCGCGCACGAAGCGCATGGTGGTCTCGAGGGGGAAGGGGGCGACGAAAATGACGTTGCGGGGCATCGCGCGGAGCTTCTCCGCAGGGCGGTGCGTCCGTCAACGCGAACGTGATACCGTCGCGGCCACCATGCGCGTCGTGTTCCTCTCCGCAGCGTACCCCCCCGAAATGCAGCAGTACACCCGCGGCCTCGCCGAGGTCGGGGCCGAGGTGTACGGCGTCGGCGACCAGAGCCCCGCGGCCCTGCCCCCGTCGATGAAGAAGCACCTCGCCGGCTGGCTCCAGGTGCCCCGCATCATGGACGAGGACGACGTGATCGAGCGCGTCACCGCGTGGATGCGCGGCCGCGCGGTCGACCGGGTGCTCGCCAACTGGGAGCCGCTGGTGATCCTCGCCGCGCGCATCCGCGAGCGCTGGGGCCTGCCCGGGATGTCCGTCAACACCGTGCGCGGCTTCCGCGACAAGCAGCTCATGAAGGAGCGGGTGAAGGCCGCGGGGCTGCGCGTGCCGCGGTCGGCGCGGGTCTTCACCGCGGCCGACGCGTACGCCGCCGCCGAGCAGGTGGGCTACCCCCTGGTGATCAAGCCGATCGCGGGGGCGGGGAGCGCCAACACCTACCGCTGCGGGTCGCGCGCCGAGCTCGAGCGAGCCCTCGGGCAGATGCACGGCGTCACCGAGTCGAGCTGCGAGGAGTACATCGAGGGCGAGGAGTTCACCTTCGACACGGTGAGCATCGGGGGCAAGCCCGCCTACGAGAACATCGCGTCGTACCTCCCGAAGCCCCTGGAGGCGCGCAGCGAGGAGTGGATCTCGCCGGTGATCATCACCGTGCGCGACATGTACCAGGAGCGGCTGATGCCCGGCGTCGAGCTCGGGCGCGCGGTGCTCCAGGCGCTCCAGATGGGCGACGGGTTCACCCACATGGAGTGGTTCCTCACGCCCAAGGGGGAGGCCGTGTTCGGCGAGATCGGGTGCCGCCCCGGCGGCGCGCACCTCGTCGACCAGATGAACTACACCTCCGACATCGACCTCTTCCGCGAGTGGGCTCGCGTCGCGTGCCACGGGCGCTTCGAGGCCGCCGTGCCGCGGAAGTACAACGCCGCCATCGTCTTCAAGCGCGCGCTCGGCCAGGGCCGCATCACCCGCATCGAGGGCCTCGGCGAGTGGCTGCGCATGTGCGGCAGGTGGGTGGTGGAGGACGAGCTCCTGCGCCCCGGCACCCACCGCCGTGACTGGAAGCAGACGCTGCTCTCCGACGGCCACGTGCTGGTTCGCCACCCCGAGTGGGCCGAGGCGCACCGCATGGCCTTCGCCGCCGCCACGGGAATCAAGATGTACGCGGGCGGTTGAGGGCTGCCGATGTCCGCGTTCGACCAGACCCTCGCCGACCCGCGCGGCCCGTCGGCGCGCCCGCAGCCCGCGGCGACCCTCGCCGACCCGGCTGAGCCCCAGGGCGACGCCACCTCGGTCACCACCGCGATCCCGAGCACGCGCAGCACCGTGCTCCCGCGCGTCGCCTACGAGGGCGAGGTGCCGAAGCTCGTCACCGACATGCGCGACCGCTTCGAACACGCGAAGGTGCTCGGCCGCGGCGGCGTCGGCGAGGTGCTGCTCGCGCGCGACAACGACATCGACCGCCCGGTGGCAGTGAAGCGGCTGCTCCCCGAGTTCGACGACCCCGGGCTCATCGGTCGCTTCGTCGACGAGATCCGCGTGCTCGGCGCGCTCGACCACCCCAACATCGTGCCGATCCACGACGTCGGCGTCGATCCCGACGGGCGCTACTACTACGTGATGAAGTTCGTCGAGGGCGAGACCCTCGAGCACGTCATCGAGAGGCTCGCCGCGGGCGACAAGGACTACCACCAGCGCTACCCCTTCGAGCGGCGGGTGGAGGTGTTCCGCCAGGTGCTCCGCGCGGTGCAGTACGCCCACGCGCGGGGCGTGATCCACCGCGACATCAAGCCGGCCAACGTGATGGTCGGGCGCTACGGCGAGGTGCTGGTGATGGACTGGGGCATCGCCCGGCGCCTCCACCGCGACGAGGCGAAGCCCTTCCCCGTCCACGACGAGGCCGCCACGCTCAAGGCGCCGCGGTCCGCGGGCGCGCAGGAGTCCCCGCGCAACCGCACGGTGGTGGGCCAGCTCATCGGGACGCCGGCGTACATGTCGCCCGAGCAGGCCCGCGGCGACCACGAGCGGCTCGACGAGCGGAGCGACGTGTACTCGCTCTGCGTGATGTTCCACGAGTTCCTGTCGCTCAAGCACTACCTGGGGCACACGCAGACGGTGACCGAGTGCCTCGCGGGCGCGATGAAGGACGAGGTGCCCTTCGCGTCGTACGTCGAGAACCCGCACCAGCCCCCGGTGCCTGCCGACCTCGGCCACTTCGTCCGCCACGGCGTCGGCAAGGACCCCGCCGAGCGCTACCGCTCGGTCACCGAGATGCTCGACCGCCTCCAGCAGATCGAGGAGGGCCACTGCCCGGTCGAGTGCACCGCCACCATGATGAAGCGCATGGGGACGGAGACCACCCACGCGATCGACCGCCACCCCTTCGTCCTCCTCGGCGCCGTCGCCCTCACCCTGCTGCTCGCCCTCGCGGGCGTCGGCCTGCTCGTCGCCCACGCCGCGACGTGATCGGCATTGCCCGCGGGGCGGTGCGGGAAGGCGCAGTAAGTCAGGCTCGCCGGGCGGCTTCGAAGACGTCGGCGATGTGCGCGGCCGCACGGGAAGCGTCGGCGAACGAGCAGGGGAGGTCCGCGGAGGCGCACGCGCCGGCAACCTCCGTGGGGCGATAGCGGATGGTGCCGATCTCGCGCTCGATGGCGTCGCAGTGTTCGCGGGGGACGGTGGGGTCCGATCGAAGCCGGGCGACGAGGTCGCGCTGGCGGTCGAGGTCGTCGGGGCGGGCAGGCCACTCCTCCAACCGAAGCAGCTCGACCCCTCCCTGGCGGAACAGCGCGAGCACGAAGGTCGCGCAGGTCAGCCCCAGCTCGTCCCGACCGAGCATGAGCTCGCCCGTCCGATGAAATGTGGTCGCGTCGTAGCGAAGGCCGTACGGGATGCCGCGTTGCTGGTTGCGACGCCAGACCCTCCGACAGATCGCGGCGACCGCGAGCCCCCGCTCCCGCGGGAGGTTCGGGGCGACCCACGCATACTTGTCCGTGCGGTGGGAGGGGACGTCGTCCACCGAGAGGTGCTTGTGCCACGCGAGGTGGAGCATCGCGCGGCGGCCCTCGGCTTCGTAGAGCACGCCGCAGTGGTCGACCGGGAGAAGCACCAACACGGCGAGCGCCGGCAGCTCCTCGGGCGCCGTGTCGCGCAGCATCCGGGGCCAGGGGGAGGGCGTCACGCGAGGCCCTTCAGGAGCTCGTCGATCTCCGCGGGCGAGCGCGACCCGCGCAGGTCCTCTCGGATCCGTGCGACGAGCGCGACGCGTGAAGGGAGGAGGTGCTTCGCGGTCAACGTGATCGTCAAAAAACCGACCATCGCCACCGCGCTGAGGCGCCGCACGTCCACCCGGGCGAGCGCGGCGTCGCACCGGCCGAATTGCTCGTCGAGCAGCATGTCGTCGAGCGTGTCGTAGATCAGATCGAGCAGCGCGGCTTCGCGGTCGCTCTGCGAGAGCGAATAGACACGCTCCAGGAAATCTTCGAGGGGCGCTCGTTCGAGCGGGAGCCGGTCGGAGGGGATGGGCGAGGACGCGGGCGACCCCACGAAGAACTCGACGCCGGGGAATTCCCGACGAGCCTTCTCGATCGCACGCTCAACCCCAGGCACGGGAGGCACCGAGACACGTCGCTCACCCGTCTCTCTCGCGCGGTGTGCTGCGACCCGAATGCTCTGGAGCAGCGGGTCTTCGTGGCGCTTCGCTCGGTACTTCCGCGTATGCGCGAGCGTCGTGGAAGAGAGCGCGTCCATCACAAGCCCCCGCCCGCCCTGCCCGTGAGCAGCGGCGCCTCGTCGACGCCGTTGCTGTAGGCCAGCCACAGCTCGCCGAGCGCGTAGACCTTCGAACGCTCCTCGAAGTTGGGCGTGTCACGCATCAGGGTCGCACGCGTCCCCGCGGTCGGTGATCGCGTGACCACCGAGACCTCGTCGGGGCGCAGCTCATTGACCACCAGCGGGCTGTGCGTGGTCATGATGATCTGCGTGCCGAAGTCCTCGGTGATCCGCCGGAGGATGCCGATGACCTCGGCGATGCGGGCGGGGTGCAGCCCGGACTCCGGCTCCTCGAGCAGGAGGATGCGCGGCTGCTCGATGAAGGAGAGCGCGCGGTAGGCGAGGAAGTAGAGAACGCCCTCGCTGATCCGCCGAGGGCTCACCTCCGTCCCGTCGTCGAGCGCGAAGCGGAGCGACAGGTTGCCGCCCTCGAACGCCACCTTCATCCGCTGGATGGAGGGGAAGTACGAGCGGAGCTCGGCGACGAGCTTGAGGTAGCGGTCGTCGCCCTCGCGGAGCAGCCAATCGTAGATGCCGAAGAGCCCCGTACCGCGGCTGTCTTCGAACCGAGGGCGGCTACCTTCCGTCGGACGCCCGTAGGACATCCGCAGCGCGGACGGATGAAATTGTAGGAATTGCAGCGCGCCGAGGTGCTGTTCGAATGGAGCATGGACCTCGGCGGGAAGCTCCACGATCGCTGGGCCGCGTTGGCTCGGCGCCGCCGTCGACTCCTGATCGCCACGCCGGAACGTCACCACGGGTTGAGCCGCCCCCGTGGCTTCAGCGACGCGTACGGAGCACCCGTCGGGTAGGTCGCACCGCAACTCCCGGAGACCGCGCGACGACTTCGCGGAGAGCTCGGAGGGCGGGTCCGAGGCGCGCGTCGTGGTGGAGCCCATCGCCACGAGCACGGTTTCGAAGATCGCGTTGAGCAGCGTGGTCTTGCCGCTGTCGTTGGGGCCGACGAGCGCGTGCAGGCGCGTGAGCTCGAGCGACACGTCCTTCAGACACGCGTAATTCACCGCATGGAAGCGCGTGATCATGAGGCTGAGAATGTACACGAACGGCCCCGCGTCGACGCCTTGAAAACCCTGGTTCCTGAGGCGGTGCGTGCGACCGCCGGTGACGCGCGTCGGCCCGCCGGTGACGCGCCCGCCGGCTGCCCCGGCGTCACCAACGCCTTCCCCGCCGTCACCGGCGCCCGCCCCGGCGTCACCAACGCCTTCCCCGCCGTCACCGGCGCCCCGCCCTCGGTCACCGGCCCCTCGTCCGACGGAATCTCCCTCATGCCCGGCTCGGTGCGGCCGTTCATGAGGTTGCTACCGCCGCGCACCGCGCCACCGCGCGGGGGTAGAGAAAGGCCCCGCCCACCCCGATGACCGAGACCCGTCAGCAGCGCCGCGCCACCGCCCGCAAGTCGCAGAAGCGCGTCGCCGCGCCGCGCCCCGCGCGCCCCACCTCGCCGCCGCCCGCCTTCGAACTCACCCCCGCGGCGCGCGCGAAGTGGCTCCAGCGCGCCACGGCGCTGACGCCCGCGCAGGTGCCCGGCGACCTCCGGGTGCGCGAGCTGCTGCACGAGGCACCGCGGCTCGCCGCCTACGTCGACCGCTACTGGAAGCCCACGGTCGACCCCTTCTCCAAGGCGGCGGTGCTCCCCGGGCTGGAGAGCGCCTCGAAGCGGACGCCGCGCGGGGTCGCCGACGAGCTCCGCGCGCTCACCGCGCTGACGCGCGAGGCGCAGGACCTCTGGCTCCAGCGCTCGGAACGCGCCGCGGGCGACCCCGTCTCCCGCGGCTGGCGGGTGCTCGGCGAGCTCCAGGCGGCGCTGGAGTTCCTCTGCGACGACGGGGTGGAGGACGCGCGCGACGCCCAGCTCGCCCGCGTCCGCGAGGCCCACGCGCAGGACGGCGAGAGCCACGAGGACCTCGCCAGCGCCCTCGACGACTACGCCGCCGTCGCGCGGCCCCACGCCGACGCGATGCACGGGGTGGGCGGCTTCGACCGCGCGCTGATCGAGGAGGCCCCGCGCCTCGCCACCGCGCTGCGCGAGCGCCCGGAGGCGCAGGCCGCCGCCCGCGCCGACGCGGGCGCCGCGATGTCGCTGCGCAACCGCTACGCCGCGCTGCTCGCCGAGCGGGTGGCCGCGGTGCGGGCGACGGCGCGCTACGTCTTCCGCCACCACCCGAAGGTCGCGCAGGAGTCCGGGAGCGCCGCCGCCCGCGCCCGCGCCGCCGCCTCGCGCCGCAAGAAGAAGGACGCGGAGCCCGCCCCCGCGCCCGCCGACCCGAAGTAGCGCCCCCGCGGCGTGATCGGGGATTGCCCGCGGCGCCCCTTGACGGTACGTCTTCACCGCCCATGGCATCCGACCTCCTCGACCGCCGCTTCCTCGCCGTCATCGGCAAGGGCGGCACGGGCAAGACCACCGTCGCCGCCTCCCTCGCCCTCCTCGCCGCGTCGCGCGGCAAGCGCGTGCTCGTCTGCATGACGCAGGCGCGCGAGCGCATGAGCGCGATGCTCGAGACCACCGTCATCGGCTCGGAGGTCGCCAACATCCTCCCCCGCATCGACGCCGTGAACATGGACCCCGAGGCCTGCCTCGAGGAGTACGGGCTCATGGTGCTCCGCGTGAAGGCCCTCTACAAAGCCGTGATGGACAACCGCGCGGTGAAGGGCTTCCTCCGCGCCGTCCCCGGGATGGACGCCTGGGCCATGCTCGGCAAGGCCCTCTACCACGTGAAGGAAAAAGACGAGGACGGCGCCAGCCGCTACGACCTCGTCATCCTCGACGCGCCCGCCACCGGCCACGGGCTCCAGATGCTCCGCGTCCCGCAGGTGATCGCGGACATCGCCCCGGCGGGCCTCCTGCGCCGCGAGGCCGACGAGGGGCTCGCGATCCTCCGCGACCCGAAGCGCGCCGGCATGGTGGTGGTGACGCTCGCCGAGGAGATGCCCACCGCGGAGACCGAGGAGCTCGTCGCCGCCCTCCAACGCGACCTCCGCCTGCCGCTCGCGCGCCTCGTCATCAACAACGTGCTGACGCCCTTGTTCAAGGGCCAGGTCGCGCCCGCCGAGGCCGCCGCGGGGGTGCTCTCCCGCTCCGACGCGCTCGCCCCCATCGCCCGCGCCGGCGTCGCCCGCGCCCACCGCGAAGACCTCCAGCGCCGCATGATCGAGCGCCTCGCGAAGCTCCCCGGGCAGAAGGTGATCCTCCCGTCGCTCGCGGTCGAGCGCATGAAGCGGAGCGACCTCGAGCTCCTCGCCAAGGGCCTGGGCGCGGTTTGAGCAGACGCTGAAACGGGCGGCGGCCGCGGCGGTCGGCGTTGCGGCGCGGCGCCCTCCTGGTGTACCCATGCGGCCGCGTGGCGCCAGCGTGACGCCACCACCACAGGAGAGAAGCTCATGTCGGCAGGCGAAGTTCTCAAGCGCGGTTCGAAGGGCTCGGCGGTGCGCGAGCTCCAGCAGCAGCTCGTGACGCTCGGCTACAAGGTCGCGGTCGACGGCGACTTCGGGCACGGCACCGAGGACGCGGTGCACCACCTCCAGAAGTCCTTCGGCTACACGGTCGACGGCAAGGTGGGCGACGGCACCCGCTTCCTCATCAACCAGCAGATCGGCCTCGGCTGGAAGTCCAACGCCTGAGCGCCTGCGCGCGCCCTGCGCCGCCCCCGCGGCGTTGACGTCGCCCGCCGCCGCGGTGTCCACTCGCGGCGATGCTCCCCCGCCTCCCGGTACTCCTCGCCGCGCTGGCTTTTGCTGCGTGCAGCGACCCGACCCCGCCCGTCCCCGCGGACGCCGCGCCCGACCTCACCGTCGACGCCGACGCGCCCACCGCGGACGAGGGGGTCGACGCGCCCGACGCCGACGCCGCGCCCGACGCCGCCGACGTCCCGATGCGCTGCGACGTGGGGACCACCTTCTGCGGCGAGGGCTGCGTCGACGTGCGGAGCGACCCCGCCCACTGCGGTCGCTGCGAGCGCGCCTGCGCCTCCGGCGAAGACTGCATGGCGGGCGCCTGCGTCGTGCGCTGCCAGCCCACCGAGACGCGCTGCGACGGGCGCTGCGTCGACGCCCGCACCGACCGGGCGAACTGCGGGGCGTGCGGCCGCGCGTGCCCGGCGGGGCAGGTGTGCTCGATGGGTTCGTGCACGCCCGACTGCGCGGCGGGCCTCGCCACGTGCGCGGCCGCGGCCGACGGTGGCGGCGAGCGCTTCTGCGCCGACACGCAGACCGACCGGGCGAACTGCGGCATGTGCAACGCCGCGTGCCCCGCGGGCGAGGTGTGCGCCGCGGGTCGGTGCCGGCCCGACTGCCGCGCGGGCGAGTCCGTGTGCGCCCCCGCCGCCGGAGGTGCCCGCTACTGCGCCGCGCTGACGACCGACAACGCCAACTGCGGCGCGTGCGGCAACGCCTGCGCCGCAGGGACGTCGTGCATGGCGGGGCGCTGCCTCCAGGTGTGCACCGCGGCCCAGACCCGCTGCGGCGACACCTGCCACGACCTCACGTCCGACCGCGCCCACTGCGGCTCGTGCGAGCGCGCCTGCACCGGCGAGGAGCAGTGCATGGCGGGCCGCTGCCGCGTGCCGTGCCGCCCGGGCTTCGCCGAGTGCGGCGAGGCGTGCATCGCGCTGATGACTGACGTCTCCCATTGCGGCGGGTGCGGCGTCCGGTGCCGCCTGCCGCACGTCGCGACGCCCCGCTGCGCCGGCGGGCGCTGCCTCGTGGGCGCGTGCGAGGCGGGCTGGTCGGACTGCAACGGCGAGGCGGCCGACGGCTGCGAGGTGAACACCGGGGGGACGGACGCGTTCAACTGCGGCGGCTGCGGGGTCGCGTGCGCGCCGCCCAACGCGGCGGGCGTGTGCGTGGCGGGGCGCTGCGCGATGGGCCCCTGCGCGCCCGCGTGGCAGGACTGCGACGGCATGGCGGCCAACGGCTGCGAGGCCAACACCGTCACCGACGACGCCCACTGCGGCGCGTGCAGCGCCGTCGGGGCCTCGCGCCAGTGCGCCCGCGGGCTCGTCTGCGCCCAGGGGACCTGCGCCTCCGCCTGCAACCCCGGCGCGACCAACTGCGCCAACGACTGCGTCTCGACCGCCCGCGACCCGCGCAACTGCGGCGCGTGCGGGCGCGTCTGCGCGCTGGCCAACGTCGAGTCGAACGCCTGCGCCGCCGGCGCGTGCGCGGTGGGCCGCTGCGCCGCGGGCTTCGGCGACTGCGACGGCGACCCGGCCAACGGCTGCGAGCGCGCGCTCGCCGCGGACGTCGCCCACTGCGGCGCCTGCGGGCGCGCCTGCCGCTTCGCCAACGCCGCCGCGCGCTGCGACGGCGGGGCGTGCCGCATGGGGGCCTGCGACGACGGCTTCGCCGACTGCGACCGCGACCCGGCCAACGGCTGCGAGGTGAACCTCCGCGCCGACCCCGCCAACTGCGGCGCGTGCAGCACCGGCGCGGCGCCCCGCGGGTGCCCGGCGGGGCAGCTCTGCTCGGCGGGCGCGTGCCGGGCGGCCTGCGACGCGGGCACGGTCGCCTGCGGCGGGCTCTGCCTCGACGTGAGCGCCGACGCGCGCAACTGCGGCGCGTGCGGGGCGGTGTGCAACCTCGCCAACGCCGTGTCGTCGTGCGCGGCGCGGGCCTGTCGCGTCGACGCCTGTCGCCCCGGCTTCCTCGACTGCGACGGCGTCGCCTCGAACGGCTGCGAGGTGGCGGTCTCCGGCGCCGACCGGGCCAACTGCGGCGCGTGCGGGCGGGTGTGCACGCTGGCCAACGCCGCGGGCGCGTGCGTCGCGGGCGCGTGCGTGCCGGGCACCTGCAACGCCGGCTTCGGCGACTGCGACGGCGACCCGGCCAACGGCTGCGAGGCGCGCCTCGCGGCCGACGGCGCCAACTGTGGGATGTGCGGCCGGCGCTGCGCGGCGGGGCAGGTGTGCGCCGCGGGGGCGTGCGCGGCGGCGTGCCCGGCGGGCGCGGCCGCGTGCGCGGGCTCGTGCCGCGACCTCGCGACCGACGTGGCCGCGTGCGGCGCGTGCGGCGCGCAGTGCCCCGACGCGCCCAACGCCCTCGCGCGCTGCCTCGGCGGGGCCTGCGGGGTCACCTGCGCGCCGGCGTGGGGCAACTGCGACGGCGTCGCGGACAACGGCTGCGAGCGCCGGCTCACCACCAACACCGACTGTGGGGCCTGCGGGCGGACGTGCGCGCTCCCCCACGCGGCGAGCGCATGCACGGCGGCGGGCGCGTGCGCGGTGGCGGCCTGCGACGCGGGCTGGGCCAACTGCGACGGCGCCGCGGCCAACGGCTGCGAGGTCGACCTCAACACCGACTCGGCGCGCTGCGGCGCGTGCACCGGCCGGGCGTGCGCGACGGGGCAGCTCTGCCAGGCGGGGGCGTGCGTGGCGGCCTGCGCGGCGGGCCGGATCCGCTGCGGCAACGGCTGCGTCGACCCGGCGACCGACGCGCTCCACTGCGGCTCGTGCGGCGCGGAGTGCCCGGCGCGGCGCGACGCGCGGCCGGCGTGCCGGGCGGGCGCGTGCGGGGTGGCGTGCGTGGAGGGGCGCGGCGACTGCGACGCCGACCCGGACGACGGCTGCGAGGCCGACCTCACCACGCTCGACGACTGCGGCGCGTGCGGCAACGCCTGCGGCCCCGGGCAGTCGTGCGAGGCGGGGCGCTGCGTGACGCCGCCGGGCTACCGCGCGTCGGCGGCGACGACGCCGTACCTCGACGCCTGCGTGGTGCCGGGCGCGACGCGGGTGATGTTCGGCCGGGCGGATGCGTCGATGAGCGCGGCGGCGGCGCCGTTCGCCTTCCCGTACTGGGGGGCGGCGGTGGCGGCGGGCGCGCCGTTGACGGTGAGCACGAGCGGGTATCTGCGCGTCGGGAGCGACATGGCGGCGGCGCCGTCGGGCGTCCTGCCGTCGCTGGCGGAGCCCAACGGCGTGCTCGCGCCGCACTGGGGCGACCTCTCGACGCGCGCGCCGCAGGTGTGCCTCGCGGTCACCGGGGCCGCGCCCGCACGCCGCTTCGTCGTGGCGTGGCCCGACGCGACGTACTTCGACGGCGCCCCGGGCGCGCACCTCAGCTTCGAAGTGGCCATCGCCGAGGGGACGGGGGCGATCGAATTCGTGTACGGGGCGATGACGGGGGCACGCCCCCAGACCACCGGGCTGGAGTCCGCCGACGGTCGGAGCGCCGCCCGCCCCCCCGCGGCACTCTTTCGCGCCTGCATTGACGCGGCAGGGAACAATTGCCGCCCTGCATCAAGTACGGCAATTCGATTCGTTCCTTCGTATTGATGGTGATTTTCGTCGAACAAGACCGTTTGAACGAGAGATCGCTGAAGGCCCTGCGTGGTCGTTGCGCGGGTCGGGAGAGCCTTGGAATTCCGATTTAAACGGTGGACACAGAATGTGCGGTGCGCATACCGTTGCACCACGCGGACTCGGGAGCGGGTGCTCCCACGGCGCGGAGGGAAAGCGATGATTCGATCGAACTGGTGGATGGTTCTCGGGACAGGGCTCCTCGCGGGCGCCCTCTCGGGCTGCGGCACCGTCGATGCGGTGGACGGCGACGACGACAGCGAGGGGCAGCAGGTCCGCATCTCGAATCGCTTCGAGATCACGGTGCCGACGGCCGACACGTGGGCCGGGCTCCTGGACGTGAACCCCAACGTCCTCGGCTCGCAGGTGCGCGTCGAGGTGCACGCCTTCTATCACGTCAACAACACGTGGGCGAACCACGGCGGCGAGCGCTGGACGCAGTACCAGATCCGCACGACCGGCGAGGAGAACGTCCGGGGCGTCCCGCGCGTGCTCGCCTCGGCGGGCCAAGGGGTGTTCCGCGGCGTCGACGGCGCGTTCGTGATCGACAACGCCATCTACCTCGTCGGCTACGCGACGGGTGGCAACCGCGTGGTGTCGGGCCCGGCCCACACCTTCAACACCCGCAACGAGAAGCCGGTGATCGTCGGCGTCCGCTTCAACGGGCGCGCCGCGTCCGACTCGCTGGTGACGGTCGCCAACCAGGAGAGCCTCGCGACCTTCACCTTCGCGCCGAGCGGCGGGCAGCGCGTGTTCGACATGCCGCAGTTCTCGCAGCGCTGGGTCGACGCGGGCAACGAGCCCTTCGCCTGCTTCAACATCAACAACACGGCCGGGCAGTTCGTGACGGGCACCTCGCCCACCGACTTCCGCTCGGCCTCGCGCGGCTTCGTGCTCAACGGCAACCTCTACGCGCTCGGCCAGGCCACCGGCGGCGCGGCGGCGGTCACCGGCGGCTACAACGCCGTGGCCCCGCGGCGCGCGCTCGCCAACTACAACGCCGGCAGCGGCACCGTCACCTACGGCGTCTCCGTCCGCACGCTCCCCGAGTGATCGCGCGCCTGCGCTGATCGCCGCCGCCCCCCTCCCGCGCCCTCGCAGCCCACGCCGCCGCCCCCCTCGCCGGGGGGTGGCGCCCGCGCGCGGTCACTCGGCCGGCACGAGCACGCCCGCGCCGAGCATCTCGCGCGCGAAGGCCAGCACGCGGCCGATCACCTCGGCGGGCTCCACGCCGCAGAGCTCGGCGTAGCGCGCGGCGGCCTCCCCCACCGAGTCGCTTCCGTCGAGGTACGACAGCAGCGCGTAGACGGGCTCGGACGTCTCCCGCTTCGCCGCGATGCCCGACGGAAACTGGAGCGTGCGCTTCGGCTCCTCCTCGCCGGGCCGCCGCTCCTCGTGCCACACCGCGCTCTCCGCGAGCGAGAGCCGCGCGGCGGCGAGCGCGCGGTCGGGGGCGCGCAGGAGCTCCATCCCCGCGAGGTAGGCGTCGAGCGCCGCCGCGCCGCCGTGGCGGAACGTGCCCACCCGCGACGCGAGCACGGCGCCGTCGCGCGCCGCCCCCGCCGGGTGCGCCCGCACCACCGCCAGCGCCGACACGAACTCCTCCACGTCGATCGCGCGGAAGTGCTCCCAGCGCTTGCGGAGCGAGGCGACGAAGCCCGGGCCGAGGTCGGGCTCGTCCTGCGAGGCGAAGAGCACGGCCTCGAGGTCGGACGGCGCGCCCGGGTGCGTCAGCAGCACCAGGTCGGCCGGCGCCCCTTCGAACATCGGCCCGAGCCGCGCGTGCAGCGGCTGCCCCTTGCGCGCCGCCGACTCGAACATGAAGAGCCCCGTGCCCCCCGGCGCGAGCGCCGCCGGCGCGCCCGCCACGAAGCGCAGCGCGAGCTCGTCGCCGTACGAGCCCCCGTAGAGGATCTTCACGTCGGCGAGGCCCGGCGCCTGCGAGACGTACGGCGGCTGCGCGACGACGCGGTCGAAGCGGCGCCCCGCGACGGGCTCGTAGAGGCTCCCCGCGACGAACTCCGCGTCGAGCCCGTTGAACCGCGCGTTGAAGCGGGCGAGCTCCACCGCGCGCGGGTTGAGGTCGGCGCCCGTCGCGCGCGCGCCCCGCTTCGCCATCAACAGCGCGAGCGAGCCCGCCCCGCAGCCCACGTCGAGCGCCGTGCCCTCCATCTGTTCGGGGAGCCAGCGCGAGAGCGCGTGCGTGGTGGCCGTCGCGCCCATCACCGCGTCCTCGTCGACCCAGCGCTCGTCGGCCACGACCCAGAGGTCGTGGAAGGGCGTGACCTGGAAGCGCGCCCGCACCGCGCCGTCGGACTCCTCCACCAGCGCGCCGCGCACGGCCTCGTAGAGCGCGTCGCCGAAGCCCACGCGGGCCTCCGCCACGGTCACCACATCGCCGTAGCTGAAGAGCCGCAGGAGCTGCGCCGCCGGGTCGCCGCGCCGCGCGAGGCGCCACCGCACCACGGGGACGCGCCCCGCGTTGAAGTAGATCTGCGGCAGGATGTCCTCCGCCTCGCCGAGCCGCTTCGGGCTGTAGTCCACCGCGTGGAAGCGCTCGCGGAGCGCCGCGCAGGTGTCGTCGGTGAGGCGGAGGAGGGGGGTGAGGTCGGCGAGGGCCATCGCGCCGATCAAACCACAGGTGCGCGCGGCCCGCGCGTGTACTTTCGGGGAGCGCCGCGGGCGCCGGGTGGGATACGATCCGCCGCCCTCCGCATGACGCGCCCGTGGTTGACCCTGCTCGCGCTCGCGACCGCCGCGCCCTCCGCGGCCCTCGCGCAGACGCGCCCCCCGCCGCGGCCCCACGTGCGCCGCCCCGTGCGCCCGCCGGCGCGCCCGCAGCCCACGCCGGAGCCCCCTCCGCCCGCGCCCGAGGCCCCCGCGCCCGAGGCCCCCGCGGCGCCCCCGCCGGCCCCCGAACCGCCCGCGCCGGAGCCCCCGCCTCCTCCGCCTCCTCCGCCGCCTCCGCCTCCGCCCGTCGACCCGCTGCTGGCGCAGCCGGTGAGCTTCGACGCGTCGGTGGGGGTGCGCGGCTTCGGCCGGAGCCTGTGGTTCACCGACGACTTCTTCCAGCGCCTGCGGCCCTACAACCTCGCGGTCGCGCCCGCGGTCGCCGCGGCCTTCGAGTGGTACCCGGCGGCGGCCTTCACGCGCGGGCCGGCGTCGTGGTTCGGCGTGGTGGCGAGCGGGGAGTACGGGTTCGGGTTCTCGTCGTCCGACGCGCAGGGCCGGGCGTACGACACGGCGGCGTGGGGCTTCACCGTCGGCGTGCGCGCGCGCCGCACCTTCTGGCGCGTCGAGACGGGGCTCACGCTCGCGTACGGGCACCAGGTGTTCTCCATCGACCGCGCGTCGGCCGGGCAGGCGCCGCCCGAGGGGATCCCCAACGTCGAATACCAGTCCGTCCGCGTCGGGCTCTCGGGGCGCATCAACCTCCTGCGCCGGCTCTCGCTCACGGCGGGCTTCACCTACCTCGCGGTGGTCTCCGCGGGCGAGGTCGACGGGCCCGACTACTTCCCCCGCAGCTTCGTCGGCGGCGTCGAACTCCGGCTCGGCGTCGCCGTCCCGATCGCCCGCGGCTTCGAAGCGCGCGCCGACCTCGAGTGGCGCCGCTACTTCCACCACATGAACGTCGTCCCCGGCGACCGCCTCATCGCGGGCGGCGCCGTCGACGACTTCTACGCGGCGACCGTCGGCGTCGCCTGGCGACGCTGATGACCCTGCGCCCCATCGCCTCCGTCACCCTCGCCGCGCTCGCCCTCGCCGGGTGCCCCGGCCACATCGACGACCCCGCGGCCTTCCTCGGCCCCACCGGCGACGCCTCGCTGGTCTCCTGCACCATCGGCGCGAGCTCCGTCGAGGCCCAGATCATCCGCCCCCGCTGCGCCACCGCGATGTGCCACGAGCGGGGCATGCCCGCGGGCCGCCTCGACCTCGAGAGCCCCAACGTCGGCGCGCGCCTCGTCGGCGTCGCCTCCACGTGTGCGGGCCAGCTCCTCGTCTCGCCCACCTCGCCGGGCACGAGCTACCTCCTTCAGAAGCTCGGCACCTCGTCCTCCTGCGGCGCCCGCATGCCGCTCGGCGCGCCGGCGCTCACCCCCTCCGAGGTGGCCTGCGTGCGCCTCTGGGTCGACCGTCTCCTCACCGACGGCGGCGCCCCGATGGACGCCTCCGCCGACGCCACCGCCGACGCGCCCGACCTCCGCGACGCGGTCGACGTCACGGACGCGCGCGACGCATCCGACGTCGCCGACGCGGCCGACGCGGCGGATGCGATGGACGCAATGGACGACGCGGCCGACGCGGGCGGCATGGACGGCGGCGACGCGATGGACGCGTCCGACGACGCGGCGGACGCGGGCGACGCGGGCGCGGACGCTCCCGGCGACGCCCCGGGGGACGCGCGCGACGCCGCGCCCGACGCGCCCGCCGACGCTCCGAGCGACGCGCGCGACGCCACCGCCGACGCGCCCGCGGACGTCCCGCGTGATGCTTCCGGTGACGCGGCGGCCGACGCGCCCGCCGACGCCCCGCGCGACGCGCCCGGCGACGCGGCCGACGGCGGCGCGGATGCCCCCGCGGACTGAACGCGTCGCCGACGTCCTCCGCGCGGCCCGCGCGCTCGCCGACCCCGCGAGCGACGTCGGCGCCCGCGCGCGCGCCGCGGCCGTCCGCGACTGCGCCCTCACCGCGCCGACGGTGGAGCGCGCGTTCGCCGTCGCCTGCGCGCGCTATACGCCCGCCGCCGTGGCCTCGCTCGCCTCCGACGCGCGCGACGAACAGCGCGTCGGGGTGGTGCTCGCGGCCACCGTCGCCACCGCGCCGCTGCGCGCCGTCGCGCTCCCGTGGCTCGCGGGGGCGGCCCGAATCACGGTGCGGCCCTCGCGGCGCCAGCCCTCGCTCGTCCGCGCGTTCGTCGACGCCTTCGGGCGCCCGGAGATCACCGCGGCCGATGCGCTCCCCGAAAGCCTCGACGCGGTGGTCGCGTACGGCGGCGACGCGTCCCTCGACGCGATCGCGCGCGGGCTCGCGCCGGGCGTCGCCTTCGAAGGCCACGGCCACGGCTTCGGCGTCTCGTACGTCGGCCCCGACGCGCCCTTGGAAGCCGCCGCGCGCGCCGTCGCCGTGGACGTCGCCGAGCACGACCAGCGGGGCTGCCTGTCGCCGCAGACGGTGTTCGTCGCGGGCGACGCCGTCGCGTTCGCGAAGGCGCTCCACGCCGCGCTCGGGGCGTTGGAGGCGCGGTGGCCGCGCGGGCCGCTGGGGGCGGGCGAGGGGGCCGCGGTGGCGCAGTGGCAGGGCGTGACGGCGGCGCGGGCGAGGTGGTTCCGCAGGGGGGCGGCGCACGGCGTGGGCGCGCTCGACGCGGCCGCGCTGGTGGCGACGCCGGGGCTGCGCAACGTCGCGGTGTGCCCGACGGCCTCGGTCGACGCGCTGCGCGAGGCGCTCGGGCGCGAGCTCCCGCACCTCACCTGCGTCGGCGTCGCAGGAACCATCGACCCCGCCGCGTGGCGCTTCACCCGCGCCCGCGTCGTGGCCGCCGGCACGATGCAAGACCCGCCGCTCGACGGCCCCGAAGACCCGCGGTGACGGGCGAATCCGCGCCCGCCGCGCCCCTCTGCCGGCGCGTTTCGTTCGGTGGTATGAGTCGCCGCCATGTGGATCGCGCTCCTCGCCGCCCTCGTCGCGGTGGCCGTCTGGATGACCCGCGTCAACGCGCGCTACGAGGCGCGCGAGAAGCTCGCCGGCGAGGGCGCCGACGCCCGCGTCGAGGCCCTGTGGGACGTCTTCGGCCTGCCCGACGCGCGCCCCGAGGCCGACGTCGCGCGGCTGCTCGCGGACGTGACGCCCGACGAGCTCCGCGACAAGCACGCCGTCATCGCGCTCGCGATCATGGCGGCCCGCACCGGCCACGTCGACGCGCTCGAGCCCCTCGCCGCGCGCGCGCGCGGGCTCGACGCGGGCTGTGGCGAGGCGGCGGCCCTCGGGGTGCTCGCGGCCGCGTACAACGGCGACGTCGCCCTCGCCCGCGAGCGTCACGCGCGGTCGCAGGCGGCGATGGCGGGCTGCGCCTCGTGCGGGGCCTCGGGCGACGCGAAGATCCTCATGCAGGAGGTGGCCCTCGCCCTCGACGCGCTCGAGTCCGGCGCGCTCGTCGGCGCCGCCCCCGCGGAAGAAGGCGACGCACCCGTCGATGACGCCCCCCACGGGCGCCTCCACGTCAGCACCCGCGCGGCGTCGTGAAGCGCGCGCTCCTCCCTGTCGCGCTGTTCCTCGCGGCCTGCGACGACCCCGCGCCCGCGCGCCCCGACGCCACCGTCGACGCGTCGCCCGACGTCGCGCCCGACGCGTCGCCCGACGTCGCGCCCCCGCCCGACGCGCCGGCGTGCACCTTCGACGGCGCCGGCGACGACCCGCCCGAGCCAGCGCCCCACACGCCGCGCTGGGCCTTCTCGCCGTGGATCTCCAAGGACATCTCCGACCGCGCCGACACCTACGCCTTCGTCGACGGCTTCCGCTCGCGCGACATCCCCGTCGGCGTGGTGGTGCTCGATAGCCCCTGGGAGACGCACTACAACACCTTCGTCCCCAACCCCACGCGCTACGGGGATTTCCCGGGCCTCGTGCGCGACATGCACGGGCGCAACGTGAAGGTGGTGCTCTGGGTCACGCAGCTCGTGAACCAGTTCTCCTTCGACGTGGAGATGGGCGGGGACACGTACCAGGGCGCGTCGCCCAACCTCGCGGAGGGCCTGCGCTGCGGCTTCTTCGTCAACGACGGCGCGTCCTACGCGTGGTGGAAGGGCAGCGGCGCCGCGGTCGACTTCTTCAACGCGCGGGCGCGGCAGTGGTGGCACCGCCAGCAGGACGCGCTCTACGACGCCGGCATCGACGGGTGGAAGCTCGACTTCGGCGACAGCTACGTCACCACGCCGACGGTCTCGACGGCGGCGGGCGACGTCCCCCACCAGCGCTACTCCGAGGCGTACTACCGCGACTTCCTCGCGTACGGGCGGCAGCGGCGCGGCGCCGACTTCCTCACGATGGTTCGCCCGTGGGACGAGTCGTACCAGTTCGCCGGGCGCTTCTTCGCGCGGCGCGAGCACACGCCCGTCGGGTGGGTCGGCGACAACCGCCGCGACCGCGTCGGGATGATCGACGCGCTCGACCACATCTTCCGCTCGGCCGCGGCCAACTACCCGGTGGTGGGCTCCGACCTCGGCGGCTACCTCGACCGCGACGACCGCAACCTCACCACCGCCGTCCCCTACGACCACGCCACCTTCGTCCGCTGGATCGCGCTCGGCGCCCTCACGCCCTTCATGCAGCTCCACGGGCGCGCCAACTTCGCGCCGTGGACGGTCCCCACCGACCCCGAGGGGACCACCCGCACGTACCGCTGGTGGGCCAAGCTCCATCAGGCGCTCGTGCCGTTCTGGTACGGGCTCGCCGAGGCCGCGTGGGCCGGTGGCGCCCCGGTGCTCCGGCCGCAAGGCGCGATGAGTTCGTGGCCCGGCGACTACCGCTTCATGCTCGGCGAGGCCTTCCTCGTCGCGCCCGTGCTCGACGAGACGGGCCGCCGCGACGTCGCCCTCCCCGAAGGCGACTGGTACGACTGGTGGAACCCCATGAGCGACGCGCTCGCCGGCGCCCGCACGCTCACCGCCGTCGACACGTCCGACCCGACGCGACCGCCGCTCTACGTCCGCCGCGGCGCGATCGTCCCGCTGGAGGTGACCGACGACGTCAACGGCCTCGGCACGGCCGCGTCTGCCGGCGCGCTCACGGTGCTGGTGTACCCGGGCGCGGCGATGTCGTCGTTCGCGCTGCGCGAGGCGGGCGCGACGGGCAACGTCACCGCGCAGGACGCGGGCGGCGCGGTCACCGTCTCGCTCCCCGCGGGCTCGGTGCGCGCGTGGTACCTCCGCGTGCGGGCCGACGCGCCCTTCGCCGGCGTCTCCGTCGGCGGCATGACCGTCGCGCGCGTCGACTCGCGGATGGCGCTCGACGCGGCCGCGCAGGGCTGGTGGCCCGAGGCCGCGACCCGCTCGGTGTGGGTGAAGGTCACGAGCCCCGGGGCCGCCGCCTCCGTCCGCCTCACGCGCTGAGGAGGAGCACCGCCCGCTGGATCGGGCAGAATACGAGCACCATGAGCACCCCCGAGAAGGCTTCGCCCGAGATGGAGGGCTTCGCCGACTGGTTCATCTCCCTGCGAGACGCCCTCCCGCCGGAGCTGCGCTTCGCGGGGATGACGGCGGAGGACGTCCTCGAGGCGTTCAAGCCGGAGAAGCTGCTCGCCGGCCTCGACCCCGCCGTGATCGCTCGCTCGCTCAGCGAGGCCGACCACCTGCTCGCGCTGCCCGACGCGGCCCTCCGCGCGCTCTCGCCCGACTACCTCGCCACCCTCCCCGCCGACGTGCAGGCCCGCATCCGCGAGCGCCTCGCGCGCTGAAGCGGCTCACCGCCACCCAAGGCGAGCAGCCGCGCGGCGGGGTTTGTCGCTGACGCTCCGGCACCCCGCGCTACGGAATGCAGGCGCCCCCTCCGGGGGCTTGAAGACAGATGAAAGATCGCACGGAACGCCTTCCCGAAGCGTTGCGCACGATGATGACGGGGAGTCTTTCGCAGGTCGGTAGGGTTCGAAAGCCCCCGGAGGGGGCGCCTGCGATCCGTAGCGCGGGGTGCCGGAGCGCCAGCGACAAACCCCGCCGCGCGGCTGCATTCCAAGCGATGTTGATGCGCTCGCCCTGCACCGCCTCCGGAGCACCTCCCCGCGACCGTCTCGCGCGCGGCACACCCCGAAGGAGGCCCTCCAAGCTCGGCCGTGGGTTTCGAAATCGCCTCCGGAGGCCTTCCTACGGCTTCTCCGACGGCGGCACACCCGTGGGAAGGCCTCCCCACGGCATTCCGCCGACCGCGCCACCTCGCGGGAGGCGTTCCCTCGGCGTGTCGCGGGGTGCTGCGCCCAAAAGACCGCTTGAAGCGCGAGTCCTCCGCGGGAACGACGCCCCCGACGACCGCCGCCTCGACTTCGACTCGCTGCTCTCCGACGCCGCCCACGACATGCTGCATGGTTCCTCGCTGATTCGCGCGGACATTCCCCGTCCCGCCGTCGTTTGCGCCGCCCACCCCCGTGGGGTAGCTCCGCGGGCCCCATGAGCAGCGAGCGCACGGCGTGGCATCCCCCGTTCACCACCGCAATGCGCGAGCGCGGGCCGCGCTGGGTGACGGTGCGCGGCGAGGTCCAGCTCACCCAGGAGCCGATGCGCGCGGACGACGTGTTCGAACTGCGCGTCGACGTGCCGCGCGACCTCTCCGACCGCGGCTCGGTGCTGCGCGGCTTCTGGCCGCTCGTCCGCGCGGTCGCGCTGATGGAGTTCAAGAGCATCTCGCGGCCCTTCCGGCGCGGGGATCTCGCGCGGCTGCTCGCGTACGGGCTGGTGTGGTTCTACACGCACCAGACCCACGACGCGCTCGCGCTGCCCGGCGAGGAGCCCCGGCGCGCGACGCCCGACGACCTCACCCTCGCGCTCGTCGTCGCGAAGCTCTCGCCCACGCTGCGCGACGAGCTCGACCTCCTCGGGCTCACCCTCGACCTGGACGACGGCGGCTACCACCGCGCCCGGGGGTTCTTCTGCACCGTCGCGGTCGTCGAGCTGGCGTCGGTCGCGGCGCACGAGCACGACGAACTCATGGCCTGGTTCGCCGGCACCACGCGCCACCCCACGTTGGAAGTCGCCCGCTGGATCGGGCAGAATACGAGCATCATGAGCACCCCCGAAAAGGCTTCGCCCGAGATGGAGGGCTTCTACGACTGGTTCCGGCCGCTGCGGGAGGGGCTGCCGCTGGAGGTCCTGCTCGCGGGCATGCCGCCCGAGGAGGTCCTCGCCGCGTACAAGCCCGAGCAGCGGCTCGCGGGCATCGACCCCGCCGTCGTCGCCCGCTCGCTCAGCGAGGCCGACCGCCTTCTCGCGCTGCCCGACGCGGCCCTCCGCGCGCTCTCGCCTGACTACGTCGCCACCCTTCCCGCCGACGTGCAGGCCCTCATCCGCGAGCGCCTCGCGCGCTGAAGCGCCCGCCCGCTGTTGTCAGAACCACCGCCCCGCAGCCCCTGCGGCGGTGACGCTGGCGGGGCCGTCGCCTCCCGGCGTATGGTACGCGCCGTCGCGGTCTGTCGGCCGCGTGTGACCCCTCCCTCCTCCACCGAGATTTCCACGGTGTCTGCTTCCTCCTCGACCACCGCCCCCACGCCCCGCGTCGTCCCCATCACCTTCGCCCCCGAGCGCATGGACTACGACGCGGTGAAGGTGATCAAGCGCCTCGTGCGCGCCGGCCACGCGGCCTACCTCGTCGGCGGCTGCGTGCGCGACCTCCTGCTCGACCGCACCCCCAAGGACTTCGACATCGCCACCAGCGCGCGCCCCAACGAGGTGAAGAACCTCTTCCGCAACTGCCGGATCATCGGTCGCCGCTTCCGCCTCGCCCACATCCTGTTCGGCGGGAACAAGGTCATCGAGGTGGCCACCTTCCGCAAGGACCCGGCGATGGAGGTTCCCGTCTACGACCCCGACGCGGCGGCCGCGGCGGGCGGTGATTGGGAACAGGGCGAGGAGGACGGCGAGCTCCCCGAGCCGCCGGCCTTCCCGAAGCGTCCGCGCCCCGACGACGACCAGGACCTCCTCATCCGCCACGACAACGTCTTCGGCGAGCCCTGGGAGGACGCGGTGCGCCGCGACTTCACCATGAACGCGCTCTTCTACGACATCGAGCGCAAGGAGATCGTCGACTACGTCGGGGGCATCGGCGACATCGAGCGCAAGGTGATCCGCACCATCGGCGACGCCGACGTGCGCTTCCGCGAGGACCCGGTGCGCATCCTGCGGGTGATCAAGTTCGCCGCGCGCATCGACCTCGGCATCGAGCCCGACGTCTTCGACGCGGTCGTGATGCACCGCGAAGACCTCCTGCGCGCGGCGCGCCCGCGGCTCCTGGAAGAGGTGCTGCGGCTGCTACGGGGCGGGGCGGCGCGGCGGTCGTTCTGGCTGGCGTGGGAGACGGGCGTGCTGGCGGCGGTGCTGCCCGAGCTCTCGTCCTTCCTCGACGACGACCCCGAGGGCAACGCGCGCCTCTGGAGGCGCCTCTCCGCCATCGACGTGCGCGTCGCCGACCGCGACCCGCCCACCGATGCGACGCTGCTCACGGCGCTCCTGCTCGAGCCCGCGCTCGAGGCGCTGGAGGGCGAGCGCGACCTCACCACGGCCACCTCGGTGTTCTTCGAGCCGATTCAAGAGCGCCTGGCGATCCCGCGGCGGCTCTTCGACCGGATGCGCCAGGTGATGGTGGTGCAGCGCCGCATCGCCGCGGGCCGCCACCTCCCGCTGCTCAAGCGCGATTTCTACCCCGAGAGCGCCGACCTCTGGACGCTCGACGCGATCGCCCGCGGGCTCGACCGGGCGGCGATCCAGCGCACGGTGGAGGGCCGCGAAGGGCCACGCTCCTCGCAGCGCGCCGAGAGCCGCTAGCGCTGCTCCTGCCCCTGGAGCACCTGGTAGTTGCGGTAGCCCATCAGGCCGACCAGCAGGACGACGAAGATGTTCTGCGTGGCGACGCCCCAGAGCACGACGAGGGCCGCGACGCCGATGGCCACCTTGCGCACGGCCCGCTCGCGGCGCGCGCCGGCGAGGAGGAGCGCCGCGTGGCCGCCGTCGAGCGGCGGGATGGGCAGGAGGTTGAAGAGGCCCCACCAGAAGTTCACTTCGAAGAGGGCGCGGAGCAGGAAGCGGAGGTTGTGGGCGCGCGCGAGCGACGGGAGCTCGTGGCGGAAGAGCCACACGGCGCCGGCGAGCGCGAAGCCCGCGGCGGGGCCCGCGAGCGTCATCACGAGGTCGCGGTTGCGCGGGAGCGCGCGGTCGGAGCGGGTGAGGCCGCCGAGCGCGTGGAGGGAGATCCAGGCGTTGGCGCCGAAGGCGCGCGCGGCCAGGGCGTGCCCGAGCTCGTGGACGAGGATGGAGACGAACACCACGCCGACCCAGAGGCCGGCGCTCGCGCCGCGCAGGTGCGAGGCGGAGAGCAGCATCGCGAGCCAGAAGGTGGGCTCGATGACCACCGGGAAGCGCGCGACGTGGAAGCGCAGCGAGAGGGAGTCGGCCTGCATCAGGCGGACGAAGGTAGCCACCGAGGGGCGCCCCGTCGAGGCGCCACCCGGTGCGGTGGGGAGGGAAGGGGGAGGGGTCAGGCGGCGGACGCGCCGCGCTGCGACGGGACGGGAGGGGCGTCGGCGAGGCCGGCCATCTCCGCGGCGAAGCGGAGGAGGCCCTCGCCCCAGCCGCCGAGGATGTACGTGCGCTCGTAGAACTCGGGCACGAGCGCGTCCTGGTAGCCCGCGACCTGCACGAGGTAGACGTTGACGTGCGGGTTCACGCGCGCCCGGTAGGCGGCGATGAGCTTCGGCACGTCGATGTACTGCGACGACCCCCAGCGGAAGTCGGCGTAGTCGGAGGCGTTGACGCCGTACAGGCCGCCGTGGCCGGCCTGCATGTCGGAGAACACGAAGACGTGGTCCCAGTGCTGGCGCTCGCGGATCGCGCGATCCCAGAAGAGCCAGATGCCGTTCTCGGTGCCGCCGCCGACGGTGTTGCCGAGGCGCTCGAGGGCCTCGAGCTGATCCATCACCGAGGCCGCGCGGCGCACCGCGTGGGTCTTCAGCTGGTCGCCGAACACCCCGACCTCGGCCTCGTCGCCGCACAGGCCCGCGAGGAGGCCCGTGAGGTTGGCGATGGTCGCGACGGCCATCGTGCCCATCGACGACGTGGTGGCGCCGCGCGCCGAGCCCGAGTTGTCGCAGAGCGACATCACGCGCCCCGGGAGGCGCGGGAGGTTGCCGAGCGACGCCGTGAGGCACGACTCCACCGCGTCGAGCACCTTGCCCGAGACGCCCGCCACGCCCTTCAGCGCGCGGTGCGCGGAGAAGTAGCGGAACGGGAGCTGCTGGCCCTTCGCCGCGCCCGCCACGAGGCGATCGCAGAAGGCGGCCGGGGCCACGCCCGCGGTGACGAGGTTGCGGAGGTTCCGCAGGAGGGCCATGTGGCCCATCTTGGGGAGCGACTCCGCCCACGTCTCGCGCGACGAGCCCTTGGCCGACACGATGGCCTCCCAGGTCGCGCCCTCGTTGGAGAGCTGCGCCTTGCAGAGCGCGTCGACCGCGGGGGACTTCGCGTGGCAGAGGTTCACCACGTCGACGGTCTTCACCGCGCGCGACTCCATCCGGTACTTCGCGAGCTCGTAGGGCGTGAAGCCCGCGAGCGCGTCGGCCCAGGCGCGCTTGAGCGCGTTGGGCACCGGCTTGCCGAAGCGCCAGAGCTGGTAGGCGAGGCCCACCGCCGGCTCGTCGGCGCGCTTCACGATCGCCTTCGCGTAGCGCCGGACGAGGCCCGTCCCGCGCACCTTCGGGTGGTGCGCCGCCCGCACCAGGATCACCTGGGGCGTGGTGCGCACGTGCTCCTCGCCGCGGAGCCACACGGCGAGCTGGAGCGCGCCCTCGGCGTCGTGGTCGAGGGCCGCGTCGATCGCGCGCTCCATCATCTCCGAGGGCGAGAGGCCCCGCCAGTCGTCGGGGTCGATCGCGTGGAGCGTGTCGCGCAGGCGCTCGCGCTGCTCGGGCGTGAGTGTCGCGCCGCGCGTCGCCTTGGGCTTCGCGGGCGGCTCGCCCTTGTCGGCGTGGTAGTACATCGGCTCGCCGAAGAAGCACGACGCCGCGGCGACGCGGAGGCGCACGAGGGGAGAGCGGACGTCGTACGAGGGCCCACCCATCCAGTTGAGGTGAGCGCCCTCGGGGAGCGCCGTCGCGACGACGGGCTGCGCGACCTTGCGCGCGGGGGACTTGGACTTCGTGGCGTGGAAGCGGGCCATGGCGACACCTCGTGGTGGGTGCACTGCGCCGCGAGTCGATGACCCCCATCGACGGTCGGCGAGCGGTGAGAAGTAGGGACGAGCGAGAATGTCGCCGCGCGGGTTGGGTTTCTCTTTACGAAAGAAGGAACCGCGCGTCTCGCTGCGCTCGTCGGTGCCAGAAGTGGGATTCGAACCCACAACCACGTCCGTTGGAGGGAAGTAACCGGCTGTGCTCGCTGCTCCTCGCGGAGAGAATGGTGCGGCCGGTGTGTTTTCGTGCTCTACCGTTGAGCTACTCTGGCGTGACCGACCCTATAGCGACGGCCGTGCCAGCGAGGGGACGCACGGAAATCCGGGGGGATGATCGCCGGACGCTCGATCCTGATCGATCGTGGGCGATCTTTGGGGATCGTCAGGCGTCGTCGGTGGCCGGCGGGGCGATCGAGCGGATGGTGACGCGGGTGACGCGGCGTCGGCGGACGTTCTCGACGCGGACGCGCCAGGCGCCTTCGCCGATGGTGACCTCGTCGCCGGGGCGGGCGAGGCGGCCGAGCACCGCGACGACGGCGCCGCCCACGGTGTCGGCGTCCTCCTCGGAGAACTGGACCCCGTGGGGGCGGAGGTCTTCGGCGGTGCACATGCCGTCGGCGACGATCGAGCCGTCGGCGCGCACCTCGGTGCGGGGCGCCTCCTCGTCGTGCTCGTCGCGGATCTCTCCGACGATCTCCTCGACGGCGTCTTCGAGGGTGATGACGCCGCTGGTGCCGCCGTACTCGTCGAGCACCACGGCGAAGGGGACCTGCCGCCGCTGCATGTCGCGCAGCAGCTCGAAGAGCCCCATCTGCTCGGGCACCACGGGGGCCTCGCGCATCGTCGCGCGCAGCGTGGCGGCGGGCTCGCGGGTGAAGAGCACGTCCTTGAGGTTGACGTAGCCGACCACGCGGTCGAGGTCGCCGCCCTCGGTCACCGGGAAGCGGGTGAAGCCCTGCACCCGCGCCCGCGCGAGCGCGTCGTCGAGGGTGAGGTCGGCGTCGAGGGAGAAGACGTCGACCCGCGGCACCATCACCTGCCGCACGGTTCGCTCGGTGAAGCGGGCGACGCGCTCGAGGAGCTGGCGCTTCGACTGCGCGAGGCGGCCTTTGGCGTAGGCCTGCGTGAGCATCCCGAGGATCTCCTCCTCGGAGAGCGCGCCCTCGGCGTCGTGGAGCGACGGGTACCCGAGCGCGCGGAGCAGCAGCGACGAGGCCCCGTTGAGCACGATGAGCCCCGGGAAGACCATCCAGTAGAAGACCCGCAGCGGGCGCGCGACCGCGAGGGCCACGCCCTCCGCCGAGCGGATCGCGATGAGCTTCGGGACGAGCTCGCCGAAGATGATGTGCGAGGCCGTGAGCACCGAGAAGCCGAGCGCGACGGACACCGAGTGGACGGTGCGCTCGCTCGCGACGCCGAGCGGCGCGAGCAGCGACTGGAGCTTGTGGGTGATCGCGGGCTCGCCGACGGAGCCGAGGCCGAGGGAGGCGAGGGTGATGCCGAGCTGGGTGGCGGAGAGGTAGCGGTCGAGGCGCTGGGAGACGTCGACGGCGGTGCGCGCGGCCGAGTCGCTGCGCTTCGCGAGCCGCTCGATCTGCGTGGCGCGCAGCTTGACGAGCGCGAACTCCGCGGCGACGAAGAAGCCGTTGAGGAAGACGAAGAGGGCGACGAGCCCGAGCGCTAGCACGCGGTGAGACTACCCGGTCTCACCCCCGGAGGGGGCGCCGCCGGGCTCGGGGTAGAGCGCCTTGAGCGCGGCGCGGAGCTTGTCCTGCCCGAACTCCTCGGCCGCCTCGCGGTTGAAGACCTTCACGATCCGCACGAGGTCGACCGCCTGGACGCGCCCGATCCCGAGCTCCTTCTCCACCTCGCGCTCGAGGAACGACTCCCACGAGCCGTACCCCTTCGCCTGGTAGAGCGCCGGGTCGGACAGCTCCTTGAGCGTGAGCGCCGCGTCCCAGAACTGCCGCTGCAGGTTGCGCTTGAGCCCCTTGAGCTTCGCGAGCGCCGAGATCGCCTTGGTCAGGTTGGCCTTGAGCTTCTCGGCCCCCTCGGGCGACCGCGCCGGCGCGTGGAGCGAGCCCGTGATCGTCGGCTTCGGCGGCGGCGGCGCGCTCCCCTCGAGCGGCGGGAGCGGGCGGCGCGGCAGGCGTCGCGGCAGCATCGGCGGCGCGCCCCGCTTCACCTTCTTCTTCTTGATGATCAGCCCTTCGCTCGTGGGCGCCGGGGCGGCCGCGGGCGGCGGCGCGCTCGCGGCGGCGGGGGGCTTCGAAGCCGCCGCGGGCGCGGGCTTCGACGCCGCGGCCGGGGGCTTCGACGCGGCCGGCGCGGGCTTCGCGGCGGGCGCCTTCGCGGCGGGCTTCGCGGGCGGCGCCTTCGCGGCGGGCTTCGCGGGCGCGGCCTTCGCGGGCGCAGTTGGCTTCGCGGCGGGCTTCGCGGGCGCGGCCTTCGCGGCGGGCTTGGTGCCCTTCGGCGCGGGCTTCGCGCTCGCCGCAACCGCCTTCGCCGACCCTTTGGTCCCCTTCGCCTTCGTCATGGATCTCTCCGAGCCGGTGGAAAAGCAGTGTCGTGATTCGGCCGACGCATAACATCCGAGGGCCTTGCCGTCCATCTTATCCGAGAAAAGTCAAGGGGTTAGCTGGGTTTCTGTCACCCGTGCGCGCGAAATCCGCTGGAGTTCCAGCGCTATTCGCGTTGCGAGGGGGCGGCGACCGCTGCTACACCGGCGGTCCGCGCGGGCCGCCGGCGCGGGGTTTTTGCGATGAAAACGCCGCCCGACCCCAGCCTCCGCGTCGCGATGACCGTGCCCCGCACCGAGGCCGAGGGCCCGGGCGTTCGCTTCGCGGTGTGGGTGCAGGGCTGCCCGATGCGCTGCCCCGGGTGCTGCAACCCCGAGATGCTCTCCTTCACGCCGCGCGCGCCCGTCGCCGAGGTGCGCGCGAGCGAGCTGGTGGCCGCGTGCCTCGCGGAGGAGGGGGAGGGGGTGAGCTTCCTCGGGGGCGAGCCCTTCGCGCAGGCCGAGGGCCTCGCCGCGGTGGCCCGCGGGGTGCGCGCGGCGGGCCGCTCGGTGATGGTATTCTCGGGCTACACCCTCGACGAGCTGCGCGCGCAGGAGGCACCCGGCGTCGCCGAGCTCCTCGCCCTCACCGACCTCCTGGTCGACGGCCGCTACGACGAGTCGCGCCGCACCACGCAGCGCCGCTGGGTCGGCTCGGACAACCAGGTGATGCACTTCCTCACCGACCGCTACACCCCGCTCGACCCGCGCTTCCACGAAGGGAACCACCTGGAGATCCGGATGCGCGGCGGGGAGATCACCCTCAACGGCTGGCCCGCCCTCGGGCGGCTCACGCGCCTCGGGCCCGCGCGATGACCCCGCACTTCACCGCCGTCACCTTCACCGTCGACGAAGGCCGCGCGCTCGACGTGCTCGCCGCGCTCCTCGGCCGCCGCCGCGCAGAGGGGCTCCCGCCGCCCGCGGGCGACGCGCCGCCGAGCCGTGCGCTCCTGGCCGCCGGCAGCGACCGCATCGCGCGCGGCGTGGCCCGCTACCTCACGCACGAGGGCGGGCACCGCGAGCGCCCCTTCCTCCGCGACGGTCGCCGGGTGACGGGCCGCGCCTGGGACGCGCGCCTCGGCGAGGGCTTCGTCCCGCGCTTCACCGTGGCCTCGCGCGACCTCTGGCTGCGCGGCGCGAAGCACCTCCCGGCGCTCGCCTCGCTCGAGCCGTCGTCGGCGGGTAGATCGCGCGAGCGTCTGGTTCAACAGACGGTGGCCGTGGCGGGGACGGCGTCGGGCGACTGGATCTTCTACGCCATGGTGCTCGGGTCGATCCGGGGTTTCCTCCTGCCCGCGGATGACGAGCGGGCGGTGGTGCGCCGGCTGTGCCTTGGATCGCCGCTCGCGACGCTGCTCGACGCCGAACCCGAGGCGCCCGATGGGGAGGTGCGCGCCCGCCTCGCCCCGCTCGCCTCGCCCGAGCACGCGCGGGCGGTGGAGTGCGTCGAGTCGCGCCTCGCCGCCGCGTGGCTCGCGCGCGCCCGCGCCCACGGCCACTGGCGCATCGCCCACGCGCAGCTCCTGTGGCGGTGGACGGCCCTCGGCAACTGCCTCCACGCCTGGCTCGACGTGATCGACGCGGCGCGGCGGGCCGACCTCGCGCGGCCGCTGCTGACGTTCTCCGCGGGGCTCGCGACGGAGGTGTTCGCCGCGGGGGCGGAGGCCGCGCGGGCCGCGGTGGGCTCGGCCCCCGGTGCGCGGAGCGTGGATGACCGCGAGCGCCTCCTCGCCGCCGTCGCGCGCGTCGCGGGCGTGGGCGTGCGGCTCCTGCGCCTGCGCGACCGCCTCGCCCTCGAGCGCTACGGCGACGAGCGCCACGCCGAGGGGCAGCTCTTCGTCGGCGACGCCGACCGCATCCTCGCGCCGGCGCGCCGGCCCACCGAAGCCCTGGCCCGCGCGCTCACGGGCGCCGTGGGCTGAACGTGTGATAGGGAGACCCGCATGAGCCGTGCGTACCGCGTGACCTGGGTGACCGTGGCGAGCAACGTCACCGCCGACGACCGCCTGAACATGAAGCTCTCGCTCCTCGGGATCCTCCCGGAGGCCGAGATGGCCGAGCTCCTGCGCCAGGAGCTCGAGCGCCAGGGGTGGAAGCGCGAGGAGGGCGGCGGGATGCGCGGCGCCGTGCAGGGGCTCGACGCCGAGCTCGCGCCCGACGGCTCCGCGGTGACGGTGAGCGCCAGCGCCGCGGGCGACGTGAGCGCGCGGGGCGTCAACCGCGACGACGCGAAGGCCGCGCTGGAGAAGGCCGAGGGGTCGGCGCGCGACGCGCTCAAGGCCGACCTCGCGAAGCGCCTCACCGCCGCCGAGCCCGACCTGCGCGCGTCGATGGGCGAGGCCGTCCAGCGCGTCTACGTCGAGGCGCTCAAGCGCAAGGCCGCGTCGATGGGCACGGTGGAGAGCCTCCAGGAGTCGCGCGGCAGCGACGGGGGCTACGAGGTCACCATCAAGGTGCGGACGTAGCGAGGCGTCGCGCTCGGGTGGCACGGTGCCAGCCCGTGTCAGCGCGCGTGCCAGCGCCGCGCGCTTCGAAGGGGCCGTGATTCCGCGCGGCGCCCGTCGGCACGCGGCGTGAAGTAGCCCTCCGCACACGGCGACGCCGCGGGCGCGAAGGGATGCGCAGCGCGGGCGACGCCGCCACGGAGCGACGCCATGATCCTCGGACTCGTCATCACCCTCGTCAGCCTCGCCTTCTCGGGCTTCGTCTTCTGGAAGGTGTTCCTGCCGATGATCAACAACGCCAACCAGCTCATGGGCAACCTCGCCGCCTCCAGCAACGAGCGGCGCGCCCTGCTCGAGCACGGCGCCGCCGCGCAGGCCCGCGTGCTCAACGTCCAGGGGACGGGGACGCTCATCAACCACGACCCGCAGGTGGTGCTCGACCTCGAGGTGGCGCCCGCCCCCAACGCCCCCACCTTCCGCGCCCGCTGCACCGCCATCGTCTCGCAGATCGCCATCCCGCGCATCCAGCCGGGCTGCCTCGTCCCCGTCCGCTTCGACCCGAGCAACCCGCAGCGCGTCGCCCTCGCGATGTGACTCACCCCCGCTCGCGCGCCGCCTCCGCGCGCAGCTCGTCGCGCCTCGCCTCCGCCGCCCGCCGCGCCTCCAGCGCCTCCGCCACCGCGCTTGCCGCGCTCTCCACCGCTGCCTCCGCCGCCTCCACGCGCTGCGCCGCGGCCTCCGTCGTTCGCTCCGCGCCACCGAGCGCCTCGCGCGCCAGGGCCTCGCGCTCGTAGGCCGCCGCCAGCGACCGCGCCGTGCCGCCCGCGTCGGCCGCCGCCTCCAGCGCGCGCGCCGCCTCCGACGCCTTCGCGCGCAGAGCGTCTCGCGCAGCCTCGCGCGCGGCGAGCTCCTCACGCGCCGCGGTGAGCGCGTCGCGCGCGGCCTGGAGGCGCGTCGACGCGGCGGCGAGCTCCGCGGCGCGCGCGAGGGCGAGCAGCCGCGGGAGCCCGTCGCTCACGGCGAGGGGAGGCGCGCGAGCTGGGCGGTCGCGGTGATCGCGGCCGACGGGTCTTCGCGGAAGCCGCCGGTGGCCATGCCCGCGAGCTGCTCGACGGTGAGCGTGCCCGCGGCGGCGGTGGGCGCGGCGTTGAGGCGCAGGTCGACGAGCATGCGCGGGGGGTCGAGGGTGGCGACCGCGGCGTCGAAGGTGGCGGCGAGGCCGGTGATGGCGCGCCGGCACGCGGCCGCGACGCAGGCGTCGTCGCAGCTCGCGGTGGCGCCGCGCACGACGGGGCCCACGACGGGGCACACGGCGACGGAGACGTACTCCGCGGACGACGACGCGCCCTGGCGCGAGAGCCACGCGCCGAGGGCGGCGCGGGCGAGGGCGTTCCAGGGGAGGGGGAGGCCGTCGACGTCGACGGCGAAGGCGTCGCGGAGGCCGGCGGCGATGCGGATGCGCGCGGGCGAGGGGGCGGCCACCTCGGCGTCGTCGCCGCGGACGTCGGGCGTGTCGGGGTCGAGCCGGTAGCGGACGTCGTCGAGGGTGAAGCGCTCGCGGTCCTCCGCGGTGGCGGTCGCGGTGCCGGTGGCGCGGGCGTTGGCGGCGATGGAGGCCGCGGCGTCGCCGAGGCGGTCGAAGAGCGGGCCGAGCTGCGCCTCGCGGCGGGCGAGCTGGGTGGTCACCGTCGCGCCGAGGCGGTCGCGGTAGGCGGCTTCGAAGGCCATGCGGTCGCGGTCGCGGGTGGCGGGCGGGGAGGCCGCGGCGACGGCGGCGGCGAGCTCCTGGCCGAGCAGCGCGGCGTCGCCCCCGGCTCGCTCGAGGCTCGCGGACACGGCGGCCGCCCACCGCGGCGCCGAGGCCGACGCGG
Organism: Polyangiales bacterium; assembly: GCA_046351555.1. Lineage (GTDB taxonomy): Bacteria > Myxococcota_A > Polyangia > Polyangiales > CAISKJ01. The sequence goes on from JAXLYI010000026.1 coordinate 169,445, forward strand.
TGGCGGTGAGGTCGAAGGCGAGCGCGGCGGCGTAGCGGTCGGCCACCTGGAGCGGCGCGTCGCTGAACACGGCCACGACGCGGGCGTTCATGTCGGCCTGGACGTGGGCGGGGCCCCCGCAGGCGGCGGCGAGCTCGAGGCCGCCGCGCCCGAGGGCCACGGCGCGGACGACGTAGTCGAGCCCCGCTGGCAGCGACCCGAACCGGATGTTGCCGCCGGGCAGCGGGAGCGGCACCGTGCGGTCGGAGCCCATCCCCGCGAGCCCCGCGCAGTCGGCCGCGCGGTAGAGCGAGACGGTGAGCCGCTCGGGCGCGCGCGCGCCGCGGTAGAGCGCCTCGACGTCGAGCGAGCCGAAGCCCCGGTCGCCCACCGACACGGGCACGTACACCTCCGCGGTGCACGGCACCGACGCCCGCAGGCGGAACGACGCCGCCGACGAGGGCATGGTGAGCTCGGTGGTCGCCGCACCATCATCACCGAGCGTCACGCGCGTGGCCGAGAGCGACCCGTCGAGCGCGTCGCCCACGAGCGCGAAGCGGAGGTCGGCGCCCGGCTGCGGCGGCGTCACGCGCGCGGTGAAGGCGACGCGCTCGCTCGGGCGGCGCTGCTGTGCCTCGGCGGGCGTCACCCGCAGCTCGCAGGTGGAGGGCTGGAGCCGGTCGGGCGCGGACGCGTCGGCGGGCGCGGGCGGCGCCGGGTCGCTGCAGCGCGCGGTCAGCAGGGCGAAAGCAAGGAGGTGCGGGGCGCGGCGCACGGCGCGACTCTACCACGGCGCGCGCGGGCGCCGCTCACTTGAACACGCGGAACAGCAGCGCGAGCGACGGGACGAGCACCAGCATCCCGCAGGGCACCGCCGCGAGCAGGAAGCGCAGCGTCGCCTCGGGCGCCGCGGCCTGCGCCAGCGTCACGTCGGGGTAGACGAGGTACGGGTGCTGCGCGAGCCCCCAGCCCGCGAGCACCATCGTCACCTGCGCGACGCTCGCCGTCCGCGCGAGGCGCCACCGACGCCAGCGCAGCGCGAGCCCCGACGCCAGCGCCGCAACCACCCCCGCGGCCAGCGCCGGGAGCGCGTGGCCGTGGGTGAGCGCGGCCCACAGGTGCGGCGCCTCGACGGCCGTCACGGGGAGCGTCACCGCGCTCAGCGCGACGGTGGCCGTGCCCGCCCACAGCGCGCGTCGGCGGAAGTCCTCGCGCAGCTCGCCGTCGGTCTCGTTCACCAGGAACACCGCGGCCGTGTACGCGCAGATCGCGAGGGCGAGCAGGCCCATCGCCGACGTGAGCGGGGTGAGCCACGGGACCCCGACGGGCCGAACCGCGCCGTCGACCACGCGGAGGCGCCCCGAGGAGACGGCGCCGAGGGCCATCCCGAGGATCACTGGGGTGATGGCGCTCGCGACGCCGAAGAGCGTCCCCCAGCGGCGGCGGCCCGCGGGGTCGAGCACGCCGTAGCCGCGGAAGACGAAGGCCGCGCCGCGCAGCGCGATGCCGACGAGCGCGAGGTGGAGCGGCGCCCACAGCCCGACGCTCAGCGCCGCGTAGCCCGTCGGGAAGGCCGTGAAGAGCACCACCACCGCGAAGATGAGCCAGACGTGGTTGGCCTCCCACACCGGGCCCATCGCCTTCGCGATCGCCTCGCGCTGCGCGTCCTTCCGCGGGCCGCGGGCGAGCGCGTCGAGCACGCCGCCGCCGAAGTCGGCCCCCGCCAGCACGCCGTAGGCGACCACCGCGAGCAGCGCCACGCCCGCCGCCAGGTCATGCAGCCGCATGGTCGCCCCCGCGCGCGTCGCTCCCGTGGCCCGCCGCGTCGTCCTCGACGGGCGTCCGCGCGAGCCGCAGGAGCAGCGCGACGAGCGCCGCGCCGAGCCCTGCGTAGAGGGCGCTGAAGCCCCAGAAGGTGACCGCGACGTCCGGGCGCGGCGTCACCGCGTCGGCGGTGCGCAGCATCCCGTAGATGGCCCACGGCTGCCGCCCGACCTCGGACACCACCCAGCCCGCCTCGAGCGCGACGAAGCCCAGCGGCGACGCGAGCACGAGGGCCTTCAGCATCCGCGGGTGCGCGTCGACGCCGCCGCGGCGCGCATGGAGGTAGAGCGCCGCGAGGGCCACGGCGGCCATCGCGAAGCCCGCGCCCACCATCACGTCGAAGGCGAGGTGCGACACGACGACGTTGGGCCACTGGTCGCGCGGCGCGCGGTCGAGGCCCGCCACCGTCGCCGCGGGGTCGAGGTGGAGGAGGAGCGACAGCCCGCTCGGCAGGTGGAGCCCGTAGCGGACCTCGCCGGCGGCGACGTCGGGCAGGCCGCCGACGAGCAGCGGGGCGTGGGCGGTGGTGCGGAAGAGGGCCTCCATCGCGGCGAGCTTGACGGGCTGGAAGCGCCCCGCCCGCTCGGCGGTGAGGTGCCCGCTCAGGGGCTGGAGCGCCGCGGCCAGGCCGCCGACCAGCAGCGCGAGGCGGAGCGCGCCGCGGTGGCGGGCGTCGCCGCGGCCCCGGAGGATCGCGAGCGCGTAGACGCCCGCGACGGCGAAGCCCACCGAGGCGTAGCAGGCGAGCGTCGAGTGGAGCGCCATGTCGAGCCACCGCGGCGTGCGGAACACCGCCGTCGGGTCGACGCTCACCGCGCGCCCGTTCTCGAGGACGAGGCCCGCGGGGCACTGCATCCAGGCGTTGACCGCGAGCACGAGCACGCCCGAGAGCATCCCGCTGAAGGCCACGGCCGCGCCCGCGAGGAGGTGCGCGCGGGGCGAGAGCTTCTCCCAGCCGTAGAGGTGCATCCCGAGGAAGATGGCCTCGACGAAGAACGCGAAGCCCTCGAGCGCGAAGCCGGGGCCCACCACCGGCCCCGCGGCCTGCATGAAGCGCGGCCAGAGGAGCCCGAGTTCGAACGAGAGCGCCGTGCCCGACACGGCCCCGACGACGAAGAGGAGCGCGGTGGCGCGCGACCAGCGGCGCGCGAGGTCGCGCCAGTGGGCTTCGCGGGTGCGGAGCCATTGCGCCTCGGCGAGCACGGTGAGCAGCGGCAGGCCGATGCCCAGCGCGGCGAAGACCATGTGGAAGCCGAGCGACACCTCCATCTGCGCGCGCGCGGCGGTGAGGGGATTCATGGCGGGGACCTATGGTGCCCGAGGGCTCGCGAGGAAAGCGACGTCCTTCGCGCGGGCGAGCGCGCGGGGGAGCGCTCCCTCGGGCCGCGACGCCTTGCGGAATGGCGGTTCCGCTCCCTACGATGCGCCGCCATGAACGCCACGCCGCCGACGCCCGCCGACATCGTCCGCTTCTGGCGCGAGGCCGGGCCGCGGGCCTGGTTCGCGAAGGACGACGCTTTTGACGCCCGCTGTCGGGCCTTCGAGGCCGCCCACCACGCGGCCGCGCGGCGCGAGCTCGACGCCTGGGAGGCCACGCCCGAGGGGGCGCTCGCGCTCTGCCTCCTCCTCGACCAGTTTCCCCGCAACCTCTACCGGGCGTCGGGCCACGCCTTCGCGACCGACCCGCTGGCGCGCGCGATCGCCGACCGCGCGATCGCCGCCGGCCACGACCGCGCCTTCGACGTCGACCTCCGCGCCTTCTTCTACCTCCCCTTCGAGCACGCCGAGGACGCCGCCCTCCAGGCCCGCTCGGTGGCCCTCTTCGAAGCGACCGGCAACGCGGAGTACGTGAGGTTCGCGGCGCTCCACCGCGACCTCATCGCGCGCTTCGGGCGCTTCCCGCACCGCAACCGCGCCCTCGGGCGGACGTCGACGCCGGAGGAGGAGGCCTTCCTCGCCGGCGGCGGCTTCGCGGGCTGATCAGTACAGCGACGCGGCGTAGCGCGTGGCGCGCAGCCACCCGCCGCCCCGGTCGACGGTGACGGACGCGCTCCCGCCGCCGGGCACGGCGCTGCGGGCGATGAGCTGGACGTACACGGGCCCACGGACGTCGTCGCTCGCGCGGAAGACGGCGACGCGGTTGGTGGTGCAGGGGCTCGTGCCCGTGGTGCAGTTGCCGCCGTTGTGCTCGCTGATCGCCCCCGGGAAGACGCCGTCGAGCGAGCGGGGGTCGGTCGCCCGCGGGTCGCGCGCGAGGAAGAGCTGCGTCGAGAAGCGGGCCCGACCCGTGACGCGAACCACCGCCCTCGCCTCGACGTAGTACTGCTCGCCCCGCGCGAACCCCGCGTCGCCGGCGATCGGCAGCGAGTAGATCAGCACGTCGCGGGCGTCGAGGGGCATGTCGACGGCGCCGCCGCCGGTGACCTCGCGCTCGACGCGGTCGTCCGCGCGGAGGTTGCGCTCGCGGACGGCCATGATCCGGGCCTTGTCGCCCTGCACCACGCCGTTGGCGAGGTAGTCGCCCTCGTTCTCGCCGACGAGCAGCGCGTCGGCGCCGCCCGGCCGCGCCTGCGCGTCCCAGGCCCACATCACGAGGTTGACGTGGCACCGCCCGTCCGCGAGGCACGGCAGCGCGAAGCCACCCGAGAGCGTGGCGCGCGACGCCCCCGCGCGGAAGGCCATCGTGACGTGGTGCTCGGCGCTCGTCACGGTGGTTCGCGTCACGTCGGAGAGCGCGCGCGACTCGGGGCCGTCGGGGTCGCGGTCGTCGCGGTCGCCCGTGAGGATGAGCTGCGCCGCCACCTGCGGCCCGTACCCGCAGGCCGGGCCCGCCTGCCCGACGTCGCACGCGGTGGTCACCTGGACCTCGGCGGGCGCCATCAGCACGTCGCCCTCGCGCAGCGACGGGAGGTCGTCGGGGCCGAGGCGGAGCACCACGCGGCGCGGCGCGGACGCGGCCGAGGTGCCGATCGGGAGCAGGCGGAGGAGCTCGGCGTCGTCGGTGGGCCCCGGCGCCACGCGGACGCTGCGCTCGGGCTCGGCCGCGCGGTCGTCGGGGCGCGCGTCGCGCTGGGGCGGGCTCGCGTCGGGCGAGGGGACGTCGTCGGGCTGCGCGGCGTCAGGAGGCGGGATGTCGAGCGGTGCGACGTCGAGCGGTGCGGCGTCGACCGTGGGCGCCGGCTCGCTCGGGACGTCGGGCGTCTGCGCGGCGGGCGGCGCGGCGTCGCAGGCGGCGAGCAGGAGCGCGGCGATCGAAGGCCTCATCCGCCAGGGCATCGGGTGACCTCCGACCCGATGGATAACACCCGCAGCGCGCCGCGGGGAGCCGTCGGCGCTCGTCGGGCCGCTCCCCGCCTCGCGGCCCCGCTCCCCGCGACACCTGTCGCCCGCGGCGCCCGTCGTGTTAGACCCCCGCCATGCCCTCTCCGCGACGACCCGCGGCGCTCTTCGCGGCCGCGCTGCTCGGTGCCTCCGCCGCGGGCGCCGGCGGCGCCGAGGACGTCGCCCGCGCGCTCGACGCGCCCCTGCGCGAGAGCGCCCCCGAGGCGCGCCACGCCAACGCCGTCGGCGTCCGCGTGGTCGGCGCCGCCCCGGCCCCCGCCCGCGAGGCCCTCGCCCGCGCCCTGGTTGCTGCCGTGCCCGGCGCCATCGCGCTCGACCGCGGCGACGACCTCGCGGCCGCCCTCGCCGCCGCCCGCGCCGTCTCCGTCCCCCGCGCCCTCGTCGTCGAGACGGACGCGTCGGGCGCGGGCGTCGCGTCGCTCCACGTGGTCGACCCGGGCCCGTGGTTCACCTTCCTCGCCGCCGCCGAGCCCGCGCCGCGCCGGGTGGCGAGCGTCCCCGTCGACGCCCCGCGCCCGGTGCCCGCCGCGCGCCCGCGCACCGTCGCCACGCCCTTCCGCGGCGTCGCGGCGCTCGCCCTCGCCGACCTCGACGGCGACCGCCGTGACGAGCTCGTCCTCGTCACCGGCGACCGCGCGCGCGTCGCCCGCTTCCAGGGCGCGTCGCTCGCGTTCGTCCGCGAGGCGCCCGCGAGCGCCGCCCCGCGCCGCGCGCCCGTCCCGCTGCGCCAGCCCCTCGGCGCCGCCGCGCGCGACGGCGAGCGCCCGGCGGTTCGCTTCCGCACGAGCACCCACGCCTCGCTCGGCGAGGTGACCATCGCCGACGGCGCCGCGCTCGTCCGCTCGCTCGACGCCGACCTCTACCCGGCCCCGGGCCTCGGCTGCGTCCACGTCTCGCCCGCCGCGGTCGTCGACGGGCTCTCGCCGCGCTGCGACGGCAACGTCTCGCCCGCGCGCCTCGCGTCCGTGCCCGCCGCGCGGGGCGCGTGGGAGGTTCGCGCGGAGGCCGCGGGGCGCGCGGAGGTTCGGCGTGACGGCACCACGGTCGCGACGCTCACGGACGTCGCCGCCCCCTTCGCGCTCGATGACCTCGATGGTGATGGGACCCCAGAGCTCGTCACGGCCTCCGCGAGCGCGTGGGGCGCGCCCGACCGCGTGCGCGTCTTCGCCCTCGGGGCCACGGTCGACGAGCGGTCGAGCGTCGCGGTGCCCGGGCCCGTCGAGGCCCTCGGCGTCGGCGACCTCGACGGCGACGGCCGCCGCGAGGTCGTCGCCAGCGTCCTCGACCCCACGCGCGGAACCTCCACCCTCTGGATCCTCCGATGAGCGACGTCCTCTCCCGCCGCGCCTGGCTCGCGTGCTCCCTCGGCGGCGCGCTCGTCTCCCTCGCGGACTCCGCCCGCGGCGCGCTGCGCATCCCCGCCGGCGGCGCGCTCCGGCTCCCGCTGCCCGCGCCGCGCCGCGCCGCGCACCCGGCCGGCGCCGTCGACCACGCCGACACCTGGGCCCTCGCCCTCACCCACGAGACCGTCGCCGCCGCGCTCCCCGACGGCTCGTACGCCTGGCCCCTGCTCGCGGCGGCGCCCGCCGTCGACCGCGCCGACCCGCGCGCCGCCACGCTCGCGCTCCGCCCCGGGATGGCCTTCGCCGACGGATCGCCCGTCACCGCCGCCGCCGCGGTGGAGTCGTGGCGCGCCGCGCGCGCGTCTGCCGCGGGGCGCCTCGCCCTCTCGCGCTTCGACTCCCTGCGCCCCTTCGAAGCGCGCGGCGCGCTCGAAATCGCCGTCCGCCTCGCCGTCCCCGGCACGCTCGACGAGGCCCTCGCCGCGTGGCCCCTCGCGCTCGCGGGCCCGGGCGCCGCGCGCGCCGGGACGGGCCCCTTCGCGCCGCGCAACGGCGACCCCGCCGCGCTCGTCCGCAACCCCCGCTGCCCCACCGGCGAGCCCTTCCTCGAGCGCGTCTCGCTCGACGCCCCGCGCGGCCGCAACGACGAACTCCGCGCCTTCACCACCGGCGCCCTCGACGCCTCGTGGTGGGGCAACAGCCTCTACGAAGTGAGCCGCCCCGCGGACGCGTTGCGTGGCGAGGCTGCGGTCGCCGTCGGGCTCGTCCCGTCAGCCGGTGCTCCGCTCGCGTCGGCCTCCGCCGCCCGCACCCTGGAGCAATGCCTCGCGCCGCTCGCGTCGGGGGAGACCGCGCCCCTCGCGCCCTTCGGCTTCGCGCCGGCCCGCGCGCCCGGCGCCGTGCCCGACCTGCCCGCGCTCGTTCGCTCCCTCGGCGGCCGCCCGTTGCGCGTCGCGCGCGAGCCCGCGGACGCCTTCCTCAGCGCCGTCGCCGAGCGCGTGGTGGCGCTGCTCGACGCGTCGCAGGTGACGGTGATGCTGGTGGCCCCGGGCGAGCCCGCCGACGCCTCGCTCCGCGCCGTGGCGCCGCTCGGGCGCGACCCCGCGGTGGCGCTCGCGTCGCTCCTCGCGGTGGCCGCGGCCGCGGGAGGCGACGAGGCGGGCGCCAGCGCGATCGTTCGAACGCCCGCGTCGTCGCGCGCGTCGGTGGCGGCGGACGTGTGGGGGCGGGGCGCGGTGGCGGCGCTCGGTCGGGCCGCGCCCGTGCTCCACCTGCGCGCGGGCGTGCGGGGCGCGCGCTTCGACGTCGCGGGCCGCCTCGAACTCGCCGACGCATGGATCGCCCCTTGACCTTTCCGCGCCGTTGCCGCACGACGGGCCCGCAACGGAGGACGAGGGAACATGAAGGTCGGGATTCTCGGCACGGGCGACGTGGGCAAGGCGATCGCGAAAGGTCTCCTCGCGCTCGGCCACGAGGTGATGATCGGCGCGCGCTCGGCCACGAGCGAGAAGGCCGCCGCGGTGGCGCAGGAGCTCGGCGCGGGCGCGTCGACGGGGTCGTTCGCCGACGCCGCCCGCTTCGGCGAGGCGGTGGTGCTGGCGACGCTGGGGTCGGTCAACGACCAGGTGATCGCCGCCACCGGCGCGGCCAACCTCGCGGGCAAGGTGGTGCTCGACACCACCAACCCGCTGGACTTCTCCAAGGGCTTCCCGCCGTCGTTGCTCGTGCCGGCCGAGGGGTCGGGCGGTCAGCAGATCCAGGCGCTCGCGCCCGAGGCCAAGGTGGTGAAGGTGTTCAACACCGTCGGCAACGCGCTGATGTTCCGCCCCGAGCTGCCGGGCGGGGCGCCGTCGATGTTCCTGTGCGGGGACGACGAGGGCGCGAAGGCCGCGGTGGCGAAGCTCGTCACGGACTTCGGATGGGAGCCCGTCGACGTCGGCACGCTCGCCGCCGCCCACTGGCTCGAGGCGATGTGCATGGTGTGGGTTGGCGTCGCCGCGCGCACCGGCCGCTGGGACCGCGCGTTCAAGCTCGTCGGGCGCTGAGCGGCGTCAGCGCAGGAGGCCGGCTTTTTCGAGCGCCGCGCGCACGTCGGCGAGGCGGCCGCGCGGCACCGACACCCGCGTCGGCATCCCCCCGCCCACGCCGAGCAGCGTGAGGAAGTTGAGCCCCGAGTCGAAGGGCGCGGCGAGCGTGACGTTCTGCGCGTCGACCACGGCCGCGACGGGCGCGCGCTCCTGGCCGTGCAGCAGCAGGTCGGTCTTGTCGAACGCGCGCGGCGGCACGTCCGTGACGTCGCACCACGCCACCGCGCCGTGCACCGTGAAGCGCGCGTCGCCGAGCGCCCGCGTCGCCGCCTCCAGCGCCGCGTACGAGCGGGCCGCCTCGCGCACCTCGTCGCCGGGCGCGCCGCGCTCCGCCAGGGAGGCCACGACGCGCGCGAGGAAGTCCTCCTCGCGGCCCCGCACCCGCAGCGCGCGGTCGACGTCGAGCGCGGCCGGCGACGCCTCGCCGATGCGCGTGTCGATCGCCCGCGCGTCGTCGTCGGCGCCGGGGTAGGGCTCCTCGCCCCCGCGGATCCATTTCGCCGCGGCGTAGAGCCCGTCGACGTCCGTGTGGCACACGACCGAGTCGACCGGGCCCGCGCGCTCGACGAGTGCGGGCGTGATCATCTCGGGGCAGGCGCCGTGCTCGGCCTTGGTGCAGAGCGTGAAGCGCGGGTCGGCGCGGAAGCGCGCGTGGTACGGGTGGTCGTGGTGGTCGACCCAGGCGGCGAGGCGCTCGCCGAGGCCCTGGAGGAAGACGCCGGTCACCTTCTCGAAGCTGTGGCCCGTCCCCTCGGCGGCGAAGGCGATGTCGAGCACGGCCACGCGCCCGGGGACGCTCGCGGCCTTCGGGAGCCGCCGCGGCGTGCCGAACGCGACGTGGGGGAGCCTCACGCGGGCTCGAGCGTCTTCACGGCGTCGCGCGCGATGGTGGCCGAGCCGCGCGCCTGGGGCGAGGGGGCGAAGCCGTCGGGCACGGTGCCGCCTTCGAAGTCCGCGAGGGTGAGCGTGTCGCCGCTCGCGCCGATGAGCGTGCCCCGCGCGCGGACGCCGGCCGTCGTCTCGACCACCACGGGCTTGTCGAGGTGCTTCGACCAGGGGTCGGCCGCGCCGCCCTCCAGGTTGAGGAAGAGCTTCATCTGCTTCAGCCAGATCTCCTGGCCGCGCGGGTCGGTGGTGTCGAGGCGGAGCTCGTTCACCAGCTTGACGGACATCGCGATCCAGTCGCGGTAGCAGGGCGCGCAGACGCGGGCCTGGATGTCGGCGCCGAGGTCGGAGAGCTTCGTCCCGGGGCGGAAGGGGGGAGCGGCCAGCGCGGGCTTCTCCTCGCCACACTTGATGCAGTGAACGGTGGTGGTCATCGCGGCGGCGCCGTTTATGCGGCACCCGCGCCCGCTCCGCAAGGGCGCTCGCACGACGTCGGTGGGCCGAGCGGGCGGCGGGTGATGGCGCCCGCGGGCTCACGCCCGGCGGTTTGCCGCTCGCAAATTGCAACCTCGAGGGTGCAGGTGGCGGGGCGCGCTAGGAGCCGCTCTTCGCGGCGCGCTTCGCCTGCTTCTTGAGCACGTTGGCCTTGCGCTTCGCGGTGAGCTCGGGCGACGGGGCGCGGCCCGGCAGCGGCGGCTGCTCGGCGTGGTGTTCGTCGAGCGTGCCGGGCTCGGCGCCCAGTTCGAACACCGTCACCTCGCGGCGCCCGCGCTCGCCGATGCGGAGCGGCATCACGGCCGCGCCGATGCCCGCGCCGACGTACACCGCGCCGACCCCGGGGCCCCCGCGCCGCGAGCCGTAGAGCCCGTGGACGTACTTGTGCCCCGCGAGGCGGCCGATCGCGAGCTCGTGGAGCTTCGCGAGGGTGATCTGCCCGGCGTGCGTGTGCCCCGCGAGCACGAAGGGGACGCCCTTGGGCCAGAGCCGGTCGGCCTCCTCGGCGATGTGCGAGAGGCCGAGCGTGGGGAGGTCGTGGCGCAGGCCCTTGAGCGCCTTCTCGCGGTCGGCGTGGCCGGTGTAGGCGTCGTCGAGGCCCACGAGCTGGAGGCGCTGGTGGCGCAGCGTGACGACCGTGTGGTGGTTGTCGAGCACCTCGACGCCGCCCTTGCGCAGCGCGCGTCGAACCTCCTCCGCGCCCGACCAGTGGTCGTGGTTGCCGAGCACGCCCACGACGGGCGCGGTGAAGCGCTTCATCAGGGCGGCGAGCTCGTCGAGGTACTTCTGGCTGTGGCAGACGAAGTCGCCGGTGATCACCACGAGGTCGGGGCGCTCGGCGTTGGCGAGGTCGACCGCGGCCTCCTGCACGGCCATCGGGGTCACCCGGCCGACGTGGAGGTCGGTGAGGTGGACGACGCGCAGGTGCTCGAGCTGCTCGCGGTAGGCCGCGGGGCCGGCGAAGCGCCGGACGGCGATGGTGCTCTTCGGGTCTTTGCGGAACCAGGGGCGCTTCTCGCCCGGGGCGCCCGAGAGGGCTTCGGCGAACTCCCTGGGCGGGGTGGAGGTAGGTCGTCGCGTCACGGCCCCGGAGCGTAAACCATCGGGCGCCGCGCGCGAGCCCCGTCGGGGGCCCCGGGCGTCAGGGGGAGGTCGTACCGCCGGCCACCAGGGCCCGGGCGAAATCGAACCCGGTCACCACGCCGCACGCGCGCCGGTGGTCGACCACCACGACGCGTCGCGCGCGCGTCGCCAGGGCGTTGGCCGCGGCGCGGTGCATCGCCATCCCGCGGTCGAGGCAGACGAGGGCGTAGTTCATCACCTCCTCGACGGGGGTGGTGGCGGGGAGCTCGCGGGCCTGGAGCGCCTCGGTCTGCGTGAAGAGCCCCACCGCGCGCCCGTCCTCGAGCACCACCACGCCCGCGACGTGGGCGTCCTCCAGCAGGTCGGTGGCGTGCCCGACGGTGTCGAGCGCCTCGACGCTCAGCATCGGCGACGTCATGAAGTCCCCGAGCGTCGCCGGGGCCTTCGCGTCGCGCACCGCCTCCATCAGGTCGCGCGTGCTGAGCACGCCCGCCAGGCGCCCGCCCTCCGCCCGCACCACCATCCGGTGGACGCGCCGGTGCAGCATCTCGCGCGCGGCCTCGCGCAGCGACGTCTCCGGCGTCACCGAGGCCACGGGCGACGACATCGCCGACGCCACCTCCGCGTCGGGCAGCGCGAGCAGCGGTGCGCCGCGGCGCGACGAGGCCGCCACGCGCCCGACGCGCAGGAGGTCGGTGCGCGACAGCACGCCGACGGGCTCGCCGCCGGCCGTCACCACCAGCGCGGAGAAGTTGTGCTCGCGCAGGATCGCGTGCGCCTCCGCCAGCCGCGCGCTCCGCGCGATCGTCCGAACCGAGGGGGTCATGTACGCCGAAACCGGCGCGTCGTACGGGGTCATGCCGCCCGCGTGTGCACGGTGCGCGCCACGCGAAAACCCCTGCGGAATACGCGCCGAAGCACCGTCGAGGGCGGCGCGAGTCGTGCGCGATGCGCAGCGGGTGCGTCGCCGACGCGGTGCGCCACACGCCGGCCACAGGTGCCGCGCGAAGCCTCAGTGCCGGATGCGTCGGAGCTGCGCATCTCCGGGCGGCATGCGCCGTGCGAAACGCCTCCGCACGGCGAACGACGCCGAATCAACAAGGAGCACCGCCATGCTGACCATCCTCCTCATCGTCCTGCTCGTCCTCGCGCTCGCCGGCGGCGGCTGGGGCTACTCGCGCTACGGGGCCGTGGGCTTCTCGCCGCTCGGCATCATCGCGGTGGTGCTGCTGGTGCTCTACTTCACCGGCCGGCTGTAGCGAAGATCGAGCGGTCGAAGCGCGCGAGCAGGTCGGCGGGCCCGTCGTACACGGCGGCCGCCCCTGCGAGCGCGCGGTCGTCCCAGCCCCCGCAGCGGAAGGCCACGGCGCGGACGTCCGCGCGCGTCGTGGCCTCCACGTCGTAGGGCGTGTCGCCGATCATCACGAGCTCGCCCGCGTCGAGCCCGCTGCGAACGACCGCCGCCTGCACGATGTCGGGGTCGGGCTTCGAGCGCGCGACGTCGTCGGCGGACGTTGCGCCGTCGAGCAGGTCGGCGACGCCCGCGATCTTCAGGAGCGCGTCGAGCTCGTCGCGCTTCGCCGAGGTGGCGACCACCAGCGTGAGGCCGCGGCCGCGCAGGTGCGCGACGAGGGCGCGCGCCTCGGGGAAGGGCGCGAGCCGGGGGAGGTAGCGCGCGCGGAAGATCTCGCCGCGCCGCGCGGAGACGGCCTCGGCCTCGGGGCTGCCGTCTGCGTAGTCGGCGACCGCGGGGAGGAGCTTGTCGCCGCCCATCCCGATGAGCCGCCGCACCTCTTCACGGGGCACGCGGATGCCGCGCTCGGCGAGGGCCTCGACCCAGGCGCGGGCGTGGGCGTCGTTGCTGTCGACGAGCGTCCCGTCGACGTCGAGGAGGGCGCCGCGGACGGGCCTCACGGC